>NZ_JBPPGI010000005.1:0-375744 GCF_051594785.1 Gorillibacterium terrae
CTCCACCGGGTAACTCACTCTTGTTCCCAACGTAAAACACCTCCAAGTTTGTCCTCCACAGCTTACGACATGGATGAGGTTTCTTGAAGGTGTTTTGATTTGTCTCACGCTAGGGGGTCAGTTCCCTCCCGCAGGGGGAACGCACGGATGCTTTTTTGTCGCTTCGAACCGCGACCGGGCTTACCAGCTCATCGGCGCTCCGGTGTAATCCATATACAACGGCCCCTCGGGATCGTGTTCGGTTTCGATCAGCCGCAGGATGCCTTCCGCCGGAACCTCCGGCTCCAGCGCGGCGTCGAGGTTCTTCTCGCCGGACATGTACGAGCGCACCCAGCCGGGATGCAGGCACAGCACCTTCACGCCGAATTCCTTCAGGTGGAGCTGAAGAATCGCCGACTGCATGTTCAGCGCCGATTTGCTCATCGTGTAGCCGTACGTGTGCGTCCGCCAATTGCCGGAGACGCTTCCCGCCTCGGAGCCGATGTTGACGAGCTTCCGGCCTTCGCCCGCGAGCAGGAGCCGGATGACGGAATGCGTGACGCGCAGTGGACCGAGGGCGTTGACGCTGTATTCCTTCAGCATATACGGAAAGTTCAGGTCGTCGAGGATCGTGCTCTCCGGCTCGTTGTGGATGCCGGCGTTGTTGATCAAGACATCGAGCCGGTCCGTCCGCGAAGCGATGAACGCGGCGGCGGCGTTGACCGAGGCCTCGTCGGAGATATCGAGCGGCAGGACGGTCAGCCGCTCCGGCTCGCTTGCGGCAAGTTGGCCGAGCTCCGGCCAATCGGGCAAATAGCTGCCGGCGAACACGCGGTACCCCCGGTCGAGCAGCCCGCGGGTCAAGGCCAGTCCGAGGCCGCGGTCGGCTCCGGTCACATAGGCGATGGGCATGGTCATTCCTCCTGATAAAGCGGTTTCGTTCCTCTATTTCAGTGTAGCCGATTCCCGAGAATCGCACAAAGCCGAATTCAAATCTCCCGAACGCTTCTTCGACTGAAATGAGGCAAATGAGAATGATGTTCATCACTTCTATGGAAGGAAATCCCTGAGGAAGGGGCGGTTCCTTGATTGAAAGCGATTGCAAATTATGGCGAACCCTGCATGACGGAATCGGCTGTTCTCCGATCTGTTGAGGAATTTGGCAACCTCTGTTATATAGCAGTTTTGGGCGTTCGGAACGCTCTCCGAAGCCGCAAATAGAGGGTGGGCAAAAGGGAAAGGCCGCGCCGATTCCCGATAAGATGCCGCAGGCGGGGATAGGAAACAGCAGGCTCTTGACGAACGTCTTTTCGCCTTCGCCGGCTGAGCTTTCGGCGGCTGTTTCAAAAACGCCGCATCGTTGCTTCGCCGCAGACGGACCGTCGAAAAATAATTTTTTAATAGGGCTTGATTCTTTTCTAATTTTACCCGATCTTGTGAATTAGTTCACTTTAGCCGTGGATGATTTGAAGTACAATGGGGTACGAAAGACGGACTGTCACCGAATCTTCAAGGCTGCTGCGAGCTGGATGTCAGGGTTTCGGGGATGGATTCGTTTTTCGCCGCGCTGTCCTTTCACGCCGCGCGGCGCATCCGGAAAGGAGGAGCCACGCGTGGACGAACTGCTCGCCAAGCTGCACCGCACGAATTGCCTCACGAAAGACGAGATTGTCGAGCTTCTCGGCGGCCTGACTCCCGAAGGACGCAAGACCTTGTACCGGTTCGCCGACGAGACGCGGCAGGCGCACTACGGCAAGGACGTGTTCATGCGCGGCCTGATCGAATTCTCCAACATCTGCAAGCAGGATTGCCTGTACTGCGGGCTTCGCCGGTCGAACGGCGGCGTCGACCGCTACCGGCTGACGGAAGACGAGATTCTCGCCTGCACGGACGAAGGCTATGCGCTCGGCTACCGGTCGTTCGTTCTGCAGAGCGGCGAGGATTTCCGCTTTACGGAAGAAGTCCTGTCCGGCATCGTCCGCCGGATCAAGGAGCGCTATCCGGATGTCGCGATCACGCTGTCCGTCGGAGAGCGCAGCGAGGATTTCTACCGCGCCCTGCACGAAGCCGGCGCAGACCGCTACCTGCTGCGGCACGAGACGGCGTCGCGCAGCCTGTACGACTCGCTTCACCCCGGGATGTCCTACGACAACCGCATCGAATGCCTGCACACCCTGAAGCGGATCGGCTACCAGGTGGGCGCGGGCTTCATGGTCGGCTTGCCGGGACAGACGCCGGAGCACCTCGCGGAGGACCTTCTGTTCCTTCACGAGCTGCAGCCCGAGATGATCGGAATCGGCCCGTTCATCCCGCACAGCTCCACGCCGCTTGCCGGGGCAGCCGGAGGAACGGTCGAAGATACGCTTGTTATGGTAGCGCTTGCTCGCTTGTTCGTACCGGCCGCGATGCTGCCCGCCACCACGGCGATGGGCACGCTCGATCCGGTCGGCCGCGAGAAAGCTCTGAAGGCCGGAGCCAACGTGGTCATGCCGATTCTGTCGCCTCTCGCCGTGCGGGAGAAATACGCGCTTTACGAGAACAAGATTTGCACCGGAGACGAGTCGGCCCATTGCCGCCACTGCATCGAGATGCGCATCGTCGCTTCCGGCTACCGGATCAATCTCGGACGGGGCGATCACGTCGCCTTCCGCGAAGAGACCGATCCGGCCGTGAATTTCGCATGATTGCTTAAGTCCCCCTCCCCCTGCCGCCTATCCGGTACGACCGAGGATTTGAGCTTCATTGAATACAAAGGAGGAAACCAGATGTCTATTTTACCGAAGAAGAACTCGCTGGGCTTTTTCGAAATTCGCCTCGAATCCATCGGCGGACTCGGCGCCAACCTCGCGGGCAAGATGCTCGCCGAAACCGGCGCCATCGGCCTCGGGCTCAACGCGTCGAACTTCTCATCTTACGGTTCCGAGAAAAAAGGCACTCCCGTAAAGGCGTTCGTCCGCTTCTGCGATCCGGATGTCGAAATCCGCGACCACAGCCCGATCGAAGAACCGCATGTCGTCGGCGTGTTCCACGAAGCGCTGTACAAGAACGTCAACGTCATCAGCGGCCTGCCGGCGGACGGCGTCGTCCTCGTCAACACGACCCGCGATTTCGAAGAAGTCAAGAAGGACCTTGGCCTGCAATACGGCAAGCTCGCCATCGTCGACGCCATGGGCATCGCCGTCGAAGAGAAGACGAAGGTCAACACCTCCATGCTGGGCGCCCTGTTCCGGATCTGCGACTTCCTCGACCCGGAAGCGATGCGCAAGGTCATCCGCTCCACCTTCGAGAAGAAATATCCGCATCTCGTCGAGCCGAACATCCGGACTTTCGACCGCGGCTACAACGAAGTGAAGTTCATGACCTACGAAGTGCCGGCCGGAGCGGAAGCGAAGCCGTTCAAGCGCGCCCAGTCCACCTTGGGCTATGAAACCCAAGTGCCGGGCGGCGTCATTCTGGCCCAAGCCAACAGCACCATGAAGGACCTGAGCGGCTCCCGCCAAGGCTTCCTTCCCGAATTCAACGAAGAGAAATGCATCAGCTGCGCCAACTGCGACGCCGTCTGCCCCGACTACTGCTTCGTCTGGGAAACCGGAGAAGACAAGAAGGGCCGTCCGCAGCAGTTCCTCCGCGGCATCGACTATCAATACTGCAAAGGCTGCCTGAAGTGCGTGGAAGTTTGCCCGACCGATGCGCTCGCATCCCGTCGCGAAGAAGTGGGCTATGCCGAGCAGAACCGCGTCGCCCAGGTTTTTAATTAAGGTAAAGGGGAGGACATGAACCATGGCCGTTATTGAAGATAAATTGTCGGAAGTTAAGCCCGCGGAGCAGATTACCCACTTCGAATCCGGTAACGAAATGGCCGCTACGGCTGCCGCCCAGATCAACTATCACATCATGGGCTATTTCCCGATCACCCCGTCCACGGAAGTGGCTCAATACCTGGACCAGATGAAGACCCGCGGTCTTCACGACATCCAGCTGATCGCCGCCGACGGCGAGCATGGCTCCGCCGGGATTTGCTACGGCGCCGCCATGACGGGCGCCCGCGTCATCAACGCAACGAGCTCGCAGGGCTTCCTGTACATGCTCGAACAGCTGCCGACCCAATCCGGTACCCGCTTCCCGATGGTACTGAACCTGGTAACCCGCGCAATCAGCGGTCCGCTCGATATCCGCGGCGACCACTCCGACCTGTACTACGGCCTGAACATGGGCTGGGTCATCCTGACCGCCAGCACGCCGCAGGCCGTCTATGACATGAACATCATGGCGCTCAAGGTCGCCGAACACTCCGATGTCCGCCTGCCGGTCATCGTGGCCTACGACGGCTTCTTCACCTCGCACCAGAAGCGCAAGGTGCAGTATTTCAAGAGCAACAAGGTGGTTCAGGACTTCGTCGGTCCGAACCCGAACCACAACTACCCGAACATCGCAGACCCGTCGCATCCGATTACCGTCGGCGCGCACATGGGCGGCGACGATCTGGTCAACAACCACTATCAGCTCAGCCAGGCACTGGAAAAAGCAGGCGAAGTGTATGAGCAGGTCGCCCGCGAATACGCCCTGCTGTCCGGCCGCGAATACCCGACCCTCGACCTGTACCGCATGGAAGACGCCGAAGTGGCCGTATTCCTGCTGAACTCCGCCGGCGAATCGGCGAAGGACACGGTCGACGCCCTCCGCGCCAAAGGCGTGAAGGCCGGCCTCATCCGTCCGAACATCATCCGTCCGTTCCCGACCGACGCGATCCGCAAGGCCCTGAAGAACGTCAAGGCCGTCCTCGTCGGCGAACGCGCCGATTCTTACGGCGCCCAAGGCAGCAACCTGACGCATGAAATCCGCTCCGCGCTGAAGGTCGATCCGGAGAACAAGACGATCGTCCTGTCCCGCATCTTCGGTCTCGGCGGCAAGGACTTCTATGCCGACGACGCCGAAGCCTTCTTCGCAGCCGCCATCGACGCCGCCGAGAAGGGCTACGCCGAGAAGCCGTTCGATTACCACGGCCACTATCCGGGCGACAAGGCCAACACGCTCGTGTCGCAGCCGGTCATGGAGCCGCTGAAGACCGAACAGTACAAGACCGGCCTGATCAACGTTACCCAGGACGAAACGACCGGCCGCCTGAACGTCAAGCTGCCGCCGCTGCGCCAGCTGACCGTGAAGCCGCACCGTCTCGCTCCCGGCCATGGCGCCTGCCCGGGCTGCGGCGCTCTGTCCGCCATCGAGCTGTTCATGAAGGGCATCGAGGGCGACGTGGTCCTGCTGTTCCAGACGGGCTGCGCCTACGTCGTAACGGCCAGTTATCCGTACTCCTCGCACAAGCAGACCTTCGTGCACAACCTGTTCCAGAACGGCGCCGCTACGGTCGCCGGAGCCGTCGACGCCTTCTATGAACTGAAGCGCCGCGGTGAAATCCAGGTGTCCGACGACGTGACCTTCATCATGGTCTCCGGCGACGGCGGCATGGACATCGGCATGGGGGCGGCCGTCGGTACCGCTCTGCGCAACCACAAGATGATCATCCTCGAGTACGACAACGAAGGCTACATGAACACCGGCTCGCAGCTGTCCTATTCGACGCCGATCGGCCACATGACGAGCACTTCCGGCGTCGGCAAGGCCCAGAACGGCAAGAAGGGCCAGCACAAGGATACGGCCCAGATTCTCGCGGCCTGCAACATTCCGTACGTCTTCACCGCCACCGAATCCAACGCCCAGGACCTGCTGAAGAAAGCGGCCAAGGCGCAATGGTATGCCAACAATGTCGGCACGGCTTACGGCAAGCTTCTGTGCGCCTGCCCGCTGAACTGGAAATCGGAAGACCAGAAGGGCAACGATCTGGTCGGCGCCGCCGTCAACTCCTGCTTCTTCCCGCTGTATGAAATCGAGCAGGGCGTCACGACGATCACCTACAACCCGGAAGAGAAGGGCAAGCGGATTCCGGTTACCGAGTGGCTGAAGGGCATGGGCAAGACGAAGCACCTCCTGAAGGAAGAAAACGCCGAACTGCTGCATTCCTTCGAAACCGAAGTGGAACGCCGCTGGAGCCGTCTGAAAGCCAAGCACGAGAATCCGGAGCTGTAAGAAGCTTCCGTGAAGGTGCCGGGCCCGCCTCCTTGCCGCAGTATAGACAACGAGCGGGCCCTTTTTTCAAAAAACGATAGGTTCGACCGGAAGCGGGATTCGCGTCCCATCCGTTAAACGCATGTGGGTCCATGGAGGCCGGCAGTCTCGGCTGCCGGCCTTTCCCTTGCCCATTGATTATCATTCTCAGCGCTTGAGAGGAGAGTCCAAGATGGAATTGCAACAAACCGCCTGCTGCTGCGGCGGAACGGATGTACCCGACGAAAAGCTGGAAAAGGTCAAGGCCGCCATCGAGAGCTTCAAGGCCATGAAGGGCGCCCTTATCCCGGTTCTGCATGAAGTTCAGGACATCTACGGCTATCTGCCCGAGGATGTGCTTAAGGTGGTATCCACCGAGCTGAACATCCCGATGAGCGAAATCTTCGGAGTCGCTTCGTTCTATCATTTCTTTTCCCTGACGCCCAAGGGCGAAAACATCATCCGCGTCTGCATGGGAACGGCTTGCTACATCAAGGGAGCCCAAGGCCTGCTGGATCGGCTGAGCACGGAATTGAACGTAGCGGTTCAAGGGACGACCGCCGACAACAAGTTTACCCTGGAAGCCACCCGCTGCCTGGGCGCTTGCGGCCTTGCCCCGGTTCTGACGATCGGCGAGAAGGTTTACGGCCGTCTGACTCCGAACGACATTCCCAAGATTCTCAAAGAGTACAACTGATAAGCATGCACGAACGGTGCATTTTATACGGGAGGTATAGGCATGAAGCTGTTAACGGATCTTGAAGCCATTAAGACGCTCACCGAAGCGAAGCTGGCGAATCGGCAGATCACCGGCGTAGAAGCCGGCGCCGTCGATTATCGCTCGGTGATGGTCTGCGGAGGAACGGGCTGCACCTCGTCCGATTCCAACAAAATCATCGCGGCACTGAACAAGGAAATCGCGGGTCACGGCATCGAAGACAAGGTCGAAGTCGTCCGCACCGGCTGCTTCGGGCTTTGCGAGCTCGGCCCGGTCGTCATCGTCTATCCGGAAGGCGTCTTCTACAGCCGCGTCGAGGTCAAGGACATTCCGGATCTGGTCGAAGGCCACCTGCTGAACAACAAGCCGCTGGACCGCCTCGTCTATGAGAAGACCAAGGCCGACGGCAAAATCCACAATTTTGAGGAAACCGACTTCTTCCGTAAGCAGAAGCGCATTGCCCTGCGCAACTGCGGTGTCATCGACCCGGAAGTCATCGACGAGTACATCTCCCAGGACGGCTACAAGGCGCTCGGCAAGGTGCTCATGACGATGTCCCGTCAGCAGGTCATCGACACCGTGAAGCAATCCGGCCTGCGCGGACGCGGCGGCGGCGGCTTCACCACCGGCGTCAAATGGCAGTTCGCGGCCGACCAGGATAAAGCCCAGAAATACATGATTTGCAACGCCGACGAAGGCGACCCCGGCGCCTTCATGGACCGCTCGATCCTCGAGGGCGACCCGCACTCCGTCATCGAAGCGATGGCCATCGCCGGCTACGCCATCGGGGCCGACCAGGGCTTCGTCTACGTCCGCGCGGAATATCCGATCGCCGTTCAGCGGTTGATGAAAGCGATTAAACAAGCCCGCGAATACGGTCTGCTCGGCGACAACATCCTCGGCACCGGCTTCAAGTTCGACATCGACGTGCGCCTCGGCGCCGGCGCGTTCGTCTGCGGCGAAGAAACCGCCCTGATGAACTCGATCGAAGGCCGCCGCGGCATGCCGAATCCGAAGCCGCCCTTCCCGGCCGTCGAAGGCCTGTGGGGCCAGCCCTCCGTCATCAACAACGTGGAGACGCTCGCGAACATCGCTCCGATCGTGCTCCGCGGAGCCGATTGGTACTCCGGCATCGGCACCGAGAAATCCAAGGGCACGAAGGTCTTCGCTCTCGGCGGCAAGGTCGTCAACACCGGTCTCGTCGAAGTGCCGATGGGCATCACCCTGCGCGAGGTTATCTTCGAAATCGGCGGCGGCATTCCGAACGGCAAGAAATTCAAAGCCGTGCAGACGGGCGGTCCCTCCGGCGGCTGTCTGACCGAGGAGCATCTTGACTGCACGATCGACTTCGATACGCTGACCAGCCTCGGCTCGATGATGGGCTCCGGCGGGATGATCGTCATGGACGAAGATACCTGCATGGTCGACGTCGCCCGGTTCTACCTGGACTTCACCCGCGACGAATCCTGCGGCAAATGTACGCCCTGCCGCGTCGGCACGAAGCGCCTCCTGGAGATGCTCGACAAGATCACCGAAGGCAAGGGAACGATTCAGGACCTCGACGACATGGAGCGCCTCTCCAATACGATCAAGAACGCTTCGCTCTGCGCGCTCGGCCAGACGGCGCCGAACCCGGTTCTGTCCACGCTGAAGTTCTTCCGCGAAGAATACATGGCGCATATCGTCGATCAGAAGTGCCCGTCCGGCGTCTGCAAGTCGCTGATCTCCTATACGATCGACCCTGAACTGTGCCGCGGCTGCAGCCTCTGCGCCCGCAAGTGCCCGAACAACGCCATCAGCGGGAAGGTCAAGGAGCCGTACGTGATCGATACCGTAGCCTGCATCAAGTGCGGCGTCTGCTTCGACGTCTGCAAATTCAAAGCCGTAGCGATAGTCTGAGGATAGGAGTGAGCGAAGTGGATACGATTAAACTTACCATCGACGGAATCGAGACGGAAGTTCCCAAGGGCACGACCGTCCTTGAAGCAGCCCGCGCGCTGGATATCAACATCCCGTCTCTGTGTTACATGAAAGGCATCAACCATTCCTCCAGCTGCCGCGTGTGCGTAGTGGAGGTCGGCCCCCGCCTGATCGCTTCTTGTACGCTGAAAGCGGAGCCGGGCATGAAAATCCAGACGAATACCAAGAAGGTGCGCGACGCCCGCCGTACGACCGTCGAGCTGCTTCTGTCCGATCACGACCGCGAATGCCTGAGCTGCTCCCGCAGCGGCGGCTGCGAGCTGCAGACCGTCTCGAACAGCCTGAACGTGCGTGCCGTGTCCTTCGCCGGCGAGAAATCGCATCACGAGAAGGACCTGTCCTCGCCTTCGATCATGCGCGATTCGGCCAAGTGCATCAAGTGCGGCCGCTGCATCGGCGCTTGCAGCACGATGCAGACCGTGCACGCCATCGGCTTCAACCACCGCGGCTTCGACACGACGGTCGGACCGGCCTTCGGCCGCGCTCTCGGCGATTCCGTCTGCGTCAACTGCGGCCAGTGCATCATGGCTTGCCCGGTCGGCGCGCTGACCGAGATCGAGAACATGTCGGACGTTTGGAACGCTCTGGCCGACCCGAGCAAGTACGTGGTCGTTCAGCCCGCTCCGGCGATCCGTGTGGCGCTCGGCGAAGAATTTGGCATGCCGGTCGGCACCCGCGTAACCGGCAAAATGGTAGCGGCTCTGCGCAAGCTGGGCTTCGATCGGGTGTTCGACACCAACTTCGGCGCCGACCTGACGATCATGGAAGAAGGCACGGAGTTGTTGTCCCGCTTGAACAGCGGAGAAAACCTGCCGCTCATGACCTCCTGCTGCCCGGGCTGGGTCAAGTTCGTCGAGCACAACTTCCCGGATCAACTGAATAACCTGTCCACCTGCAAATCTCCGCATGAAATGGAAGGCGCGATGATCAAGTCCTATTTCGCCAAGAAGATGGGCCTCGATCCGAAGAACATCGTCGTCGTTTCCATCATGCCCTGCACCGCCAAGAAATTCGAAGGCGGCCGCGAAGAGCTGGCGAGCGAAGGCATGCAGGACGTCGACCTCGTGCTCACCACCCGCGAGCTGGCGGCGATGATCAAGGAAGCCGGGATCGACTTCGTCAACCTGAAGGGCGAAGCGTTCGATAACCCGCTCGGAGAAGGCAGCGGCGCAGGCGCCATCTTCGGAGCGACCGGCGGCGTGGCGGAAGCGGCCCTCCGGACCGTCTTCGAGCTCACGGCCGGCAAAGAACTGGATACGATCGAGTACACCGCCGTCCGCGGCCTCGAAGGCATCAAGGAAAATGTCATCGAGCTGCCGAACGGCAAGAAGATCCGCACGGCCGTCGTTCATGGCCTCGGCAACGCCCGCAAGCTGATGGACGCCATCGAGAAAGGCGAGAAGAGCTACGAGTTCATCGAAGTGATGGCTTGCCCGGGCGGCTGCGTCACCGGCGGCGGACAGCCGATCATCGACGCTCAGACCTCCGAGAAGATCAATATCAAGGCGGAACGCGCCAAGGCGATCTACTCGGAAGACGAATCCCTGGAAAACCGCAAGTCGCATAAGAACAAATCGATCCAACAGCTGTATGCCGAATTCCTCGGGGAGCCGAACGGCCATCTTGCTCACGAGCTGCTGCATACGCACTACGTCAAGCGTTCCAAATTTTAAGCAAAAACCGTTGCAGCAAGGATAATGATCGGACCGGAAACGGTTGGGGCAGGAAGCGGCGCAGCCGCAGCCGTCCCCTTCCGTTTCTTGTCTTTTTCGGCAGGGAAAATGTGAAGTGCAGCACACTTGAATTAGTGAAAAAAATCACGGATGCGACGTCTTTTCCGGTGTAGAATCAGGATAAAGCAGGTAATGGAGCCGGTTGTTCCGCAGCATTTGAAAGCGCAACCGCCACTCGCGTGTTAAAGACCGCACAAGTCGCGGGCCTCTTCGATAAGCCTTTCGGGCTCGGGTTTGTTCGTTTGCTTGCCAATCAAGAAGGAGGGAATGCGCGATGCAATCCTCGCCGCAATCGGGCCGGCTTCACATTGCGATTTTTGGCTGCCGCAATTCCGGCAAATCGAGTCTTATCAATGCCCTGACGGGGCAGGCGACCGCTCTCGTGGACGCGGAGCCGGGAACCACGACGGAGCCCGTCTATCAGCCCTTCGCGATGGATCGGGTGGGGGAAGTGGTCCTGGTGGATACCTCCGGCATCGACGACGACGGCGATTTGGGACGCTTCCGCGTGCACAAGACCCGACAGGTCCTCGATGAAACTGACCTTGGAATCGTGATTTTCTCCCAGGAGGAAGCCTGCTTCCGGTTAGAGAAGGAATGGTACCGCGAGCTCGCCGCCCGGAATATTCCGGTAATCGGCGTCATCAACAAGGTGGATGAGCGCTATGTCGATATCGACCCCCTGGAGATGGAGCTGAACATTCCGATCGTTAAGCTGAGCGCGAAGAAAAAGTTCAACCTCGGCAGCCTGAAGGATGCGATCCGCGTATTCGCCCCGGCCGAGTTTGAGCGGGCGAGCATTGTCGGCGATCTCGTGCAGGCCGGAGATACGGTGCTGCTCGTCACGCCGGAAACCCTCCCCGCACCGAAATACAGGCTGGTGGCTTCGCAGCAGCAGATTCTGCGCGATCTGCTCGATCATCACGCCATGGTCATCTCGGTGACGGACGCCGAGCTTCCGGCCATGCTCGCCAAGCTGAACGGACGGCCCGACCTTGTCATTATCGATTCCCAGGTCTATGACCAGGTGGATGCCGTGCTGCCGAAGGAAGTGCCGTTGACGACGTTCGCCATCCTCATGGCGCGGTTCAAGGGCGACCTCGACCGGTTCCTGGATGGCGCGAAGGCGATCGAAAGCCTGAAGCCGGGCGACAAAGTCCTGCTGTCCGAGGCCTGCATTCAGCATCCCCACAACGGCGAGATCGACCGAGAATTCGTCAAGCGGCGGCTGCACGAGACGGCGGGCGGCGAGCTCGCGATCACCGCTGCGGTCGGACCGGAATTTCCCGAGAACGTCGGCGAATACCGGCTGGTCGTCCACTGCGGCGGCTGCATCTTCAACCGCAAGCAGCTGATGATGCGGCTCTTGCGTTCGGGCGAGCAGGGGGTCCCGATCACCAACTACGGGATCGCCTACGCTTATTTCAACGGCATGCTGCCGCGGGTAACCGATGTGCTGTATGCCGGCGAACGGCCGTAAGGAACAGGTGGATGAGTCGGGTTAGGCGGGTCGGATGAGGCGGATTTGACAGAAGAGAGCTGCTGACCCGCGAGTGAAAGGGTGCGGATTCGTTCTGGAAAAGCAACGGCAACGGGCTGAGTGAGCTCAAATTGGAACGGCGACTTTTTCAGTCTTTACTATTTCAGAGGTCAACGTTCAGTCTTTACTATTTAGAGGCCAATGTTCAGTGCTGACCATTCAGAGGCCCACCCTTTCAGCGGCCTCGGCGGGGATTCCCGCCTTTTTTGTTGGCGGCCGGGAGTCGGCCGCGAGAAGGAACGGATAGCGGCAATCGGGAGAGGAAGTGCAGGCGGGATGGATTTGAGGGAAGAGCGGGACTCGCTCGGAGCAGGAAGCCTACCGGCGGATGTCTATTACGGGATTCACACCCGGCGGGCGGCGGAGAATTTTCCGGTGAGCGGGCGGCCGGCCAACCGGCATTTGCTCCGCTCTCTGATCCGGGTGAAGCAGGCGGCGGCGCTCGCCCATCTTCGCCTGGGCTCCTATCCGGCGGAGATTGCCCAGGCCATTATCGAAGCCTGCGGCGAGCTGCTGGAAGAGGGGGACGCGGATGCCTGGTGGCGGCGCTGGGGAAAAGAGTTTCCCGTCGACAGCCTGCAGGGCGGAGCGGGAACCTCGACCAACATGAACGTCAACGAGGTCGTCGCCAACCTGGCGATCGAACGGCTCGGCGGAACGCGGGGCGACTACGGGCTCGTTCATCCGCTCGACCACGTCAACGCCGGCCAATCCACGAACGATGCCTACCCGACCGCACTGCGGATCGCGGCCATCGGGCTGCTGCGGCGGGTCAGCTCGGCATTCGCCTCGCTGCAGGAATCGCTGCAGGAGAAGGAGCAGGAGTTCGCCGACGTGCTGAAGCTCGGCCGAACGGAGCTGATGGATGCCCTGCCGATGATGGCCGGTCAGGGCTTCGGGGCCTATGCCAAAGCGATCGCCCGTGACCGCTGGCGGCTGTACAAGATCGAGGAGCGGCTGCGCGAGGTGAACATCGGCGGAACCGCGATCGGCACGGGCCTCAACGCTCCGGTCAAATTTACGTTCTACGTGACCGAGCTGCTCCAGGACCTGACGGGGTATGGGATCGCCCGCAGCGAGTTCCCGATGGACCCGACGCAGAACATGGATGTGTTCGTCGAGGTCTCGGGGCTGCTCAAGGCGGCGGCCGTCAACCTGCTCAAGCTGTCCGGCGACCTGCGGCTCCTCGCGAGCGGTCCGGCCGGCGGCTTCGGCGAGCTGGAGCTTCCGGCTGTCCAGGCCGGTTCGTCGATCATGCCGGGCAAGGTCAACCCGGTCATGGCCGAGATGATCGGCTCGGCGGCGATGAAGGTGATCGCCAACGACACGGCCGTGACGCTGGCCGCTTCTTCCGGCCAGCTTGAGCTGAACGCGTTCGTTCCGCTGATCGCCGATGCGCTGCTCGACTCGCTGGAGACGCTGGCGAACGCGGTCCGGCTGTTCGAGACCCGCTGCGTCATCGGCATCCGCATCCGCGCCGACCGCTGCCGGGAGAGCCTGGAGCGCTCGGCGGTGCTGGCGACGGCGCTCATCGGTCACATCGGCTACGAGGGGGGCGCTCATGTAGCCAAGCGGGCGCGGGAGGAAGGGCGAACCGTCCGCGAGATCGCGCTGGAAGAGGGGCTGCTTATCGCCGAGGAGGCGGATCGCATCCTCAATCCGTATCAGGTCACGAAGCCGGGAATCCCGGGTAGGTAAGCCGGGGAAACCCGGGCAGGTAAGCCGGGAAACCCGGCCGATGGAAGGAAACGATCAACGGTGCTACGCTTCGTTGGAGGACTCGGCGAGGCAGGGGAAGGGGAGAATCACCATGGGACTCAACGATACGCCGCGCTCCAGCCGGCTGCACATCGCCATCTTTGGCCGCCGCAACGCCGGCAAATCGAGCATCATCAATGCCGTTACCAAGCAGGAGATCGCCGTGGTATCGGCCGTGAAGGGAACGACGACCGATCCCGTCTACAAATCCATGGAGCTGCTGCCCATCGGCCCCGTCGTCCTGATCGACACGGCAGGGCTTGACGATGAGGGCGAGCTGGGCGAGCTCCGCAAGAAAAAGACGCTCGAGGTGCTGAACAAGACGGACGTGGCCCTGCTTGTCGTCGATGCGGCGGAGGGCGTGACCGGCTTCGACCGGGAGATCGCCGACCTCGTGCGCGGCAAATCGATTCCGGCCATCGGCGTGCTGAACAAGACCGATCTGCTCGGAGCGGAGCCGGAGGCGGCGCAGGAGCGGGCCGCGAGCGAGCTAGGCATGAAGACCGTCGCCGTCTCCGCCCAGGAGGGTGTCGGCATCGCCGAGCTCAAGCAGGCGCTGATCGCCGCCGTTCCCGACGAGGAGGATAAATTCCGCATCGTCGGCGACCTGCTGTCGCCGGGCGACCTGGTCGTGCTGGTCGTCCCCATCGACAAAGCGGCTCCGAAGGGACGGCTGATCCTGCCGCAGCAGCAGACCATCCGCGATATCCTGGAGAGCGACGCCATCGCCGTGGTGACCAAGGAATACGAGCTGAAGGAAACGCTGGAGAGCCTCGGGCGCAAGCCCCGGCTGGTGATTACCGACTCGCAGGTGTTTCTCAAGGTCGCGGCCGATACGCCGAAGGACATTCCGCTCACCTCCTTCTCCATCCTCTTCGCCCGTCATAAGGGCGATTTGGAAGAGATGGTGCGTGGCGCCCGGGCCATCGACCGGCTCCGGGACGGAGACAAGGTCCTGATCGCCGAATCCTGCACCCATCACCAGCAGCCCGACGACATCGGCAAGGTGAAG
Source organism: Gorillibacterium terrae (assembly GCF_051594785.1). Lineage (NCBI taxonomy): Bacteria > Bacillati > Bacillota > Bacilli > Caryophanales > Paenibacillaceae > Gorillibacterium > Gorillibacterium terrae. The sequence continues at coordinate 14,823 of NZ_JBPPGI010000005.1, forward strand.
ATTCCCCGCTGGATCCGCCAAGCCACCGGGAAGCAGGTGGAGTTCGAGTTTGCCAACGGGATGAGGTTTCCGGACAATGTAGGCGAATACGCCCTCATCATCCATTGCGGCGGCTGCATGCTGAACCGGCGGCAAATGCGGTGGCGCGTCGAGCAGGCGGTTCAGGCGGGCGTGCCGATCGTCAACTACGGCGTCGCCATCGCCTATGTCCAAGGCATTCTGGAGCGGGCGATCTCGCCGTTTCCGCTAGCCCGCTTCGCCTGGGAAGAAGGAGCGCAGGTCTAGCGGAATCGGACGATACGGTTCGCCGGACTGCAGCTTGCCCCCGGGGGACGGGGCAGCTTCGACGATGAGGCGGGTTTCCTTAGCGTAAGGAGACGATCCCACCCCGAGCCCGATCGGAGCGACATCCGGAACGCGGGCGGCGAGCCTGAATCGGAGGGGTGCCGGATGGACAAGGACAGGCAAATCGGGTAGTCTGTGGGAAAAGGGCATAAGGGAGGCAATGGGCATGGGGTTGGACTATACCGATACCTTTATCACCGTATCCGAGGACTGCGAGCCGCGGATGGGGCTGATTCCGTCGCCGCGGGGCGGCCGAAAAACGGCGGCTTTGATTCAGTATGAGCTGCTGGCCGACCGCCCCTATGAATATACGATGGAGGACATCCTGTTCGAGACCCATATCCGGCTGAACGGACTGGACGGGTTGCCGGAGGAAGAGCTGGCCAAGGTGCGGGAGGAATTCTTCTCGACTCCGAAGGCCTGTCTGCGGGCCTCGGCCCTGCCGAAGAAATACGGCTGGGGCTTCCACTTCGACGGAGAAGGCCGAGTCGCTTTATACGGCGCGGAATCGCCGGAATACAGCGAGTTCTCCGGCTCGAAGACGCTGAAGGTGCTGAAGGGCATGCGCAGCAAACGGGCCTAGAGGGCTTTCCGGAAATCGGGGTCAACAGCGATCGAATGACATTCCAACGGCGCAGGCGTAAAGGTTAAGTTCAGTCTAAATAGCAGAGAGTGCATAGGCAAACGAGAGAACGGATGCGCAAGCATCCGTCCTTTTTCTATTCGAAGGCTGTAACGATTCGGTCGGCTCGGACGAATAAGAGAGGACAGGCCGGAGGAGAGGAGCGCGGAACGAAGATGAGACAGGCAGTGGAAGAAGAAGAGGTTCGGCGATTCGTCCAGGGCAGCCGGTCCGCTTTCGAAGCGCTCGTGCTCCGCCATCGCAAGGCCGCAGTCGGCTTTGCCCGGCAATATGTCGGCGATGATCCGGTCGCCGAGGATTTGGTCCAGGACTGCTTCGCCCATCTGTATGTGTACCCGGACCGCTTTGATTTTCGCAGCTCGTTCAAGACGTATCTCTACACGCTGATCCGCCACAAATGCGTCGACTATCTGCGCAAGCGGGAGCGGAGGAGAGAGAGAGCTCTGCCCGATGGCCGGCTTGCCGGCAAGGCGGAACTTGGTATGGGGAGCCGCCAGAGGGAATGGACGGACGGCATGCGGGAGCCGAGCGATCCCGCGCCCGGGCCGGAGGAGCGGGCACTTGCCCGCGAGAGCTGGCAGGTCTGGCAGACGCGGCTCGGGGAGCTGCGGGAAGGAGACCGCCGAGCGGTGTATCTGGTGGATGTGGAGGGGCTCGCCCCGCAGGAGGCGGCGGCGGTGCTGGGGAAGTCAGGACCCGGCTTTCGCGTCGCTCTGCACCGGGCGAGACGCAGGCTGAGGGAGATTGCGGAGAAGGGAGAACAGGACGATGAGCGAAGAGAACAAGGAACGCCCCTATTCGGGCGCCAGCTTTGAACGAGGGGAAAATGGACAGCCGGAGCCGGCTATGAACAGCTTGGCCGTTTCGCATCCCGAGGAAGAAGCGTACCTGCGCCGCATTTATGTTAAGGCGTCCCTGCTGGAATACGACCGGCTGGAAGACGAGCGGGTGCGCCGCAACGCGGCCATGCTGCGTAAGCGAATGCTGCTTCGGCTGGCCGTCGGCGCGGGTACGCTCTTGATCGGCGTGTTCCTGCTCAAGGGCGGCGGCGATCGCCTCGCAGGCCTGCTCGCCTTCTCGCTTGCCGCGATCGGCCTCGGCTTGATTGTGGAGCAGGCGGAGCTGGAAGGGGACCAATAACGGACTGGCCTGAATGAAGGAGGAACGCGGATAGTGGAGGTAAAGCTGAACGGACTCACCAAGCAATACGGCGGCAAGCTGGCGCTGGATCACGTCACGCTGACCTGGGAGGAAGGCGTTCAAGGCTTGCTCGGTCCCAACGGAGCGGGGAAGACGACCTTGATGCGGCTCTTGGCCACGCTGCTCACCCCAAGCGAGGGCGGCGCGGAGATCGACGGCGTGCCGCTGACCGACAAGGGGCGGATTCGCGAGAAAATCGGCTACCTGCCGCAGGAATTTTCATTTTATCCGGGAATGAGCGTGGGCGAAGCGATGGATTACCTCGCCCTCCTCTCCGGCGTGAAGGGACGGACGGATCGCAAGCGGCGGATCGATGCCCTCTTGGAGGATGTCAATCTGGCTGCACATCGGCGGACGAAGGTACGCGCGCTATCCGGTGGGATGAAGCGCAGGCTCGGCATCGCCCAAGCGATGATCCACGAGCCCAAGCTGCTGATCGTCGACGAGCCGACGGCGGGGCTCGACCCCGAGGAGCGCATCCGCTTCCGCCAATTGCTGGCCCGGTTTGCTGTCGGGAGGGTAGTGCTGCTGTCGACGCATGTGATGGAGGATGTCGAGTCGACGTGCAGGCAGGTGACGGTGCTGAAGAAAGGACAGGTGCCGTACAGCGGCGAGCTGGCCGGGTTGGCCGAAGCCGCGCGCGGCCAGGTCTGGCTGGCGGAGCTGAGCCGCGAGGAATGGGCCCAGGCGGACGGCCGATACCCGCTGGTGTCGGCGGTTGCCGCCGGTAACGGCATGCGGGTGCGGCTCATCGCCAAGGAGCAGCCCTTCGCGGGCGCGGAGGCGGCGGAGCCGACGGCGGAGGACGGCTATCTGTGCCTCATGACCAAGGGGGGCGAGGCCGTATGACGTTCCTTACGCTCGTAGGTAAAGAGATGCGGATGCTGTCCCGCAACCTCGTGCTGTACCTGCTCATCGCCGTGGTTGTGCTGTTCTTCTACGGCAACTACGCGACGAGCGAAAGCTGGAATGCCGCGAAGGCACCGGTGCCTCCCGATCCGAAGCTGGAGCAGATGGCGAACGGAAAAACCGGCCAAACCAGCGTGCAGCCGACGGCACCGGCCGGTGTGGAAGGGAGCGGCGGAAGCGCGGCTGGCGCACCGGCCGGTGTGGAAGGGAATGGCGGAAGCGCGGCTGGCGCACCGGCCGCTTCCCCCGGATCGGCCGCGTCCGCCGCACCTGGTGCGGGCGCAGCCCAACCGGGAACGGCCGGGACTGCCGCACCCGAAACGGGAACAATCCAACCGGGGACGGACGCGCCGCCGCCCATGCCGGTGTACGGCTTCAGCGAAGTGACCGATCCCGGGCGGATTGCCCAGCGGTACCAATGGAGCATCGAAGCCGACCTCGAGAACGGCTGGATGGACCAGCGGATCTTCTTCGGCGCCTTCAGCCATAAAGCCAAGCTGAGCGAGGCGGACCGGAAGGCGATGAAGGCCGCCGTCGAGCAGTTCGAGCAGATCGCGGTAAGTCCCGCTGGCCATACCGCCACAGAAGTCAAGCAGGTGGCGGCGGATCTGGACGAGAAGCTGGGCGGCTGGACCAATTACATGCGGGACGGCATGACGTTTGCCGATCAGATTACGACTTACGAAGCTGCGATGGAGCACTACCGGGCGGATGAAGCGGAATACCGCCAACGGGTGGAAGAGCATCAGCTCATCCCGGGTATGGCTCGGTTGTTCGCCGATTATATGGGGATCACGGCGGGGATCTTCCCGGTGTTTCTGGCGGCCTTCGCGCTCGGACGTGACCGGGCGAGCCGGATGGACGAGCTGATCGGCAGCCGGCGGATCAAGGCGCTCACTTACGTAGGCGCACGATTCTTCGCCTACGCGCTGACGGTGTCGCTCGTCTATGTTCTGGTGTCCGTCCTGGCCGCTTGGGAAACCACCGCGAATCTGGGCGATGCGGTCGGTTTCCCCGACGCGCTGCCGACTTTCCTGGCGTACGGAACAGGCTGGCTGCTGCCGACCGTCTGGGCGACGACGGCTTTCGGGATGCTGGTCTACACTCTATTCGGCAGCGGACTTGCCGCCATCCCTCTGCAGGTCGCATGGTGGCTGATTTCGGCGCTGCCGCTGATCGGCAGCTACGGCCCGACCAAGCTGTTCCTGCGGTTCAATACGCCGGCGGAGGCGGCGACGTACCGGCATTATGCCGATACGATCCTGCTGAACCGGGTATCCTATACGGTTCTGGCCTTCCTCCTGGCCGCGGCGGCCGCCTGGCTGTGGGAACGGCGGCGCAGCCTGGGCCGTTCCGCTCGGGGCCGCAAACGGCGGCGCGCGGCGGCCGAAGCGTTCGCTGCCGGGGGAGCGTCCCGATGAGCGCCCGCGAGGCGTTTGAGCCGCTGCCCGCTCCCCCGGCCGGAGGCCGCAGCCTGCTGCTGCCGCTTGTGCGGCACAACCTGCGGCTGATCGCATCGCGCAGCTGGTTGGCCGCGCCGGTGCTGCTCGCGCTCGTCGCGGCGGCGTCCAGCCCCGCCTTCATGGGCCCGCCGCAGGCGGCCTTCGCCGGCGAGCGGCTGGCGTCGCTCCTCGGGCCGCTCCTGCTGGCGCCGCTCGCGCTGCTCGACGCGGGCGGCATCGGCGAGACGCTGCTCGCCAAGCGCCGGCCGCACCGGTTCGTGTTCGCGTTGCGAGCCTTGCTCGCCGCGGCCTATCTTGCGGCGGTGCTCGCCGCCTTCCTCGGCGCCTTGCGGCTCAGCGGGGCCGACTTCGCGGCGATCCCGCTCTTCGCCGGCGTCTGGGCGGACGCGCTGGCCCTCGGTTCGGTTGCGCTCCTGGCCGCCGTCTTGTTCCGCGGGCTGCCGGCCGGCTTCATCCTCTCTTTCGCCTGGTACCTCATCGACTGGACCACGAAGGGCAAATTTACGGGTCCCTTCTATCTGTTCAGCATGGGAAACGGGGAATGGAACCCCGACAAGCTCTGGCTGTTCGGGCTGGCGCTCTTCGCCGCCGCCTGCTCCGTTTGGCTCCTGCCCCGAAACCTGGGCGGGGAAGCAATGGCATAGAACGATGCATGGCGGCAGCAAACGAAACTTAGAAGCAAGCTAGACTCAAGCGGCCTCGGCGATCCTTATTCGCCGAGGCCGCTCTTTTTTGGTTCCCCCTTTTAACAATACGACTTCCGTTTGATTTCTTATAGAAATCTAATTTCCTCCTTATACACCCAAATTTTGTCGCGTGTTTTAATAGGAATAGAAAGAAGGGTGTCGCTTCACCTGCAAGTCGGACATCCATCAACGGAGAAACGGGGAGAGAGTGCATATGAGCCTAGCGGAAAATTCGCTCCTGCTGCCGGAGCAGGGAGAGAGGAAGAAGTCGAGGGTCCCGCGGATGTTCCAGGTCATGCGGCGATTCTGGGTGTTCTACCTGATGATGCTTCCAGCGTTGGTTGTCATCATCGTCAACAACTATATCCCGATGCTCGGGGTAGTGATTTCCTTCAAGAATATCGATTATTCCAAGGGGATCCTCAAGAGCGACTGGTCGGGCTTCGAGAACTTTAAATACTTGTTTTCCACCGAGAAGGCTTGGACCATCACCCGCAACACGCTCGCTTACAACGGGGTGTTCATCCTGCTGTTCCTGGTCATCGGCATCGCCTTCGCGATCATGTTCTCGGAAATGAAGAATCGGATTCTGTCGAAGGTTCACCAGAGCATCATGTTCCTGCCGTACTTTCTGTCCTGGGTCGTCGTCGCTTACCTGGTGTTCGGCTTCCTGAGCACGGAGAACGGCTTCGTCAACAAGACCGTCCTGCCGTGGTTCGGCATGGAGCCGATCGAATGGTACACCCAGCCGAAATATTGGCCGTTTATCCTGCCGCTCGTCAAGGTCTGGAAGGAGATCGGGTACTCAACGGTCATTTACCTGGCGGCGATCATCGGCATTGACCATGAGTATTACGAGGCAGCCCTGATCGACGGGGCAAACAAGTGGCAGCAGATCCGCAAGATCACCATTCCGCTGATCAGCCCGGTCATCATCGTCATGACGCTGTTGCAGATCGGCAAAATCTTCAACGCCGACTTCGGTTTGTTCTTCCAGGTAACCCGCAACGCCGGGGCGCTCTACTCGACAACGCAGGTTATCGATACGTATGTCTACCAGACCTTCCTGCAGATGGGCGACATCGGCATGTCCTCGGCGGCCGGCATGGTGCAGTCCGTCGTCGGATTCTTCCTGATCTTCTTCGCCAATCTGATCGTGCGCCGCGTCAGCAAAGACGACGCTCTATTCTAGGAGGGTTGAACCGTGAGTATCAGCATGAACGAAAGTTTGCCTACCGCTCCGAAGGCCAACCGCAAAGAGCGGAAGTCGAAGAATCCGAATGCGTTGTCTGGCCCAGCCAACTTTCTCGTCAACGGCTTCTTCTGGATCTATTCCGCAGCCTGTGTGCTGCCGCTTCTTCTGGTCATCATCGTCTCGTTCACCGACGAGAATTCCATTCTGCGCAACGGCTACAGCTTCCTGCCGTCGCACATGACGACGTTCGCCTACGAGTTCCTGTTCAAGGATTGGCATCAGTTGGTGCACTCCTTTGAAATCTCGCTCTTCGTCACCGTGGTGGGGACGATCATCAGCCTGTTCGTCATGGCCCTGTATGCGTATCCGATCTCGCGGCCGGACTTCCCGCACCGCAACTTCTTCTCCTTCTTCATGTTCTTCACGATGCTGTTCAACGGCGGTCTGGTTCCCTGGTATCTGGTGTACACGCGGATGCTGCATCTGAAGGATAACATCTGGGTGCTGATCATCCCGCTCCTCGTCTCGGCGTTCTTCATCATGATCATGCGGACGTTCTTCGCCAATACGATTCCGGGCGCGCTGATCGAATCGGCCAAGATCGACGGCGCCGGCGAGTTCCGCACCTTCCTGCAGATCGTGCTGCCGCTGTCGCTGCCGGTGCTCGCGACCGTCGCGCTGTTCCAGACCCTCGGTTATTGGAACGACTGGTTCCTGAGCATGATCTTCATCTCCATGCCCGACGGAACGCACTTGCAGAACGTCAATCTGCAGTACCTGATGTACAAGACGATGCTCGACATCCAGTTCCTGACCTCCAACCCGACTGCGCTCGCCGCAATTGCGGCGGCAGGCGGCAATGTCTCGATCCCGCAGGAATCGGTGCGGATGGCGATGGCCGTCGTCGGGATCGGCCCGATTGCCTTCGCTTATCCGTTCTTCCAAAAGTACTTTATTCAAGGGTTGACCGTCGGCGCTGTAAAGGGCTGACGCAAGCGATGCCGGATTCTATCGGCGGGCAGGAGGATGACGGTCGGAATCGGACTTGGCCTCTCCAATGGGAGCAAAGTCCAGATGTTCCGCCGCTCCTCCGCCTCGTCCGATTCCAGAGCTACCCGTTCCATTCGGCTTTAACCGGCATTCCGCCGGTTTGGCATATAAGATCCATAGGGAGGTTTTGATTTACATGAAGGCAGTAAAAAGAAGTGCAGCCCTGCTGCTGACAGCGACCATGGTGCTCAGCTTCGGTCTTGCCGGGTGCAGCAAGAAGGATGACAGTTCTTCGGCATCTCCCAGCGAAAAAGCATCCGCATCACCCAGCACGGCAGCCACCAAAGCACCCGCCGCTGAATCCCCCAGCGCAGACCCCGCCAAGGATTTGAAACCGTATACAGTATCGCTGCTTTATCCGGGCACTCCGCAGAAAGACGAGAAGCAAGTGGAGGATGCTATCAACAAGATCCTCGAAGCCAAGATCAACGCCAAGCTGGATATCATGCCCGTCGATTGGGGTTCCTGGGATAACACCAAGAACCTGAAGATCGCCAGCCGCGAGAAGTTCGATATCATGTTCACCGCCCAGTGGCGGAACTATGCGACCGATACCGCCAAGGGCGCGTTCCTGCCGCTCAATGACGACAGCCTGAAGGATGTCGGCAACCTGCTCGACAAGTACGGCCAGGGCATCAAGGAATCGCTGGACCCGGCCTTCCTGTCCGGCTCGCAGATCAACGGCAAGAACTACGGCGTGCCGACCGACAAGGAATTGGCCGCTCAAGGCGGTATTGTCTACCGTACCGACATCGCCGATGAACTCGGCATCGACATGAGCCAGGTCAAGAAGCCGGAGGACCTGGATGCCGTACTGAAGATCGTCAAGGAAAAGAAACCGAATATCACCCCGCTGTTCCTGAAGGACGGCGAAAACTTCAACTCACACTACATGGCCAGCTTTGACACGATGGGCGACGACGGCACGCCCGGCATGGTCTTCAAGAACGGAACCGACACGAAGGTCGTTTCCAAGCTCGACACCGACGTCTACAAGAATAACCTCAAGCTGACCCGCGACTATATGAAGAAGGGCTACATCAACAAGGATGCAGCCGTCGCCACCATCTCCACCCAGGATGCGATGAAGGCCGGCAATGTCTTCATGACCGTCCAGTCCCTGAAACCCGGCAAAGACATGGAAATGGCAGGCCAAATCGGCATGGTCGGCAAGCTGAAGCAAATCGCCTTTACCGAACCGACGATTTCCACGGGCGATACCGCCGGCTCCATGCTGGCCATCTCCACCACCTCCCAAGATCCGGCCCGCGCGATGATGGTCATCAACCTGCTGCATACGGACAAGGAACTCAACAACCTGCTGAACTTCGGGATCGAAGGCCAGCATTACGTGAAGGTATCCGATAACATCATCAAGGCCGGACCGAGTGCCGACAAGTACGCTCCGGGCGCCGCCTGGATGTTCGGCAACCAGTTCCTGAACTACATCCTGGAGTCGGAAGCTCCGGACAAGTGGGATCAATTCAAGGCCTTCAATAAGTCCGCCAAGGCTTCGCCTGCTCTCGGCTTAACCTTCGACGCCACCAGTGTCAAGACGGAAGTCGCTGCCTGCAAAGACGTCATGAAGGAATATGACGCTACCCTGGATACGGGCTCGGCCGATCCGGACACCATTCTTCCCAAGTACATCGACAAGATGAAGAAGGCCGGTGCGGATAAGATCATCGCCGCCAAGCAGCAACAGCTGGACGCCTTCCTCGCCAGCAAGAAATAAGCAAAACGACGTTTCCGGATTATTCCGCGAATGCCGAAAAGCCGCCCTTCGGGGCGGCTTTTTATATAGCCTCTTTTTTGAAAGGCTATTGACTGAACAGATCGGGCGGATGATAGTGAGGGTGGGAAAACTATAAAGAATAGGAGCATGGTGGATGTCGGAATTATTCCAGAATATTGATTGCATCGAACTTTATGTCTCGGATTTAGACGATGGAATTAGCTATTACTGCACTAGTATGGGATTAAAGCTATTGTGGCGTACCGATACATCGGTGGGCCTGGGTATGGAAAACGATGCAGCCGAAGTTGTTTTACAAACTGAACGAAGGAAGATGAACGTTGATTTTAAGGTGGAGTCTGTGACTCTTTCCATTGATAGAATTATCCGTTCCGGCGGAAATGTCCAGCAGGGTCCCTTTGATATTCCGATCGGGAAATGTGCGGTGGTTCGGGATAAATGGGATAACGAATACGTCATTTTGGATATGTCGAAGGGTAAATATGTGACCGATGAGCACGGAAATGTGGTTGGTGTAAGCAAAGACTAGACGAGAATGGCGCAATAGCCCTTCTAACGATTCAGCTTCTCGTCGAGCGCCTTAATCTCCTGAACCATCGTCTCCCACGACTGGTCGGAGGCGAGCTTGCCGTCGTCGACGCGGCGCATGATCTCCAGCAGATGCTTCTGGATGGAAGCGTGCTTCGCGCCGGTGTAGGCGGGCGAGACGCCTTCCGCCGCCTTGGCGTAAATCTCGCCGATCGGAGCTTCGTTGAAGTACGGATCGCGGTACCCGAGCAGCTCACTGCTCTTGTAGACGGAGGGAGTAGAAGGAAAGGTAAACTGCTCCATAAAGGTTTTCAATTGTTGCGGAGGCGCGGTCAGCCATTTGATCAGCTCATACGCTTCCTTCGGATGGTTGCCGGTGACCGGCAGAGCCAGGAAGGAGCCGCCGCGGCTCGCCGATCCCTCCGGCAGCGAAGCAATGTTCCACAGCCCTTCGGCCTGCGGGGCGCTGTCCTTCATGCTGGCAACCAGCCAGGCCGGACAGAGCATGACGGCGAAGTCCTGGTTGAGGCCCTTGCTCCATTTTTCCGTATGGATGGTCAGGTTGGCGGACAAGTCCGCGTCATGCGCCTGCATGGCCAGCTTCCAGGCCCGGCGGACAGCCGGGTTGCTCTCCACGACCAAGCGGCCGTCTTTATCGTAGTATTGTTCCTCGGCTTGGTTCACGATGGCCCGATACAGGCTTTCCAGGTCGTTGATGAACGCGACGCCCGTTTTCTGGTGCAGTTGAACCCCCGCCTGCAGAAACCGGTCCCAGCTGCTCATCAGCTTCTCGACATCCTGGGGTTCCGTGGGAAGGTCGGCCCGGGCGAACAGATCGCGGCGGTAGATCATGGCGTAAGGCCCGATATCCGTCGGAAGTCCGAAGAGGAAGCGGCCGTTGGGGGACAAGGCCTGATTCCATTTCCAGTCGAGGAAATCGTTCTTCAAGCCCTCTGCCCCGAAATCGAATAGATTGTGGAAGTACCCGGGATACTGCTGAAAGCGGTCCATGAAGTCGATCTCGATCATGGCCACATCGGGGCTCGAATAGCGGGCGGCAAAGGCCGTTTGCAGCTTATTGGGCAGCTCCTCGTAAGCGGAATTCTGGATGTGAATGCTGAGCTCGGGATGCTGCGCCTGGTATTCGTCGATCCGGTCCTCCAGACCGGAGCCCGGGATCAGCCAGACGTTCAGCTCGGTCGGCGGGTCGGCCGCCTCCTGAATCGTCACGGCGGGCGTCAGCGCGCAGCCGCCGGTGGTGAGCAAGACGGCGCAGCCGACGAGGGAAGCCATTCGGCGAAGGTAAGGCAAGGTACGCGCCTCCTTTGTGGACGAAATCCGCCGGTGTGAAGGCTCTCGGCGGGCGGAGCGGATTAGACGGGCCGGGACGCGGCCGCCCCTCCGGAGGTACTCGGCGTCGGCCGGTGCTGCTTCTGGTAATCCTGCGGAGTCACGCCGACATGCTTCTTGAAGATGCAGCTGAAATAGGCGGGGTCCTTGAAGCCGACCCGTTCGCTGACCTCGTAGACTTTGACGGTGACGTCGTCGAGCAGAGCCTTGGCCTTCTCCATGCGCAGGCGGGTGAGGAAGCTGGAGAAGCTCTCGCCGATATCTTCCTTAAAAATGCGGCCGAGGTAAGTCGGATTCATGTACAACTCCTCGGCGATAGCCTTGAGGGACAACTCTTCATCCAGCCGCCGCTCCATGGCCTCGATCATGAGCGAGATGACGCGGCGGGCGGCCTTGCCGCGGATATGCTCCTCCATTTGAGCCGGAGTGGCGGTTTGCTGCGTGACCTCGCGGAAGTGGGCGACCGGGGTGGCCGATAAGGTGCGGGCAAGCCGCGCCGCTTCCAGGCTCTCCCGGTAAGCCGCGCTCAGTTGGTCCAGGCTCCCGTGCCGATCGGACAGGCCGAGGCACAGGTCGCACTTGAGGATGGAGGCGAGTTCGCTCATAAAGCGAAGCGCGGTGTTCCGGTCCCGTTCCAATCGGAGAGCGTCCGCTTCCGGTCCGTCCGCCGCTTCCTCCGGCTCGTTCAGGAACAGCACGATCGGCGCTTCCTGTTCTTCAATCATGCCGATTGCCTGCCCGCTCGGTGCGAACCAGTCCTCGGCGATATTGCGCACGGCTTGGTAGAGGATGGATTCATTCCAGCCGGGACTGAGCGCTTCGCCCCGGTGCAGCACGGTCAGCACCTGAAGCGACGTGTGCGGCGGAATGATCGACTCGTCGAAATAGGGCAGCGGAATGCCGTAGAGCAGATCGTGCAGCCGCTTTTCCAGCAGGTTCTTCTCCCTCAGCTTAAGCAGTCGGGCCTCCTGCTTCTTCTTCTCCAATTGTCCGTCCAGCCGGGAAACGAGCTCCAGGATATCCTCGACGGACGAGGGCTTCACCAAATAATCCCTGACGCCGTACTGAATCGCCTGGCGGGCGTAAGTGAAATCCTGATAACCGGTTAGGAGCACCACTTCGGTATCAGGATGCTTGCCGCGGATTTCCTCGGCCAGCTTAAGGCCGTCCATGCCGGGCATGCGGATGTCGGAGATGACGAGATCGACCGGTTCGCGCTCCAGAATCTCGAGCGCATCGAGCCCGTTCTCTGCCTCGCCGGCGACCGTCCATCCCGCACCCGCCGAGATCAGCATGTCGGACAGCGAACGGCGGACGAAGCTTTCATCGTCCACAATGAGAATGTTCATATCTATTGCCTCCTTGAACCTAGCAGAGTCAGGATCGTTTACGTATAAACCTCGGGGTCTTCGTACAAGAGAGGGAAGGTTACGGTTACCTTGAGGCCGTTCCATTCGCTGACGCTGAGGGAAAGTCCATATTCCCTTCCATAGATAAGCAGGATGCGAGTGTGCAGGTTAGCGAGGCCGATGCCGGAATGCAGCGCTCCCTGAGACGCGGCCGGCGGGCGAGGCGGGGAATCCTCCAACGCGACGGATGCCGCTTGCGCCGGTCCCGGTTCTGTTCCGCCTGCGGACGGGATGTCGCCCTCGCTTCCGGCGAGAGCCTGGGCCATTTCCTCCGGCGTCATGCCCTTGCCGTTGTCTTCGACCGTGAGCACGAGCATGTTGTCCTCGCGGCGAATATCGATACGGATCTGCCAAGTATCGCGGACGACGGTCTCCAGGCCGTGGGTGATGGCGTTCTCGACCAACGGCTGAAGGGTGAGCTTCATGATCCGGCAGGACAGGACTTCGGGATCGGTACGGATCTCCACCTGCAGCTTGTCTTCGTAGCGCAGCTTTTGCAGCAGGATGAATCGATTGAGCTGCGCCAGGTCTTCCTCGACGGTGACGAATTCCGAGCCCCGCTCGATGCTGTAGCGGAGCAGGTCGCTCAACGCCAGCACCATCTGCGATTCTTCCTTCAGCCGCTTGCCGACCAGCGCCCAATAAATCGTATTCAGGGTGTTGTATAGAAAATGCGGCCGGAACTGCGCCTTGAGCGCGGTAATCTGCGCCTGCTTTTCACTGACCTGCTTGCTGGTGAGGTCGGCGATCGTCCGGTCCAGATTTTGCAGCATGGAATTGTAGCTGGTATAGAGAATGTCGAGCTCCTTGTTCAAGGTGGTCTTCATGTAGGGAATCCGCGTCCCCCGCTCGACGTTGGCCAGCTTGGTGGCCAAGCTGCGGATCGGCCGGGACAGCGTCCAGGAATAGAAGATCGTGAAGGCCAGCGCCGCAGCCAGCCCGCAGAGACCGACGAAGAAAATGCGCCGCTGGATGGTGCTGAGGTCCTTGACCGCTTCCTTGGCATCGATGTACGCAAACAGGCTCCAGCCGCTGTAGGTCGAGTAGGAATAGGAAATGTAAGTGTCGGCCGCCGAGTCCGATTTAAGCGGAACGATATGCGGCTTGCGCGAAGAGAACTTTTGCAGAAGCCCGGGGTCCATGTATTCGCCGATCTCCCGGTGATCGGTGGAATACACGATCGTGCCGTACGGATCGGAGATCTGAATCTTCTCGTTCGGGTTCAGATGGAACTGGCCGACGGCGTTGTCGAGCACCTGGATGGGCAGCACCAGGAAAAACGTGCCGATGCCGTTCAGCTTCTCCCAATCGTTGATCTGCCGGGTGCCGAGAATGATCGGGATCGAGTTGTTGAGCCAACCGTCGGCGGCCTGCCAGACCATGTGCCCCTGATTCTGAACGATCGCCGGGTACCAGTAAGCGCCCTTCACCTGGGCCTCCGAATCCCAGATCAGATCGATCGAGCTGGTGTTGGAGTAGGCCGGGTTTCCCTTGCGGTCATAGATGCGGATGAGCACGTCATAGCTGATGTTGCGGGTGGCCTCGTCAAGGTAACGGACGATTTCCTCCTCGCTGTGGCGGGGAGGCTGGCCGGTGTCGGCATCCTGCAGCGCTTCCTGAATGGTCGGGCTGAAGATGATCGAGGACGACAGGTTGTCGTGCTCCTGAAGGATGACGTCCAGCTTGCCCTGGAGCTGCTTGACCGACTCAAGAATATATTGGTTGGAACGCTCCAGCACAACCTGGGAGGAAGAGCGGTAGGTCAGCAGAATAATCGCGATAACGGTTGTCAGGATCAGGAAGGAGAAACCGCTGATCAACTGCCCAAGGATCGACATTTTACGAGTCATACCGGCCACCCCGCAGGGAATAGGAAGTATCTTCTCTCTATTAAAAGGAAGTTCTGCAAAAAGAAGAGCTGCCTCTATTGTAGCAAACGTTTACAGGGGAGCCTAGCGAAAGAAAGACTGTAAGTATACTATTTTATGGAAAAGTCACTTTTTTCGGATATCCTTCCGCCGAGCGGGCGCACCAAAAAAGACCGCTTCTCTTCCCCGGCGGAAAAGGAGCGGTCTTCTTCGAAGGAGGGCGGTCAATCGCCATTCCGCATCTGGCGTTCGGCGCGGATAAAGGCGATGAAACGCCGGGCTTCATCGTTCGTCAGCTCGCGGCCGTCGACCGTCAGCTGAAACTTCTGAATGATCGATTCGTCGGCGAGCTCCAAGCTTTCGACGAATTCCATCACTTCCGGATCGAGCGAACGTCCCGGCTCGTTCGTTCTTCCCATCAGGTAATCGAGGGTGACGCCAAAATAATCGGCCAGCTTCGACAGCACATCCAGATCGGGTTCGCGCCGGTCGTTCTCATAGTGGGATAAAGATGCCCGGGAGATGCTGACCTTCTCGGCCAGTTCTCCTTGGGTAAGACCTCGTTCGGCCCGCAGGCGGGCGATCCGATTGCCGTACTTCATGACCATTCCTCCAGAATACATGCGGATTCGACTGGCTTATGCCCGCCGACGTTCGAATGGCGGCTGCTGACAACCATTCGTCGGTTCCGATCGACTTCGCCGGTCCCGGATCATGGCATCCGAATAGTTCTTAAGGAACGGGCGGATGCAACTTATGCGGATTCTTCTACCATCATAATGGTTTAAGCTGGGCAGAGCAACCCGATAAAAGACTGTACTTTTCGTCATAATTCGACTTTGTTCTTGGTTGTCGATTTTTGCCAATCCGGCTTGGGAAGTTATTGAAAATTGCAACAAATGGTCCATGCACGACAGAAGCCAAACAGAGTATAATTCTTTGCATGATCCCTGATACATTTCGTAACAGAATGCGACTCCGCAGTCTTAGCTCCTTTTCGGTCCTGGGCTTTCTTGCTCCGGCCGGAATCCAGATGAACCCATCCTACCCGCCTTTACGTTTGATCGGCTTCAAGGTTTCACGTAAAAACGGCCCAAGAGAGGGAGGCGCATGATGAAACAAGAACGGACGGAACTGGATGTCAATCGGATCATGAACCAGCTTGGAATCCGGCTTCGAGAAGGAGGGCCCGCCGAGGTCCATCCCGAATCCCAGCCGGGCAGGTTTACCGCATCGGAAGACAGGAGTGCCTCCGGCGCAGCCGGAACGAGTCCGGCGCGTGATTGGCGCCCGGACAAGCCGCGTCCCCGCAGCGTATTTGGCCGACCGTATTCCGCCAAAACCCTGGGCAACCGGTCATAAACCGGCGAAGGGTCCCGGCCGCCGCCTCTAGCTCTACCCCGAATCCGATGGCTTCGGGGGCGATAGGTTTGTAAGCGTTTTTACATATTAATAGGAAGAAACTGATCGAAAGGCATTCGTGCGGTCCTTCATGGGACGAATCGGGAATGCTTTTTTTGCATAGGAAGGACGTTTGAGGCTTCGTCAGGTCCTCCTGTACGGCCGACGGTTCTGCGGGCAGCTCCCGCATCCCCGTTGCCGGAGCAAGCATCACCATCCGTTCCCTCGCAGGCCCTCTGTTCCCTGGGTACAGGCGAATCCGCCTGTTTCCGATGCACCCCGCACAGCAGACCGCCCGTTTCGCCGTCGCAGGCCATACGGCAGGAGGGACCGGCAAGCGCCGCTCCCTTGTTCATTATAGTGCGCCCTTAGTCCTTTTCCGGACTCCGTTTGGCGCATTCCCCGATTTTTGTCTGATCCCCGGCCTAATTTCCCAAATTTCGTTAATCTATTGACATTGATACAATTTGTATCATAAAGTGAGTTCAACTCCACGACAGGGCGGCTTTTCCAAACGGATCGGCCTACGGGGAGGACGAGACTCGAGGTGATTCTACCATGGTCGATATCCACTGCCACCTTTTGCCCGGCCTGGATGACGGGCCGGCCCGCTTCTCGGAGGCGCTCGCCATGGCGGAGGCGGCTTATGCCGACGGCATTCGGATCTTGTATGCGACTCCTCATCATGGAAACGGCGTCTACCGAAATCCGGCTTCGAAGGTGAGGAAAGCGGCGGACGACTTCCGGGACGAGCTGCAAGCCCGAAGCCTGGAACTGGAGATCATCGCCGGTCAGGAGGTGCGTCTCTCCGAATCTCTGATCGCCGAATTGGAGGAGGGGACCGTCGCCCCGCTCGGCACCGGCCGCTATCTCCTGCTGGAGCTTCCCGGCTCGCGCCTGCCGAAGAACCTTGAGGAGATGCTCTACGAGCTGCGGGTCCGCGAGTTAATTCCCGTTATCGCTCACCCGGAGCGCAACGCCGTCCTCGCGGACAAGCCTTCGCTGCTGGAGGCGCTGACGGAGCTCGGCGCACTCGGCCAAGTCACCGCGCGCTCCCTGCTCGGAGGCTTCGGCTCGAAGGCGGGGAAGGCCGCCTGGCAGATGGTCCGCCAGGGCTATGCTCCGCTGGTCGCCACCGACGCCCACGACCTGACCCGCCGTCCATTCGAGCTGTCCGCCGCCTACCGGCTGATCCAGCAGCGGCTGGGTACCCCTGCCGGCCAACTCTTGCAAGACAACGCCCGTCGCTTGCTTGTCGATGAAGACCTTGTGCGCATCCCGATCGAACCCGAACGGAAGAAGGGCATGAGCCGACTCCGCCGCTTCTTCCCATCCACAATCAAGAGAGGTGAATGAAGTTGTTCAAGAAGTCCATGCCGAACAAACTGCTGCTCGCCGTTCTATCCGCCAGCCTGGCGGCCGGCAGCCTGCCCGGACCGGCCTTGGTCCGAGCCGAAACCGCCGACGTCCAATCCGGAGCCGCTGCGATTGCCGAGAACGCGCCGTTCCCGCCGCTGCCCGAGGCAGCCGAGCAGCTGAAGGATCAGCTCGCCCGATTGCGCGATTTCGTGCTTCCCGCCGACTTGACCGTGCTGAAGCAAGCGCGGGAAAAGGTGAGGGGGCTGAAGGACCCGTCTCTGTTCGCGGAGATCGGCTTCAAGATCCTGCAAGCCAAGGCCGGGAAGCCCGGTTATGAGGCCGTCACGCCGCAGGCTCTCTTGGAGCTGGTGCAGGACCTGGCCTTCGACTATGACCCCGACTTGAACGACCTGGCGATGGTTCGAGCCAAGCATGCCGCCCTTCTCGACGCCTTGGTCAAGCTGTCCGGCAACCCGGACGGAATGAACGCGATCGACTACGGCGATCTCTATGCTTTCGCCCAGCGTTACGTCTACAACCTTCAGGCCGCGGTGGGCAACAAGAACTTAAACGCGATTCTCGACCGCAAAACGATCTCCGCCCTCTTAAACGAGGCGCTCACCCGAACGCTGGCTTCATCCGATCTCGTGGTCAGCCAAGTGGTTCGCGGCTTGAAGATCACGGCCGACGATCTCATCAAGGTCAAGGACCGCGTCAGCGTGGTCGTCGATCCGAGCGGCAGCGCCAAGCTCGCTCTGGCCGTTACGGTCGTTCGCTCCCGCGTCGAATACAAGGAGACCGCGGACAAATACCGCAAGAAGGTCACCCCGACCCTCTGGCTGTACGGGAAGCAGGTTCCCGGCAACCAAATCACCTGGGAGGCGGTGAAGAATGTCCCCGGGGTTAAGGTGCAGCCGAACGGAACCGTCACGCTCGTCTCGGGCAAAGGAGCGGTCGTCAAGGTCCGCGCCGTGCTGAAGAGCCTGAACAAGCCGCTCGTCGACAGCCGGACGGTTTACCTCGGCAACGCCAGTCCCGACAAGCCGCAGCTTCCTCCGGAAGCGGCCTATCTGGTCGAACGGCTGACTCAGGTGAGAGACGCCATTCGCCCGGCCGACCTGCCCGCGATCCGGCAGGCCCGCGACCGGATCGCCGGACTGACCAACCCGTCGCTGATCCGCGAAGTGTGGGAGCCGATCTCCAAGAAGAAGGGCAAGAAATCCGGTTTCGACCAAGTGACGCAAAAGAACCTGCTCGCCTTCATCGCCGGCTTCGGCGTTCCGTATGACTCCGATTTCAGTCAACTGGAGCAGTTGAGAAGGGACAATGTCGAGCTGCTCGACCAATTGGCGATCCTGGGCGGCGAGCCGAAGGGCATGGACGCCGTGAGTTTCGCCGACCTGACCGCCTTCCTGGTCGCCTATGAACAGGAATTAAAGAACGGCCTGCTCACGGGCAACGGAAAGACCGACGCGCAGAAGCTGCTGGCCATCCTGACCGGCACGTACAAGGAAAAGGCCTGGAACAAGGTGCTGGCCGATAAGAAGCTGAAGATCAGCGCCATTCTGCGGGGCCTTGGCATCCAAGGTAAGGACATCGACAAGGTGTCGACCCGCATCGCCTGGACGGTCGATCCGCTCTACCGCGCCCGCTTTGGCATCCTGCTCGCCTACTTCAAGACCCAGTTGAACGGCACGACGGCTCCGGCGATTTCCCCGGACAGCCTCAAGCTGGAGACGCTGCTCCCCGCCTTGCTCCAAGAGGGGCTAAAGAGCAAGTAACCAACGGCAGACGGGAGTCCGCCGCCCGCCGCCCCGGGCTTCGGGCGGCGCTCCCGATATGACATAAGCTTGGAGGGGAAGCATGGAGATCAAACAATTTATTGCGCTCATCCGCAAACGATTCCTCTGGATCGCCCTCATGGTGCTGATCGCCGGCGTATCGAGCGGGCTCTACAGCTATTTTGTCGCGGTTCCGGTCTATGAGGCGTCAACCAAGCTGATTGTCAACAAGTCGCTCGGCGACGATTCTCTCAGCCGGCTGACTCTGGATTCGGTCAACGTCGACCTCCGCCTCATCGACACGTACAAGGAAATCATCAAGACGCCGGCCGTGATGAATGCGGTGGCCCGCGATAATCCCGAGCTTAAGCTGAGCGCCAAGGAACTCATCCAGTCCGTCAAGGTCAGCTCGGTCAACAACACGCAGGTGATGACCGTCTCCGTCCGCAGCGAATCGCCGGAAAAAGCGGCGCAAATCGTTAACGCTGTCGCCAAGGGCTTTCAGGACCAGATTTCCTCGATCATGAAGGTCGACAACGTCGCCATCCTGAACGAAGCCGATCCGGCCGACCGGCCTTCGCCCGTCGCCCCCAATCCGACGCTCAGCATCGCGGTCAGCCTGGTGGCGGCTCTGCTGTTCTCCCTCGTGCTGATTTTCCTGATCGACTATTTCGACGATTCCATCCGCACCGAGGAGGATGTCGCCCGTTACCTCGACATTCCCGCCCTCGCCGTCATTCCGCGCATCCGCGGCTCCGAGCTGAAACGGGACGCCGCCGCGCAGGCCAAAGACCGAATGGGGGAGACGCGCTATGCGGCAGCCAACCGTTAACCGTCCGCTCGTCATGGAGACGAACCCGGCCTCCCATGTGGCCGAGGCGTACCGGACGCTCCGGACCAACATCAGCTTCTCCTCGGTGGACCGGGCGGTCCAGCTGATCCTGGTCAACTCCGCTCTGCCGGGCGAAGGCAAATCGACGACGGCGGCCAATCTGGCGGCAGCCTACGCGCAGGCCGGCAAGAAGACGCTGATCCTCGACGCCGACCTGCGCCGCCCGGCCGTACACCGCGTGTTTCAAGCCACCAACCGGCCGGGGCTGTCCGGCGTGCTCTCCCGCCAGGCGGAGCTGTCCGAGGCCATCCGTCCGACCGGCATCGAGAACCTCGACCTGATCGCGTCGGGGCCGGTGCCGCCGAATCCGGCGGAGCTGCTCGGCTCGCAGCGGATGCGTTCGCTGCTCGAGGAGCTGCGAAGCGAATACGAGGTCATCATCGTGGACACGCCGCCGACGCTCGCGGTCGCCGACGCCCAACTGCTCGCCTCGCTCGCCGACGGCGTCCTGCTCGTGCTCGACTCCGGGCGAATCAAGCGGGATTACGTGAAGAAGGCCAAGGCCAGCCTGGAGCATGCGGGAGCCCGCATCCTCGGCGTGGTGTTGAACGGGGTGGTGGACAAGGAGCGCGGCTCGTACCGGTACGGATACGGCAGCGCGGAAAGCTCCTGACCGGCCGCATGGCGGTCAGCCTTACCCGGTTTATAGGAATCATAAATTAAATTATATAGTCTGATAGGAAATGACTATCAAGCGAACAGGGCTGACGCCGTCGACGGGATCGACCGAACGACGGCTCCTCCCGGCCCGTCCCGGCCGGGAGCCCAGGGGACGGCCCTTCTCCATCCGGCCACGCCTCCCCGCCAACCGGCGGAAAAGGGCCGCCCCCTGAGCAGCTTAGAATCCGCCTTAAGGTACGCCACCGCTCATCAGCTCAACACACTCAAACGGAGGGATGCAATGTGCAAAAAGTGAAGAAGGCGATCATTCCCGCTGCCGGTCTTGGCACCCGGTTCCTTCCGGCGACCAAGGCGATGCCCAAAGAAATGCTGCCCATCATCGACAAGCCGACGATCCAATACATCGTCGAGGAGGCGGTGGAATCCGGAATCGAGGATATCATCATCGTGACCGGCAAGGGAAAACGGGCGATCGAGGATCATTTCGACCATGCTTTCGAGCTGGAATCGAACCTCGAGATGAAAGGCAAGCTCAAGCTGCTCGAAGAGGTGCAGCGTACCTCCCGCGTCGACATCCATTACATTCGGCAAAAAGAGCCGAAGGGGCTCGGCCACGCCGTCTGGTGCGCCCGCCGGTTCATCGGGCAGGAGCCGTTCGCGGTGCTGCTCGGCGACGATATCGTCCGTGCGGAGAAGCCGTGCCTGAAGCAGATGATCGACCAGTACGAAGCGGCGGGCGGCGCCATTCTCGGCGTGCAGCCGGTGCCGGAGGCCGAGACCGGTCGCTACGGCATCGTCGCTCCCACGACGCAGGACGGACGCCTGTACGGAGTCGGCAGCCTGGTGGAAAAGCCGCCGGCGGGACAAGCTCCTTCCAACCTTGCGATCCTCGGCCGGTACATTCTGCCGCCAGAGATCTTCGATATTCTCGACAGCCAGGAGGAAGGCTCCGGCGGAGAGATTCAATTGACCGACGCCATCGCCCGCCTGGCCCGGGAACAGGCGGTCTACGCCTACAACTTCCAGGGAACCCGCTACGATGTGGGCGAGAAGCTGGGCTTCATTCTGACGACGCTCGATTTCGCCGTGAAGAACCCCGAGCTGCGCGCCTCCACGCTGAAGGCGATGCAGGAGCTGCTCATCCGCGAGGGAATGGCCCCGGAGATGTTCCTGAAAGACCTGCGCGTCCGGGAGACGGGCGATCTGGCTGCGCGCCATACCGGCTGAACCGAGCCGGATGGCTTTCCGACCTAAGCATCATTCAGACAATCGATTCAAGAACTCATGAGGGAGGCGACAACGATGGGAATCGGTGAGTATTCCAAGGATTATGCGGCGCTGCTCGGACAAGCGGACGCCGGACGATCGGCCGGAGAACGGGTTTACCTGGCGCTCAAGCGGGCCATGGACGTAGCGGGGGGGCTCCTCGGCATCCTCTGCGCGCTTCCGGTGCTGGTGCTGATCGGCCTCTTGATCAAGCTGGAGGACCCGAAGGGCGGCGTCTTCTTCCGCCAGACGCGGGTCGGCAAGAACGGCCGGGAGTTCCAGATGTTCAAGTTCCGCTCCATGGTCAGCGACGCGGAGAAACGGCTTGCCGATCTGATCAAGCAGAACGAAATCGAAGGCCACATGTTCAAAATGAAAAACGACCCGCGCATCACCCGCGTCGGCCGGGTCATCCGCAAGATGAGCCTGGATGAGCTGCCGCAGCTGTGGAACGTGGTGAAGGGCGACATGAGCCTCGTCGGACCGCGGCCCCCGCTGCCGCGCGAGGTCAAGGACTACACGGTGTATCACCGCCAGCGGCTGCAGGTGACGCCCGGCTGCACCGGCCTGTGGCAGGTGAGCGGACGCAACAGCCTGACCTTCGAGCAGATGGTTGAGCTGGATCTGACCTACATCCGCAACCGCAGCCTGTGGCTCGACCTCAAGCTGATCCTGTTGACCGTCCGAGAGGTCGTCGCTTCGAAGAGCGCGTTCTGACGGCGGCCCGGACAATCAGGAAATCGGGGATCAACAGCGATCGGAATGACATTCCAACGGCGCAGGCGTAAAGGTTAAGTTCAGTCTATAGAGTACCCCTAATCGCAATCAAAAGGAGGACAGGCGATGGAGCACTCCCCATACCGCATCGGCATCGACGCTCAGGCGATCGGAACCAACTTCAGCGGCAACGAGGTGTACATCAAGAACGTCATCAAGAACCTCGACCGCGGCAGCCGGTTCGATTACCACCTGTTCGTGAACAAAAACTTCAACTACGCCGGCGACTTTACCGGCACGGACTGGAAGCTGCTGGAGTTCAAGACGCGCAGTCCGTTTATCCGGCTGCCGTTCGAATTCCCGGGCCTCATCCGCCGGGAGAAGCTGGATTTGCTGCACGTGCAGTACACGGCCCCGTATTTTGCCGACTGCCCGATCGTAAGCACGATCCACGACATCTCGTTCGAGCATTATCCCGAGTTTTTCACCAAGAAGGAAGCGTCGCTGCTCAAGGTCGGCATCCGCAAGACGGCCAAGGAAGCGGCGAAGATCATCACCGTCTCGGAGTATTCCAAGCAGGACATGATCGACACCTACGGGGTTCCGGCGGAGAAGATCGTGGTCACTTACAACTCCATCGACGAGGCGTTTCGGGCGGTGCCGGACCCGGCCCGGCTTGCGGCGATTCGCGGTAAGTACGGCATCGAAGGCGATTACGTGCTCGCCGTCGGCAACCTGCAGCCGCGCAAGAACATCCCCCGGCTCCTCGAGGCATACAAGCGCATCCGGCTGGAGAACCCCGATATCCGGGCGAAGCTGGTGGTCGTCGGGCGCAAAGCCTGGATGTTCGACGGCATCTTCCAGACGCTGACCGATTTTCCCTACCTGAAGGACGTCATCCTGACGGATTACGTGCCGCAGGAGGACCTGCCGCTGCTCTACAGCGCGGCCGAGGTGTTCGTCTATCCGTCGATCTTCGAGGGCTTCGGCCTGCCGGTCCTGGAGAGCATGGCCTGCGGCACGCCGGTCGTGACCTCGAACACCTCCTGCCTGCCGGAGATCGCCGGCGGCGCGGCGGTGCTGGTGAATCCGCTCGACGAGGACGAGATCGCCGCAGGCATCGTCAAGCTCCTGCGCGACCCGAAGGCGCGGCAGGACTATATGGCGCGGGGCTTGGCCCGCTCGCAGGATTTCAGCTGGGAAGCTACGGGACGCGCCACCTCCGAGGTCTATGCGAGCGTGCTGGAGGAGAGACGCGCGCGGCGCGCTTCCAAGCCGAAGGCGCAAGCGGCGGCACATTAACCAAGCGAAGAAGGGAATCCGCTCATGAACATTCTCATCACCAACGCCTATTGCTATTTGAATAAGGGAGATTCCGGCATCATCCGGGCCATGGTTCAGGAATTCCGCAAGCAGTACCCGGACGCCCGGATCACGGTGGTGTCGCTCTTCCCGGAGCTGGACCAGGACAAGTACGGCGACTGCCGCGTGGTCGCGAGCCCCGTGGCACCCTACGCGGGCAAGAACCGGCTGGCCAAGGTGCTGCGCAATTCCGCCCGCTGGGCCGGCCTGTGGCTGGCGAACCGGCTGCGGTTGCCGGTTCACCCCACGCTGCGCGATTTCCGCGAGGCGGACATCGTGGTCAGCTGCGGCGGCGGCTACTTCAAGGCCCGCAACCTGGCCCAGTTCCTCGGCGACTTCATGTACCACTACCTCCAGTTCATGACGGCGGTTCAATACCGCAAGCCCTTCGTGATCTATGCCCAGACCGTCGGCGAGTTCGGCGACCACCCGCTCGTCACCGGCAAGATCCGCAAGCTGATCCGCAAATCCGCGCTCTGCCTGCCGCGCGAGCCGATCTCGGCCGCGTTCCTGAAGCGCTTCGTGCCGGACGCGGACAACTGCTTCGAGACGAGCGACATCGCCTTTTTGCTCACCAAGCAGGACATTCCGGCCGGACGGCTGGAATCGCTGCTCGACCGGGAAGGCCTGAAGGTCGGCGTGACGATGCGCTCCTGGCATTTTCCCGGGGAAGCCGACCGGGCGGGGCTGCTCGCGGGCTACAAGGAATCGCTGCTCCGCACCATCCGCCACCTGGCCGACGACCGCGGCGCCGACGTATTCCTGATGCCGCAGTGCATCGGACCCGGCGAGGACAACGACCTGATCATTTCTCGGGAAATTCTCTCGCGGCTGAACGGACACCCCCGGGTGCACCTGGTCGACGAGAACCTCACGCCGGAGCAGCTTAAGGGCGTATACGCCCGGATGAACCTGTTCCTCGGCACGCGGATGCACTCGAATATCTTCTCTCTGTCGGAAGGAGTGCCATGCGTTGCCATCTCCTACGATCCGAAGACGGACGGCATCATGAAGGCCGTCGGGCTGGAGGATTACGTGCTCCCGATCAAGGGCATCTCCGACAAGACGCTCGTTCCATTGGTGGACAAGGCTCTGGCCGATCTGGACGGCATGCGGCGGACGCTCGCGCGGACGCTGCCGGGGCTCTTCGCCAAATCGCGGCTGAACAACACGCTGCTCTACGACGTTATCGCCTCGGGCGGGGCGACGCCGGCGAAGGTGCGGATCAAGGCCGTGGCGGGGGAATGGCAGGATGCGTAAGAAGGTCCTCTTCCTCGGGGCTTTCCAGGAGCCGGGCGGGGAAGAGGAGGTCATCACTTACCTCTACAAGAACCTCGACCGCGAGCGCTACGAGCCGTATCTGTGCGGGCCGTTCCGCGAAGATTTCTTCGCCAAGCACCGCATTCCGCGTGAGGAGATCCTGGAGCTGCCGATGACCGGCATGGGCGACTGGCGCTCCATGAAGAAGCTCGTCGGGTACATCGATTCGCTGCAGATCGACCTCGTGCATTCGCACGGCAACCGCGGCGGCCTGTTCGGCCGGGTGGCATCGCGCTTGTCCCGGCGGCGGCCGAAATCGGTATGGACGGTGCATCTCCTCATTGCGGAGAACACCTTTACCATCTCGCCGCTGCAAAAGAAGCTTTACACCGCCGTCGAATACGGGCTCGGCCGCCGCTTTACCGACCGGATCGTTGCCGTATCGGACGACTTGAACCGCAAGTACGCGCCGCACTGCCCGAAGACGGCGATCGAGACGATCCACAACGGCATCGATACCGGCCGTTTCCATCTGGATAAAGTAGCCCGGCCGGTGGACCCGACGGCGATCGAGTTCGGCTTTGTCGCCCGGATGTCCAAGCAGAAGGGCCTGCCGTACCTGATCGAAGCGTGGCGGCGGATCACCGAGGAGCTCGCTCCCGAAGGCATTCGGCCGCGGCTCACCCTGGCCGGAACGGGCGAGGAGGAGGAACCGACGAAGGCGCTGGTCCGGCAGTATGGCCTGGAGGATTCGGTGCGGTTCCTCGGCTTCCGCACCGATATCCCCGAGCTGCTCGCCGGGATGGACGTGCTGCTCCTGCCCTCGCTGTTCGAGGGGCTGCCGATGGTGATCCTCGAAAGCCTCGCCTCGGGGACGCCGGTGATTGCGACCCGCGTCAACGGGGTGCCGGAGGTGCTGGAGGACGGAGTGAACGGACGCCTGGTGACCCCGGCGGACGCCGGGGAGCTGGCGGAGGCCATCCTGGGCTACGTCCGGCAGCCGGAGCAGATTCGGCGGCACGGAGCGGCCGGTCAGCGGAAGGTGGCGGCCGGCTTCACCAAGGAGCGGATGCTCGCGAAGCACATGGCGCTCTATGCGAAGCTCTTGGGCCAGCCCGCAGCGGAAACGGCCGACCGGGAAGTCCCCGGCGGACGGCTTCGTCCGGCCGCATACGCCGCGGCGGAGACGGCTGCGGCGGGACCGGTTCCGGCGGGACGGCCTCTTGCAGGACTTCCTTTCGCGGGAGAGCCTCTCGTCGAACGGCCTTCCGCAGGACAACCTTCGGCTGGGCAGGCTTTTGTGGCGAAGGCTCTTGCGGAACGGTCTCCTGCGTCTCCTGCATCTTCCGCCACTCCCGCCACTCCCGCCGACCGTTCGCCGCGAATCCCCTTCGGCCCGGAGCCCGGGGCCGCCGAATCCGGCGCGCCCGCCGCTTCCGCGGAGAAAGGCGGCGGGCGATGAGCGCCCGGGCGGAAGCCGCGGCCGCGCCGATCGAGGCTTCGGCCGCCGCGCCCAAAGCTCCGGCCGCAGGCGGCATGTCCATGCTGTTCCTCGTCACCATGCTGCTCGCCGTCGTCGCCAAGCTCTCCGGTCTGATCCGCGAGATGGTGATCGGGTATTACTACGGCGCGAGCGCCGAGCTCGATCTGTACTACTACCTGAACACGCTGCCCG
The DNA here is from genome assembly GCF_051594785.1 of Gorillibacterium terrae. Classification (NCBI taxonomy): domain Bacteria; kingdom Bacillati; phylum Bacillota; class Bacilli; order Caryophanales; family Paenibacillaceae; genus Gorillibacterium; species Gorillibacterium terrae. Next base: position 41,559 of record NZ_JBPPGI010000005.1, read on the forward strand.
AGCTGTTCATGACCGGCATCACCGCGGCCGCCGCGGTGGCGCTGATTCCCTTCCTGCGCGGCAGGAGTGACCCGCTCTACGGCGAGAACCGCACGATCGTGTCGCAGGTGCTCATCGCCGGCTCGCTCTTCTTCGGTCTGGTGACGGTTGCGGCGATTGTGTTCCACAAGCCGGTGCTGGACGCCCTGCTCGCCGGCAGCGCCATGAGCTCGCCGCAGGCGTCCGCCCTGCTCGCCGTCGCCAGCCTGCAGATGGTGCCGACCTTCCTGTCGGCGATCCTGCTGGCCGTGGAGACCAAGCTGGAGAAATTCAAGACGATCACGCTGCTCAGCCTGCCGCTTAACCTGGCGGCGGTGGCGGCGCAGATTCTCCTGCATCACCGGACCGGCGTCCTCTCGGTCGGCATCGGCCTGCTCGTCGGCATGAGCCTTCAGACGGCCTACCTGTTCTATGACCTGCACCGCCAAGGCCAGCGCTACCGGCTCGCGGTCGCGCCGTCCGCTTACCGCAGCAGCGAGTTCCGCCAATTCCTGCTGTTCCTCGTGCCGGTCTACCTCGGCACGATGATCCAGCGGGCGGGCGTCTTCGTGGATCGGCGGCTCGCTTCTGGGCTCGCGGAAGGAAGCATCTCCGCCCTGTCGTATGCCGACCGGGTGATTCAGATGGTCGTCATGATCATCGTCAGCACAATCGGCATGATCCTCTTCTCGAAGATGAGCTCGATCGACGACGAGGACGAAGAGGGCATGGTGCAACTGCTCGGCGGAGCGATCACCTTCAGCTGCCTGACGATCCTGCCGGTCACCGCCTTCCTGCTGGTGTACAGCTCCGACGTCACGGCCCTGCTGTTCGGCCGCGGCAAGTTCGATGCGAACGGGCTGCATCTGACCTCGCTCGCCTTGGCCGGCTACGGCGTCGGCCTGATCGGCATCGGCATGCGCTACATCCTGAACCGGGTCTATTTCGCCAAGCGGGATGCCCGCACGCCGACGATCAACACGGTGAATGCCTTCGTCGTCGGCGTCATCCTGAGCATCGTGCTCTGCCGCTTGCTCGGCGTGGTCGGCATTGCCCTCGCCGCGTCGCTGACCATGATCTTGTCCAGCCTGCTCTTGGCCCTCAGATTAGAGAAGCGCTACCGCTTCCTCTCGCGGATGGATTGGGCGGACGCCGGCAAATCGGCGGCACTGTCCGTCTTGCTCGGCGCGGTCTGGTTCGTCATCCGCCATTTCGTTCCGGCAGGGGCAGTCGTCCAACTCGGCATCGCCCTGTGCGCTGGAGTCGCGGTATTCGCGGCGGGGGCCAAGGTGCTCGGCATCCGCGATTACATCAAGCTGGAAGAGGCGCTGAAGGCCAAATTCGGCGGCAAAAGGAGGCAACTCGGATGAAGCACGTGTTCATCATCGGCTCCAAGGGCATCCCGGCCCGCTACGGCGGCTTCGAGACCTTTGTCGAGCAATTGACCCTGAAGAAGCGGTCGGCCGGCATCAAGTACCATGTCGCCTGCCTGGGCAAGGAGGACGGGGAGTTCGAGCACAACGGAGCCCGCTGCTTTTCGGTGAAGGTGCCCGAGGTGGGCAGCGCCAAGGCCGTGCTCTACGACCTGATGAGCCTGCGGCGCACCCTCGCCTATATCCGCCGGCACAAGCCGGAGGAAGCGGCCGTCTACATCCTCGCCTGCCGGATCGGTCCGTTCTTCGCCTATTACAAAAAACGGCTGGACCGGCTCGGCGTGCCGGTTTACGTGAACCCCGACGGCCATGAGTGGAAGCGGAGCAAGTGGCCGAAGCCGGTCCGGGCCTATTGGAAGCTGTCGGAGCGGCTGATGGTCAAGCACGCCGATCTGCTCGTGTGCGACTCCGTCGGCATCGAGGATTACATCCGGCAGGATTACGCCCGCTACCGGCCCCGGACGCAGTTCATCTCCTACGGAGCCGACCTCATTCCCTCGCCGCTCGCAAGCGACGCGCCGAAGCTTACGGACTGGTACCGCGAGCACGGAGTGGAGCCGGGCAACTACTACCTGGTCGTCGGCCGTTTCGTGCCGGAGAACAATTACGAGACGATGATCCGCGAGTTTATGGCAAGCGACTCTCCCCGTCAGCTCGTGCTCATCACCGGAGTAGAAGCGAATGCCTTCTATGAGCGGCTGAAGCAAGCCACCGGCTTCGACCGCGACCCGCGGATCAAGTTCGTCGGCACTGTGTACGATGGAGAGCTTCTGGCGAAGCTGCGCGAGGAAGCCTATGGGTACCTGCACGGACACGAGGTGGGCGGCACCAACCCCTCGCTCCTGGAGGCGCTGGCGGCGACGCGGCTCAATCTGCTGCTCGACGTCGTCTTCAACCGCGAGGTCGGTGCGGACGGCGCGCTGTACTTCAGCAAGCAGCCGGGCGATCTCGCCCGCGTGCTGCACGAGGCGGACCGGCTGCCGACGGCAGTCATCGAGAGCTACGGAGCCCGGGCGAAGAACCGCATCCGCGAGGCATATTCGTGGCCCGACATCGTCAGCCAATACGAGCGGCTGTTCCTCACCGAGGAGCCCAGCACCGCAACGGCGGTTCGCAAGGAGCCGGCGGTCGCCTCGCGGTGAGCCGTTCGGCATGATCCGCCGTATGCTCCCGGCCAGCATGATTCGGTGTATGACCAGCCTGCGAGGCGGGACGCACAGACCCGGGCCTTGCTGCCGCAGCTTTCCCCTACACAAGGCACGTTACCGCATTGACCGCGAATCGAGAATATCCAAAGGAGAGATGGCGATGAAAGGGATCATTTTGGCGGGCGGCACCGGTTCCCGGCTGTATCCGCTCACGAAGGTAACGAACAAGCACCTGCTTCCGGTCGGCAAGTACCCGATGATTTACCACAGCATCCACAAGCTGATCGACGCTGGCCTAAAGGAGATCCTGATCGTCACCGGCCGCGAGCATATGGGCGACGTGGTCGGCCTGCTCGGCAGCGGCAGCGAATTCGGCTGCACGTTCACTTACAAGGTGCAGGACCAGGCGGGCGGCATTGCCCAGGCGCTCGGCCTCGCGGAGAACTTCGCCGCCGGTGACAGCATTGCCGTCATCCTCGGCGACAACATCTTCGCCGACGACATCGGGCTGTTCGCCCGCACCTTCGAGCGGCAGAACGAAGGCGCCAAGATTCTGCTCTGCCGCGTACCCGATCCGGAGCGCTACGGCGTCGCCGAGCTGGCGGGCGACCGGATCATGTCCATCGAAGAGAAGCCGCTGAGGGCCAAGAGTCCTTACGCCGTCACCGGCATTTACTTTTACGACTCCCGCGTGTTCGAGATCATCCGCACGCTGAAGCCGTCGGGTCGCGGCGAGCTGGAGATCACCGACGTCAACAATCACTACATCGAAGCGGGCTTGCTGTCCTACGACATCCTGAACGGCTGGTGGACCGACGCCGGGACGCACGCTTCCCTCGCGCTTGCCAACCAGCTGCTGGAGAATGCCGAATTCGATCCCGATTTCGGCCGCAAGCCCAAGCTGTCGATCGCCAACTAAAAGGAGGATTCACCGATGAAGCTCATCCCGGCCAAGCTCGACGGGGTATACCTTTTGGAGCCGGTTGTCCACCGGGACGCGCGCGGGTTCTTCATGGAAAGCTTCCGGGCCGATACGCTGAAACGGCTCGGGCTTCCCAACGGGTTTATTCAGGACAACCATTCCCTGTCGGTTCCCCGCGGTACCCTGCGCGGCATGCATTATCAGACTCCGCCGAAGGCCCAAACCAAGCTGATCCGGGTGCTGGCGGGCGCCATTCACGATGTGGTGATCGACCTGCGGCAAAACTCCCGGACGTTCGGCCAGTGGGAATCGTTCCTGCTGACGGCGGACAATCAGCTCCAGCTCTATGTGCCGAAGGGCTTCGCCCACGGCTTCTGCACCCTGGAAGACAACACGCAGGTGCTCTACAAGGTGGATGCGCTCTATTCGACCGAGCACGACCGGGGCATCGCTTACGACGACCCCGACCTGGACATTCCCTGGCCGACGGAGACGCCGGTCTTGTCGGACAAGGACGGCCGGCACCCGCGGCTTGCGGAAACGGCGATCTATACGAAGGAAGAGTGGGAGGGAACGGCATGAGGATGCTGGTTACGGGCGGCGCCGGCTTTATCGGCAGCAATTTTATCCGCTATATGATGGGGCGGGAGGACATCGCGCATATCGTCAATCTGGACAAACTCACGTACGCCGGCAATCCGGACAACGTGAGGGAGTGGGAGGGGAACCCCCGCTATACCTTCATCCGCGGCGACATCGCCGAGCGCAAGCTGGTGAGCCATCTGATGAAGGCGTACAAGATCGACACCGTCGTCAACTTCGCGGCCGAATCGCACGTGGACCGCAGCATCGCCCGCCCGGAGGTGTTTGTCGAGACGAACGTGCTCGGCACGCAGTCGCTGCTCGATGCGGCGCGGGCCCACGGCGTGGCCAAGTTCGTCCAGGTGTCGACCGACGAGGTGTACGGCTCGCTCGGGCGTGAGGGTTATTTTACCGAGACGACGCCGCTTGCTCCGAACAGTCCCTATTCCGCCAGCAAGGCGGGTTCCGACCTGCTCGTGCGCGCTTACCACGAGACGTATGGAATGAACGTCAACATCACCCGCTGCTCCAACAACTATGGCCCTTATCAATTTCCGGAAAAGCTCATCCCGCTGATGATAACCAAGGCGCTCGCGAACGAGCCTTTGCCGGTCTACGGAGACGGCCTGAACGTGCGCGACTGGCTGCATGTCGAGGATCATGCGGCGGCGGTCGAGCTGGTCGTCCGTTCCGGCAGGCCGGGCGAGGTCTACAACATCGGCGGCCACAACGAACAGACCAACCTGGAGATCGTCCGGCTGATCCTGGCTGAGCTCGGCAAGCCCGAAAGCCTGATCCGGCACGTCGCCGACCGGCTCGGGCACGACCGGCGCTACGCCATCGACCCGGCCAAAATCACTGCCGAGCTCGGCTGGACCCCGCGCTATACCTTTGCCGTCGGCATCCGCGAGACGATCCGCTGGTATCTGGCGAACGAGACCTGGTGGCGGCGGATCGAGTCCGGCGAGTACCAGGCCGCCGAGGAGGATCGAATCTATGGCTAACGCGGTCCCCATGGCAAAACGCACGGCGATCGTCACCGGCGCGCGGGGCCAGCTCGGCACCGACCTGGTGCGTGTGCTGGCCGGAATGGGCTGGCAGGTCTACGGCCCCGGCCGGGAGGAGCTCGATTTCACCGATCCGGACGCCGTGGAGCGGGAATTCGCCCGGATTCGGCCGGACGCCGTCATCCACGCCGGGGCGTATACGGCGGTGGATGCGGCCGAGGAGGATTACGGCGGAGCTTTTCTCGTCAATGCCTTCGGGACGCGCAATATCGCCTTGGAGGCGGAGCGGTACGGAGCGAAGCTGGTCTACGTCAGCACCGACTATGTCTTCGACGGTACGGGCAGCGAGCCGTACGGTGAATACGACCGCACCTCGCCGGGCAACGTCTACGGCGAATCCAAGCTGGCCGGAGAGAAGTTCGCGCTCCGGCTGTCCAGCCGGACCTTCGTCGTGCGCACCTCCTGGGTCTACGGTCTGGGCGGCGGCAACTTCGTGAAGACGATGCTGAAGCTGGCGGAGACCCGCGACACGATCTCGGTGGTGAACGACCAGATCGGCAGCCCGACCTATACCGTCGATCTGGCCGTCTGCATCGCCCGGCTGCTGGAGACGGAGCGGTACGGCATCTACCACGCCGCCGGGGGCGGACAGTGCTCCTGGTACGAGTTCGCCCAGGCGATTTTCCGCCGGGCCGGTTTGAACGTCTGGCTGAAGCCGGTGACGACGGCGGAATTCCCGCGCCCGGCGCGGCGTCCGGCCTACTCGGTGCTCGGCCAAGCAGAGCTCACCGAAGCCGGGCTGCCGCCGATGCGGGGCTGGGAGGACGCGCTGGACGCGTTCTTCCAGGAACGCGAGCATGCGCTCACGCCGCGCTATTCGAAGCTCGGCTAAAGGCCGGTCCCTCGGCGGACGCGCAAAGCGTCCGTTTACCATTCGTATTCCAAGGAGGCTCGTGACGATGAAGCTTGTCCTGTTATCCGGCGGCTCCGGCAAACGCCTGTGGCCGCTCTCGAACGACGCCCGGAGCAAGCAATTCCTCAAGGTTCTCCGGGCACCCGACGGAACGTACGAGTCCATGGTGCAGCGGGTCTGGCGGCAGCTGACCGCAGCCGGACTCGCCCGCCACGCCTGCATCGCCACCGGCGGCGGGCAGGTGGATATGATCCGCAGCCAGCTCGGCGCGGAGGTGCCGGTGATCGCCGAGCCCGAGCGCCGGGATACCTTCCCGGCCGTCGCCTTGGCCGCGGCGTATCTGTATTCCATCGAGGGCGTAGCCCTGGATGAAACGGTGGTCGTGCTGCCTGTCGACCCCTATGTGGACGAGGAGTTCTTCGCCCGGCTCGCCGAGCTCGACGGACATCTGCGCGATTCCGGCGCAGAGCTTGCGCTCATCGGCGCGCGTCCGGTGCTGCCCTCGGAGAAATACGGCTACATCGTGCCGGAGCCGACGGCTGAGGAAGGGGCTTCCGCGCCGTATGCCCGCGTGCGCCGCTTCACGGAAAAGCCGAAGCGGGAGGTGGCGGAGCAACTGCTCGCCGAAGGCGCTTTGTGGAACTGCGGGGTGTTCGGCTTCCGGCTGGACTACTTGGTAAACCGGCTGATCGCCGGCGGCCTGCCGGTGCATTACGAGGAAATGGTACGGCAGTACGGCCGCATGCCGAAGATCAGCTTCGACTACGAGGTCGTGGAAAAGGCCGAGCATATCGTCTGCGTGCCGTACGACGGCAAGTGGAAGGACCTCGGCACCTGGAACACGCTCACCGAGGAGCTGGACACGCCGCAGATCGGCAAGGGCGTGGTCAGCGGCGATTCGCGGGACTGCCACCTCATCAACGAGCTGGATATTCCGGTGACCGTCCTCGGCATTCACAATGCCGTGATTGCCGCCAGTCCCGACGGCATTCTGATCGCCGACAAAGAGGCCAGCCCGCGGATCAAGGAGCTGCTCTCCGGCATAGATCCCATGCCGATGTACGAGGAGCGGCGCTGGGGCTGGAGCCGGGTGCTCGATTACCGCTCCCTGGCGAACGGCCGCGAGGTCATGACCAAGCGGATCGGCATCGGCGCGGGCAAGCACCTGAGCTACCAGCAGCATTTTAAACGCCGCGAGGTGTGGACGATCCTCGACGGTGTCGGCGAGCTGGTGCTGGACGGCTCGTACCGTCGGATCGGAGCCGGGGATGTGGTCACGATCGCCCCGGGCATGAGGCATTCGCTCCGGGCGCTGAGCGACCTGGAGATGATTGAGGTGCAGAGCGGCAGCGAGCTGGTGGAGGAGGATGTCATCCGGCTGACCCCGGATTGGGCGGAGATCATGCAGGAGGTTTCGGTGTACGTCGACATCTATGCCGATGAACAGGCGGAGTAATTGTCCGCCTCCCAAAGGAGGAGATGAGATGAAACGATCGCGACGCAGGAGGGTGCTGCGCTGGGCGGGAGGAGCCTTGCTCCTCCTTTTGCTGCTTGTCGGGGGGACGGGAGGGTACTTGTGGTACCGCATCCACCACGTCGACCTGGCCGATATCCAGGCGCGGCATCCGATTGCCGCGGAGCCGGGCGTAGTGAGCCCATCTCCCGCCGGCGGGGAGGAGGCCGGAGGCGGTCCCGCCCTTCCCGGCAAGCTGGCCGCCCCCGCCGCCAAGGCGGAGGACCTGGCGGGCAAGCCGATCAAGTCGCAGGATGCGATCGACTTTGCCGCCATTCTGGTCAAGGCCGGGTTATCCTTCAAGGAAATCCAGTACCTGACCGATCAGAGCAGTGGCGACCTTACCGTGACGGAGAAGCAGCACATCCGCGACCTGCTGCTGGACAAGCTGTCCGCTGAAGAGATCGCTACGCTGCAGGCGATCACCCGGCCGTACGGCAAGAATCTGGTCATCCTCGACAAAAGCTATCCGATCGAGCTGGTCGGCGTCTACGACCCGGCCGAGCGGCAGCGGATTCTGGATAAGCTGCATGAGCGGCAGGCTGCCGAATCGAAGGGGGCCGACGGCAAGGACGCGGCGTCGGCGGGAGAGGCGGCCGGAACGGCGGCGGGAACGGCAGCGGGCGCATCAGGCGCCTCTGCCGGAACAGGCTCCCCGTCCGCCGCTTCCCCGAGCGCGAAGCCGTCCGGCTCAGACGGAGCGGCGGGCGGCGGGACCGCCTCCGCAGGAGGAGGCGGAAGCTCGGGCTCCGGCACCGCCGGAGAGAAGGGCGGCGCTAAGGGGATTTCGGGCGATAGCGGCGCGCCTTCGTCTTCCGCAAGCGCCTCGAGCAAAGCGGCGATCGCCGCTAAGTACGAGAGCAAGCTGAAGGCGCTGCAGAGCCGCTGCCAGAGCAAGGTAGCCGCCCTGTCGGCGACGGCGGCGGCCAAATTCAAGGCCACCGGCGAGCTGCCGACGTCGCTCGTGGGGCAGATCGCCGCCGCCGAGGGCGAATGCGACGCTTCCTTCGAAGCGATCGTCTCCGCCGCGGCGAAGGAATACAAGCAGGCGGGCGACAGCACCGCCGGCAAGAGCCAGATCGCGGGCTGGCGCGCCCGCTACGAATCCGCCAAGGCTTCGGCGAAGGCCGCCGCTCTGGCGAAGTTCCAGGGCAAGAGCTAACCCGCTGTGCGCCGCATCGAAAAGCCGTATTCCGATTCGGGAAGACGGGAAATTGGTAAGCGATAGAATCGGCACCTGCGTTTTCAATAAAAGATCGCCGGCTCCGCAAGGCCTCCTTGGCCTTTGGGGAAGGCGATCTTTTTCGTTGTCTGGATGGCCTGCTGCTGCAAGTGTTCGCGTCCATGCAAACGACAATACGAAGTTCATGGCGCTTTTTGGCAATCGTGAAACTTCGCTCGACCGCCGGATAACGCAGTCCGAACAGAACCCGGAAGCAGGATTCGCTTTTACCCCGTGCGCGGAAACGTAGGAACTATTCTCCGCGATACATCGTCCAATGGATGAATCGATATTCAATGAACCGGGGCTAACTCCGTACGTCCCATTCCCGATGCCAAAGGAGCTTGGATTTCATGAAAAGCCAACCCAACTCGCCCGTCGTTACTTATCGGGCTCCGAGCGTGGCTGCCAAGCGGCTCGCGCTTCCGCTGGCCGCCGTTCTCCTGGCCGGCGCAGCGGTTCTGCCCGGAGCCGCTCCAGCCGCGCAGGCTGCCTCCTCCATGAACGCCAGCGACGCCTGGGAAGTACAGTCGGTGATCGTACCGAAGACCCTCAGCCTGAAGATAAACGGCACAGCGATGTCCGTACCGGGCGCCGAATCCCGCGACGGAAAGACGACATATATCGCCCTGCGCATCCTGAGCGAGCAGCTGGAATTGAGCGTGTCCTGGGACCAACAGAGGCAGGCCTCGACCGTAACCGGCCGCAACGTCTCCATCGTCACCAAGGCGACCGACCCGCAGCCGTATACGATCAACGGACAAAGGCTCTTTGGAATCGAGCCGGTCGTCCAGAACGGCGTTACCTACATTCCGATGCGGTTCTTTCTGGAGGCGTTCGGCTACGCGGTGGATTACAACGGCAAGACCCAACGGATCACGGTTACACCGCTGCCGATCAACGCACTGACGATCGCCGCCAAGACCTTGGATGAGTCGAACGATACGCAGGATTTCATCGTCCAGTACCCACAGATCACGGGCTTTGCGGATGAGGCGGTTCAGGACAAGGTCAACCGGACGATTCAAACCAAGGTAACCGCGATCGCCGCAGAAGCCCGCCAGGAGCTGAAGGCAGCCGAATTTGAGCAGGCCCATATCCAGAAAGGGTACACCGTCAATTACGTCGTGGCGAGCAACTTGAACGGTAAGCTCAGCCTGTATCTCGAATCCTATTTGTATACCGGTGGCGCTCACGGCAGGCCGGCCAGGGTCCCCCTCACGTTCGACCTGTCTACGGGCGACACACTGACGCTCCAGCAAGCGGTAGGCGGCCATCCGAACTACAAGGCGATCGTCAATAAAGTCGTCAAGGAGGGGTTCGCGAAGGGCAATTACGTCCTGGGCCCGAATTACGAGACGGAACCGTTCGAATCGATCTCCGATGACCAACCCTACTTTCTGCGGAGCCATGCCGCCGTCGTCTATTTTGCCCCGTATCAATATACCCCGTACGTTGCCGGTTTTCCCGAATTCTCGATTCCGCTCAGCCAGTTCAAGTAAGTTATCGAAACGTTGCGGTCACGTGACGTCACGCTAGCGAATAACTGGATGAACTGAAGTAGCTGTTATAAGCATAATTCTTTTGAGTATGGATATACAATGTATATACATCAAACGGAGTGGGATGGTATAATTGGGATATAAAAGGAAAGGGGATGTTGAGATAATGGCCACGACCACGGTAACCGTTACAAAATGGGGCAACAGCAGCGGTATCCGCATCCCATCACAAATGATGCGACAAATCAACCTATCCGACGGTGACGAAGTAAACATAATGGTGACCGATGATAATCGTCTGCTGATCTGGCCCACCCATCAAGAGGACACGCCGGAAATCCTCCGGGAGCACTTAGACATGCTGCTCAGTCAGATTAAGCCCGGAAAGAAGCAGCATGAAGAAGTAGATCTTGGCGTCAGAGGGAGAGAGCTCATTTGACGATTCTGAACAGGGGCGACTTTGGCTGGCTTGACTTTGATCCACAAGCGGGCTATGAGCAAGCCGGTCGCCGCCCAGCCATTGTACTTTCCGATTCCCAATTCAACGCGGCCACCGGGTTCGCGGTCGTTTGTCCCATCACCAGTCAAGAAAAGGGCTATCCTTTCGAAGTCAAGCTTCCGGCTGACTTGCCGATTCAAGGTGTGGTATTGACCGACCAGTTTAAAAGTCTGGACTTTCAGGTGCGCCGGTTTAAAGTTGCTGGCAACCTACCGCGAGAATCGGACGCGATGCGACTCATCATGCGGAACGTCCGCGCAATTCTGGCCTGAAGACTTCCTTTCGGGCCCAACGGGGGAACCTGTAGGGCTCATTTCAACGACGAATACCTAAACGAACTCCTTCACCGAGTCGATCTCCTGCAGCTCATGGGAGAGCCTTGGGGTTGCGGCGAGCAAGGGAATGCGATCCACTTTTTGCGGCGTGCTACTGGTATGGACTTTAAAGAGGCTATTCAGGAACCGGCCAGGATTGCCGGCCTTCTGCTTCCCCATACGGATGGACATCATGTACTGTCTCAGTATGGGTGGATTCGTAATACCTATACGACCAAGTTTCATCCTGACCTGATTTATGCAAGCTAGCAGAGAAACGTACTGGTACTGGATAAACCCAGATTGTCAGATAGATGTCCGGATAGCCGAGTAAGACCGCCAAGCCGCGAATAAACCAGCGGCTTGGCGGTCTTTTTTGATTGTTCAGTCGAACCGGTACCGGACAAATCCGCCGATCTCCGTATCCGTGAACAGATCATGGCTACGATTCTGTCCAACGACCAACTATCCAGTTCCTTCTTATCCCACTGCCTCAGCTGTTTTCTCACTCGGCAAATCCCTAACTCGCTTCGCCGGCGTCCCCGCGTAGAGGCCATGGGGCGCGCAGTCGCGGGTCACGACCGCACCGGCGGCCACCACGCAGCCGGCTCCGATCGTTACCCCGGGCAGGATCACCGCCCGCGTCCCGATCCAGCAGCCGTCCTCGATGCGGATGGGCAGCCCGATCGGCTTGCCGGCGCGCTGATCCGGCCCGCCAAGCTCGTGGGTGGAAGCGCAGAGCATGACCTCCATGCCGAGCGACACGCCGCGGCCGATTGTGATGGCTCCGTGATTCTCGAAGTAGCAGCCTCCATTGACGAAGGAACGCTCTCCGATGGTCACCCGGTTGCCGCTGAAATAACAGCGCGCAGAGAGGAAGGTCGTCTGCACGTCAATCCCGCCCCAGCGGTACAGCCGGGCCCGCACCCGGGAGGGGACCGCCGGCCAGGCGGCGAGTCCGTTAACGATGAGCTTGCGGTACAGCGATTGGCTGAAGCCCACGTGCCATCACCTCTTTTTACGATACAATATGTATCTTTTATACAAATTGTAACTTTCCAACTCCCTCTTTGGCAAGCGAAATCTATCGAATTGCCATCCGATATCTTCCAACATCTGTAAGGCGTACACTAGTTCGCAGGTCCCGAATTTTATAGAAAAGTGGGACTTTTGTAGTTGACTGTCCCTATGCTCCATGATTTAATTGGATTATAATTCCTTATTGTTTGAGAATTCCTCTAATTTCGCCGGTAATCTACAATTCTTCCTAATGCCCGAATGAAAGCCGCGCTCTTCATGGTTTGCTTCACAGCAGCTTGCTCTGTTTATTTGAAAGATCCGCCTGTTTCGACGCTGTTTCGACTCCACTGAACCGGGAAGGATGCCTATGGCTTACACGCGCAAGCGGATCGGAGATTTACTCAAGGAAGCCGGAGTCATCTCGGACGAGCAATTGAGCCAAGCCCTCGTCCAGCAGAAGGAACTGAAGATGCGGCTCGGCGACGTCCTCATCACCCAAGGCTACATCACCCAGCAGCAATTCATCGAAGTGCTTGAATTTCAGCTCGGCATTCCTCACGTGCAGATCTACCGGCAGAAGATCGACCAGAAGGTCGTCCACCTCATTCCGCAAAAGACGGCCGAGCAGCATTGCGTGCTGCCGCTGCGCATCGACGGCAACAAGCTCGTGCTGGCGATGGCGGACCCGCTCGATTATTTTGCCATCGACGAAATCCGCATTCTGACAGGCCTGCGGATCGAGCCGGTTATTGCGTCGAAGGAAGAATTGCTTCGGGCCATCGGCCGCTATTACGGCCTTCAGGACAGTATCGAGCAGATTGCGCAGAGCATGCAGGCGCGCGAGGAGGAAGTGCTCCAGACCGCCCAGGACAACGATTCGCCGGTCGTCAAGACCGTCAATCAGATCATCCTGCAAGCCGTGCAGATGAATGCGAGCGATATCCATTTCGATCCCCAGGAGGACGGCCTGCGCATCCGGTACCGCATCGACGGCGTGCTGCGCAACGAGCGGACGCTTCCCGTCAGCATGCTGCCCGTCATCGTCGCCCGCGTCAAGATCATGGCCAATCTCAACGTGGCCGAGCGCCGCGTACCGCAGGACGGTCGGGTCGAGATCGACATCGAATTCCGCCGCATCGACATCCGTGTGGCGACATTGCCGACCATTCACGGCGAGAAGATTGTCATGCGGGTTCTGGATACCGAGAACTCACTGACGCCGCTGAACAAGCTCGGCTTTTCCGATCGCAATCTGTCCACCTTTACCCGCAGCATCGAAAAATCCCACGGCGTCGTCCTGCTGACCGGCCCGACCGGCAGCGGCAAGACGACGACCCTGTATTCCGCCCTCGCCCATTTGAACCGGGATGAGGTTAACGTCATCACCGTCGAGGACCCGGTCGAGTACCAGCTCGCCGGCATTAACCAGGTTCAGGTCAACAATGTCACCGGCCTGACTTTCGCCAAGGGGCTCCGTTCGATTCTCCGGCAGGACCCGAACATTATCATGGTCGGAGAAATCCGCGATGCCGAGACCGCCGAGATCGCGGTTCGCGCGGCGATGACGGGCCATTTGGTCCTCAGCACCCTGCATACGAACAGTGCCGTCAACTCCATCAGCCGTTTGATCGACATGGGGGTGGAGCCGTTCCTTATCGCTTCCTCTGTGAATTGCGTGGTCGCCCAGCGGCTGGTTCGCAAGATTTGCCCGCACTGCGCAACCGCCTACACGCCGCCCGAAGAAGAAGCCGCCGAGCTGAGAAAGTTCGGAATCGAGGAATCCCGCCTGTACGTCGGCCGCGGCTGCGGCGAATGTTCTCGCACCGGATACAAGGGACGGATCGCCATCCATGAGGTGCTTCATCTGGACGGCGGACTTCGCTCCCTGATTTTGCAAAAGCGACCCGACCATGAGTATTTCCAATACGCCACGGAACGGGGAATGATCCCTCTCGTCGAGGACGGGCTGCGCAAAGCCGTGCAAGGGCTGACCACCATCACCGAAGTATTCCGGGTATCAGGACGGGATGAAGATTAACAGCCCGGCTTCCGCCCCAGAGCTTTGATCATCTTAGGAAAGGCAGCGTGGAAGCATGAATGAGACCAAGCTCGAGCTCCAGGCCGAGGAACTGCTTCGGCTCGCGGTGGACAAGCGGGCATCCGATATCCATCTAACGGCGGGTTCCCCGACGATGCTTCGCATTCACGGCAGGCTGAGACCTGCCGGAGAGCATGTGCTTCAGCCGGAGGACACCGAGGCCATCGCCCGCGCTTTGATTCCGGCGGAGAGTTGGGAGCCTTTTCGGATCAGCGGGGACCTGGATTTCGCTTACAGTATCCCGAATGTGGCCCGCTACCGGGTGAATGTCTATCGGCAGCGGTCCCATGTCGGGCTAAGCATCCGGATCATTCCGAGCCGGGTCCCGGACTTGTCGGCGCTCGGTCTTCCGGCAGCGGCGGAACGGTTCGCGGGCAAGCCGCAAGGGCTGCTGCTCGTGACCGGGCCGACCGGCAGCGGCAAATCGACGTCGCTTGCCGCCATTGTTGATTACATCAATCGAACGCGGGACGAGCATATCATTACGCTCGAGGACCCGATTGAGTATCTCCATGAATCGAAGAAATGCATCGTCAACCAGCGCGAGGTCGGCCGGGATACGGACTCCTTTGCCATCGGGCTGCGGGCCGCTCTCCGGCAGGACCCGGACGTGATCCTCGTCGGCGAAATGCGCGACCTGGAGACGATCACCACCGCCATCACGGCCGCCGAGACGGGGCATCTCGTCTTCGCCACGCTGCACACGGCGGATGCTCCGCAGACCATCGACCGGGTGATCGACGTCTTCCCCGCCGGCCAGCAGCAGCAGATCCGCTACCAGCTCAGCTCCGTGCTCCTCGGCGTAATGTCCCAGCGGCTCCTGCCGACAGCCGACGGTAACGGAAAAGTAGCGGCCGTCGAAGTGTTGGTCAACACCCCGGCGGTCGCCAACCTGATCCGCTCGGAGAAGGTTCATCAGATCCGCTCGGTGATGCAGACCGGCAAGGCCCTGGGGATGCAGACGATGGAGCAGGCGCTTCGCGAGCTCATCCAGGCTGGCCGCATCACTCTGGAAACGGCGCAGGAATCCGTAATCGGCTTTGCCGAGACGACGCTGTAGAGAGAGGTCAGCCGGATGCCCAAATACCACTACAAGGCGATCACTGCAGCCGGTCACAGCTCGACAGGCACGCTCGAAGCCCAAACCCTGAGCCAGGCTTCCGAGCAGCTGCGCAGCCAAGGGCTGTGGATCATGAGCTTGAAGGATCAGAATGACAGCATGCTGACCCGCGATTTCAATATCTCGCTCGGCGGAGACAAGGTGAAGCTGGAGCATTTCACCGTCTTCTGCCGCCAGCTCGCCACCATGTATAAGTCCGGGGTTAGCCTGGTGGATTCCGTCCACCTGCTCAGCGAGCATGCTCCGACCAAGCCATTTCGCAAGGTGTTGGCCGAAATTGCAGAGGAGATGAAGGATGGCACGCAGTTCTCCGATGCGGCGGCGAAGCACCCCAAGATCTTCGGGCCGATCTTCGTCAACATGGTGAAGGCGGGGGAAGCGGGCGGCAACCTGGACGCGATGCTGGAGCGCCTCGCCGTCTTCTTCGAGAAGGAGCACAACACCCGCCAGAAGGTGAAGTCGGCGATGGTATACCCAACCATCATGGCGGTGGTTATGGTCGTCGTGGTGACGTTCATGATGATCTTCGTCATCCCGAAGTTCGTAGATAGCTTCGCATCAATGAATATCGAACTCCCTTTACCAACCCGAATCGTTATGCATGTGAGTGAATTCATGCAAAGTTACTGGTATGTAGTTTTTCTTATTATACTTGCACCAAAGCTGACGCTTGCACTTATTCGAAAGTCCGAAACCGGACGGGAACGTCTGGATTTTATAAAGCTCAAGGTTCCGGTATTCGGAAAGCTGTGGCATAAGCAGGCAATTGCTCGCTTTAGTCGCACCTTTAGTTCTTTGTTTGCTGCGGCTGTTCCTCTTATGGAAGGGCTGACGCTTGTCTCGCAGGTAGTTGCTAATGAAGCAATTGGTAAAGTCCTCCATAAGCTTAGGGAGGATATTATGAGAGGGGAGTCGATGAGCGGACCACTTCGGAGGAACAAACTATTCCCGCCAATGGTGGTAGAGATGATTGCTGTAGGAGAACAGACTGGCGCGCTGGACATCATGTTAGAGAAAATTGCTGATTTCTACGAAGCAGACGTAGATGCAATGGCAGATCGACTAAAGTCTTTGTTAGAGCCTCTAATGATTTTACTCCTTGCGAGTGTCGTAGGAGTCATCGTATTGGCGGTCATGACACCAACGTTTAAATTAATGCAAGAGATGAACTATTAAGTTCGTAAAAAAATAGAATAGAGGAGAATGAACATGAAAGTATTTAAGAAAGCCCAGAACAAAAAGGGACTTACATTGATCGAACTGTTGGCTGTATTGGTTATCATCGGAATTATAGCTGCCATTGCAGTTCCTGCTATCAATCAGACGATTGAACGTTCCAGAATAAAAGCGGATAAGGCTAACCAACAACTAATAAGAGATGCAGCTATTCGTTATGCAACAGAAAACAATCTTGGTGGTGGAACTGGCGCTACTGCTGCCTCTACTGCAACAATTGGAGTAAGCACAGATGTATCCGGTAGAGCTACGGAAAATTTCGTGGAATTGGGATATTTAAATAATGTAATTTCATGGAACAAAACGGCGAATACTATAGATAATGTTGTTATAACTACTGATGCTAATGGCGCCATAACAGTAACTTTTTATAATGGGTCAACTGTAGTTGCACCATTGAACTAATCATCATATAGAAAGGGCAGGCTGCCGTGGAATTCTTCCTCTTCATCCTTTTGTTTCTACTGGGTTTGCTTCTCGGCAGCCTGCTTACGCTTATCTCGGATCGGCTCCTCGATGAGGCGCCGCCCGCTTTTCACCGGTATGTCATCCGGTGTTTGCGGCAGACTGAACGCACCAACGGACGGCAGGGGACTCATCGCGAGCTCCTGCCTCTCCGTTATCCGCTCGGGATCATCGGCTTCGCGGCCATATTTGCTTTAACTTGCTTACAGCTAGGCTGGCAGAGTGAGCTGCCCGCAGGGCTTTTGCTGCTGGGCATTCTCTATGTCATCCTGCAAACGGACCTCGCCGAGATGACCATTCCCAATGAAGCGGTCGTTTGCGGTCTTATTGCGGCTATCGTGTTGCGGCTCCTCCATCATCCGCTGCCCTTTTGGAATTATGCGGCTGCGGCGATTGGGGCAAGCGGCTTTCTTCTGGCGATCGGCCTGCTGTTCGAGAAGGTCCTTGGCAAAGAAGCAATGGGCGGAGGGGACATCAAGTTATACTTGTTCCTCGGTCTCGTTCTCGGCATCAAGCTCACTGCCTTAAGCGTATTCCTGGCGAGCTTCCTTGGATTGCTTGTCCTTTTACCTCTGCAAGTCCTGAACAAAAAAGGCACCGGAGAACCGGTACCTTTCGGGCCTTTTATCGCAGGGGGCGCCTGGATGGCTTTCCTGTGGGGAGATTTCCTGGTTGATGCCTATCTCAATCTCTTGATGTGAGATTTATAAATCGGGGAGATAAGCGACAGTGGTCGCATCGTAAACTTTACTGCCCTTCACCTGAACCGACAGATTGATTGTGATCTTCGATCCTTGAATGGTCACGGAAATGCTGTTCACCTTGTCCG
This sequence comes from Gorillibacterium terrae, assembly GCF_051594785.1. Classification (NCBI taxonomy): domain Bacteria; kingdom Bacillati; phylum Bacillota; class Bacilli; order Caryophanales; family Paenibacillaceae; genus Gorillibacterium; species Gorillibacterium terrae. The sequence continues at coordinate 59,400 of NZ_JBPPGI010000005.1, forward strand.
AGAGCATTTGATTGCGGGTCGTGCCCGCGTTTACTTCCGTGTAGCTTAGCTGTTTGGTCGCCGCGTCGTAAGAATAGGTTAGGCTGTGGCCATCCGCTGCGGCTCCGTAAGTGAGAATGAGCGGTTTGCCGGCAGGGACATCTTGAGAGGCTCCGGCCGGTTCCTTGCGGATCGAGTTGACCATATGGTTCAGAATCGTCCGCGAACTCCTAGCAGCGCTCTCCCGAGCCGTGAGCTGCGCGGTTCCGCTATGGGTCTGATTGATCATCAGGAGGATGGTTCCGCCGATCAGAGTCGCAATGACAAGAGTAGCCAACGCCTCGACCAGCGTGATTCCTTTTTTGCTTTGCACCCGATTTTTCATCCGATATTCCCTCACTTGCATTCGACATAGGCTTTCAGAGTATAGATTTTTCCGGTTTGGACCTGCGTGCAGGTGACCTGGATGAGGCGGAAGTAATCTCCTATGGGATATTCGGTTCCTTTAACGGTGACGGACTGTGCGGGCTTGGTTCCATTGACCTCTATTTTGACCGTTTGATCGGTTGTGTAAAAGACGGGCAGCGAGACGGCGGACGTTCCTTTCAGACTCGTGAGCGCGATGGTTTGGCCAAACAGCTGAACTTGAACCGGGTCGGTCTTTTTCAAATTGGCTTTGATCTCTTCCATGACGGTTCTGGCGACTTGAATGTTGGTTTCCTTGGCATGATTCACCTTGGAAAATACAGAGGTTTGCTGCAAAGCAAAGACGGCTGCGAGGACAACGATCGCGAGAATGGTGACGGAAGCGAGGACCTCGATCAAAGTGAAGCCTTTTCGATTGGTCATAGAGTCAGCCTGCCTCTTAAATAGTCTTATGGAACTACTATAGTGGAATTGGGTGAACATGGATAGGGGGATTTTGATGAAATCCGTCAAATCACAGAAAGGCTATACTCTGCTCCTGGTGCTGGGATTTGTCATGCTTCTCGTTCTGCTGATCACCCCTCTTGCCATGAGTCTGAACAATGGACTCCTGCAAGCCCAAACGGACGGCCATTCGGAAGAAGCCTTCTCGGAGGCGGAGTCCGGTGCTTCGGTCTACAAGAGGATTTTTGAGGAAGCAGCCAGAGTAGAAGGGAGCCGGAACAGCAGCTTGACGGATGCGGATGCCCGGGCGCTTGCGGTAAATATGAACAGCCTCGGACTCTTTCCTAGCATGACAGTTGCCCCTGTCGATCAGGCAGGAGTCCTGAAGAGCGTCGAGTTCGCATCGACGAGCGGCGAGGGTCCGCAAAAGCGCGGACGGGTGATGGCGCTTGGCTTCGAGCAGGTGACGACGACAACGACGGAGACGGTGACAATCCCGGGTGGCGATACTTTTTACAATAAGCATGGGGTCGTGATCAATCAGCCGAGGTACAACTACGTGTTTACGCCGCCGGCAGAGACCCTCAGCTATGATTCTCCTTCCAGGTGCACGGTGGACATCTGCAATAACTACACGGGGAACTATGCTCAGGAGTTTAACGATTATTTAAAGAAGTATACCGGGGATAGCTATCCGCTCAATCAAAATGCCATGATGAGGAACTGGCAGAACGCGCCTTTGCTCACTCCACTCGCTCCGCTCGCCGTGCCGGATCAGGTATTAAACTTGCCAAATACGATCATCGATCCAGTAAACATCTATAACCGGGTGAGTGGGCTAAAATGGGGTGGGAATGTAAACCTCGTCACGCAAAATGCCTCTATCGGCGTGCTCCCGAGCGGAAATTCCATGGAGGTGGCGGGGAGTCTGACGTTGCCTCAAAACACAGCGACGACATTTCAAGGCGGTCTGCAGATTGGTGGAGATTTCATCGTTAGTGGCAATGGCAATTTAACCATTAATGGCTCGGTGTTAGTTAAAGGAAATGTGAAATGGACAAGCCAATACAAGACCATCTGGATTAAGGGTAACTTATGGGTGCAAGGCGATATTAATTTTGCAGAAGCGGACTCTCTTATTGTCGATGGTTCGATTATAGCTGGGGGGAAAATAACTTACTCCAAAAAAATTCCCGCAATCAGTATTGGAGGAAGTCTTACTTCGAAAGGGGCCATCACTTTTGATGACCAGGTATCCATCAAGATTGCCGGGGATCTGATTGCGGCTGGAGACCTCTCTTTTCCTAAAACTGTAGAGGATGGGCTTGATGTAAACGGGGCAATCAGTGCCGGTGGGGATATTTTATTTGCCACCATTGAGCGACTGTCGGTTGGTGCTTGGACCACGGAATGGAACGGCGACGTAAACAGTTATGTTCTAGGGAGACCCCGAGATAACAACAGGCAGCCGTTTATAGCCGGAGGTACCGTTTCATTTACCAATCGTATTAATTACTTTCGCGTTTCAGGTGATTTTAGCAGCAAAAAATATAATGCATCTAATCAGCTGGATTATGTAAGAATCGGTGGGTCATGGCTGACAGGAGGCAATGCGACTTTTAATAATACAGTCGTGGACTGGTGGACCGGCGGAAATATTTATGTGGATAACGTCCTTACTATTATGACTACTACCAAACTTGTTGTAGGCGGTAATATTTATGCCAAAATGGGGTTTTCAGTCGGCAATGCAGTTGATGGTCAACTGTCAGTGGGTGGCTCGATCCTGTCTACGGGAAAAGTAGAATTCACCAATACGATTACGAATGCAACCATTATGGGCGACGTTATAGCGAAAGCGAGTATTTATACAAATGGCATTGTAAATATGGTAGTTAAGGGTTCGATGGTAACCGATGGCTCCATTCTGATGAATAACACAATAGTAAATCTCGCTATTGACGGCAGCATGCTCTCTAAGAGCAGTGTTACATTCAATCAGAACGTCGACCGCATGAAGGTCGGTGGCTCTCTTGTGGCCGGTGGGGGTGACCTTTATTTTAAAAATCATATTGGCACTTCGGAAGTATCCATCAGCGGTGATTTGATCACTGCGGGGGATATGAGTTTTACGGAAATCAAGGGGTTGACCGTAACCGGCATGGTAACCGCAAAGCGCAATATGACGATTAGCCTAAACATTGCGAATCCAACGAAGTTAGGCGGATTTTATGCCGGTGGCACTACCACCATGGCCAACTGGTATGGCACAAACAGCAACGAGGCCCGAAAATATATCAAAATCGTCCATGTGCCCACGCCGACGACAACCACCCGCACCGTCACGATCACCAGCACCAAAGCAAGCACCAAATGGACCTCCCGCCTAACGAGCGGCACCCCATGATGACACCCAGGAGGAAGACCCCCATGATCCAGATGCTTTGGAGCCGAATCAAGTCCGGCAAGTCGAGCCTCGGTATGGAGATCACCGAGGAGGAAGTCAAGCTCTGCGAGATCGAGGCGGCCGGCGGCGGGCAGATGCGGATGATCCAGCACGCCTCCGCACCGTTGCCGAAGGGAACGATGAACGACGGGCGTGTGGAAGACGAAGCCGCGCTGGAAAACACCATCCGCTGGCTGCTCGACGATAAACGCTGGGGAACCCGGCGGGTGCATCTGGCGATCCCCAGCCAGACGGTGCTGGTGAAGACGATCCGGCTGCCGGATGTGCCGGACAAGCAGTTGGACAGGCTCGTCCGCTACGAGCTGGCGCACCACTTGACCCTGCCGTTCGAACGGCCGTATTACGCGTACACCCGGCTGGAGCGGGAGCGGCCGAAGAGAGAGGCGGCGGCCCGGAGAAGACCTGCGAAGCCGCGCCAAGAACCGGGAACGGGCAAGCAGCCGGACGCGGTATCCTGGATGAAGAAGGACATCCGTCTGTCCGATCTATTTGGAAGCAAAAGCGCCCGCGAGTCGGCGGCCGCTGCCGAGAACGTCGCCGATGCGTTGGGCGAGGTATTGGTGGTCGCCGCGCCGCTCGATATGCTGGAGGGATACGTTCGCTTGTTGGGCCGTCTGCGCTTGCAGCCGGAGAGCTTCGAGATCAAGGCGTTCTCGTTGATGAGACTGCAGGAGTGGTGCCTGCCGCTCCAAGAGGAGGACTCCTGGATTCTGATCGACGTCAACGCCTCCAATACCGACCTGACCATCGTCGACCACGGCCTGTTCCGGTTGACGCGCAATATGGAGATCCGCTTTCCTGCGGGTCCGGGAGGAGAAGAGGAGGTCGAGACCTTCGGCTATCCGGCTTACGCGGAAGCGAAACCCTCCTTCGAGCATGCTTGCCAGGACCTGCTGTCCGAGTTGGAGAGGCTCTTGAACTTCTATCGGTATTCGCTGGATAACCGCAACCTGGAGTTTCCGGCGATCGTGCTGACGGGAAGTCTGGCGAGGATGGATGCTCTGGAGGATTACCTGTTTACCCGCACCAATCAGCGGATTTACCGGTATGAGTCGGAAGCGGGCCCGAACGGGCCGTTCGGGAAGCCGGTCGACCTTTCGGCGTTCGCGGTGCCCGTCGGCCTCGCGTTAAGGGGGAACCGCGCATGAAGCCGATCAACCTGCTGCCGAAGGCCCCTTACCTGGTTAAACGGCGAGACTTCTTCATCCTGCTGGCGCTGATCGCCGCAGGCACCTTCTTGATCGCCCAGCTCTCTCTGGCGTATGTGTGGAAGGCCAACCGCAGCTCCGACGAAGTTTCGCTGCAGCAGATCACGTCCCGCGTGCAGGAGCTCCAGCGGCGAACGACCCTCGATCCCCAGAGCCAGTTGTACCGGCAGGGCGAGGAGATGTTGAAGCAGTTGACCGACGCCCGCCCCGATTGGATTCCCGTGCTGGATTCGCTGTTTGCGGCATTGCCGTATCAAGGGCAGATGGACCAGTTGTCCGTCACCGACGGCCGGGTGCTGAGCCTGACGGCGATCGTGCTGGGCGAGGCGCAGCTAAACGACACGATCCGGCAATTGGAAGCCGTCCCGTATTTCGACCGGATGAGCCTGACCGTCACCGAGCACAAGCAGTTCCGCTCGGGGGACAAGGCGAGGCTCCTCTTCAAGGATGGTCAGACCCTGGATTTGACCAACCGGGAGTATTACACGCTCAGCATCGACATTCCACTTCCGTCGGTAGTCGACATCCGCAAGGGGGAGGAACCATGAACGAGACGACGGGCGGGCTTTACCGGTCCGCTTACAAGAAAGCCGTCGGCAGCCTGACGGCAGTGATCGCCTTCGCCGTGCTGGTGAACCTGGCGGTCGGCCTGCTGGTGGTCTGGCCCGCCTGGAAGGAGCACCGGTCGACGGCGGAGCAGGTGCGGGCGAAGGAAGCCGAACAGCAGGCATTGGCCGCTAAGCCGGTGGTCGAACAGGCCACCGACCAACAGATTGGTCACCTGCTGACGGCGCTTCCGCTTAAGCTGCAGCTCTCGGCCATCACGGGCGAGCTGATGCAGCTGTCCGATCGGGCCGAGGTGATCTTCGTCAAGCTGTCGCAGGACGCGGGACAGACCCAAGCCGCAGCGACCGGCACAGCCGCGGGTTCCGCCAACTCTGCCGCTTCCGCCGGTTCTGCCGATACCGGCAGTGGCACCGCGGGCGCGGGAACCGATTCCCCGGCGGCGCAAGCGGCCCCGGGAACTCTAGTGCCGCACCGGTTTCAAGCCACGGTTTACGGCGATTTGGCCTCTTTGGAAGGCTTTCTGCAAAGCCTGGCCGATTCCGCCACCCTGTACTCCGTAAGCCAGTTCGCCTTAGCGAAGCTGGAGGTCCAAGAGGGGGAGGGCGATCTCTCTTCCCTGCTAGTCAAGCTTCCCCATTGGCGGGAGGGGCTGCCGGCTTATTCGCTGAATCTCACCCTGGGCGTATTTACGCTGCCGGATTCCTATCAGCAAGCCTTCAAGGATTGGAAGCCGGGGAGAACGACCGCTATGCGGTAACCCCTTGCCCAACCCATAAGCCAGAACAGGCTGCCCCCGACGGTCAATCGACCTGACCGGGGACAGCCTGTTCTCGTTATGCTGACGATAGCATCACTTCGCATACTTGACGATCGTCTGCATCAGGGTCTTGCCGCTGATGCTTTTGTAGCCGGCGTTGATCCGGTAGACCGTCCGGCCATCCGAACCATTCAGTCCCGGCGAGATCGTGACATCCAGCTTGTGCCCGAGGGCGATGGAGGTAGCACGGAGGTCGTGGTTGTTCGCTCCGTACGGATAGCAGAATACGTCGGTCGGAGTAGCCAGCTCATCGTGAATTCGCTTATCCGCGAGAGCCAGGTCGTCCTTGATCCGCTTGCGATAGTGTTCGGCCGTTTCGGCCGGCTTGCCTTTCTCGGCGGGATAGCGGCTCGTGAGCGCCGGCCCGGAACCGGGAATATAGAAATGCTGGTTATACGTATGGCTGTAGAAGCTCATGCCGTTCTTCGCCATTTCCCGCATTTGGTCCCAGGTCAGATGCGGATTGCCGCCGGGGTTTCCCGTGTCCGTGGACCGGACGATGATGAAGTTGGTGGCGGGAATCTTATTCTTCAGCAGATACGGATAAGCCACGGTATAGAAGTCCTCGTAGCCGTCGTCGAAGGTGACGAGCACGGCGTTGGCCGGAACCTGGCCGCGGTTCAGCTTGAACGCCTTGAACTGCTCCATCGAGATGAACTGAAAGCCGTTCGCCTTCAAGGTGCCGAGCTGCTCGGCGAACACCTTGGCCGAAACGGATTTGGCCTTCGGGTCTTCCTTGAAATCGTGGTACATGAGCACGGCGACCTTGTTCGTGTAATGGATGGGGGTTGCGCTTTTGACGGGGCCCGGCTTGCCCGTCCCGGAGGCGAATACGGCGGACGCTGCGGGCGCTGCCGTCATCTGCGGCATGGACACAACGACTTGGGCTTCCTGTTCCCGCGGAGACGCAGCTTGGACCGGCCGGGGCGCGGAGGTCGGGGCAGCCGGACCGGGCTCGGCGTCCCGGGAGGCGGCAGCCGATTTGAGGAGAAAGGCGCCGGCGAAGAGCAGCAGCAGGGCGCACAGACCGGCGACGGCTTTTTTGGTGAATGGACTCATGAGGAACTCCTTCCCGCAAGGCGGTTGCAGTGGGCGGGCCGATTCGCTAGGTGGTAAACCCTTCCTGATCGGCCGCTTCCTTATAGACGCCAAAGCCAAGTCAAAAGTTTCGGGGGCAGGAAGCGGCCGGAGAAAAAAACGAAGAAGAAAATACTCGAAATTTGTCGATTAATTGACACATTCAGGCAGGAATCCATCAAGGAACGGAGAATATTTCGTATTTGAACCTTCGAAAGGGTACGGCCCGGCGCTAACGCGGAACGCGATGGGAACGCGTAACTTGGATAGGGGAATATCGGTTCACGATGGAGGAATGAGCAAATGGGCAAACCGATCAAGCAGATGGCACAAGAGCTTCTGCGCAAATTGTCGCCCGGACGGACCGGAACGGCAACCTCCCTTTTCGACGGCGGCGGGCGCGCCGAGGGAAGCATCGATCCCGGACTCGACGGAGACGTGAAGGAACGGCTCGAGATGATCAAGCTGACGGAGCAGGACATGGCGGTGCTGAGAACCATCAAGCCGCTGATGGAGCCCCACCTGCAAGCGGTGGTCGACGACTATTACGATTCGCTCGTCAAGGTGTCGAAGCTGAAGGCGATCATCTACCTCCACAGCTCCGTCGAACGGCTGAAGGGCACGATGAGGCGGCATCTCATGGAGATCCTGGACGGCCGGATCGACCCTACGTTCATGGAGAAGCGGATTCGCATTGCGGTCATGCACAACAAGATCGGATTGGAACCGAAATGGTACATGGCTGCGTTCGAAAAGCTGCAAGCGTCATTCCTCGAGCATCTGGCACAGGAACTGAGGACCTCGGCGGATCGGGATGTGGCGATGGCGACGATCGCCAAGATGTTCAATTTCGAGCAGCAGGTCGTGCTGGATGCCTATGAGAAGGAGCATATCCAGGAACGCGAATCGCAATACGAGAAGGTCAAGGAAGAATTGAAGCGCAATCTCGCCCTCATCAGCTCCGAGCTCGCCGCTCTCACGGAACAAACCAGCGCCTCCGTCGAAGAGCTCGTCTCCACCAGCAGCGAGGTCAACCGCTCCCTGTCGGCGAGCGTCGACCAATCCCAGGACAGCCGCGGGCTGGCGGCAACCGGCCAAGAGGATTTACAGGCGCTCGGTGCGCGCATCGCCTCCATTCGCAAGAGCGCGGACCATATGGAAGAGACGGTTCAGCAGCTCAACCGGTCCTCCGCCCAGATTCACAACATCGTCCTGATCGTCCGGGACATTGCCGAACAGACCAAGCTGCTGTCGCTGAACGCCTCCATTGAGGCGGCCCGGGCCGGCGAGCACGGCCGCGGCTTTGCCGTGGTGGCCGGCGAGGTGCAGAAGCTGTCCGACGACACGCGGCAGGCGGTTCGGCAGATCGCCGAGCTGGTGGGTCAAGCTTCGACGTTCACCGCAAGCGTGGTGCAGGCGATCGAGGATACCCGCGAGCTCGTGTCCGCCGGGGAAGCCGAAGCCCTTCGCACGGAGCAGGCGTTTGCCGATATCGTCCGCTCGATGGACTCCAGCCTCGTCTCCGCTGCCAGCGTCAAGAAGGACATGAACACGCTTGTCGGCATCATCGAGGAGATCGGCCAAGCCTCCTACCGCGTGGCGACGACGGCCGAGACGCTGAACGCCACGACGCAGGACCTGTGAGCCGGAGGCCGGGAAGCGGCTTTCCGCACCGTTGTCCGGCTTGCTCCTGTAAAATGTGAGGAAGATCATGGAGGGGCCTGACGATCAGGCCTCTCTTTTTAAGCGATTTCAGCACGGATTGGGTTCGGACCGGGTGTGATTTTTGTAATTATGTGATATATTTCACTTCTGCTTCTTGTGTCTCCCCCTATACTTAGAAACGTGATTTATCTAACAAGGGTAGAACGAAAGCGAGGAGACCGCATGAAGGACAACACCAAGCCGAAGCTGCTCATGATCGGTAACGGCATGGCCGGCGTCGGCATGATGGAACAGTTGCTCAAGCTGGCTCCGACGGTATACGACATCACCATCATCGGCCAAGAGCCTTATCCGAACTATAACCGGATTCAGCTTTCCTATGTGCTGGAAGGCAGCAAATCCATTGAAGAGATCGTAACGAACCCGTATGAATGGTATCGGGAAAATGGCATCGCGCTTCACACCGGCACCCGGGTGGAAGCCGTCGATCCGGCGGCCCGCACCGTCCGCACCGACAGCGGACTCACGCTCGGCTACGACAAGCTTGTGTTCGCGACCGGTTCCCTTCCGTTCATGCTGCCGATTCCGGGAGCGGACAAGGAAGGCGTCGTCGGCTTCCGCGACATCGCCGACTGCGAGAAGATGCTGGCCGCCGCGGCGACGCACAAGAAGGCGGCGGTCATCGGCGGTGGCCTGCTCGGCCTGGAGGCCGCGAAGGGCTTGTCCAAGCTCGGCATGGACGTGACCGTCGTCCATCTGGTTCAGGACCTGATGGAACGGCAGCTCGATTCCGTCGCCGCCGGCATGCTGCAGGCGGAGCTCACGGAGCAGGGCCTCAACTTCGCCTGCGGCAAGCAGACGACGGAGATCGTCGGCGACGGCCGCGTCGAAGGCTTGCGCTTCTCGGACGGCACGGAGCTTGCCGCCGACTTCGTCGTCATGGCGGTCGGCATCAAGCCGAACACGGCGCTGGCCAAGGCGAGCGGAATCGCCGTGAACCGGGGCATCGTCGTCGACGACCTGCTGCGCACTTCGGCGCCGGACGTCTACGCCGTCGGCGAATGCAACGAGCACCGCGGCGTCTGCTACGGCCTCGTCGCGCCGCTGTTTGAACAGGGCGCCGTGCTGGCGAAGCACCTGGCCGGCATCGAGACCGAGCCGTACACCGGGTCCACGGTGTCGACGAAGCTGAAGATTTCCGGCGTCGACGTGTTCTCGGCCGGAGAGTTTATGGATGGCCCGGGACTTACGGCGATCAAGCAGCAGGACGACTGGAAGCGCACCTACAAGAAGGTGCTGCTGCGCGGCAACCAAATCGTCGGCGCGGTGCTGTTCGGCGATGTCAGCGACTCGATCAAGCTGCAGAAGTGGATTCGCACCGGCGCCGAGATGACCGACGACATCTACGGCCAGCTGGTCGGCCAGGCAGTGCAGGCAGACAGCGGCGTGGCCGAGATGGCCGACGACGAGATCGTCTGCGGCTGCAAAGGCGTGACCAAGGGCATGATCGTCGGCGCGATCCGCGAGCACGGCCTGAAGACGGCCGATGAGGTCAAGCAGGTGACCGGAGCCTCCAGCTCCTGCGGCGGCTGCCGCCCGGTCGTCGAGCAGATTCTTGCCTACGTGCTCGGCGACGAGTACGACCAGAGCGCCGTCAAGACCGGCATCTGCGGCTGCACCGACCTCAGCCGCGACGAGATCGTGGCCGCGATCGAGGAGAAGGGACTCACCACCAGCCGCGAAGTGATGAACGTGCTGGGCTGGCGGGAGCCGGAAGGCTGCTCCAAGTGCCGCCCGGCCCTCAACTACTACCTCGGCATGCTGCATCCGGTGGAGCACGAGGAAGAGCGGGCTTCCCGGTTCGTCAACGAACGCTACCACGCCAACATTCAGAAGGACGGCACCTACACGGTGGTCCCCCGGATGTACGGCGGCGTGACCACGGCCGAAGACCTGAAGCGGATCGCCGACGTGGCGGTCAAGTACCAGGTGAAGATGGTGAAGATGACCGGCGGTCAGCGGATCGACCTGATCGGTGTGAAGAAGGAAGACCTCCCGGCGGTATGGGAAGAGCTCGACATGCCTTCCGGCTATGCTTACGCGAAGGCGCTGCGCACGGTGAAGACCTGCGTCGGCAACCGCTTTTGCCGGTTCGGTACCCAGGACTCGATCGGCATGGGCGTCGCCCTGGAGAAGAAATTCGAGCGGCTGGATATGCCGGCCAAGCTGAAGATGGCGGTCAACGGCTGCCCGCGCAACTGCGCCGAGTCCTGCACCAAGGACGTCGGCATCGTCGGCAACGACGGCGGCTGGGAGCTCTATGTCGGCGGCAACGGTGGTATCAAAGCGCGGCTTGCCGATCTGCTCTGCAAGGTGAAGACGGACGAGGAGCTCGTCGAGATGACCGGCGCCTTCATCCAGCTCTACCGCGAGACGGCGAAATACCTGGAGCGCACCTCCGATTGGATCGAACGGATGGGGCTCGACTGGGTGCAGAAGAATGTGGTTGAAGACGCGGAGAACCGCAAGCGGCTGTCCGACCGGATCGAGCTGGCCCTGTCCCGCACGGCCGAGCCGTGGTCCAAGGTGACGGCAAGCTCCCAACTTAAGGAGGCCATGTACCTCCCGGGCCAGGCGGAGAAGTCGGCAGTGCCGGTCCGTATCGGAGCGGTGGAAGAATTCCTGCCCCGGATCGGGCGCTCCATCGAGGCCGAAGGCCAAGCGGTGGCCGTCTTCCGGCTCGCCGACGGCAGCTTCCGCGCCGTGGAGGACCGCAATGCGACGAACGGCGGACCGCTGGCCGAGGGAATCGTATCGGGCGACTCTCTGTACGATCCGCTGTACGATACGAAGATCAACCTGACCACGGGCGAAACGTCGATTCCGGGGGGGCGCGTTCGCACCTATCCGGTGAACGTGGAGGAAGGCCAGGTCTGGCTGCTGCTGGAGGCGGCCGGTCAGCCTGCCTGACGAATAGAGCGGCATGTCCGCCAAGAAGATGGAGATGAAGAGATGTATACCGAAGACAACGAACACATCATCGAGTACGCCCTCAAGAAGAAGAAATTTCTCGACAGCCACCCGCTGCGCTATCTGATTTCCTCGGGACTGGCCGGAGCCTACGTTGGAGTAGCCGTCATCCTGATGTTTTCCGTGGCGGCCCCGCTCTATGCGGTGCACTCGCCGTTCACGGCCCTCATCATGGGCTTGTCCTTCGGCGTCGCGCTGACGTTGGTCGTCTTTGCCGGGGCGGAGCTCTTCACCGGCAACAACATGGCGTTTGCCATTAGCACCTATTCCGGCGCGACGTCGGTTTGGGACACGGTGAAGAATTGGGTGTGGTGCTGGCTTGGCAATTTCATCGGAGCGTTCATTTTTGCGGCGCTGGTCTATGGGTCGGGGTTGTTCAAGGGAATCGCCCCGGATCATCAGCTGATGGTGCTTGCCCATAAAAAAATGACGCTGCCCGGCTCCGAGCTGTTCTTCCGCGGCGTCCTCTGTAACTGGCTGGTCTGCCTCGCCATCTGGACCTCGCACAAGGCCAAGAGCGAATCGGCCAAGCTGATCCTGATCTTCTGGTGCCTCTTCGCCTTCATCTCGTCCGGCTTCGAGCACAGCATCGCCAACATGACGACCCTGTCGCTCGCGCTGCTGTTGAACCATCCGGCCGATATTACGCTCGCCGGCATGTTTCACAATTTGTCCTACGTCACCTTGGGCAATATCGTCGGCGGATTCCTGTTCGTCGGTACCGCGTATTGGCTCATCTCGCCGATCCACCGCTACCGCGAGCGGACGGCTGCCGCCTCGGGCAAGACCCTTTCCGGAAAATAATCCGGTTCGCCCGTCCGGTGGGCGCATTGAAAAAAGCCTTCCACGTCCGCCGGTTGGCGGAGGGGGAAGGCTTTTGTTTAAAAGTGTGGGAACCGGTGCCGATCACACACGACAGACGGCATTGGGACAAGATTCACAATGACAGATGGTCTGAAGGAATTCCTCGTTCTTGACGACGATATACCCGTTGTCGTAGTCGACCGCATCCTTCTTGCGCAGATCATTGAGCATTCGGTTGACGCTCTCGCGGGTGGCTCCGATCATATCGGACAGTTCCGAGTGCGTCAGTTTCTTGGTGATCATCAGCCCGCCGTTCTCGGTCTTGCGCCCGTAGGTATGAGCGAGGCGGAGCAGGGTTGAGCAGAGCGCTCCCGGCTTGCCGTACATGACCATGTCGCGGAATTTGGCTTGGGTGACCCGATGGGTGAGGCCCATCCATTTCATGAAGTCGATCGCCAGCTCGCCGTGCTGCCAGATGAGAATCTCCAGATCGCTCTGCTGCAGGAGCCCGACCGTGCATTCCTCCAAGGCGGTCGCGCTGAACGCCTGACGGGAATTGTGGAAGGGATCGATTTGGCCGAGCATGTCGCCGGACTGGTGCATGTAGAGGATGAGTTCCTTGCCCTCGTCCGTGGATTTGGTAATCTTCACGCGCCCGGATTTCAGGTAGAACAGCTTGTCGGCCAAGTCGCCTTCCCAGTAGAGATGGGAGCCGATGGGGAATTTTTGCTCGTACATGATCTCCCGGAGAATCGAGAAGTTCTCTTCGGAAAAGACCGAGGTGTTACCCGGGAGAACCTGATCGAGGTTCGTTTGCGTATCGTTCACGGATTTTTCCCCCCAAGATGAAACGGCGTCGTCTCCTGCCGGACCGCGGAAGGAGCGGGTCATCGAGAAATAAAAGACAAGGAATAATGACGATCAAAGCGGATTGAAGGAACGGCCATTATTCCATAGTATATCCTAAAATATAGGGAATACTGTGTGAGGAAAGTCATTGCTATGAAAGCTTTTTCATCAATTCTACAGCGGGATTTTATTGTGATTTAATTTACAGCCTAATGGGTTTCGATGCTCGATAATGAAACTGACCGCAGCATGGTTGAAGCCCGGATGGAAGGAGGATTTACAGATGCTTACGGGTGTAATCTTGGCCGGCGATACCAGCCGCCAAACCGGCTCTCATGGCAAAGCGCTGCTTCCGTTTTGCGGCGAGATTTTGATTCAGCGCCAAGTGCGGATGCTGAAGAACATTTGCCGAGAAGTCATCATCGTCACCAATGAACCGAAGCTGTACCTGCCGATTCTCGGCAACAGCGTGCGGATCATCACCGATTACTTTCCGGGGAAGGGTCAGCTGGGCGGCATGCACGCCGCGTTGTCCCTCAGCACCTCGAATCACCTGTGGATCGTCGGAAGCGACATGCCCTTTCTGTCGGCGCGGGCGGCGGGACTCATGGACAGCCTGATGGAACCGGAGACCGACGCGGTTATACCGCACTACGGCGGCGAGAGCCATCCGCTGCACGGCATTTATCATAAACGCTGCTTGGCCTCCGTATCCGCCGCCTTGGAGCACGGCCGGCACGAGCTGGCGGATCTGGAACCGCAGCTTCAGGTCAAGCGGGTGGATGAGCTGTTTTTTAGAAGCAACGACGTGGAGCCGCATTTCGTGACCCGCATCAACACCACCGAGGCGTACCATCACGCCATGCAGCTTAATTATTTGCATCAGGATCAGACCGAAGCGGCCCGCTGCGTCTGACGAGGGACCGGATCACAACCGAATCGCAACCGCCGAAGCTTCCCGGGAGAGGGAAGCTTTTTTGTTGCGGTTGGGGAGGGTGACATTTCTCATAGCCGCCTAAAAGGGTGGAGACCGGGCTCTTTCTCCTGAGCGGGCAAACCAGCGGCTGCTATGGACTAACCCGAATCCGCAGAGAGCAGTGGGGTAATTGCGGAACGGAAAGCGGAATGGGGCCGCGAAGGTAACAGCAGATGCCATTGGGGATAAAATAGAGGGTGAAACACGAAGTCAAACTTATCGAACAGGTTTTTTTCGGATCGCTTTAAAAAAAGAGATATTTATCATAATCAACGGGTATCAAGTGGTCGCCGAAGGGGTAAATATAGGAGAGATTATACAGCTGCAACGGGGAGAATATGTGATAAGCACGGAAGAAAAGGGCTTTTGCGGCCGGCGGAAAGGGCTCGATTTTTTTGTGAAAAAGGTGACGAAAGTCACTGTGATTATTTGCACAAAGTTTTAGAATGAAAGCATAGATCAGCAAGGGGAAAACAAATGAAACACGAAGCGGCAATTATAAAACAGGCCGCCAAGCCGGGGAGAGGCCGCCGGAGAGACCGCATGATAAGCGGCGGACGCCGACTGCGACACTTCTTGACAGAACCGCAACCCCTTATGATGGAACCCTAAGACGGATGATCCCGTGCTTTGCTCGCCTTCCTCCGCCTTGGTTGTTTTTTACGCAAGATGCTTCAGCAGTCCCGGTTCCGCCTGCGCCAGCAGGAAATCTTTTTGGAGGTGCAAGATCATGTCGATTCAAGAAAAAGACGTCATGCAAACGGGCAAAGAGCCTTGGAGGAGCTTCCTGAAAGGGAAGTGGATGAACCACATCGATGTGAACGACTTTATCAGCCTGAACATCGCTCCTTACTACGGCGACGACAAGTTCCTGGAAGGCCCGACTGAGAATACAACCGCGCTTTGGAAAGAAATCTCCGAGCTGACGAAGAAGGAACGCGAAGCGGGCGGCGTGCTCGACGTAGACGTCAACCGTCCTTCCACGATCCTCTCCCACGGCCCCGGTTATATCGATAAAGAAAAAGAACAGATCGTCGGCCTGCAAACCGACGAGCCCTTCAAGCGTTCGATTCAGCCGTTCGGCGGCATCCGCATGGTCATCGACTCCTGCAAAGCCTACGGATTCGAACTGCCGCAGGAAATTATCGATACCTTCACGAACATCCGCAAGACGCATAACCAGGGCGTATTCGATGCGTACACTCCGGAAATGCGCGCCGCCCGCAAAGCCGGCGTCATCACCGGTCTGCCGGATGCGTACGGCCGCGGCCGCATCATCGGCGACTACCGCCGCATCGCTCTGTACGGCGTCGACCGCCTGATGGCCGACAAGCAGCGCGAACACGCTCTGCTCGAAGTGGGCACGATGACGGAAGACATCATCCGCCAGCGCGAAGAAATCTCCGAGCAGTTCCGCGCCCTGAACGAGCTGAAGAAGATGGGCAAGCTGCACGGCTTCGATATCTCCCAGCCGGCCCGCACGGCGAAGGAAGCCTTCCAGTGGGTATACTTCGGTTACCTCGCTGCGATCAAGGAACAGAACGGCGCCGCCATGAGCCTCGGCCGCGTGTCCTCCTTCCTCGACATCTACGTTCAGCGCGATCTGGACGAAGGCACGATCACCGAGAAGGAAGCCCAGGAAATCGTTGACCACTTCGTCATGAAGCTGCGGATCGTCAAGTTCCTGCGCACCCCGGACTACAACGAACTGTTCAGCGGCGACCCGACGTGGGTTACGGAATCCATCGGCGGCATGTCCCTCAACGGAGAAACCCGGGTTACGAAGAACTCCTTCCGTTTCCTGCACACCCTGTATAACCTGGGCCCGGCTCCGGAACCGAACCTGACGGTGCTCTGGTCGACCCAGCTGCCGGAAGCCTTCAAGAAGTTCTGCTCGAAGGTGTCCATCGAGACGTCGTCCATCCAGTATGAAAACGACGACCTGATGCGCGGCTTCTACGGCGACGACTACGGCATTGCCTGCTGCGTATCCGCGATGCGCATCGGCAAGCAGATGCAGTTCTTCGGCGCCCGTGCCAACCTGGCCAAATCGCTGCTTTACGCGATCAACGGCGGCGTGGACGAGAAGCTCGGCATCCAAGTGGGACCTCACTACCAGCCGATCACCTCGGAAGTGCTGGACTACGAAGAAGTCATGGCCAAGTACAAGGAAATGCTCGAATGGCTGGCCGGTCTGTACGTGAACACCCTGAACATCATCCACTACATGCATGACAAATACAGCTACGAACGGATCGAATTCGCTCTGCACGACAAGGACATCCTGCGCACGATGGCAACCGGCATCGCCGGCCTCTCCGTCGCCGCCGACTCCCTGTCCGCCATCAAGCATGCCAAGGTCTACCCGATCCGCAACGAGAAGGGCATCGCCGTGGACTTCCGCATCGAAGGCGAATACCCGCAGTACGGCAACAACGACGAACGCGTCGACCAGATCGCCGTCGAGCTAGTGGAAATGTTCATGAACATGATCCGCAAGCACCCGACGTACCGCAATGCGATGCACACGATGTCCGTCCTGACGATCACCTCGAACGTCGTGTACGGCAAGAAGACCGGTACCACGCCGGACGGCCGCAAGGCGGGCGAACCGTTCGCTCCCGGTGCCAACCCGATGCACGGCCGCGACAAGAAGGGCGCGCTCGCTTCGCTCGAATCCGTCGCCAAGCTCCCGTACGAACACAGCATGGACGGTATTTCCAACACCTTCTCCATCGTTCCGAAGGCGCTCGGCAAGGACCTCGACATGCGGATCGACAACCTGGCTTCGCTGCTTGACGGGTACATGTCCAGCCATGGCCACCACCTGAACGTCAACGTGTTCGACCGCGAACAACTGATCGACGCGATGGATCATCCGGAGAACTACCCGCAGCTGACCATCCGGGTATCCGGCTACGCCGTCAACTTCATCAAGCTGACCCGCGAACAACAGCTCGACGTCATCAACCGGACGTTCCACCGCTCGATGTAAGCCGGTCCGGCTGAAGCGAAGCACCACTACCAACAAACCTGCAAGCCCTGGGGCCCCTGAAACGCGGATGCCGACTGTAGGAGGACCGCCGTTTCGAGGCCCCGGCTTTTCGATAACCGCCACCCCTTGCGCAAGCCGCCTGGAAGGAGACGTGATGACGATGCAAGGACGTATACACTCCGTGGAAACCTTCGGTACCGTGGATGGCCCCGGCATTCGCTTTGTGCTGTTCATGCAGGGCTGCGCGCTGCAATGCCAGTACTGCCATAACCCGGACACGTGGGAGATGAAAGGGGGCCGGGGCGTGACCGTCGACGAGATCGCCGACGAAATTGCGCCGTACCTGTCCTACTACCGCCGCTCCAAGGGCGGCCTCACTGTGACCGGCGGCGAACCGACGCTGCAGGCGGGCTTCGTCGAAGCCTTGTTCCGCGAGTGCAAACGGCGTTGGAATCTGCATACGACCCTCGATTCCAACGGCTTCTGCGAGCCGGACCACGTGGCCGGGCTGATGGAAGTCACCGATCTGGTGCTGCTTGACCTGAAGCACATCGACCGGGACAAGCACATCGCCCTGACCGCCCAGCCGAACGACCGGATGCTGCGCTTTGCCCGGTACCTGTCGGATATCGGCAAGAAGGTCTGGATCCGCCACGTGTTCATCCCCGGCGTCAACGACGACGAAGAGGACCTGCTCAACCTCGGCCGGTTCATCGGCACCCTGAACAACGTGGAAAAGCTGGAGCTGCTCCCCTACCACACGATGGGCATCTACAAGTGGGAGCAGATGGGCAAGGCTTACCCCGGCGCCCACTTCCGTTCGCCGACCGACGAAGAGGTCGACCGCGCCAACCGCTTGATCGCGCAGGGCATCGAGGAAGGCAAGAACGGCAAGCAAGCCCCGTCGGCGATTGCCGCCGGAGCCGACCGCAAGGCCGTGCCCGCCGTTCAAACGGAGACGGAAGTCGACACCAACGCCGCGGCCTTTGAAGGCCACCGGGCGACGCACCGGTAAGCTGTTGTCTCGCTTGTTTCCTTATAATAAACGCAGCGCCCGAAGTCCCATTGGACCTCGGGCGCTGCGTTTTTTTAGGCCTGGCCGGCAGCGAGGAAAGGGAATCTCGCCTCGACGAGCGCCCGCACCTCGTCCGGCTCCTCCAGCTCCAGCGCCTCCGCGGCAAGCGCCTCGCATTCGCGCGAGTCGAGCCGGGCGAGCCAGGAGCGGGCGGGCAGGATCGAGGGGGCGGACATACTGAATTCCTGAAGCCCGAGCCCGAGCAGGATCGGCAGGGCGAGCGGGTGACCGGCCATCTCGCCGCACATGCCGGTCCATTTGCCTTCCGCCCGGGCGGCGCGGATGACCCGATCGATAAGCCGCAGGACCGCCGGGTAGAACGGGTCGGTCAGGTAGGCAAGCCGCTCGTTCATCCGGTCGGCCGCCAAGGTGTACTGGACCAGATCGTTGGTGCCGATGCTGAAGAAATCCACTTCCTTTGCAAACCGGTCGGCCATCAGCGCGGCGGCGGGGATCTCGATCATGATGCCGGTCTCCGTCTCCGCGTTGAACGGGAGGCCTTCGCGGGCAAGCTCTTCCTTCGTTGCATCGAGCAAGGCTTTGGCCCGCCGCCATTCGGACAGGGCGGCGATCATCGGGAACAGGATCTTAACGTTCCCGTAGGCGCTGGCGCGCAGAATCGCCCTCAGCTGCGTACGGAAGAGGTCGGTTTGGTCCAGGCACAGCCGGATAGCGCGGTGGCCGAGGAAGGGATTCTCCTCCTGCGGCAGAGGCAGATAAGGCAGCTTCTTATCCCCGCCGATGTCCAGGGTGCGAATGACTACCGGTTGACGCTTGGCGTTAAAAGCCTCGACCGCCTCCCGGTAAGCGGCGAATTGCTCGTCCTCGGAGGGAAGCGCCTCCCGGTCCATATAGAGAAACTCGGTGCGGAACAGGCCGACCCCTTCGGCGCCGGCGGCTGCGGCGGCGCGGGCGTCGCGCGCGCTGCCGATGTTGGCCGCCAGCTCGACCCGGCGTCCGTCCTGCGAGCGCGTCTCCTCGGCAAGCAGCCGTCCGTAAGATCGAGCTCGTTCTTCCGCCTCGCGCTGTCGGCGTTCGTATTCCCCAATCAGGGCGTCGCCGGGATTGATGTGCAGCACCCCGGCGTCGCCGTCCACAATGACGTAACGGGCGTCGGCCATGGCAGCAAGCAGCGCCGGCCCCAACCCGACGACGGCGGGGATGCCGAGCGAGCGGGCCATGATCGCCGAATGCGAGGTGCGCCCTCCGGCGGCCGTGGCGAATCCGGCGGCGGCGCTCTTGTCAAGCTGCGCCGTGTCGGACGGGCTGAGGTCGGCCGCGAGCAGCACCGGCGGTCCGGCGGCCGGCTCGGACTCCTTCCCGGCCGCTTGTTCCTCTGCGCCGCGCAGGACCGCCGCGCTTTCGGAGCCGCCCTCTCCGGCCAGATGCCGGAGGAGGCGCGCCGCGACATCGCGAATGTCGGCCGCGCGGCCGCTCAGGTACTCATCGTCGAGGCTCTCCAAGAGCGCGGCGACTTCGCTGGCCGTCTCCTCGACGGCCAGAGCGGCCGGCTTGCGTTCCCCGCGGATTCGCCGACGGATGCCGCCGTCGAACTCCTCGTCGCCGAACAAGAGGAGATGCGTCTCGAAGATTTCGGCCTCCTCGGCGCCCATTCTCTCCCGCGTCCGCTCCGCGAGCTCCTCCAACTCACGGGCGGCGACTTCGGCTGCCAGTCCGTACCGGAGCAGCTCTTCCTCGGCGGCTTGCGGGGTAAGGGAGACCGAGGCCGCAGCGTCGGCCTGCCTCTGCTCCGGCCGTTGCCCCTTCGCCGCCGCCTTCCCCATGCCGATGCCGGGGGCGGCGGCGATTCCTTTCAATAGCGTATACATGCGCTCACTCCCCGGCCGCTTTCTCGTCCCAGACGGCTTCCAGAATGGCCCCAAGCTCGGCGGCCGCTTGCTCCGCGTCTTCGCCTTCGGCGATGAGGCGAATGCGGTCGCCCTGCTTGCCGCCCAAGGTGAGCACCCCGACCAAGCTCTTGGCGTTCACCCGCTTGCTGTCCTTTTCCAGGAAGACGGAACAGCCGTAACCCGAAGCGGTGGTGACGATCTTGCGGGCAGGGCGGGCGTGAATGCCGTTCGGGTTCAAAATGATATGTTCGCTTTGCATGAGAGGTCCACTCCTGTAGTTGGAATTAGGCCGGCCGGTACCGGCCTTTCTCTGAATAGCTTGGCTGCGGCGCCGACGTTCCCTTAGCGGGTCGTGTCGCTCAGCCTGCCGGTCTCGGCAGTTCCGTCGGCGATGAGCTTCTTGATCGAGTCGCTCAGCGCCTCCGATTGCGTGCCGAAGATGACTTGAACGCTTCCCTGGCCGAGGCGGATGACGCCGGCCGCTCCTTGCCGCTTCAGCGCGGGCTCGTTGATCTCCTTGTCATTCTTGACCACGAGCCGCAGGCGGGTGATGCAGGCATCGACGCTGGCCAGGTTGCCGGCTCCGCCAAGCGCGGTCATGACGGCGGCGGCCTTCTCCTTCAGCGCGCTTGCCGCCGCTTGCCGGCCGGTGCCCGGTCCGTCCTCGTCCAGCAAGTCGTCGTCCTCGCGGCCCGGCGTCTTCAGCTTCAGCTTCACGATCAGGAAGCGGAACAAGACGTAGTACAGAACCAGGTAGGCGAGGCCGACCGGGATCAGCAAGAGCGGCTTCGAGGAGATTTGGAAATTGATCAGGTAGTCGATCAGACCGGCGGAGAAGCCGAAGCCCAGCTTCATATCCAGGATATAGGTGATATACCCAGCTACGCCGGTGAGCACGGCATGCACGCCGTACAGGACCGGTGCAATGAACATGAAGGAGAATTCCAGCGGTTCGGTGATCCCGGTAAGGAAGGAGGCGAGGGCGGTGCCCAGGAAGGCGGAGGCGATCATCTTTCTCTTTTCCGGCTTGGCGGTATGAATGATGGCGAGCGCGAGACCCGGAAGGGCGAACATCATGATCGGGAAGAAGCCGGTCATGAACATGCCTGCCGTCTTGTCGCCGTGGAAGAAGCGGGGCAGGTCGCCGCGCCAAACCTCGCCGGCGGAGTCGGTGAAGGTGCCGATCTGGAACCAGGCGATGTTGTTGAAGATGTGATGCAGGCCGAAGGGCAGGAGCAGGCGGTTGCCGACCCCGAAGGCGGCCGATCCGAACGCGCCGAGGCCGATGACCCAGTTGCCGAACGTATCCAGCCCATGCTGGATCGGACTCCAGACGAGGCCAAGGCCGACGGAGAAGAAGACCATGAAGAACGAGGTGACGATCGGCACGAAGCGCTTGCCGCCGAAGAAGCCGAGCCAGTCGGGCAGCTTGATGTTGTGGTACTTGTTATAGAAGAAAGCGGAGATGATGCCGACGAGGATGCCTCCGAGCGCCCCGGCGTTGAGCACGGTGTCCTTGCCGACGATATCGGCAAAGGCGACGGGGATCTTCAGGAACACATTGGCCAGCACCTGGTAAGCGATCACGGCGGTCAGCGCGGCCACCGCGTCGCCGGCGAGCCCGATGGCGACCCCGACGGCGAAGATGAGGGGAAGCACCGGGCCGCCCAGGATGGCGTCGCCGCCCGCGGCCAGGAAGGGGGCGATGTACTGGTTCAGAAAGCCGCCCACGTCCTTGCCCAGATGAAATTCCTTAACGTAGTCGACGTTGCCGAACCGCATGAGCAGCGAGGCCGCCGGCATGGCGGCGACGGGAAGCATCAGGGACTTCCCGATTTTCTGGAGAAACGCTAACATTTTTCAGCCTCCTCATGATATGGGACTTGGATCAAACCTGCAAAGCCACTTGGAGCAGCCGGGTTTCGCTCCGGACCGTCTCGCCTTCAAAGGCGCTGACCCGCTGCGCCGCCTCCATGTTGGCCACCACGACCGGGGTAATGAGCGGATACCCCGCCCGCCGGATGGCTTCCGGATCGAACTCGATGAGCGGCTGCCCGGATCGAATCCGGTCTCCTGTCTTCACTTGGGCGGTGAAGCCGCTTCCCTTCAATCCGACCGTATTGACGCCGATGTGCAGCAGAAGCTGCAGGCCGCTTGCGTGCTCGACGATTACCGCATGATGCGTGTCGATCAGATGGGCGACGGTTCCGTCGAACGGGGCGACCAAGAGGCCTTCGCTCGGCTCGATGGCGATTCCCTCTCCCATGAAGCCGCCTGAGAAGGCTTCGTCGGGCACCTCCGCGAGCGATACGGCCTTCCCTGTCAACGGGGCGGCGATCTCGATGAGCGGCGGTTGCTTGGTCTTTTTGCCAAGCCATTTTTCCAGCATGTGGATCCTCCTTGTCTGTCCAAAGCGTGATGGGCAACCTCACTTACAAGCTTCCGTTCTGCCGATTCCCGAAGGACCGGAGCTGACCTGCCTTCAGATTGCCGGATAATGCTGAAGGAGCCGGTACAGGTGCATTGCGATGTACCCCACCTCGTCTTCGGGGACGGATGTGCGGAGGTGCCGCTCCATGAGTCCGGCCAGCTTGAGGGCCAGCGCGTATTCGGTCTTGTACTGCTTTTTGATGCCGCGGATGAACGGATTTCTCTCCGTCTTGTTCAGGCTGATCCGGTCGAGGGCGAACCGCAGGTGCGAGATCAGCCGCATGTAATCGCTGCTGTCGCGGGGAAGAGACAGCCCGCATTCCTGCTCCACGAGCTGAACCATCTGCGCGATCAGGTTCGACCATTCCACCAGCACCTTGACGGGAATATGCTTGACGGCGGAATAGACGTGGTACGTCAGGAACCCGATCTCGTCCTCCGGCACCTCCACCTGAAAAGCTTCTCCGATCATCGCGGCGGCCTGCTTGGCGACCTCGTATTCATCGGGGAGGAGCGACTTGGTCTCCTGCAGAAACGGATTGTTGATCTCCATCCCGTTCTGCAGCCGGTAGACGGCGAATTGCAGGTGGCTGGGAAGCGCGGTAAGGATGCCCTCGTTCAGATTGGGCGTGAGCTCGGCCGAGATCAGCCGGATCATCCGGTCGGCGAGCTCTTGAATCTCGGGCTGGATGGTCTCCGTCAGCCGCTGGTACTGCTTCATCTGCTGCTGGTCGTCCAGCCGGAACTTTTTTTCGATACGCGGATCGTTCGCCGCCAGCAGCGCGCCCGCCTTCAGCGAATAGCCGAGCCCTTTGCCCATCACCATCATTTCTTTGCCGGTCTGGGGATGAACCGCCAGAACCACATTGTTGCCGATGATGCGCTCGACTCGGAGGCGAATCCCCTCGCTCATGAACGTCCCCCTTTTTCGCAGGATAGCCCAATACAAACAGAAAAGCCGCAAAGAATGCCGCCCGATAGAGGAAACGGATTCTTTACGGCTCATGCCCGAATACGGTAACATGCCGCGAAACTTAAAGCGTTTTCAATTACAGCTATATCTTAGCCGGAATCCGTCCGAGCGTCAATATGGAATCTTTCCAATAAGCGGCGGGGGCGAACGAAATGATGGAAAAATTCAATACAAAAATGTTCTCACATTCATCAAAAAAAATGATCAAAACGTTACATATATCACATCATGTCAGGTTATTCGGGTGTATGCTGGGGTTGCATTTAAAGAGGAATCGGACTCACTATTACACGTCGCTTGTGGCCGCGAACGGGAAATGCCTGCGGTCATCCGTACGATCTCGGGGGCTAACTGACAATGGACGGGCTGTCGCTAGGTATGCTGATGTTTATCATGGCCGGAGGTTTTTTGGCTGCGTTTGTCGATTCGGTGGTAGGCGGCGGCGGGATGATTTCCTTGCCGGTGCTGATGGCGACCGGTATTCCGCCGCATCTGGTGCTCGGCACCAACAAGCTCGCTTCCTCCATCTCCAGTCTGACCAGCACGCTGTCGTTCGTGAAATCCGGGCGCGTGGACAAAAGCCTGGTGAAGCGCTTGTGCCTCTTCTCCGCGATCGGCGGAGCGATTGGCACGACGATTCTGCACTGGGTTCCCTCCAGCTTTCTTCGGCCGATGATGATCGTCATGCTGCTCGTCGTCACCGTCTTTACCCTCACCCGCAAGCAGATGGGCGACCAGCGGACGTATGCGGGACTCACCGGCAAGAGCGCGATCTGCCTGACGACAACGGCGATTGTCCTCGGCGGATACGACGGTTTCTTCGGCCCGGGAACGGGCTCGTTCCTGATCTTTGCTTTCCTGCTGGTGGGCTTCGATTTTGTCGGAGCGGCCGGGAATGCCAAGGTGCTCAACCTGTGCAGCGGCCTCGCCAGCCTGTCGATGTTCGCGGTATTCCGTTCGATCGACTACCGGATCGGCCTGGCTATGGGGCTGGCGATGGTGTTTGGCTCACTTGTCGGCAGTCAGCTCGCGATCAAGAAGGGAACCCGCTTCGTCCGGCCGCTGTTCCTCAGCATGAGCGCGCTTTTGATCGCCAAGCAGCTTTGGGATTTCCTGCAATAGTCCTCCTATCTGGCTGAACGAACGTAAACCGCCCATCCGGGCGGTTTTTTGGATTTTGCTTTACTTGTCGGACCCGGAGGCGGCCGTTCCGGGAGCTCAGGCGGGGGTCTTACCGGCCTGAAGGGCGTGTACTTGCAACCTCTGTCGATTTCGGGTTAAAAAGAGAAGAGAATCTTATCCAAAGGAGCTGTCGATATGGAAATCCGGTTTCACGGACATGCATGCATTCAGATCACGGGAGGCGGCCGCTCGCTGATCGTGGACCCCTACCTGACGGGCAATCCCTTGGCGGTCGCGCGGGCGGAAGAGATTGAAGCGGACTACGTGCTGCTCACGCACGGCCATGCCGATCATGTGGGCGATGCCGCCGCGATCTCGCTCCGCTGCGAGGCGCCGATCGTGGCGACGCCGGAGCTTGCCCGATATCTCGGCAAGAGCGGAGCTCCGACGGTGGGCATGAACCTCGGCGGCCGCTACCGGACGCCGTTCGCCCACATCAAGATGGTGCAAGCGTTCCATAGCTCCAGCGTTACGGGGCCGGACGGACTTCCCATTTATATGGGAATTCCGGCAGGGTTCCTGATCGAGATGGAAGGGAGGACGATTCTCCACTGCGGAGATACCTCGCTGTTCGGCGACATGAAGCTGATCGGCGAACAGCACAACATTGACGTCGCCTTCCTCCCGATCGGCGACCACTATACGATGGGGCCGGAGGATGCGGCGATCGCGGCGGAATGGCTGAAGGCGAAAATTGTCGTCCCCATTCATTACAACACGTTCCCGCCCATCCGGCAGAATCCGGAGGACTTTCTCGCGCTGCTGGCGGAAAGGGACATCCGCGGCAAAGTGCTCGCGCCGGGAGAAGCTCTGGACCTGTAAATGCGGCCGCTTCGCGGCCCTTCCGACAAAAAAACGCTGCCGGCCCTATTCGGACCAGCAGCGTTTCTGTCATATATCCGGGGCGCCGGAAAGCCGAACCGCGGGTAGGAATCCCGTCGGCCGTCAGGCGACCTCTTGCCTGGCTTCGGCGGCGGTACCGGCCTTCTTGCTGCGGCGAGTCATATTGAACAGGATGTTCAGCAGCACGGCGGTGATGCTGCCGGCAACGATGCCGCTGTCGGCGAGCACCTGCAGGTTCTCCGGCAGCTTGCCGAACAGGCTCGGCATTACCGAGACGCCCATGCCGATACCGACGGAAATGGCGATGATCAGCAGGTTCTCGTGGTTGGAGAGGTCAACGTCGCTCAGCATCTTGATGCCGGAGGACATGACCATGCCGAACAGGGCGATCATCGCGCCTCCCAGCACCGGGCTCGGGATGATGGTGGTAGCCGCGGCTACCTTCGGCAGGAAACCGAGCAGCACGAGCAGGGCGCCGGCCATGACGATCACGTCGCGCGTCTTGACCTTGGTCATCTGCACGAGGCCGACGTTTTGCGAGAAGGTGGTGTACGGGAAGGCGTTGAAGATGCCGCCGAGAACGCTGGCGAGCCCTTCGGCGCGATAGCCGCGGGTCAGGTCGGCGGGGGCGATTTCCTTGTCGCAGATCTTGCCCAGGGCCACGAAGACGCCGGTCGATTCCACGACGCTGACGATGGCGACGAGGGTCATGATGAGGATGGCGGACGGATGGAATTCCGGCGTGCCGAAGTAGAACGGTTTGACGATATGGAAGGCGGAGGCTTCCCGAACCGAGCTGAAATCGACTTTGCCCATCAGGTAAGCGGCGAAGGTGCCGACGACGAGGCCGACCAGCACGGAGATGGAACGAAGGAAGCCTGTCGCGAAGCGGTTCAGCAGCAGGATCAGCACCAGCACGCCGAAGGCGAGGGCCAGGTTGCCCAGGTCGCCGAAGGTCTCGGCGGAGGCGTCGCCGCCGCCCATGTCGGTGATGGCAACCGGAATGAGGCTGATGCCGATGATCGTCACGACGGAGCCGGTGACGACCGGAGGGAAGAAGCGGATGATCTTGCCGAACAGCGGAGCGAGCAGGAATACGATGAGCCCGGA
This sequence comes from Gorillibacterium terrae, assembly GCF_051594785.1. Classification (NCBI taxonomy): domain Bacteria; kingdom Bacillati; phylum Bacillota; class Bacilli; order Caryophanales; family Paenibacillaceae; genus Gorillibacterium; species Gorillibacterium terrae. Next base: position 86,167 of record NZ_JBPPGI010000005.1, read on the forward strand.
CACGATGATTGAGCCGTAGATGGCGCCCATGCCGAACTTGGTGCCGATCGAGATCATCGGGCCGACGGCGGTGAAGGTACAGCCGAGCACGACCGGCAGGCCAATGCCGAACACTTTGTTTTTCCACACCTGCAGCAGGGTAGCCAGGCCGCAGGTAAGCAGGTCGATGGCGACCAGGTAAGCCGTCTGCTGCGGAGTCAGGCCGACGGCTCCGGCGACGATCAGCGGCACGACGACCGCACCGGCGTACATGGCGAGGACATGCTGCAATCCCAGGGAAAACAGTTTGAACCACTTGGACATTCTTGCACTCTCCTATGAGTTATTGAATGTATATAGACGAGACCCTAACTTTTGCGCCTGCGCAGATGGAATATCATTCCGATCGCGGTTGATCCCCGATTCCGGAATGAATTTTTTAGGGGAAATCCGGGATCAAAGGCGAACGCTATGCTTCTTCATGATCTTCCTCTTCTCCGGCTTTCTTTTGTTCCGTCTATATAGCAGGTTTCCGGGCTTTGGCTACGGGCAGTGGCGCGTGTTATTCGGCAAACGTCACGCGGCCTTCTCCGAGCGAAGCGATGCGGGCGAGCGATTCCACCCGGTAGCCGGCCTCCGCCAGCTTGCGGGCGCCGTCCTGGAACGACTTCTCGATGACGATGCCGATCCCGGCTACCTCCGCTCCAACCTTTTCCACAATGCGGGCTAGGCCGGTCGCCGCTTCGCCCCGGGCGAGGAAGTCGTCGATGACCAGCACCCGGTCCCCGGGCAGGAGGAATTTCTTCGACACCGTCACCTCGTTGGTTTCCTGTTTGGTGAAGGAATAGACTTTCTCGACGAGAATGTCCTCGGTCAAGGTGAGCGATTTCCGCTTGCGGGCAAAGATCAGCGGCACGCCGAGCGTGAGCGCCGTCATGACGGCGGGCGCGATGCCGGACGATTCCAGCGTCAGCACCTTGGTGATGCCGGCTTCCGCGAAGCGGCCGGCGAATTCCTTGCCGACGGCGAGCATCAGCTCGGGATCGACCTGGTGATTCAAGAAGGCGTCCACCTTGAGCACCTGATCCGAGAGGACGATGCCTTCTTCGGCGATTTTGTTCATGAGCAATTGCATGTGAATCCCCCTGTGTCTGGTTTTGACTGTACCGGTTGCAGCAAAAAGACCGCCTCTCCTTCGTCGGAGAAGCGGTCTGACAGGTGCGCGGCAAGGCGTCCGCTTGTTGCGGCCGTTCCCCAGGGGGCGCGGTCGGTGGAAGCGGGCGTGCGGGCACTCGTAGTCCGATCATTTCCGGTGATCAGGTAGAGACTTGCGGGCCATATTCCCGCTATTATACGAGCGTATTCGATTGTTCGGCAGGCCCGGCCTCATGGACGGAATGGCCGCCGTTCTCGCTGTCGAAGGAACGCCCGATCGGCGAACCTTCCTTGGCATGGGAGTATTATAGCTTAGCTGGCCGGTTCTGAAAAGGGCTTTTCCGAGAAAGGAAGAAACTGTTCGAAGATTGTCGATTTTTCGTAGGGAACGGGTGGGAAGCAGGGGGACAATAGAGACGCATAGAGAAAGGATTGGGAAGCGCAGGAAAGGGGAAAGGAACTAGGAAAGGTGAGAAGGGAAAGAAGGGAGAGCAGGGGGAGAAGGGGGAGAAGGATACGCCGAACGGAAAAGGGTTGGCAGCCTCTTCTTGGGTAATTACGGTAGGACGACTCCGGATGGAGCGGGAGGTTCCTCTATGCTAGAATGAGAGAAAAGGAAGAACGTGTCGAAGCTCGACTCGGCTCAAGAAATCAATCACGGAATAAAGGAAGGATCGGAATGGCCATCTTGCAAAACGACTGGGCGGAGCCGCTGAACGGCGAATTTGAAAAGCCGTACTACCGCGAGCTGCGCGCGTTCCTGGCCCAGGAATACCGGACGCATACGGTTTATCCGGACATGCACGATATCTTCAACGCCCTACACACTACGCCTCTGCATCAAGTCAAGGCGGTCATCCTCGGGCAGGACCCGTACCACGGCCCCGGTCAGGCGCACGGGCTCAGCTTCTCCGTGAAGCCGGGCGTCCCCGTCCCGCCCTCCTTGCGCAATATGCTGCAGGAGCTGCACGACGACCTGGGCTGTCTCATTCCGAACCACGGCAACCTCACCCATTGGGCCAAGCAGGGCGTGCTCCTGCTCAACACGGTGCTGACCGTGGAAGCGGGCAAAGCCAACTCGCACAAGGGCAAGGGCTGGGAGATCTTCACCGACAAGGTGATTCAGACGGTGAACGCCCTCGACCGGCCCGTGGTCTTCCTCCTCTGGGGAAGCCCGGCGCAGAGCAAGCTGCCGATGATCGACACGGGCCGCCACGGCGTCATCCGCTCGCCGCACCCAAGCCCGTTGTCCGCGCACCGCGGCTTCTTCGGCAGCCGCCCCTTTTCGCGCACCAACCAGTTCCTGCAGGAACACGGCGAGGAGCCGATCGATTGGCAGTTGCCCCGGTTGTGAGGGGCGGCTTACCCTATACTCCTTCAAGCGACTATTCGCTTGGGGGAGTTTTTTTATGGGAGCTAACTCCCATGGGAAAAAAGGTTTGATTTTGTCGAAAAGTGAGCAATTAGTCCTTGATGGAAGCTTGTCCCAATGGTACAATGTGGAATGTTTTCCGTCTATTCACTTGCACGGACGCAAAGGGAGATTCAGCGTTATAGCAGGTTCAATAGAATGGGATATTCGTTCATTAGGGAGGATACGATGAAGAACGCAGTTAGTAGAAAGATACTCACCGGAGCCTTGGCTCTGGCATTGACGGCCGGTTCTTTTGCAGGAACGGCAGGTCGAGCTGCAGCAGCGTCGATTGCTGTGCCGCCGACCGCGACGAATTTCACGGATGTGGAAAAGTCGTACGCGAAGACAGAGATCATGGAACTGGTAAAGCTGGGCATTCTGAGCGGGAACGGGTCAGGAAGTTTTAACCCGACGGCAGGCTCCACCCGTGCCGAAATGGCAAAGGTGTTAACCCTGGCGCTGGGGCTTCCGGAAAATCCGCAAGCGGCGGCTTCTTTTAAGGATATTCCGGCAAACGCCTGGTATAAGGGCTACGTCGGCGCTCTGGTGAAGGCGGGCATCACGACGGGAACCTCGGCGACGAGCTTCTCGCCGAATGAGCAGGTGAGCCGCGAAGCGCTGGCGGTTTTCTATGTCCGGGCGATGGGACTGGAAGAGACGGCAAAGAAGCTGGCCGGTAAGTCCGAGTTCGCCGATGCCGCCCAAATCTCGGCCTGGGCCTTACCGGCGGTATCGCTTGCCGCAGAACTGGGTTTTATTCAAGGCGTGAAGCAGGCGGACGGGAAGGTGTACTTCCAGCCTTCGGCTAAGGCGGAGCGGCAAGCGCTGGCGAAGTTGACGTACAGCTTCTATGTAAACAAGGAGGAGTATGCTCAGCAGGCAGCCAAGCTGGAAGCCGCGGCTGCCTCCTCGACTCCGACTCCATCGGCTTCGACCACGCCGTCTCCGACCCCTTCGCCGGTAGTGGGCGGCGGCGGTTATGTCCCTCCGGTAAGCACGCCGCCCCCGACGGGTACGGCAACGCCTGCGCCAACGGCTGCACCGACATCGACGCCAACGGCTACACCGGCGCCAACGATGGGGCAAGGTGATCCCAATGTGGCTTCACCTTATTTTGCTAACCCCTACACAGCGAATGATGAATATCTTTCCGGACTTGTCGACGGCCATTCTACGGTCAGAATATACTACAAGACCAATTTGGTAGGTCAATGTGAATCGGACTATGCCGGGAACTTTTCTGCTGCCATTTCCAATCATCCGGATCAAATCGTGGAAGGCATGTTGCAGGTGACTTCCCAACGGTCAGGGGAGAGGGAGAGCTTGCCGCTAAACGTTAAAATCAACCCCTCCCTTCCTCGCGAGCGCAGTAATCTTCCTTCGGTTGACCCCATCCACTCGGGGGATTTTATCATTTCGGGAAAAGCCCGAGTCAATTCGTATATTTCCATAAAGGATTCCAATGGTTCCTTCATCGAGAGCGGATTGGCCACGTCCAATGGCAGCTACATCATTCCGATCGGCGAGCGTCGAGAGGGAGAAGTATTGCAGATCACAGCCCAGGACATGGGTAAAGATTCAAGCGAGCCCGTTGTGGTGACGGTAGGTTTGCCAAATACAGAGGAGAAGACCTATCTGGGAACCTACGTACAAGAACTTTCCACCGGGCCTATCCTTCTCTCTGCACAGCTCACACCGGGCTTAACCTGCATGGAAATAACGGTTAATTCCAGCCACTATTATGTCTACCAGCGGACGGATGGAACCTTTTCGTATTTTAATCCCGATATTTTGATTAAGCCGACCGATCGCGTATCTTTGCGTGTTCAGTCCCCGGGGCAAGCTCCGTCGGATGAACAACCCTATTCGGTGACCTCCACTTTTGAAAAGACGCGGAAGCCCGTTGTAGGCCAAGCGAAATACAATGCGCTGCATGTGATAGCGGACGATTACTCTTATCTCTTCTTGCGGGATGACCAGGGTAATTTAGTTTTCCCGGTCTTTGAGCGGGCAATGGGGGCGCGGAAACTTGATGTCCATCTGCTGCCGGGTAAGACCTATCAGCTCTATGCCCAATCCCAATATAGGGAAACGAGCGATCCCGTCTCCATTTCTGTAGCGCCTGTTGTGGATCGAGCTCCGAAACCAACCGTTCTAAGTGCGGTTTATGAAGGAGATGTAAATTTTCTTATCCAATCCGAGCCGAATACTCAATTGCGGGTATATTCGCTTTCGGTGGATAGTGAAATGGAACAATCCGAGGCGTTCACGACCACTTTGAATGGGACGTGTCTGTATTCAATGATTAAGCCTGTTGCGATAGGAGACAAGTTTCTGGTAATTGCCGATCAAGAAGGACGCGAAGCAAGTGCGGCATCGGTTATCACCGTTCAGGCCTTACCCGAATCGGCGTCGATGTCTTCGGAGCCTATTGTTTACGGAACCGTTTACGAAGGAAACTATTTCATAAATAATTTCATTTCAATGGATGGACAGCCTTATTCTTATGTTTCGATAACGGATGAACAAGGGGCTGTATTGGGTTCTGGCTCGGGGATTTCCTATGGTTCTTCTTATTTAGATAACCCCATTCCTATGGGTTCAAAGAAAGTTATCGCAACAGTGCAACAAGTAGGAAGGAAGCGAGTTTCCGTGGAGATTCCAGTCACTCCGGTTAACGGAGTGACAGATTCGGTATCGATTATTGCCAACCAATTTGTTGCAGCTGCAAATAATTCATTTGAATACCAAGGAAAGCCTAGGGATTACATTGTGGTCCGAATTAACGGGGCTGTATCCCGGATAATTACCATACTGGATTCCAGTTATAATCAATTTAATATGAATCTGACCTATGAAAATATTGGCGATCGCATCGATATTATTGCGGTTACCCCAGGCAAGCAAGCGGTCGTCAAGAGCTTCGTTGTCCAGGCCCCTTAAGAACAATTCGTCCCATGTTAACCAATATTTATTCAGCCCTTCGGCCTTCCGAATTAACAGCGGATAGGTGGAAGGGCTGAATTTTGCAATAGAAGGAGTGGGCGCCGCGTGATATAATGACGACAACTTCATGGAAATAACAGGATATTACGCTTGCGGGGAGGCTTATATGAGAACAAAACCATTGAAAGGCATCGTCGGCGGACTCCTGACTTTGCTGCTGGTGCTCGCTCCTTATTCGGGGACGCATGGATTTATGGAAGCTAAATCTGCACCATCCCTCTCCAAGGAGAAGCCGGAGGTTGGCGCTGCTGCGGTCGCTTCAAGAGCGATGCCGCCTGTGGTGGCGGAAGCCGGTTCCACGCCTGCGCCGTTTGTGGAAACGCCAGAATCCCTTAATAGCATCCTCTTTTCACCCTTGCCGACCGGTTCTCCGAATCCCACACAAGCGCCAGGTCCCGTTACCGCCAGTCCTTACAGCGTAAACCACTATTATGCCCAAAGCCGAGGCGTGGAAGGGATGGTCGACGGGCCGGCGACCGTTCGGGTGTACCATGAGGGGCGCAAGATCGGAGAGGGGATCGCCGAACGAGCGGGAGGTTTTTTTGTCAGCTTGGGAACGGCTTCCTACCGTGTTCTCTCCGGCGAGATTTCCATCACCGCCCAGCGGGAAGGGGAACGGGAAAGTGCGCCTCTTACGGTAGCTGTTCTTCATCCGGCGGGAGAGAGCCGTTCTCCCATCGTTAATCCTGCTCATATCGGGGATTTCTTGCTCAGCGGCAAGAGCCAGCCAGGCGCCTACATTCTCGCGATGGACAGCAGTAATCGGTGGGTTGAAGGGGGCTTCAGCGATTCGAACGGGTTTTTCGCTATTGGCTTTTCCAATCCTCTGACAAAAGGAACCGTTCTGCATGTCACCGCCACGGAACCGGGGAAAGCGGCCAGCCCGCAGACGGATGTAAAAGTAGAAGCCGCTTCGGGTCAAACGCCCCAAACGGGAACTCTTGCCGCCGAGCCGCTCTATGCGGGGCCGCTGGTTCTTCATGCTTCATCTCCGCAAGCCGTGCTCCTGAATGTGGAGGGAAAGGGTTATTCCCAATCGGTCACTTACGGCTATGGCGGAGATCATGTGATATTTAGTCCTAGCCTCGTTGTGCAAGCGGGGCAAAAAATGATCCTGACTTCTCAATCACCGGGAAAATCCCCTTCCGGAAAAGTTGAACTGACAACAAAAAAGGCGGCAGGAAGAACGAGAACGCCTTTGGTAAAACGTCTATCGTCGCTGTCGGATCTGCAAGTCTCAACCGAATCAGGGGCATTCTTATACCTTAAAGATGCGAGCGGCCGATTGATGCCAACCGGGCGTTCGGAAGAAATTGGTTCAACGGAGCGCAGTCTCGACTTGTCGGAGTTTCCTGCCGGGGCAACTTATTATGTATACGCGTTTGTTCCGGGGAAGCTGGTCAGTATTCCGGCGAGCGTCGTGATTCCTCCCTTGAAAGAAAGGTTGGCTTCTCCGGAGTCCGCCGACGATCTCATCGAGGGGACCAATACCATAAGAGCCAAGGTTGAGCCGCAAAGCCTGCTAAAGGTCTATCATTGGCGAGCCGCTACCGGAATGTTGGATTTGACCTCCGAACAGTTTTCGGCCGATGGTCAGGCAAGCGTGCAGCTGCTTCATCATGTGGAGCCGGGGGACCGCCTCATCTTAACCGCCAGTAAAAGCGGCTTCGAAACGAGTGTGGCTTTGATTAAAACCGTGAAGGAAGCCTCCGGACCGTCGGTTTCTGCTTTGCAGGTTGATCCTGTCTACAACGGCGACTTTTTAATCGGGCTTCACGGCAGCTTTGACCGCGTCGAGATAACGGATGATCATCAGAACCATTATGTGATCGACAATCGGCTCGGCCCTTATGCTTTCGGCCATCAGATGGGAATGCTGGGCCGTCCCCTTCCGGACAACGTGACGTCTTTGACTCTTTATGTTGTGCAAAACGGCAAGAAACCGATCCATCAACAGGTTCAAGTCGAACCGAACGAAGGACAAACCGAGCCGGTTGTATTACTCAGCTCCACGCTGTACGAAGGAATGAATAGAATTATGCTTTCCGCTAAATACGGGGACCAAGTCATGATAACGTGGAGAAATTGTTCCTGGGTTCAATATGCCGAATCCACTCCGGTTACGTATGACATGTTTGGGTCTGCAATTCGACCTAAAGCGGGAGACTCCATCACCATTACGGTGAAATCGAGAGGAAAAGTCGCCACATCCGCTACCTTTCCCGTTCAAGCCGCTCCCTAACCGCTTCCGCTTGTCAAAGACGCCTTTCCTGGAGATAATCGGGAGAGGCGTCTTTTTGTCGAATGGACAAGCCATATTTCGAAGTCCGCCTTTTGAAGTGAAAGATAAGACAAACCCATAACCGGTTCTATGCAAAAGGAGGGCTTCACCATGAATCGACCCGCTCAACCGACCTACCGCCGCGTCTTCTGGTCGGCCGGCTTCGGCTGGCTGTTTGACGCGCTGGATGTGGGGCTGTTGTCGTTTATCCTCGTCCAGCTTGCCGCCGATTGGGGGCTTACGCCCGCCGACAAGGGGCTGCTCGGTACGGTCACCACCGCCGGAATGGCCATCGGCGCGCCGCTCGGCGGATTTCTGGCGGACCGGCTTGGCCGCCGGCCGATCTTCCTCATCACCCTGGTGCTGTTCGGCGCAGCGAGCCTGACCAGCGCCTTCTCGCCCGGACTCGGCTTCATGATGGTCTGCCGGCTGGTAATGGGCTTAGGCCTCGGGGCTGAATTGCCGGTGGCTTCGACCCTGGTCAACGAGCTTGCCCCCGCCGACAAAAAGGGCCGCACCGTCGTGCTGTTGGAGAGCTTCTGGGCCGGAGGCTGGCTGGCCGCGGCGGTGCTGGCATTTTTTGTCATCCCGGACTACGGCTGGCGTGTCGCCGTACTGGCCGGCTCGCTCCCGGTCGTCTATGCCGTGCTCATCCGCCGCAACATCCCGGAGACCCGCCCGGCCGAGCTGCGCCGTAAGGTGCCGGTCGCAACGCTGTTCCGTCAGCACCGCCGCCGCACGGCCGTGCTGTGGATCGTCTGGTTTGCCGTGGCCTTCAGCTATTACGGCATGTTCCTGTGGATGCCCTCGGTTCTGGTCGGCAAGGGCTTCACGATGATCAACAGCTTCAAATACGTCCTGCTGATGACGCTCGCACAGCTTCCCGGCTATTTTGCCGCCGCTTGGCTGGTGGAGCGGTGGGGTCGCCGCCCCACCCTGGCCGCCTTCCTCGCCATGACGGCGGTTTGCGCCGCGTTCTTCGGCGCGGGGAGCTCGGAGACGGAGCTGCTCGTCTGGGGCGCGCTGCTGTCCTTCTTCAACCTCGGGGCTTGGGGCGCGCTGTATGCGTATACGCCCGAGAATTACCCCGACGAGATTCGCGCCTCGGGAGCGGGCTTTGCCTCAGGCTTCGGCCGCATCGGCAGCGCCATTGCCCCTTACCTGGTCGGCGTTCTGGTGCAAAAGGAATACTCCTACAGTGCCATCTTTGGCCTGTTTGCCGGCGTGATCGCTATCGGCGTGATCGTCCTGGTCGCATTCGGCCGGGAGACGAAGAAGCGCACGTTGGCGTAAGCCCGCGCGCATGGTCTGGAAGGGCCATGGCTTAAGGGAATCTGCCGTTTCTTCCTGCAAGCCCCGTTCATAGAATAGGGTAGCTTGCAGGGAGGAGGGACTACCTTTTGAGAAAGTCGGAAGCCTACGGCAAGCGCCGTCTGCCGGGATTCTGGCGCATCCTGTCGCGCCGCTTCTGGCGAGGCTGGTTCGATTGGCAGGAGCGGATGGAATGGCGGCTGGACGCTGCCGAGCAGAAGCTGCGCCATTTGGGCGGACATATCCGGGTGGTGGAGGAACGGCTTAATAAGCTGGAGGTTGAGGTGGATGGACTGACTTCGGCCGGTCCCTTGTCCGAGCTGTTTCAAGAGGGGATTGGCCGGGAATGGACGATTTTCACGGGAGCGGGCTCGCTGAACGGAGTGGTTCTGGCGGCAGGCACCGATTTCGTTCTGATCCGGGAGGCGGCGGGGGACGAGGTTTACATTCCCTATGCCCAGATTGAGGCGGTTTCCCCTCCCGCCACGGAAGGAGGAGGGCGGCCATGAGACCGGATGCGCCTCGTCTGATCGAAGCCTTGCAGGACCGTCTCGGCAGCGACGTCGAGGTGTTCCTGCAGAATCAGTTCTACAGCGGAACCTTGATGCAGGCGGAGAATGGCGTGCTGACCGTGTATTCGGATATCGGCGGATATGACGCCACCCCGGTCAAGTTCGTCATTCCGCTGAGCGCCGTCCAGTTCGTTCGCGTTTTGCCCGCCTGAGGCGAGCCGTTGACATTCATGGGGGAAAAAAGAACCGCATTCCGGTAGCCGTCGGAATGCGGTTATTCGTGTTCCAGGCGATGGGTCAGCCAATCTCGCCAGGCCGCGTAGCGCGCTTTGTCCCGCTGGCTGACGCTCTCCGGGCGCACGCGTCGATGGTACAGCGGCTTAGGGACGAAAGCGATCGGTTCCCCGGCGCGGAGCAAGCGCGCCAGGAGATGCAAATCCTCGTAGAGACGTCCGCCGCCGGGTTCGTCCGGGAAGACGGGCCAGCCGCCGATTCGGCGAAGCAGGTCCGTCCGGAATAAGCGGGGTGCATAGACCCGCGCATCCCGGAGGAGCGTCCGCCAATTGAGCGGGGCGGAGGGCAGCGAACAGCCGCCGGGCCGCCATCCGCTGCCGGAAGAGAGCCGCCAGACGCGGTGGTCCGCCACAATCGCCTGCAGAGGCGGCCCGTTAGTCCCGACTTCCGAAGCGGCCAGCAGGACTTCAAGCGCTTCCGGCTCCAGCCAGTCGTCCGGGTCGAGCTCGACCAGCCATTTTCCTCGAACGTACGGAAGAGCTTCATTCAAAGCGTGCGCCTTGCCCCGGTTTGGTTGGAAGCGGAAGCGGCGGATTCGTGAATCGGGAGAGAGCCATTCGGGCGGAGGAATCTCTCCCGAAGAGCCGTCGTCCACGAGCAGGAGCTCCCAGCTCGGACAAGTTTGGCGAAGAACGGAGTAGACGGCCCAAGGCAGCGGCGCAAAATCGTCGCAGGTGCAGATCACCACCGAAACGGCCGGACAGCGTTCCTTCGACAAAAGACCTGCTTCACCGGCCCAGTTGGAAGACTCCGCACAGGGCACTTCCACCGAGAGCAGCTCGGACAGGACGCTGGGGAGCCACTCCGGCACCGGCAGCCGGTTCAAAAGCGTCTCTTCCCAAAAGGCAAGCTCGCGAACGCGTTCTTGCGTCAAGACCAACTCAGCAGCATCCGACCCTGCCCGGATAGGCACAGGGGGACGGGTTCCGGCCAATGCCACGGTTATCCCATCACCGGCATCGGCCAGCAGCTGTTGGAGCCGGGAACCGGGAGCATGGGGGCCCAGTCGGACGATCCGGCGGAATCCGCCCTGCCTCCGGGCAGCATGTTCCGTGCCGAAACCGGAGTCCATCCGGGTAGCGACGATAACAAGATCCACGACTGTTCCTCTCCTTCAGTCGACTCGTTCTATCCGGTTGTATACCCATTCGTTCGACTGAAAGCAGGTGTCGAGAGCTTCTCGACACCTGCGCGTTTTCGGGCGATAATTTCCCAGGAAATGTCGGTTTCTCTCCGCTCCGGTCTATTCGCAGCTCGAGCGGGGAGGGTCGTGTCGGCGGTTCAGTTTCTTATCCCACGCCGACCGAGTCCAGCTCCCGGCGCAAGGCGGCGAACGCTTCCTCCGCCTCCTTTTCGGTTTGGCGGATCGCCGGCTCGGCCGCCTGAATCGGCTCGCGGCCCTCCTTCAGCATCCGGCGGATTCCAGCCTCCAACCGGTCCAGTGCCGACTCATCGGTCTCCAGCCTGTCGCGCAGGCCGAATCGGTCCAGCAGACTGGCGACCTTACCCTGCTTGCTGACGCAGAAGAGCGGGACGAGTCCGCGGAGAGCGGCGAGCGCCGGGTGAAGCTTGAAGCTGATGAAATAATCGCAGGCTTGAATGACGCGGTAGACGAGCTCCAACTCGTATTCCGGCTTGAAGATCGAGGCGGAAGCTCCGGGACCGCCCAATTCCAGAATGCGTTCCTTGAGGTGATCGCAGACTCCGTAATCGGAATAGGCGTTGGCGCTGTGATTGACGGCGGGAATCAGCAGAATGTGATAGCCCTCGCGCGAGATGTGGGCGAGCATGGACGCAAGACCGGCGGCGGGAAAACCGGAGTACGCATGAACGCAGACCCCGATGACAGGCCGGGCGGACAGCCCCCGCAGTTTATAATCGGGGGCCCGATAGGCAAAAACCGGATCGGGTACCGTCTGCACGTTGGAATGCAGAGCGATCCGCCGGGCGATCTGGGCCGAACGGTCATCCCGCAGGAACAGGCCGCGGGCATCGCGCAGCCTTTTGCGATACCGCTCGATCTCCCGATCCGGCCAAGTGGACTCGGGATAGGCGTCGACGATGCCGGCGCCGTAAACCCAGGTCGGCTTTCCCTCCAATGCCGGCGGGAAGTAATACGAATTGAACGAGTAAGGTGCAATCAGATCGCCGCCGCCGATCAGCACGGCGTCCGGGACGCTCGGGTCCATGGCCGAATGCCAGGCGAAGACTGAATGGCCGGATAGCTGCTGGCGGAAGGTCAACAGGAACAGCTCGTCGCCGAAGTTGCCCATGCCGTAATAGCCGCATACTGCAATTTTCATCAGTGGACCTCCTTGTCGGATGGGTTTCTCAGCAGAAACGTCAGGCGCGGATGATCCAGACGGAACGGCCGGGAGAGCGGGCTGGACAGCTTGAGCAGCATCCGCCCCGCTTCCTTACGGATCAGCGCGGTCTTATCCACATAAGGCGTTAAGTCAACCGCCAGCGTATCGTCCAAGCTTCGCCGCAGGGGAAGGGACGCAAGCGGCCGGCAAGGGGGCTTGTTGCCGTCCGTCAGGCCCTCGGTCGGCACGTAGCCGTCCGCCGCGGAGATCTCCAGCAGCGGCAGCTCCTCTGCGGCCGTTCCCGCCGGAGGCGCCGCATCGAATTCCAGGTAGATGCGGAGGGGAGAATCGGGAAATGCCTTGGCGTTGAGCGCGAGGAACGTTTCATAGCGGCCGCCGGGCGGCTGGCCCACGTAAGGAGGATCTTGGGTCAGACAATGAGTCGGATAGTAGGAATTCACCGTCCGATGGCGCAAGGGAAGGCGCTGCGTGGAGTACCGGCTCCATTCCTCCACAGGCAAGTCGGTGCGAGCCGCTTTCCACTTCGGCCATCGCCGTTCGAGCTCACGGGCGATCGACCGGTAGCGCTCGTTCCAGGAAAACTTCCGGGCGTACGCCATTCGCTCCGCTTCCTGATCGGACGGTTTGCGGCAGGCCTCCGCCAGCCGGGCGGCGAATTCTTCCGCGCTCGCAGCAATGAAGACATGCGGGCGCATCGGCATGACCTCGGGCAGCGGAGAGGAGACGACGGGTTTGCCCGCCGCCAGGTACTCGTAGACCTTGACCGGGTTGGTGCTCTCCGTAATCCGGTTGATCCGAAACGGGATCATGCACGCGGTGGTAAGCTGCAGCAGAGCGGGAAGCTCGGGATAAGGGCGATGGCCGAGCATGACGACATTCGCACCGAGCGGCCCGGTCTCTTCGCGGAGCGGTGGTCCGGCGATATAGAAGAGAGCATGCGGCAAGGCCTGGGCTGCGGTGCGAATCCAGGCTTCGTCCACCCAAGGAGCCAAGGCTCCGATGTAGCCGATCACCGGGCCCGGGTGGCGGGCCAGCCGCAGCATCGCCTCGTCGCCGTCCAGGCTGCCGGGAAGCACCGCCCCGTCCGGACGACTGCGGCTGCGTCCTCCGGCAAAATGTCGGTCGTCGCAGCCGTTCGGCGCCAGGAAGACCGGCTTGCCCGGCAGCAAACTGCGCATTTTCTTCAGGAGAGGGTCGGCGGTGCAAAAGACGACATCCGCACTCGCCGCGTAAATTCGCTCCTCTTCCTCCCAATCGGGAAAATCATCGACACAGTCGTATATGACGGCGGAAGCGCCGAGGGCGGCTGCATGGGGGAGCTTACGGGCCCAGCTCGCCCAGTACAGCCGGTTATCCGCCGGCAGAAGCGGGAGCAGTTCGTCCTGAAAAGCGAGAGCATGCCGGACGACCGCAATCCCCGGCTCGGGATAATCGACCACCCGGCCGGCCTGACCCGTTTTGTTGTAGAAGAGAACCGAGTGGCCGTCCCGCGCGAATTGCTTCATGATCTGTTGGGGACGCTGAACCATATACGACCAGTCCAGCGTCGGAGGATAAATAACCGTACCCATAGCCACACGCCTGCCTTTCCTGCCTTATCCGGCGGCACGGAGGCGAGCCGGATCTCTGTAGTGTATGTCCGGGTCCGGCCAGGGGGAGCGGCCTTCTTCCCGCGCGTCTTCCATTCTCGCAAAGCGGACCGGATTGTCGGAGAGCGCTTCAAAAAGCTTGGAAAACATGCGTTAAGAAGAGAGTTACGGGGTAAGGTAAGGATACACGGGCATTTTGTTGGGCCCTTAATCCAACACGGGAAAGGGGAGAATTGCATATGTCCAAGAAAATTCAAGCATATTTCCCAACGGAGAACGACGCGCTTTCCGCCAATACCCGCATCCAGACGTATGGAGCCGAGTATCTGGAGGTTTCCGAGCTGCCGGACCCGATCGGTACCGGCACCCGGCTCTTGGTTCCAATCGCGGCAGGGTTGCCCACCTCGGGTACGCCCGGCTCGGCTACCGGATATGCCGGAGGAACGCCGGGATCGACGACGAATACGGGAGGAGCCGCGGCCACTTACGTCGCCTTGAACGACAACGACGGGTTCGGCACTTCCGATAACCTGCGGCGCGGCGATTCGGTCGACAGCGATTACTATGACGGGGACCGGTCTCATCTCCGGTACGTCATGGCCGCAACCGTCAAGGACCAAGTGTATGCCGATGTCGTCGAAGCGATCCGTCGAAACGGCGGCTACGTGGAAGTATTCGATTAATTCCCCGCCAAGAAAGCATGACATTAAAAAGACAGATCGGGTAGCCGAGAGGCGAATCCGGTCTGTCTTTTTGCGTTGCGCGTGATGAAACGGAGTAGCAGGCGCCTCGTCGGCGGTTAATGGCGAGCTTGGGTTTGGTCTTCGTCGGCGACCTTTCCATACAGAGCGAAGCCGTAAATGGCGGCAAGGCCTACAATAACGAAGATAATCCGGGCCACGGTGCTGTCCATGCCGCCGGTCAGGCCGCCGACCAGATCCCATTGGAATAGGCCAACCAGCAGCCAGTTCAAGCCGCCGATAATGAGCAGAGTCAGACTAAGCACGTTCAAGCTTTTCATCGGACGATAACCTCCTCGTGACAGTTTTGCCTTCTTCAGCTTAAGTATGGGTAAAAAGCACATTTCTATACATTGTCAGGCCTTCGGATAATCGAAAAAACGTCGGTATAGGCTTTTGGAAGCATGACGAATGATACGATTTGTATTATTTTCCTTGGTGACAAAAATCCTTATAATCCAACATATTCCGCTTTTTAATAGTGCTTAGTAAACAAAAATTAGCGGACATTTTAGCGAATAGGACTTCAAGTCTACAAAAAGTATCGAAACGGTGTGACTTTTATCCTCTATACTACATTTAGCGATTGTTACAATTGGATAAAGCTGCTAAAGGAATGGAAAACCATGATCGACATACATACGCATATCCTGCCCGCCCTCGACGATGGCGCCGCCGATCTTGCGGAGGCCTTGGGAATGGCCCGAATGGCCGCTGCCGAGGGTATTGATATCGTTATTGCTACACCGCATCACCGCAACAGCCGGTACACCAATGAGGCCGATTCCGTTCAAGAAGCGGTTAGTAAGTTGCAGGAGCAGATAGATGCCCACGACATTCCCTTGAAACTCCGTACGGGACAGGAAATTCACGGCTACTCCGAGCTGCTAAAGGACTGGGATGAGGGCCGCCTGCTAACATTGGCCGATTCCCCCTATCTCCTTCTTGAATTCCCGGCCGGCGAAGTTCCACGGCATGCCAAGGAATGGATCTACGAACTTGGCGTGACCGGTATAACCGCCGTCATCGCTCATCCCGAACGAAACAAGGAGCTTGCCGGCAATATGCACAAGCTGGCCGAACTGATCGAGGCCGGGGCCTTGACCCAGGTCACCAGCCACTCCCTAACGGGAGCGTTTGGCCGCTCGATCCAGAAAATTTCGATGCAAATGGGCCGCAACCGAATGATCCATTTCGTGGCGTCCGACGCCCATAACTTGCAGACAAGACCTTTTGCTCTCCGGGAAGCCTATCGTTTGCTGGCCAAGGAAGCAGGCCAAGAAGCCGCGGACCTTTGTCAGCGCAACGCCTCGCTTTTACTAACCCGTCAGCCCATTTCCCCTCCGGAAATTCGAGTTGCAAAGAAACGGTTTTTCTTCTTCACCTAATCGATACTAATTAACTATAGATAAATAAGGAATATGATCTATTGCTTTTCTCTTCTATAATTCTATTGATCTACACTTTTGAAAGTGGTAACATTTTCTTTACATTGTTTACCGCTTACATAGATTTGCATTAAGTCCTTTAAAACTAAAGTTTGGAAATGGGAGGGTATTAGGAAGAATGAAGAACAGCACCCGTAAGATTGTATCCACGAGTTTGGTTGCCAGCTTGCTTGCGACATCCCTGGCCGGCTTGCCGCTGAGTTCCAAGGGGCTTCTCGAGCATCTGGGAGCAGGCAAGGCTTATGCAGCCGAGTCAACGTCACCTCTGAAGAAACGTTTGAAAGAGATTCACAATGAAATGACAGAGAAAGAGAGACAAAGTATCCGGACTGCTCGTTACAACGTGGATAAATCAAATTTGGATGACACGATTTCGTTTGTCTGGGCCAAAATCACTTCTAAGTATCCGAATGCTGATCCGGCCTTGAGGGATCAGTTGCGCGATCTGACTAAGAGCCTTCTGTTGTATTACGACACGGAAGTGAGTGCGGTCGACAAACTCAAAACCGAGTTTTCGTCCTTGTTTAAAACGCTGGCCAACTATACGAAACAGCCCGTTCCTAGCGTAGAAGATGGAAGTGATTTTGCAACAGAGCTGGAATCGACCTTGCGCAATTCGATCAAAGGGGCGGATACGGCCGACTGGACCGCATACCTGCTGGCGCACAAAGACGCGATCGTTGCAACTGAGAAAGTAGCATTTGAGGGAAGTAAGACTAAAACAGCGGCAGTTCTGAAATCTTATGGCATCGGTTCCAGTGACCTGATGATTACCATTATCATGGCGAATAGCGAAGTCTCGGGTCTCTCTGAAGCAGAACATGCCTTCATCAACGCCTATACCCGACTGCTCGCCAAAGAAAACGCAACGTCGAATCCGGGCACGGTCGTCGTCCCGGCAGCCCCTTCGAACTTTGATTCGTCTTCCGCAAAGGCCGCTTTGGAAAGCTTGACGCCCAAGCTTGCCGACTTGCTAAAGGAAGGCTCGTCGAATCAGGGAGTCAAGTCGGCAGTCGCAGCTCTTCAAGAACTGGTTCGCACCCAGGCCGTCGTCGACTTGTCCTCCAGCGTGAAGGTTAACGGGGATACGGCGAAAGCAACGATCAACGTAGCGGGACTTGATACGCTGTTCGCAAGCATCCAGTCCTTTGTGAAAGACGCGAACGCCGCTCTCCAGAAGGCCGCTCCGGGAACCAAACCGGTAAAGGCCGTCGTAACGCTCGACTTCAAGACGGTTTCGGCCAAGTCGATCGAGCTGCCGATTACCCAGGATCTGCTCAAGAAAGCTTCCAGCTTCGGAATAGACGCCCTGGCGTTCAAGGTAAACGGCGTTTCTCTGGCCGTGGATGTCGACCAACTCAAGTCCGATACGGCGCTGACCATTTCCAAGGCAGACCAAAAAGCCGTTGCCGACGCAACGCCTCTGGTGGCTGTATCCGATGTCTATTCGTTCACCTTCACCGCAGACGGCAAGGAAATCAAGAGCTTTGCCAAGCCGGTGGAAGTGCGGATTCCGGTAAATGTGACTTCCGGCGTAAACGCCGAGCTGCTGTCGCTGACCAAGATCGACGGCAAGAAGCTGGAGTTCAAGGGCGGCAGCTACAACTTGAACACCAAGGAGCAAGTCGCCCCGAACAAATCGTTCTCCACCTATACCGTCCTGGAGAACAAGGTAACCTTCAACGATATCGCCAGCGTGAACGCTTGGGCCGGCAAGCAGATCTCCGTAGCCGCCGCCAAGGGAATCGTGGAAGGCCGGGCCAAAGGCCAATTCGTCCCGAACGGCGACGTAACCCGCGCCGAATTCGCCAAGATGCTCGTGAAGGCGTTGGGGTTGGAGAATGAAGCCGCCAAGGAATCGTTTGCCGACGTCAAGGACAACGACTGGTTCAAGCCTTACGTTGCCGCTGCCGCTGAAGCAGGTCTGGTAACGGGCAAGACGGCCTCTACCTTTGATCCGAATGCCAAGATTACCCGCGCCGAGATGGCTACTATGGCCGCCCGCGCCATGGTGAAGGTCTATGATTACAAGAATGTCGCCGACGTGAAGGGCTCTCTGGCCAAATTCGGCGATGCCGCCAAGATTCACTCCACCTTGCAAGCCGGCGTTGCCCTCGCGGCAGCCGAAGGCATTGTCGTTGGGGATGCCGGCCAATTCAAACCCGAATCCTCCGCGACCCGTGCGGAAGCGGCTGTCATTATCTATCGTTTGATCAACCAGTAAGACCGAAGATCTGACAGGTAACTTCTCTCGGGCTTTCGGAGAGAAGTTACCTTTCCTTTCAATTTATGCGGACGACTGTGTTCGAACTACACAGCTAGAGTGGGGGTTACTAATGGAGTTGGAAATCATGGATTATGTGAGGATCCTGCGCAAGCGGCTTGTTCTCATCGTATCCGTTACCCTGGTATGTACGTTGGCGGCCGGCCTGATTAGCTACTTTGTTTTGTCACCGGTGTACGAGGCATCCACCAAGATCATCGTCAAGTCCAACGAACAGACCGGCATCACCCAATTGGACTTGAATGCCATCAACAGCAATTTAAAGCTCATCGACACCTACAAAGAAGTAATCAAGACACCGGCGATCATGGACGTCGTGGTAGCTCAGCATCCGGAATTCAACTTAACCTCAGAGCAACTGATCCGGAAGGTAAAAGTGAGCTCGGTCAACAATACCCAAGTCATGACGCTGGTCGTTCAAGACGGCGACTACAATCAGGCAGCCAAGGTCGTAAACGCGATTTCCGACGTGTTCAAGCAGGAAATTCCGCAGATCATGAAGGTCGACAACATCACCATTCTCAATCAGGCCAAGCTTAAGGACAATCCGGTTCCGGTTAAGCCGAACAAGCTGATGAACACCGCTATCGCCTTTTTGCTGGGGCTGTTCGTGTCCGTAGGGATTTCGTTCCTGTTGGAGTTCCTGGACGATTCGGTTAAGACCGAGGCGGATATCGAAGCCCTGTTAGGGCTGCCCACACTGGCGACCATCGCCCGGTTAAAGCCGGATGACTATAAAACGCAAGCAAATGAACAACAAGTAAAGGCGGGTGTTTCCAAGCATGCCTCCGTCAACCAGTAAACGTCCCGTCATTACGCTGGAAAATCCGAAATCGCCGATCTCCGAGTCTTATCGAATGCTGCGGAGCAACCTGGACTTCACCTCGTTCGACAACAACGAGAAGGTGCTAATGATAACCTCGGCAGGCCCGTCAGAAGGAAAATCCACCACGACGACTAACCTGGCGATCGTCTACGCCCAATCCGATAAGCGGGTGCTGCTCGTGGATGCGGACCTGCGCAAGCCAACCGTGCATCAAACGTTCAGCCGGTCCAACCGCAGCGGCCTGACCAATGTTCTGGTGGGTCAGGCGGAGTGGAAAGAATGCCTTCAGCCGAGCGGTGTGGACAACCTGGCCCTGCTGACCTCGGGTCCGATTCCTCCCAATCCGTCGGAGCTGCTCTCCTCCAAACGGATGCAGCTTTTCATCGATCAAGTGAAAGCCGAGTATGACTTGGTGTTGTTCGATACGCCGCCGTCCCTCGCTGTAACGGATTCGCAAGTGGTAGCCGCCTACTGCAGCGGTGTCATCCTGGTCGTGGATTCCGGCAAGACCAAGAAGGACGCGATCGTGAAAGCCAAAGCCAACCTGGAACGCGCCAACGCTCGCATTCTGGGTGTCGTGCTGAACAATGTGAGCCGAGGTAAGGGCGATTCCTATTACTACTATTATTATGGCGATAAAGTCTAAGGCATATTAAGCCGCTTTCCATCACATTCAAAGGAGGCACAAAACACTACTACCGGGTTCCTATCATAATGTCGTTAGGAGTGAAAGATTTCAATGGGGATTAGTGAGGCTCTAAATGACCCCACCACTCCATCTGAAGTGACTGTAAATGCAGCAAGTCATGTAAAAAGAGGATTTTACCAAACAATAAAAAGACCTCTTGATGTGGTTGGGGGATTAATTGGAATCATCGTTGTTTTTCCATTACTTGCCTTAATCGCGCTCCTCATCAAGCTGGAGGACCCGAAGGGAAGTATCTTTTTCTCTCAGACCCGGGTTGGTAAGAATGGTCGAGAGTTTCAAATGTACAAATTTCGTTCCATGGTGACCGACGCGGAAAAACAGATTGCCGAACTGATCAAGCAGAACGAAATCGAAGGTCATATGTTCAAGATGAAGAATGACCCGCGTGTGACCTATATAGGCCGAATCATCCGTAAGATGAGTCTGGATGAACTTCCTCAGCTATGGAATGTCGTGAAGGGTGACATGAGTTTAATCGGACCCCGCCCGCCACTACCGGACGAGGTCAAGAATTACACCGATTACCACTTCCAGCGGCTGCGAGTAACGCCAGGTTGTACGGGCCTATGGCAGGTAAGTGGTCGAAATAGTCTGAATTTTGAGCAGATGGTTAAACTTGACCTGAAATACATTCAGAATCAAGGCTTCCGGCTGGATGCCATTATTTTGTTGAAAACGGTGAAGGAAATATTTGCATCGAAGGACGCGTACTAACACTTTTATGTATTAATATGTATGGTTTTAACAGTTTCTAACAAGGACAAATGATAGATGGAGATTGACGCGATAGAGATTCCGTCGGTAATTAACCGAAACCGACCCTGCTTACGAAGAAGCTGTCGGAGAAGTGGAGGATCAAGTGCGCCAATCTCCTAATTTGCAACTATTCGTAATCGAGAAATTTCGTTTAACTGTATTAAATCATTTAGGTCTCTTCTTGTGTAGATGTCCTTGAGTAATTGCACTCGAACTCTTGATGCTTTGCCTTTGGATCAATTGATTTCTTTGCAAACAATTTGACTATTAAAATAATTAGTAAATATTGTATAAGGATACCGAGAATATCATTAATGCTGGATGGGCGAAAGTACCGATGCCGAAGTTACAGCTTTTGAGACGGAGAGACCATTGATTCAAGAACGTATTTAGTCTTCAGTATTTTATAGTAGTTTGGGTGGGGATATGGTCTGTGGAAAAGGTTAAATTACTTAATACCTACGTAAATAATGTAACAATAAATGAAACCCTGGATATTATTGAACAGATGATTCAAAGAGGTAAAAAATCATATATTGTCACAGTAAACGTAGATATAATCATGAAGATTGAAAATGACGAATATCTTAAGAAAATTGCAGATAATGCGGATATGGTTTTGGTCGATGGAAAACCACTGATTTGGATTTCGAAGATGTATAAAAGACCTATTAAAGAAAAAGTGTCTGGTTCTGATCTTGTTCCGAAACTTTGTGACTTGGCTGCCGAAAAGGGATATACAATGTTTATCCTTGGCGGAAAAGATGGTATTGCGGAACAAGCGAAACAAAACATCGAAAGGGACTATCCAGGGGTTAAAGTAGTCGGAACCTATGCTCCGCCGTTTGGATTTGATAAAGATTATACAGAGTTAGCTTATATAAATAGTATGATTTCTGCCTTACATCCAGATTTATTAATTACTTGTTTCGGATGTCCTAAACAGGAAAAATGGATTTATGATAATATTCAAAATTACGATGCAAAGGTTTCTGTTTGCGCAGGTGCTACAGTGGATTTCCTTGCTGGAAATATAAAACGCGCACCTAGATGGATGAGTGAACATGGATTAGAGTGGTTTTATAGATTTCTACAAGAGCCGAGGCGGTTGTTCAAAAGATATTTTATTGACGATGTGAAAATACCCAGATTAATTTGGAAATATAAATAAAAATAGTCAGAAGAGGGAACTTGATGAAGCTAGAGAACCAAAATGTTCTATTTCTAACGAGATCAATGAAACTTGGCGGAACAGAAAATGTCATACTACAGCTATGTGAGATCCTTAAACCAAGGGTAAATAAAATTGTGGTTTGCTCGTGTGGAGGAGTAAATGTTGAGAGATTAACTGCAATGGGCGTAAAGCACTTTGAGATACCTGACATTGCAGAAAAGAAACTGTCATCAATTTTACGTATCATAAAAGTAATAAAAAAAAACTGAAAGATGAGAATATTACCATCGTTCATTCTCATCACAGAATGGCCGCTTTTTACGCAAGACTACTCACTGGTAAAAATGTCATTAGGATTGCAAATGCACACAATACATTTCAAGATAAAAAATGGATGACAGAAATCGCTTACTCTGGAACCAAGATAATCGCTGTTGGAGAGCAGGTTAAGAGAAACTTAGTAGAATATTTTAAACTAAAGGAATCACAAGTCTCAGTCATTCATAATACCGTTAAACCTTTTGAAGGTACTATCCAATTGGTTCAGGAATTTGAAGAAGCAAGAAAAGAAGGGTGCGTATTGATTGGTAATATCGGTCGCCTTTCTGAACAAAAGGGAATGGAATACTTCATTAAAGCTATTTCAAAAATATACTTAAAGTATCCGACTATGAGATTTTATATCATTGGTGACGGAGAAGATGCAAAAAAACTTAAGACGGAGGCGTCAAAGACATTTCCAGATGGCATCCTAACATTATTAGGATATCGCTCGGATATTCAGAATGTAATGAGTCAGCTTGATTTTATCGTATTAAGCTCTCTCTGGGAGGGATTTCCCTTAACGCCAATAGAGGCTTTTTCTGTTGGTAAGACAATCGTAGCGACTAATGTTGATGGAACACCAGAAATTGTGAAAGACGAAGTAAATGGACTATTGGTTGAAAGTAAAAATGTTGATGAGCTTAGCAATTCCATTATAAGAATGTGTCGCGATGTTAACTTAAGGAATAAATTAGAGCATAAGGCATTAGAAACGTATAATTCGGAGTTTTCATTTGAAATTTTAACAGACCAATATATCCAATTCTATATTAATTTAGTGGAGAGCGAAGAAATGAGACATTCGTTCGGAGCTAAGCATCCAGCGGATAATTAGGTATAGGAAATATATGGAATATAGGGTTTTCATAAAACCCTAAATCATATTTGCCTCAATAAGCTTGACTTTTTGGAGGTAGAACAAGAATTTGCTAATGCTCGGATGCATATAGTGTTTTGCAATGAAGTTACTTTCTTAAATTGACAGTCAGCTATGGATTATATGACTTAAATGGCGCACTCCTCTTTGGGTAATGTTTTCCCGACAAAAGCATTCTACCAAGGGTTAGTAGCCCTATAGAAAGTGGTACTAGAGCTTCAGGCTTGTATATCGTAGACTTAATTTTGAGGCAAGGAGGTGTGTTTGATGTTATGTTAGATAGATCAAAATATACTGCTAATGCTAAGGATGGAAATAATGTAAATACATCATTGATTGAAAAAGTAACTAAATTATACAAATGGACAAAGAGTTTTTTTCGAATTATTAAATATAAAATAATTTATCGAAGTCGGCTTCAATGTAAATTATTTTGTAATCCACCAATTTACATCGGAAAACATTGTAAGATTAGAATTGGTAGGTCTGATGTAATTAACATTTCACCGGGTGTGTATTTGGATGATTATTGCTGTTTGGAAACATTAGGCGGAAAAATTAAAATTTCCAAGAGTGTTTATTTCAATACTTTTTCAAGAGTTGTATCAAAAAGTAATATTGAAATCGGCGAAAATAGTATGTTTGGTACTAATGTCTCAATATACGATCATGACCATGATATAAGTGAAGGGGTATTATTTTCAAGAAAAAAATTTGTTTTAGCTCCAGTAATAATTAAAAATGAAGTATGGTGTGGGACAAATGTTGTTATTATTAAAGGGAGTGTAATTGGAAGCAACTGTACGGTTGGTGCAAATAGTTTGGTTAAAGGAACACTAGAAAGTAATAGTGTATATGTTGGTAATCCAGTAAAAAAAATACGAGACTGTGATAAGAGAAAGTGAAAATATATGATACCGAAAAAAATTCATTATTGCTGGTTTGGTGGAAAACCATTGCCTAAAAATGTTCTTCAGTGTATTGAATCCTGGAAAAAATTTTGCCCGGATTATGAAATCATAAGATGGGATGAATCAAACTTTGATATTACATGTTCAAAGTTTGTAGAAGAAGCATATGAAGAAAAGGCGTGGGCATTTGTATCGGATTATGCTCGATTGAAGGTAATATATGAAAGTGGAGGTATATATCTCGATACAGATGTTGAACTTATAAAAAATCTAGACGAATTGCTTAATAATCAGTTTTACATTGGCATTCAGCAAGTCCAAACCTTATGTAATACAGGATTGGGCTTTGGGGCAACAAGGTCAAACCCTGTGGTAAAAGAAATGTTAAGCGAATATGATAATCTTAATTTTGAAAATAGCAAAAAGGAATCACTTGCTTGTCCATATTTGAATTCAAAAGTTTTGACAAAAAGAGGATATAAGTTTACAGGAAGAGTACAGTATATCACAGGGGGTACGATTTATCCACCTATGTATTTTGATCCCATGGCACCTGGAGATGGAACGAAAAATTTACTATGCGAAGAGACGGTATCGATACATCATTATAGTGCATCTTGGCTCGACAAAAAAATCCAATTGAAGAGAAAAATAATACGTATGATAGGACAGGATAAAGTGAGTAAATTTAAGATGGTATTTAAGAATGGAAAATAATCTCTCTATTTCAAAATATGGTTCTACCGGAATTATATTTTATTTTGTGTTGATTCCGTTTTTATTTCCCAGAGGTTACGCGGAAATTAATACCACATATAAGTTGTTTTTTACAATATGGATTTGGGTAGCTGTTGTAATCATTTGGCTACAATTTGTTCTTCGTGCAAAAATTATGCGTTCGAAAATTAATAGAAAAGGGTTGGCGTTAGCACTTTATTTTGTCCTATCTATATTACTCACAATAGTAATTAGAGGTAATTTATCTAGTGGTTTGCAACAAATGCTTGCAGCACCTTCGTTATGCGTGTTTATTATTTTTAATTTTGAAAAGCATTGGCACAAAATACTGGGTGTCCTATTAAATATTTTCATCGTATTATTTTTCTTGAACGGAATTGTTTTTAAAGGATACTTTGTACAGTTTGCACACATTATTTTTTTAGGTCATGTGCAGGTCGTTTCGCAGATCGGTATGACTGCAATTTTTGTTGCTCTTTTAAATTATATGCTTATCAAAAAGAGAAAATTCAAATCGGCATTATTGATTATAATGTCGATTTTTACAATGATTAGTACTGATGCAACATCAGCAGTTTTAGTATGTCTAATATTGATTGTAATAGGGGTAGTTTATAAATGGAAGCTTTATCATATATTCTGTTTAAAATCTAAATGGTATGTAGCGATTGGTTTTTTAATGAGTATTTCTATTATTTATTTTGGAACTGTTAACAATCATTATAATGCAATCATATCTGATCCCACATTTTCTGGAAGGCGTTTTGTATGGTTAAATGCACTGTCACATATTGCTACCCGTCCTATATTTGGTTTTGGAATAGATGGTGTGCTTATAACGACCTTCTGGACGGATTGGTCAGGAGGTGGATTTAACTATGCACATAATCAAATCATTCAAAATTTACTTGATGGAGGAATTGTGTTATGTGTAGCATTCTGGATAATGATGTTTACATATGCCTCTTATATAGATAATTTGGAACATATTAAATATAAGGTGTTATCCAATGCAATTTTAATAGCTTTACTAACAGTTATGATATTTGATAGTACAACGCTTTATTGCTACATGTTCATTTTTCTTGCAATCCTGGTAAAACTACCGAAAGTTGCAAATAATAGGGGATGATTGTCGTGATTTTTGTTAAAAAGATTATATTTGAAATAATAAAACTGTATTATCCACAACGAATAAAAAGACAAGCAAAATCGTATGCTGGGAAAATTTATGTAGGTGGAAAGTCATTTGTGAATTCCAATACTGAACTAGGAAATAACGTTTCCTTTAATGGGATGGGGATTACAGGACAAGGAAGAGTCGTTATCGGTGATAACTTTCATTCTGGACCGGGATGCCAGATAATCACATCCTTTCATAATTATGAAGGAGAAGCAATACCATATGATAATACCTTTATAGATAAGGCCGTTATTATTGGTGATAACGTTTGGATTGGAAATAGTGTAATTATTCTGGGGGGCGTAACAATAGGAGAAGGAGTTATTATTCAAGCTGGGAGCGTCGTTTGCAAAGATATTCCTCCTTATGCGATTGCAGGTGGGCACCCAGCAATACCATTTAAGTATAGGGATATGGATCATTATGAGAAGTTAAAAAAAGAAGGAAGGTTTCACTAGATTATATTTATATATTTTTGATTGATAATAAAGTAGATTGGATGAAGAGAAAATGCAAAGTATGAGCAAGTATATAAGGGAAAAGGGAATGAAACAACTCATTCTTGTTATTTATCATTACAAATTAGATTTAATACTACAAAAATTGCTGTTGCTTTTTCTGAAAAAAAAATCATTAAGGGATATTATTATTATTGAAAGTCATAATGATTTTGATTCAAACGGTGGAGCGTTTTATGACTATTTAATTAACAATCGGTATAATAAAAAGTATAAGATAGTTTGGCTGGTTAAAAATAATTTGCCAAAAATACTTCCTGAAAACGTCAAGGCCTATAGTCTATTTAAGCCTAATCTAAAAAAAAATTATTATATTTGTAGTGCAAAATATTTAACTGCAGATTGTGAAGTAACGGGAAAAGTTAGAAATGGACAAGTGTCTCTTTATCTTACACACGGTGCATTTTCGCTGAAAAATTCCCATGGTAGAATTAATATTCCAGAAAACGTTGATTATATTTTGATTCCGTCGGAATATACGCGTAATTTCCAAGAGAAACAATATAGTCCATTTATGAGTACGAAGATGATAGTGTTGGGGTTTCCTGTACATGATATATTTTTTTCTGAAGTGGCTAACGAGATGAAAAAAATTACAAGTAAAGAGTATCGCAAGGTTATAATATGGATGCCAACCTTCAGAAAAGGTGGCGGATATAAGAGGAATGACAGCAATATTGAATTACCACTGGGTGTACCTATTTTGGAAAATGAAAAGCAATACGATGAATTAAACAAATATTTGAAGCAATTAGATATACTGCTCATCATAAAAATACATCCAATGCAGGAGAAGTCTAGTATAAAAATATCTGACCAATCCAACATATTGGTTCTTAGAGGTAAAGATGTAAAAAGATTTGAAGTCAATACGTATCAACTATTAAAAGAAACAGATGCACTAATAAGTGACTATTCTTCTATTTCTTTTGACTATTTATTATTAAATAGACCAATTGCGTATGTTTTTTCGGATTTAGATGATTATAAAAATGGATTAATAAGTGATACTCCAGAAGAACTTATGGCAGGACATATAATAAATAATTTTACGGAATTGTTAGGTTTTATTGATGAAATTTCGAGTTCTACTGATGAATACAAAGAGAAGCGTGTTGAATTACGAAATCGTATTTTTGAATTTTGTGATGGCAACAGTGCAAAGAGGCTGGCAGACTTTATGGGCTTATGATAGTGAAAATAACAAATAGATATAAATCTTTATCAGAACCTGTTAAGGCATCTTTGTGGTTCGCAATAAGTAACATATTGCAAAAAGGAATTGTGCTATTTTCAACTCCAATTTTTACAAGACTACTTACTGCTGATGAATATGGAAGTTATTCTGTATTTCAGTCATGGTATGGAGTGCTTACAATTCTAGCCACTATGAATTTATTTTTAGGTGGTTATGGAAGAGGTTTAATAGAGCATGAAAAGGATAAAAATCGCCTAACTTCATCACTATTGGAACTATCAACTTTATTAACAACAGTGGTTTTAGCAATTTATTTATCTGATATTAAATTATGGACTACTACTCTGAACCTATCCCCAATGTTAATGGTAGCTATGTTTATTGAATTGTATACTTTGCCTGCTTACGAATTCTGGGCGACAAGTCAAAGATACGAATTTAAATATCGTAAACTTGTTTGTATTAGCATATTGATGTCTATTGGCAGTATAGTGTTAGGGATAATTGCAGTAATGATCTTTCCGCAAAAATTGGAGGCAAGGATTTATTCAGATGCGGTTTTTAAAGTGGTAGTTGGCTTAAGTTTATATATTCATATTATAAAAAATGGAGATTATAGAATTGAGAAAAAATATTGGATATATGGGCTTAGGTTTAATATACCTCTGATTCCACATTATTTATCATCAATGATTCTAAATCTATCAGATAGAATAATGATTAATAATATGGTGGGTAGTTCTGCAGCAGCAAAGTATAGTGTTTCTTATACAATTGGTATGATGATGCAACTAATTACGAATGCTATTAATAATTCTTTTACCCCATACACATTTACTGCAATTCGTGATAAATCTTACGAAAAACTACGGAAAAATGCAAACGTATTATATATCTTTGTTGGTACAATTACAATTGCTTCTATGGCCTTTGCTCCGGAGCTTATAATGGTTTTTGCAGGCAAACAGTATTATGAAGCAATATGGGTGATTCCTCCAATCGCTACTTCAGTCTATTTCATATTTCTATACTCGTTGTTCAACAATGTTGAATACTATTTCAAAAAAACGAAGTTTATAGCGATTGCGTCTACTATATGTGCAATATTAAACTTGATTTTAAACTATATATTAATTCCTTATTATGGGTACTATGCGGCTGGTTATACAACATTAGTATGCTATATTCTATATACAATTATGCATTACATATTTATGAAGATAATATGTGTTAAAGAAAACATAGATGTCAAATTGCTATATGATGTAAAAGGAATGGTATTAAGTTCGTCAATTGTCGTAGGTATTATGTTGCTAATGATATTTACATATAAAGTGGTTATTGTGAGGTATTCTTTCATTGTTTGTTTGTTGGCTTTGGTTGTATTAAGTAGGAAAAAGCTAATTATGATAATTAAAATGTTTAAAAAGTAGTCTTATAGTAAAATCCGTGCTTGACATTAGGT
Organism: Gorillibacterium terrae; assembly: GCF_051594785.1. Taxonomy (NCBI): domain Bacteria; kingdom Bacillati; phylum Bacillota; class Bacilli; order Caryophanales; family Paenibacillaceae; genus Gorillibacterium; species Gorillibacterium terrae. The sequence goes on from NZ_JBPPGI010000005.1 coordinate 115,186, forward strand.
CCAAGGGGCTTGTTGTGATTAGAAGAATATTCCATTCGTTGTTAAAATCCAAATTATTATCCAAATGAAGACGTTTCTGGCGGGAATCAGTTCTTTAGAGGTGACCACTATCAGTTCTCCAGAGTCTCTTTGTCCCTCCGTTAGCCCTTTTGTAAGTCAAGTATGATTTCGGCGTTGAGCAAAAGAGTATGTATAAAAATATAGATATTCGAAGACTGAAATAAATTTAAGAGTACTAAGATATTTACAATTTCATTGATGAATTTGGAGGTAGTTATGGCAAATATAGCACTGCTAATTGCCGGCGGCTCCGGCACTCGTATGCATCAGGATGTTCCAAAACAATTTATTACTGTAAATGAACGCCCGGTAATAGTATATACTTTAGAGGCATTTCAGAATCATGCAGATATAGATGCAATTGCAGTAGTCTGTATAGAGGGCTGGGAACAGGTTTTATGGGCGTATGCTAATCAATTTATGATTACAAAACTTAAGTACGTAATCACTGGTGGAAAAAATGGCCAAGAATCTATTCGTAATGGTGTTTATGAATTGGAAAAACATTATTCACCTAATGATATTGTTTTAATACACGATGCTATTCGGCCAATGGTTTCTACTGAAATTATTTCAGATTGTATCGTTAAATCTATGCAATACGGTTCTGGTATAGCCACAATACCATGTGCTGAAGCAATGTTGCAGACCGATGATAATATAATATCTATCGGTAGTTACCCACGTGATAATTTAAAAAGAACACAAACACCGCAGGGGTTTTCAATTGGAAAAATATGCGACATACATAGAAAAGCTTTAGAGGCTGGAGTTACTAATTCGATTGCTTCTTGTACTTTAATGATTGAATTGGGAGAGCAAGTGCATTTTTCAGCTGGATCTGAAAAGAATATTAAATTAACCACAGTTGAAGATATAGATATATTTAAGGCGCTCTTGATGGCAAAGCGTTCTGACTGGCTTAAATAGGGAGGAAAGCTATGGATTTATATAATAGCCGTACTTATATGCAAGATTTGGACGATGCGATAGATCAATTGACTTTGATAAAGCAAATGGATGCTAAATCTGTGTTAGTCACTGGGGCAACAGGACTCATTTGTTCGGCTATTGTTGATTTATTATTGCATTCTATAAAAAGAAACGGTAGTAACATAAAAGTATATGCTGCTGGTAGAAGTGAAGAGAAGTTTAATAAAAGATTTTCAAAATATGTTGGAGAAAAGTATTTAGAGTTTGTGCCTTATGATGCAAGTAAGAAAAATTATCTCAATTTTTCCTGCGATTATGTGATTCATGGAGCAAGTAATGCATATCCATCAGCAATTCAAGCAAAGCCAGTAGAAACAATGATAGACAATTTTGTTGGAATGAAAGAACTTTTGGATTATGCAGAACAGGAAAAGGTTATTAATACAGTTTTTATTTCATCGAGTGAAATATATGGGAAAAAGGAGAATTCCGAACCGTTTAAGGAAGAGGAATATAGTTATATTGATATATTGAATCCTCGTTCATCATATCCCATTAGTAAACTTGCAGCGGAAACATTATGTACAAGCTATTATTATGAAAAAAAAGTACCAGTTAGCATTATTCGTCCAGGACATATTTATGGTCCTACAGCATCTAGAAGTGATAATCGTATATCATCCGCTTTTGCATTTGATGTTGTGGATGGAAAAGATTTAGTTATGAAAAGCGATGGTTCACAAATTCGGTCTTATTGCTATATGATTGACTGTGCAACTGCCATTTTAACTATATTGATATCAGGAAAACCAGGGGAAGCATATAATGTTTCAAATCCGGAATCCATTATGACTATTAAAGAAATTGCCGAATGTTTTGCAAAGTACGGTGGCACAAAATTACTATTTGAATTGCCGAGCACAACTGAAAAAGCAGCATTTAATCCAATGAGTAATTCATCCCTTAACAGTGATAAGCTACAGATGTTAGGATGGAAAGGAATGTTTGATTCGCAATTGGGAACAGAACATACTATAAGAGTAATTATGGAAGCACAAGGAGAAATAGTTGTAGAGAAGGATCTTAGAAGACTTGAAAAATAAAGTTTACGAGGCATATTTGGATTTGGCAGCAAAGGATATTGTTATACACTATGCTTGAGGAAATGTAAGCTGACTTGAACAGGAAAAGGTAACTAAATACTGAAGTTGCCTCTGTCGGGACATACAAACAGAATGCATTCTATTCTTGCATGACCGTATTTTCCTTGCTTAGCATGCGTACGAGCCTACGGCTCCTTCCACCCGAGTAGGTTTACCCAGTTTAGAGCCATCAGCTCCACCTGAAGCAATCCAAATGCTTATAAGGCTATTGCTTGCTTCAGGTTAGTCTCCGTGCCGGCCTTGCTCCCAGCCTATATTTGCGTGCTTGATCCGATCACAAGCAAGATGAGCATGATGTTTTTGCAAAATCAACTATGAAGATTATCACTTCGCCGCCTCCGTCAAAGCCTTAATTTCTGTGCTGCTGAAACGGGAGAGGATCTCCGCTTTCATCTTCTGCTTCTCTTCCTTGGTCATGTTGGCTTTATTCTTGTAGGCGGACATGTAGTGGACGATCTCGCTCGCGCTGAATTTCTTCATCGCATAGTTGGCTGCGTCGTTGCGGCTATCAAAGGCAAGCCCCTCCGAGGGCTTGTTGTCTTTTGCGGGTGTTTTGCCCGGTTGGGTCGAGGGCTTGGGCGTGGAGCTGCCCGGCTTGGCCGCACTCTTGCCGTTGTCGGATCCTGCCGTTGAATCCGAAGGATTCTTGCCGTCAGGGTTGGAAGACGGGGCGGCCGACCCGCCGCTTGCTTCGGCAAGCAGCTTGTCCGTGTCGACGGATTTCAGTTCCTCCTGGAGCTTGTCCGCGTCGAGCTGGGCAATTTCCTTTTGAATTTCCGGGTCTTTCAAGGCGATTTCGACCTGATCGAAGATTTTATCCGTTAAGACCTTCTTGGCGTACCAACCGCCGGCTCCGAGGACAATGACGAGGGCAGCGAGGGTGATGAGCAGCTTCTTTTTCATAGGAACCTCCAGAAAAGAGAGAATACCCGGAAACGGTTGATACCGGAACCGCGTCTTACTATTATAAACAATATGCGAGGATAGAGAAAGAGAATAGGGAACTTATGGATGGGAGTGTCGAAATGGGACGTAAGGCTGCGGGGAAGGCTTCCCGGTTTCGCGGAGTTCGCTGGCTGCTGGTGGTGGCTTGGATGGGGCTGATCTTTTTCTTCTCCAGCCAGACGTATCAGCAGCAGAATATGCAGCCGGAGCTGCACCGGTTGCTGCCGGATCAGACGGTGGAGCGGCTGTTTTCCGACGTGCGGTTCGATTATGCCGGCAAGGAAGTGAGCGTGCGGGAGCTCGGGGCGCCGGCGTTTCTGGAGTTCTTTGTCCGCAAAGGGGCGCACTTCGGCATCTACCTGATGCTGGCGGTTCTGGTGTCCTGGGCGCTGGTGCCGCTTGTCCGTTCGCCGCTCGTGCGGTTTCTGCTACCCGTTGCATTCGGGCTTGCCTATGCTTCGACCGATGAGCTTCATCAATATTTCACCGGCGATCGGACTCCGCTCGTTCAAGATGTTCTGCTCGACGGATTTGGGGCGCTCTGCGGAGCCTTGATCGTGTTGCTCGTGTGGCGAATTCGCCGCAAAGACAGGAGTACCCCTTCTCCGCGATAGCGGCAGAATGGGGGAGGGCACTCCTTGGTATTCGTAACAGGTTCCTGACTAAAAGGAGACAAGGGATTCAGGGATTCTCCGTTACATGGGAAGATGGCGAGGTGCTGGTCGGTGCAAGACTTTTTCCATTGAAAGGAGAAGGCGAAACCTCTGTCCCTACGCTAGCTGCGGATGGTGACTCGGGTGCCGATGGAGACCTGCGAGGCCAACTCCAGCACATCGTTGTTGTACATGCGAATGCAGCCGTGCGAGACCAGATGTCCGATTGAGGACGGGTCGTTGGTGCCATGAATGCCGTAATGCGGCTTGGACAAGCCCATCCAGAAGACGCCGAAGGGGCCGCCCGGATTCGGGACCTTGTTGATGATCGAGAATTCGCCTTGGGGCGTAGCCGTTACCATGCGGCCGATCCCCACGGGAAAAGCCCGGATGACGGTATCGTCATCCAGCAGGTAGAGCTGACGGTCGGACAAGTCGATGATGATGCGGCGGGTAGGCATGGGAGAAGGAGCTCCTTTCGGATAAAGGGTATCGGTTGTTTTTGGAGTAGACGGAGCCGGCATTGATTTAAAGGATAGGGGGAGGTACATAAGAAAGGCGCCGGTGCTTTACCCTATGCGTGAACGGCAGACGGGGTACCGGGAAAGTTTTTGCTGGAAAATGCCGCAATTTTGAATACAATTGCCCTCTTTCCACGTATATATCGTATGTCTTACGCCAATGCGGAGGTGATGGGGGATGGAATGGATCATCTGGCTGGTGATTGCCGCTATTTTGCTGGTGGCGGAAGTGTTTACGTTGACGTTTTATTTGCTCTGGCTGGGAATCGGCGCTTTGGTCGGCGGTCTGATCTCGCTCGTGCTGCCGGATGCGTATCTGCTGCAGGTGGTGGTCGGCGGATTGACAGCGCTTGCGCTGACTGCTTTTACGAAGCCGCTCACGAAGAAGCTGCGGGCTTCCCGAGGGTTCCGCGACGCGATTGACGATCTGATCGGCAAGCAGGGCGTGGTCCTCGAAGGACCGGGGGAGAATGGACTCGGCATCGTCCGGATCGGCAACGAAACCTGGAGCGCACGCTCGGAAGGGCCGCTCGTTCCGGGAGATCCGGTGATTGTGGTACATCGCGGCAGTACGGTCGTTGAAGTGCAAAAATGGGAGGGAGTGTAGCGAATGAACAGTACGTTGATTATTGCGGTGGTTGTGGTGATCGTGGTTGTGGTGCTGGTGGCGATGACGGTCAAGGTCGTTCCGCAGCAGCGGGTCGGGGTCGTGGAACGATTGGGGAAATTCCACCGGCTGTTGACCCCGGGTCTCAATATCCTGATTCCGATCATCGAGCAGGTGCGCATCTATCACGACTTGCGGATTCAGCAGGCCAACGTGCCGCCGCAGATGGTCATCACCAAGGATAACGTCCAGGTGCAGATCGACAACATCATCTTCTATCAAGTCGTCGGTCCCGAGCAGGCCACGTACGGAATCCTAGACTATGTGTCCGGCGTGCGCAACATCACGACGGCGACGCTCCGGCAGATCATCGGCAAGATGGAGCTGGACGAAACCCTGTCCGGCCGGGAAAAGATCTCCGCCGAAATGCGCGTAGCCCTGGACGAAGCGACGGAGAAATGGGGCGTCCGCATCGAGCGCGTCGAGGTCGTCGACATCAAGCCGCCGATGGACATCCAGGAAGCGATGGATAAGCAGATGAAGGCGGAGCGCAGCAAGCGGGCCATCGTATTGGAGGCGGAAGCGGCGAAGCAGGACATGATCCTGCGCGCGGAAGGCGACAAGCAGAGCAAGATCCTCAAGGCCGAGGGCGAGCGGGAAGCCCGCATCCGCCAGGCGGAAGGGATTCGTCAGGCCACCGAGCTGGAAGCGCTCGGCCAGGCGAAGGCCATCCACTCCGTGGCGGAAGCCGAGAAGGCGCGGATCGAGCTCTTGAAGGAAGCCGGTCTCGACGAGAACGTGCTCGCCTACAAATCGTTCGAATCGCTGAACGAGATTGCCAAGGGCGCAGCCAACAAGGTCTTCCTGCCGACGGGAGCGATGGATACGCTCGCCAGCATGGGCGCGATTGGCGAGGTGTTTAAGGGAAAGAACAGCAAAGAAGGCGCGAAATAACCGATACCGACCGCTACCATCCGTAGAACATCTGCAGGCCAGGTCCTCGCTCAGTCAAAGGACCTGGCCTTTTGCATAGACACGGATGGAACGAAAGGAGGAAACGCAGGGTGAATTCATCGTTCGGAAGCACGGGCGGAGAGTGGCTTTTCAGAGGGATGCCGGCTTTTATCGTCATCATCTTCGTTGTCATTATCGGGACAATCCTGTTCGCGGTCATCCGCGGAGTGGGGGAATGGTCGCGCAACAACAGCATGCCGGTGCGGACCGAGCATGCGCGCCTCGTCAGCAAGCGAACCAATGTCAGCCACAGCATGGACCCGGACGGCACGGGGCCGATGACGTCGAGCACAAGCACAAGCTATTACGTCACGTATCAGATCGGCAGCGGCGAGCGGATGGAATTTGCGGTACGGGGCAATGAATACGGAATGCTGGCGCAGGGGGACGAGGGCGAGCTGACCTATCAGGGAACGCGATACCACGGGTTCCGGCGCTATCCCTAAGAAATCCCGGGCCTGGGCGGGGGGAGCAGACCTTAAAAAAACGCCCCTCCCGACGGGATGAGCGCTTGGTCAATCAAATCGGACGAATCTATGAGAACCGCCGTCTACAGATCGGAGAGGTACCGTTCGATGCGAGCCGTGATGAAGGAAATGCCGATCTCGTTCTCTCCGCCTTCGGGGATGATGATGTCGGCGTATTTTTTGGAAGGCTCGACGAATGCGTCATGCATGGGCTTGACCGAAAGCATGTACTGCTCGTGGACCGATTCGAGCGTGCGGGCGCGTTCGTTGATATCGCGGAGAATGCGCCGCAGGATGCGGACGTCCGATTCGGTGTCGACGAAGATTTTGATGTCCAGCATCTCACGCAGCTCCTTGTCCACCAGGACGTGCATGCCTTCGATGATCGTCACCGGCCGAACCTCGATCCGTTGGGTGCGGGGCGATCGGGTATGACTGGTGAAATCGTAGGTCGGCATGTCGATCGGGCTGCCGCCCTTCAACTGAACCAATTGCCGAATGAGCAGGGCGTTGTCGAACGAATCCGGATGATCGTAATTGATGCGCTTGCGTTCCTCGAAGGGCAGCGCGGAGCCGTCCGCGTAGTAATTGTCTTGGGAGATCAATGCCACATTGTGCGGCCCCAACTGCTGGGTGATGGCGCGGGCCACCGTGGATTTTCCCGAGCCGGTTCCCCCGGCAATCCCGATAATAAGCACGTAAATCCTCCTAATCTGTGCATGCATGTCTCAAATTGTAACATAGCCGGAGGAAGCCGGACAATACAAGGAAACGATTCTCAGAGCTCTGTCGAAAAATGGACAAATGAAAAACCCCGGAGCGGATTCCGGGGTTTGTGGGTTGGCGTTGTCACTCGGGTGTATGTACCGGGGGGTATGGATGCGGCCTCCGGATCAGACGGGAACCTTGATTTTGCTCATCTCCGTTTTGACGAGCTGGGTGAGTTCATCCTCGTATCCCTTGGTAATCCGGTATTTGCGGACAAAATCGTTCACGAATTGCCGGGCGTCCTTCGGCTGGTAGATGCGGGCAAGTTCAATCAGGCTTTGCTTGACTTCATCGGTTTTTTTGGCCACAACGGTTTCCTCCCCATGAATCGCAGAATTGGTGCCTGTATCTCTAAGATATACATGCTGACGCGCGCTTAGAAATCATTACCCGAATCCGGCCCTTTCAAACCGTTGCCTCATTGTATCATATTTGCCCCTGGCGTTGGGTGATTTGTGCGAAAATTAAGAAAATAGTCTCAAATGAGAAACCGCCCGGTCCAGCGGGACACGGGCGGCTTAAGGAAGTCTGCGATAAGCCGGCGACCGTACTGCCAATGCGGCTTGCAGCTTCGGCTGCGGATCGAGACGGGTTGAACGGTGAGGGACATTCCGGGCGGCGGCCGCAGAACCGGTCCGACCGCGCAAGCTGCCGAATCAGAACGCGGGCACGATGGCTTCGCCGTACTTCTCTTGGATGAACTTCTTCACCTCGTCGGAGTTCAGCGCCTTGGCGAGCTTCTGGAGGGCCTCCGAGTCCTTGTTGTCTTCGCGGGAGACGAGAATGTTCACATAGGGCGAGTCTTTGTCCTCCAGGACGAGGGCGTCCTTGGTCGGCGACAGATTGGCTGCGAGCGCATAGTTGGTGTTGATGACGGCGGCGTCGACTTCGTCCAGGCTGCGCGGGATCATCGCAGCGTCCAGCGGTTTAAAGGTGAGGTTCTTGGCATTCTGGGTGATGTCCTTCTCGGTCGCCGAGTAGCCGACGCCGTCCTTCAGTTGGATCAGGCCGGCCTTGGCGATAAGCAGCAGGGCGCGGCTGAAGTTGCTGGGATCGTTCGGTACGGCGATGGTCGCTCCGTCCTTCAGCTCATCGAGCTTGGTTACCTTGCGGGAATAGAGGCCGATCGGTTCGATGTGCACACCGGTGACTTCCACCAGCTTGAGCCCGCGCTCCTTGTTCTGCTGCTCCAGGTAAGGGATGTGCTGGAAGAAGTTCGCGTCGAGCTGCTTTTCGGCGACTTGGGTGTTCGGCAGCACGTAATCGTTGAAGACCTTCACCTCCAGCTTGACGCCTTCCTTGGCGAGAATCGGCTTCAGGTGCTCCAGAATCTCGGCATGCGGGACGGCGGTCGCTCCGACCTTGAGCGTATCCTCCGATTTCCCGCAAGCGCCGAGGCTTACGGCGAGAACGAGCGATGCGGCGACGGTCAACCATTTTTTCATAGAAACCCCTCCAATGAATGTGATGAACTGATTTATCTGGTCGGCCGGGTGGTCAGGCTCACTTGCGGATATACCGCCGGACGAGCCGGTCCCCGGCCGTTTGCAGCAGCTGGACCAGGATGATGAGGATAAGGACCGTGACGATCAGGACGCCGGGCTGGAAGCCGTAATATCCGAAGCGGATCGCCAGGTCGCCGAGCCCGCCTGCGCCGACGGCGCCGGCCATCGCCGTGTAGGAAACCAGGTTGACGGCGGTGATGGTCACGGCGGCGATCAGGCCGGGGCGGGATTCCGGCAGCAGCACCCGCAGGATGATCTGCAGGCGGCTCGCGCCCATCGCCTGCGACGCTTCGATCACGCCGCGGTCGACCTCGCGCAGCGTCGTCTCCACGAGGCGGGCGAAGAATGGGGCGGCGGCGATGACGAGCGGCGGAATCGCCCCCGGCACGTCGATCGTGGTGCCGACGAGCAGCTTGGTGAGCGGGAAGGCGACGATCATCAGGATGATGAACGGGACCGAGCGCAGGATGTTGACGACAAAGGACAGCACCGCGTAGAGCGGGCGGTTCTGCAACAGCTGGCCGGGCGCGGTCAGGAACAGCAGGATGCCGAGCGGGAGTCCGATCACCGCGGTGAACAGGACCGAGATGCCGAGCATCAGCAGGGTGGAGATGACGCCCCCGCCGATCTGGGACCAGTCGATCGCGGCATACCACTCTTGGAGCTTGCCGCCGTTTGCCGCGAGGGCGGCGACGGCAGCATAGGCGGATGGAAACCCTAACTCTCCGTTCACAGCGTCTCCACCTCCACTCCGCGGCTCTGCAGCAGCCGGGCGGTCTCCTTAATCTGGGCGGGCGTGCCGTCCAGGTTGACGACAAGCTGACCGTAAGGGGTATCCTTCATGCGGGAGATGGTGCCCTGCAGGATGGCGAAGGAGGTGCCGGTCTCGCGCATCGTCTCGAAGAGCACCGGTTCGTAGGTCTTCTCGCCGACGAAGGTCAGCCGGATGATGTTGCGTTTGCCCGCCGCTTTCTCGCGTTCAAGGGTATCCCTTAGCTCCGCCGACTCTTCGACCTGCTCGATGAACTCGCGCGTCGTCGGATGCTGCGGTCGCAGGAACACATCCAGCACCGGCCCGCTCTCCACGATCCGGCCGGCCTGAATCACGGCGAGCCGGTCGCATACCTGGCGGATGACGTGCATCTCGTGCGTGATGAGCACGATGGTCAGCCCGAACCGCCGGTTGATGTCCTTGAGCAGCGCGAGGATCGAGGCGGTCGTCTGCGGGTCGAGCGCCGAGGTGGCCTCGTCGCAAAGCAGCACCTGCGGATCGGCCGCGAGCGCTCGGGCAATGCCGACGCGCTGCTTCTGGCCGCCGGAGAGCTGGGCGGGGTACTTGTTCCGCTGCTCCTCCAGCCCGACCAGTTGGACCAGCTCGCTAACGCGGCGGTCGATCTCCTCCTTCGGCCGCTTCGCCAGGCGGAGCGGGAAAGCGATGTTGTCCGCTACCGTGGCGGAGGACAGCAGGTTGAAGTGCTGGAAGATCATGCCGATCTTCCGGCGGCTGGCCTGCAGCTCGCGCTCGGGCAGGGAGGTGAGATCGGTGCCGCCGACGAGGACGCGGCCTTCGGTCGGCCGCTCCAGGAGGTTGATACAGCGGATCAGCGTGCTCTTGCCCGCGCCGGAATGGCCGATGATGCCGAAGATTTCCCCCGGCTCCACGGCGAGGTTGATATCGGTCAGCGCGGGCACCGCGGCGCCCTTGACCGTGAACTGCTTGGAAACGTGCTCGAGACGGATCAAAGCGGAGACGTCCTTTCTTGATAAAACTTGGTAATCGCATCGAAATGGACGGAATTAAACCTGCGAGAATTCCTCGGGCCTTGCAAGGCCGGGTTTTGTTGGCCTGAGCTTTGCCGGCTGGGTCCCGGTTCTGAGCCTTTTAGCCCGGTTCCGCCAGAGTTTTGCCAAACGGGGTTTGCCGGATCAGGATGCAAAAAGGCCCCTTTTTCCTATGAAAAAAGGGCCTTGGATGATTGCTCTCTCGGGTCCCTTCTCATTGGCCGGAGCGAATGCTCCGCAGGAATTGGCACCAATTTTCCCGTCCGAACCGGACGAGACGGTTGCCGTGGCATCGTCGGGCCTTTCCCTCCGCCACTCTTAATAAGAAGTACCATTGCTATTCAGTTAGTAACTCTTTCGGTGAACCGAATAAGCTATAGCTAGGAGTATATAACACACCCCGCGAATCTGTCAACGGGTGTGATCTTTCCAGTACATATTCCACTGCTCGGGCGGGCCCAGTCGGTTCGTTTTCCGGGTGTACTTTTGATGGGATTAAAGGAGCGGGCTCATGCGGGGTAACCGGATTAAAGCGGAGGACGCTAAGATAGTTGCAGATTGAGGCATTCTCTGTTTCAACCCTTTGCTTCCCGGGTAAGGTTACCTCGTGCTTTTCTTCCGGCAAGGATTTACCCACTCACTGGCTAAGGAGGAGATTCGCAATGGCAACGGAAGTGAAAGTGGCGGCAACGCTCGAGGAAGCCCGGGAAGCCGTTCAGGCCTTCAGCACGGCAGGGTATGGCCGAGATCACGTTTATGTCTTAACCCATGACGGGGAAGGGACCGATTTTGTCGCCTACCAGACCGGCGCGAACGAGCCTGGCGTGAAGGAAGAGGGCTTTATGAACGCCCTCGCCAATCTGTTCCGCTCCAAGGGCGATCAGCTCCGATCGAAGCTGGAAAGTCTGGGCGTCGGCGAAGCGGAAGCGGCCGATCTGGAAAATGAGCTGGACATGGGCAAAATCGTCGTGGTGGCGAGCCGATAGGGCCGTCGCGCGAAAGAGAGCCGGGAACCGTCGAACGTCCGGCGCATTAATTGCTATAGGTTATGAACTCTTCGGCTGCCCTGTCCTCATGAGGGCACCCAAGGTGCGGCGGAAGAGATACATATACATATTCGACAATGGAGGGACTACTTACTATGCAAACGGGAACGGTCAAATGGTTCAACGCGGAGAAAGGCTACGGATTCATCACGCTGGAGGAAGGCGGAGGCGATGTGTTCGTTCATTTCTCGGCGATTCAGCAGGATGGGTACAAATCGCTGGACGAAGGCCAGCGCGTGGAATTCAACGTCGTCCAGGGAGCGCGCGGTCCGCAGGCGGAATCGGTCTACAAGCTGTAAGCGAAGACCCGAGCTGCTGCAAGCGGCCGTACTCCCATGAGAACTGCCCTGCGGGGCGGTTCTTTTTTCCGTTGTCGGGCAGCGGCCGTACGCCTTTTCTATCCCGCCGATATGCGGTATGGTAGAGAGGATATAAGGCAGAGAGGGCTTGATGAACGTGCAAAAGGCCAAGCAATTGCTTGAACGCTATTACGGATATACCGAGTTCCGGCCGGGCCAGGACCGGATTATCCGATCCATCCTGTCGGGGAACGATGTGCTCGGCATCATGCCGACCGGCGGGGGCAAGTCGATCTGCTACCAAATCCCGGCCTTGCTGCTTCCGGGCGTCAGCCTGGTGGTCTCGCCGCTGATTTCGCTGATGAAGGACCAGATCGATTCGCTCACCCAGATGGGCATTTCCGCGACATTTATCAACAGCTCGATTACCGGCTCGGAGGTGGGCCGCCGCCTGCGCGGCGCCGCCCTCGGCCAGTACAAGCTGATCTATATCGCGCCGGAGCGGCTGGAGCTGGAAAGCTTTCGCGAGCTGCTGCGGTCGCTGCCGATCGCCATGATCGCCATCGACGAGGCCCACTGCATTTCCCAGTGGGGACACGACTTCCGTCCGAGCTACCGGCGGATCGCAGAGCTCATCGCCGAACTGCCCGAACGGCCCCGGGTCACGGCCTTTACGGCCACGGCCACGCCGGAAGTCACGACGGATATTCTGAATCACCTGGACATTCCCCGGGATCAGGTCTACCTGACCGGATTTGACCGCTCCAATCTGAAGTTCTCGGTGGTCAAGGGCGAGAACAAGCAGGACTACCTGCTGCAGTTCATCCGGGAGCGGGCGGACCAAGCCGGGATCATCTATGCCGCTACCCGCAAGGAGGTTGACTCGCTCTGCGAGCTCCTGGTCAAAAAGGGAATCAACGCCGGCAAGTATCATGCCGGCCTGTCCGACGGCGCCCGCAAGGAGGCCCAGGAGCGCTTCCTGTATGACGACATCCGCGTGATGGTTGCGAGCAACGCCTTCGGAATGGGCATCGACAAGTCCAACGTGCGCTATGTCGTTCATTATAATATGCCGAAAAACATGGAGGCCTATTACCAGGAGGCCGGCCGTGCCGGCCGGGACGGCGAGCCGGGCGAGTGCGTGCTGCTGTTCAGCCCCCAGGATACGATCATCCAGAAATTCCTGATCGAGGAGGGCATCGGCGACCCGGAGCGGCGGCTGAATGAATACCGCAAGCTGCAGGGAATGGTGGATTACTGCCACACGACCCGCTGCCTGCGGCAGTATATCCTGCACTATTTCGGCGAGGAAGCGCCGGAGGAATGCGGCAATTGCGGCAACTGCAGCGACGAGGTGGAGGTCGCCGACCTCACCCGCGAGGCGCAGATGATCTTCTCCTGCATCTACCGGATGAAGGAGCGCTTCGGCGCCGCGCTCGTCAGCCAGGTGCTGAAGGGCTCGAAGAACCAGAAGGTGCGCCAGTTCCGCTTCACGGAGCTGCCCACGTACGGCATCATGAGCGGCTATTCGGAAAAGGAGATCACGGATCTCATCCACACGCTGAGCGCCGAAGGGTACCTGACCCTGACCGAAGGGAAGTTTCCGGTGCTGAGGCTGTCTCCAAAGGCGGCGCGCGTGCTCCGCGGCGAAGAGCCGGTCATGCAGAAGAAGCGCATCGCCGTCCGCCGTCAAGAAGCGGGCGACGCGGGACTGTTCGAGGAGCTTCGCCAGCTGCGCAAGGAGATCTCCGAGCGCGATCACGTGCCGCCTTATGTGGTGTTCCCGGACAGCACGCTGCGCGAGATGAGCGTGCTGCTGCCGACCGACCGCAGCGCCATGCTGTCGGTGAAGGGAGTCGGGGAGGCGAAATTCCTCCGCTACGGCGTGCTGTTCCTCGAAAAAATCCAGGAATACCTGGCGGAACGGGACCGGAGCGAATGAGCGGACGAACACGGCCGGAGCGAGCATATAAGGATTTTCTGGAACATAGTGGGAATTGGACTTGGGTATTCCCTTGCGATAGAATGGTAGGAACGGCACGATCCGCAAGGTGCCGGTTGGACAGCTAAAGGGGGGCTCCGCTTGAGAATCCTGATCGTGGACGACAATCCGGTCAACTTGATTATTATCGATAAAATCCTGAAGAGCGAAGGGTACCGGGACACGTTGACGGTAAGCTCGGCACGGGAATTGTATAAGCATCTCGGCGTGGAGACGGGCGAGCCTCCGGAAACGGCGGTCGACCTGATCCTCATGGACATGATGATGCCCGAGATCGACGGGCTGGAGGCGTGTCGCCGGATTTTGCGGGAAGAGCGGCTGAAGGATATCCCGATTATCATCGTCACGGCGCTCGGGGATTCCAATAAGCTGGCCGAGGCGCTCGACGCGGGCGCGATGGATTATGTCATGAAGCCGATCAACAAGGTCGAGCTGATGGCCCGCATCCGGTCGGCGCTTCGCCTGAAGAAGGAAATGGATTGGCACATCGAGCGGGACCGGAAGATCCGCAACGAGCTGGACCTCGCCAAGCAGGTGCAGCGAAGCGTGCTCGGCGTTCCCATCGACAATGACAGCATCCGGGTGAGTGCCAATTATTACCCCTCGTTCGAGCTGGCCGGGGATATGTATTCCTGGTATCCGATCGACGACGACCGGTATGGGGTGATCCTGCTCGATATGATGGGCCACGGCATCTCCTCGTCGCTGGTCTGCATGTTTATCTCCTCGGTGCTCAAAGACACGATCACCCGGCTCGTGGACCCGGAGCTGGTGATCGGCGAGTTGAACCGCTACATGACCCAGCTCTACAGCAGGGAGCATTTTATCCATTACTATTTCACCGCGATCTACCTCGTGATCGACACCCGGCGCAAGCTGATCGAATACGTCAATGCCGGACATCCGCCGGGCCTGCTCCTCACCAAAGAGGGAGAGGCCATTCAGCTGGCCGGCGGCTCCTGTGCGGTCGGGTTCTTCGACCAGATCGAGATCAGCAAGTCCCGCCTCGAATACGAGGACGGCTCGCGGATCTTCCTGTTCACGGACGGGCTTCTGGAGGCGGTCGAACAGGCCGGGGGTGACCTGATGGAAGAGCTGAAGCGGACCCGGGGGGACGACCTCGACCGCATCCTCGACCGCATCCTTCCCGAGGATGTGCGCAAGGACCATCACGACGACATGTGCATGGTCATGATTGCTGCGAAATAATGAAACTGGATGGGGGAGCCTTCGATGCGAATGAAGATCCGTACGCGCCTCTTTTTCGGCTTCGGGGCGCTGATCATCCTGTTATTCACCATAGCCGGTATCGGCATCAACCGGTTTACCGCGCTCAAGGCGGATATGGACGAGATTTTCCAGAACCGCTACGAACGGGTATCGGTGGTGACCTCGGCCCGGTTCGGCATGACCGAAATGGCCAAGCATATCGCCAATATCCTCAATCAGGGCGGCTCCTTCCAGATCCAGGACGAGCTGGCCTCCCTGAACGAGCGGTCCGCCGCAACGAAGGGATACCTGAACCAGCTGTCGGACCTGGCAGGGGATTCCGGCAAGGAGCAGCAGCTCGTCCTTACGGCCGATCAGGCTTGGGACCGGTTCACGGGCTACGTCTCCGAGCTCGTCAAGCTCATCGGCGACGGCAAGATGGACGAAGCGGTCAAGCTCCGCGCGGCGGTGGGGGTCGACTACCAGAACTCGCTGCAGGATTCCTTGGCCCGGCTGGGCGAGTACCATGAAGGCCGAATGCGCTCTGCCCTGACGGAGATCAACGAAGCCAACTCGCGGATGCAGATGCTGACCGGCAGCCTGACGGCGGCGAGCATGATCGCGGGCATTGCCATCATGCTCTGGCTGATCCGCGCCATCACCGGCGGTCTCAATGGAATCTTGACGCTGATCGCCGGCATCGCCGACGGCTCCTTCCGCAAGAAGCCGATTCCGCCGCCTCCGGAGCACCCCGACGAATTCGGCCGAATCTCGGTCGCTTTCTACGAGATGATGAACGACCTTCGGCTTCGGACGGAGAACGAGCGGGAGCTTGCGCTTCGATTGGAGGAGGAGAATTGGCAATCCGCCAACCACGCCCGCATCCTCGAGCAGCTGCAAAACGCGGCGACCCTCGAAGAGGCGGCCGACTGGTTCGCGAGCGAAGTGGTTCCGCTCACTGGCGGTGCTTATGGAGCGGTCTACCTGCTTCAATCGGAACCGGAGCCGGTGCTTCGCCTCGCCGGGGCTTATGCCTTCGACGCCGAAGAGACGCGCCGGGTCTACGAGCCGGGCGAGGGCTGGGTCGGGCAGTGCGCCCGCGATCGTCGGCCGCTTCATGTGCCCGAGCTGCCCTCCGGCTACGTCACGGTCGGGTCCGGCACGGGCCGCACCGAGCCGGTCGATCTGCTGCTCGTGCCGGTCCTCCACGAGGGCGAGCTGTTCGGGGTATTCGAGACGGCGGCGATCCGCCCATTCGTCGCGCGCGAGTCCGCCCTGGCGGAGAAGCTGGCCGCGGTACTGGGTGCGGTTCTCAGCCGCATCCGCGCCCGGCGGAGAATCGAGGAGCTCCTGCTCACGTCGCAGTCTCTGACGGAAGAGCTGCAAGCCCAGTCCGAGGAACTCCAGCATCAATCGGAGGAGCTGCTCAACCAGCAGGAGGAGCTGCGGAGCTCGAACGAGAAGCTGGAGCAGCAGCTCAGCATCATCGAAGAGAAGAACAGCGAGCTGGAGGAAAGCCGGAAGGTGCTGGAGCAGCAGAAGCGGGAGCTGACCGAATCCTCCCGCTACAAGACCGAATTCCTGGCCAACATGTCCCACGAGCTGAGGACGCCGCTCAACAGCATGCTGATTCTGTCCCAACTGCTTGCCGAGAACAAGGAAGGCAACTTCTCCGAGAAACAACGGGAATATGCCGGTACCATTCATTCGTCCGGCAGCGACCTGCTGAGGCTGATCGACGATATCCTGGACTTGTCCAAGGTGGAGGCGGGCCGGATGGAGATTCATCCCGATGCCGTTGTGCCAGCCGACCTGATTGCGGGAATGGGGCAGCTGTTTCGGCCGGTCGCCCATAAGAACGGCTTGGCTTTTCACACCGAAGTCCGGGATGATGTACCGCCTGTGCTGTATACCGACGGAGGACGGCTGCAGCAGATTCTGAAGAATCTGCTCGGCAACGCCTTCAAGTTCACCAAGCAGGGCGAGGTCCGGCTGACCGTCTGGTACGACCGGGAGCCGAGCGGAAGCGACGCGTCCGCCGCTCGGGTATGCTTTGAGGTGAGCGACACCGGAATCGGCATCAGCGAAGACAAGCTCAGCCTGATCTTCGAGCCCTTCCGTCAGGCGGACGGCACGACGGCCCGCCGGTTCGGCGGCACCGGACTGGGCCTGTCGATCAGCCAGGAGCTGGCGAATTTGCTCGGCGGCAGCATTCAGGCGACCAGCGTTCCGGGCCAAGGCAGCACCTTCACGCTGATGCTGCCCGCGGCAGCCGAGGCTTGGCCGGCCGGTATGGCCGAAGCGGCGCCGGCTTTGGAGCCGCCCGCTGTGCCGGCGTTTCCCCTAACGGCGTCTCCGCCCTTGGCGGCGGAGAACCCCGATCAATTCGCCGGCAAGTCGATCCTGTTGGTCGACGACGATATCCGCAACGTGTTCGCGCTGTCGAGCTTCCTCGAGGATTACGGCATGTCGGTCACCTTTGCCGAAAACGGCCGCGAAGCGCTGGAGCAGCTCAGGAAGGATTCGGGCTACGACCTCGTGCTGATGGACATCATGATGCCGGAAATGGACGGCTACGAGACGATGCGCCGAATCCGCGAGCTGCCGGAGTTCGACGACCTGCCGATCATCGCTCTGACCGCCAAAGCGATGCGCGAGGACCGGGCCCGCTGTATGGAGGCCGGAGCTTCCGATTATTTGGCAAAGCCGATTGATACGGCTCAACTGTTGTCGCTGATTCAGGTATGGTTATACAAATGAAGGAGCTTGACATGAACTCAGAATCGAAGAACCCCGCCGTCCTGACGCCGGAGGAGGAACTGGAGACCATTGAGATCGAACTCCTGCTGGAAGGAATTTTTCGCGTCTACGGTTACGACTTTCGCGATTATGCCTTCTCTTCGCTGCGCCGGAGAATCTGGCATCGGATTAACGCCATGCACCTGAGCAGCGTGTCCGGCCTGCAGGAGAAGGTGCTGCACGATCCGGCCCACATGAAGGCCCTGATCGGCAGCCTGTCGATCAGCGTGACCGAGATGTTTCGCGACCCGCTGCTGTTCCAGGTGTTTCGCCGGGAAGCGGTGCCCGCGCTGCAAGCCCTGAACCAGATCCGCATCTGGCATGCCGGCTGCTCGACGGGAGAAGAAGTGTTGTCCATGGCGATCCTGCTCAAGGAGGAGGGGCTGCTCGACCGCTCCCGGATCTATGCCACCGACATGAATGAGGATTCGCTCGAGCTGGCCCGCAAGGGGTTGATTCCGCTGCGGAAAATGCGCGACTATACGCGCAATTACCTTACGGCGGGGGGAAGCGGAGAGTTCTCCGAGTATTATTCCGTGAAGGGCGATTACGCCGTCTTCCATCCCGAATTACTGGAGAATGTCGTCTTTGCCCAGCACAACCTGGTGACAGACCAATCGTTCAACGAGTTTCACGTGATCTTCTGCCGCAACGTTCTAATTTATTTCAATAAAGATTTACAGGATCAGGTGCACCGGCTGATCTATGAGAGCCTGGGCATGAAGGGTTTCCTTGCGCTGGGAAATCGGGAGTCGATTAACTTCACCCATCACGCCGACCGGTATCTGGCTCTGAGTCCGAGCGAGAAATTATACCGTAAAATCCGATGATCCCGGAGGGATGAAAGATGGCGCCCGACTACCCTGTGAATATATTGCTGGTTGACGACCACCCGGAGAACCTCCTGGCCATTGAAGCGGTACTGGCCGAGGAAAACTACAACCTGGTGCGCGCTTCCTCCGGAGAGGAGGCCCTGCGCTGTCTGTTGAAGAACGAATTTGCCGTCATCGTGCTGGACGTGCAGATGCCGGGGATGGACGGCTTCGAGACCGCCCGCTTCATCAAAGCCCGTGAGAAGTCCAAGAATATCCCGATCATCTTCATCACGGCGACAAGCAAGGAGACCGAGCAGGTCTTCACCGGCTACTCCGTAGGCGCGATCGACTACATGGTCAAGCCCTTCATCCCGCAGACGCTGAAATCGAAGATCGAGGGCTTTGTCAACATTTACATCACCAACAAGATGCTCCAGGAGCAGACGGAGCTGCTGCACGAGCAGACCCTCCAGCTCGAAAAGGCCAACCGCGAGCTCCTGCACACCACCCGCAGCTTGACCAAAGCCGAGGCGCAGGCCCGCGTCATCCGGGAAACCTCCCTCGACACCATGATCACCTTCGACAATGACGGCACGATCCTGAAGATTAACCCGGCGGCGGAGACGATGTTCGGCTTCCGCGAGGACGAGCTGCTCGGCCAGCACATCTCGCTGGTCATTCCGCCGATCGACGAGCTGGAGGCCGGGCGGGAGAAGGAAGAGGCCGGCTTCAAATACATCGCCGGCAAGCTGAACGAGATTACGCTGAGGCGCAAGAATGGCACGGTCTTCCCGGCCGAGATTCAGATCGGCGAAGCCTTCATCGGCGAAGAGCACCTCTTCGCCGTTACGGTGAGCGATATCACCGAGCGCAAGAAGAGCGAGCAGGAGCTGATCCAGGCCAAGGAGGCAGCGGAAATTGCGTCGAAGGTGAAGACGGAGTTCCTCGCGATGATGAGCCACGAAATCCGCACGCCGATGAACGGAGTGATCGGCATGACCGATCTCTTGCTGGAGACGGAGCTTACTCCCGACCAGCGCGAGCTGGCCGAGGTGATCCGCAAGAGCGGCGATGCCCTGCTCTCCGTCATCAACGACATCCTGGACTTTTCCAAGATCGAATCGGGCAAGATGGAGCTGGAGATCGAGCCGTTCTCCCTGAGGGCTTGCCTGGCCGAGACCTTCGACTTGTTTACGGCCAAATCGCGCAAGCGCAATCTGGATATGCAGTACTTCATGGAACCGGGCCTGCCCGATTACATCATGGGCGACATTACCCGGCTGCGGCAGATTCTGATTAACCTCGTTGGCAACGCCGTGAAGTTTACGACCAACGGCAGCGTCTACGTCATGGCAAGCCTCTCCCGGGAGCTCGGAGACCAGGTGGAGATCGAGTTTGTCGTCAAGGACACCGGCATCGGCATCCCCAAGGAAAAAATGGATAAGCTGTTCAAGCCCTTCTCGCAGCTCGATTCGTCCATGACGCGTAAATACGGCGGGACCGGGCTGGGGCTGGCCATCTGCAAGACGCTGGTGGAGCTTATGGGCGGAACCATCCGGGTGGACCAGGACGCAGAGGAAGGCGCAACCTTCGTCTTCACGATCGTCGCTCCCCGCATCGATCCGGACCTCTTGGCGGCCATTGAACAGCAGGCGGCCGAGCCGGAGCCCCAACCCGGCGAACCCAAGGGGACGGAGCCCCGGCGAATCCTGGTCGCCGAGGACAACCCGGTTAACCAGAAGCTGATGCGGCGCATCTTGGAGAGTCTGGGGCACACGGTAGATCTGGCCGAGACGGGCAAGGAGACCGTGGACATGGCGGTCGCACAGCCTTACGATTACATCTTCATGGATATTCAGATGCCGGAGATGGACGGCATCGAGGCCACCCGCGAGATCGTCCGCCAACTGACGGGAGGCAAGCGGCCGAAGATCGTCGCCATGACCGCCAATGTCCTGAAGGAAGAGAAGGAGCGCTGCCTGTCGGCAGGCATGGACGGGTTCATGGGCAAGCCGGTGAAGACGAGCCAGATCCGCCGGTTGCTCGATACTGCCAGCGCTTAAGCCCGAGGCCGGCGGAAGCGGAGCCTCCCCGACGACTCCGGGAAGGCGCACAGGGCCGGCGGCGAGGATCGGCGCGGCCCTTGCCCAGCGAGCGGCCTATGGGCCTTATCGGGCAATAGACGGACGGATAACGGGCTCCTGCAGCCCCCGGTAACCGAAGGCACCCTTCGGCTTGCCGGGGCTTTTTGGCGTGTTCTCCGGCTTTCCCAAAAGCCCCCGGAAGCCCCTTGTTTACCATCGATTTCCTTTGGCCGGCCGCTTCTCCGAGTGGGCGGCGGGCATACTTGGCGGTCCCGATCGCCATACTAAGCGAGGGTCGGTCCAGGGGTTCCCGGGTCCGGGCCTGCTTTCCTCGCGGGAGCCCGGGGGTGAGAAAGCTCACATGAAACTGTTTCATAAAGAGCCGGGTCGTTTAATTATCTAGTACGAACGTTTGGAGAAGGCTTTTGCGATCCGGACACCAACAAACGGTCTTATTTGCCTTTACAGAACGATTCCCATGGTAATTACTACCCATCTCATAAACGAAAGGTGATCGTATGAAACAGACAGAATGCGTGGCGATGCTACTCGCTGGCGGGGAAGGCAAGCGGCTGAACCCCCTGACCAACCAACTTGCAAAACCTGCGGTCCCCTTCGGCGGCAAGTACCGCATTATTGACTTTACCCTCAGCAACTGCACCAATTCGGGCATCGGCTCTGTGGGGGTCTTGACCCAATATCAGCCGGAAGCCCTTCATACCCATATCGGCACGGGAGCCGCTTGGAAGCTGGGCGAGCTCGGAAGTGGCGCAACGCTGCTGTCCCCGAGCAAGAAGGCGGGCGAATTCAACGTCTACCAAGGAACCGCCGACGCAGTGTACCAGAATTTTGCCTATCTGGAACAGCATAATCCCGAATACGTCCTGGTCATCTCCGGAGACCATATCTATAACATGGATTACCGCAAGCTGCTCGAGTACCACAAAGCCAGACAGGCCGAAGCCACCATCTCCGTCATCCCCGTCAAGTGGGAAGAAGCGAGCCGGTTCGGCATCATGAACACCGACAAGCACGGCCGCATTACCGAATTCGTGGAAAAGCCGGCCAAGCCGCAAAGCAACCTGGCCTCCATGGGCATCTATATCTTCAACTGGAGCGTCCTGCGCGAGTACCTGTGCAAGGATGCGGCCAATCCGGATTCCAGCCACGACTTCGGCAAGGACTTGATCCCGCTGATGCTTCGCGAGCAGGTTCGCCTTCAGGCTTACTCCTTCAAGGGATACTGGAAGGATGTCGGCACCATTCAGAGCCTGTGGGACGCCCACATGGACCTGCTGGATGAAGAACCGGACATGACCCTGAACGGAGAGGAATGGCCGCTCTACACCAACTGCGCGGCGGCGTCCGCCCAGTACATTTCCCCGAGCGCGCGGATCGTCCGCTCCAGCATCAACGAAGGCTGCCGCGTGTTCGGCGAAGTGGATCACTCGGTGATCTTCTGCAACGTCGAAATCGGCGAGGGCAGCCTCATCCGCGACAGCATCATCATGCCGGGTGCGGTCATCGGCAAGAACGCCATCATCCATAAGGCCATTATCGGCGAAGGGACGGTCGTTCGCGACGGAGCCGTCGTCGGAGACTTCGAGGAAGCCGAGATCGTGGTGGTCGGCGATCACGAAGTGGTCGCCAAGGAAGCCGATCGGCTGCCGAAACTCTTTGCCCCGCGCAGCTCCATCCTGCTCGAGCGGATCGGTTGATCTCTCGGAATCCAGCCATCCAGCCATTCGAAATTGCCGGGTTATGCCCCGGAATTCGGATGGCTTTTTTGCGGAGGAACGGTATAATGGGAACAAATGCCGAACGACGGCGATACGCGAGGCGAGGAGATGGGAAACGTGAGCAAGAAGGCACTCTTGGTGGTCGATGTCCAGGAAGCGCTGGTGGCGGAGAATCCGTACCGTCGGCAGGAGCTGATCGCGGCCATCAAGCGGTTGAAGGCGGCGTGCGCACAGGCCGGGGTGGAGGTTCTCTATGTCCGCCACAACGAAGAGGAGGGCGAGCTGAAGCCGGACAGTCCAGGCTGGGCGATCTATCATGAGCTCGCTCCGCAGGCGGGCGAGCGCGTGGTGGACAAATGGTTCAACAGCGCCTTTCACAAAACGGAGCTGGCAGCGTATCTGGAGGAGCAAGGCATCACGGAGCTGATCCTGACCGGCATGCAGACGGAATTCTGCATCGATGCCACCTG
The DNA here is from genome assembly GCF_051594785.1 of Gorillibacterium terrae. Lineage (NCBI taxonomy): Bacteria > Bacillati > Bacillota > Bacilli > Caryophanales > Paenibacillaceae > Gorillibacterium > Gorillibacterium terrae. The sequence goes on from NZ_JBPPGI010000005.1 coordinate 138,067, forward strand.
CAAGTCGGCCTTCGACTTGGGGTACCGCCTGACGATTCCGGAGGAAGCCAATTCCACCTTCGATAACGCCTATCTGCCTGCGGACAAGCTGCACGAATTCTATAACCGGGGAATTTGGCAGGGACGGTTTGCCGAGGTCATGTCCCTCGGCGACTGCTTGGCCCGGCTTGCCGAGTAAGCGGGGAGACCGATCGCTTTGCCTCAAACAAACAGAACCTTCAGCCCTGGCGGGTTGAAGGTTCTGTTGGCATTTGCTTCTATGCGCCGACTCCGAAGGGCTGCGGCTTACCCATGCAGGAGCGATTCCGCTCCGTCGATGTAGATCGGCGTGCCGGTGATGTGGGCGGATTCGTCGGAGGCGAGGAACAGCACGAGATCGGCGACGTGGTCGGGATGACCCGGTCCCCGGCGCAGCGGCTGGTCGCCTTCCGGGAACTCGACGGGAATCTTGATTCGCGCGAGCTCCGGGGTATAGTCGGTGTTGTCGTCGATGCTGGTCTCGATGGCGCCGGGACAGACGGCGTTCACGCGGATGTTGAATTTGGCCAGCTCCAGCGCCGCCATTTTCATGAAGGCCACCTGACCGGCTTTGCTGGTGCTGTAAATGCTGAACCCGAAGTTCGAGAAGACGCGGTTGCCGTTGATCGAGCTGGTGATGATGATGCTGCCGCCCTTTTCCTTCATATAGGGGATGGCGTATTTGACCGTGAGGAACGTGCCCCTCAGGTTGATGTCGATCGTCGTGTCCCAATCCTCGAGCGTCATTTCTTCAATCGGTGCAATCTTGCCGTTGACGCCGGCATTGGCGAAAACGATGTCGAGCTTGCCCCAGAGGTCGACGACGTGCTTGATGCCTTTCTCGATCATCTCCGGCTGGGAGATGTCGGTCTCAAAGACGCAGGCTTCGCCGCCGAAGGCCTCAATCTCGGCCTTCACCTCGTTTGCCTGCTCCGGCGTCCGGTCCAGGAGGCAGACCTTGGCGCCATGGCGGGCAAGAAGCAGTGCCGCCGCCTTGCCGATTCCCGAACCGCCCCCCGTAACGAACGCAACCTTGCCTTCGACGCGTTTTTCCATACCGTATCGTCCTCCTTGGACCGAGTGATTATATTTAGCGGGATTGTCATGAAGTGTATTACCCCGTAGGCCGGATTCCTGAACCATGGGCAAGCCAGGGAAAAACCAGAACGGCCCTGGGGAAGCAGCCGGTTTTTTGCCTGGATTCTGGTTCACCTTACGGCCGTAAGGGTATTTACATCCTATAGGAAGCGGTACTTTCCGTTTCGATCCGCATGGCGAGAGGAGGAGAGGGAATGAGACGGAGATGGATGGGCCTTGCGATTGGAGGAAGCCTGCTGCTGATGGGCAGCAGCGGCGGAATTGCAGGACAAGCCTTCCCGCTTGCAAAAGCGCCGAACCCGGTTTCCCAAGCGGCGGCGTCCGATGGGACTTCACTTCACTCTCCCCGAATGGCGGATGCCGTCGTTCCTTCGGTGCAATCGGGACCCAGCGTGACCAAGCTCGGCGAGGTTAACGGCGTCTCGCTGTCCGATGATCGGGAAACCGTAGTGGCCAAGCTGGGGGTACCCGTGGAAATCGCCAAGGACCCGCTCGTTCCGGAGCTCGAAATTTACCATTATGCCAACCTGGACGTCACCTTCTCCGGGCCCTACGTTCACGACGTTGCCGTGGCCCAAGGCGTATCCAGCGTAACGCTGGACGGAGTTCAGGTAGCCGTCACACCGGCGGCGCTCCGCGAGGCGCTGGGGGACCCGGATTACGTAGCGGAAGACGGACTGGTCTACCAGCGCGGAGCCCGCTTGCTGAAGGTTTACCTGGATGAAGAACAGCACCGAATCGACGTGATCCGCTATTATTCCTTGTCCAATACATGAGCTTCGTCGGGTGACAAGACCAATACAGGATGTGACAGCGGCGGCGCCTACGGCGCGGCCGCTCTGCGCGCCTTGGGAGAGGAGATGGGAAGCAGCACGGATACAACAAAAGCTGTCCCGAAGGACAGCTTCATGGAGGCTCCTCTTGCCGCGGACTATGAGATGCTCCGGTTTTACCGCGGCTCAGAACATGGGGAATACATAGCGGACCAGGAAGTACAATGCCCCGAAGAAGATGACAATGTAGGCAAAGTACTTGATGAACGTGGAAGCGACCAGGCTGGAATCGTGTTTTTCCTCCACACTCGTGTTGGTGCGATCTACGTCGATATCTCTGCGTTGATCCATGACTGTCAGCTCCTTTTCGGTTTCACGTTGCCGCTTGTTAGCGGGCTTACCTTCCTTTACACGCATCATTCCGCCTTGAATCGGAAGATTTCGGGTTCGGTTGGTTTTCTTCCTAAGGGTTTGCTAAACTAGAATCAGACTAACTTGAATGAGGTGAGCGTCCGAATGGATCGCAAAAAATTCGATATACACGTACAGGAGACAAACGACAGTCATACCGTCTTTGTCAGCGGGGAATTGGATCTCGCGGTGGCTGCCCAATTTCGCTCCGTGATCGAGCCGCTTCTTCCATCCGACAAGGAAGTGATCCTCAATCTGGAGGATCTGTCTTATATCGATAGCACGGGAATGGGGATCATCATTTTCTTCCTGAAGGAGCGGAGCGAAGGAGGAAAAGCGCTGTCTGTCCAAAACGTTCCGCAAAAAATCAAGAAACTGTTTGATCTGACCGGGATTACCCGGTTTCTGCCGGTTCACGACGGTCCTGCGGCGACCAGGGCGGACGGTGTATGATGGCAAGACCCAAGCGGATCTTTCTCTCGCTTCCCGCGGAAGCGGAATGCATCGATATCGCCCGGCTGACCCTGTACGGCATCTCGAGCCAGATGGGCTTCTCTTATGAGGACATCGAAGACATGAAGGTCGCCGTGGCGGAAGCCTGCAACAACGTCGTGCTGCATGCTTACCGGGAAGAAGAGCTGGGAACGATCGACCTCGAATTTGTCGCCGAGCCGTCCCAGCTCACCATCACGGTCACCGATTCCGGCGAGAGCTTCCCTTATGATCAAGCGGCGCATGCCGGAGCTCCTTACGAAGGCAAATCGCTGGAGGATATCTCGGCGGGAGGCCTCGGCATCTACCTGATGCAGGCGCTCATGGATCAGGTGGAGGTCGAGCAGGAGAGCGGCACCAAGGTCATTCTGACGAAGTACCTCGCCCGCGAAGCCGGCTAGAGTTTGCAAGCGAGCAGCAAAAAAAGACCGTTTCCTCCCCGCCCATACGGACGGAGGGGAAACGGTCTTTGTGGTTGCAGCGCCTGATTCCGATTAACGGAGGTACGAACGGAGCATCCAAGCGTGCTTCTGCAGATCGGTAATCGTGCCGATCAGGATGTCGGCCGTGGAATCGTCTTCCGCTTCTTCGGCGATGGTGATGCCTTCCTTCAGCTCGCTGACGAGCTGTTCGAAGTCGGCCACGACGGCTTGGACCATTTCCTTGGGGGCTTCGCCGCCCTTGGCTTCCTTGATCGTGGAAATCGACAGGCTTTCCTTCAGCGTGGAAACGGGATTTCCTTGGAGAGCCAGGATCCGTTCCGCCACTTCGTCCATTTTCTCGGTAGCGTAGTCATAAAGCTCTTCCAGCTTAACGTGAAGCTCGAAGAAGTTCTCTCCCGTTACGTACCAGTGGTAGTGATGCAGCTTCGTGTAGAGCACCGTCAGGTTTGCCACCTGCTGATTCAATACGCCTACAACGTCTTTTGTCTTGCTTGCAGCGGTTGCCATGGATCGTTTCCTCCTTTGATAATCAGTCCATTTATCGGTTTCTGTTATATTATACCCAAGGGAAAGGAACATGAATATGAAAAAAAATTCACAATTTACCCCCGGGTTTCAGGCCGGAGCGATCCGGGTAACAAGCTGTACAACGCCATATCGAAATTCAAAGGAGGAGTCCCCCCATGATCTGGGAAATCAGTGTAGCGGTCATCGCGGTCGCTTTCGCCGCTCTTGTCGTGTTCCTGATCCGTACGTTGAATACGGTGCAGACCTCGCTCAAGGATACCAATAAAACCATCGTCGAGGTGCAGCGCGAGCTAAACGACGTGAGCACCGAGGTCAAAGGGCTCATTCGCAACACCAATCAAATCACGATGGACGTCCGCAACAAGATGAAGGCCCTCGATTCGCTGTTCGGTACGGTGGAAAACGTCGGCGATACGCTCGAAGGAGTGACCTCGACGCTGCGCACGGCCTCGAATCGATTCATGTCCAACGTCCACCGCAACATCAATCAGGTCGAGACGACCGAGAACAAGAAGGTTTACAAGATGCTGAACACGGTCAGCTCGGCCATCGACATCTGGCAGCGGATCAAGGTTCATCGGCTGAACAGCGGCAAGCAGACGGCCCGCTAAAACGGACAAATGGCTACGGCCGCATCCAGGCATACCCTTCTTCGAAGCAGCAGGGGCAAGGAAGCTTGCTTGCCCGCTGCCCATACATAATCTCCCATGATTCAGGCCGTCCGCGACCGGGTAAAGAGTGGATAGTTGGGTACCCTCTAGGCAGGAAGACCGCATAATAAGAGGGATCTTTCGGATGCAGATGTCCGATCTAAACCGTCGGATGCCTGCTAACGAGGCAGGAGGAAATGACATGAACAGAGAGAAATTCTATATTACCAAGCAGATCACCCCGGCGGCGATCACCATCTGCCTGAACGGAGAGCTGGATTTGTCCGCCGCTCCGGAAATGCAGGCGGAGCTTGAGCCTTATGTGAATCAAACCGGCCGCACGTTGATTCTCAACCTGCGGAACCTTGACTATATCGACAGCACCGGCATCGGCATCCTCATTCGGATGCTCAAGCAGCGTACGGCCATATCCAGCGGATTCAAGCTGGTGGATGTCACGCCGAAGATCAAGAAATTATTTGATATTACGGGGATCTCCCAATACCTCGATCTGGAAGTGGCGGGAATTCCTCACGAAAGGAAAGAGGATATCGTATGAAACATGAGGAGCAGCAAATCCAGTTAACGGTGCCGGCCGATGCGCATTACGTCGACATCGTTCGGCTTACGCTGTATGGCATTGCGACGAAATGGGGATTTTCCTACGAGGAAATCGAGGATATGAAAGTGGCTGTGGCGGAGGCCTGCAACAACGCGGTTCTCCACGCCTACAAGGACCGGGAGCCGGGCAAGGTGGAAGTGACCTTCAGCGGTTCCGAGGGCGATTGTATCCGCATCTCGATCAAAGACGAAGGCGCAAGCTTTGATTTCAACCGCCGCGGGGGACAGCCCGCCGCTTTGCATAACAAGAACTTGGAGGATATCCATGCCGGCGGGCTGGGTATCTATATGATGCAGGCGTTGATGGACGACGTTCAGGTGATCACCGACTCCGGGACCGAAGTGATCTTGACGAAGTTTCTCCAACGGAATGGGGAGATGGCATGAAGGCGAACGAGCCCACTCATGATCAGGATTTGATTCAACGAATTCTCCTGTACCAGGAGAGTGATTCCGAAGAGGTCGTGACGGGTCTGCTGCTGGAATATGAAGCATTGGTCAAGATGGCGGCGGGCAAGATGTCCCGGAATCGTCCCGATCTCTACGAGGATCTCTACCAGGTGGGGCAAATGTCGCTTCTCCGGCTGTTCAAGAACTTTGACCCCAGCCTCGGCATCCAGTTCGAGGCTTACGCTATGAAGAGCTTAATCGGCCATATGAAGAATTACTTGCGCGATAAATCCTGGTACATACAGGTTCCTCGCCGCATCAAAGAAAAAGGGCTGCTGATCCAGCAAACCATCGACGACCTGACGATGAAGCTGGAGCGGTCCCCCAACATCCAAGAAATTGCCGATGCGCTCGAGCTGTCCCAGGAAGAGACGATCGAGGTGCTCGCCGGTCGGGAATGCTACAATTACGTCTCGCTGGATACGCCCTTGTCGAGCGATGAAGGAAGCGCCACGATTGGCGACCTCATCGGCAGCTCGGGAGACGATTACCACACCATCGAGATGCGCATGGACCTCCAGCAGGCCTTCGTTCACTTGAAGGAAGAGGAGAAGAAGGTGCTGGTGATGGCTTACAGCGAAGGTCAGTCACAGCGAACCATCGCCCAGGCGCTGGGCATTTCTCAGATGAGCGTATCGCGGATCCAGAAGCGGGCCATCGAGAAGCTGAAGGATCACTTGACGGAAAAGAAAACCGCAGGCTAAACCGAGGCTGCGGAGAAAGTTATCGCTACGCGTACGGATCATCCTTCCAATCGCTGTTGCCCCCGGATTTCTTCGATTTGAACCGCTTTTCGCGGTCGAAATCCGTGGGCAAAGGCGACCGCTTCCGCTTTTCCAGGACGATTCCGCACACTCCGCTTCGTTTCTCCGCAGCTTCGGCTGAACCGGCCGTTTCCCCGCGTTGGGGGAGCGGCCTTTTTCTATTGGGGCACAGAGCGGGATTGATTCAAGCGGCAAGGAGCGGGTAAGAAAGGGTACTTCCCGCCGAGGATGGTTCCGGTGGCGGAAGAATAGGCGTAACCCGGAGGTGCAGGTTATGACGATTAAGCATCGGATTCCATGCTTCGACAGCGAGCTGTTGGTTCGGGAAATCGGTGAAGCCGCCTATGAGCTCGCGATTCAGTCTTCCTCGAACCCGCTGGGGTTCGGTAACGCTTTGCACGTCTTTACCCGCCTGGAGGACGCCGCTGCAGCGGCGGAACGATTCTGCCGCCTGTATACCGCTGCCCGCGAGCAGGGGTATTACTTGAAGGAGCAAACCTTCGTTAAGCCGGGCCGCGAAGGGATCGACATCCCGGCGCTGCTTCAAGGCCGGGTGGAGGTCGGGGAATTGGCGGAACGGCTCGCGTAAGAGCCGGAATTTTGAGCAGCCCGCGTACTAGACGCGGGCTGCTCTGGCAATGCTGTGAATAGCGCAAAAAAGCGGCTCCTCCAAATGCGGGGAGCCGCTTAAGCCGTCAAAAGGTCCCGGCATCGGCCGGCCGGGACCCCAGGGGTTTCTTTTCCTTACATCGAAGGAGCTTCGCTCTTGAGGGTATCCTTGGTTTCGTCCAGGTGTCCCCTCGCTTCGTCGAGCACATCTTGGCCGGCGGTCTTCGCCGTACCCAAGGTGTCCTTGGCCGAAGCGACTACGGTGCTCGCCTTGTCGGAGGCGGAGCGGACCAGCTCGGAGGCCGCCTGAGAGACGCTGCCGGCTACGCGGGAGGTGGACTCGCAGAGGTCGTTATAGCGGCTGCTCAAATCCGACCGCATTTCCTTGCCCGGCTTCGGGGCGAGGAGCAGAGCCGACACAGCGCCGATGGCGCCGCCAATCAACAGTCCGGGAATCGTTCCTTTTGCCATGAGAATACACTCCTTTTTGGGTTAAGTTTTAAAATGGTGTGTCCATCCAATGATAGGTTAACCTAGCGACAATTAACGGGCTTTGGACATGCCTCGGAACACGAGGCCGACCAGGAAGACGACGATGGCTGCACCGATGATCGCCGGAATGATGGCAAAGCCGGCAATGTCCGGGCCAAAGTGGCCGAACAGGAAGTGACCGAGCCATGCTCCGACAAAACCGGCCACCATCGAGCCGATGATACCTCCCGGCATGTCGGAACGGACCAAGGCATCTCCGATGAACCCGATGATTATCGCCATGATGATGCTGATTAGCAAGCCTAACAGACTCATGGGCGCTCATCCTTTCGATTCGGTTTGTTGTGGGCCATACCATATTGTAAACGCCTGGTTTTGGAATGAAACAAAGGGGAGTTCCGGGGCGGAAGGGGACCATTCGCAAAAGCTTAGGACGCGGGCCCGGTTGGCCCGCTTGGTTACGCGAATCCGGCAGCGGGTAAACAACGTTGAGGAATCGCTTCTTACATATAAGGAAACCCGGACTGACGAATGCCGGAGAAGGGGGGCTGTCGATGCTGGTTTGGCTGCTGCTGGTTGCACTCATTTTATTTGTGGCCCAAGTGGGGATCGTGCTGCTGCTGGAATTCAAGAATCCGTCCAAGACTACGGCCTGGCTGCTGATCATCTTCCTGCTGCCGGTCCTCGGCTTCATCCTGTATTATTTTGTGGCGCGGGAATACCGCAAGCAGCGCTTTGTTCGCCGGCATGGCCGGAAGACAAGCTATCTGCTGCCCGAAGGGGCGGTGCACAACATTGAGGTGGCGATGAAGGCGAAGGAGCTGCGAAATCCCGATGTTGCCAAGCAGAAGCGGCTGTTCGGCCTCCTCAAGAGCAACCCGGAATCGCCGATCACCCTGTGCAACGAAACGGAGATCTATTCGGAAGGCGTCTCGACCTTCGAGGCGATCATCCAAGCGCTGGAAGGGGCCAAGCACCATATTCATCTGGAGTACTACACCATCCATGCCGATAAGATCGGCCTGGCCATTCAGGACGTTCTGATCCGCAAAGCGAAGGAAGGCGTGGAGGTGCGGCTTGCCTACGACGGGCTGGGCAGCTACAAGCTGAAGGGCTCCTATGTACGCAAGCTGCAGGAAGCGGGGGTGAAGGTGGGCTGTTTCTTTCCGCTACGGGCGGCTTTTGTCACCCGCAACCTCAATTACCGCAATCACCGCAAGATCGTCGTCGTGGACGGCCTCATCGGCTTTCTCGGCGGGATCAACATCGGCGACGAGTACCTGGGAAGGAATGAACGGTTCGGCTTTTGGCGGGATACGCACATGCGGCTCGTCGGGGACTCGGTCTATTTTTTGCAGCAGACCTTTCTCAATGACTGGGAGTTCATGACCGGGGAAAAGCTGGTCGACCCCGTCTACTTCCCCAAGCATAGCTGTATGGGCCAGGAGCGGATTCAGATCGTGGCGAGCGGTCCCGACGGGGAATGGGACACGATTCAGGAGATGTTCTTCGGCGCCATGAGCACCGCGGTGGACCGGATCTACATCGTGTCCCCGTACTTCATTCCCGATCCGAGCATTCTGATGGCGATCAAGACGGCGGCTTTGTCGGGCGTGGAGGTGCGAATCATCCTGCCGGGCATCTCCGATCATCCGCTGGTCAAATGGGCGGCCTTTGCCTATATCGAAGAGCTGATGAACGCCGGCGTGCGGTTCTACCTGTACCGCAAAGGCTTTATCCACGCCAAGATTCTAATCGTCGACGAGACGATGGCCACGGTGGGAACGGCGAACATGGACATGCGCAGCTTCTTCGACAACTTCGAGATGAATGCGGTCATGTTCGACAAGGAGACGATCCGTAAGCTGGACGAAGACTTCCGCGAGGACCTGGAGAACAGCGAAGAGATGAGCCTCGAGCGGTTCAAGCGCCGATCCCGGCGGCAGCGGGCCAAAGAAGTATTCGCCAGAATGCTTTCGCCTCTATTATAATGGCGAATAGGACGGAAGAAGAGAGGGATAAGCGATGGGAGTAAAATACGCCCGCGAGTACGAAGCCATCATTGAAGAGCTGACCGATGCGCTGCTGGAAGTGGACGGCAGCTATGAATTCCTGGAGATGACCGAGCTCGATTGGGAGGAGCTCGAGGCGTCGGAGCGGAGGGAATGCATCCGCACGATGGCCGACGATGTCTTCTACGGCCTCGGAACCGAGCCGGTGCTGGAGCTGGGCGGCGGCCGGGTAACGTACGACGCCGGAACCCACCGGATTCAGGTGGCCGACGGAGGCAAGGTTACCCGTCTGATCGTGCTGGTGTAAGTCTTCGGTTTCGCCCGGTGTAAAATGATAAAGCCGCGTAGCCCCCTTATCTGGGGAGTACGCGGCTTTTGCCTTACCCGAGTCGAAACGGCAAGGTCAGTCGATGCTCTGGATGACGAGCAGCAGGCCGGAGCGGATCGAGACGGTGCCTTCGGAGCCGTCCAGCACGTTGCTGATGCCGAGCGACTGGCCGAGGGTGAGCGTCGCTTCGGTGAGCGGATAACGGAAACCGGACAGGGTGATGCCGGTCACCTCGGGCGAGAGCGGCAGCAGCGAGACTTGGGCGAAGCGGCTTCGGCTTATCCGGTGCAGCTCGTCCGGCACAGCCAGCGTCAGCTCGTTGTGGGCATCGACGATTCGGCCGGGCACGCCGCGCCGGGCGCATTTGACGAGCAGGTGCACGTTGGCGAGCGAGTGGTCGAACCGGGTGCCGAGCGCGCCGAGCAGGGTGATGGCGGAGGGCGAGGCCTCAAGCGCCCGTTCGACGGCCAGCTCAGTGTCGGTGTAATCCTTGTCGACCGGATCGCAGGAGACGAACTCCCGGCTCGCTTCTTCGATGCGGCGCAGCTCGCCGGGTTCGACCGAGTCGAAGTCGCCGATCGCGAGGTCCGGCCTGCGGCCGTTCGCCACGAGGAACCAGGCGCCGCGGTCGGCTCCGATCAGCCGGTCGTCCGGCCCGAGCTCGTCCAGCGCCCAGGGGCCGAGCTCGCCGCCGCTGACGATGACCGCTCTGCGGCCGGAAGAGCGCGGTTGCGGGGGGTGAGCGGAAGCGGTCATGGCCGCGCCTCCTCTCTTGCCCGGGAGCGCGCTTCATAGCGGCGGGCCAGGCGAAACAGCTCCGCCCCCTCATGCAGGGCGGGACTCCCCGGCTTCGGCGCGGCTTCGGCGTCCAGCTCCAGCGCCGCGGCGAGCATAGCGGCGGCGACATCGCCCGCCGGTATCGCCCGATAGCGGGCGAGCGCTCCCCGCCGCAGGAGGCCGTCTACGGCCCGCATGGCTACGGCAGCCGCCCGTTCGCCCAGGCGAAACTCCTCCCGGTCGCCGAGCAGCAGGGAGGGATGGTAGATGTGCAGTTGGCGAAGAGGCAGAGCGGACAGCCCGTCCTCGAGCTGGCCCTTCGTCCGCGTGTAGAAGACCCGCGAGGCGGGAGTGGCGCCGACGGAGGAAATAACGTGGAGCGAACGGGCTCCGCCTTCCGCCGCGAGCCGACCGGCCGCAAGCGGATAATCCCGATCGACCCGGGCGAACGTCTCCTGGGAGCCGGCCTTGCGGATGGTGGTGCCCAGGCAGCAGAATATCCAGTCGGCGGCGAACTCGGCGCGCTCGTCGGCCAGTCGGTCGAAGTCGACGAGGCGCACGCGCAGCTTGGGGTGCGCGATGGACAGCGGACGGCGGACCAGCGCCGTGACCTGACGGCAGTCCGGCTCGGCCGCGAGGAGGCGGAGCAGGGCGCTGCCGGTCAGCCCGGATGCGCCGAGCAGCAAGGCGGTATGCCCGTTCTCGGAGGAAGACATTGGCGTCAAGAGCGATTCAGTCCTTTCGGCAGAAACCGCCCGCCCGGCCCTTAGAGGGTCAGGGGGGCGGTTTCGGGTGTGCAGGATGACGAATAAGGCAGGGAAACGCTGGCGTAACGATTCTCCAATTCCTTGACGGAAATCGCGATGATCTTGGGCACCAGGAGCTCCGCCTTGGTCTTGAGGCGCTCCTTGCCCTTCGGATGGACCACGTACATCAGCAGCTTCAGGTAGAGCTTGGTGATCAAGGTAAACGGGCCTTTCGGCAGATCGAGCACGGTGAAGCCCAATTGCTGAGGCCCTCGGTTGATGAGCGTAATCCCGTATAGACCCTTGACGTTCCGGTAATCCGGATCGTGTTCGATCAAATGGGTGATCTGCGGAAGCAGAGCCCGCATCCGCTTGATCATTTGGATCGCCAGATGGGTGGAATTGCGGCTCGTGCGTCCCAGCTCCAGGAGCGTGTCATTGTTTAAATGAAGCTCAAGAATTTGGTCGCCCTTGGCGAATACCTCTCCGTCCTCCAGCGTGATCGGTGTGCTGTCGGTGTACTCGCGAAGGCGGATCTGCAGGAAGGTGTTGTCCGGATCGACCGGCTTCACGTGAAACAAGCGAATAAAAGCCCGTTCCCAGCCCATCCAAAGCTTGACCAGCATCCGTCTTGCCGCCGAAGGGGCGGGTGTCAGCCCGTCGACCCGGACGAACGAATAGCCGAGGGCCTTGTACTGTCCGATCACATCGGTGAGGGCCTCCAGCATGTAGGTCGGAGCGTCGTCGTCTGCGCCGAGCGTCTCGCCGCTGTCGTGCAGGAGTACCACCGAGCCGTCCTGCACTTCGTCGAGCAGCCGCCGCTTGAGCAGCTCCGTACCGACCGAGTTGTTCCAGTCATGCGGCATGAGCGACCAGATGACGATCTTGTAATCCTTGCGCAGCCCGTAATCGAACAGGTTGATGATTCCCCAGGGCGGCCGGTAATAGATCGGACGCACGCCGGTGATGCCTTCGACGATGGCGGCGGAACGGTCGACATGCCGCCGCTTGACCCGCCATGGGGTCATGACCCAGTTGGAAAAGTGGGTGTAATTGTGGATGCCGATCAGATGGCCTTCCTCATGCATGCGGCGGATGAGCTCGGGATGCTGCTCCGCCTTGGAGCCGAGCACGAAGAAGGTGGCCCGTATGCCGTTTTCCTTGAGCAAATCGAGCAGCTTCGGCGTATACTTCGGGTCGGGGCCGTCGTCGAAGGTCAGGGCCAGCTGGCCCTTGCCTCCGCGGCGAATCACGCCGACGCTGAGCATTCTCGTCAGGATCCAGGGGACCAGCATGTAAATGGCGACAAAGATCAGAATCCCCCAAATCAGTTTTTCTTTCATGGCGCTTTCGATCCTCCTTGATGAACGGACGATAGGATTCAGGCTCTGGCGTACAGAGCGTCGCTGAGCTTGCGCGGCTGGCTGGCCGCATCGGTTTCCAGAATGGACAACAGGGCCTCGTTGGCGGCATGCTCCCGGCGGCAGGCCATTGCCTGCCTGCGGAACGCGGCGAGCTGTTCAGGGCTTTGCAGCAGGGTGTTGAGCAGGCCCGCCAGCTCTTCCTCGTCGCCGGCTTCGACCGCTACCCCCGCTTCGCGCAGGAATGCGGAGTTGTCGGTTTCCTGTCCGGGCAGCGGCTTATACAGCAGCATGGGCAGACCGGTGGCGACGGCTTCGGCGGTTGTCAGCCCGCCCGGCTTGGTTACGAGCAGGTCCGCCGCCGCCATCCATTCGTGGACGTTGCCCACGAAGCCGGTCATGACGATGGAATGGGGAGAACCGGCGAGCTTGCGGGTCAGCTTCTCCCGGAGCTTGCGGTTGCGGCCGCAGATGAGGACGAACTGAGCGTCCACAGCGATTCCGCCGGATTCGAGCAGGGAGGAGCTTTCCTTGGCGATCATGCCGAGTCCGCCTCCCATCAGGAGCACGACCGGACGATCGCGGTCAAGGCCCAGCTTGTCCCGCAGCTTCATTCGGTCCTGGCTCATTCCGAATTCCGGCCGGATCGGAATGCCGGTGACGGCGATCTGCGCTTCCTCGATGCCGTGGTTCAGCAGGGCGTCCCGCACCCGCTCGGAGGCGACGATATAGCGGTCCGTGAACGGATGCAGCCAGTAGCTGTGATCCGTATGGTCCGTAATGACGGTCACGGCAGGAATCCAGCACCTGCCCGATTCCTTCAGCATGGAGATGCCGGCCGCCGCGGGCGGGAAGGTGGTGACGATGACCGTCGGCCGCACCTCGCGGAGCAGCTTCTCCAGGCGGCTGAGGGTATAGAACTTCATGCGGCGGAACAGATGGGACATCAGGTTCTCGCCACGGGTCTTCTGGAACAGATAGCCGTAGACGAGCGGGAACCGGGTCACCCACTTGGTATAAAAGTACCGGCCCACCGGGTGCATCACGGGGTGGGTCACGGCGGAGAAGTTGATCAGGACGGTTTCCGCTTCGGGCCCATACTGCCGAGCGGCTTCGGCGATGGCGCCGGCCGCCTGGACATGTCCGTCGCCTAAATCGCCGGACAGGATCAGAATGCGATGCTTTTGTCCCTTAGTCATCGGGGGCCACCTCGCTCGGGCGCCATTGTGGCGATAGGACCTGGGGCGCGCCTTCTTTCATAATAAACCAAATAATTAGGATAATGAATGGATATTTCCTTCCGACTGCAAATTATTATCGATACGGAGGAACGCTTTTGCCGCCCGATCCGGCCTGCAGGGGATTCACGTTTTCGCCGGAAGGTTAAGAATCTATGCAAAGACTACATAAGGGTACCATAAGGTTAGCCCGAAAGGAAAGGCGGGACGAAGCATGGGAGCCAAGATTCTAACGTTCGCCCAGAATCTGTATTGCCGGTACCAGGAGGATGAAGTGCCCGCCATGGGCGCTCAGCTGACCTACTACCTGATCCTGGCGATCTTTCCGTTTTTGATCTTTCTCGTCGCGCTGGTCAGCTTCACGCCCTTGTCGCCGGACGAGATTCTCCGCAGCCTGGAGCGGTTCATCCCCCAGAATTCCAATGAAACGATCCGCAAGACGCTGATCGAGATTCAGCAGTCGAGGAGCCAAACTCTGTTGTCCTTCGGGATGATCGCGACCATCTGGTCGGCCTCCAAAGGCGTCGACGCGATCATGAAGGCACTGAACAAAGCGTACGACGAAGAGGAGACCCGCCGTTATTTCAAGGTTAAAGGCATCTCCGTCCTGTTCACCCTGGCCCTGGCCGTTTCCATCGCGCTCACCTTCGTGCTGCTCGTGTTTGGCGAGTGGATCGGCAAGCAGATCTTTCGCTTCTTCCAGGTTCCCGATTACTTCGATACCCTCTGGGGGATCGGCAAATTCGCGATTCCGCTCGCCGTCATGGCGCTTGTCTTCGTATTTCTGTACAAGTATATTCCGAACTGCCGGCTGACATTCAAGGAAGTCCTGCCCGGCGCTCTGTTCAGCACCGTGGGCTGGATTGTCACGTCCCTGCTGTTCTCCTTCTATGTGAACAACTTCGGCAACTATACCAAGACCTACGGCAGCTTGGGCGGCGTAATCGTCCTGCTCACCTGGCTGTACCTCAGCAGCCTCATCATCGTCCTGGGCGGAGAGATCAACGCCACGCTGCACTTCGACCGCAATGGCAAGACCCGCTCCGCCTGCAAACGGTTCTCGCTGCAAATTCCGTTCTTGACCAAGAAAAAGAAATCCGATCCCAATCAGCCGCCGCGCGAGATCAAGCCGCTCTATCCCAAAGACGACGAACGGAACCGCAACCCCCGCATTCCGGCCAAATAAACAGCGGATTTCTTCTACTTGACGACCCCGGCCCCGAGTACATGGACCTTCGCCTCCACGGTGAACTCCATCTCGGGGTATTTTTTTGCCCATTCCGCATAATCGCGGTCGCCGCCGTGATGGACGGCTCGATAACGCAGGCCGAAGCCGAGCGGGTCGGTTCCCGATGCTTGGATTTTATGCATCAGGTTCAGGTAATCGGAGGTCAGATGGCGGGCCGTCAGCTTCTCGATTCGCGGCCAATCCTGGGTGTTTCCGCCGCCCGTGCTTTGCTCGATGAACAGCGAGACATGGAGCTTGGCGGCGTGAATAAGCCGGCCGTCGACCCCTTGGCGGAAGGTGTAGGAATAGCCGAACCGGCGCAGATCGAGCATGTAGTGCTCGTCGCCGTTCTGGAAGGAATACTGTCGCTCCATTCGCTTTCTCGTGAGCTGATTGAGGAAGAGCGTTTCCTTCGGTTCCAGGATGAGGCGGATCTTGTTCTGTTCCAGCAGCGCGACCTTGTTGACCACATAGGTTTCTTGAGAAGGAATCACCAGCGGAAGGTAGGGAGTCAGGCCGACCTCCAAGCTTCTCCGGTAGAAGTCGGCGACCGTCATCGGCATGATGTAGGCGGAATTGTTTCCTTCCCGGCCGAAGATCAGGTTGAGCGAATTGGATGGAAGCCGTTCGGAGGGCGGGCTGGTCTTCAGAATCGACTCGGCGTCAGGCTCTCCGGCGGCCAAAAAGGCGATGCCCTGAACCTCCTGACGCCGGATCAGCCAGTCGAGCGCTTCTTGAACGTTCTTTTTCAGCAGCGGTTCCCCCAGGATGAATACCTTGGTGTGGCTAAAGTCGAGGTGCTTGTCCACCCGGGATGTGAGCAGGCTGACGGCATCCGCTATGGAAGCCGCATCCTCCGTCAGCAGCTGGAATTTGCGGGCCTGCCCGGGCTCGATGTGGGACGAGGGGATGGCCAGCTTAAGCGAGACCCGGTAAGGCTTGGCTGGGTCGTTCCTATGGTCGAGTCCGACGGCGACGACGAAGAACCGCTTGTCGATATCTTGGAAGGAGCAGCCGGGGATCCAGAACAAGATCGCCGCAAGGACGAGAAAGACGAGGGTTCTTCTCCTGAACATCGTCATAACCGCTTCCCCTTTCTCGCCGACAGCGTCATGAGGACGACGAGCAGAATTTCGGCGCCCAGCCGGACATAATTCCAATTCACGACGACGCCGACGGTGCTGCGGAAGGTGACCAGGATGGCATATAGAATCGTAATGACCGAAAAAAAGCCGACGACGATCCAAGATGCGCCCACGTTGCGGTTGACGAAGGGGTCGGGCTTCGCGCGCAGAACGCCGGATTTGATCAATTCGGCCCCGACATGCCAGGTGAAGGAGGCAAACATCAGCGAGAGATTGAGGTACAGGAACAGGAACAGGAACAAGACCCGTTCAACTACTCCGTAAGGCATCCGCATCGAATCGGAAGTGCTGATCCAGACAAAGGTGAAATTGTTGACGGCCTTCGTACCGTGAAACCCGATTGGTACCAGGAAGGATACCGCCAAGATCAGAAAGCCGAAGACGGCGATGAGCCCATAGTGGACTTTCTTCTTCTCTTTCTTCTGCAGCCGGTTGACGATGCCCATGCTGGTATACCCGGAGAAAACATAAGTGGCCGCGGCAAGCGATTTGGGGTGGGGAGGGACCTGGATATAGTCCGACATGGTACGAACCTCATCCACATTCAGATCCCGGCCGAAAATTGCCTTGCTCAGGATGATGAGCACGAGCGGAATATTGAGGTAAAGGATGATTTCCGAGAACGAAATGACGGCCCGGGTCGAGCGGGTGGCCCCCAGGGAGATCACGGCACAGAAGGAGACGGGGATCATCCAGAAGGGCATATGGGGAAAGATGAACCGGGAGACAATGGTTGAAAAAGCGGCGACCACAAACAGGCCGGCGCAGAAGATCATCAGCCCGTACAGCACGAGGTAGGGGCGCAGGAACCAGCCGGGCAGCAAGCGGGCCAGGATCTCCGGAGCTCCCTGCTCGGGGAATTGCTTCAGGGTCCGGGTAAAGCCGTACAGCAGAACCATAGACAGCGGAACGCTCCACAGGATCGCCGACATGGCTCCCGTGAAGCGCTGTGCGATGAGAATATGCGGGACGAAGAGGATGATATTCATGCTCATGGTTTTGATCAGCACGACGTAATAGTGTCGATTCAAAAAGCATCCCTCTTCCGTCTGGGGTACCTCAGGGTGGTCATAAAGCGGCGCGGCAGGCTGAGGTAAGGCTTGCCGAAGCTGGTCAGGCTGCATAGAACGACGAGCAACAGGAACATCCCGTAGGAGATGCCGAGAATGCCGAAGAGGCTCGACAGGAGCACCATCGGGTACTTGACGAAGCGCATGGCGAAGCTCATGGAATTGATCGGAATGACGAAATTGGCGATCGCGACGGTGGACGTAACGATAATCATGATGCTGCTGACCAGTCCCGCCTGCTGCGCCGCCTGGCCCAGGATCAAGCCGCCGACGGTGGTGGCCGTGGCGCCGATGTATTGCGGCAGCCGGATGCTGGACTCGATCAGCGCTTCGATGATGAACAGCATGATGAGCACCTCAAAGAAGGACGGATACGGCACGGCAGCCCGGCTGCCGGCGATCGAGAGCGCGAGCTGCATCCGGAAGATCTCCGGGTTGTAGGAGACGATGGTGATATACAGAGCCGGCAGGAACAAGGTGATCGCGAGCGAGGCGTAGCGCAGCAGAATGAGCGAATAAGACAGCCAGAACGGGTTGCTGACATCGTCGAGCGAGGTCATGAAGTCATGGAAGCTGACCGGCGCGATCAGGGCATTCGGAGAGCCCGTCAGGAGCAGGACGAACTTGCCCTCCGAGAGAGCGAGGGCAATCCGGTCCGCCCGTTCCGTGACCAGCAGGTTGGGAAACAGCGAGAAACGGGTCTCGTTCAGGAACAGCATCAGATCGCCCGTCGAGGTGACGGTGTCGACATGGAGCCGCTTGAGACGGCGGCGGGCCTCGTTCAGCGGCCCTTCCTCGGCCTTGCTGCTGTCGAACAGCAGCAGCCCGTCCAGCTTGGTGGCGCTTCCCGCCTGAAACGTCTCCGCGATAAGTTCGGGGTTCGGGTAGCGCGAGCGGATTTGGTTAAGGCTCTCGTCCAATACCTCGCTCAGTGCATACTTGGACCCCAGAATCGTGTTTTCGATATTGGTTTCCAGCGGCTCCCGGTTCGCCGCTTTGGCCAGCGGCAGGGTCACGGCCTGCTCCGAGAGGAACACGGCGGCATACCCCTGGGGCAGCTTGGTGACAATGTCCTTCGGCTCCGTGATTTCTCCGCCGCGCATTTTCAGGATCGCCAGGAACGTTGCTTCGTCCTCGCAGCGGATGAAGGGCAGCATCACGTAATCGAGAATCAGCGACTCGCTGATCTGCGAGGAATAATAGAGCAGCTCGGCCCGGCGTCCGCCCAGCGCCAGCTCGCGGACTTTGAGGTCCATGGATTTGCCCATCTGGGCTTTGAGGTCGTTCGCTGAGGGTTTCATACTGGGAGTATGAACGAAGGCGAGGTAAATTATTCCGCCGGCGGGCCTGCTCCGATAGCTCGGCAGGCAGCAAAAAACCTCCCGCGGCGGAAGAGCGGGAGGTTTATTCGGTAACCGGCTGGTGCTGAATGTATTGCCCGTCGAGCAAGCTCAGGATCACTTCCGAGCATACATCCGGATTGGTCGTGTTCCGGCGGTTGTCGCGCTGCGCTTTGCGCTTCGCGAGGAAGCTCTGGTGCTCGCGGATGAGCTTGCCGAACCAGGCATCGATATCGTCCGGCGATTCGATCAGCACGCCGTATCCATTGTCGATGAAGTACTGGGCGTTCTCTTCCTCCTGCCCGGGGATGGGGTTGTAGAACAGCATGGGAATTCCCTTCGCCAGCCCCTCCGAGCAGGTCATCCCGCCCGGCTTGGTCACCAAGAGATCGGAAACGTCCATCAGTTTATCGATTTCCTTGGTGTACCCCAATAGCTTGATATTGGGATGCATCAACCGCGGGTCCTCGGACAACTGCTCCTTCAGCTTCTCGTTGTTGCCGAGGCAGAAGATCATCTGGACCCGGTCGCGGAACTGGCTCGCCCGGAAGATCAGTTCATCCTCCTTGATCAGGCCCCAGCCGCCGCCCATGAACAGCACGGTCGGCATGTCGGCGAGGCCGAATTCGCCGAGCAGCGGCTCCCGGTCCATCGGCTTCCAGAAGTCGGGATGAACGGGCATGCCGGTCACGGAGATGATGTCGGCGGGAACGCCCTTGTTCATCAGCTTGTCCTTCACCTCGGGCGTCGACACCAGGTAGTGGTCGACCTCCGAGCCGACCCAGGTTCCGTGCGCGTCGTAGTCGGTGATGACCGTCACGAGCGGCACGCGGAGCCCGGCTCGCTTGAGACGGGAGACGACGATGCTCGGAAACATATGCGTACACACAATCATATCCGGCTGCAGCTGCTCGATGATCTCGTCCGTGGCGTTGTAGAAGATGCGGTGCAGGGCCATCGAGGTGAACCGGTTCAGTTCTTTTTTGTATTTGCTCTTATAAATCTTGCCGAACAGCTTCGGATTCGAGGTGATCGTCTTGCGGTATGCGGAAAAGATCCAGGGGGCGATAGTCGGATGCTGAAACGCCCCAAGCTCCAGCACGCGGGTGCGGACCGAGGGGGAATGCCTGCGGAGGCCGACCGAGATCGCATGCGCCGCTTGAGTATGACCCGAGCCGAATCCCTCGGACAACAGAAGGATTCTCTTTTTTCTCACCAACCATCACCTTGCCTTATTCCATCCAAAATTCCCGCAAAACGCCGCTTGCGCGGCCGGTACCGAGGGTTCTACAAGTCCCGTCTATCATCATATCATGTTAGCGGTCCGGGAACAAAAGAAGAATTTCGCCCGGGGAGGAGCTCCGGCGGGAACAGAAACCCCCGATCAGTGAAAACCCGAAGGTTCCATGTATATAACTCTTTTTTATTCGTCTTTTGCGGATTATAAATTGTAATCTGACATAGCCGATGGTAATATGAAATAAATATTTTGCTCGCTTCTGGTTTTGGTCCTAATTTCCTACTATCTAACGAAAGGTTGCGCGGGAATGAAACTGAATGGATTGCTCCCTCAGCAGGGACTGTACGACCCTCGGTTTGAACACGACGCTTGCGGGATCGGCTTCGTGGCAAGCATTGAGGGAAAACCGTCCCATACCATCGTCCGACAGGCCCTTCAGGTGCTCTGCAATCTAGACCACCGCGGCGGCCAAGGCAGTGAAACGAACACCGGAGACGGTGCCGGCATTCTGATGCAAATCCCGCACACCTACCTGGCGAAGGCCATGGCCGACCAGGGAGTCGCTCTTCCCGAACCGGGCCGGTACGGAGTCGGCATGATCTTCATGCCGCAGGAAGACGGAGCACGCGGGACGTGCCGCGAGCTGGTCGAGCGCGTCGTGTCCGAGGAAGGCCAGACGCTTCTGGGCTGGAGAGAAGTGCCGACCGACAACTCGACCCTCGGCGATTCGGCCAAGGAACGGGAACCCCATGTGATGCAGGTGTTTATCGGCGCAAGCGAAGAAGCTTGCGGCGATGAGCTGGCTTTTGAACGCAAGCTGTATGTCATCCGCAAGCGGTCCGAGCACGCGGCGAACAAACTGGAGGGGTTGGAGAACTTCTACTACGCCAGTCTGTCCAGCCGCACCATTGTCTATAAGGGAATGCTCACTCCGGAACAAGTCTACCTATATTATACCGAACTCGGCGACCCCGCGCTTGCCTCGGCCCTGGCGCTCGTTCACTCGCGTTTCAGCACCAACACCTTCCCCAGCTGGGAACGCGCTCATCCTTATCGCTATATGATCCACAACGGAGAAATCAACACCCTGCGCGGAAACGTCAACTGGATGCGGACCCGGCAGGCGCTGATCGAAACCGACCTGTTCGGCGACGATTTCAAAAAGCTGCTTCCGATCATGGAGGAGGAAGGCAGCGATTCGCAGATTTTCGATAACGTGCTGGAATTCCTCTCCCTCACCGGACGAAGCTTGCCGCATGCAGCTATGATGATGATCCCGGAGCCTTGGTCGAAGCACGAGACGATGACGCCGGCCAAACGCGCTTTCTATCAGTACCACAGCTGCCTGATGGAGCCGTGGGACGGCCCGGCGGCGATCTCCTTCACCGACGGGCGGGTGATCGGAGCGGTGCTCGACCGCAACGGGCTGCGCCCGGCCCGCTACTATGTGACGACGGATGGCATGATCGTCCTCGCGTCGGAGGTCGGCGTCGTCGATCTGCCGCCCGACCGGATTCTGTTCAAGGACCGGCTGCAGCCCGGCCGCATGCTGCTCGTCGATACCCGGGAAGGCCGGATCGTGGCCGACGAGGAGATCAAGGAGCGGATCGTGGCGGAGAAGCCTTACCAGGAATGGCTGGATCGCCACCTGATCGCGCTCGACGATCTGCCCGAGGCCGCCGAAGCACCGGCGGAGGCGGAGCCGCTGCGCAAGCGCCAGCTGGCCTTCGGCTACACCTTCGAGTCGCTGCGCAAATTCCTCGAGCCGATGGCAAAGAACGGCGTGGACCCGATCGGCTCGATGGGCAACGACGCCCCCCTCGCCGTGCTGTCCGATAAGCCGCAGCTGCTGTATCACTACTTCAAGCAGCTGTTCGCTCAGGTGACGAACCCGCCGATCGATGCGAACTTCGAGGAAATCGTCACCGCCCAGGAGACGACGCTCGGAGCGGAAGGCAACCTGATCGATCCGACCGCCGAGAGCTGTCGGCAGATCCGGATCAAATCGCCGATCCTGACCGGCAAGGACATGGCCCGACTGCGTTCCGCCGGCTCCCGGGGCTTTAAGACGGTAACGCTTCACACAATTTACGATCCCCGCGAGGGCGAGACCGGGCTGGAAGCCAGGCTGGAGACGCTGTTTGCGGAGGCCGATCGGGCGATTGCCGACGGTGCGAGCCTGCTCGTGCTGTCCGACCGGGGCGTCGACGCGGAGCACGCCCCGATCCCGGCGCTGCTGGCCACTTCGGGCCTGCATCACCACCTGATTCGCCAAGGCACCCGCACCAAGGTGGGGCTGGTCATCGAATCCGGCGAACCGCGCGAAGTGCACCATTTCGCCCTGCTGATCGGGTACGGCGCAGGCGCCATCTATCCGTACCTCGTCTACGAGACGCTCGACGACATGATCGCGGACGGCTTCCTGACCGGGGTGGACCGGGCCAAAGCCTACTACAACTACAGCAAGGCTGTGACGAAGGGCGTCGTCAAGGTGCTGGCCCGCATGGGCATCTCGACAATCCAGAGCTACCGCGGCGCGCAGATTTTCGAAGCCGTCGGCTTGAAGAAGGCCTTCATCGATAAGTATTTCACCTGGACCCCGTCGCGCGTCGAGGGCATCGGCCTCGACGTGGTGGCCCGCGAAGTGGAAATGCGCCACACCCGCGCTTACTCCGAGCTGGAAGGCAAGGACCCGGCGCTGGATGCCGGAGGCGATCTGCAATACCGGGCGAACGGTGAAGAGCACCTGTATTCCCCGGAAGCGATCCATGCTCTGCAGACGGCGGTGCGCAGCAACAATTACGGCATGTATAAGACCTATGTAAAGCACATCAACCGGGATTCGGAGAAGCAGTTCCACTTGCGCGGCTTGCTGGCGTTCAAGGAAGGGCGCCGTCCGGTTCCGCTCGACGAGGTCGAGTCGATCGAATCGATCTTCAAGCGCTTCAAGACGGGCGCCATGTCGTTCGGCTCGATCAGCCAGGAAGCGCATGAATCCCTGGCCATCGCGATGAACCGCATCGGCGGCCGCAGCAATACGGGCGAGGGCGGTGAGCATCCCGAGCGGTTTACGCCGGACGCGAACGGGGACCTGCGCCGCAGCGCGATCAAGCAGGTGGCGAGCGGACGCTTCGGCGTCACGAGCCATTACCTGGTGAACGCCGACGAGATCCAGATCAAGATGGCGCAGGGCGCGAAGCCGGGCGAAGGCGGACAGCTGCCGGGCCGCAAGGTGTACCCGTGGGTCGCCGAGGTCCGCGGCGTCACGCCGGGCGTAGGCCTCATTTCCCCGCCTCCGCATCACGATATCTATTCGATCGAGGATTTGGCGGAGCTGATCCACGATCTCAAGAATGCCAACCCGAACGCCCGCATCAGCGTCAAGCTGGTGTCCGAGGTCGGCGTCGGCACCATCGCCGCCGGCGTCGCCAAGGGCAAGGCCGACGTCGTGCTCATCAGCGGCTACGAGGGCGGCACCGGCGCTTCGCCGCAGACGAGTATCCGCCACGCGGGTCTGCCGTGGGAGCTCGGTCTCGCCGAGACGCATCAGACGCTGATCCTCAACAACCTGCGCAGCCGCATCACCGTCGAGACCGACGGCAAGCTGCTGACCGGCCGCGACGTCGTCGTGGCGGCGCTGCTCGGCGCCGAGGAATTCGGCTTCGCGACCACGCCGCTCATCAGCCTCGGCTGCGTGATGATGCGCGTCTGCCACCTGGACACCTGTCCGGTCGGCGTCGCCACCCAGAACCCCGAGCTGCGCAAGCGGTTCGCGGGCGATCCGCAGCACGTGGTCAACCTGATGACCTTCATCGCCCAGGAAGTGCGCGAGATCATGGCCGAGCTCGGCTTCCGCACCATCGCCGAGATGGTCGGCCGTACCGAGGTGCTGGAGCCGAAGAAGGCGATCACCCACTGGAAGGCCAAGGGCATCGACTTGACGCCGCTCTTGTATCAGCCGGACGTCCCCGCCGAGGTTGGCCGTTCCTGCACCGAGGTGCAGGACCATGGACTCGATCGGTCGCTGGACGTAACGAAGCTGCTCTCCGTGTGCAAGCCGGCTCTGGAGAACGCCGAGCACGTTCATGCGATCATGCCGATCAAGAACGTCAACCGCGTCGTTGGCACCGTATTGGGCAGCGAGGTTACGCGCCGGTACGGAGCGGAGGGATTGCCGCACGATACGATCCGCCTGCACTTCAACGGCTCGGCCGGCCAGAGCTTCGGCGCCTTCGTTCCGAAGGGGATCACCCTTTCCCTGGAGGGCGACGCCAACGATTACGTCGGCAAGGGCCTCTCCGGCGGCAAGATCATCCTCTTCCCGTCGAAGCTGTCGGCCTTCGTGCCCGAGGAGAACATCATCCTCGGCAACGTCGCCCTCTACGGGGCTACCGACGGGGAAGCCTACTTCCGCGGCCGCGCCGGCGAGCGCTTCTGCGTCCGCAACAGCGGCGTGCGCGCCGTCGTCGAAGGCGTGGGCGACCACGGCTGCGAGTATATGACCGGCGGACGGGTAGCCGTCCTTGGCAAGACCGGCCGCAACTTCGCCGCCGGCATGTCCGGCGGGGTCGCGTACGTCTACAACAAGGCGGGCGACTTCGAGTCCAAGGTCAACAAGGAAATGATCCTGCTGGAGCAGGTCACCGAGCATTACGAGGTCAACGAACTGAGAACAATGATCCGCAATCATTATAAATTTACCGGCAGCACGGTCGCCCAGCGCATCCTGGAGAATTGGGAGGAAGAGGTCTTCCATTTCGTCAAGGTCATTCCCAAGGATTACAAGCGGATGTTCGAAGCCATCGAGAAGGGCAAGAACTCCGGGTTATCCAACGAGCAGGCGATCATGGTCGCCTTCGAGGAAAACATGCGCGACGCGAGCCGTGTGAGCGGAAACTGACGGAGGAGGGGAACACGATGGGAAAGCCAACCGGATTTCTGGAATACAAACGCGAAGTCCCGAAAGACGCCGATCCTCTGTCACGGATCCACCATTATAACGAGTTTCACGAAGAGCTTCCCGAGGAACGCCTGCAGGTGCAGGGTTCCCGCTGCATGGACTGCGGCATCCCCTTCTGCCATTCCGGCAAGCTGATCAGCGGCATGGCCTCCGGCTGTCCGGTCAACAACCTCATTCCCGAATGGAACGATCTCGTCTATCGGAACCGTTGGGAGGAGGCGCTGGAGCGCCTGCACAAGACCAACAATTTCCCCGAATTCACGGGCCGGGTCTGCCCGGCCCCCTGCGAGGGGTCCTGCACGGTCGGCCTGAACGGCGACCCGGTGACGATCAAGACGATCGAGCGGGCAATTGTCGACCGCGGCTTCGAAGAAGGGTGGATCCGCCCCGAGCCGCCGAAGAGCCGCACCGGCAAGAAGGTGGCCGTCGTCGGTTCCGGTCCATCCGGTCTCGCGGCCGCGGCCCAGCTCAACAAGGCCGGTCACAGCGTGACCGTCTACGAACGGGCGGACCGCGCCGGCGGACTGCTCATGTACGGCATTCCGAACATGAAGCTGGAGAAGACCGTCGTTCAGCGGCGCGTCGACCTGCTCGCCGCCGAAGGCGTGCAGTTCATTACCGGCACCGAGATCGGCAAAGACATCCCGGCCTCGCAGCTGCGCGAGGAGTATGACGCTGTTGTGTTGTGCGGCGGAGCCACCCAAGGCCGGGAGCTGAAGATCGAAGGCCGGGAGCTCGGCGGCATTCACCTGGCAATGGAGTTCCTGAAGAGCAACACCAAGAGCCTGCTCGATTCCGCCCATGCGGACGGCGAGTATATCTCCGCCAAGGACAAAGACGTCGTCGTCATCGGCGGCGGCGATACCGGCACCGACTGCGTCGGCACCTCGCTCCGTCACGGCTGCCGCAGCGTGACCCAGCTCGAGATCATGCCGAAGCCTCCGGTTGAACGGGCTGGTAACAACCCCTGGCCGGAATGGCCGAAGGTGTACAAGATGGATTACGGCCAGGAGGAAGCGGCCGCCAAATACGGCAGCGATCCCCGGCAGTATCTCGTATCCTCCACCAAATTCGCCGGCGATGCCGACGGCCGGGTGGCCGAGGTGCATACCGTGCAAATTGAGTGGAAGAAGGATGCGAACGGCCGCCTGATCCCGGTGGAGGTTCCCGGCAGCGAGCGCGTGCTCCCGGCCCAGCTGGTGCTGCTCGCGATGGGCTTTACCGGCCCGGAGAATCCGGTGCTGGAGCAGCTCGGCGTCGAGCGGGACGATCGGACCAACGCCAAGGCCGACTATGGCAAGTTCGCGACGAACGTGCCGGGCGTATTCGCCGCCGGCGACATGCGCCGCGGCCAGAGCCTGGTCGTGTGGGCGATCAACGAAGGCCGCGCCGCCGCGCGGGAGGTCGACCGCTTCCTGATGGGCGCCTCGAACCTGCCTTAAGCGCTTAGCCATGCACGGGCGATAAGGAGCAGCCGGCGAGAGGGCCAACTCTATTCGAACAGGCACTAGCAACCGGACATCAAGCAACCGGACGCCTAGCGGCCGGACAAATGAATGAACCCAACAAACCCGAGCGTCTCTTCCCGGTGTATCCGCCGGAGGGAGGCGCTTTTGGTTATGGCCTCCGATCAGCCGGGCTTCCGATTGCCCGGACACCGGAGTACAAGGTACCCAGCACGGGGGCCCGGACACCTACTGCTTTACAGAGGACGGTCTTTTCTCCTCCTGAACTCCGGGTTTCGTCAAAAATTGCGAAATCTTTCTTTTTTATGTGAAGGAAATCACCTTTCGCAAGGGAAGTAGGAGAGCAGGGGGATTTTCCATTATCGTCGCTTGAACGGAGAATGCCCCCGATCCTGCCGTGG
This sequence comes from Gorillibacterium terrae, assembly GCF_051594785.1. Classification (NCBI taxonomy): domain Bacteria; kingdom Bacillati; phylum Bacillota; class Bacilli; order Caryophanales; family Paenibacillaceae; genus Gorillibacterium; species Gorillibacterium terrae. The sequence continues at coordinate 164,728 of NZ_JBPPGI010000005.1, forward strand.
TTTTCTTGGCCGGACATCGCTGCTTGCCGGAAAGAACAGCGCTTTTGCCATGGGCCTTACAAAAGGTGGAAGGCCTCATTGTGATCGAGCGTACTGTTCTTTTTTCCGGATCGTATATATTTAGATTGAAGGTGATGCCCCATGATTATGCATATCGGACTTGACGTGGGTTCCACAACCGCCAAGATGGTCGCGGTCGACCAATTGGGCACGATTGTGTACCATTCCTATCGCCGTCATTTGTCGGATGTGAAGAACACCGTTGCAGCCCTGCTCTCCGAGCTGCGCGAGGAGTACCCGGAAGCGCGGGCGACTCTCAATATCAGCGGTTCCTCCGGACTTTCGCTGTCGAAGCATATGGAGGTTCCGTTCATTCAGGAGGTCATTGCCTGCACCCAGGCGGTCGAACGCTTCATTCCCGAGACGGATGTCGTGATCGAGCTGGGCGGCGAGGACGCCAAAATCATCTACTTCCGCGGCGGCATCGAGCAGCGGATGAATTCGGCATGCGCCGGCGGCACGGGTGCGTTCATCGACCAGATCGCCACGCTCCTGCAGACCGATGCCGAGGGCCTCAATACGCTGGCCCGCCGTCACGAGACGCTCTACCCGATTGCCTCCCGCTGCGGCGTATTCGCCAAGACGGACGTGCAGCCGCTGCTCAACGAAGGCGCGCGCCGCGAGGATATCGCCGCTTCGATCTTCCAGAGCGTCGTCAACCAGACGATCGGCGGGCTCGCCTGCGGGCGGCCGATCCGGGGTAAAGTGGCATTCCTCGGCGGACCGCTGACGTTCCTGTCCGAGCTTAGGGCGCGGTTTGTCGAGACGCTCGGCCTGCCGGCGGAAGACGTGATCTTCCCCGACAATTCGCAATATTTCGTCGCGCTCGGCGCGGCCTTTAACAGCGGCGCCGCGTTCTTCAGCGAACGCGAGCAAGCCTTGACCCTGGAGGAGTGGGCGCGACGCGTCGCCCGCTTGGCCTGGCTTCCCGCAGAACGGGAATCCGAGCCGCTGCCGCCTCTGTTCGCCGACGAAGCCGAACTCGCCGCCTTCCGCGCCCGCCATGCCCAGGCGACCGCGCCGCGCGGGGAGCTGGCCGGTTACAGCGGTCCTTGCTTCCTCGGCATCGACGCCGGTTCCACGACGACCAAGGTCGTGCTGATCGGCGCGGCCGACGAGATCCTCTTCACCTCGTACGGCAGCAATCAAGGCAATCCGCTGCATTCCGTGACGGAGGCGCTGAAGGAGCTGTACGATGCGCTGCCCCCGGGGGCCGTGATCGCCCAATCCGCCGTTACCGGCTACGGCGAGGGACTCGTCAAGGCGGCGCTTAGGATTGACATCGGCGAGATTGAAACCGTCGCGCATTACAAGGCGGCCGTGAAGTTCCGGCCGGAAGCCGACTTCATTCTGGATATCGGCGGCCAGGACATGAAATGCATGCGCATCAAGAACGGAGCCATCGACAGCCTGCTCCTGAACGAAGCCTGCTCGGCCGGATGCGGCTCCTTCCTGGAGAGTTTTGCCGGAGCGCTCGGCCTGCCGATCCAGGACTTCGCCGCGCAGGCGCTGGGCGCCGTCCATCCCGTGGATCTCGGCTCGCGCTGCACGGTCTTTATGAACTCGAAGGTCAAGCAGGTGCAGAAGGAGGGCGCCACGGTCGCCGACCTGTCCGCCGGCTTGTCCTATTCGGTGGTGAAGAACGCGCTGCAAAAGGTCATCAAGCTGCGCAACCCGCAGGACCTGGGCCAGCAGGTCGTCGTTCAGGGCGGAACCTTCCTGAACGAGGCCGTGCTGCGGGCCTTCGAGCTCCTGACCGGCCGGGAAGCCGTCCGGCCGGATACGGCGGGCATCATGGGCGCGTACGGTGCCGCCCTGATCGCCAAGGAGCGCTGGCAGGACGCGGCGCCTGCGCAGCAGCGGAGCGCCGCAGCCGCTGTGTCTACGGCGACCGGCGGCTCCGCTCCGGTGGCGGCCGATCATCCGGCCGCGGCTTGCACCGCGCAAGTGGCGGGTGCCGTCGCTGCCGCCGCCAGCGCCGTACTGCCCCGTGAAGCCCTGGACGGCTTCACGTATGAAGTCAGCCGCAGACGCTGCAACCTCTGCGGCAATCACTGCCTGCTGACGGTCAACCGGTTCCCGGACCGCAGCTTCCACATCACCGGCAACCGCTGCGAGCGCGGCGCCGGCATCAAGCGCACGTCGCAGGCGCTGCCGAACCTGTACGACTACAAATACAAGCGGCTCTTCGACTACGAGCCGCTGCCCGAGAAGCAGGCCGACCGGGGAACGATCGGCATTCCCCGGGTACTGAATCTGTATGAGAACTATCCGTTCTGGCACACGTTCTTCTCCAAGCTGCGCTTCCGGGTGCAGCTCTCCGGGCGCTCCTCCAAGGAGCTCTTTGAGAAAGGGATGGAGACCATTCCCTCGGAATCGGTCTGCTACCCGGCCAAGCTCGTCCACGGCCATATCGCCTCCCTCGCCGAGGAAGGCTGCCGGACGATCTTCTATCCGTCGGTCATGTATGAGGAGAAGGAAGCGCCGGAAGCAACCAACCATTTCAACTGCCCGGTGGTCGCCTCTTACCCGGAGGTCATCCGCACCAACATGGATTTGTTCCGCGAAGACGGGATGACGCTCATCAGTCCTTTTTTGACGCTGGATGACCGGAATGCCCTGACGCGGGAGCTGGCCAAGGCCTTCCCCGCCGTTCCGTTCAAGGAAATCCGCGAAGCGGTGGCGGCGGCATGGGAAGAGAACGCCCGGGTTCGGGCGGATATCCGGAAGAAAGGCGAGGAGACGCTGGAATTCCTCCGCGAAACCGGCAAGAAGGGCATCGTCCTCAGCGGACGGCCGTACCATGTCGACCCGGAAATTCACCACGGCATTCCCGACCTGATCGCAAGCCTCGATATGGCGGTGCTGACCGAGGATTCCATCGCCCACCTGGCCGACATGACCGAGCCGCTGCGCGTCGTCAACCAATGGAAATACCATTCCCGGCTTTACCGGGCGGCGAGCTTCGTCAGCACCCGGGATAACCTGGAGCTGGTGCAGCTGACGTCGTTCGGCTGCGGTCTGGATGCGGTAACGGCGGATATGGTGCAGGAGATTCTCGAGAACCGCAACAAGATGTACACCCTGCTCAAGATCGACGAGATCAACAACCTCGGCGCGGCCCGCATTCGCCTCCGCTCGCTCAAGGCGGCCATGGAAGAACGGGAGCGCAAGGGCGTCGTTGCCCGCAAGCTGCGCGAGCCTGAGGCGCCGATTCTGTTCACCAAAGAGATGCGCGAGGCCTATACGATCATCGGTCCGCAGATGTCGCCGACGCACTTTGAGCTGATCGGCGCGGCCGCCGCCAGCGAAGGATACCGGCTGAAGGTGCTGGAAAATGCCGGCCGGCAGGACATCGACGAAGGCTTGACGTACGTCAACAACGACGCCTGCTATCCCGCGATCGTCACCATCGGCCAGATCATGGCGGCACTGAAGAGCGGCGAGTACGACCTGAACCGGGTCGCCGTCATGATGACCCAGACGGGCGGCGGCTGCCGAGCCACCAACTACATCGCCCTCCTGCGCAAAGCCCTAAGCGATGCGGGAATGAGCCACATTCCCGTCGTGGCCGTCAGCGCCTCGGGCATCGAGAAGCACCCCGGCTTCAAGCCGACCCCCTCGTTCATCCGCAAGCTCGTGGCGGCTGCCTGCTACGGCGACCTGCTGAACCGGGTGCTGTACCGGGTCCGGCCGTATGAGTCGGTACCCGGGAGCGCCAACGGGCTTTACCGCCGGTGGATGGAGGTCTGCAAGGCTTCGCTGCCCCGCTTCAAGATGAGCGAATACGGCTGGATTCTGAAGCAGATTACGGCCGAATTCGACCGCCTGCCGGTAACGGGCTTGCGCAAGCCGAGGATCGGCATCGTCGGCGAGATTCTCGTCAAGTTCCATCCGGACGCGAACAACAAGCTGGTGGAGCAGATCGAAGCGGAAGGCGGCGAGGCCGTCGTTCCCGATCTGATGGATTTCTTCCTGTACTGCTCCTACAACCCGACCTACAAGAGCAAGCACATGGGCAAAAGTAAGCTGGCCGGGCTTGCCGGACACACGGCGATCTCCTACCTGGAGCATTTCCGCAAGCCGATGAAGGCAGCGCTCAAGGCGAGCGGCCGCTTCGGAATGCCGCACGGCATCTACGAGCTGGCGGAAAAGGCCGGCCGGCTGCTGTCCGTCGGTCACCAGATGGGAGAAGGCTGGTTCCTCACGGCGGAGATGATGGAGCTGCTGGATGAAGGAGTGCCGAACATCGTCTGCGCCCAGCCCTTCGCCTGCCTGCCGAATCACGTGGTCGGCCGGGGGATGATCAAGGGGCTGAAAGAGCTTTATCCGGAAGCGAACATCGCCGCGATGGACTATGACGCCGGCTCGAGCTCGGTCAATCAGGTGAACCGGCTCAAGCTGATGATGTCTGTGGCGACCAAGCGGCTGGAGGAAGGCTGCGGCGAGGCGGAGGTTACGGCCAAAGCCGGGTTCCCGCTGCCCGCCGTGCTCGCCGAGCTTACCGAGCGCAAGGACGCCCCGAGCCTGCTCGGATAAAGCGCGGAGATGGCCGGCTTTTGGCCGGAGCAGATCGGCGACTGAACAATAATCCGATACAGCACGAGTTGCTGTTGATTTCAAAGCGGGGGTTCGGCCAAGAGGCCGGACCTCTTTTGACGAATCGGCTTCTCCGACCCCGACCAAAGTCGGTGACGAAGTCTGGACCCTGTTCCGTGTTGCGGCCTTGCGGGGTTTGGTAGGATAAGTTTAGGAAATAGCGCGAGAGAATCTCGCCGGCGGAATCGACAAGGGGCCGGTACACAAGGGGTGCGTCATGAAGAGAAGGTTTTGGATCACGTTGCTGCTGCTCATTTGTCTTGGCTTGGTCGTGGTGGGTACGCAGGCTTATCGGGCATTCTTCGGCAAGGAAGACAATTCGGCGCCAATCGACGAGCAGAAGACCTTCGCCATTGCCGAGGTGAGCAAGCTCCGGTTGAAGACGGTGAGCGCCGATGTTCGCTTGAGCCCCAGCGATGGGGACCGGATCGAGGTCGAACTGCGGGGAACCGCGGGCAAGCAGGGGGCGGTCACCCTGAAGACACAGCAGCAAGGCGGCCAATTGACCGTAGAGGTTCAGCAGAAGCAGCGGATGTTTTCCTGGTTTTCCTTCGGCTCCTCGCTGACCCTGGATGTGAAGGTGCCGAAGGAGCAGTTGAAGGAAATCGCCGTTTCGACCGTCTCCGGCGACCAGGAGTGGTCGGGAATGCAGGCGTCCTCGCTCGAGAGCTCGTCGACCTCCGGAGAGGTGTCTATTCAGGATAGCTTAGGCAAGCTCAAGGTGACGACCGTTTCCGGCGATCAACAGCTGGAGGGAATCCAGGGAGAAGGCTTAACCGCCTCTTCTGTATCAGGAGAGATCGGGGTGAGCGGGTCGGAGCTGGCGGACTGGTCGGTGCATTCCGTCTCCGGCGATGTGACGCTGGATCAAGTGACCGGCCCGGTTAAGGTAAAGACCACCTCCGGCGAGATCAGCCTCGATCTGGCAAAGATGGCCGCCGTCAGCGCCGAGAGCGTTTCCGGCGATGTCCAGGTACAGGTACCGCGGGATGCGGAGTTTCAGCTTGCGGGCAAATCGGTCTCCGGCTCCATCCGCGTGAACGCGGACGGCTTCGAGACGACGGATACCTCGAAGAGCCATTACCGGGGAGGAGTCGGCAACGGCGGTCCGGCGATGGAGTTCAAAACCGTCTCGGGCGAGGTCAAGCTGAGCAACTGACGGAAGCAGGGCACGGAACACTCCCGTCCCCGGTATAAAACAGTCGGGCCTTCCGCGGCGGCAGAGCTGCGGAAGGCCCGACTGTTTGCTTTTGACAGTGGCGGGCGAATTCGGGGGTCAGACCAGATGGCAGGCAACCTGATGGCCGCCGCCCACATCGCGGAGCTGGGGGATCTCGTGGCGGCACCGCTCCATCGCCACCGGGCAGCGGGTGTGAAACTTGCAGCCGGCGGGCGGATTGGCCGGACTCGGAATGTCGCCGGTCAGCACGATACGCTCGCGGCGCACTGTCGGATCGGGCACCGGAATCGCCGACAGCAAGGCCTTGGTGTACGGGTGCAGCGGATTCTTGAACAGCTCATCCTTGTTCGCCAGCTCGGCCATGGAGCCGAGGTACATGACGCCGATCGAGGAACAGAGGTGCTCGACGACGCTGAGGTCATGGGAGATGAAAAGGTAGGTCAGGCCCTTCTCCTGCTGCAGGTCGCTGAACAGGTTGATGATCTGAGCCTGGATGGATACGTCAAGCGCCGAGATCGGCTCATCGGCGACCATGAAATCGGGATTCAGGATCAGCGCCCGGGCGATGCCGATGCGCTGGCGCTGGCCGCCGGAGAACTCATGCGGATAGCGGTCGATGTAATGCGGCGACAGGCCGCACAGCTGCATCGTCTCCTTGACGCGGTCGCGCAGCTCGCGGCGGGGAATCAGCCCGTGATCCAGCATCGCTTCGCCGATGGCGTCGCCGACCTTGATCCGGGGATTGAGCGAGCTGTAGGGGTCCTGGAAGACGAGCTGCAGCTTGGGGCGCAGCTTGCGCATGTCCTGCTTGTTCAAGGCATGCAGGTCCTGCCCCTTGTACAGCACCCGGCCGTCGGTCTTGGGAGCGAGCCGGAGGATGGCGCGGCCGGTCGTGCTTTTGCCGCAGCCGGATTCTCCGACGAGGCCGAAGGTCTCGCCCTGCTTGATGGCAAAGCTTACGCCGTCCACCGCCTTGACATGGCCGACCGTCGTGCGGAATACGCCGCCCTTGATCGGAAAGTGCGTTTTCAGGCCTTCTACGGCGAGCAAAGGTTCCGTCATGGCCGCATCCCTTCTTTCTCATAGAGCCAGCAGGCCGTTTTGTGTCCGTCTTCGTATTCCTTGAACGGGGGGTATTCCTTGCGGCAGATGTCCATGCAGGATTCGCAGCGGTCGGCGAAGTAGCAGTGGTTGCCGAGCTCCGCCGGGTTGGGCACTTGACCGGGAATGGTGTAGAGCCGCTCCACACGCTGGTTGATGATCGGCTTGGCTTTGAGCAGCCCTTTGGTGTACGGGTGCTTCGGGTTCTTGAACAACTCCAGCACGTTCGTCTCTTCGACGACCTTGCCGGCGTACATGACGACGACGTAATCGGCCATTTCGGCCACCACGCCAAGGTCATGGGTGATCAGCATGATCGACATGCTGAATTTCTCGATGAGCTCCTTCATGAGCTCCAGAATCTGGGCTTGTATGGTGACGTCGAGCGCCGTAGTCGGCTCGTCCGCAATAAGCAGCTTCGGTTCGCAACCGAGTGCGATGGCGATCATGATCCGCTGGCGCATTCCTCCGGAGAGTTCGTGCGGATACGATTCGAAGATGGCCTCCGGGCGGGGAATCCCCACCAGGCTGATCAGCTCAATGGCGCGTTTCTTAGCGTCCTTCTTGGAGATGGCTTGATGCTCCAGCAGGGGCTCCATGATCTGCTCGCCGATCCTCAGCACCGGATTCAGCGAGGACATCGGCTCCTGAAAGATCATGGACAGCTGGTTGCCGCGCAAGCGCCGCATCTCGCGGTCGCTGGCGGATAGAAGGTCCTTGCCCTCAAATAAAATCTCTCCGCCCTCGATTTTGCCCGGCAGGGAGACCAAACGCATGAGGGAGAGGGCCGTCACGCTCTTGCCGCAGCCGGACTCGCCGACCACGCAGACGATCTCCCCTTCCCTGATGGTGAAGCTGACGTCATTGACGGCTTTGACAGCGCCGCCTTCTGTATGAAAGGATGTCCGCAGGTGTCGGAACTCGACAAGATTTTTGGCCATGGGGTGCCACTCCTATTTCTTCATTTTCGGATCGAAGGCGTCGCGCAGGCCGTCGCCCAGCGTATTGATGGCGGTGACGGTCAGGAAGATGGCCACACCGGGAGGAATCCAGAGCCAAGGGCGCTTTTGCAGGACGATGATGTTGTTCGCTTCGCTGATCAGATTGCCCCAAGAAGGAGTCGGAGGAATGACGCCGAGGCCTAAGTAACTGAGTATCGTCTCGCTGAGCACCGAGATGGCCACGGTCAAGGTGGCCACGACGATGATCGTCGGCAGGGTATTCGGCAGCAGATGGCGCATAATCTTGCGGCGGTCGCGCAGGCCAAGGGCTTCCGCCGCCTGCATGTACTCCAGCTCGCGAAGCGACAGCACCTGCCCGCGGACGAGCCGGGCGAGCCCGGGCCAGCTGAGCAAGCCGATCAGCAGCATGACGTAGTAGATGCGCTGGCTCGGAGGAACCTTCAGATCTCCGAGGATGCTGGCCAGGATGATCAGGAGCGGCAGGGTCGGAATGCACATCAGAATATCGGTGAACCGCATCATCAGCGTATCCACCCACTTGCCGTAGTAGCCGGCGACCGCACCGAAAATCGCGCCGATGGTTACGGAGACGATCATCGCCACGATGCCGACGGAGAGAGAAATCCGGCCGGCGAGCATGACGCGGGTGAGAATATCGCGGCCCAGCTTGTCGGTGCCGAGCCAGTTGGCGGCGCTGGGCGGCTTGTTGCCGTTGCGAATGTTGCTCGCTTCATTCAGATGGGGCGATAAATAAGGGCCGATAAAGCAGAAAAGCAGCATGAAGATCAGGACGAACAGCCCGCCCATCGCCAGCTTGTTGCGGTAGAGGCGATGAAGCGAGAGTCTCCAGGGAGACATCGGTTTGGACGCTTTCTTGACGGCGATGGTTTCGGTGATTTGTACGGACATCTGGGATCCCCCTAATCCAAGCGGATTCTCGGGTCAGCCGCCGCATAGAACACGTCTGCGAGCAGGTTGCCGATAATCGTGAGTATGGCCAAGAACATGGTGAATCCCATGAGCAGCGGGTAGTCGCGGACGCCGATGGCCTCCAGGTTGATGCGGCCGATCCCTGGCCAGGCGAAGATTTTCTCCAGGATAATCGCGCCGGAGAACAAGCCGGGAAGCTCCAGGCCGAGCAGCGTGATGACCGGCAGCAGGGCGTTGCGCAGGGCATGCTTGAAGATGACGGTGCGCTCCCTGAGCCCCTTGGCGCGGGCGGTGCGGACGTAATCCTGGCGGACGACCTCGATCATGCTGGTGCGGAAGTAGCGGGTGAGCGATCCGACGCTGAGCATGGTGAGCACGAGGGCGGGCAGGATCATATGCTTGCCGACGTCAAACAGATGCTTGAGTCCGGTAAAAGCGGAGCCGGTGGTGGTCATGCCTCCGACGGGCAGCAGCTTGAGATCAATGGCGAACCATTTGATCATCAAGAGTCCTATGAAGAACGAAGGAAGCGACATGGCGGCCAGGACCAGGACCGTCACGATGCTGTCAAACCAGGAATATTGCTTGGTTGCAGATAGGACTCCGACAAACAGGGCGATCAGGTAGCTCAAAATGAGGGCGACCAACGCCAGGTAGAACGAATTCCACATGTAGGTCTTGATGACGGTGGTGACCGGAGCCTTGAACTTCATGGAATCTCCGAGATCGCCGTGGGCGATATTCTTCACCCAGTTCCAGTAGTATTCGGGAAGCGGCTTATTGAGTCCCCATTGCTCCCGCAGCTCGGCCTTGCGTTCTTCGGTAATCTTCATGTTCGAGTCGAGAAAATCACCCGGAGCCATACGGAACACAAGCGTGATGATGATGGACACGCCGATGATGGTGGGAATGGTCTGCAGGAGTCTACGCGCGATATACTGCCACATGCTGGGCCTCCTAAATCCAACAAGCCCAGCCCCGAGGGCTGGGCTTATCGGGTTATCCTTTGAATTAGGGTTTGATGGAGATATTGGTCAGGTCGAGATAGAAGTCCTTGTACGGCGAGAGATCGAAGCCCTCGATGCGGGAGTTGATCGCCCACATGTCTCTTCTCTGGTACATGAAGATATAGGGCAGGTCTTCATTAATGGCTTTGTACAGATCGGCGTAGAACGGTTTGCGCTTCTCCGGGTCAAGCTCGGTCAGGCCCTTGGCGAGCAGCTCGTCGACCTTCGGGTTGCTGTAGCCATCGTCGTTCTGAGAACCGTTGGTTCCGAAAATATCCGTCGAATCCGGATCGGCAACGAGGCCCCAAGCCATGAACAGCATATCGAAGTTGCCGGCTTTGCGATTTTCGCGCACTTTGTTGAATTCCATCTGGTCCGGAACGAATTCGATGCCGAGCGCCTTGTAGTTTTCCTTGGCAATCGGAATGATGGCATCGTTCACGGCGTTCGGGCTGGACGCGACGAAGTTGATCTTGAACTTCTTGCCGTCCTTCTCGCGGATGCCGTCGGCGCCGACCTTCCAGCCGGCTTCATCCAGCAGGGCTTTCGCCTTCTCGGGATCGTATTCGTAGGCATTGGGACCTTCCGCGTACGCCCAGGAGACCTTGGACTGCGGAACGTTGATGACGTCGGCGTAGCCTTGGTAGACGGCGTCGACGATGTCCTTGCGGTTCAGGCCGTAGGCGAGCGCCTGGCGAACCTTCTGGTCCTTGAACTGCTCTTTCTTGTGGTTGAAGGCGATGTAACCATAGCCGTTGGTCGGGAAAATGTCGATGTTCAGGAACCCGTAGCTCTTCAGCTCGTCGACATTGTCCTTGTTGACCGTGACCATATCCATGTCAACTTCGCCGGATTGCAGCATCTGCATTCTCGTTTCCTCGGACGTTACCTTATAGATGAGGTTCGGGATGGAGGGCTTCTTGGCGTAATAATTGTCGTTGACCTTCATGTCGACTTCCTGGCCGGCGGTGTACTTGGTCAGCACGTACGGACCGTTGCCGAGCGGCTTCTGGTTCAGGTCCTTCATGTATTCCAGGCTGCCCTGCTTGTAGCCTTTGCCGTAGTAAGCTTTGGAGAGAACCGACCCGCCAAGCAGCGGCAGAGCTCTCGGAGAAACCTTCGTCGTGGTAAACTTGATCGTGTGCGCGTCCACGACCTCGATCCCTTCGATGCTGGTCGCTTTGCCTTCGCGGTAAGCGTCGCCGCCCTTGAGGAAGGCCTGGCTCATGTCGATCGGGCCGTCGTAGGATTTGTCGTGCAGGACCAGCTCGGTGAAGGCCACATCATCGGCGGTCAGCGGCGAGCCGTCGCTGAACTTGGCGTTCGGGTCGAGGTGGAACGTATACGTCAGCTTGTCTTCGGAAATGTCCCACTTTGTCGCCAGCCAAGGCGCGTAGGTACCGTCCTTCGCGACCTGAACCAAATCGTTGAACATGGCGTAGGTAACGTATTGATCATAAGCGGATTCCATGTAGATCGGGTTGAAGACGCCGTCCGGAGCGTCTACGCCGACAATCAGCGTATCCTTGCGGTCGGTGGCGACGCTGGGGTTCTTGGAAGGGTCTTCGGCGGCGATAACGCCTTGATTGACAATGCCGTCGGGGGCCGTGCTGGCGCTGGGCGCGACGGATGCGCTCGGTGCGGTTGATTCGGACGGGGCGGACGAGGCCGATGGGGAGGCACTCGAGGCGTCATTGCTCTTGCCGCAGCCGCTGAGGAGCAGCGTGCTGACCATAACGACGCTTAACACGGATGAAAATACTTTCTTCATTGACAACCCTCCACTAATGATCTTTTTATTAATAAAAACTTCCAGGGTTATATGGAAGATTTCATTACATATGAAGAATTGTTTTCAGCCTGATTTCTTTGTTTTATAAGTTTTTTCCTATTGACTGCTAAATGTTAGTCAAAAATATAACCTATATGGCCCAGTTTGTAAACAACAATTTGAATAAAATTCAAGTACATGTAATGATAAATAACATGAATGGGACGAAAACGGTCGATTACTGTCGAATAAAATAGAATTATGGGCTTCTTCCCTTGCCAGTGGTTATCGGGTAAAAAACAATTTGGTATCTCCGCTTCATCCCAAGGGGTTCAGACGGTGACGCTGCCTCCCAAATGCGCGCTCCGTGCGGATCGGACTGGCGTCCCGTCCGGGAAACCTCTACAATAGAAGGAAGAAGCCAAACGATTCAGGAAAAGGCGGGCTTCCCGCCCAAGGAAGGTGGTCTTGCCTGTGGCTCAGGACGAGCCTTTGCTGTCCGAGGAGGAACTGAACGTGCTGCTGGGCGAAGCGGCGGCGGAACGGCAGCTCCGGCTGCCCGAGCGGGCCGGAAGCACGGCGGAGGATACGGAAGTCGAGGAGCTGAGGGACGCGATCCGTCAGTTGCACGTTCGCATAGAGTTTCTGGAAAATTTGTTCCGCGAGCATCTGCAGAGCTGCGGGACGCAGGAGAGGGAACGCCGCCGAGCGGCGCCGGCAACTCCGCAAAACGCGCCTCAGGAGATGTTGCCCGAGGTGTTTCCGCCGCGCAGCGAGCGGCGCAAACGGAGGAAGCCGGCCGGCGGGAAGCGTTAAATTCAAGAGGAAGCAAAGTGAGGAACCATGGACGAAACCAAACGCTTAATTGAACGGCTCATCGGCGAGAGCCTGCTGAATCAGGCGGTGCTCAGCCACCCCGTACGGAAGGCGGACGGCGCCGCGACGAAGGTCCGGGTTAAGCCGGTAACCCTGAAGGGGACGCTGCACTATCAATTTGCCTACACGGTCGGCCCGAAGGAGCTGCATGAGAACTTCGAACCGGAAGCGGCGGCGGATAAATTGGCCGGCAGCCTGTCCGGCGAGTTCCGCCAAGGGCTGCTGCAGACGGCGGAAGGCGATTACCAGGTGCTGGTAAGCAAGAAAGGCAAGGCCTCCATTCTGAAACATAAAGCGACCAAGCCGGCGCCTTCGCCTTCGCTGGCGCACGACCGGAAGAAGTCCTATCTGCTCCGGGAGGGCGAGCCGGCGGCTTTTCTCGTCGAGCTCGGCGTCATGAACGCCGAGGGCAAGGTGCTGGCCGCGAAGTACGATAAGTTTCGCCAGATCAACCGGTTTCTGGAGATGGTTGAGGATGTGTTTCCGCTCCTGCCGAGCGGAAGACCGCTTCGAATCATCGACTTCGGCTGCGGCAAGTCTTACCTGACCTTCGCGTTGTATCATTATCTGGTCTTTTGTCAAAATCGCGAGGTGGAAATAACGGGGCTCGATCTTAAGGAAGACGTGATCGCCGCCTGCCGCGGCTTGGCCGAACGGCTGGGTTACCGCGGCTTGGAGTTCCTGCGCGGAGACATTGCGGAGTATACCGGTGCGACGGAGGCGGATATGGTCGTGACGCTCCATGCCTGCGATACCGCCACCGATGCGGCGCTCGAGAAGGCCGTGCGCTGGAACGCCAAGGTGATCCTCTCCGTTCCCTGCTGCCAGCACGAGCTGTACGGTCAACTGAAGCAGCCCGCGCTCGACCCCATGCTTGACCACGGCATCATCCGCGAGCGGTTTGCCGCCCTCGCCACGGACTCGGTCCGGGCCCGGCTGTTGGAGCTCGTGGGGTACCGGACGCAGATTCTTGAATTTATCGATCTGGAGCATACGCCGAAGAACCTGCTGATTCGGGCGGTGCGTCAGGAAGAGCCTTCGTTGGAACGGCAGCGGGCCCAAGCCGAAGGGTACTTCGAGTTCAAGCGGCTGCTCGGCATCGACCCCTACCTGGAGCGGGCGCTATCCGATAAGCTTTCCCAATTTCGGCTGCCGGCTCAGCCGAGCTCCTGATGATTCGGTTCCGGCCCCTAGGCCGGAGCCTTTTTTATTCGTTCAGCCTTCGCTCCATCCGCTCCATGTTGTCGCTGATGCGGGCAAAGAACCCGGCGAGCTGCTCCAGCTCCTCCTCGCGGATGCCGCTCAGAACCTCGCGGAACAAGCTCTCCTTTTGCCGCTTCCAAAAAGCCTCCATCTCTTCTCCCTGCGGAGTGATCTCGATCGTCACGGTCCGGCGGTCGCCTTCGCTCCGGGTTCGTCGGATATACCCGGACTCCTCCAGCTTGGTGGTCAAGCCGGTGATGGCACCCGGCGTCAAATACAGCGCCTCCGCCAGATCGGTTACCTTTTGCGGGCCGTCCGTGCGAAGGATCGACAGGATTTTCAATTGGTGCCGGGAAACCCGGCCCTCCAGCTTTTTTCCCCAGAGGGTGCCGAATTGCTTGGCGGAGCGGACGAGGGTTTCCTCAAGGGCATGATAGCGCTCTTGGTTCATGGACGGGACCTTCCTTTTCAACTAGCGGATGCTCTAAGTTTATCAGGATTGGGCAGAAGACGCGATTTGTTTCTCCCGCAAGAAATGGTAATCTATAACAGACGAATTGAAAAAGAGAGAGGAAGGATACCTGTTGGACAAGCCAATCGTACAGATTCAGGGCTTAACCAAGCGAATCGGCTCCAAGCTGATTATCGACAACTTAAGCTTTGAAGTGCCGCGCGGAGAGGTGTTCGGTTTTCTCGGTCCCAACGGAGCGGGGAAAACGACAACCATTCGGATGATGGTCGGGCTGATGACGCCGACAGCAGGCGACGTACTCATTGAAGGGAAGAGCATCCGCCGCGAATTCGAGCAAGCGATTCGCCAGGTCGGCGCCATCGTGGAAAACCCGGAGATGTACAAGTACCTGAGCGGGTACAAAAACCTCGTGCATTACGCCCGGATGGTCCCCGGGGTAGGACCGGAACGGATCCGCGAGGTCGTCCGCCTGGTCGGGCTGGATAAGCGGATTCACGACAAGGTGAAATCCTATTCGCTCGGCATGCGCCAGCGGCTCGGAGTGGCCCAGGCGCTCTTGCATAAGCCGTCGCTGCTCATTCTCGATGAGCCGACCAACGGCCTCGATCCGGCCGGGATCCGCGAGCTGCGCGATTACCTGCGGGCCCTTGCACGCAACGAAGGCATCTCCATCGTCGTATCGAGCCATCTCCTGGCCGAGATGGAGCTGATGTGCGACCGGGTCGGAATCATTCAGAACGGCCGGCTCATCGATGTCCGGCAAATCGGCGAATTCGTTGCCGAAGGCGAAACGGAACGCTACCTGTTCCGGGTCGGCACGCCGGACCGCGCGGAAGAGCTGTTTCGCGGGCTGGGGGTCCCGGTCCATCGCACCGAGGAAGGCCTGGAGGCGGACGCCGGTGCCGAACGGGTCGCCGACCTGAATGAGGCGCTGGTCAAGGCGGGCATCCGCGTCTACGGAATCTGGCCGGTGAAGAAGAGTCTGGAAGACAAGTTCCTCGAGATGACGGGAGGCGAGTCGCTTGCTTAATCTAATCCGCAATGAAAATATGAAAATTTATAACCGCATTCGCACCTGGGTACTCGTCGGGCTGCTTGCGGCCGCGGCCGTGCTGATGGCGTTCCTCTCGCACAGCCTGGCGGATTTCAGCCAGAATTGGCGCAGCCAGCTGCAGCAGCAGGTGGAGCTGGCCCGTCCGGGGTTGACTTCGACGAACGAGCTGGAGAGAAAGACGAGCGAGCGCCTCGTCAAGGTCGGCGAATATCGGCTGGAGCACAACCTGCCCCCGCAGGAGCGGGAGCTGTGGGGAGCGGTGGAGGACAGCTCGGCCATGCTGGTGCTGGTGACGATCTTCACCGTCATCGTCGCTGCCGATATCGTGGCCGGCGAATTTTCGACGGGGACGATCAAGCTGCTGCTGATCCGCCCGGCGAACCGGGCCAAGGTGCTGCTCTCCAAATACATCGCGACGCTGCTGTTCAGCTTGCTGCTGATCCTGATCTTGTTTGCCGTATCTTATCTAACGAACGGCTTCCTGTTCGGCTTCGGCGGAACCGCGAACCCTTATCTGGTTCTGGGAGCGGACGGGCTGGTTCACGAACGCTCCATGCCGCTGCACATTCTGTCCGTCTACGGACTCGAATGCGTCAGCCTGCTGATGGTGGTGACTATGGCGTTCATGATCTCCACGGTGTTCCGCAGCGGGGCGCTCGCCATCGCGCTGTCGCTGATCGTTCTGCTGATGAGCAACGTCCTGGTGGCGGCGCTTCACCGGTACAGCTGGATGCGGTATTACTTATTCGCGAACACCAATCTAAGCCAATACCTGGAGGGAGGAGTCCCGCTGTTCAAGGGGATGACGCTCGGGTTCTCGATTGCCGTCCTGTGCGTATACTTCGTGATCTTCAACGCGCTTTCCTGGCTGCTCTTCACCCGCCGGGATGTGCGGTCCTGATGCCTGAAGCTCCGCCGATTCATGAAGCGGCCTCCCCCCGGCTAAACTAAGCCCATCTGCGGCTGTCATCCGAACGACGGCGGACGCAAGACTGGCGGCAGGGAGCCGAAGGAGGATGACCATGACCGGCTTATTCGCAGGCCTTTCGGTGCTGTTCCTGCTGGTGCTGCTGCAGATTCTGATCGTGCTCGCCTGCGAATTTCAGCGGCCCGCCCGGGCGGCGGCCTGGACCTTGCTCCAGCTGCCGCTGCCGCTTCTCGGCCTGGCGCTGTATTGGGGACTGGGCGGCCGGTTTCGAAGCGCAGGCCGACCGGAACGACCGCCTCTTGGCGCGGCCGGCGGTGGAGCAGGGGAAGGCGACCGGCTGGCAGCGGCCCTTCATGCGCTTCCACCGGTTTCATCGGAGAAGACGCGGGTTCGGTTGTTCAGCCGGGTGGATGAGACGTACGAGCGTATCATCGAAGACCTGCGGGAAGCGAGCGAGACGGCGGATTTCCTGCTCTATACCCTGCGCGATGACCGAATCGGCACCGTCTTCCGGCAGCTCTTGGAGGAGAAAGCCCGGCAAGGGGTGAAGGTGCGGCTGCTGCTGGACGGGGCCGGCAGCCATGCCTTGGGCGGCGCTTATCGCGACCGCCTGCGCGATGCGGGAATTGAGCTGGTCTTCCACCATCCGCTCGGGGCCTCGTTTCTTAAGCGAAAGGCTAACTTCCGCAACCACCGCAAGCTGTTCCTGTTCGACAATCGGATCGCCTACGTGGGCGGGCTCAACATCGGAGACGAGTACCTGGGCGGCGATCCGCACCTCGGCTTCTGGCGGGACAGCACCGTCCGGTTGGAGGCGGTGGAGCTGACTGGCCTGAGCCGATTGTTCGAGCGCGATTGGCGGATGGCACAGGGGCAACCGCCTCCGCCCGATGCCGCTGTTTCCGCCGCCGGGTCCCCGCTTGGCGCTGTTCGCCCCCTTGGCGAATCGGTGCAAGCGGCGGCTGTTCGCTTTGCCTTATCCGGACCGGATGAGCCGCTCTCGGGCCTCTACGGGCTCTATTTCACGGCGCTCGCTTCGGCACGGCGCCGAATCTATCTGGCGTCTCCGTACTGGATACCCGACGAAGCGATGCGAAAGGCCCTGGAGACGGCCGTCTCCGCCGGAGTCGACGTTCGGATTCTGCTGCCGGAGATCGCCGACCACAAGCTGGTGCACTATGCCGGGCTGTCGTTCGCCCGGGATATGGCGGGAAGCGGAATCCGTTTCTATTTGTACCGCAAGGGCTTCCTTCATGATAAGACGCTGCTGATCGACGACCGGCTGGGAGCGGTCGGCACCTTCAACCTCGACCGGCGCAGCTTCTTCAGCAATTTCGAGCTGAGCGTGATCCTGACCGGCGAGGAAGCGGTCCGGTCGCTTGCGGAGGAGTTCGAGCGCGATCTGCGGGAATGCCGGGAATTTGATCCGAACGCAGACGGGAGCCAAGCGTCGGCAGGGCTTAAGGAGCGAGTCTGCCGGCTCCTCGCTCCGCTTCTGTAATCCCGCCTAGAGAAACGACAAAACGTGATCGAGCGATTGAGGCTGTGCCTGTGCGAGGAGATCCCCGTACCGGTCCAGCCTCTCTTTGATGTTGCGCAGATGAAAGTCGCGCGGATCGGCCCCAGCCTCTACTTCCGTCCAGAAGAGGGGCGTCGAGACGGACGCCGCCGTCCGGGCTCTCGGCGTATAGGGTGCCGACAGGGTCTTGCCGTGCCAATGCTGCAGGTAATCAACATAGATGCGGTCGCCCCGGTTCTTTTTCAACCGTTCGATGGTAAACAGCTCCGGATAGCTTGTGGTGAGGTAGCGCCCGAGGAACTCTCCGGCGCGGCGCAGCTCGGAGAAGGTATACCCGCGACGGATGGGGACGACCAGTTGGACGCCGGTGGCGCCGGAGGTCTTCGGGACGGCGCGGATTCGCATCTTGTCCAGTGCTTCCCCGATCAGACCGACCGCCTGCATGATGCGCGGCTCGATATCCAGCGAAGGGTCGATATCCAGCACCCATTCGGCGGGCAGCTCGTCGTCCACGTAATGGAATGAAGCGTGGAATTCCAGACAGGCCAAGTTCCCCAGCCAGATCAGGGTGGGGAGCGAGTCGAGGACCACATACCGGATCCCCGAGAGGACGGCGGTTCGCACGAAGGGAGGGAGCGGCTCGGGGGCGTTCTTTTGATAGAAGGATTTGTCATGGATGCCGTGCGGATAGCGGATGGTCGTCAGGTAGCGATTGCGGCAGTGGTCAAGCAGATAGGGGGACAGCTCCATCAGATGCTGCAGGTACTCCAGCTTGGTGATGCCGAGCTCCGGCCAGAGGATTTTTTCCGGATTGGTGATGGTCAGCTCGTGGCCTTCGACGACGACCGTGCCCTTGTCGGCCTGTTTCATGGAATGCCCTCCCGTTTCTCGCGTTTCGCCTGCCTTACGGTTACAACTCAAAGGTGCATTCGGCGGCATCCGCCTCGACAAAGGCTTGAATGCTCGGCTGGCGGAGCGTTCCGTGATGCGTCCATTCCCGGAACTTGAGCTTCACCGTCAGAACCGGCTTCAGCCAGACGGCGTCCTTCCAGCGCTCCGGGCGGTTGGCGAAGGGGCGCGTTTCCTGACGGAGCGGATGAGACGCCGCCGTAAACTCGGCCCAATCCGCCGCCGTCAGCTTGCCGGTGCCGGCATGGCCGATATAAATCAGCTGCCCGTCCTCGCGGTAGAGGCCGAGCAGCAGGGCGTTCGCCGTGTTTCCCCGCAGGGTCATCCCGCCGACGACCGCAATGAGATCGCGGTCGTTCTTGATCTTCACCCAGCGGCCGTCCTTGCCGCCGAGGGCGTAGCGGCTCGTCAAATCCTTGCAGACGATGCCTTCCATCCCCCGCTCCTCGATGGCGCGATAAAGCGCGGCCCCTTGGGCGACGCTGGGAACAAGCTGCAGCGTCTCGCTCGGGATGACCAGCTCCGCGAGCCGCGTTTGCCGCTCCGACAATGGGAGATCCAGAATCCATTCGCCGTCGGCATAGAGGAGATCGAACACCATGTAGACGACGGGAACGGCTCGCATGGCGGGGGCGACTCGATCCGCTGATCGGACCCCGTCGCGCTTCATCACTTGATGGAACGACGGAAGCCCCTGCTCCAAGGCGATGATCTCGCCGTCCAGAATCACGTCTTTCGCCCGGCACAGACGCTTGAGCTCGCGGTATTCGGGGTATTGGGCGGTACGCTCGTTCAACCTGCGGTTAACCAGCCGGATCTCGCTTTGGTCGCCGTATAGAAGCATGCGAACGCCGTCCCATTTGATTTGGGCGATCCAGCGGTCTCCTTCCGGAATGGCTGCGGAGGAGATCGGCTCAAAGGGCAGAACCGGAGAAGGCAACACGGCAAAATCTCCTTTTGTTAAAGTGGGACGGGTTAAGTGTTCACGCTCTCGATCCGGGCACGCTTGCACTCGCGGATCGCGGAATAGAGGCAGAGGGCGAGCGATACGAGGTAGCCGAGGGCGCATCCCGCCGCTACCGGCTGATAATCGAGACCGGTGGCGAAGCCGACGACAATGAACAGGCAGGCGATCGCCACCAAGCCGTTCGTGATCTGCGCCCAGCGCTTTCTCGACCAAGGGGCCTTTTTCGGCGCGGAACCGGAGCTTCCGTTCGGACGCTTCCTCTGCGGGTTGGGCTCGCCTTGTTCCGGCTGGCGGTGGTCCTTCCCTTGTCGGTCCCCGTTCGAGTCCGACGACCCGTTCTGCTCCGCTTGCTGCTGCTGTTGGGATTGCCGTTGGTTCTCCTGTTCTTGCTGCCCTTGATCGGACGAAGCAGACGAATCTTGTTCATCCTTGCGATTCTGGGGCGATGGGGCGGAATGGAGAGCGGGCCGGCCCGCATTCTCCGTTTCGCCGGCCTGAATCTCGGCATCGGCTCCCTTCACCGCGGACCCCTCCGCCTGCGCCTTTCGCTCGGTGATGACCGTGGCAAGGATGACCAGGAGGACGGCGGGCGGTTCGATGCAGAGGACGAAGAAGGGAAAGCCATAGTTCGCGAACACGTTGACGTCGATCGAACCGCGGAAGGCGTACAGGCTGCACAGCAGCATCAGCAATCCGAAGGACGGACTGAACTGCGTGTAATCGCGGCTTCGGGTGACCGTGGCGACCCCGAGCAGCATGGAGATAAAGACGAGCGCGGTGTTGACGAAATAAAACGGAAAGAAAATCATGATGAAGATCATCTCCATCCGGTCCATGAAATCGGTCAAGAAGATCTGCATGGACAGGGAGAAGGCCGGGTACACCTGGTTTTCCGTGATGTGCGGTCCGTACACCAGCACCATAAGCACCAGAAACAGGCACAAGATGCAGGTGGACAGGACGACCCCGAGCCGAAGCGCGCTTTTCAGCTCCACCTTGGAGGCAATGGTCTGAATGAACGCTCCCATCACCACGATATCCCCGAACCAGGTGCAGTTGGTTAACCCGGCGATGCTTACATTGGACAGCCGATTAACGAAGAGAGGCTCACTCGCGAAGGTCGAAAATTGGCTGATCAGCATGAACGGCATGGCAATCACACCGATCAGCTGAATGGGGAAAGCCAACTCGTTGACGCGGGCCGGGACCTCGATCGTCGAGGAGCCGTAATAGATCAGTACGAGGAAGAACAGCAGCAGCATGATCTCCGTCGGCGTTCGGGGGAGCATGACCACCTTGGCAAAAAAATTGAACAAGCGGACATTGCGCATCAATACGAAAAAGATATGCAGCAAGAGCAGCAGATTGATCAGCGTCCCGCCGATTCGCCCGAGCACGATCTCATGAATCTGGAAGAGATTCTTCTTCGGGTATTTGGCCGACAGCCAGACCAGGTAGCTGGCAAAAAGCAGGGCGTAGACCAACCCGAATGCAAGGGTGAAGGGGGCATCGCCTTTGCTCATCTGAACCAGGGAGTGCGGGAGGTTGATGAGGGAAGTGGCAGTGAGCAGGGCGACCAGCAGCAGCATGAACTGGCGCTGGCTGAGTCCCGTTTTTTGGATCATGCGATCACTTCCTTTATCCAGTTGTAGACGGCCATGCCGATCGGATCGATGAAGGGCCGGGTTGGCATGCCGATCTTAATATCCATGAGCCATAGAACGAACAGGAGAACCGTGAGGCCGCTGATAGACAAGGCCGTCTTGTGCACGGCGTCCCGGGGTTGGGCCCGGTACCCCTTGATATCCATGGCCGCGAAGATCACAAGGCAGAGGGAAAACAGCACGACAAACAGAGAGTTCTTCATTTCCGGTGCTCCTCCCTGGCGGGATTATCGGACACGAGGCCGGTGTGCGAGACGGTGACTTCGGAATGGATCTCGTAGTCCGCCTGCTTCAAGCCGGAATCGCGCCAATCCTTCCCCAATCGGTCCCGCCACAGGCGCGGATACTTCCGGTTGATCCGATTGCCGAGCGCCACCGAGTCGGTTCCCATTTGCTGCATGCGCTCAAGGCTTTTCTCGATGTGTTTCTTGATCTGCTGGCCGGTCTCTTTGGAAATCATCCGAATGTTGTCCAGATCGTTCATATCGAGCACACCCATATCCTCCAAGACAAAGCAGGTGGCCCGGACTTCAATATCGAACTTGATCCGGTTGCCCGGCATTCGAACAGGCTCGATTTGGGTGGTCCCTTCCAGGACGTACACGGTGACCATCTGACCGTTGGACAGCCGATAAGTCATCTCGTGGGGGGTGACTTGCCCGGCAAGCCAATGGATGCCGAGCATTTCATCGCCTTCGTACACCCCGACCATCTTGTCTTCTTTGAACTGGGCATAGCCGAGCAGCTTGATCTGACCGGGACCATTCTCCTTGGTCTCGATCGTGCCCATGTAGACGACAACGGGGTCAATCTGCGGCGTGCTTAACGCCTGGGCCACATTCTTGACGTTATTGACGGTTTTTCCGCGGCCGCGGATAATCTCGCGAAGCGCCTCCCAACTGAACTCGTCGACGGGCGTCTTTCCCTTCAGCAGGTCGCTCGCTTTGCCCTTGGCGACGACCAAGATGCCGTTCAGCCGGTTTTCCGGCACGCGGGTAAAGTTGTCGAACAGCGGGCGAATCCCCCGCTTGGCCATGTCTTCTCCGATGATCAGCACGCGGCGGTGGGAGCTGGTCAACCGCCTCGACATGCGGGTGTTGTTGATTTGGGTAATGTCCCGCATCGTCGAGCCTTCCGTTGCGACGATGGTGAAGGGGTCGCCGCCGCTGCTTTTCTTTCCCATCTTGGCCGGAATGGGAATCTCCAGGGAAACGTCGAGCTTATCGTCCGGAGCGGCATCGATGCCGGTGGCCAGAATGAAAGCCATGTCGTTCAATTCGACCCGGTCCCAGCAGCCGGTCAGCGCGACCGACAGGAGAATCAGAGCGAGCAGCCCCCTACGGTTTCGCTTCATGAATCTGCGCCTCCTTCCGGTCCGCCGCCTCGCGGATCTTTATCGTCCGGGCGGCCGTCCTGCCGGTCTTGCTGCCGCTGTTGCGGTTCGTTCGAAGCGCCGCTTCCGCTGTCCTGCTGATTGCCGGACGGCTTGCTTTGCCCGGATTCCTGGCTGTCTTTGCCGACCGAGCCTCCTTGCTGTTTGATGTCGTTCTTCACCTGCATGCTTCGGCGGACTTCGTCTTGGGGATGCAGGTAGCCGGGACGCCGCACCGAGTACCAGTGCGGCATCCGGATGAGGGTCATCTCCATATCGCCCGTGGAAGCGGGGGCGATCGGCGCCAGATAGGGAATTCCGAAGGAGCGGAGATTGGCCATATGGCCGATCAGCAGCACCGTCCCGAGCAGAATGCCGTAGATGCCGAAGATCGAGCTGATGATCACGAGCGGGAACCTCAAGAGACGCAGGGCCACCGCGCCGTTGTATTGCGGAATGGTGAACGAAGCGATTCCCGTGATCGAGACGACGATGACGACCGGGGCGGAGACGATCCCGGCTTCGACCGCCGCCTGGCCGATGATCAAGGCGCCGAGAATGCTGAGCGCCGAGCCGATCTGCTTGGGCAGCCGGATTCCCGCTTCCCGGAGGGCTTCGAAGATCACTTCCATGATGAGTACCTCGATCACGGCGGGAAACGGAATTTGCTCGCGGTCCGCGGCGATGCTGAGCAGGATGCTGGTGGGAATCATCTCCGGGTGAAAGGTGGTCGCCGCCACGAACAGGCTGGGCACTAACAGGGACAGGATCAGGAACGTATAGCGCAGCCAGCGAAGGAAGGTGGAAAACTGGAACCGCTCGTAGTGATCCTCCACCGTGAGCAAAAAATTGATAAAGACGGTGGGAACGATCATGACCATCGGCGTGCCGTCGACGAGGATGGCGATTCGCCCGTTCATCAAGGCGGCGCATACCGCGTCCGGACGCTCGGAGATCTGCACCTGAGGGAAAGGCGAAAAGGCGCTGTCCTGGATGTATTCCTCCAGCTGGCCGGTCTCGAAGATGGCGTCCACGTCGATTCGCGAGAGGCGGGCCATGACCTCCGGCACGAGCTTGGGGTCGACGATTCCCTCTACATAAGCCACTGCCACGTTGGTCCGGCTCCGCCGGCCCAGTTTAAGCGGCTTCATCTTTAATTGCGGCGTCTTGATCCGCCGGCGGATGAGCGAGGTGTTGGTGCGGATGCTTTCGATAAAGCCCTCTTGCGGTCCGCGGACGATCTCTTCGGTGGACGGTTTGCTGATCGAGCGCAGATTCGGTCCTCTGAGCTCGATCAGAATCGCTTGAGCATTGCCTTCGATGAGAAGAGCGGTGTCTCCGCTCAGCACGCCGTCCAGCATGTCCTCGTAATTGTCGACGAGTTTTATCTGCGAGGCGGGAATGACCCGCTCGACCAGCTCCTCGACATCGTTCGGTTCCTCCTGCCAATACGTCATGAGCATTTCCAGGCTGCGCTGGACCAGCGTGGAATTGACCAGGCCGTCCACCATCACGGCGAGGGAGCGAACGCCGGGGTCGGCCTCGAACGGGCGCATCACCACGTCCGAGCAGTCGGCGAAGAGCTCCTTCAGATAGCTTTCGTTTTCGTCCAGGGCCGAGGATACGGGGACGTCCTTTAGATCCTTAAGCGAGGAAAACGTCGTCGGTCCGAGCGAAGGGGTTTTGTTCTTTTTCCCTTTCTCTTTTGCTTTCATCGGGGTCACCTGCCTGTTTCCGGTTCGGCTGTCGGCCGTTCCACGTCCGCATCAGTTTCTGCACCCGGCGGAAGAAATATGTACCCGAGGAAAGGAGTAACGGGACGCACATCCGAATAAAGGCGGGGAGAAAGGCGCTTGTTCCGAAATCGCCGGTTCCGGCTCTAGCTTCCGGTGCGCCCGCGCCCCTTGCCCCGGGGAGCCGCCGGCGTATCGGAATCGCCGCCGCTCTTTTTCTTCCCGCCCTTTTTCTTGCCGGTGGCGGAAGCGGCATCCGCCGGCTTGGCCGCGTCCAGGCTGGCCTGCAGGGCGGCCATGAGGTCGATGACATTGGCGCGCTCCGGCGCCGGTGCGGCGCGCACCTCTTCTCCGGCGATCTTGCGTTCGATCGCCGACATGACCGCTTCCCGGTACGTATCCTTGTACTTCTCCGGCTCGAACGGAGAGGACAACTGATCGATCAGCATCTTGGCCATTTCCAGCTCCTTGTCATTCACGTTCGCCGCCTCGGGCAAGCTGGGCACCTGGGACACCGCGCGAATTTCGTCCGGGTAGAAGATCGTCTCCATGGCGATGCAGCGGTCGATCACCCGGATCGCCGCCAGGCTGCTCTTGGAGCGGAGGGTCACGGAGGCGATGCCGATTTTGCCCGTCTGCCGGATCGATTCCAGGAGCAGGCTGTAGGCGCCTGCGCCGGTGTCCCCCGGGCCGAGGTAATAGGTTTTTTGAAAGTACACCGGGTCGATTTCCGACAGATCGACGAAGTCGAGAATCTTGATTTCGCGGGTCGCTTCGCCGCCGAGCGCATCCAGCTCCTCCTTTTCGAACAGGACGAACCGGCCGGGCTCGTATTCGTAGCCGCGGGAGATTTCCTCCCAGCCCACCTCCTTGTTGCAGGTGGGGCAGGTACGGACATAGTTCAGGGGAGTGGAGCACGCTTTGTGGATGTACCGCATCGAGATGTCCCGGTCTTCCGTCGCGGCGTACATGCGAACCGGCACGTGGACGAGCCCGAAGCTGATGGCGCCTTTCCAGATCGTATGCATGGGATTCCTCCTTGGGAAATTACGTCGTCTTTCTCCATTTTGCCCCAGTGCGGGAATTGCTAGCCGAGCCCCCATTCGCCCCGATGCCGTCTGTCTTTTCCTTGATAGAGGCTGGGCGCAGGGATATAATAAGATGCATTGACTCAAGCTGGAAAAAGGAGCATGCGAATGAACGGGAAGACCTCCTATCGGTTTGTTTCCCGGGGGCTCGCGGATACGGCCGCGCTGGCCTCGGAGCTCGCCCGCCGGGCGGAGCCGGGAACCTTGCTGACGCTGGACGGGGATCTCGGCGCAGGCAAAACGGCCTTCTCCCAAGCCATGGGCCGGGCGCTCGGGGTGGAAGAAGCGGTGAACAGTCCCACGTTCACGCTGATCAAGGAATACGAAGGCGGGGCCATGCCTTTCTATCATATGGATGTCTATCGGCTGTCTCTCGCGGAAGCGGCCGAGCTCGGCTTGGAGGAGTATTTCGAGGGAACGGGCGTCACGCTGGTGGAATGGGCGGAACGCATCGAAGAACTGCTGCCCGACGAGCGGCTAGCCCTTCAGCTCGCCTATACGGGACCGGAGGAGCGGCTGTTCCGGCTGATTCCCTATGGGCCCCGGTATTCGGCCTGGTGCGAGGAATTGAAAAGGAACGGGGTTTTATCATGAATCATCCTTATGAACAACAGGCTCCGGACGGCGGCGGGCTGCTGCTTGCGCTCGACACCTCCAGCTCGTCGATGACGGCGGCGCTGCTTACGGACCGCCGGCTGGCGGCGGAGCAGAGAATCCACGCGGAACGGGATCATTCCATTCGCCTGCTGCCGCTGATCGAGGAAATGCTGGAGAAGGCCGGCGTGAAGCCCTCCGGGCTAACCGCCATCGCAACCGGAGTCGGACCCGGCTCCTATACCGGCGTCCGCATCGGCGTGACGGTGGCCAAGACGATGGCCTGGGCCCGCAGCCTTCCGGTAGTCGGCGTCTCCAGCCTGGCTGCGCTTGCGCTCGGCACACTGCTGCCGGATGGGGAGCAACCTGCCGAGGTCCCTGCGCCTCAAGCGGGAGAAGGCCCCTTGTGGGTCGTTCCGCTCATCAATGCCAGAAGAGGGCAAGCGTATACGGCGCTGTTTCGAGTTCGGCCAACCGCCGACGCCGGCGGCGCAGAGGGCCGCTACCCCGGCTTCAACGGGGAGACCGGCTTTGCCGACGCCTGGGCTTCCGGCGAGGGCTGGAGCTTCGACCGGTTGGAGGACGACCGGATCGGGCTGGTGGAGGAATGGCTCGCGAAGCTGGCTGCACGGGAGCGGGAGAGCGGCTTGCCGCCGGCGCGGGTCATTTTCACAGGCGAGACGGAGGGCTTCCGGCCGCTGCTGACCGCGTTTGCCGAGCGGCGCGGAGGAGAGACCCGGATTCTGGAGGGCGGCTTGCGCGCGTATGCCGTCGGGCTGCTCGCCGTTCCGGCGATCCAGGCGGGAGCGACCGGCAATCCGCATGGGCTCCTGCCCAATTACACGCAGTTGGCTGAAGCGGAGGTCAAGCTGGCCGCTCGGCTGAGAGGGGAGACGCACACGTGAACGAACGGCTGAGCGCCCAGGGAATGCCCCTCCAGTTTCGGCGGATGAAGCTGGACGATATCGATCAGATTTGCGCCATCGAGAAGGAAGCGTTCACGACTCCCTGGTCCGCGGGCGCCTTTTACAACGAGTTGACCAACAATCACTTTGCCCACTACATGGTCATGGAAATCGGGCTCACGGTCGCCGGCTACGCGGGGATGTGGCTGATCATGGATGAAGCGCATATCACCAATATCGCGGTGCGCAAGGAATTCCGCGGCCAGAAGCTGGGTGAGCGGCTCGTCGTCGAGCTGATGAAGACGGCGGCCTTCATGGGCGCTGCCCGAATCACCCTGGAGGTGCGCGTCACGAACGAAATCGCGCAGAATCTGTACCGGAAGGTCGGGTTCGAGAAGGCCGGTGTCCGCAAGGGCTACTACACCGACAACCAGGAGGACGCCCTGATCATGTGGGCGAACCTGGAGCCCTATCTGCGCAAGTGAAGGAGAAGCGAATAATGAACAACACGACCGGCGCGGGCGCTGCCCCGTGCTACATCCTGGCGGTGGAAACGAGCTGCGACGATACGTCGGCCGCGGTCATTCAAGACGGCCGGACGATCTTATCCAATGTCGTCTCGAGCCAGATCGAGACGCATCAGCAATTCGGCGGCGTGGTTCCCGAGGTCGCCTCCCGCAAGCACGTGGAATCTGTCACGCTGATGATGGAGGAAGCAGTGCGGCGTTCCGGTCTGGAGCTTGGCGAGCTGTCGGCCATCGCCGTCACCCAGGGTCCGGGCCTGGTCGGCTCGCTGCTCGTCGGCCTGGTCGCGGGCAAAGCGCTCGCCTATACGCTGGAGCGGCCGCTCATCGCGGTTCACCATATCGCCGGCCATATCTACGCGAACGCGCTCGTCCATGAGCTGGAGTATCCGGCCATGGCCCTGGTTGTCTCCGGCGGACACACGGAGCTGGTGCTGGTGGAAGCGCCGGGCCGCTTCCGCATCATCGGCCGCACGCGGGACGACGCCGTCGGCGAAGCCTACGACAAGGTGGCCCGCGCGCTCGGCATGCCGTATCCGGGCGGTCCGCATGTCGACCGGATGGCGCATGAGGCGGAAGCCGCGCTGCCCCTGCCGCGCGCCTGGCTGGAGCCGGATTCCTACGACTTCAGCTTCAGCGGCCTGAAGTCGGCGGTGATGGCGGCCCTCAACCAGGCGAAGATGAAGGGCCAAACCTTGGACCCCGCCCAGGTGGCGCGGGGCTTTCAGGAATCCGTCAGCGAGGTGCTGACGGAGAAGGCCCTCCGCGCCGTCCGCGCTTACGGAGCGAAGCAGCTCTTGCTCGCGGGCGGCGTCGCCGCCAATCGCGGCCTGCGCGAGAGCCTCGCTCCGCGCTGCGAAGCGGAGGGCATCCCGCTGCTCGCGCCGCCCATCGCGCTGTGCACCGACAACGCGGCCATGATCGGCGCGGCGGCCTATCTCAAGTGGCAGCGCGGCGAGTATGCGCCGCTCGCCCTCAAGGCTGAACCGCTGCTCTCGCTGGAGAGCTGGTCGGTGTAACGCTTGTTGGCGCCTCCTTTGAAAGCATCCGAACGCACCCGAAAGCATCCGGCCTCCGTGCCGGGTGCTTTTTTCGTACGCGGGCCGGTTCACAAGCGGTGGGACGGATGTGGACAAGGTTATGCACATCCCCTGTGGACGAATGGGGATAAACCGATTTTTCCTTGTCGGTTCGCGCTCGGCGGATGTTGACAAAAAAATCGCGGATGTACGAATGACTTCTGTGGATAATGGGGATAAATCCGGGGATAGCGAGAAGAAGTCCCGAGATTTCCGGGATTTCGACCCTCTTCCTTGTGGGTAACCCTGTGGATAACGGCAGGGCAGCGCAAAAAGACTGTGGACAGGCGGAGCGGCGCTGTCCCAAATCGCCAAACCTCGCCCTTTTGCGTCGCGATTGTCCTTGTTTCGCCATTGGAAAAACCCTCTCCGGTTGAAGAGGGCTTACTTCCTGCTTTGCGATTTTATTCAAACTTAGGGCAGTGTACGGCGGCTCCACGGCGTTCCCTTAGGCTACGCCAAAAGCTCCTCCCATTCGGTGTAGACCTTTTCCAACTCCGCCCGGCGCGAGTCGATCGCTTCGTTCTTCTCCTGAACGAGCAGGTAGTCGTTATAGACCTCCGGCGAAGCCAGCTCGCTCTCCAGCCCGGCGATCTCCGTCTCCAGCCGCGAGATGTCTGCCTCCAACTGCTCGATTCGCCGCTGGCGGCTGCGCTCCTCGCGCTTCGCCTGCTTGTCGGCCTCGTAGCTGCCGGTTCGGCCCGCCGTCGCACCGGCGGCTGTCGCTGCGGCTACGCCGGCCGTTGCGCCGGAGCTTGGCGCGCCGTTTCCGGCTCCGCGGCTGTCGCTCCCGCCGGAGGAGGGGCCGCCGCCGAAGCCGCCCGGCGTGTAGCGGCTCGCTCCCTTGTTCTCGCCGGCCAATTCGCCTTCCAGCTCGGCCAGCTCTTTTTTCTTTTCCAAATAATCGTCGTAATTGCCGAGGAAGTTCTCCACGCCGTCCGGATGCAGCTCCAATATCCGTTCCGCCATCTTGTTCAGGAAATAGCGGTCATGGGAGATGAACAACAGCGTGCCCTCGTAATCGATCAGCGAGGATTCCAGCACTTCCTTGCTGAAGAGGTCGAGGTGGTTGGTCGGTTCGTCGAGGATCAGCACGTTGGCGTTCTGCAGCATCAGCTTGGCGAGCGACAAACGGGCTTTTTCGCCGCCGCTGAGTCCCGCCACCTTCTTGAACACATCCTCGCCGCTGAACAGGAAGTTGCCGAGCACCGTGCGGATGCGCGCTTCTTCCAGATGGGGATAGGCGCTCCACAGCTCCTCAAGCACGGTCAGCGCCGGATTCAGGTCCTTCTGCTCCTGATCGTAGAAGCCGATGCGCACATTGGTGCCCCATTCGTAGACGCCTGCCTCGGCGCGGCGGGCTCCCGTCAGTACCTTGAGCAGCGTCGACTTGCCGATGCCGTTCGGCCCGATCAGCGCGACGGTCTCGCCCCGCCAGAGCTGGAAGCTCACATTCCGGAACAGGGGCGGCGAGTCCTCGAAGGCGACCGCCAGCCGCTCGGCCCGCAGCACATCCTTCCCCGTCATCATATCCACCTCGAACGTAAAGGAGGCCTTTTTCAGATCCCCGAGCGGCTTCTCCATCCGGTCCATCTTCTCGAGCGCCTTGCGCCGGCTCTGCGCCCGCTTGGTGGTCGACGCGCGGACGATATTCTTCTGAATGAAATCCTCCATCCGGGCGATCTCGTCCTGCTGCTTTTCATACATCTTCATCTGGGACTCGTACTCCGCTGCCTTGATTTCGATGTAACGGGAATAGTTGCCCGTGTATCGCTTGGAGGTATGCCGTTCGATCTCGTAGATAGTTCCGACCAAGGCATCCAGGAAATAGCGGTCATGCGAGACGACCACAATCGCGCCGGGGTAGCCGCGAAGGTAATCCTCCAGCCAAGTCAGGGTGTCGATGTCGAGGTGGTTGGTCGGTTCGTCGAGCAGCAGCAGGTCGGGTTCCCGCAGCAGCATCTTGGCCAGCGCGAGCCGGGTCTTCTGCCCGCCGCTCAGCGTGTCGATGCGGGTCTCCTGGGGAAAATCGCCGAAGCCCATGCCGCTTAGAATGGCGCGGATTTTCGCTTCGATGCCGTAGCCGCCCTTTTCCCGGAACCACTCCTGGCGGGAAGCGTAACGGCCGAGGATATCCTCGTAGCGCTTGCTGTCGTGGGACAGGGCGGGATCGGCCATCTCGGCTTCCAGCTCGCGCAGCTCGCGCTCGACCGCAAGCAGGGAGGAGAACACCTCCAGCATCTCCTCGCGGATGGTGCTATCCGATTGCAGCCCGCTGTTTTGGGCCAGGTAGCCGATCGTCGTTTCCTTCGACTTGTAGATTTCTCCGCTGTCGTAGGACATTTCCCCGGCAATAACCTGCAGAAAAGTCGATTTTCCCGCGCCGTTCACGCCGACGAGACCGATCTTCTCGCGCTCGTTGACCAGCATGGTTATATTGGAGAGCACGGGACGCACGCCGTAGCTCTTGTTGATGTTGACCGCTTGCAAAAGCATAATGGATCAATTCCTCCAGCAAATAGAATCAATCAAATCTCATACTTCCTCTAGTTTACCTGAAACGAAGACAAAGCAGAAGCCGACCGTTCCGATTTCACTCAAAAATTCCCGAACCCCCCCTTACGGAATCGTGTCAGCCGCCCGTTGTGTCGTCTTTATTCGGCCTGCTTCGCCAGCTTTCGCCCGGTGCGCGAGTCGGGAGAATAATCGGGAAAAAGCCGACCGTTCCGCGGCTTTTGCTTCGTTAGCCCCTATGGTACAATAGGGAAGATATTCGGACCATGAGAGCCGATTCGGCTGGGCTCCGGCAAGGAACACGGCCCGGAAAGCGGGAGAGGAATGGACAAGGCTGCCCAAAAAGAGGCGCTGCGCCGGGAGATGCTCCGCCTGCGCGCGGAGATGTCGCCGGATGAGCGGCTGCGGCGGGAGATGGATCTTTGCGAGCGGTTATACGCCGAACTGGCAGGCCGCTTGGAAGCTGCGGGCGGGTCGGGAAGACCGGGACTCGTCTACTTTCCGTTCGAAACGGAACCGGACCTGACGCCCGTCGTGGAATCGCTCTGGCGGCTCGGTGCTCCGCTCGCTGCGCCGAGGTCGCTGCGCAGGCCCAACCGGCTGGAATGGCGCCTCGTCCGGGGAATGGCCGACCTTCAGCCCGGTGTCTGGGGCATCCGCGAGCCGAAGCCGGAATGCCCGCTCGTGCCGGAGGAGGAAGCGCTTCGCGCCCCGTTCCTCTTGGTGCCGGGCGTGGCCTTCGATGCGAGCGGCGGCAGGCTTGGCTACGGCGGCGGTTATTACGACCGGTTTCTGGCCCGCCGACCGGAGGCGGAAGGCCTGATCGCAGCGGCCTTCGAGCTGCAACTCGTGCCCGAGGTGCCGACGGAGGAACACGACCAGCGCGTCGGGATTCTGGTCACCGAGCAGCGGAGGCTCCGGTGCGGCGACGCACCGTCGGCTGCGGACTAAATGCAATCAAGCAGTTTTTCCATAGAAAGCGAGGAGAGTACCATGCGCTGGAAGGTTGGCATCTTGACGGCCAGCGACAAAGGGGCGCGGGGAGAGCGGGAGGACACCAGCGCCCAGGTCATCCGCGAGATGGTGGAGGAGGAGCTCGGCGGCGAGATCGTCGAGCACCGCGTCGTCCCGGATGAGAAGAACGAAATCATGGCCGCTCTGATCGAAATGTCGGATTATTACAACGCCCATCTGATTCTGACCAGCGGCGGAATCGGCATGGCCGCCCGGGATGTGACGCCGGAGGCGACGCGGGAGGTGGTGGAGCGCCTGGTGCCGGGAATTCCGGAGGCGATCCGCCACGCCGCCATGCCGCGCAACCCGCACGCCATGCTGTCCCGCTCCATCGCCGGTGTCCGCGGCGTCTGCCTCATCATAAATTTGCCGGGCGATCCCCGCGGCGTTCACGAGAGCCTGGCCGCCATCCTGAACGTGCTGCCGCATGCGCTCAGCATTCTCTCGGATAACACGGCTCCCTTCAACGAATATTTTTGAAGGGAGTTTTTTTGATCCGAGGGGCGGCGGCCGAAGCGCGGCTGGAAAGCGCCGCCGGCTAGCGCGGCTGAAAAGCGAAGTTGGCGGACGCCGCAGGGCTGGGTAGGCGGCGTCTTCATCCGCAAAAGGCGGATTTTTTTGGAGACCAACCCCTTGCATTGCCCAACCAAAACCGATATTATAGATAGTGTTGTTAGCACTGACGACGATCGAGTGCTAAAGACGCCAAAAGCTACATAATAACAAAGGAGGCCGTTTTTCCATGATCAAACCCTTGGGCGATCGCGTAATTATCGAGGCTGTTGCGAAGGAGGAAACGACGAAGAGCGGAATCGTGCTGCCCGATACGGCGAAGGAAAAGCCGCAAGAAGGCAAAGTCGTTGCCGTTGGCAGCGGAGCCCTCAAGGATGGCGAACGGATCGCGCTGGAAGTGAAGGAAGGCGATCGCGTTATCTTCTCGAAATATGCGGGAACCGAAGTGAAATACGAAGGCCGCGAGCTGCTGATCATGCGCGAAAGCGATATTCTTGCCGTTCTGGCGTAAGCCGGACATCTCCGTTTTTCCGTCTAACCCGGCGCTAAGCCGCCGCTGAATACAACATTAATCCACTACGGGAGGTATTCACTCGTCATGGCGAAAGACATTCAATTCGGCGAAGACGCACGCCGCGCAATGCTGCGCGGGGTCGATGCCCTTGCTAACGCAGTTAAGGTAACCCTCGGACCGAAAGGCCGCAACGTGGTTCTGGAAAAGAAATTCGGCAGCCCGCTGATCACCAACGACGGCGTGACCATCGCCAAGGAAATTGAGCTTGAGGACGCATTCGAGAACATGGGCGCTCAGCTCGTCAAGGAAGTTGCCACCAAGACCAACGACGTCGCCGGCGACGGCACGACGACCGCTACGGTTCTCGCCCAGGCCATGATCCGCGAAGGCTTGAAGAACGTAACGGCCGGCGCTAACCCGATGGTCGTACGCCGCGGCATCGAAAAGGCCGTCCGCGCCGCTGTGGAAGAGCTCGCCCGCATCGCCAAGCCGATCGAAGGCAAGAAGTCGATCGCCCAGGTTGCTGCGATCTCCGCCGCCGACGAAGAGCTCGGCCAGCTGATCGCCGAAGCTATGGAGAAGGTCGGCAACGACGGCGTTGTCACCGTTGAAGAATCCAAGGGCTTCACCACCGAGCTGGAAGTCGTGGAAGGCATGCAGTTCGACCGCGGTTATGTATCCCCGTATATGATCACCGATACGGACAAGATGGAAGCCGTGCTCGACGATCCGTTCATCCTGATCACCGACAAGAAGCTCGGCAACATCCAGGAAATCCTGCCGGTATTGGAAAAGGTCGTTCAACAGAGCCGCCCGCTGCTGATCATTGCGGAAGACGTGGAAGGCGAAGCTCAGGCTACGCTGATCGTCAACAAGCTGCGCGGCACATTTACCTGCGTAGCCGTTAAGGCTCCGGGCTTCGGCGACCGCCGCAAGGCCATGCTGCAGGACATCGCTGCCCTGACCGGCGGTCAGGTCATCACCGAAGAGCTCGGCCTCGATCTGAAGAGCACGACGCTCGACCAGCTCGGCCGCGCCCGCCAGGTTCGCGTGACCAAGGAAAACACGATCATCGTCGACGGCAACGGCGACAAGAAGGACATCGGCGCCCGCATCTCCCAGATCAAGGCCCAGCTGGAAGAAACGACGTCCGAATTCGATAAAGAGAAGCTCCAGGAGCGCCTCGCCAAGCTCGCCGGCGGCGTAGCCGTCATCAAGGTCGGCGCCGCTACCGAAACCGAGCTGAAGGAACGCAAGCTGCGCATCGAAGACGCCCTGAACTCCACCCGCGCTGCGGTCGAAGAAGGCATCGTCTCCGGCGGCGGTACGGCCCTTGTCAACGTTTACGGCGCAGTTGCAGCCGTTCAAGCGCAGGGCGACGAAAAGACCGGCGTCAACATCGTGCTCCGCGCATTGGAAGAGCCGGTTCGCATCATCGCTACGAACGCCGGCCAGGAAGGCTCCGTCATCGTGGAACGCCTGAAAAAGGAAAACACCGGAGTCGGCTACAACGCCGCCACCGACGAATGGGTAGACATGTTCGCAGCCGGTATCGTGGACCCGACCAAGGTAACCCGTTCCGCCCTGCAGAACGCTGCATCCGTCGCCGCGATGTTCCTGACGACCGAAGCCGTCGTCGCCGACAAGCCCGAGAAGGATAAGCCCGGCATGCCCGACATGGGCGGCATGGGTGGCATGGGCGGCATGATGTAATAAAGACGAAAACCCCTTGATAATCAAGGGGTCTTTCTTTATAAACAGTGGTTTTGACCACATTTTGACCACATTCATCAAAAATTAGAGGTTTTTCATGAGGTCCGCGAACTTTTTCGGGGCCTCTTTTTTGCGCGATTTGGTCACATGCAGATAGACAAGTCGGGTGGTTTTATCGTCTATGTGCCCAAGCCCGAAGTTTCATGGTACAATACTCCACAAAGCAAAACTTTCTGGAGGGATTGGGTTGTCAAATCGTTCAAAGCACATTACATTAATATCGTTTTTTCTTTTGGCAGTTGCTGTACGCTTGTTTCTGGCTACTCATTTTATAGGTTTTAAATACGATCAAATGTTCTTCATTCATTGGATGGATCAAATGGATAGGTATGGCATTACAAAAGCATATGAGTTAGATCAACAAATGAACTATCCACCACTTTTTCTTTTGTTTCTCTTACTATACAAGCAGATACTTAACGTATTTGGAGTAATTCCTGATGTAGGTACATTAGCAATAAAATTTCCTATGATTATATTAGATTCGATTGCACTCTTATTTCTATTCTCTGGAGTAAGGAAAAGAGTAGATTTTAAAAAAATAGTTCCAATCCTTGTATTTATTGCTTTAAATCCTGCGATTTTATTTAATGGTTCTGTCTGGGGTCAGATAGACATTATGCACAGCGGTTTAATCGTAGGGTCCTTACTACTGCTCGATAGAAAGCCAACATGGTCTGGTGTTTTATATGCCCTGGCTCTGCTAACAAAGTTTCAAGCGATCATGTTTCTTCCTGTGTTCGGAGGTTATTTTTTGTGGAGTTGGATTAAAGTGAAGAAGTTTGAAAGTACTTGGCGTTATATATTGGGTTTTTTGATTCCCGTTTCGATTATACTCTTGTATTTTGGAGTCACAAACGGAATTCATCAGATGTTTAAAAATGGATATTTGAGTTCCGTAGGTGCTTATCCTCAATTATCCGCTAATGCTTTGAACCCTTGGTATTATCTTTTTGGTTATGCACCAGATACCCCGGATACAAAAATCATTGTGTCATTTATAACTATTCGTGTTCTTGGATACATGTTGTTCTTGATTACAGCGTTAATAACGGTTTGGTATCTTTTTCGGTCAGATTACTTAGACAGTGCTCGTTTGCTACGGGCGGGTGTATTTGTAAGCCTTTCATCTTTTATGCTGCTGACCCAGATGCACGAGCGATATATATTTCCTGCCCTTATCAGTTGCCTAGTTTTAATTATCTTCGACCGATCTTGGATAAGGTTTTCACTTGGGCTAACATTAACAACATTTTTTAACATGTATGTAGTAGTTTATCCATACATTAATCCAAACAATGGCATGTGGATTGTTTATATAAACTGTATTATATTTTACTTAATGTTTAAGGAAATAATTAATATTTCGCAAGATAAACCAACTGAAACCGTGGTCGAAAAGAGATCTCATAATAAAAAAGGTGCTTTAAACAGTTAATAAGATCGAATACGCCATTGTGCTATGTTATCCTTGGAATAAGGAATCTGGAAGGAATTGAACTCTACGTCATCATAACGGGCGGCATGATGTAAATCATCCCGGAGGCGCCTTTCGGCCCCTGACTTCAACAACCAAGAGATTCGTTTCGGTTCGTTCGCGAGCCGGAGCGAATCTCTTTTTTATTGCTTAATGGCATAATGTGACATAGAATAACAGAAGACCCAAAACGGCCAAGCCGCAGGGTTGATTCCAGAGAATAAAGGAGTTTGCCCATGAGTAGCAGCAAGAAAAGGCCCGGACCGGCCAAGGCCCGGGAGCAAGTCGGCAGTTCCCTGCTCTATTGGGGAATCATGCTTTTTTGTGTCGGTTTTTTGCTGATCGCCCCTTTTTCCAAAGCCCTGTTTCAATCAACCCATAACGAATTCAATTATGCCATCGGCATCAACTTCCTCGCCCCGATCAATACTGCCCTCGTCTTTACGTTCATCGGTCTCTTGATGCTCGCGGGCTTCTATTATTTCTTCTTTTCCATTCGCCGAAAAGCGGATTATTTGCTGCTGCTCATTTGGCTGATTCCGCTCTGCTACGGCATCGGTCTCTTTCGCGGGGTTTCGTACTTCAGTTCCCTGCAAAGCTTCTATGTTCAGCTCATGCTCGCTTCCTTCTTTCTGTTTGGCGCGGCCTTGGTCCGCTATCGGAAAGGAACGGCCCTTCTCGTTCATGGCATAATGGCGTCGGGTTATGGAATCGTCATCTTCGGAATCCTGGTCTGGCTGGGCATGCTCGCGAACAAGGGGTACGTGGTGAACGACGGAACCGGCACGCGTCTGACCTCGGTATTTACCTATGCCAACAGCTACGCCGGATACCTGGGAGCTTTGATCTTGGCCATGCTTTACCTGTCGGCCACTTCCAAGAGAAAAGGGCTTACTGTCCTACATGCCTTTTTCTTGGTTCCGGCAATGGTTTCGCTGCTCTTGACTTTGTCTCGGGGCGGCTGGGTCTTGCTGCCGGTGCTGTTTATCGTGATTCTGCCGTTCGTTCGGTTGGCCGGGCAAATCGCCATGACCCTGCAGCTGCTCGTCTCCGGTTTGGCCGCGATGGCGCTTTCTTCCTACGTGACCGGCAAAGGCATGGATCTCATGGCCAACTATGATTCCGGAACGGCCCTCGTCACGCTGCTTCTTCTCCTGGCAGTTTCCGCAGCGGTAGCAGGTCTCGCTTTGGCAATCCGTTTCTTCTGCGATAAGTACATAGCGAACGGGGCCTTCTTTCAAAAGCTGCGGTATTCCAATCTATGGTTTCCGCTCGCGGTGACGGTGCTTGGCGGCTTGTTGCTGGTCCTATTGTTCAGCACGCCGCTCATTCATATCTTGCCGGCGGACCTGCAGAACCGATTCGAGAACATTAACTTTAACCAACACAGTGTGCGGGAGCGCGGTTATTTTTACGGGGATTCCTGGAAGATTGCAAAAGATTATCTCGGTTTTGGCACGGGCGGTGGCGGGTGGACCAATCTTTATCACCAGTACCAAAGCTACCCGTATACCAGCCGGCAGGCCCACAACTTCCTCTTCCAGGTGCTGATCGACATCGGTCTCGTGGGGACGGCGATAACGTTCCTGTTTATGGCCGTCGTGTTCGTCTTGTTTATCCGCCGATTCATGAAGGAGCACGCTTCGAATTCCATGGCTCTCGTTTTCTTTATCCTGGCCTTGTCGCTTCTGGCTCACAGCTTCATCGATTTCGACATGAGCTACGCCTTCCTGGGCGCGCTGCTTTATCTCTGCTTAGGCGCGTTGTTGGCTGTATCCTCGGGAGAGGATCCGGAGCGGGAGAACCCGGCCATGTCAGGTGGCGGAGCTTTTCTGAATCGGTTCCGGTGGCTGTATCCATCGGCCCTCGGTATTCTCGCACTCGTGATGATCGTGGTCGGCTTCCAAGCGACCCTGGCCAGCAATAAGGGACAGGCAGCGGTTGCCGCCCTGCGGGAATCGCAGGTGGATCTGCAACGGACGCAGAAACTCCTGAAAGATGCGGTGAACAACCAAAAATCCAACGTCGATTACCAGTTAATGCAGGTGGACCTCTACAGCCAAGCGTATATGCAAATGAAGGACGCCAGCTATCTGACCGCTGCACAGGCGATCCTGAACCGACTGGACAAGAAAGAGCCGAGTCTGATTGAGCCTTATGAATATCGCTATGGATGGGCCATGCAGAGCGGTAAGACCGATCAGGCGCTGCCCCTGGCGGAGGAAATGCTGCGGCGCAATCCCTGGAATGCGGTCTATTACGAGCGGGCAATCGAGCTTCGAACCGCATTTGGGGAACAATCGCGACAAGCGGGGAAGGCTTCCGAAGCGAATCAACAGTGGGATCAAGCGATGGCTTGGTATCAGGAGCTGCAGAACCGGATTGCTCGCCAGAATGAGATCCCCAAAGAAATCACCATCGGCAATCCGTTAACTATAACTCGCGGAGTTGCGCTGCCGCTTGCCCGGATTGAGTACAATCGCGGTGACTACGCAAAGGTCGAGGAGCAGCTAAAGCCGTTCCTGAGCGAGGGGCTGGAGGATGCGGAAGCCATGGATACGGCACGCTATTATGCCGCAGCCTTGGCGAAGCAGGGGAACCCGGATCGTACTTGGCAGGATAAGCTAATCGCCAAGGATGCCGGAGAGCAGGCTAAGCTTGACGCCTTGCTCAAGATCGAGCCGATGAAGTAGTTACGATTTCACGTAACACATCGAATCGGATTTCATCCAAACCGTCGGTTAAGGGTCCATTGATCCTAATCGGCGGTTTTGTTTCTTCATTAAATAAGCAGCCAGCAAGAGTACTCTGCGATGCCGATCTCCATTCCGTGGAGGCTCGTGCCAATCGGCAAGCCGGAACCTACTCGGTCAGGCTGTGCCTCCCGTCGCTGTCTCGTCGATCCGGTAGCCCCCGCTAGCTCGTACCTCGACGTTGCCAAGTCGGCCGCCATCCTATCGGGTTGGCGACGATAGCTCTTTCGAGGCAGAGTTGCTGTCTAAGCCCCTTAATAGAAAACAGACCTCATTTTCGTCCGAGGACGAGAACAGGTCTGTTTAGCCATCGATCGAACGGAAAAAAAGAGGACCGCTTGACGCGGTCCCCTTGGTCTTCCTTAGTTCGTAAAGCCGGCGCTATCGAGCAGACGCTTGATCAAGGTTACCGCTTCTGCGCGATTGGCATTCAACTGCGCTTTCAGCGTGGTAGGCGTGTAGCCTTTCACCAGACCGAGTTTAACAGCGGAAGCCAGTTCCTTCTTCGCCCAAGCGGATACTTGAGCGGTATCCTTATACGGGTTAAAAGCAGTTACCTGCTCCTGAGCGGTCAGGCTGACGTCCTTGCCGGTGTAGGCCAGAGCACGGACGACCAGGGCTGCGATTTCTTCACGACTGATCTTGGCATTCGGCTTGAAGGTTCCATCGCCGTTGCCTTTCACCAGTCCAGCGGCGGCTGCCGTGTTGACGACATCCGCATACCACATGCCGCTACCGACGTCCTTGAATCCAGCCGACTTGGCTCCTGCCGTATTCAAGCCGAGAGCGCGAACCACAATAGCCGCAAATTCGGCGCGGGTGATGTCATCCTTAGGCAGGAAGCGGTTGTTGTAGCCTTCCACCACCAGCTTGTTGGCCAAGCTTTGAATGTCAACCTTCGCCCAGTGGGTGGCGATGTCGGTGAATGTCTTGGAGGAAGAAACGGCGGTGTAAACCGAGTTTCCGATTCTCCAGATCACGACTTCCGACTTGTCGCCAAGAGCGGCGAACGTCGAAGGCACGAAGATGATGGACTTGCTAGCCGCATCGTACAGGACACCCGTGGAAGACAGGGTATCGATCTTGCCGAGAGCGGTGTCCAGCTTGATCGTGCGCTTCGTGTAGGTCTTGCCAAAGTCTACGTCAACAGCTGTCTTGCCGGCCGCTTCGGTTTGGACCTTGAAGTCAACAGCGTTGCCAAGCAGAGTAGCCTTTTGAGCGTACGCCGCACTGGTCACGTCCGACAGAGCCGTGCCAGTTTGTTTGGCGACCGTTACACGGATGTACAGATCCTTCACATCCACGCCAACCTGCTTCGCCAAGGCATCCACGTCGAGTTTCTTGAGCGGCAGGGTGTAAGACCCGAAGTCATTTTCCACCGTCAACAGCTCGCCGCTCTTCAAGGCCGACGCCGGAAGCAGAACGAAGTCACCCGGGAAAGTGATGCGGGCGTTCTTGTCCGAGCTTAACAAAGCGGCCAACTGCGTGGCATCGGCTTTGCCGTCAGCTCCAATCGTTACCTTGCCAGTCGTGGGCGGGATGTAGATTCCGCCGCCACCATAGTATGGTTCTCGATTCATGGTGGTGTAGGTGGCTTCTCCAACCCCATATACATATTTTACGACTGCAGGATCATACACGCTTTCCAAGGCAGTAAATGTAAAATTGTAACGGAATCCTGTCTTGTAGGTTATATCGTACACAGCATCCATGACTTTCCAATGCGTATAAGTAGAATCATAAACCGTTACTTGAACGGTACCGCCTTTATAGACATCCTCGAAAACTGAACCTGTAAGCTCCCCATTGTACTTATAATTATCGATTTTGAGGGAAGGTGCAGCAAAAGCGAGCGCCGGTACAAGAACCGAAATCAACAACAGGGTCGCCAAAAGACTGGAGACTTTCTTCATAATGGCAGGTTTCAAAGAAACAGCACTCCTTTTCAACGGATTATGTTTGTTTGAATTATGTGTTTTGGTCATTTTCCTATCACCTCCTTTCAGACCCGAATTGTCCCTTTTTTTGGAGAATCGTGTTACAATATGACTGCTCTTGGAAAAAGGCTCTATCATTATAGCAAATGCATTCTTGTAAATCCACAATCTTCCTGCTTCGCTGAACAAACGTCTATATTTCTTAACCAGTCTATTAACACCTCAAACAGGGGAATGGTTGCAAAAGAAGGAAATAAAAGATTGCAATTGACGAGAAAAAATAAAAAGCTTGGTGTCCGAGAGCGGACAGCTCAAGCTTTAAGGGGGGTGAAGGGGACATCAAAAGACAAAGTTCAGCCGGGCATCCTTCAAAAACGGTGCAGTTTCATCCTTGCCGGAGAGAACAGGAGTAATGTCCAAGGGCCACTCAATCCCGATCTCTGGATCGTTCCAGCGGATTCCTCCGTCGCAGTCCGGAGCATAGAGCTCATCGCATTTGTATTGGACTTCAACATCTTCAGTAAGGGTCATAAACCCATGGGCAAAACCACGCGGAATTAGCAGCTGCTTCTTATTCTCGGCGGTCAACTCGATGCCGAACCATTGGCTAAAGGTTGGACTATCCTTTCGAATATCCACCGCTACGTCGAAGATCGACCCTTTCGTGCAGCGAACCAATTTGGTTTGAGCCTTCGGGTTGAGTTGGAAGTGAAGCCCGCGCAATGTTCCTTTGATAGCTGAATAAGAGTGGTTATCCTGAACAAAGGTGTAATGTAACCCATTCTTGCTGAATATGGCTTCACTGTACGTTTCCATAAACCAGCCGCGATGATCGCCAAATACGGCAGGCTCGACAATGACAACTCCTTGCAAGGGAGTTTCGATAAATTTCATGGAAATCACTCTTTCTGTATGTAAAATTAATAGACGATTTTACCGGTCGCGACCTTGATCAGATATTGACCGTACCCTGTCTTACTGAGCTTTTGTCCACAGTGGAGAAGATGTTCTTGGGTGATCCAGCCGTTGATATAGGCGATTTCCTCTGGCGCGGATATCTTGATGCCCTGATGATCTTCAATTGTTCGGACAAAATTAGTGGCATCCACCAAGCTTTCATGCGTGCCCGTGTCCAGCCAGGTAAAGCCGCGGCCGAGAAGTTCAACTTCCAACTCTTCTAATTTAAGATAGGCCTCATTGACTGAGGTAATTTCAAGCTCGCCGCGAGCGGAAGGTTTGACCTCCTTGGCAATCGAGACGACTCGGTTATCATAGAAGTAGAGTCCGGTAACCGCATAATTGGATTTGGGGTGTGTCGGTTTTTCTTCGATACTAAGCACACGGCCTTGCTCATCGAACTCAACTACGCCAAAGCGCCCGGGATCTTGAACATGATAACCGAAAACCGTTGCTCCTTGCGGCTTTGAAGCAGCCCGCTTAAGGATTTGAGTCATGC
This sequence comes from Gorillibacterium terrae, assembly GCF_051594785.1. NCBI lineage: Bacteria > Bacillati > Bacillota > Bacilli > Caryophanales > Paenibacillaceae > Gorillibacterium > Gorillibacterium terrae. The sequence continues at coordinate 207,176 of NZ_JBPPGI010000005.1, forward strand.
CATTGCCATAGTAGATATTGTCGCCTAAAATCATAGCTACAGAGTCGTCGCCGATAAAGGATTCGCCTAGTAGGAAGGCTTGAGCGAGACCATTTGGGCTCGGCTGCACCATGTATTGGAGCGAGATGCCAAATTGCGAGCCATCCCCTAATAGATTCTCAAATCGTGGTGTGTCGTCAAGTGTAGAAATAATGAGAATCTCTCGTATCCCAGCCAACATAAGGGTTGATAAGGGATAGTAAATCATAGGCTTGTCATAGACGGGGAGCAATTGCTTGCTCGTGACCATCGTAAGCGGATAGAGGCGAGTCCCGCTGCCTCCGGCTAGAATGATACCTTTCATATTCCAAGGCTCCTTTGCTTCATTCAATGGGTTTTAAAAGTTAACGTCATTATAATTCAATTTTCTCCTAATGAATCCATTTTGTCTATTAGTGCAGTTATACCGGATTGCCGTTCAAGGAAGTCATAAGCGATGCCTGATGACTAAACAATCCTCCTCTAGCAACTCCCACGTCCGTTTGGTAGAATACTATGAGTAAGTCGAATTCTGGAAGATTATCGCTATAGGAGTAAAGGAAGAGATGGTCGGATGAAAAAGAAGCTTTTTACGAATAGCAAAATGGTTCTCAATTTGGCTCGGAAAGACTTCCAAAGCCGGTATTTAGGTTCATATCTGGGTATTCTATGGGCTTTTATTCAACCGTTAATTCAAATTTTGCTCTTTTGGTTTGTCTTTCAAGTTGGTTTTAAATCGATGCCTGTCGACGACTTTCCATTTATTTTATGGCTAATCTGTGCCATGGTCCCTTGGTTTTTCTTTTCGGACAGTATTCAAAACGCAACAAATTCAATTCTGGAATACAGTTACCTTGTGAAAAAAATGGTCTTTCGAGTGAGCATCCTACCTTTTGTGAAAATCTTATCAGCCTTTTTTGTACATCTTTTTTTTATTTGTTTTTTGTTCCTTATGTTTATTATTTATGGTTATTATCCGAATCTGTATACTCTTCAAGTTATTTATTACTTAGTGTGTACATTGCTACTAGTGTCCGGGCTCAGTTTGCTTACCTCTACCCTAAATGTTTTTCTAAAAGATACAGGACAAATAGTTGGGGTTATTATCCAATTGGGCTTTTGGCTGACCCCTATCTTCTATTCGTTAAAAATTGTACCGGAACATTTCCACTTTATTTTAAAATTGAATCCCATGTACTACATAGTGGAAGGATATCGTAGTACGTTTATTTATCATCAAGGGTTTTGGGAACATCCTTGGCTGACGTTAAATTTCTGGCTAATTACCGTAATTTTGCTGGTTGTCGGTAGTGTGTTTTTCAAAAAAATGCGACCGCATTTCGCAGATGTCTTATAAGGAGTAAACCTATGAATACAGCATCGATCATTACTGTCCAATCAGTAACAAAAGCTTATAAATTATATGAGCGCCCGTCTGATCGTCTAAAGGAAGTATTAAATCCTTTAAAAAAGTCCTATCATAGGGAATTCTATGCCATTCGCGACGTTTCCTTTAAAGTGAATCGAAATGAATGTCTTGCCATCATTGGGAAAAATGGTTCCGGGAAGTCAACTATGCTCAAAATGATTACTGGCATTTTAAATCCTACAAAAGGTGTTATTTCCGTTGATGGGAAAGTGTCTGCTCTTCTGGAACTAGGTGCAGGTTTTAATCCTGAGCTAACGGGTCTAGAAAATATATATTTGAACGGCACGCTTAATGGCTTAACCCGAGATCAAATTTCGGAGAAACTGGACGAAATTCTAGCTTTTGCTGATATAGGAGATTTCATTCATCAACCGGTTAAGATCTATTCTAGTGGTATGTTTGTTCGTTTAGCTTTTGCTGTTGCGATCAGCGTAGATCCCGACATTCTGATAGTGGACGAAGCGCTGAGCGTTGGAGATATTCGTTTTCAGCAAAAGTGCTACCGGAAAATAGAAGAATTCAAGCGAAGTAAAACGGTATTGTTCGTCTCTCACGATCTGGTCGCGGTTACAAATTATTGCGACCGTGCAATTTGGATTGATGAAGGATCGATTCAAGCCGAAGGAGATCCTAACGAGGTCGTGAAAATTTTTCAAGCACATATGATCGACTCTTCTTTGACCAAAAGCATCCCAAACATAACTGCGGGTATGGTTCAAACCCATGGAGAGAAAGCGACAGTGCTTGATCCCATCGCTCATAATCTTGATATCCTCGGAGACGGGAAGGTAAACATTAAGAGGATTTCCTTGTTCGATCACTTGAATTCAAAAACATCGGTTTATAGTCCCGGACATGAAATGAGGATGGGGCTAGAAATTGAATGCAGAGAATCCATAGAAGAACCTATTATTGGCTTTACCATTAAAGACCGACTTGGGACGATCATTGCTCAGACAAACACATATGCGCTCGATCAACATGTTCCCCCCTTTGTTCCTGGTCGTTTGTATCAGTTTCGGTTCGCTTTCCCGCTCCCATTATTGAACCAAGGGCAATACACCCTTTCACCGGCGGTAGCTTCTGGAACGCAATTAGAACATATTCAGCATTGCTGGATTCATGATGCGCTCGTATTTACCATACTTGACAACAAAAGAAGCCCTCTTGAAGGATTCCTTTCACTAAAGAATGTGGAATTTCATTTTATGAATGGAGGGCAGTCATGAAATTTACAGGTGAACGCTTCATTCCTAATCAAACGGATAGGCTATTAGAAGCTGAACATATTTCTCGCTATCAATTTGTTAAACCTTTAGCGGAGGGGAAAACGGTCCTGGATTGTGCAAGTGGTGAAGGGTATGGTTCCTATCTATTATCGGAAAACGCAACCATGGTCTATGGAGTAGATATCGATAGCGAGGCAATTAGCTTAGCACAAAAGAAGTATGTGCGCCCGACTTTGCATTTTAAACAAGGGTCAGCAATGGATCTTCCCTTACCTGATGCTAGCTGCGATCTTGTTGTTTCTTTTGAAACCATTGAACATGTTGATGAAGGGAATCAACATCGCTTCTTAGAGGAAGTAATGCGAATACTGAAGCCTGAGGGGATATTGATCTTATCAACACCTGATAAAAGGAGATATTCAGATGAAGCCAATTATCATAATCCCTACCATGTAAAAGAGTTCTATGAGAGTGAGTTCAAAGACTTTCTCGAAGAATTCTTTCCTTATGTTCACTTTTATTATCAAAAATCTGAGGTAAGCACTCTTATCGCCAATACGGAGACTCGCCAGCTATCTGTTAACGAGGACCATCCTGAGATACTATCTTATGGAACTTACATAATAGGCATATGTTCCTCACATCCATTACCTTCTGTGCCAGGATACCTGATGGATAACGGAATCCGTTATCATTCAACGGTTTCTAGAGTGATCCAACTTCAAGCCGAAGTGGAAGAAAGAAACCAACACTTGTCTAAGCTTGATAGCGAAATCGAGCTCTTGCAGGCCGATCTGAAACGTACCCATTCAGCCCTTATGGAGCAGACCTATTTGGTGGAGGTTCGTCAAAAGGAGTTCCAAAGAGAATCGGACGAGCATGAAAAGCTCCGGAAGGACTATGATCAGCTTCAAATAGTTCTTGAACAATGCCAAGGGGAGATTGAGCGGCTTCAAACTCTCCAGATTCAATTAATAAACCAAGAAGCACATATTCAGCTTTTGCTTAAGCAAGAACGAATTCTTCAAAATATTTATCGATCTTCGGGCTGGAAATTGCTTTCGGGTTACTATCGCCTTAGGGATTCTGTGTTTCCGCCACAAAAAAAGAGGACGTTGTTTGCAAAGCTTGCTTTCTCCTTTATGAAAAATCCGCGTAAGTTTAGAGGAAAGCTAACCAAAGGAAATGTGAAGAAATTCAAGACCTATATGAAAAGCGACAAACCGGAGCATGTCCTTCATCGTGTAGATTCGTATTTAGATCGCCATCAAAATGAAGGGAGTTCCGAGCTCAGGCTGGTAGAGCAGAGTGAAGAGTATGAAACCCTGACCATGCCGGTTTTTGATAACCCAAAGGTATCCATTGTCATTCCGGTTTACAATCAATTTGATTTCACTTACCGTTGTCTAAAATCAATTTTGCTCCATACGGATAATATTGCTTATGAAGTCATTGTTGCAGATGATCGTTCAACGGACAAAACCATAGAGATCTCCCAACTGGTGAAGAATATCAAGATTGTTCGGGATGATGTCAATAGGGGGTTTCTGCTTAATTGCAACCATGCTGCTCAAGAAGCAATCGGGGAATACATTTACTTTTTGAATAATGACACAAATGTGCAACCCGGATGGTGCGATTCATTGGTGAAGCTTTTTGAAGAAGACCCTTCCGTTGGGATGGCGGGATCGAAGCTTATTTTCGCAGATGGACGGCTTCAGGAAGCAGGGGGAATCATTTGGAAGGATGCTAGCGGGTGGAATTATGGTCGATTAAGTGATCCAGAAGACCCTGAGTACAACTATGTCAAGGAAGTTGACTATATTTCTGGAGCCGCAATCATGATTAGGCGTTCATTATGGGAAGAGATTGGCGGCTTCGATGAGCGTTATGTACCGGCCTATTATGAGGACTCTGATCTGGCCTTTGAAGTGCGCAAGCATCAGTACAAAGTGGTTTATCAGCCGCAATCTGCGGTTGTTCACTTCGAAGGCATTTCTCATGGAACCGATACGGGGAGTGGGATCAAAAGCTATCAACTAAAGAACTTGGAAAAGTTTCGCGAAAAGTGGAAATCGGAGCTAGAGTACGGCCATTTTCCAAATGCCGAACATGTTTTCTGGGCGAGGGATCGCAGCAGACGAAAAAAAACCATTGTGGTTGTTGATCACTATGTACCCCATTTTGATAAAGATGCGGGAGGAAGAAGCGTCTTTCAATATTTACGACTATTCGTTTCTCTTGGCTATCATGTCATCTTTATTGGCGACAACTTCTTCAGACATGAGCCTTATACGAGTGTCTTGCAGCAGTTAGGAATTGAAGTATTGTACGGAAATTGGTATGCTGCACATTTGGAAACATGGATGAGGCAAAACGGAAACTATATCGATTACGTTTATTTAAATCGACCCCATATATCCGTCAAGTACATCGACCTATTCCGGAAATATTCGCAGGCTAAGATTATCTATTTTGGGCATGACCTCCACTATTTGCGTGAATTGAGGAATTATGAAATTGACAAAAAAGATGAGCTGTTGAAATCTTCAGAACGTTGGAAGAAAATCGAGTTTGGGTTGTTCCAAAAGGCTGATATTGTTTATGTAGTCGGCTCCTACGAAAAACAAGTGCTTGAGGAGGAGTTCCCCTCAAAGGTTATTCGGAACATTCCATTATATCTTTATGAGCCCCATGAAATTGTCCAATCAACAGTCCTAAATGATAGAGAAGGCTTGCTCTTTGTTGGTGGTTTTGGGCACAAGCCCAATGTGGACGGAATTATATGGTTTGTCAGGAAGGTATTTCCAAGGATTCAACATAAAATTCCGGGAATCTCCTTAACGATCATCGGATCGAACCCTCCAAGTGAAGTGTTAGAGATGAACAGTCATACTATTCGCGTGCGCGGATTCGTTAGCGATGAGAAACTGCGTGAAGCTTATAACCATGCTCTGTGTGTAGTGGTGCCACTTCGGTTTGGTGCGGGAGTGAAGGGGAAAGTGGTAGAAGCAATGGCTCATGCAGTTCCCCTTGTAACAACCAATATTGGAGCAGAAGGGTTGGATGGAATTGACGCGATTGTGGAGGTAGCGGATGATCCGGATTCTTTTGCAGATAAAATCCATGAGACGGTGAATAATTCGAAACGTTGGATGCAAGTATCGCAAAACTCCGCAAGATACATTTTGAACAACTTCTCCATTAGTCAAGCAGAGGCGATGATTAGGTCAGACTTCTCTAAGGAGGAGGACTAACTATGATCAATGTGGTTCTTTGCGGAGGCAACGGAAGCCGCCTGTGGCCCGTATCGCGCTCCCAATATCCCAAACAGTTTGCTAAGATCATATCGGACGTTTCCTTTTTTCAGCAAACGGTACTTCGCAATCGATCTTTATGTAGCGGGAGTGTGATCGTTTCAAATGAAAATCAGTATTTCCTTGCTTTAGATCAATTAGCGGAACTCAAGCATGTCTCTCACCGCTTTATTTTAGAGCCATTGGGAAGAAATACGGCTCCTGCGATCGCTTTGGCATGCTTCTCTGTAGACCCGGAGGAGCTAGTACTCGTCACTCCATCCGATCATTCCATACAGCATCAAGAGAACTACGAAAAGGCGGTATCACGTGCTGTCCTATTGGCAGAAGAAGGAAACCTAGTTACATTTGGGATCAAGCCGACTTATCCGGAGATAGGATACGGATATATTGAAGCGACAGGAACGATTGTTCAATCTTTCCGTGAAAAACCCGATTATGGAACAGCGAAACGATATATAGAAGAAGGAAAATATTACTGGAACAGCGGGATGTTTGTCTTCCGTGCTTCTGTTTTCTTGGATGAACTCCAGAAATACGCCCCTTCTATTTTCCAAGCATCGAAGGAAGCGTATGAACAGGCGGAAGGAGATTTATTTAAACGGATAAATCCAGACGCGATGTACCGCATCCCGAGTGGCAGTGTAGATTATGAAGTGATGGAAAAAAGTCAAATTGTAAAGATGGTCTCTGCCGAAGATATGGGCTGGTCGGATGTAGGCAGCTTTGAATCTTTATATAAAGAACTCGCTAAAGACGACAACATGAATAATACGAATAGGAGCCACATTGGGTTAAACTCATCGAAGAACCTCATTTTGGGCAATTCGAGGACCATTGCTACGATTGATGTTGAAGATTTGATCGTCGTAGATACACCAGATGCTCTTCTTGTTTCTAAAATGGGATCATCCCAGAAGGTTAAAGAGATCGTCGATCAGTTGAATCGGAAGCAGTCCTCTCTTAGTCATAACCAAATGACCCGATATCGCCCTTGGGGAAATTACACCACTTTGGCAGAGCAATCAGGCTATCGTATTCGACTAATAATCGTGAAACCTGGAGAGAAGATAGCTAACCAACGTCATTATCATCGCAGTGAACATTGGATTGTCTTGAACGGAACAGCTCTATTAATAAAGGAAGGCAAAAGTTCCATCATTCCTCCCAATGAATCTGCTATGATATCTATAGGTGAGGAGCACGAACTGCGAAATCCAGGGAAGATCAACTTAGTCATCGTTGAGATTCAGACAGGGGACTATCTATTGGAAGATGATATCCATTTAGTATAAATTAAGATAGATGAGAGGGCGTCTTTAATGTCTTTTCAGAATGGAAGCCTACATAGATTGATGCAAAATTTATTTAACTGGAGGCAATTATGAAACTTTTAGTAACTGGTGGAGCTGGTTTTATTGGAAGCAATTTTGTTCACTATATCCTTAGGAAATATCCGGACTATCACATCGTAAATTTGGATGTGCTTTCTTATGCAGGGAACCTGGATAACTTGAAAGAGGCTTTGGATAATCCCAGACACCGCTTTGTCAAGGGAGACATAACAGATAGACAATTAGTAAATGCATTGATGAACGATGGTATTGATGCGATCATTAATTTTGCAGCTGAATCCCATGTCGATCGTAGTATCGAAAACCCCGATATTTTTGTAAAGACAAACGTTCTGGGAACGCAAGTCCTTCTGGAAGCAGCAAAAACCAATCGAATAGAAAAGTATATACAAATATCAACGGATGAGGTATATGGAACTTTAGGGCAAACGGGATTGTTTACTGAGGAGACACCTCTTGCTCCAAATAGCCCTTACTCAGCCAGCAAGGCTGCCGCTGATTTGCTTGTCAGAGCTTATTACGGAACTTATAAACTGCCGGTTTGCATTACCAGATGTTCAAATAATTACGGTCCCTTTCAATTCCCAGAAAAGCTCATTCCGTTAATGATCACCCATGCATTGCAAGACAAAGAACTTCCTGTTTACGGAGACGGATTGAATATCCGAGATTGGTTGTATGTGGAAGATCACTGTGCGGCTATCGATCTGGTGTTACATAAAGGGGAGATTGGAGAAGTGTATAATATCGGGGGAAATAACGAAAAAACGAACATTGATATTGTTCATCGAATTTTATCTGAACTGAATAAACCTTCATCACTAATTCGCTATGTCACAGATCGGCTTGGTCATGATCGCAGATATGCGATTGATGCAACGAAGGTGAAAACGGAGTTAGGTTGGAGTCCTTCGTATCCATTTGATAAAGGGATCGAGTGCACCATTCAGTGGTACGTGGAAAACAAGAATTGGTATGATCGGATCTTGAACGGAGAATATCGGGATCAAGGGAATGCACCACGCAATTCCTAAAGAGGAGAGGCATTTCAGTGAGAATTCTTGTAACAGGGGCAAACGGTCAACTCGGTTCGGATTTAGTTGCTATTTTGGAAAAGTCGGGACATGATGTACTGGGAACCGATCGTATGGAGCTGAATATTACAAACCAGGAGATCTGTGATAAAGTCATAACGGAACATAAACCTGAAGTTATCCTTCATACGGCTGCTTATACAGCGGTTGATCAGGCGGAAGAGGATGTTGAAGCGGCTTATCTTGTGAACGCTGTCGGTACGCGTAATGTAGCAGTCGCTGCAGAAAAAGTAGGGTCAAGACTTTGTTACATCAGCACAGATTATGTTTTTGATGGAATAGCTACCAAACCCTATCATGAATACGACAATACGGACCCTAAATCGATATACGGAAAATCGAAGAGGGCTGGAGAAGTCTTGACCATGTCCTTATGTAAACGATCCTATGTAGTCAGGACTTCTTGGGTATATGGACAAAACGGTCAAAATTTCGTTAAAACCATGCTGAAGCTAGGAAGAGAACGAGATGTTTTAAAAGTGGTAAACGATCAAGTCGGATCACCAACTTATACAAATGACTTATGTTGTTTTTTGGCTGACCTAATCCAGACAGAACGATTCGGTATTTATCATGCGACAAACCAGGGGGAGTGTTCCTGGTATGAGTTTGCGCGCGCGATTTTTGATGAGGCAGGAATTTCCGTCAGGTTGGAACCTTGCACTACTGATGAATTTCCCCGACCTGCACCAAGGCCGTCATATTCCGTTCTGTCTTCTCTAGCCATTCGAACAAATGGATTTCGTGAATTGAGAAATTGGAGAGAAGCCGTTTCTGAATTCATATCTAACAACTCAAACTAGGATGAGTGGTGTCAATTAGATGGAGGTTGTAAGATGGAACTCAAAAAAGAAGGACAAGTTATTCATCCTTAGTATTTTCTTATCATCCAGAATCCTGCTTTTTATTTCTGCAAAGGTTTGGTCGCATCTAATGGCAACGAATACCCCTATTGTCGAGCTTTTTAACAAGTGGGATTCGGGCTGGTATCAGAGCATCATCAATGAGGGGTATATGCTTGTCCCAAGTGGGCACGAAAAGGGTGATGCGGCAAACTGGGCTTTTTTCCCCTTGTACCCACTCTTGGTTAAGTTAGCCTCAAAAAGTTCCTTTTGGTCGGTTGATATTTGGGGAATTGTCCTATCGAACATTTTCTTTTGTGTAGCTCTATTTTTTATTTGGATATATGTGTTTGAAACAAGAAACCGCTCCACTGCTGTTATAACTATTTTTCTATTAAGTTATGGTCCTTATTCGATTTACTTTTCAAATTTGTATACGGAATCTTTATTTATTTTATTAACGATTATGACCTTTTATTTTCTGCATAAAGAGAAATGGCTGTTTGCGGGAATAACGGGTGCTCTCTTATCTGCAACTCGACCCACAGGGGTTTTAGTTGCTCTTTCATTCATTATTATAATGTGGATGAAAGGAGACAATAAACAGAAGTGGAAAGAAAGATGCGGCAGTCTTTTTAATGATGAAAAAAAAGTAATGGGTCTATTTTTGGTTCCTGTTGGATTATTCAGCTACATGACGTTCTTATACTTTCGAATCGGAGATCCCTTAGCATTTCAACATATTCAATATGCTTGGGGACGGGGGAATGGTGTTAACAACCCTTTCCTTACTCTTTATCATGGGTTTACAGGCGACCGGAGATCGCTCTACTTGGCTTGTTGGGCCATGGCGGGGATTATTGGATCTTTTCTATTATTCAGAAAGAAAAATTATGCCGAAGGCTTGTTTTCATTTACATGCTTTTTCATCCCCTTAATGTCTAGTCTTCAATCCATTCCACGATATTTCGTTGGTTCTCTGTTTCTGATAGTTGCTTACAGTGAGGTCCTTTCAAAGACAAACGATTATAAATATGTGTGGCTTGCTGCGTTAGTAGTTATCAATAGTTTGTTAACGTTTCTATGGTTTTTTGGAGATAGTATCATGACTTAGGTTAGGAGTATGAAAAATGAGGTTAAAAAGGGTGATTCTCTATACTCTTTCCATTACAATTGGAATATGGGGAGTTGTATTGCTCTATTTCTCGGCAAAACCCAATATTACCCAATCCTATAAGCTTTATTATTTGGACCACAAATTAATGAATTGGTCAGGCTACCGCGGCCTTGATTACAAGTTGGGCACCAGGGTCTTTTTTTCCCAAGATTCTGTAAGGAAGGAACAAGGCACATTTTATTTAGGAAAAAATTGGAATAATATAGAAAATTGGGGCGTGTGGTCGAAAGAAACTGGGGACTTATTTTTTGTTCTAGATCACTCTCCAGAAAATGACCTATCACTAATACTGAATGCTACATTCTTTGTTCCAGATAATAACCAAGAGGTGACGATTCTAGCCAATGACAAAGTAATTGACAAGTGGATTCTACAAAATGAGGAAAACGGCGAATATCAACTCGCGATTCCTCATGAAATCGTAGGAAGACAAAATTTGATCCACATGCAATTTGTCATTAGGAATGCAAAATCGCCAAAAGAAGTAGGAAGAGGAGAAGATGGTAGGGTTTTAGGAATTGGCCTAAGATGGATGGAACTGCATTAGTAGGCTGATAAGAATTCGAGAAATAATCTCTCTGAATGAAAGTAGCATTCATATTCTCGTAAATTCTAAAACTCCTAGGAATGTTCTACATGATCTTATGGAAGTGTCAATGATCTTTTGAAGGAGAGAACCTACATTGAATGAAAATTCAAGTCCAGTCTTATCATTAGTGATACCTTGCTATAATGAAGAAGAAGTTTTGCCTGAAAGCATAAACCAACTAACTTTGGTTACAAACAAGTTAATAAAGAAAGGAAAGATATCCCCAAAAAGTAAGTTGCTTTTCGTAAATGATGGGAGTCGGGATCGAACTTGGGAGATCATTGAGGAAGCTGCCCAACAAAATCCGTTGGTACGAGGGTTGAAGCTTTCCCGTAATGTGGGCCATCAAAACGCTTTGTTAGCAGGCTTGAATGAAGCAAGAAATTACTCAGATTGTGTGATATCCGTTGATGCCGATCTTCAAGATGACCTGAGTATTATCGAGGAATTCATTGATAAATATGATGAGGGCTTTGATATTGTTTATGGGGTGCGAAGGAGTAGAACAACGGATACTTTCTTTAAACGCTCAACTGCTCAAGGTTTCTATCGGCTTATGAATGTAATGGGTGTTAATGTGGTATACAACCATGCGGATTATCGACTTATGAGCAAGCGGACTCTCGAGCATCTAAATGAATATAAAGAAGTTAACCTTTTTTTAAGAGGCCTTGTTCCCCTTATAGGATTCAAGTCGACTAATGTGTATTATGACCGACATGAGCGGTTTGCTGGTGAGTCAAAGTATCCCCTAAAAAAAATGCTCGCGTTTGCCTTCGATGGTATTACTTCATTCAGTGTTACTCCTATTCGATTAATTACTAGTGTAGGTTTCGTGTTGTTCGCGTTCAGTGTTTTGATTGGGCTTTATACTATATTTAGTAAGATCATGGGAAATACAACAACGGGTTGGTCTTCTCTTATGCTTTCCATTTGGTTTATCGGAGGAATTCAATTGGTTGCTTTAGGGCTGATAGGAGAATATATTGGAAAAATTTACAAGGAGGTTAAAGCCCGTCCTAAATACATTGTAGAAAAGCTAACTTATCATTCCGAAGAGTTACCAAAACTTCAGAAGGAACTCATGAGCGTTAGATAATGAATAGCTCTGGAAATGAAGATTTGGAGATTAAGCACCCGCACAGAATGGGTGAAATGTAACCCATTAGTAGGACACTTTGCATAAAAGTAACCCTCTTATGGGTCATATGTATTTTAATCAGAGGAGCAGATAAGGAGCGAGGAGGAGATTAGTCTGGAATCGTACTATAAGGTTCAACTTAAAAATCGCTCCGTTAAACTTTGTATATAAAAAGATTCATGGAACCAATAAACTTTTTAAGCGGTTGCCGTTGTTCGTAGGGAATTATTTTCTTTCGATAGCCATATTTTGTGATATACTTACAAACAAAATAGCCCATATTTCGACACGAGGTTACAATTCGTTGCAGCAAGCGATTCTTACAACATGGAGGGAAATAATGAAAAAGGTTTTATCAATGGTTCTCACGTTTGCTTTGTTTGTGTCTCTAAGTCTTCCACAGCTAGCCGCAGCAGACTCGCCAAATTCTGTCGAGAGTAATCAACAGCCACAGACCTTGGATTCACAGGTATTTGACTTTTATATCACCCTCGGAACGTTGCCGACTCTCTATGCCGGACTAACAGCCTTTAGTAGTACAAACGAAGGGTATATGTGGTATGAACGCAAGCAGACTTTTGATTCCAGTCGTTTCCCTGAGAATGTCCATTTCCTTGCCTTAACGGATCCTTATGGCGAAACGATGCTAACCACAATCGAGAACAAAATTAAAGAATTGCACGCCAACAATCCAACGGCGAAGTTTCATTTATACACGGATGATCTGCGTATTCAATTCGGCCTCCAGTTGTTTCTTGCTAATGGAGTGGCAGAAAACCAATACGAGATAACGTTGCTGTCTGATGGTACGGGGACGTATAACATCTTTAAGAACTTATATTCAAATCCGAGTTCGATCGGAGTTTGGAATCAGTACGCTAGTGACTACGATAACCGAAAAACGAAAGTCCTAGATGGAGAAACCGGCGTAATCAGCAGGCAAAACAACATGGACTTAACAAATAGCATGTATTATGCCTCACAATCGAACAACATCGAATATCGCATGCAATTTCCTGAATTGCTAACAAGTCAAGACCCGTTGGTCCAAGCGGAAGTCGGGAAAATGAACACCATTAAGATTGCACCTTATCATTTCTACAGTGACTTACCAGATGAACAGAAAGTATCCTTTGAGAAAGCCGTAGGAATAGATAAGTCGCTATTTGACCAATTGTTTGATGCTTCTCCCAAACCGAATTTGATCATCTCAGGTACGAGTCTTTCCGGAGAAGGTGGGACTTTTGAAGATGTCGTCGAACAAATTGTTAAGGATTATGGAAAGGACTACGATCTGTTTTTTAAACCCCATCCGGTATGGAACCCCACGAATCAGCCGGATTTAATGAAACTGGGAAGAAAGGAATTCCTGGATTCCAAAGGGATTGCCTTGCTTCCTGCTCAACTGCCGATGGAAGCACTAATGTGGGTTTATCCGAACGTGAAGATTGGCGGATATTCCAGTTCCTTGTATATGTCTACAGCAAAAGAACAAACGCTCTTCTTTATTGCGGACAAAATCTTCAATATGCCAGCACCGCTTCCAGATCTATATGCCTTGGGTTATTTTGGGGCAGCCAAGATGTATCCAATAACTCCTCAAAAAGATTCAAATGCGGAACTTGCTGACCTTCAAATGAGCGCAAATGGGGTTTCGATCCCACTTAGCGTTACAGATTCCGTTTATAAGGCCGAACTTAGCAACGACCAAGATCGTATAGTTTTGACGTTAAAACCCTCAAGCAAATATGCTACAGTAAGTGCCAGCAAGTCGGGGGAGGAAGTGGCTCTCACTGGCTCGAGAGGAGTTTACCGATCTGAGCAAATTGTTCTGCCTGTCGGTGAAACCAAATTAGAGATACGGGTCAAATCAACAGACGGTCTAGCCCAGGAATCTTACGAAGTTATCCTTAATCGCGCCGAAGCCCCATTACCGGGAGGAGAGGAACGTTCGGGTAATACCAATCTTGCAAATATGTATGTATTGGCAGATGAGGCTATCCCGCTAACTGTTAGTGGGTCCGTTTATAAAGCTGAAGTCGAGAATAAGGTAAGCAGCATTCGAATAGTGGTTCAACCGAAAGATAAGAATGCATCGGTTTCGATCTACCAAGAAGAAATGTCATTGAGCATTTCGAATAAAAACAGTCTTTTCGAGTCGGAAGCAATACAACTGGCACAGGGGGAAAACCATTTTGATGTGGTGATAACTGCTGAAAATGGACGGGACAAGGCAACCTATTCTCTTGTTGTGCAAAGGAATCAAGAACAAGAGGAACCCGGATCAGGAAACGGTAACGGTTCGGGTAATGGAAATGGATCCAATCCAGGAGCAGGGGCAGGTACAGGCATTGGAGGAGGAAGCGTATCTTCTAATCCTCCATTTGAAATCGTCTTGTCAAAAGAAACTCAATCCGTTGTTCCTCAAATCACCAAAGACCATATTCTGAAACTGGATCTGACTCAGGTTGATGAGGGTGCAAGCCTACAGTTTGAAGTTAGTGGTTTGTTATCCTATAAAGAGAAAGATCAAGTGACTTCTTTGGCTATCGAAAGTAAGGGGATAACTTATCAAATCCCTATCGATTTCAAGAATGTCATCCCTAGTTATGAGTTATTTAGTAAGAAAACTCAAGATCCGATCTATGCGGTGTTTTCTTTTAAAAAGAGCGAACTATCCAAAACCATGCAAGCTTCGCTTACTTCTTCCTCTGTAATTGGTGATCCTTATGAGATTTCTCTTTCTCTGATGACAAAGTCGGGGGAGAAAATTCACGTAAAGGAATTTAGCAAATACGTAACCATTTCTTTTAAGTTGGGTAAAAGTTCGAATTTAAAGGATAAAAGTAAAGTTGCAGCGATTGCATTTGAAGACGGGAACGGGAAGCCCTCCGTAAAACCGGTAAAGTGGACGGAACAAGATGGACAACTGCTAGCAAGCATTTCCACTATGACTCATAGCACCTATGTGCTGGTAATAAACGAACGCTCCTTTGGTGATATTTCTCCGAATTATTGGGCTGCCGCTTCCATTACGGAAGCTGCTAATCGTCTCTTTGTGAATGGGGTAGGAAATGGGAAATTTATGCCGGAAAAGAAAGTGACTCGTGCCGAGTTTACGTCGATGGTAGTTCGTGCCTTCGGAATCCCAAATTACACGACAACAACTGGAAATGGGAATTCATTTAAAGATATCAACGAGAGTCGCTGGTATTATTCGGATATCATTTCTGCACAGAAGGCAGGACTATTAAGTTGGGCAAAAGGGGCAAATTTCTATCCCAACCAAACGATAACCCGCGGTGAAATGACACAATTGTTGTATTTAGCGGCGAAAAACGCAGGAGCCGATCTTCAAAACACAACGGCCGAAGATCTGAGGTTATTTGAGGATTTTGCCGGACTGGCGCAAGATCAGCAAGTTTCATTTTCTTGGACGGTAAAAAACGGGATCATCTTAGGCATAAAGAGCAAAAAGGGAATGCTTTTGAGCAGCAGCGAAGATGGGACGAGAGCTCAGGCCGTAACCATGGTGCTCCGAACCCTAAAGACATTGTCTTTGATTAATTAACTTTATTCTATGATTGTAAAGCTATCCTTTCTCCCATAAGATGAAGGATAGCTTTTTGATTGAGTAACACTATTTTTTATGTTTATCTTTTTTATGCTATACTAGCATTACAAGTTTTTACAGGTGATGACAAAAATGAACGCAGCGCAATGTACCATTCCGATCGACCTGAGCATCATTATCCTCAACTACAAGACGCGCCGACTCACGCTGGATGCCGTTGCCTCCGTCTATCAGTCGGTGACAGACTACGCCTTTGAGATTATTCTCGTCGACAACGCGTCGGGCGACGGCTTGCTGGAAGAGGCCGCGGACCGGTATCCCGAGATCGTGCGGATCGCCAATGCCGAGAACGTCGGCTTTGCCCGGGCGAACAACCAGGGCATGCGGGCGGCTCGGGGGCGATACTTGCTCCTGCTCAACTCCGATACGGTTGTCGAGCCCGATACGTTGGACGAGATGGTTCGCTTTATGGACCGGCATCCGCAGGTCGGGGCCAGCGGCTGTAAAATCCTGCTTCCGGACGGACAGCTGGACAAGGCGTGCAAACGGGGATTTCCTACACCCTCGGCTTCCTTTTATTATGCCTTCGGAATTTCCCGGCTGTTTCCGAAGAATCCGAAATACAATGGATACCAGATGGGGCATCTTGACCCGGATCTGTCCCAGCCGATCGACTGTTTGGTGGGGGCCTTCCTGATGGTGCGGCGCGAAGCCTATGAGCAGGTGGGCGGGCTGGATGAAGCCTTTTTTATGTACGGCGAGGATATCGACTGGTGCTACCGGATCAAGCAGGCGGGCTGGGAGAACTGGTATCATCCGGCGGTGCGGATCATCCATTACAAAGGCGCCAGCAGCCGACGGAAGCCGGTTAAGATCGTCTACGAGTTTCATCGGGCGATGGCGTTGTTTCACCGCAAGCATTATGCGAAGAAGTACTCGGCTCTAACCAATCTCGCGGTGTATGCCGGGATCGGAGTGAAGCTGGGTCTTGCGCTGGGGCGCAACCAATGGAGACGGATGGGGAGGGATACCGGATGATCCGGCGCAACCAAAGCTTACTGTCCTACTTGTATGCCTTTTGCGATCTGCTGGCGGTCCAGTTTTTCTTCCTCCTGGCCTGGTGGTTGAAGTTCGAATCTCCCTGGAGGGAACCGGGAAGCCATTTACCCATCGGCCGGTATTATCAATGGGTCGTCGTCTATTCGGTTATTGTGCTCCTGCTCGGCGTCTTCCTGCATTTCTACTCGCCCAAGCGGAAGAAGACCTTTGCCTACGAGACGCTGAAAATCTTCCAGATTCATCTGGTCGGGTTCCTGCTGATGATCGCCGTCATGTTCGTCTACAAGGAAATGGACATCTCCCGCGAATTCCTGGCGATCTTCCTGACCTTGAACGTGTTCGGCACCTGTCTGTACCGGCTGTGGGTCAAGCATTTCCTCCGGCGGATGCGCCGGAAGGGCTTCAACAAGCAGTTTGTCCTCATTCTGGGGGCCGGATCGCTTGGAAGAAGGTTCTACCGCAACATCGAACGTCAGCCGGAGCTGGGCTTTGAGGTGATCGGTTTTCTCGACGATTTGGTAACCGAGCATGAAGCGCGCCATGCGGATTACAAGCCGATCCTGGGCAAGACCTCCGAGCTGGAAGAGGTGCTCTCCCGGCAGATGGTGGACGAGGTGGTCATCGCACTGCCCTTGAATGCTTACGCCAAATACGGAACCCTGATCAACATTTGCGAAAAAGCGGGCGTCCGCACGATGATTATTCCGGACTTTTTCAATTATCTTCCCGCCCGCCCGAGCTTCGAGACCTTTGCCGGTTTGCCGCTGATCAACGTGCGGGACATTCCGCTCGATAACCTGAATAACCGGATTTTGAAAAGGGTGTTCGACCTGCTGTTCTCGGCGGTCGCCATCGTGATCACTTCGCCGGTTATGCTGGCCATCGCGATCGGGGTGAAGCTGACCTCGCCGGGGCCGGTCATTTTCAAGCAGGAACGGGTCGGCTTCAATCGTCGCAATTTCTCGATGTACAAATTCCGCTCCATGCGGGTATCCGACCAGGCCACGGCCGACAAGGAGTGGACCGTGGAGCAGGACCCCCGGCGTACGAGCTTCGGCGCTTTCCTCCGGCGAACCAGCCTGGATGAGCTGCCGCAGTTTTTCAATGTGCTCTTCGGGCATATGAGCGTAGTAGGGCCGCGTCCGGAACGGCCGCATTTTGTCGAGCAATTCAAGGAGGAAGTGCCCAAATACATGGTCAAGCACCATGTGCGGCCGGGCATGACCGGGTGGGCGCAAAGCAACGGACTGCGGGGAGACACGTCGATTCCCGACCGCATCTCGTACGATATCTACTATTTGGAGAATTGGTCCTTCCTGTTCGATCTCCGCATCATCGCCCAGACCTTGTGGAAAGGACTTGTCAACAAGAACGCCTATTAAACGCCGGACATGGGTCTTTCCTTCGGCATTCCTGGATAAACTGATAGCAGATCGACAACATGGCATTCGAGGAATGAAGGAGGGCGGCGGCATGGAGGAGGACAACCAGGATCCTCAGTCTGCGGGCCGGGGAATCGTCTATGGCATTCTGCTCGGCGGGATGTTCTGGCTGCTGGTGATCGGGATTTGGATGATTGTGAGATAAGGAGAAGGGGGGCGTTTCCGAGCCTCTCTTCTTTAGTGTGCGCTTTTTTGCTCCCTGGCAAAAATTCTGCTATCGTGATAGATAAAGCATTTTTAACTGTGGTGGAGGGCCATTCGATGAATCAGCAAACCGTCAATACCCGGCAGGGCTGGGTGCAGGGATACGAGCAAGCCGGGGTCCGCGTCTGGCGCGGCATTCCGTACGCCGAGCCGCCGGTGGGCGCACTCCGCTTTCGGGCGCCGCAGAAGCCGGCGGCTTGGGAGGGGGTAAGGCCGGCAGCGGAGCCGGGACCGATCGCCATGCAGGCCGTGGTGAAGGATTCCAGCCGCATGAGCGCGCAGGCGAGTGAGGACAAGCGGTCGGAGGACTGCTTGTACCTGAACATTTGGGCACCACTGGCGGAAGGAACCGCTGGGACTCCCGCCGAATCGGCTCAAGCGGAGGACGGCAATTCGGGGGACGAGGCGGCCGCCGGGTCGCTCAAGCCGGTCCTCGTCTGGCTGCACGGCGGAGCCTTCGTGTCCGGGGCCGGGAGCTTGCCGCTCTATGACGGGACTTCCTTCGTCCGGTCGGGCGAGGTGGTCGTCGTGACTGTCAATTACCGGCTGGGCGCGTTTGGTTTTCTGCACCTTGCGCCGTTCGGCGGCGGGTTGGGCAGCAATGTCGGGATGCTGGACCAGGTTGCCGCTCTCGAATGGGTGCGCGACAACATCGCCGCGTTCGGCGGCGACCCGGAGCGGGTCACCGTCTTCGGGGAGTCGGCCGGGGCGATGTCCATCGCCGCGCTGCTGGCCATGCCCGCGGCGAAGGGGCTGTTCCGGCGCGCCATTCTACAGAGCGGGGCGACGCAGTATTTGCCCGCCGAGGCGGCCTCGCGGATCGCGCAGGGCTTCCTCGCGGAATTGAAGGCGACCGGGCGCGGAACCGCACCGACCTCGGAGCCGGGTACCCGGCGGAATGCGGCGGCGACCGGCATTTTGGAGGAGGAGGCGGTGTCCGACAAGGGCGAGAATGCGGCGGTGTCCGCCAGCGCATCGAAAGCGGTCCCGGCGGACGCGCAAGCCGATATCGCCGGCTGGTTGGAAGCCTTCTCCGCCGAGGAGCTTCAGGAGGCGGCGGAGCGGCTGTCGGCCAAGCTCAATCCCCATGGGCTCGGGCCGATGGTGTTTCAGCCGGCGCTCGACGGGGCGACGCTGCCGCTCGATCCGACGGAAGCGGTCCGGGCGGGGAGCGCGGCGGGAGTCGAGCTCCTGGTCGGGACCAACCGCGACGAAGGGGCTTATTTTATCCGCCAAGGGGCGCCGGTGCTGAAGCGGGAACAGACCGTCGGCTTGCTTCAACAGTTCGGGCTTGGACCGAAGGCGGCGGAGCTGGCGAACGGTTACGAGGTGTCCAACGACGGGCAGGCGGAGCTGGTGACCGACCTCATCTTCTGGGGGCCGGCCGTTCGCTTGGCGGAAGCCCAACTCCCCCACGGTCGGGTCTGGATGTACCGCTTTGACTGGAGCTATCCGGGGCATCCGCTGATTGGCAAATCGGTACATACCCTCGAGATCATGTTCGTGTTCAACAACCTGTTCTACCTGGAAAAGATGGGCGGCCGGATCGACGCCGCCGCGGAAGCGCTGGCGCGGCGGATGCAGGAAGCCTGGATCCGCTTCGCCGTCCGGGAAGGCGGCGATGTCGCCGATTGGGAGGACTATGGTCTTGAACGGCGGTTCACCCGGATATTCGATATCGAGGACGGATGGGAATCCGATCCGCAGGCGGTCAAGCGGCCGCTGCTTGTCTAGCGCGACCTTCCCCGGGCAAGCATATTGAAATGGAAAGCAGAGTGGACTCTTCCTATTGGAGGATTCTGCCCTGCTTTTTTGATTTTTCGAAAGGGAAATCACTATTTCTAAAAAAAGGAGCGATCTGTATTCTTGCAAATTGTCATATATATTTACACATAAGGTTAGTTCTAGTATGATTGGGGTAATCAATGGCAATCAATTCGAAGCCATATGCATCGAAACCGGCTCTTGATTCGACATCTGCTCAAAACCGGGGGATAAAACCTGACAAGATTTCTGTGAAAGGGGCGGCGCCTATGTCGGAAGTGATACCGGACCCCAGCCGGGCAGCGTATCCGCTAGCGGGCGAGTACGACGAAATGTATGCGGAGGACGCAGCCCCGAGAACCCATTATGAGCAGGTGCACCGGCTGTTCAGCCGCTTTCGGCCGGAAGACCTGCGGACCCGGCAGAGGCTGGCGGAACGGCGGATGGTGGAGGAGGGCATCACCTTCACCTTGAATTCGGATTCGGGAAAAGCGGCCGGCGAGCGGACCATTCCCTTCGACGTGATTCCCCGCGTCATTCCGGGCGAGGAATGGAAGGAGCTGGAGGCGGGACTCGTTCAGCGGGTTCGGGCTCTGAACCGGTTTGTGCACGATCTCTACCACGATCAGCAGATCGTCAAGGAAGGGATCGTCCCCCGCCGGATGGTCATCGCGAACCGCTATTTTCGTCCGGAAATGGCCCGCCTCGCGGTGCCGGGCCAAACCTACATTGCCGTAGCCGGTATCGATCTGATCCGCCACCGGGACGGCCGCTATTATGTGCTGGAGGATAACCTGCGCTGCCCGTCCGGCTTTTCGTACCTGTTCAAGAGCCGCTCCCTGATGAATCAGCTGTTTCCCGAGCTCGCCTTCTCGAGCCGCATCCGCGACATCGACCACAGCCTGAACCGGTTCCTCTCCGTCCTGCGCAGCCTGAGCCCAACCCGCTCCCCGGAGCCGGTGGTGGCGCTTCTGACGCCGGGGGTTCACAACTCCGCTTATTACGAGCATGCCTTTCTCGCTCAGCAGATGGGGCTGCATCTGGTGGAAGGCCAAGACTTGGTCGCGCGCAATCACCGTATCTACATGAGGCAGATGAAGGGCTACCGGCAGGTGGATGTGCTCTACCGCCGCATCGACGACGACTTCCTGGACCCGTTGGTGTTCCGCCCTGACTCCATGCTCGGAACGGCGGGAATCATGAATGCCTATCGAGCGGGCAATATCGCGCTGGCCAATGCCCCCGGGACGGGGGTTGCAGACGACAAGGCGATGTATGTGTTCGTGCCCGAGATGATCCGGTATTACCTGGGCGAGGAGCCGATTCTCCGCAATGTGGATACGTATCTATTGTCTCGTCCGGAGGAGCGGGACTATGTGTTGGACCGGCTGCCCGAAATGGTAGTCAAGGAGACGTCCCTGTCCGGCGGCTATGGCATGCTGATCGGTCCCGAAGCCTCGGAGGAGGAGATCGAAAGCTTCCGTGTGAAGGTCATGTGCCGTCCGGACAACTACATCGCCCAACCGGTTATGGGCTTGTCCCGCTGCCCGGTGCTGGTCGACGGGCGGCTGACCCCGCGCCACATCGACCTTCGGGCTTTCGTGCTGACGGGAGCCGACGGCCGGCCGCAGGCGATCCCGGGCGGGCTCACGCGCGTCGCCATGAGAGAGGGATCGCTTGTCGTCAATTCCTCGCAGGGCGGCGGAGTCAAGGATACCTGGGTATTGGGCTCTTAACGCCTCGACAGAGCGAACAGGAGCTATGATTTCCGTGTCACATCCTTAGCCCAGAAAGGAGCGGTGGGAGCATGATGAGCCGAAATGCGGAAGCCTTGTTCTGGATCGGCCGGTACGTGGAACGAGCCGAAAACCATGCGCGGCTGATCGATGTGCATTACCATATCCAGACCGAAGGGGAGTTCGGCGAAGAGGGGCTCAAATGGCAGCGGCTGCTGGCTTCGCTCGGCGTGCAGGAGGCGTATGGAGCGAGCCGAGAACGGCTGACCGAGGAGGGCGTGCTGGAGTTCATCACGCTCGACCGGGACCACGTCAACTCGATCTTTTCCTGCATCCATCAGGCCCGAAATAACCTGCGCGAGCTGAGGCAGAAGCTGCCGAGCGAAATGTGGGATGCGCTGAACGGGCTCGACCTCTGGCTCGGGGAGAAAACGGCGGCCGACATCACGGCCGGACCGAATCTGTTCTACCGGCAGTTGAAGGATAACATCGCGATTTTCCTCGGCATGGAGGAGTCCGTCATGCTTCGCGAGGAAGAGTGGCGGCTGATCAAGAGCGGTCGCTTTCTGGAGCGGGCGGAGAACACGGTGCGGATTCTGCGCTCCCTGTGCGGAGCCTTCTCCGCTCTCCAAGAGGAGGACAGCCGGGGGGCGTATGCTGTGCTTCAGGGCATCCTCAAATCGGTCAGCGGGTACCAGACGTTTCGTCGCTACTATGCGGATGAAGTGACCGTGCCCGCGATCTTTCACTTTCTGCTGACGCAGCCGTCCTTCCCGCGGTCCGTGCGGTATTCCTTCCACCGGCTGGAGGACCATCTGGGGCATCTGTTGAAGGAAGCGCCGGTTCGGGGGGGCGGCCAGGAGAAGGCGATTCGCTACGCCGGCAAGATCCGCGCCGAGCTGGATTTTCTGGAAGAGGAGCCGGTCCAGGAAGAAGGCTACGGTGAAATGCTCGATTTTCTCGGCGGCGCCTGCCTGAAGCTGGGGCGGCTGATCGAGGGAGGATTCTTTCGGGTGGAGGGGGCCGCCGGATGAGAATCGAGATCGATCATACCACCCGCTACCGGTATCCCGAGCCGGTGACCGACAGCGTCAACGAGATTCGCTTGACCCCGCGCACCAATTACCGCCAATCCTGCTTTCATTCCGAAGTTACGGTGACGCCCGCCGCCGATCTGTTCTCCTACGAGGATTATTTCGGCAACCGCGTCCATGCCTTCACGGTCAACCGGCCGCACAAGGAGCTGATCATCCGGACGCGGGCCACCGTGGTTACGGTCGACAAGCCGCAAGGGCAGGATTTGCCCGTACTCCCGCACGGCGAGCAGCTCGAGCTGCTGCAGCGGGAGGCTTTTCGCGACCGGTACTGCGAATTTTTGCTGCCGACCCGGTACACGGAGATCACCGAGGAGCTGTATGCCTTCGCCGCCCAACACCCCTTGGAGGAAGCGAAGGGGCTGCATGACTGGGCAAGCCGCCTTTCTTCCACGATCTATGAGGAGTTCACCTACGACCCCGAAGCCACAAGCGTGCATACGACCGTCCGCCGTACCCTGCGGCTGAAGCGCGGGGTCTGCCAGGATTACGCCCACCTGATGATCGCCGTCTGCCGCTCGCTCGGCGTGCCGACGCGGTATGTGAGCGGGTACCATTATGTCGGCGACCTGCAAGGGGGCAACGCCGATTTCGAGCAGGCCTCGCACGCCTGGGTCGAGGTTCACATTCCCGGAACCGGCTGGCTCGGCTTCGATCCGACCAACAATACCGAGGTCAACTGGCGCTACATCAAGCTCGGGCATGGGCGGGATTACCAGGATATCGTTCCGGTGAAGGGCGTTTATCGGGGCAGGAGCGGCGAGCTCGACGTGACCGTGGACGTCCGGCGGATGGAGCAGTGAGCTCATGATCTATTGATCCTACAGAAACAGTCTTGCGGCCTCTCGTACGGGAGAACGGCAGGGCTGTTTTTTTGCTGTCGGCGGGGAGATCGGCTCAGGGAATGAACCCGGATGAAGGAAAGGCCACGGAAAAAGCGGGCGGGGTGCGGCACTAATCATTCCGGAAAAGCGAAGACGAACCAAGAACGGTCCGGACGCGGGGCGACGGCTTTTCCAGCGGCTCGCAAGGGGCGATGCAGTTCTTTATCGGTTAACGTTCCGGAGGGAAAAGCGGGGCAGCCCGTCTGCATAATGGGTCAAGTTCTCTCATAGACATGGTATCAAGTTGAATAAGCCTATGCGAAGAGAGGATGGATGGGAATGCGGCGGATGAGGTGGATGGCGGCAATCGTCGTCTTGTGCCTGGCGGTTGCGCTTGGCGGCTGCGGCGGAAAGAAGGATGCGGGGTCGGTCGTACAGGATTTGAGCCAAAAGCTGGGCAAGCTGGACAGCTACAAGACGAGCGGCAAAATGGTGCTGCAGAACGGGCAGCAGCCGCAGGAATATCAGCTCGATGTGTGGTATCAGAATCCGCATTATTACCGGATCGCGCTGACGAATCAGAAGCAGGACATCACCCAGATCGTGCTTCGAAACGATGACGGGGTCTTCGTGCTTACCCCCCACCTGAACAAGAGCTTTCGGTTCCAGAGCGATTGGCCGGAGAATCAGGGGCAGTATTACCTCTATCAGTCCCTCGTGAGCAGCATCGTGTCGGACAAGGAACGCAAGTTCACGGCGGAGGGCAACGACCTGGTCTTCGACGTGGCTGCCAATTACGCCAACACGACGCTGTCGCGCCAGAAGATCTGGCTGAACAAAAAAGACTACAGCCCGAAGCGCGTGGAGGTTCGGGATTCGAACGACACCACGCTGGTCACCGTCGATTTCACCGGCTTCTCCTTCGGAGAGAAGTTCACGGACAATTCCTTCGATACCTCGCTTAACCTGAAGAACGGCGCCGGCAAGGTGGACCCCTCGACGGGCGACCCCGTGTCGCTGCTCGACAGCGCGAAGCAGGAACCGGACACCTTGGAGCAGGCAGCCAACGCCGAGGCGAAGAACGGAGCAGGCGGCGCGGAAGGCCAAAAGGCGGCATCCCCCGACAGCGGCGACGCCAGCAAGCCCGTGACCGGTCAGCCGGCCGGCGAGGACACCGATGCGGCGAAGGCCGGAGATGCAGCCAAGACGGATGGCACGGCCGCCGCGGACAAGGCTGACAAGCCGGACGGCGCTGCGAAGGACGCCAAAACGGGTACGGCAACCGGTGCGGACAGCGGCAAAACGGCACAAGCCGCAACCGGCAGCGAGACGGACGGCCCCCTGGTCGTCGGCGAAAGCGGCATCGAAATCTACCAGCCGCAGCTTCATATCGAAGGCGTGGCGTTTGCCGGGGCGGACGATCTGAAGCTGGGCGAAGACCAGGCGGTGCTGCTCCGCTTCACCGGCGCTTACAATTACACGCTGCTCGAATCGGAGCCGAAGGCGCAGGAGGTCATGCTGCTTCCCGGCGCGAGCGTAAGCCTGGGCTACACGATCGGCACCTTCACCGGCGAAGACAAGCGGACGCTCACCTGGACCTATAACGGGCGGCTGTACCGGCTCTCCAGCTCCGACCTGCCGACCGAGCTGATGGTGCAGGTGGCCCAGAGCTTGCAGGACGAGGCGGAAAAATAACCGATTCGTTCGGGTTCCGCCGAGAGCCTGCCGGAAGCCGCAGCCATGCGCCAAACGGGGTTTGACACCCGTATCCGATCCGTATAACATGATAACGTAGCGGCCGCGACCCGGCCGCTATTCTCCTTATCGGATTGGATGCGCCCGGAGCGCCCGCTCGCGCAAACGCGGGCGCCCGGCAAACTTCAGAAGAAGGTGGACTTTTCGTGGATACGTTTTATCGGTCGACTCGTGTGGAGATTTCCCTGGACGCGCTGCGTCACAACATTGAAGCGTTTCGCCGAGCGCTGCCCGAGCAAATCGCGCTTATGGCCGTCATCAAGGCGGACGCTTACGGACACGGAGCGGTGCAAGTGGCGCAGGAAACGCTGGAGCACGGCGTCAGCTACCTGGCGGTGGCGTTCCTGGATGAGGCCATCGAGCTGCGCCAGGCCGGCATCGAAGCGCCGATCCTCGTGCTCGGGCATACGCCGGTCAAGGGAATCGAGCTGGCGGCGCGCGAAGGCATCACGCTGACCGTGTTCAGCGAGGAGATGCTGGAGGCGCTCGCTCGCCGTCCGCAGGACGCGCCGGAACTGACCGTTCATATAAAGATCGATACCGGCATGGGCCGGCTCGGCCTGCAGACTACCGAGGAGGCCGTTGCCTATATCGAGCGGGCCATGGGGCTATCCGGCGTGCGGGTGGAAGGGCTTTTCACCCACTACGCCTGCGCCGACGAAGCCGACAAGGCGGTCACGCTCGCGCAGTACGACCGGTTCAAAGCGGTCGTGGATTATTTTACGTCGAGGGGTGTCAGCTTCCCGTACCTGCATGCCGGCAATACGGCGGCGGCGATCGATACGCCGGAGCTGTCTTATAACATGGTCCGGCTGGGGATCGGCATGTACGGCCTCTATCCTTCCGAAGAGGTGCGCAAGGACAGCGTCGATCTGCAGCCGGTGATGAGCATCAAGACGGAGATCGTCCATCTCAAGCGGGTGAAGGCGGGGGCGGGCATCAGCTACGGCCACCGCTACCATGTGCGGCGCGACGAGGAAAGCATCGCCACGCTGCCGATCGGCTATGCCGATGGCTATTCGCGGATGCTGACCGGCAAGGCGGAAGCGCTGATCCGCGGCAAGCGCGTGCCGGTGGTCGGCTCGATCTGCATGGACCAGTGCATGGCGGAAGCGACGGACGTTCCCGGCGTATCCGTCGGGGACGAGGCCGTCCTGCTCGGCTGCCAGGGAGAGGACCGGATTTCGGCCGAAGAGCTGGCGGACCGGCTCGGCACGATCAATTACGAGATCACCTGCATGATCTCCCACCGCGTCCCGCGCATCTACATCCGCGGCGGCCGGATCGTCCATATTCTCAATCACCTGCGGCATGAGCAGCATACCCAGGACTAGGTCCGGGCAAGCTGTTGAACACCTCGGCCATTGGCAAACGCCGGAAAAATTGGGCGGAGGACTTGCGCAGGGAAGCAATCCGGTATAACATACTTGATAGATGGAACGCTATCACCAACCCTGTACGGATGCGCCCGGCGGAAACGGGAAATGCTACCTGTTGAAGGAAAAGTTGGGGTTGGATCCGTTTCTCTGGACGGTTGGAATGTCTTTGGGGGTGCGAAGCCTGTGTCGAACATGACCACGAAACGAATCATGATCAGTTTGCCGGACCAACTGCTTCAAGAGGTGGACGGAATCGTCGAGTTGGAGAATTCCAACCGCAGCGAATTCATCCGTCAGGCCATGAAGCTCTATCTCCTGGAGCGGAAGAAACGCTTCTTGCGCGAATCCATGCAGCGCGGCTACATGGAAATGGCCAAGATCAACCTCGGCATCGCGGCGGAGTCGTTTCAGGCCGAGGAAGCTGCAGGCAGCACCGTGGACCGCTTGGTTAGCGGGGTGTAACCGTTGATAGTTAAACGTGGCGATGTTTTTTTTGCCGAGCTGTCTCCCGTCGTCGGATCGGAGCAGGGCGGTCTGCGGCCGGTGCTGGTGATTCAGAACGACATCGGCAACCGGTTCAGCCCCACTGTCATCATCGCGGCCATCACGGCCCAGATTCAGAAGGCCAAGCTGCCTACGCATGTCGAGGTGGAAGCGGCGGCTCACGGTTTTGACCGGGATTCGGTCATTCTGCTGGAGCAGATTCGCACCATCGACAAGCAGCGGCTGACGGACAAGATTACCCATTTGGACGACGAAATGATGAAGCGCGTGGATGAGGCGCTCCAGGTGAGCCTGGGACTCATCGACTTTTAGGAGGCCCATCACGGGGCACTCGGCTTGAAACGCAGGGAACGAAACGAGGGGAAGCCCTCGTTTTTGGTTTTTTGTGGAACCTTAGGCGGCTATTATTCCTGAAATCGAGGTGGACGTTAAGAAGATGGCGGAGCTCGTGAATTCGACGGAAGGCTACATAGAAGAAGCGCCCGGCCAGGTGCTGGAACGGATGCTCAAGCAGCTCTCGGCGGAGCTGGGGCTGGCGGGAACCAAGGTAAGGGCGGCGGTATCGCTCCTCGACGAAGGGAACACGATTCCCTTCATCGCCCGCTACCGCAAGGAAATGACCGGCGAGCTCGACGAGAACGAGCTGCGCGGGATCGAGGAGCGGCTCGGGTACCTGCGCGGTCTGCAGGAGCGCAAGAACGAGGTGCTGCGGCTGATCGGCGAGCAGGGCAAGCTGACCGGCGAGCTGGCTGCGGCTATCCGGCAGGCGGCCAAGCTGCAGGAAGTGGAGGACCTCTACCGGCCATATCGGCAAAAGCGCAAAACCCGTGCAAGCGTCGCGCGGGAGCGGGGGTTGGGCCCGCTCGCCGAGTGGATTCTGCGGGAGCCCCGGCGGGGTTCGCTCTCCGAGGAAGCGGCGAAGTATGTAACGGGCGAGGAAGGGGTTCCGAATGCGGAGGAGGCCATCCAAGGCGCGCTCGATATTGTCGCCGAGCAGATGGCCGACGATGCCAAGATTCGCGCCTGGGTGCGCCGCTTCACGCAGGATCACGGCGTTCTGACCACGGCGGCCAAGAACAAGGACCAGGAATCCGTCTACGAGATGTACTATGCCTACAGCGAGCCGCTTAAGAAGCTGCCTCCGCATCGGACGCTGGCAATCAACCGCGGCGAGCGGGAGGATGTGCTGAAGGTGAATCTGGAGGTGGCGCCGGACCGAATTCACGATTTCATCGCCCGGCAGTACATCCACGGGGAATCGGCGGTGAAGGATGCGCTGCGGCAAGCCGCGGAGGACGCTTACAAGCGGCTGATCGCCCCGGCGATCGAGCGCGAGGTGCGCGGCCTCCTGACGGAGCAGGCGGAGGAGCAGGCGATCCGCATCTTCTCGGAGAACCTGCGCAACCTGCTCCTGCAGCCGCCGGTCAAGGGCAAGGTGGTGTTGGGCCTCGATCCCGCTTACCGCACCGGCTGCAAGCTCGCCGTCGTCGACGAGACCGGGAAGCTGCTGGAGGTGGACGTCATTTACCCGACGCCGCCCCACAACCGGATCGCGGAAGCGAGCGCGAGGGTTTCGGGGCTGATCCGCCAGTACCGGGTCGAGCTGATCGTCATCGGCAACGGCACGGCCTCGCGCGAGACGGAGCAGTTCGTGGCCGACCTGCTGAAGGAGTCCGGCCTCGGATTGCCCTACAGCATCGTGAGCGAGGCCGGAGCGAGCGTGTATTCGGCCTCGAAGCTCGCGCAGGAGGAATTCCCCGACCTCGATGTCGCCGAGCGCAGCGCCATCTCCATCGCCCGCCGGATGCAGGACCCGCTGGCGGAGCTGGTCAAGATCGATCCGAAAGCGATCGGCGTGGGGCAGTATCAGCACGACGTCTCGCAGAAGCGGCTGGAAGAGTCGCTCGGCGGCGTGGTGGAGTCGGCGGTTAATCATGTCGGCGTCGATGTGAACACGGCGTCGCCTTCCCTCCTCGGGTATGTGGCCGGGATCAACGCCACACTGGCGAAGAACATCGTCAAGCACCGCGAGGAGAGCGGCAAATTTGCCCACCGCAAGGAGCTGCAGAAGGTGCCCCGGCTTGGCGCGAAGGCTTACGAGCAGTGCGCCGGCTTCCTGCGCATTCCCGGCGGCTCCGAGCCGCTCGACGCGACGCCGATCCATCCGGAGTCGTACGCGGTGGTGGAGCGGCTGCTCCGGCTCACCGGACTCACCCGCGCGGACATCGGGAGCGCGCGGATGAAGGAGGCACTCTCGGCGGTGAAGCCCGAAGAATTGGCCGAGCGGCTGGAGGTCGGCGTGCCGACCCTGCGCGACATCGTCGAAAGCCTGCTGCGGCCCGGCCGCGACCCGCGTGAAGAGCTGCCGCCGCCGATCTTCCGCACGGACGTGCTGAAGATCGGCGATCTGCGGCCCGGCATGGAGCTGACCGGCACCGTCCGCAACGTGATCGATTTCGGCGCGTTCGTCGACATCGGCATCAAGAACGACGGGCTGGTGCACATCTCCCAGCTCAGCGACCGGTTCGTCAAGCACCCGATGGATGTCGTCTCCGTCGGAGACACGGTGACGGTCTGGGTGCTGTCCGTGGACGAGAAGAAGGGGCGCGTGGGGCTGACCATGCGCAAGCCCGCCGACCAGGAATAATGCGGGAGGAAGACAGGCAGGCCATAGAAAAAGCGGAGTCTTCGCCGGGATGGGCGAATCTCCGCTTTTTTGCACAGGTGAAGGGGAACCTCGATGCGATGCGGTCCCGCAAAAGGCCGTTACCGGTTCTGGCTGGGCGCGTCGGGAGACCGCTGCTCTTGCCCCAGCCCTTGGATGCGGTAAAAATACCAGCAGTCGTTCAACAGCTTGATTTTCCTCACGTTCTTGGTCTGGAAAGCCCTCAATAACTGGTTGCTGAGCCATTGCGGCATCCGGCATCCGCTCCTTCCCTGGTCGGTTTGCTCCATGATATGAAGCGGGCGGGCGGATGGTGCCGGACGGACGAGCGGCCAACCGGCACCGAACCGGCGATAGGGGGCTTGAAATTCGGTAGTCCAGAGGATGTCCCGATTGGAAGCGGGAACCGGCTGAACAGCCGCGGCAGGATCAGCCGATCAGGCGCCTTCCTCCTCGTACCACTGCTCCAGCTGAGCTTGAAGGGCACGAATCTCTGTCAGCAGCGAAATGAGCGGATAGGCCCGTTCGGGTAGCGAGGCGAATTCCTGTTCCAGGCGATTTATGTAGGTGAGACCGTCCATGACGGCAAGGCTGCGGTCGATGAGCTCGAGGTTGTCGAATTCCGCAACCGCGTCGGGGAGCACCGGTTTAGGTTCGGCGGTGAGCTTCTCCGCTTCCTTGTGCAGTCTGCCGAGCAGAGCGGTCAATTGATACAGGTAATCGGCCGGCATGGATACGAATTCGAGCCGGTCTTCCTTACGAAGGAGTGCATAACGCAAAGCGGAGGCCATGGGCGACTATCCCCTCTCTTGCCCCGTAGGGGGCGGTTTCTCTTGACAGTGTAGCGTAGGTTGCGGTAAAAATTCAAGAGAGACGGGCAGGGGAGGGAACCGGAATGAGTCAAGAGGAAATGGGTATGACCGATGCCGAGCTGCAGCGGCGCGTGGAGGAGATTTCGCTCTCGAGCTTCGGTAAACCGTTCCGGCACCGGGCCCGCTTCAACGGGCGGCTGCGCTCGACGGGCGGCCGCTACTTCACCAAGAGCCACCACATCGAGATCAGCCGGCGCCACCTGGAAGCGTTCGGAACGGAGGAAATGGACAAGGTCATCAAGCATGAGCTGTGCCACTACCACCTGCATCTCGCCCGGATGGGCTACCAGCACCGCGACGCCGACTTCAAGTCGCTTCTGCGGCAGGTGGGCGGAACGCGGTTTTGCCAGTCCTTGCCGGAGTCGCGGCGAACAGAGCCGTACCGCTACCGGCTGAGCTGCCAATCCTGCGGGATGGCATACCTGCGCAAGCGCCGGGTCGACCCCAAGCGGTACCGGTGCGGACGCTGCCGCGGCAAGCTAAAGCTGGAAGCGCTTGACTTGTCGGCCAAGCCGTGATACGATACTTTTTGACTTTTGATTTTCCCTGGTAGCTCAGTTGGTAGAGCACTCGACTGTTAATCGAGTTGTCACAGGTTCGAGTCCTGTCCGGGGAGCCAGTTCTTGGAGAGATACCCAAGTGGCTATAAGGGGACCCTCTGCTAAGGGGTTAGACTGAGCAATCGGTGCGAGGGTTCGAATCCCTCTCTCTCCGCTTTCCTGAAGCAAGCCGGACGTTGGCGACAACGTTCGGTTTGTTTTTTTGCTTTTGAGGCGGGTTGGATAGCCCTTTGGAGAAAAATAAAAAAGGGCTTGCCAAAGAGGGGACAAGCGATATATAATAACCCTTGTCGCTTTTGGCGGCACCTGATGAAACAGGCAGCTGGCCCGTTGGTCAAGGGGTTAAGACACCTCCCTTTCACGGAGGTAACAGGGGTTCGAATCCCCTACGGGTCACCAAGAGCCATTAGCTCAGCTGGTAGAGCACCTGACTTTTAATCAGGGTGTCGCAGGTTCGAGTCCTGCATGGCTCACCATTTTGCTTCCCAAGCGCCCCTAAAAAAGTGCTTGCAATTCCCTCGGAAGCAGAGTATAATCTTCAATATGCGGTTGTGGTGGAATGGCAGACACGCTACTTTGAGGGGGTAGTGGCCGAAAGGCCGTGGAGGTTCGAGTCCTCTCAACCGCACTTACAGGAAAGAACGAGAAAGGCCTTGCGCAGCAAGGCCTTTTTTGTTTTGTCTTTTGACCTGCAAGTGATGGGAGACGAAGACTGAAGTGAAACCATCTTATTGAAGAGACTCCTTTTACAAAAAAAGGTTCGGCAAAAAATGACACTGAATATTCATCAACTTTTCCCATATTACCCCTTTATTGAATATCTTGTATATGGTAAGCTCAAGTGAGTTGGGCATAATTACCTATAAGGGAGAGTAGTTTAGTGGAGCAAAAAAGGAAAAAAGCCATCTATAAACGCTGGTGGTTTTGGGTTCTAGTTGTCGTTGTGTTGGGAATCATTGGCGCGAATATGGGTGGCAGCAAAGATAAAACGGTAACAGGCCCTGCCCCTTCTTCTAGCGAAAAAACGAGCTCTGAGGTTGTAAAAGCTTCCACGAGCCCGGTGCCTACCGAAAGTAATCAAGAGGTGGCCATAACGGAAGTTGGACAAACCATTACGACCAAGAACTTTAAACTGACGGTTGAGAGTCTGGAGAAGCCCGAGGGTAATGACTTTGTCAAACCGGCAGAGGGTAATGAGTTTATTGATGTGACCATTCTTATTGAGAATATTTCCAAAAAAGATTATGTCGTTAGTTCAGCTTTAATGTTTGAAGCCTATCAGGATGATTTTTCGATTAATCAGAACATCATGGCCCTCACCCTAAACAAAAAGGTTGGTACGTTGGACGGCGAGCTCGCGGCAGGTAAGAAGTTACGCGGAAGGCTTGCTTACGAGGTTCCAAAGGATTGGAAGCAGCTTGAAATTAAGGTGGACCTGACCAAGCTTAGCTTCAGCAGCGATGGAGAAATTGATATTAAATTACCTAACAAATAAACTTCCGGTTGTATATACCGGTCACATGGGAGGAATAATTGATGTCGGTATCTAAAGTTTTAAAATGGGTTACAGGGGCTCTGGAACTTCTCTTAGGAATTCCTGTTTTGGGAGGACTTATCATCATCGGGACCGCCTATACGCCTTTATTCGTCATGTTGATACTTCATATTATCACACTTATTATCTCTTCCAAGAACAACGAAGTGAAGTATGGTTCCATTCTTGGGATTGTAACATCTATCTTGGCTTGGATTCCTTTCCTCGGCATGGTTCTTCACTTGGTTACGGCCATCCTGCTGATGGTGAGTGCAGCACACAAAGAGCAGCCTCAGCAGGTTATGGTGGTTCCTCCGAGCAACAATTCGTTTTAGTACATGGGCATACCCAGCGCCTCCTGGTGCTGGGTTCTTTTTTTAGAAAAACCTGGACTTTCTGTGCGATTACGCGGGCGGTGAGCTTTGCACCTCCGACGAGACGACCGAGGTGATCTGGTGCCCGCGGGAGAACGTGCTGGAGCGGATCACGAATCCGGTCACCCGAATGAGGGTACAAAACCAATTGGAGTTCTCCGGCCAGATTCATTACCAGGCCTATTCCAGCAAACCGTTCGAGGAGCATCTTCACCGGTTGGTTTAGCCCTGACCTAAGCGACGGATGCCGCGTCCGCGGGTGAGCCCGTTTCGAGAGAAACGGGTTCTTTTTCGTTGGATGAATAAATCCTGCTTGAGGGTGACGTATGGTCATCCTTTACAATGAAGCGGAGAGACATAGGAGTGCACGAAACCGATTCACGGAGGGAACGGGATGGACTCAAGAAAACGGGACGGGATGACGGCCGGGCAGTTTGCCCGCAGAGCGGGGGTGACGATTCGGACTGTCCGCTTCTACGACAAGGTCGGTTTGCTGCCCGCGAGCCGAAGGTCGGAGAACGGCTACCGCTATTACGAGATGCAGGACCTGGCCCGCTTGCAGCGGATTCTCACGCTGAAATATATCGGGCTGACCATCGACGAAATCAAGAAGGTGATCGGCGGCGAGGGACCGGAGGACCTTCGGGAGTCCTTGCGCATTCAGGCCACCATCATCCGCCGCAAGATGGAGCATCTTCGCCTGGTCCGACAGGCCGTGGAGAATACCCTCGTCAGGCTGGATGACCGGGAACAAAGCGACGCGGCGGATAAAGCCGGTGTTCCTCCGGATGAGGGCTTGGAAGAAAGCTGGGGATTGTTTACTTCGATCATCCAGGTGGTTACGCAGGAGGAACGGTGGGTGGACCAATACCGGGATGCCGCCAATCTGCATACGCGAATTCGGCTGCACGACCGGTACAGCGTGAACGCGGGAGGCTGGCACCGCTGGCTGTTCGAGCGGGTTTCGCTGCCCGCGCGGCCTTGCCGGGTCCTGGAGCTGGGCTGCGGAGACGGCAGCCTCTGGGAACGCAACCTCGAACGGATTCCGGATGACTGGGAGATTACCCTCACCGACTTTTCGGAGGGCATGCTCCAGGATGCCCGGGACAAGCTCTCCGGCTCGGCGAAGTTCCGCTTCCTCGCGGCGGATGCCCGGTCGATTCCATTTCCCGCCGATCACTTTGACGCGGTGCTGGCCAATCACATGCTCTACCACGTAAACGAGCGGCCGAAGGCGCTGAGGGAGATGCTCCGGGTGCTGAAGCCCGGCGGACGGCTGTACGCATCCACCATCGGCCAAGATCACCTGCGGGAAATGAAGGAGCTCCTTGCGAAGTTTCATCCCGATCTGGTGCTGTCGGAAA
The DNA here is from genome assembly GCF_051594785.1 of Gorillibacterium terrae. NCBI lineage: Bacteria > Bacillati > Bacillota > Bacilli > Caryophanales > Paenibacillaceae > Gorillibacterium > Gorillibacterium terrae. The sequence continues at coordinate 242,071 of NZ_JBPPGI010000005.1, forward strand.
AAGACTTTGCCGCCGAGTTTGGACTGGAAACCGGAGCAGAGCAGCTTGCGGAAGCGGGCTTCAGCGACATGGCGATCACCCGCTACGACGATGCGCTTCGGGTCACGCAGGCGGAGCCGCTCCTCGAGTACATCCTTTCCACGACCGGCAACAGCCGCAGCGCCTTGTCCGAGGCCGATCTGGCCCGATTCCGGCTGATGCTGGAAAGCGAAGTGAAGCGGCGGGGCGCGGTCGATATCCGCAAGGACTCCGGGCTGATCGAGGCCCGAAAACCGATTCAAGAGGAGGAAGGGAAATGAAAATCCTGGTGACGGGGGGAGCCGGCTTCATCGGCTCGCATGTGGCGGAAGCGTATCTTCGGGAAGGACATGAAGTGGTCGTCGTCGACGACCTGAGTGCGGGGAAGCGGGAGCAGGTTCCGGAAGGGGCGGCCTTTTACCGGCTGGATATCCGTTCGGACGGGATGGACACCGTGCTGGAGCGCGAACGGCCGCAGGTCGTCAACCATCACGCCGCGCAAAAATCGGTGCCCCGGTCCGTTCGCGACCCGCTGCTCGATTCGGACGTCAACATCGCCGGCACGCTCAAGCTGCTGAACGGCTGTGTACGGCACGGGGTGAACCGGGTGATCTTCGCCTCCACCGGAGGGGCGCTTGCGTCCGTTACGGCGGCTCTGCCGACGCGGGAGGATGCGCCGCCCGCCATGCTATCTCCTTACGCGGTGAGCAAGTATGCGGTCGAGCAATACTTGCGCCTCTATCGGCAGAACGCCGGGCTCGACTTCGTCGCTTTGCGCTACGCCAATGTCTACGGGCCGCGCCAAGCGCCCGACGGCGAGTGCGGAGCCGTCCCGATCTTCATGGGCAACGCGGCGGCGGGACGCCCATCCCTGCTGTACAGCAGCCCGGATATGCCGAATGGCATGACCCGCGATTATGTCTACATCCGCGACGTCTGCCGGGCCAACCTCGCCGCGCTCGACTGTGCGGGCGGACAGGTGCTGAACATCGGCAGCGGTCGGGAGGTGCCGATCGGCGAGCTGTACGAAGCCGTCTGTGAAGCCATGGAGCGGCATCTGCCGCTCGTGTCCGCAGGCATGCGCGCCGGGGATCTCAAGCGAAGCGTTCTCGATTGCACGCGCGCCGCGGAGCTGCTTCATTGGCGGGCGGAAACGCCGCTTCCCGAGGGGCTGAAGGAGACGGCCGCCTGGTTCGCTTCCTCCGCTTCTTAAGGGAGGGCGGACAAGAGCCGGACGAGCGATACCGGCGGCCGCGCTGCTCCGCTATAATGAAGCGAGGGAGGAATGAGACATGAAGCAAAAAGTAATTCTGCTCAATACGGACCATTGGGGAAAAGAAGACCCCGAGCTGGGGCGGACGCTCCTGGAGACGTTCTTGACGCTGCTGAAGCAGGAGGAGCAGCCGCCGGCGGCCGTGTTCTGCATGCACCGCGGCGTTCTGGCGCTCACGGAGGATTCGCTTCTCTCGCTGCACCTGAAGGAGCTGGAGGACCGGGGCGTGCCGGTGCTGGCCTGCAAGACCTGCGTCGAGTTCTACGGCGTGGAGGACCGGCTGTATGCCGGTCAGGTGTCGAGCATGAAGCGGTTCATCGAATTGGCCGCCGAGTACGAGGTATTCGCCGTCCAATGAGTAAAAAAGCCGAACGCGCTCGGGAAATTCCGGGCGCGTTCGGCTTACCTATATGTCGGCTAGCGGGACGGCATCAATCCGCCAGCCGGAAGACGACATCGTCGATGTAGGCGATGTTCCGCCCTTCGCTCGCCGTCAGGAAGCGGAGGCTGGCCTTGGCCGCGCCGGATTTCGGGCGGACGGTAAAGGACACCTTCCGCCAGTCTCCGGCGGGGATGGTCTCCTTCAGCGAGAAGCCAAGGTTGGTTCGGAAGCCGGCGTCTACGTCCATCTGGGCGATGGACAGGGCTCCGGCTTCCACCTTCACCCAGGCTTCCACGATGTAGCTGCGCCCGGGCAGGAGATCGAGCCATTCCTGGCCGATGCCCCGGTTGCTGCCGTCGGCGGCAATCCGTTCGGCGCTGCCGGTTCCGTCCCGGCCGACGGCCGCGGACAGCGTCTCCTTGCCGGTCAGGCCGAACCAGTACGCCGGTGCCCCGGTCGTGCCGCTTCCGCCGGGCAGCTCGAAGCCGGCGTTCTGCAGCGCATTGCCGACGCGGAGCTGAAGCGTACCGCTGACCGTACGGCCGCCGTCCTTGGCGGCGAGGGTCCAGCGCAGCTCATACTGGCCGGCCGGGGTCCCCCTCGGCACGGTCACGCTGAGCCGCTGCACCGTGGAGCGCGGGTCCGAGCCCGCGGGCAGCGCATAGGCTCCCGCCCCGCCCGTAACGGTCCAGCCGGCCGGCGCCTCGATACGGTATTGGCCGGTCTGGTCGGCGGCGAGCCGGGTGGTCAGCCGCAGGGCGAGCGGCACGGTGTCGCCGGCCTGGACCGTTTGGCTTACCCGTTCCAGCGCGGCGCTTACGGCCGGAGTCTTGACGACGAAGGTAGCTTCGCTCGCGAGGACCGGTGTTCCCGTTCCAGCCGAAGAGGCGGCTTGCACGGTCAGCGCATGCTTCGCATAGTCGGCTCCCGCTCCGGCTTTGACGCGGAAGGTGAAGAGCTTCGTCTCGCCGGGAGCGAGGGTAACGGAAGCGCCTGCGCTGCCTCCGCTCACGCTCCAGTCTGCGGCGTCCAGCTTAACGGAAAGGCCGGCCATCGGCTTCGGGCTGCGGTTGGTGGCGCGGACGGCGACGCCGAAGGACTGGCCGGCCGCCACCGCGGAAGAATCCGGCGCGGCTTCCAAGCGGAGCGCCGGATCGAGGGAGGCGAGGCCGTCGCGGGCGACGCGGGCGGTATAGGCGGCATTGGAGAGGCCGAAGGCCTCCTGCAGCGCGTTCAGGTACCCGAACCCGTACAGCGTCGACGGCTCGATGGCACCGCCTTCGCCCCATTCGTTCCAGGCATAGAAGGTCGCCATGCCGCCCGATTCGGGATGCCGGGCGAGGTACTGCTTGACCGTATCCAGCTGTTTGCGGAATTTCGCCGGAGACGCATTCGAGTAGGCGACGTTCTCCACGGCGGCGGAATCGCCGTAGCCGACTCCCCGCCAGGGACGGGGATCGAAGCCGGACAAGCCGCCGGGAATGAGCAGCCGGCCGGCAAACCGGTCGGCCAGGGTCGGCCAGGCGGAGGTATAGGCGGAATAGTCCGTCATGGCCGAGATGCCGGTCGCCGCCAAGGTACGGGACAGACCGGCGCCGGAATAGTTGAGCGGCAGGTAGCCGTCCGCACCGAACGCCTCATCCGCGGCCGGGGAGGAGGAACCGCTCAGCAAGATGAGCGGCTCGGGCAGTCCGGCCGCCTGCGCCTGAGTGCGCAGCGCGGTCAGGGCGCGCGCCCAGGCGTCTTTGCCGCCGAGCCGGGAAGCGAAATCTCCGTAGAAGCCGATCACCGGCCGACCCTCGGCGTTTCGCTGATAGGCCGGGTCGCGCATGAACTCGATCAGCGACGGGACGATCTTGCTGTTCCAATCGGAAGCCGGCCAGCTGCCGGTGGCAACCATGTAGATATAGAAATCCATCAAGTCCTTGTAGGCCGAGCTTTGAAACCGGCGGACGGTCTGGGCGGGCTTTTCGCCGCCGCCTGCATCCTTCCAGTAGTAATAGAAGGCAAAGTGGCCGAGACCCCGGCTCGAGGCCTGCAGGATATGCGTATCCATGACGGTCTGCTCGCGGTCATCATACCAGCCCAGAAGCGGCTCGCGGTCGGGAAAAGGGCCGTATCCCCACGGACCCGGAGAGGTCAGATGGTCCTTGATGCCGCCAAACGGGTCGCCGGAGCGGCCGTAGACCATTTCGGTATTCTTGACGTAGGGGGCAGCCATCTGCTCGTTCCAGACGGGAAAATAGAACGCGCCAATTTCATAGGCGGGTGCAGAGGCCCGGGAGCCCGGACCCGCATCGGCCAGCGCCGGACGGACAACGGACGAGTTAAACGGCAGGGCAAACAGGGAAGCGAGCAGGATGAAAGCGGCGGCGGCGAAGGAAAGACGGTAGGTTTGCATCGTTGTTGCTCCTCGGTTGTAAGGTAAGACAAGGGGGACGACGGCAGGATAAGAGACTCGGTCGGCAGAAGCAGAGGCATGGACGATTTTTGCGCCGAAGGGCGCAGTTCGGGAACGGATGAGGGAGAAACGGATTAGGTCGATATGAGGAGTTAACGGCAAACGGCGGCGAAAAATGAAGAGCAAACAGGTCCTATTTTTTCCGAGATTCGAGAAAATAGGGACGAAGGCGGAGAAAAAGCCGATGTGGGCGTCATGCGCAGACAGACCTAGGAGCGGACAACAAGGGTTAAGTATACCCGAAAGGGCGCAGGACGAAACAGAATTTTCAAAAAAATTTTGTCGAACGGAGCAACTTTTGCCACGGGGACGAGTCTAACGTAAACGTCAGCCAGACAAGTCCTAAAGATTGGTAGAGGTGAAGATGAAAAAACTGATTTTGTCTTTTCTGTCGCTCGCAGCTCTCCTGTTCCTGTTGCCGACTCTGACCCATGCCGCGGCGGATTCCAAGATCCGTTTGTATCTGAACGAAACCAAGCTTGAACCTGCCGTCGCCCCCTATCTGGCCGGAAACAGCACGATGGTTCCGGCGCGCGTAATTTCCGAGGCGCTCGGAGCCCTGGTCGATTGGAACAACGCGGCCCACAAGATGACGGTGGTCGTGGACGAGAAGAAAATCGAGGTGTTCGAGAATTCGACGCTGGGCTATGTGAACGGAAAGCAGGTGACCCTGCCGGCCGCTCCGGTCGTGAAGGCGGGGACCACGATGCTTCCGGTCCGTTTCATTGCCGAGCAATTCGATTTCAAGGTGCAGTGGGATGCATCGGCCCAGGCCGTCTATCTGATGACGCCGGATGCGGTGGCGGCGGTCGCCGGGCATAACGAGCTCTGGTCGATCAACGTCGCGAGCGATTCGGTGACGATCCAGGCGGCGGAGGGCATGAAGGCCAATGTCTTCAGCCTGAGCGGTCCCGACCGGATCGTGATCGACATCCCGAATGCCGTGGCCATCGGCAGCCTGCCGAGGCTCGGAGAGGGCGATGCAGCGGTGGTGACGCTGGCGTCCGCAAATCCGTCGATCACGAAGATTCGCTACAGCCTGTTCGATCCGGAGACTTCCACCCTGCGGATCGTGCTGGATACGAACGGCAAGGTGCCTTACGAGATCGTCAGCCCGACCGGCGCGAGCAAGCTGGTGCTGTCGCTCAAGAAGCCGGCTAGCGGCAAATTCAAGGTTGTAATCGACGCCGGCCACGGCGGGTACGATTCCGGCGCCGTCTCGGTGACCGGCAAGTACGAGAAGACCTTTAACCTCTCCGTGTCCAAGAAGGTGAAAGCGCTGCTGGACAAGGAGCCGAAGATCGACGCTTACATGACCCGATCAAACGATACTTTCGTGCCCCTGGACGACCGGGCGGCGTTCGCCAATAACCTCGGAGCGGACGTGTTTGTGGCCATTCACGGCAACAACTTCTCGTCCACCTCGAACGGGACGCAGACGTACTATTACAACAGCTACAGCAAGGCCTTTGCCGACACGATGCACAAGTATCTGGTCGCCGCAACCGGCTTCCGCGACGATAAAGTGCGCAAGGAAGATTTCCGCGTCATCCGCAAGACGAACATGCCGGGGGTTCTGCTGGAGATCGGCTACTTGTCCAACAAGAAGGAGGAGGCGCTCATGTTCACCTCCTCCTTCCAGGACAAGGTGGCGGCGGCGATCGTCAAAGGCATCAAAGCCTACCTCGGCCTATAGCGCGGGCATGGTTCCCGCCCCGTAGCCCCAGAGGCTTCGGTGCAAGTGCAAAAAAGCCGTTCGGAGATTCCCTCAAGGGGAACTCCGAACGGCTTTTTCTATGGCTGGAGTTTGATCCGGCTTAGACGCCGGCGGCTTGAATGCGGGCGGCCGAATGACGGGTCGGCCCGACGAAGCCGTTCAGCGGGAAGCCGGCTCCGATGGCGGCCGTGATGAAGGCTTTGGCCGCATGGGTCGCTTCCCGGACGCTCTTGCCGCGGGCCAGCTCGGCGGTCACCGCTGCGGAGAAGGTGCAGCCCGCGCCGTGGGTGTAGGGTGTGGAGATGCGTTCCGACTCGAACCATTCGAAGGTCTTGCCGTCGTACAGCAGGTCGACCGCCTTCGGATGCTCCAGCTTCGCCCCGCCTTTGATGAGGACGTGCTTCGCGCCGCGGTCGAAGATCCGCACGGCGGCGTCCTGCATGTCCTCTACCGTACGAATGGGGGCGCGCTCGGCGAGCTGGGCCGCTTCGAACAGGTTCGGCGTGACCACGTCGGCAAGCGGTACGAGCAGCTCGCGCAGGCCGACGGCAGTCTCGGGGTGGAGCACTTCGTCGGTTCCTTTGCAGACGAGGACGGGGTCGATCACGACGCGCTTCAGGTCGCGCTTCTTGATCTCCGCAGCGACGAGCTCGATCAGCTCGATCGAGCCGAGCATGCCGGTCTTGAGGGCGTCCAGTCCGACGCCGTCGAGGACGGTGGTGAGTTGGTCCTGCACCACCGGCAGGGGAATCGGATGAACCCCGTGCGCCCAGTTGTTGTGGGGGTCCATGGTCACGATGACCGTGAGGACGGTCATGCCGTAGACGTCTTTTTCCTGGAAGGTCTTCAGGTCGGCTTGGATACCGGCCCCGCCGCTCGTATCCGAGCCGGCGATGGTGAGCACTTTGGGTACGCTCATGGGGATCAACTCCTTATAGGGTGAAATCGAAGTAAACTTAGCTTGTCCGCTTTACAGGGCTTCGGCCAAAACGGCACAGAACCATTCCAGCTCGGTTTGGTCGGTCTCGTCGAACCGGCCCTTCAGCGGACTGTCGATATCGAGCACGCCGATCAGCTCGCCGCCCTTCAGCAGCGGGACGACGATCTCCGAGTTGGAGGCGGCGTCGCAGGCGATATGGCCCGGGAACGCATGAACGTCGTCCACCCGGACGGTGGCCTTGTCGCGGGCGGCGCTGCCGCACACGCCGCGTCCGACCGGAATGCGCACGCAGGCGGGTAGCCCCTGGAAGGGGCCCAGCACCAGCTCGCCCTCCTTCAGGAGGTAGAAGCCGACCCAGTTGATATCGGCAAGAAACTGGCCGAGCAGCGCGGAGGCGTTGGCCAGATTGGCAACGCGGTCCGGCTCGTCCAGGACGAGATGCTTGAGCTGCTCCCGGACCAGCCGGTAACCGTCCGTCCTTTCGGCAGCATAGGCAACCTTTTGAAACAAATCGACCCCTCCTTTGCTATTCATCTTATCCGATTATTCCGATCATGGCGAGCGGAATTTAATGCTCTTCCTTGTGAACGCGGATGAACAAGTTCTCCTTGTCGGGAATCCGAAAACCGGTCTTGTCGGTGAGAAGGAGTCCCTCCTTGCGCAGCCCGCTCACGAGGCGGTTGACCGTTTCCCGGGTGGTTCCGACGGCGTTGGCCAGCTCCTGGTTGGTCAAGGGAATGGGAATCCGCACGGCGTCCTGTTCGTCCGGCTTGCCGTAATCCTCGGCCAGCTTGAGCAGGAACAGAACGACCCGTTCGGCGGCGTCGTGGCCGGTGAAGCTATGCAGCCGCTCCTGGAGGTTGATGATGCGCGAGCTCATGACGCGCATGAGCTTGATCGCGATGCCGGGCACGTCGAGAATGAGCTGTTCGAACGGACGCACCGGGATGGAGAGCAGCCGGGAATCTCCGATCGTCTCGGCCGTAGCGGGATAGGGAGCGTCGTCGAAGAAGCCGGTTTGCGGAAACAAATCGCCGGTCTTGAGGATGTTCATGAGCTGCTCGTGGCCGTTCTCGTCCGTCTTGAACGTCTTGACGAGGCCGCGCAGTACGAAGAATACGGCTTCCCGCTCGGCGCCTTCGTTAAAAATGATCGTCTTCTTGCCGTAGTGGCGGATGGAGGAGATGCGTTCGAGCCGAAGCAGTTCCTCCCGGTTCAATTCGCGGAAGAGAGGAACTCGCAGCAGGGCGGCGGACAGGTCGGACATAGGTGCTCCTTTCAACGGGCGCGACGGGTTCGCGTTCGCCGGACTGGGAGTTTATTCGGAAAATAGCAGGTCTTCCAGCCCCTTGCGGTCGGCCAGGGTAAAGGTGTTGCCCGCGAACGAGATCAAGCCTTTGCCCTGCATCAGCGCGAGCTCGCGGGAAAGCGAGGGGCGGGCCGCATTCAAGTGCTCGGCCCAGATTCGCTTGTTGTAGGGAAGCGTCACCACGGAGGACTCCTGCTCCCGGGAGAGCTTCAGGAGATCGTGGGCGACTCTCTGACGCAGGGAGCCGAGCGACAGCACCTCGATCTTGCGGTTCAGAAGGACGAGCCGCTCCGACATGTTCTCCATGAAGCGGGCGAGGATGCCGGTGTCCTCGGCGAACAGCGCGAGCAGCGGGTCTCGGCCGATGAACAGGACGGAGCAGGCATCGCCCGCGACGACCGTCGCCGGAAATACGGCGGAGCGGCTGAACACCACGGCCTCTCCGAAGGTTTCGCCGGGACCGAGCCGGGCGATGGTCATGCTCCGGCCGGTGGGGTGAATCTTCTGCACCTCGACCCGGCCCTCCAGCACGATGCCGACCCGATCGGCGGGATCGCCCTCGGTGGCGATCAGGTCGTTCTTGCGGCAGACGCGCGTCTGGCAGGGGACCCGTCCGAGCAGGGCGGAGATTTCCTCCGCGGTCTTGCCGCGGAAGAACAGGCAGGACTTCAAAGCCTCGAGATTCGGGATCATGTCAGACGTCTCCGGTTCGGATAATTTTCCAAAAAAACGGCAGCGGTAACATCCGTTACCGATTGAATTGACGTCAGTCTACTACAATCCAGGTAGGCTGTAAAGAGAGAAGCAAGAGGAACGGAGGCCCCTGAATGAAACGAAAGATCATCACCATCCACGAAGAGCTTTGCACCGGCTGCGGCATCTGCGTCGACGCCTGCCATGAAGGCGCAATCGAATTGGTCGATGGCGTCGCCCGCCTGGTCAGCGACAGCTATTGCGACGGCTTCGGCGACTGCCTGCCCGAGTGCCCGACGGGGGCCATCGAGATGATCGAGCGCGAAGCGGACGATTACGACGACGAGGCGGTTCGGCGGCGGATGGCGGAGCGGCAAGCGGCGCATGCCGGATCAAGCGGCGCTTCGCACGGAGAAGCAACGCAACCCGGCCACGCGCATGCGCACGGCGGTCACGGGCATGATCACGGCGGCTGTCCGGGCAGCATGGCTCGGATGTTCCGCCGCGAGGAACCCGCATCTGCTCACGCTGCTTCGGCGCCGGCCGTTGACCGCGCAGCCGAGAATGCCACCGCACCCCGGCCGTCGGAGCTTCGGCAATGGCCGATCCAGATTCATCTGGTCAATCCGGCCAACTCCTATTTCGACGGGGCGAATCTTCTGGTCGCGGCGGATTGCACCGCCTTCGCGTACGGAGATTTCCATAAAGATTTCATCAAGAACCACATCACGCTGATCGGCTGCCCGAAGCTGGACGACAATGCCTATTACGCCGAGAAGCTTACGGAGATTCTGCTGCAGCACGAGATTCGCAGCATCACGGTGGCTCGCATGTCGGTGCCGTGCTGCGGCGGCATCGTGCAGGCGGTCAAGCAAGCCATGCTGGCGTCGCAGACGATCGTCCCGTACCGCGAGGTCACGATCAGCTTGGAAGGCGAATTGGTATAACCTTTAACCCCAAGGAGGAGAAGGCATGAGCGAAATGTTTTGTTTTCAATGTCAAGAGGCGGCAAAAGGAACGGGCTGCACGATCCAGGGGGTCTGCGGCAAGACGAGCGAGACGGCGGCGCTGCAGGATCTGATCGTGTATACCCTTAAGGGAATCGCGATCTTCGCCGCTCCGGCGAGAGAGCGGGGCATGGAGATGGCGCCGGTCGACAAGCGCATCCGCGAGGACCTGTTCGCCACGATCACCAACGCCAACTTCGACGATGCCGCCCTGCTCGACCGCATCCGCGCGGGCCTGGCCTGCCGGGATGAACTGAAGAGATGGCTTGCGGAGCGGGAGATCCCCGTATCCCTCGCCTCCCACGACGCCGCGCTCTGGACGGCGGATTCCGCCGAGGCGCTGGCCGCCAAAGCCCGCACCGTAGGCGTGCTGGCCACCGGCAACGAAGACATCCGTTCGCTGCGCGAGCTGCTCACCTACGGCCTCAAGGGCATGGCGGCCTACGCCGAGCACGCCGCCGTTCTGGGCGCCTATGACGCCGGCGTGAACGCCTTTATGGAAAAAGCGCTGGCCGCCACGCTCGACGATTCGCTCGGCGCGGAGGAGCTGACCGCCCTGGTGCTGGAATGCGGCAAGTTCGGCGTCGATGCGATGGCGCTGCTCGACTCGGCCAATACCTCCGCTTACGGCAATCCGGAGATCACCTCCGTCAAGCTCGGCGTGGGCACCCGTCCGGGGATTCTCATCAGCGGCCACGACCTGAAGGACCTGGAGGAGCTGCTGAAGCAGACCGAAGGAACCGGCGTGGACGTCTACACCCACAGCGAGATGCTTCCGGCCCACTATTACCCGGCCTTCAAGAAGTACAGCCACTTCGTCGGCAACTACGGCAACGCCTGGTGGAAACAGACCGAGGAATTTGAAAGCTTCAACGGGGCGATCCTGATGACGACCAATTGCCTGGTGCCGCCGAAGGAGAGCTATGCTTCCCGGATGTTCACCACCGGCAACACCGGCTATCCGGGGCTTACCCACATCCCGGACGGCAAGGACGGCGCGCCCAAGGATTTCAGCGCCGTCATCGCTTGCGCCAAGGCCTGCCCGCCTCCCGTGGAGCTGGAGACCGGCGAGATCGTCGGCGGCTTCGCCCATGCCGCGGTCATGCAGGTGGCCGATCAGGTGGTGGAGGCCGTGAAGAGCGGCGCGATCAAGCGCTTCTTCGTCATGGCGGGCTGCGACGGACGGATGAAGAGCCGCAGCTACTACACGGACTTTGCCGCCGCGCTGCCGCAGGATGCCGTCATCCTGACCGCGGGCTGCGCCAAATACAAATACAACAAGCTGGACCTCGGCGCGATCGGCGGCATTCCCCGGGTTCTCGATGCCGGGCAGTGCAACGATTCCTATTCGCTCGCCGTCATCGCCTTGAAGCTGAAGGAGGTCTTCGGCCTGGACGACATCAACGATCTGCCGATCTCCTACAACATCGCCTGGTATGAACAGAAGGCCGTCATCGTGCTGCTCGCTCTGCTTCACCTGGGCGTGAAGAACATCCACCTGGGCCCGACGCTGCCCGCGTTCCTGTCGCCCAACGTGGCGAAGCTGTTGGTCGAAACCTTCGGCATCGGGGGGATCGGGACGGTCGAGGAGGACCTGCACGCTTTTATGGCGGTCTAAGCAAGCCTGACCGAAAAATTCAGGGAGTTTGTTAAAATTGTCACTTACTTCCCCGCACGTATCGTTTACCTTGTTGGAAGAGGGGCATTACGCATAGGGGAGGAGGAATTTTATCATGGCAAAGTACAGCGTAGTCGATAAAGGAGAATGCATCGCTTGCGGTTCCTGCGGGTCTGCAGCTCCCGAAATCTTCGAATATGACGGCGAAGGACTTGCGGAAGTTATCTACGAAGGCGATAACAACCAGGGGTTGGCCGCCATTCCGGACGATATGGAAGACGAACTGCAGGAAGCATCGGACTCCTGTCCGACCTCTTGCATCAAGATCCAGGACGCTCCGTTCAACTGAGATTCGGATGCAGCCGGAAACCCGGAAGCCTGACGGCTTCCGGGTTTTTCGTTATGGCCCGGCGGCCGGTCCCTCGGCAAGCGTGCTTGGCGAAGGCCGCAATCGGGCATACTGAGAACAGGCCAGAGCGCCGACGTTTGCAGAAAGGACGGCGTCCCATGGGAACGCGCAAGGATCGCGGAGGAACGGTCACCTGCAGCAACTGCCGCAAATGGACGGGTAAAGGACTGACAGGCTGCCACTGGATTTGCCGGGATTGCCAACTGGAGCCAGGAAAGGGAGAGGCCGAGGCGGAGCTTACGGCCCGCACGGACCCGTTCTGAGTCCGCCTGATTGGCCCCATTCAAACGGGAAAAAGGAGCCTGGTCGCAGCCCATTCGGGCGGCTGCGACCAGGCTCCTCCGTTTTAACCGGACCGTCACAACCCGCTACGGTTTCAGCACCACCTTGATGCAGTCCTCCTGCTTCTCGCTGAACACCTCATAGCCGCGCCCCGCTTCGGTCAAGGAGAGCCGGTGGGTTATGATGTCGCGCGGGTCGATGGTTCCGGCCTTTAATTGCCGGTACAGCTCCGGCATAAAGTGAATGACGGGGGCTTGTCCGGTCCGGATGTTGACATTTCGGGAAAAGAGATCGCCGAACGGGAATTGGTTGTAGTTGAGCCCATAGACGCCGGTGACCTGGATGGTGCCGCCTTTGCGGACGACGCGGGAAGCGGTGCGGAAGGCTCCGAGCCCACCGCCTTGCAGCTTGAGCAGAGTCTCGGCCTTCTCCATAAAGGTCTTCTCGGCATCCAAGCCGACGCAGTCGATGACGACATCGGCTCCGCCGCCGGTCGTCTCGAGCAGCTTTCCTTCCAGCTCGTCGCCGAGCTCCTTGAAATCGTAAGTCTCGACTTGGTTGGTCCGCCGGGCGTGCGCCAGCCGATAATCGACGTGATCCACGGCAATGACCCGCTTCGCGCCCATTTGCCAGGCGAACTTTTGCGTCAACAGCCCGACCGGGCCGGCTCCGAGGATGATCACGGTGTCGCCGGGCTTCACGCCTCCGTTCAGGACGCTCCAATACGCCGTGGGAAGGATGTCGGACAAGAAGAGGATATGCTCATCCTCCAGGCCGTCTTCTTCGGGCACGGGGAAGGGGGCGAAATTACCGTAAGGCACGCGCAGCAGCTCGGCCTGCCCCCCGTAATAGCCGCCGAAAGTATCGGAATAGCCGAGGTAGCCGCCGGTATACCCGTCCAGCGCGGCGTTGGCGTTGTCGCATTGGCTCTCTAACTCATGCTGACAGTACCAGCACTGGCCGCATGCGACATTGAAGGGGATGATAACCCGGTCGCCCTTCTTGACGCGGGTAACTTCCGGGCCGACTTCCTCGACGATGCCCATCGGCTCATGGCCGATGACGTATCCGTGGGGAAGGCCGGGGATCTCGCCGTTGTACAGGTGCAGGTCCGAACCGCAAATGGCGGTGGTGCTCACGCGGACGAGGATGTCGTCCGGTTTTTCGAGACGGGCGTCCTCGACCTCGCGAACTTCTACCTTTTTCATACCCTGATAGGTGACTGCTTTCATCGATGGCTCACTCCTTTTCCCGAGTAGTTTGTGCGCTCCTTCTGTTCTTATCCGAACAGACAGGGCTCCAAATAAAAAGAAAACACCGGCGAAAGCGCGGAATCGGCCGCTTTCGCGGTGCGGCGGGAAAAGGCGGGCGGATGGAAGATGCAGCCGAAACGTCGGCTCAGGCGAGCTTTCTCCACTCCTCCAGCTCTTGGCCGAGGCCCGCTTTCAGCTCGGCTTTGTCGCGGTCGTTCAGGAAGGCTGCGTCGGCTGCGTGGAGCACGAGCTGGGAAAGCTCCGGCCGGGTGAAGCCGAAGAGCTCGCTCAAGATCCCGTATTCGCGGCTCAGACTGGTGCCGGAAACGCCGGGGTTATCGGTGTTGACGGTAATCGGGATGCCCGATTCAAAATACTCGCGGATCGGATAGCGGCTCCAGTCGGGCACCGCTTTCGTCTGAATGTTGCTGACCGGGCACATTTCCAGGGGGATGCCCCGGCGGCGGATCAGTTCGCGGATGGCAGGGTCCTCCTTCAGCCGGACCCCGTGTCCGATCCGGGAGGCGCCGAGCTTCATGACGGCGGCGTAAATATTGTCGGGACCAGCCGCTTCGCCCGCGTGGATGGTAACCGGCAACCCCTTGCGGTGGGCCAGAAGGAAGACGTCGCGGAACAGCGATGCGGGGTAGCCGGCCTCGTCGCCGGCGAGATCGACCGCGGCCACTCCGCGTCCGGCATAGACGGCGGCCGCCTCGACGGCCTCCTTGTTGAGCGCAGAGGAGTGATGCCGCATGCAGATCACGATGGCCTGGGCACGGCAGCCGTAAAGCTCCTCGCCCCGCCGGAGCCCGGCAGCGACGTGATGGATCGCTTCCTCGCAGGATAGCCCGCGCTCCCGGTGAAGCTGCGGAGCGAAGCGCACCTCGACGTACCGGCAGCCCTCGGCAGCCGCTTGCTCGACGGCTTCGCACGCGGCCCTCTGCAGCGCTACGGGCGTCTGCAGGAACAAGCAGGTAAAGGCGAACTTGCCCAGGTATTCGGCGAGGCTGGAGCAGCCGCCGTCGACCTGCATATAGGGCAGCAGGCTTTGGGGATCGGCGGCGGGAAGGGGAATCCCCTGTTCCGCCGCCAGCTCCAGCACCGTCTCGGGGCGAAGGCTGCCATCGAGGTGCATGTGCAGCTCCACCTTGGGCATCTGCCGGATCCAGGACCCCATCCCAGGGACTTGCTCGATAGGACGAACCATCTCCATTCCTCCTGTCACATTTATGTTATATAATATAACTCACTCATAGCTTTGTTGAATTTTATGTTATATAATATTACACATAACCGAATGATGGCAATCTTTTTTGGCTTATTTTCAAACGGTGGGACGGATAAAAGAAGGGGGGCGGCGAACGCTAAGGAAAAACGGAAGGGACATGGTGACCGATGAGCGGAAGAAGCCGCAGAAAGCCGCTGGTTTCCGGGGCGGAGCAAGCGCTTGATCGTCTGAAGACGGACGTGATGAGGGAGCAAGGGTACCGGGTCGAAGCCGACAAGCCGGAGCAGGTGAAGTTCGAGGTGGCCCGCGCCCAAGGCATTCCGCTTGGCACGGGCAACAACGGAAGCCTGACGACCTCCGACGCCGGACAAGTGGGCGGGCCGATCGGCGGAGCGATGGTTCGGGAGCTCGTGCGCTTGGCCAAGGAAAGGTTAAACGGCCGGGACTCCGGCTGACTGATCCGCGGCAGGGCGAACAGGCTTAGGATGACTTTTCGGCGGCTTGCCAAGCCGCGAGTTCGTCTTTTGCCTGCATTTCCTGTATAATACAGGAAGAACGAGCTTTTGAACCCTGAGCGGGAGTGAATCCAATGGGACGTATTTGGAGCCGGACCTCCGGCTGGTTGTTTTCGATCTTCGCCGCCTTCGTGCTCAGCCTGCTGATCAGCACCTTCGTGATCCAGCCGACCAAGGTGCTCGGCCATTCCATGGAGCCGACGCTTCAGAATCACGACCGCATTTTCATCGCCAAATGGACCCGTTCCCTCGGGGAGTCGCCGGATTACGGAGACATCGTCATCATCGACAGCCGGGTCGACCGCAAGCGCACGCTGCGCGACGATCTGCTGGATTACCCGCTGTTTCAATGGCTGGGCGGGCGCGGAGGAAAGGATATTTTCTGGGTCAAACGGGTCGTCGGCAAGCCGGGCGACGTCTTGGAAATCCGCGACCATCAGGTTTACCGCAACGGCCTCGCCGTGAACGAGCCTTATCTTAAGGAACGGATGGAAACCGGTGAGGAGCGAATCATCACCGTACCCAAGGGCTGCGTCTACGTCCTGGGAGACAACCGCAACCACAGCCGCGACAGCCGGTTCATCGGCGCCGTTCCCCTCGGGCATGTCATCGGCAAGAAGCTGTAGCTTTCGCGAACGGTTCGATAAGGTTCGGGAATGAGGCTGTCCCTCTTTGTTGATAGCGCTTTCTTTTTTGTTTGAAAGTCTATTGGGCAGGGGTATCTCATAGATATCAGTCTGATTGATGATCTCCGCCAAGAAAGGAAGGATCCTATGGCCATACATGAACCGATCTGCGCGCTTATGGAGCTGTACCTCTCCATCCCCGTCACCTGCCAACGCAAGTCCCAGGCGCTTGCCGCCGCGAACGCCGAGCTGAACGAGCGCAATGTCCGCTTGTCGTTCCTGCAGCTGTACGATCCGGAAGGGGCCGCTTACGGCTTTCAGGTCCGCAAGGTGAAGGATGTTCAATGGCTGCATGTCGTGCCCTCGGATTACAGCCGCATGTTCCGGGCCTTCGGGCGCATGGAGCTGATGCTCGTGGGACTCGGCGGCGACGAATGGGCGGCGGACGCGCCGGTCTACCGGGAGCTCAGCTTTCCTGCGTCGCGGCTCAGCTCCAAGCCTGTCCTGTCCATCCCCACGATCTCCAATCCGGTCAATGCCCGCATCGAGCGGCATCTGATCAAGTGGATGCCGGGGGAATCGAAGAATTCTCAGCCTTTTTCCGCCGAGGCCTAGTCTTTCGGGAGGATAGCCGGGTTGCCCCGCCTGGCAATTCCCGTTATCATGGTAACGGGCCCCGCCGAAACTTCCGGGACTACTTTCGAATCGGAACAGGATGGAATTTTCAGTGGACAACAAGTTGAAGGAGTACATGAATCGACTCAGAGACTCCGCTTCCCACCTCCTGTCGGACAAGCGCGAGGATGAGGCTCTGGTGATCGAGGTGGAATTGGAACCTCGGGAGTACGAACGGCTGCAGGAGCGCGCCGAAGAGTGCCGAACGACGGCAAAGGAGCTGGCGAACGAAGCGGTTCGCGAATTTCTGGACCGGGACGCAGCCTTTTTGCCGGAGGAGGAGCCGATCTCCGAAGAGCGCAAGCGCAGCAATCCGCTGCTCGCCCTCGCCGGGATCGCCCGACACAGCCATTAATCCACTCGGAGGTTCAACATGACGGACAACGCATACGGGAACGCCGTTTTTGTCGACGACACCGCCTTTAAGGCATTCATGGACCCGACCCACGGGCAGCACGGCAGGGCGCGGTCGTTTTTTCTCGATTTGGATGATTTGGAGCGGGATTTCGTCTCCACCAGCTATATTGTGTTCGACACGCATGAGTGGCTGAGCAACCATTATGGTCCGGGCCCGGCGGAAGCGTTCTTGGGCGCCGTCGAACAGGCGATGACGATGGGGAAGCTGTCGCTCATCTCCGGTAACGACCAGTTGGAGCGGGAGGCGAGGAACCTGCTCGCCGGCTGCCCGCAGCTTGGACTGACGTTCGCCGAAGCCGTGACCTCGGTGGTCATACTTGCCTATCGGATCAACCGGCTGTTCACCTTCAACCGAAGCTTCGCGGCGCTCGCCGAGCTGCAGCCGGCACTGCGGCTGCTGCCCTCACGCTAGTAGACGCAAGCCCGCCGCTGCCGGAAAGCAACTGGCGTTCCAATCGCCGGCCGAACTCATTTTTCATTAAGGCTTGCCAAGAGGAGCCCGCTTCGTGCGGCGCTCCTCTTGGCTTTTTGTAAGGGGAACGGGAGAGAGCCCAAACTGGAAAACGGTCGCTTGTCCCTGTACAATGGGAGGCAGAACGCTCGCGAGAAAGGAAGGCTTGGGCTTTATGCTGAAGATCGGATCGCATGTGTCCACCGCGGACAAAGGGCTGCTCTGCGCCGCCCGGGAGGCGGTGTCGTACGGCTCCAGCACTTTTATGCTGTACACGGGGGCTCCCCAGAACACGAAACGCAAAGCCATCGAGGAATTCTATGTGCCGGAAGGGCGTCAGGTGATGGAGGAGAACGGGCTGACCGACATTGTCGTCCATGCCCCGTATATCATCAACCTGGGCTCCTACAAGGATTGGACCTATCAGCTCGCCGTCGATTTTCTGCAATCGGAAATCCGCCGCACCCATTACATGGGCGTACGCAACATCGTCCTCCATCCCGGTGCGTTCACGGAGAAGGATACGCAATATGGCTTGAAACGCGTGGCGGAGGGCTTGAACGAGGTGCTGAACGGCATCCGGGAGACCGATGTCAACATCGCTCTGGAGACGATGGCGGGCAAGGGCTCGGAGCTCGGCCGGACCTTCGAGGAGCTGGCGGTCCTGATCGACAACGTCGAGCTGAACGACCGGCTGACGGTCTGCTTCGATACCTGCCATACGCACGACGCCGGCTACGATCTGGTCAACGACCTGGACGGGGTACTGGAGCAGTTTGACCGCACCGTCGGGCTGGACCGGCTCGCCGTGATTCACATCAACGACAGCAAGAACCCGCGGGGAGCCGCCAAGGACCGCCACGCGCCGATCGGAGCGGGGTATCTCGGCTTCCGGACGATTCAGAAGATGACGCAGCACGAGCAGTTGAAGCACCTGCCGTTCATCCTGGAGACGCCCTGGATCGGCAAAACGGACAAGACCTCCGCCCCCATGTACGAAGCGGAGATCGCGCTCCTCCGGGGCGACGCCGAAGCCCGGCTTGGGGCAGACTATGTGGAGGACGTCGCCCGGCTAACCCGGTTCTTCGCCGAACGGGACATCGACCGCCGCGGGTATGTCGAATCGGTTTGGGAGACGCTGCGCACCGATCCGAAAGCGAAGAAGGCGGACAAGCGCGAGCCTATGGAACGGCTGTACGATCTGGTCGCGGAGGCCGAGCTGTTTCCGGAGCTGTCGGAGAAGGAAATCAACCAGCGGCTGATCGGTTTTTTTGCCGGAAAAGACGGGCTCCCGCTTGCATGAAGGGGCCTCCTTATAGCATGATAGAAGTAGCTTTCGCGACATGGTACAATGAATGAACTAAGTTACGGGAGGTCTTTCTCGAAAATGGCGACAACACCGAACCAACTGCTGGAGAAGCTGGCGGTCAACACGATCCGCACGCTTGCGATCGACGCGATCAACAAAGCCAACTCCGGACACCCCGGCATGCCCATGGGCTCCGCTCCCATGGCCTATGAGCTGTGGACCAAATTCATGCAGCACAACCCGGCGAATCCGAAGTGGTTCAACCGCGACCGCTTCGTCCTCTCGGCTGGACACGGCTCGATGCTGCTGTACAGCCTGCTGCATCTGACCGGCTACGATCTTCCGCTCGAAGAGCTGCAAAGCTTCCGGCAGTGGGGCAGCAAGACGCCCGGCCATCCGGAATTCGGCCACACGGTCGGCGTGGACGCGACGACGGGGCCGCTCGGACAAGGCTTTGCCATGGCGGTGGGCATGGCGATCGCCGAGGAGCATCTGGCCGACACCTACAACAAGGACAGCTTCCGCGTGGTCGACCATTACACCTACGCCATCTGCGGCGACGGCGACCTGATGGAAGGGATCAGCGGCGAGGCGGCCTCGCTCGCCGGTCACCTGAAGCTGGGCAAGCTGGTCGTGCTGTACGACTCGAACGACATCTCGCTGGACGGCGAGTTGAACATGTCGTTCTCCGAAGATGTGTCGAAGCGCTTTGAAGGGTATGGCTGGCAGGTGCTGCGCGTGGCCGACGGCAACGATCTGGGCGCCATTCATCAGGCGATCGCAGAAGCGCGCGCCGATTACCGGCCGACGCTGATCGAGGTGAAGACGGTCATCGGCTACGGCAGCCCGAACAAATCCGGCAAGGGCGGCGAGCACGGTGCCCACGGCGCTCCTCTGGGGCTCGACGAAGCGCTGCTCACCAAGCAGTTCTACGAATGGCCGGGCCGCGAGGACTTCTACGTGCCGGTTGAGGTGAAGGAGCTGTTCGCCGGAGTCAAGAACCGCGGCATCCAGGCGGAAGCCGAATGGACGAAGCTGTTCGACGCTTACCGGGAAGCCTATCCCGAGCTCGCCGCCCAACTGGAGCTGGCGATTGCCGGCGGTCTGCCGGAGGGCTGGGACTCCGAGCTGCCGGTCTACTCTCCGGCGGACAAGGCCGTGGCCTCCCGCGCCTCTTCGGAAAGCGCACTGAACGCCATCGCCAAGAACTACCCGATGCTGATCGGCGGCTCCGCCGACCTGGAAACCTCGACGAAGACCGGCATCCGCGTCTCCGGCAAGCTCAGCCCGGCCGATTACAGCGGCCGCAACATCTTCTTCGGCGTCCGCGAGTTCGCGATGGCCGCGGCGGTGAACGGCATGACGCTGCACGGCGGCGTGAAGGCCTTCTCCGGCACGTTCTTCGTCTTCTCGGATTACATGAAGCCGGCGATCCGCCTCGGCGCGATCATGGGCATTCCGGCCATCTACCTGTTCACGCACGACAGCATCGCGGTCGGCGAGGATGGCCCGACGCACGAGCCGATCGAGCAGCTCGCTGGCCTGCGCTCCATTCCCGGCCTCACCGTGCTCCGTCCGGCGGACGGCAACGAAGTGAGCCAGGCTTGGGCTTACGCCGCGGCCAATACCGGCGGCCCGGTCGTGCTGGTGTTCACCCGCCAGGCGCTGCCGAACCTGGAAGGCACGGCGGAGCTGGCGCCCGAGGGCGTGCGCAAGGGCGCGTATGTGCTGTCCGACGCCAAGGACGGCAAGCCGGCGGCGCAGATCATCGCGACCGGCTCCGAAGTGGCGCTGGCCGTCGAAGCCCAGAAGAAGCTCGCCGAGGAAGGCATCCAGGTGCGCGTCATCAGCATGCCGAGCATGGAGCTGTTCGAGCGGCAGCCGAAGGAGTACCGCGATTCGGTCATCCTGCCGGACGTGCGCGCCCGGGTGGCCGTGGAGATGGCCGCATCCTTCGGCTGGCACAAGTACATCGGACTCGACGGCGATTCGGTGACGATCGACCACTTCGGGGCGTCCGCTCCGGCCGGCGTCGTGCTGAAGGAATTCGGCTTCACCGTCGACAACGTCATCGCCAAAGTGAAGGGCCTTCTCCGCTGATTGCATCCCCCGGGGGAATTCCCGCACTATACCCAAAACAGAAGGACCTACCGTTTCCGCACATGCGGAACGATAGGTCCTTTTTTACGGGTTCGAGTAGAGGCACCCGTGCTCGGCCTCTGGGCAGAAGCCATGCGGCGGTCCGTTCTTCAAGCGCCGCTTTCGGCCCCAGCCTGCTGGAGGGGGGCCTCCTTCCGAGTTGAGTTACCGGCCAACCCGATTGCGGACGTCCTCGATATATTCCACGAGGCGGACGCGCACGACGGGGGCGAGCCCGGACATCATGCAGCCGTAGCGGAACAGATCGGCTTCTTCGTCCTTGTCGACGCGGATGATCTTGGCGGTGATCGGCGGCAGCGACGCCTCCTTGGGAAAGTGGACGACGACGAACATATCCTGGGCGAGCGGCGACTCGGTCGCAATCTGCAGGCCGTCGCCCGAGAGGTCTTGGAGCGTCACCTCGATGTTTTGGCCGGAAAATGCGCCTTCGAGCTGCCACTGGTAGATCGACATCTGCAGCCGGATGCCGAGGTTGACCCGCTCCGCGCGGCGGCGTTCCGGGACGGCGCTCTCCGCCCGCGCCGCCGGCTTGTAGCCGACCGGACGGCCGAGCCAGTCCTCGTAGCATTGCACCACGGACGAGAGGTCGCGCTCGCCGTTGCCCTTGGACAAGCCCATCTGGTAGAGGGCGGCGGCGTTGTTCAGCATGGGCGAAGGAAGCTGGAAGCCGGCCGTCTCGCGCATGGCGAGCAGGAGGTCCTTCAGCATGAGCTGCAGGGAGAACTGAACGTCGAAGTTCCCCTCGATGATCTTGCGGCCCTTCAGGTCCGCCTGCTTGCTCGCCGCTCCGCCGGCCTGGACAATTTCCAGGAACTTGTCCAGGTCGAGCCCGGCCCGGGCGGCGAAGGCCATCCCTTCGGCGAGGGCGGCGGAATTGATGCCGACGATCAGGTTGTGCGCCAGCTTGGCGTACGAGCCCGAGCCGTTCGCTCCCATGTGCAGCAGCTTCGATCCGAGCGCTTCGAACAAGGCGCGCTGCTCCTCCAGCGCTTCGGCGTCGCCGCCGACCATGAAGACGAGCGTGCCGTTCTCGGCGGCCGGCTTGCTGCCGGTGACCGGCGCGTCCAGGAAGCGGGCGCCGCGCGCAGCCAGCTCGTCCGCCGCGCGGCGGCTCGTCTCGGGGGCGACCGTGCTGCAGTCGATCACCGTGAGCCCCTCGCGAGCCTCCTCCAGCACGCCGTCAGGCCCGAGCAGGACGTCGAGGAGAGCGGCGTCGTTGCTCACGTTGGTGAAGACGACGTTCGATTGCCGGGCGGCTTCCGCCGGGGTGGAGGCGGAAGCGGCTCCCGCCGCGACCAGGCTGTCGGCCTTGTCCGGCGTGCGGTTGTACACGGTGAGGGGGTAACCGGCTTTCAGCAGATTCTGCGCCATCGGCTTGCCCATGGTGCCGAGTCCGATAAATCCAATCCGTTTTTCGTTCATGCGAACACCGTCCTTTTGCCTTCATCATACCATTCGATCCGGCCGTTGGGAATGCGGAGCGGCGCGCGTGAAATGTGCGGCGGATCACTTGCTTTTCCGCTCTAATGAAAGTATTCTTAGGGATAGTCAACACGCGGCAAGGGCACCCGTCTGCCTTTTCCCCCACGGATTCGCCGCGATCCGGGAGCTTGCGGCTTCCCGCCGTCAAGGAATTCTAGCGCTTTTCACGGCGATGCCCGATTCATCCCCCAACAAGCTTTCGTTCACGCTGACGATTCCGAAACTTTTTTCGCATAGGAGGATTCTCACATGGCCAACAAGCTTCATTTCGATTATTCCAAGGCCCTCGGCTTCATCGGCCAGCACGAAGTGGATTACCTGGAAGGCGCCGTGCGCGTGGCGCACGAGCAGCTTCACAACGGCACGGGAGCCGGCAGCGATTACCTCGGCTGGATCAACCTCCCCCTGTCCTACGACAAAGAAGAATTCGCCCGCATTCAGCAGGCGGCCAAGAAGATTCAGTCCGACTCCGAGGCGCTCGTCGTCATCGGCATCGGCGGCTCCTACCTGGGAGCGCGCGCCGCGATCGAGATGCTCACCAACAGCTTCTATAACCTGCAGTCGAAGGAAGCCCGCAAGACGCCGCAGATCTTCTTCGTCGGCAACAGCATCAGCTCGACCTATGCGGCTCACTTGATCCAGCTCCTGGAGGGCAAGGACTTCTCCGTCAACGTGATCTCCAAGTCCGGCACGACCACGGAGCCGGCGATCGCCTTCCGCCTTTTCCGCGAGCTGCTGGAGAAGAAGTACGGCAAGGAAGCGGCCCGGGGACGCATCTACGCGACGACCGACAAAGCGCGCGGCGCTCTGAAGAAGCTGGCGGACGAAGAAGGCTACGAGACGTTCGTCATTCCCGACGACGTCGGCGGCCGCTACTCCGTGCTCACTGCGGTAGGTCTGCTGCCCATCGCGACGGCGGGCATCGCCATTGACGAAATGATGCGCGGCGCAAGCGACGCCATGATGGAATTCGCCAACCCGAACCTGGCCGACAACCTCAGCTACCAGTATGCGGCTGTCCGCAACGCCTTGTACCGCAAGGGCAAGACGACGGAGATCCTCGTCAACTACGAGCCTTCCCTGCACTATGTGTCGGAATGGTGGAAGCAGCTGTTCGGCGAAAGCGAAGGCAAGGACTACAAGGGCATTTATCCGGCGTCCGTCGATTTCTCCACCGATCTGCACTCGATGGGGCAGTTCATCCAAGAAGGCAACCGCACCCTGTTTGAAACGGTCATCCAGGTGGAGAAGGTGCCGGAAGAGATCGTCATCGGCGAAGATGCCGACAACCTCGACGGCCTGAACTTCCTGTCCGGCAAGACGATGGACTTCGTCAACAAGAAGGCGTTCCAGGGAACGATGCTGGCCCACACAGACGGCGGAGTGCCCAACCTGATCGTCACCATTCCGGACATGAGCCCGTATACCTTCGGCTACATGGTGTACTTCTTCGAGAAGGCCTGCGGCGTGAGCGGCTACCTGCTCGGCGTCAATCCCTTCGACCAACCGGGCGTGGAAGCCTACAAGAAGAACATGTTCGCCCTGCTCGGCAAGCCCGGCTTCGAGAAGGAGAAGGAAGAGCTGGAAGCCCGCCTGAACGACTGATCCCCGGCCTTGGCCGAACGAACCCGCAATGAAGCAAAGCCTGCTGAACGGATAAGAGGCGACTCTCTCCAGACGGCAGGCTTTTTTTGAACCCGGCTGCGGGACTGCGGCTCTGCTTGCATCGGAAAAACGCCGCTTCATCGGCGACAGACAGGTGTCGGAATTGACGTGCTACACTGGCCATATACGAGACAGGAGGACAAGCATGGATAACCGAATGGGTTTGACCGTTGAGGAGGCGCGCCGCTTCCTGCTGCTGAAGCATGGCCTCGCGGGCGAGTACCGGTTCAAAGGCAAAGCGGGCATTCTCGAATTCGTCCGCCAGGCGGGCTGCATCCAGTACGACCCGATCGATGTCTGCGGCAAGAACGCCGAGCTGGTGCTGCAGGCGCGGGTGCCCGATTTCACCAAGCCGATGCTGGAGGAGCTGCTGTACCGGGATCGCCGGCTGGTTGACTATTTCGACAAGAACCTGGCGATTCTGCCTATCGAGGATTGGCCGTATTTCTCCCGAACGCGCGAGCAATACCGAACGGATTCCCGCAGCCGCGAGCTCGTCGAGCGGTGGAGGGACGACATCCTGGCGGCGGTAAGAGGGAAGGCAGGCGTATTCGCCAAGGACCTGGGACTGAAGGAAAGCGTGGATTGGTATTGGAGTCCTTCGTCGCTCGGGCGGGCGGCCTTGGAAACGCTGTACTTCCGCGGCGATCTCGTGGTGCATCACAAGAAAGGGACCGCGAAGGCGTACGGGGCGGCGGACGAATGGCTCGACCCGGCTCTCCTGGCGGCGCCTGACCCGAATGGGACGGAGGAAAGCTACCGGAAGTGGCAGGTAGAGCGCCGGGTCGGGGCCGTGGGACTGCTGTGGAACAAGCCATCCGACGCTTGGCTCGGAATACGCGGCTTGAAGAGCGCGGAGCGGATGGAGGCATTCGCAGCGCTGCTTGCGGAGGGGAGGCTGGTTGAAGTCCAGGTCGAAGGGATGCGCGAGCCGCTCTATCTGCGGCAGGAGGACCTATCGCTGGCCGAGCGGGCCAAAGCGGCGGGCAAGCTGAAGCAGCGAGTCGAATTCATCGCCCCGCTGGACAACCTCCTGTGGGACCGGAAGCTGATCAAAGCTCTGTTTGACTTTGAATACAAATGGGAAATCTATACCCCCGCCGCCGAGCGCCGGTACGGCTACTACGTGCTGCCCGTCTTGTACGGCACCCGCTTCGCCGGACGGATCGAGCTCATTGCGCACAAGAAGCGCGGGGAGCTGGAGCTGCGCCGCTTCTGGCCGGAGCCGGACTTTCCGGGCGGGGCCGGGTTCGACCGCGCGCTGGCCGAGCGGTTGGAGCGGTTTGCCGCTTTCCATGGATGCGGGCGGGTGTTCAGAGAGACTTGATCTTGCGGACGATCTCGACCCGCATCACCTTGAGCTCCCATACGCGCTCCCGGAGCTCCGCTTCCCGGTCGTGGTTCTTCTCGTCCCGCATCTGGCCGAACAGCTCCAGCATCTTCACGTTGATCTGATCGAACATCCGCCAGAGGTCTTGGCGCAGCAGTTCGACCGTAACGGCGCGGAAATCCTCCTCGCGGGCGAGGAAACGCGCCTTGATCTCTTCCTGCCAGCCGGTGTCCCCGAGGGACCCGGCATAATTGTACAGATCGAGATGATCGTTGATCCAAGCCTGCTCGTAAACGTCATACATGGAAGGTGTCCCCCCATCTTCCTTAAGGTTTATACCGAGTATTATACTAGGTATTATAGGAAAAACAATGGGCTCTTTTCGGCTGTTTTTCTCGCGAATCCGAGGGTGGATAGGGGATGCCGGAGTAGAGTGGGAAAATATGATAAATCTATAAAAATATAAACTACTTGCATAAAAAGGGTATGAAACGATAGGAAATGGCTGTAAGATAACGCTAACCCTGCTATGTGAAATGAAACACAAACTTTTCCTATTACTCTCCTAAGAGGTTGAATATGCCATCGGAAACCAAACAGCTGCTTCACCGGCTCGCTCGCTTGCTGCTCCCCTTCCGAAGACAAATCATCGTTCTCTTCGCCACTCTTCTGGCCTCCTCCGGAATTCATCTGATCCTTCCCTTGCTCAACAAGCAGATGATGGATCAGGGGCTTTTGAAGCATGACATGGGAACCGTCGCTGTGTATTGCCTGTATACCATTCTATTGTTGCTTGCGGATCAAACGATCGGGCTTCTGGAAACCAAAAATTTGTCGTATGTAAATTCCATGTTTCACTATTCCTTAAAGAGTTTGGCCTTCAAGCATTCGCTGAAGCTGAAGCTGGATTATTTCAACCAAAAAAATGCCACGGAAATCATCGGTACGGTGAGCATGGATGCGGCGAATCTGTCCAGACTGTGCGACAGGGGGATCTTCTCCTTACTGACGCAATTCATTCGGCTTATCGGCGGAGCGATCGGCCTCTTCCTGATTGACTGGCGGCTCACTCTGGTCGTGCTCTTCTTTATGCCACTCCGGTATCTGGCGACCCGGTATCTTGCCCGCAAACGAAAAAAGCTCATGGAAGAGTTGATTGAATACAGCCGCAGCTACTCTGCTTGGTATGGAGAGGTTTTAAGCGGGATTAAGGAAGTCAAGCTGTGGGGATTGTACTCGGAGAAAACCGGCCAGTTTACCAACCTGCAGCGCAAGCTGATCAAAACCAATATCAAGATGGCCTTCATCGATAAATGGAACGAATACGCGGACAGCCTGCTGCTTCAACTCATCACGAACGTCCTCTACATCCTTGGCGCTTACCTGGTATTTGGCAGCAGCCTGACGATCGGCGGGTTGTTCGCCTTTATGACGTACAGCATCTATGTGGTGGCTCCGATCTCTTCCCTGATCAACGTCAAATACCTGTTTGCCGATATTCTGCCCTCGGCCAGAAGATTTTTTGAATTCCTGGATACCGAGACGGAACAGCAAGCTCCGCTTTTTCAAGCGAAGCGGGAAATTGCCCAGGAGCCGTTAACGGGCCGCATCAGCTTCCACAACGTCAGCTTTTCCTACGGGAATGACGCTTCTATCCTCGTGCATGCTTCCTTTCAAATCCATCCGGGGGAACTGGTCGTTTTTACGGGAGCCAATGGCTCGGGCAAAAGCACGATCCTGAATCTGCTGGCGAGGTTTTACGCTCCGCAGAAGGGCGAAATTCTCCTGGACGGGGTGAATATCCAGGATATGAAGCTCAAGGTCTACCGTCGATTGGTAGCGGTTTCAAGCCAAGAGGCCTTTCTGTTCGATGCAACCATCGAAGAGAATGTCGCCGGCGGGCTCCGGCTGAGGGAGCATCAAGTCAGGAAGGCGTTGGACGATAGCGCCGCCGCTTCGTTCGTCGAAGAATTGCCGCTGACGGTCAAGAGCCGGGTTGGGCGGAACGGTTCCGGTCTCTCCGGCGGGCAAAAGCAAAAAATCGCCATGGCCCGGGCCTTCGCCAAGGATGCCCCCATCCTCCTCCTGGACGAAGCGACATCGGGGTACGATGCGGAGTCGGAATGCCTGCTTAACGAGCGATTAGGTCTGCTTAAGCAAAGCGGAAAAACCATTCTGGTGGTTTCCCATAAACCGGAGTCCGTGAAGCATGCAGACCGCTTTTTCCGCGTAGAGAACGGGACCGTGAGCGAATATCAGAGACAGCCGCTTCCGATTTGACGTAACTCTCCTTGTAACCGCGGACAAGGGGCCGTTATTTCAAATACATGCCACTCCACGGATTCATGAAGGCAAACCAATCGAACGAAGGGAGAATGAACATGAGAAAATTGGGGAAGAAGCTTTGGGCAGCGGAGGAAACCATCGAAAGCTATTGCCGGTCCTGCATGAGTTGTTCCTGTTGGTCCTCTTGCAAATGCACGGATTCACAGAATGCGGCTACCAACAGTGTGATCTCAGCTAACGAGTACGCTTCCATTTCGAATGCTTCTATCAATTCTATGGCCAGTAACCATAATTAATCGTTAGTTAGGTACTCACCAATCGGTGAAGTCGACTCCCGATTGGTGAGTTTTCCAACGTTTAGGGACAGGAGAGATCACATGAGTAAAACGGAGCCGTTTATCCATTCCTTTAAGACGCCAGGATCTCATTATGTTTATGATGTCAACCGAAATGCGATTTTACGGATTAACCCAAAGCTTTGGAACCGAATCGCAAATGAAGGAAATATAGAGACAGGAACCGGCGAAGATCTTGCCCAAACCCAAAAACAGTTGGATAAGCTCCGCGAAAATGGTTTTCTTTCTGCGAACCGCGCCAAGAAAGTGCTCCATCCCACCGACGAATTGCTGGAAAATCATCTTACTGGCCGAGTGGAAAAGCTTACACTCCAGGTCACTCAGCAATGCAACATGCGCTGCGAGTATTGCGCTTATTCCGGCAACTATTACAACCGATCCCACCAGAACAAAACCATGACCTTTGAGACCGCCAAAAAAAGCATTGATTTTTTGTTTGACCACTCCCGTGACAGCGCTACCGTGTCGATCGGCTTTTACGGGGGAGAGCCTTTGACGGAATTCGATCTTGTGAAAACGTGCATCGATTATTGCAACCTTCGGGGGGAAGGCAAGGAGATCCAATTCACGCTCACTACAAATGGCACCTTGCTGAACCGGGAAATCGTGAGTGAACTGGAAAAGCGCGCTGTCGCCTTGGTCATCAGCTTGGATGGGCCAAAGGACGTGCATGACGGGACAAGAAAATTATGCGGAAACGAAGGCTCCTTCGATCGGGTGGTGCACAACCTTCAAGAGATCCACAATAACTTCCCGGACTATTTCAAAAAAATCTCGATTAATGCCGTTGTAAATCCGGAAAACGATTTTTCCTGTGTCACCCGGTTTTTTAACGAATTTGAAACCGTGAAGGACATGCACACGATGATGTCTCTCATCGCAGGACAATATTCCAAGCAAAACCTTAAACAAAACGAAAAGTTTATCCAGGACAATGAATACGAGTATTTCAAAATTATGCTGTTGAGATTAAAAAAGCTGAATGCAAAGCATATTTCTCGGCTGGTGGAGAAAAAATTCCAGGATTTGATCAGAACCTATGAGCTCTTGCAGTTAACTGAAAAAATTCCGGAAGCGATTCATCATGGCGGACCCTGCATTCCGGGAGCCCTGAGGTTGTTTATAGACATTGAAGGGAACTTTTTCCCTTGCGAAAGAGTCAGCGAAACTTCCGAAAACATGAAGATTGGCAACATTCATTCCGGATTTGACTATGAAAAAATTAGGGGAATTCTGAATATAGGAAAACTGACAGAAGAGCGCTGCAAGGATTGCTGGTCCTTCCGGTTTTGCTACTTATGCGCAGCCTTTGCGGATACCACTACGGAACTGTCGGCCAAAGAAAAAGGCAAGCATTGCGGTTCGGTACGCGCCAACACGGAAAGCTTGCTCAAAGACATTTGTGTCATGAAAGAATTAGGGTATGATTTCCATGCCTTTTATCCACTGGCCCATGAATAACCATGCCAAGGAAGGAGCGGCCGATGAATTATCAAGCGGTGGTTTTCCCTTATAGCCTGGAGTCTGCCCCTTTACTCAGACATCGGACATTGTTGAAGGAAATTGAAGTTCGGGGATTGGTTTCGTTGAAAGGCTGGGGATTATCCGGTAAGGATGCTTCTTATGCGGATGGCGGCAAACCTCTGAATAGGATCGTCCGACACCATTTTGAAGAGATCGGCGAGGAGTACAATGCTGTGCTGTTCGTGGAATCCAACCCGCCGGTCGATATAGCAAAAGTCATCTTACCTCAAATGGTAAAAACGGCGGAGGCCCGCAAGCATGTGCTCAGCACAGTGGAGCTTCCGCTTGATATGGAAGAGCAAGTAATGGGGGTATGCGCCCAAAACGGGGTGGATTATAAGAGTTACGCCGACGCAAGTTCCAGGATGATGACCATTTCTGCGGTTGACCAGTCCATCCTTAAACTCGATACCCCGGTTATTTTTGTTATGGGCTTGTCCGATCGATGCAATAAGTTTGAGATTCAATTGGGCTTACGGGAATCCTTGCTTAACGAAGGGTATAAGGTAAGCCAGATCGGGTCGCGAAGCTACTGCGAATGCTTGGGGTTTCATTCCATGCCGGGTTTTATGGTTGAACCGGGTTATATGGAGACGGAAAAAATCATTCGCTTCAACCGATATGTAAAGGATTTGGAAAAGAGTGAGCAGCCCGATGTAATTCTGATCGGCATTCCGGGTGGCGTCGCCATGTTGAATCACAAGCTTCCCAATTATTTTGGCATTCTGGCCTACGAGATTTCGCAGGCGGTAAGACCGGACGCCGTTATCTTGAGCGCCTTTTACGATGCGTTTACTCCCGAGTATTTTGAGAAAGTCCGCAATTTGGTTCGTTATCGCAACGGCTTTGAGATCGATCATTTTGCATTGGCCAATACCCGCTTTCAGTGGGATAACGCGAAAATCTTCGAGAAGGAGGAATACCTAACCTTATCGTCAGATTTTATTGATGCCAAGATCCCTTCCTTCCGGGAGATGGGATTATCCATTTTTAATAGTATGAACGAGTCCGATTTAAGAGAGATGTACAACCGGGTCATTGAGGATTTGGAGGAATGCTCCGAAATCGAACTCGTCTAGCGAGGGAGAGACCGGGGAGGAGATCAGGAGGGAACGGCATATGGAAGCTTGGAATTTAACGTCGGTCACGCTGCAGATGGAAAAGATGATGGAGGAGCGCTTCGGCTTTCCTGCGGGGGAATGGAGCGAGGCCAGACGGGAAGCGCACTTCCTCGGAGCGAGCCTCAGGCTGCAAGCCCGGGATTTGCTGTACCTTTATACGGACATTGAACGGATATTCGGCATCTCGATTCCGGGAGAGGAAATCGCCAACGGCACGTTTACTTCGTTTACGGGCGTTATCTCTCTTATCATGGACCAGATCAAGGCCAAGGAGCCGGTCAGGCATGGGAGATAAGCATGTTGTCGTGATCGACGACGGCATCAACGAAGGCTATTATCAATGCGGGGACCTGCTGTACAACATGGAAGTCGGTCCTGATGGGACGATGTTCACTCGGACGGGATATGACCCGTATCGGATTTCCCACGGCACCACCTGTGCGGGCATTATCCGTAAATACGCCCCCGGGGTTGTCTTATCGAGCGTCAAAATCATCTCCGACGACCGCAGCACGACCAGCAAAAAGCACTTGCTGCAAGCGTTGACCTGGTGCTTAAGCATACCGGCGGACTTGATCCATATGAGCCTCGGCACCCGCTGCTTTGCCGATTTCGACGGGATTGCGGGGATCATCGGCAAGCTGGCCGAGCGGGGAACGCTTCTTGTGGCGGCTTGCGACAACTTGAACCGGGTATCCTGCCCCGCGTCTCTGAACACGGTGATCGGCGTGAAATGCGACGAAGAGGGTCTGCTTCAAGATGGGCAGCATCTCTTCCATTCCAAGCCCTATGACGGGATTGAGATTACGGCTCGAAGCGGGCACTCGCTGGTGAATTTCCGGGGAGAAACGTCGGTGACCTCGGTGTGCAACAGCTACGCCGCTCCTTACGTCAGTGCCCTCCTCTGCCGATTCATGCAGAATAGCCCGATGCTTAGCCTGGAGAAGGCCAGAAGGCTGCTGGAAGGCGCTGGACTCCGGCAAAGCGGGAGAGTATCGCCGGTTCCGGTCGATGCGCCGCCCCTATCCGTTCCCATCCTTGGGGTACTGGGCGAAGCGGAAGCGGCGCATCTCTGGGGTATGCGGTTAGGGAGGTTGTTCCGGGAGGACGGCTATTACAGCGTTGTCGTCTCCGCGAGTGCCCTTGTGGACGATCCCTGTGGAGGAATCGTCTCGCTTCCCTATCACCAGGCGGAAGAAGATTACCTGCTGCAGGCCGTTGTCGCCGCCTATGATCCCGACCTCATCCTCCTGTGCCTGGGAGAAGGCACCCACGAACGGGATTTTGCCCGAGAGGCGGAAGAACGGTACGGGATCGACATCAAGATTGCGATCCATCCAGGCAACGGCCGTACGGCGGAACCCACTTCGATGGACGGACCGGGACGCAGCCTTGCCGGTGCCGGCGGGTCTCCGACAACCAAAGACGGCGGCTGTCTGTCGTTGGAAGGAGCGATGCCGATGGAGCCATCGGGGCCGCCTCTTCTCGACGATGCCGCCCTATCCCGCCTGTATAAGGCAATCGTCGAGCGGTTGGAGGCGGCGGAAGCGGATGAAGGACCCGGAACCCCTCTCGTTCAAGTGTGGCCGCAGCCCATTTGAGGGGAGGTTTTTTATTTTCCGCGCCGGAAAATAAAAGAGGCCGCCTCCACGGGAAGGTCCCGCAGAGACGGCCTCGGGTTTGGATCGGCATGCCGTGAAGCGAAGCGCCGCAGGGGACGCTTATCCTCGGGAAGCGGGCGAGCCGCTCGGCTTCTCGCCTTCCTGGTGCCACAATCGCCGCATTTCCTCGCTCGACGCGAGCAGCTCGGCGAGCTTGCCCTCCGCCTCGATGCGCCCGTCCTTCAGCAGGATGATCCGGTCGGCGCGCTGGAGCACCGCCGGGCGGTGCGAGACGACCAGGCAGGTCGCCTGCCGCCGGTCGAACAGCCGCTCCCAGAGGAGCTGTTCCGTCTCGACGTCGAGCGCGCTCGACAGGTCGTCGAAGACGAACAGCTCGGGGTCGCGGACGAACATCCGCGCCGCCGCCGTCCGCTGCGCCTGGCCGCCGGACAGCTTCACGCCGCGCGGTCCGATCCGCGTGGCAAGCCCCTCGGCGAGGGCGGCGACATCCTGCTCCATGACGGCGGAGCGGATGGCGGTCTCCAGCTCCTCGGCGGTGGCCTCCTGGCCGAGCAGGATATTGTCGGCCAGCGAATCGCTGTACAGCCGCGGGGACTGCGGCGTATAGGCCGACCGGGGCGGGATGAAGAAGGCGCCCGGATCGGCGATTTCCTTGCCGTTCCAGCGGATGTCGCCCGCATCCTTCGGCAGCAGGCCGAGCAGGGTGCGGATCAGCGTGGTCTTGCCCGCGCCGATCCGGCCGGTGATGACGGTGAACGAATGCCGCGGCAGGGTCAAGGCGATGTCGGCGATCCCCCGGTCGCTGTCGGGGTAGCGGTAGCGGAGTCCGCGGACGGCGAGCTCCTCCAGCCGGTCCTCCGGCCGCAGCTTCGGAGACGGAACCGCCGGAGGCTGCTCCGTCAGGTAGAGCGGATGCGCCTCGGTGAGCCGCTCCTCCGGCGCCTCCTGAAGCAGCGAGAGCAGCCGGTCTTTGGAGACGCCGCATTGCTTGAAATCGGTGATGAACTTGCCGAAGTTCTGGATGAACTGGGTGACGAAGGTCAGGTAGTACACGAACAAGGCAAAATCGCCGACCGTGAATTCGCCGGAACGCATCTGGCCGGCAGCCAGAATCAGCACAAGGCCGGTTCCCAGGTTGACCGTGTTCGAGAAGATCGAGTCGAGCAACTGGCTCAGCACCTTGTCCTTCAGCACCGATTTGCGCCGCTGCTCCCCCAGCTTCTCGAAGCGGCGGATGACGCGGTCTTCCGCCCCGGCGACCTGAATCGCCTGGACGGTGTTGAACATCTCGCTGATCGCGCCGGTCACCTGGCTTGTCGCTTCGCGGCTTGCGGCCCGATACTTCTGCAGCAGGGTGGTAGCGAGCTGCGCCACGCTCACGACGACGACGAGCGGCAGGAACACCCACAGGGTCAGCTCGGCGTTGATCCGCACGAGAATGACGGCTGCGGCGGTGGCGAACGCCACCATGCCGAAGGCGTCGACGGACCAGCTGATCGCTTCTTCGACGTGATCTCCGTCGTCGCGGAAGGTGCTGATCGCTTCCCCCGGCGAGACGGGGATCGCCTTCGCCCCCGGCTCGCGGAGAATGTGCCGCAGCAGATTGTGTCGAAGCAGGGCGCCGATGCGGAAGCGGAAATGCACGTCCGTGACGAAGCCGAGGGCGATGAACAGGCAGCGCGCCAGGGTCGCCCCGATCATCAGGGCGAGGATCGCCGGAATGCCGAGGCGGTAGGCGGCGCCTTCCGTCAGGGCATCGAAGAACAGCTTGGTTACCAGGCCGGGCAGGACCGGCGTGAGGTAGACCATCGTCCAAGCGAACAAGTTGGCGGCGTACAGCCCGG
This sequence comes from Gorillibacterium terrae, assembly GCF_051594785.1. NCBI lineage: Bacteria > Bacillati > Bacillota > Bacilli > Caryophanales > Paenibacillaceae > Gorillibacterium > Gorillibacterium terrae. The sequence goes on from NZ_JBPPGI010000005.1 coordinate 276,044, forward strand.
GACGGTAGCGAAACAGCCGCCACAAAAACGAGAATGTGCTCATTCGGTCAGCTCCTCCAATCCGGTGGTCAGGATGCGGCTGAAGCGCGAGCCGGGATCGGAGGCAAGCGCCTCGCGCCGGCCGTGCTCGACGATGCGTCCGGCGTCGAGGATGAGGATGTCGTCGACGCGGCGGACGGTCGCGAGCCGGTGGGCGATGATGATGCAGGTGCGATCCCGGACGAGCCGGTCGGTCGCGCGCACGATCTTCTGCTCGGTGGCCGGGTCCAGCTTGGAGGACGCTTCATCGAGAATGACGACGCCCGGCCCCGCCAGGAAGACGCGGGCGAAGGCCAACAGCTGCGCTTCCCCGGCGGAAAGGCCGCCTCCGTTCGAGGCGAGCGGCGTATTCAGGCCGAGCGGCAGCGACCGCAGCCAGTCGCCGAGGCCGAGCTCCGCCAGAATCGCTTCGATCTCTCCGTCGGGCACCGAATCGTCGTAGAACGTCAGGTTGTCGCGGACGGTTCCTTGAAACAGCTCGATCTGCTGCGTGACCATCCCGACATGGCGGCGCAGGTCGGCCACGCGAAAGTCCGCCAGGCTGCGGCCGTCGAGCGTAATCTTTCCCCCGCGGGGGTCATGGAAGCGCAGAAGCAGCCGGGCCAGCGTCGTCTTGCCGCTGCCGGTGCGCCCGAGGACGCCGAGAGTCTTGCCCCGCTCCAGAGTAAAGTCGAGGTCCTTCAAGGTCGTGAGTTCGTCCTCGTAGCCGAACTCGACTTCCTGGAAGCGAACCTCCGGAGCCCCGGCGGGCAGCGCCGCACCCTCGCCGTCTTGAATTTTCGACTCGACGGCGAGCAATTCCCCGATGCGGCCGATGCTGGCGTCCGCCTTTTGCAAATCCTCCATCTGGGTGCGGATCTGCTCGATCGGGCGCGACAGCTGCTCCGTATAATAGACGATCATGTAGACGGTTCCCAAGGTGATGGCGCCGTGGCGGTAGAGAGAGGCGCTGACGGCAAAGGCCATGGCGCCGCCGATGGCGAACAGGACGAGCGAGGTGATCCACATCGAGGCGAAGCCCATGAACGCCTTGAACCGCAGCGGCAGCCAGCGCCGCATAATGCCGTAGAAGCGGTTCATCACGAAGCCGGCGGCCCCGTTGGCCCGGGCGTCCTCGGTTCCCTCCAGATGCTCGCCGAGAAAGCCGTAGAACTCGGCGCTGATCGCCCGCACCTTGGTCCACAGCGGGGCGGTATAGCGGCGCACGGTCTGCAGAGCGCCGATCGCCGCTGCGACGAACAGCAGCATGACCAGCCCGATCTGCCAGCCTTCCCGGAACAGCAGGACGAGAATGCCGATGATCAGGACGAGGTTCGACACCAGCATGACCGACAGCTTGGAGAAGAAGTTGGACAGCGCGTTGATATCGCCGTCCACCCGCTCGATCAGCATGCCGGAGGAATGCTGCTTATGAAAGCTCGGATCGAGCCGCAGGCAGTGTCCGGCCACGTCGGAGCGCAGCCGGTTGGTGGCGGTCCAGCCGACGTTCTCGCTCAGGTAGGTGGTAACGAGAACGATGATCTGGTACAAGAGCGAGACGCCGATGAATAAGGCTCCCGCCCGGTACAGGTCCCGCATTCCGGCGCCCGACTGGGCCGAGTCGATGAAATAGCGGACAATCTGGGGATTGACGAGCTGCATGGCGATGGATGCGGCCAAGAGCGCATAAAGCACGACGACGCGCTTCCATTGCGGCTTGAGGTAGCCGTAGAGCAAGCCGGCATAGCGGCTCATGGGGATGCGGACACGGTTCATAAACGGACCCTTTCGCGTAAGTGGAATGGCGGAGACGTTAGTGAGCGAAGGAGAACAAATGATCGTCTTTCTTCTCTCTTTCGAACTACTTTAGAGGATTCGGACGCGGGCGTCAACGGACTTTTTTACGTTTACCCAAGGTTTCCGCCGGCGCCGCCGGCTTTGCCGCGCTTCGGACCGGCATGGTACAATTTACGGAAAATGCGAGAAGGAGCGGCGCGCATGCTGGACAGCTACAAGACAGTCGAAAGGCAGGGATCGGCCGAGATCGTCATCCGGAAGTCGCGGTTTATCGGGCACGCCCGGCCGGTACGGACGGAGGACGAGGCGCTGCGGTTCATTGCGGAGATCAAGAAGGAGCACAGCGCAGCCACCCATAACTGTTCCGCTTACGTGATCGGAGAACGGGACGAGTGGCAGAAGCAATCGGATGACGGCGAGCCCAGCGGAACGGCGGGCAAGCCGATTCTCGAAGTGATCAAGAACCAGGGGCTGAAGGATGTCGCGGTCGTCGTCACCCGCTATTTCGGCGGCATCCTGCTTGGGGCGGGCGGCCTGATTCGGGCTTACACGGACGGAGCGGTAGCCGGCCTTGCGGCGGCAGGCCCCGTTCTGCAGGTCCTGCACCGGGATGTCTACCTGGAGATCGACTACACCTGGCTCGGCAAGGTGGAGCATGAGCTGAGGATGCGGGGAACGCGGCTCGGGGAGACGCTGTTTGCCGACAAGGTCACCCTGCACTGCCAGCCGGTCGCCTCCGCGGCGGAGGCGTTCGCCGCCTGGCTGACCGATATCACCAGCGGGCAGGGGCTCGTCTCTCTGGGTACCGAGCATTATGTGGCGCAGGAGATTCCCGTCGGAAAAGGTCTCGCGGACTAAGCGCGGGGGAGGAGATCCCAAGCTGCGTAGCGCAGCTTCCGTTGCGGGGGAAGGGCGGCGGGCCGGGGAGGGAGAAGCGGGCGGGCCGTCGAATGGGTTATCTTTTTGGCGGAAAACGTTGGTAAATATTAGTAGTAGTGATCGTTGGGATATTGTATCATGGAAAAAGCGGCGGCTTGTCCCGGCGGCTCGCGGGGACCGCGGATGCTCCCAAGCGTCCGGGAACGGCTTCAGGCAACCGATCCGGGAAGAAGCGAGCGAACCGTTAGGCGAATCGACAGTACTGCAGGCAGCCCCTCTCCGCCGCGAATCGGAGCTATCCTCTCATCAGGAAAGGATCAACGAATGGAACAGGGAGAAGGTCGTCATCGCATGTCCGATAGAAGAAACGAGCTTTCGCTTCATCTGCTGACGGTTAAACCGGACGCGAGACCGTCCTCTGTTCCGTTCGATCGTTCGCCGGAGCCCGATTCAAGCTCGCGCGAAGGGTTGGAGAACCGAATTCGGGAGCTGGAAGCCCGCAACCGCGAGCTGCTGACCCGCTTGGGAGAACGCGAAGTCATCGCCCGGGAGCTTCTCCGGCAGAACGCGGAGCTCATCCGGCGGGAAGACAAGCATACCCGGGAGTATGCCCGCGCTTGCCGGCAATTGGGCGAATGGCAGCAGAAATACCGGGACTGGAGCCAATGGACGAAGCATGCCCGCATCGGCGTCCTGGTCTTTGATTTTAAGCTTCGGCTGAGGCAATTCAATCCTCAGATTACCCTGGAAATCCCGCTTGCCGCCGAGGATATCGGCAGACCGCTCGGCGAGCTGGCGGACAAATTTGCATTGGACGGGTTGTGCGCCGATATCGCCTGGGCAGCCGAGAACCGGGTTCCTCTCGAGAGGGAGATCTCGAGCCGCAGCGGGCGGTGGTACAGCCTGGTGATCTATCCGAGCGGCCCGGGAGAGGAGCGATTGCGCGGGCTCCAGGTCACCTTGACCGAAATCACCGAATTCCGGCAGGCGACGGCGGAGCTGAGGAAGCTGTCCTACGCCATCGAGCAGAACCACAGCATCATCGCCATCACCGACCCGGCCGGCCGGATTGAATACGTCAATCAGAAGTTCACCGAGCATACCGGTTATTTGCCGGAGGAGGTGCGCGGGCTGGACATCGACCAGCTTCATCCGCCGGAGATCGACGGGGTGTCTTTTCAAGAGATTTGGGAGCAGGTCAAGAGCGGCAACCGCTGGGCGGGCGAGATCGAGATGGGCACGCGCGATGGCGAATGGTATTGGGAAGGCGCGACGATGCTGCCGATCAAGAATCCCCAGGGCGACATCATCCATGTGCTGAAAATGTCCCAGAACATCACCGAGCACAAGACGGCCGAGGAGCTGCTGCGCAAATCGGAAATGCTGTCCGCCATCGGCCAATTGGCGGCGGGCGTCGCCCACGAGATCCGCAATCCTCTCACCGCTCTGAAGGGCTTCACCAAGCTGCTTGAGCGGAGCATGACCAACAAGGCCTACACCATGATCATGATGGGCGAGCTGGAGCGGATCGAGACCATCATCAATGAATTTCTCGTCCTGGCCAAGCCGCAGGTCTGGTCGTTCCAAAAGAAACAGGTGGACGAAATTCTCCAGGATGTGCTGATGCTGCTGGAGCCCGAGGCGCATATGGGCAACGTGCAGTTCGTCACCCGCTTCGCCCCCGGCCTGCATCCGGTCTCCTGCGTGGAGAACCAGCTCAAGCAGGTCTTCCTCAACATCCTCAAGAACAGCCTGGAAGCGGTACCGGTCGGCGGCATGATTCATGTCGAGACCGGCTCGGAGCCGGACGGCGACATCTGGGTGCGCATCGCCGACAACGGCTGCGGCATTCCCGAGGAGAAGCTGGCGCGCCTGGGCGAACCGTTCTATTCGACCAAGGAAAAAGGAACGGGGCTCGGGCTCATGGTCAGCTTCAAAATCATCGAAAACCACCGCGGAACCTATTCCGTCAAAAGCGAGCCGGGAAACGGCACGGTCGTGGAAATCCGCTTGCCCGCCGAACGGGAGAATCGGGTATAATGACGTATCGGCCGTATTCGGCAGCGGGAGGGATGAGAGAAATGAATCTGGCAAACGCATCGAAAGAAAACGTAGAGTATATGATCGAACAGATCAAGCTGAAGCTGAGAGTCGCTTCCGGCGCAGCGATCCGCTCCGAGCACTTCGCGGAAGGCCGCTACGAGGAGCTGGTCGAGCTGTACGAGCATGTCATGTCGAAGGAAACCTTCAGCGTCAGCGAGATCGACGCGATCGTTCAGGAGCTGGGACGCCTGCGCAGGTAAGCCGGAGACAGAACGGCGGCTTCCATCTGCTCGAGCAGAGTCAAGAGCTTGGTCAGCAGCCGGCGGATCGGAATACCGGCTCCGCTGCCCGCGAGGATGTAGTCGTACTGCTCCGAGACATACCAGAGGCTGCGGAGCAGGAGCTCGTCCGCGAGGGCGAGCGCCCCTTGGTCGGCGGCGTAGCGCAGCAGGTGATAGTCGTAGGCCGGGCTTCTCGCGGGAAGACTTCTCTGCCCTTTGGCGTAATAGGCCTCCAGGAACAGCCGGGCCGAGCGCGAGGCGTAGGACAGGCTCGGCCGCGGCATGCGCTGGTCGGCGAAGGCGATGGCGGTTTCCAGATGCGTGCGGGACTCCCGCATGAGCTGTTCCGGCGAGGCTGGGCCTTCCGGCTGACAATCGGGCACGAACGGGGACTCCTTTCATAGACAGATATCCCCATTATACATAAAGATAGGATTTATTAATATCTTTTTCGACGATCATACGACTTAATTACCTATTTTTACTGGTTGCCTTCTTCTCTACACTTTCTCTATAGTGGGGTGTAGATGATGCAGAAGGATGTTTTGCAGCTTGTCGGCCATCGGGTGAGAGATCTGCGCAAGGAACGGGGCTGGTCCCAGGAGGTTCTTGGCGAAAAAGGAGGCTTCCACTACTCGTACATCGGGCAGATTGAGCGCGGGGAGAAGAACGTGTCCCTGCTCAACCTCGTGAAGATCGCCGATGCCCTCGACGTCAGCGTCACGCAGCTGTTCGCGTATCTGGACGACGAGGAGAAATACACCGAATCGGAAGCCGATCTGCAGGAGATCGTCCGGACGCTGAGGACGAAGAAGCCGCATCAGGTGCGGATGGCCCGCAATGTGGTGAGGGAATTGGTCAGCGACAGTTATGAAGTCTAAAACGATAAGAAAGAACGCCCGCGCCATGCGCGGGCGTTTTGTTATTTTGGGCCGCTGTGCAGGGGGGCGGCCGCCCGGTTCGTCTATCTCCAAGAGGCCTGGCCGATGGCGCCTGCGGCCCGTTCCACCTCTTTGTCTCCCGCATAGCGGGTGCGGGCGATTTCGGCCGTCCGGGCGGCGAGGGTCGGATAATAGCCCCGCGTCGAGGCGAGCAGGCGGCAGAGCCGGAGAAACCGGTCCCGCGGCAGAGCGACGGCATAATCGGCGAGCAGGTATTCGCAAGCGCTCAGGTTGGCCTGCGAGCGCAGGGCGGCGCTGGCGATGTTGGTCATGACCTCCGGTCCGTACGGCAGCTTCTCGATATCCCCCCGGAAGCGCAGCGCATAATCCAGGGTTCTCTCCCGGATCAGCGGCCGGTTAACCTTGGATACCTCCCACAGATAGCGGACGAACAGCTTGTTGAACCGCCGCGGGACGACGCTCTCCAGCTCCAGGTCCATGTCCTTGCGGAGCACGAAGCGGTCGAGGCAGATCACCTTGTTGTAGCGGATGCGGTCCGTCCAGATAAACTCGCCGATCTCGCGCAGCTTCTCGTAGCATTCCCGGTAGCGGTCCGCCTCGTAATCGGCTTCGGCCGCCCGCTCGTCGGTCGCCAGCCCTTCGGCGATCCGGTCGGTCTCGTCGAGCAGCAGCCGGTGAAGGCGATACGGCGCGAAGGAATCGGCGTAGCGACGCAGCAGATAGAAATACACGGACAGCGCGCCGGCGCCGAGGACCGCGACGACGGTCCGCTCGAGCGAATTCGCGGCGAGGGCGACGGCGGCGACCGCAGCCAGGGCGAGAACAACCGCTTCCGCCAGCCTCCGGAGGCGGATTCTTCCCGCTCCCATCCGGGAGAGCGGCAGCAGGGTTCCGGTCCGGCGGCAGGACGGACAAGTCTCGCCCCGCAGCGAGGTGACGGAGCCGCAGGTACGGCAGAAGCGCAACCGCTCGAACCGGTGCGCGGTCACGAGCCGCGGACTGAAGTGGACGGCCTGCTTGCCGCTCATTCGCCGGACCTCCCCGCATTGAGACGTTCGATCAGGGCGTCGTCCATCTCTCCGGGGGGCGGAGTAAGCTGTTTGAGACGGCGCAGGCGCAGGCCTTTGACCAGGACGTAGACGGCGATTCCCACCAGTATGAGGTAAGGGGGCCACGCTTCCGTGGCCTTGAGCCAGTATTCTCTCATCGTCGGCGAGCCGGGAGTTCCGGCTCTTCCTCCCAATCTACAAAGGTATGGAAATTTGCATAGGGGAACGGTATGATTACGGGGAGGAACGGCGCTCAAACGGATAGGCCGATAGGCGCAAAGGGAGCGCGCCGCCCGGGCGGTCTGTTTGAGAGAACCGACCCCATAAAGGTTGGAGCCGTTCCCGGACCAATGAAAACGAGCCGAATTTTGTAATACTTGCCTTCTTCCATTAGAATGGGAGTGCGGCCTAGCCGCTTCTGCCTTCGGCGAGTTTCGCCCGTAGGCTCATTTTACTATCCATCCGGACGCTTGAACAGGGCAAGCCTGCGAGGCGTCCTTTCCGAAAAGGAGTACCTCACGTGAAGATTACCCACCGATTGCGGTTCGCTGCCGCGGCGTTCCTGTTGGTCGCCGCCCTTCTTCTCCCACTGCTTCCCGCCTCCGTGGCCCATGCCGCCGATACGGACGAGAAGCTCGACGCGGTGCTCGCCATCGACGTCAGCAATTCCATGGCCGAGAGCGACCGAAGCAAGGTCGCCAACGAAGCGATGAAGATGTTCATCGACATGACTTCGGTTTCCGGAGACAAGGTCGGGGTGCTCGCGTACACCGACCAGATCGTCCGGGAGAAGGCGCTGCTTACGGTCAAGAGCGCCCAAGACAAGCAGGATTTGAAGGACTTCGTCGATCAGCTCGCCCGCGGCGCTTACACCGATATTGCGGTGGGCGTCAAGGAGTCGGTGAAGATTCTGGAGGCCGACATGACCCCCGGACACCGCCCGATGATCGTGCTGCTCGCCGACGGCAACAACTCGCTGAACAAGGGCCGCACGCAGGCCGAGTCCGACCGGGAGCTGGCCGCCGCCGTCGAGGAGGCCAAGCAGAAGGGGATTCACATCTACACCATCGGGCTGAACGCCGACGGCAAGCTGAACAAGGCGGTGCTGGACCAAATCTCCAGCGAAACCGGCGGCAAGACGTTCGTGACCGACACCGCCGACAACCTGCCGCAGATCCTGAGCGAGATCTTTGCGAGCGAGCTGAGGCTGAAGGTCGTTCCCCTGCAGAGCTTGACCGGCAGCGGCAGCTTCCAGGACGTGACGGTGCCGATTCCGAACGACAACGTGCTGGAAGCCAATATCTCCATCGTATCCGACCAGGCCGTGGAAGTGAAGCTCTACGATCCGTCGGGCCAGGAGATGCCGGTTCCGGGGGATGACGCGATCTACACCCGGTCCTCGTCGTATTCGCTCGTCAAGCTGATCAAGCCGGCGGCGGGCGACTGGAAATTGCAGGTCAAGGGCGCGAACCGCGACAAGATCGACATCAGCCTCGTCTTTAATTATGACATCCGCGTCGTGATGGACCCGCCCGCCGCGAGCCGCTACAAGCCGGGCGACCCGATAAGCGTCGCCGCCCATCTGGAGACGGGAGGAGCTCCGATTACGGATGAGGCGATCCTGGGGGCGGCCAAAGCCTCGCTCGTGGCGACGGACAGCGGCACGGGGAAAGAAACGCTTCAGCCGCTCGCCCTGAACGGGAACAAGTTCACCGGCAGCTGGAAGATCCCGGACAGCCGCCGCTACGAGATCAAAGTACGGGTGGAAGGCCCCGGCTTCGTGCGCGAGAGCGAGCCGGTAACCGTGGACGCGGCGGCGGGAACGGCGACGGCCGCTCCATCCGCGAAGCCTTCCGCCCCCACGCCGGTCGAGCCGAAGAAACCTTTTCCGTGGACGACCGTACTTCTCAGTGGGCTGCTCGCCCTTCTCGTCATCGCGGCCGCCGTCCTGCTCTTCCTGCGGACGAAAAAGGCGAACCGCGGCTTCTTCGGCCAACTGGTGGTCGAGGTGCGGGACGAGAACACCGGCGAGCGGCTCAGCCCGCAGTACCGCAAACTGAACGCGTTCAAAGGCCGCATCCGCCTGCACCAGTTGCTTCAGCTCGCGCCGGAATTCGCGGAGACGGACAAGATTTATTTCGAACCGGGCAAGGGAGATACGCTTGTCCTGTTCAACCGCTCCGGCTGCCGGATCGAGAAATCGGGCCGCACGGTGGACGCGGAGAAGGGCCTGACGCTGCGCAAGAACGATCGTATCCGCATTTCGCTGCAATCGGTCAATAAATCCATTCAGCTTGAGTACATTTAAGCGAGGGCGGCGGCGAAACAAGCCGACCGCTCCGGCCAGGAGGCTTAAATTCCATGAAAGCATTGGTACGCGAACATATCCAGCAGCTTGACGTTTCGCTCGGCGGCGGCATCGTCTCCGAGAAAATCCGGGTGGACACGATCGACAACCCGATGCTCGTCATCGGCCTCGGCGGAACGGGCATCGACGCCTTGCTCCGGTTGAAATACCAGATCAACCGGCGCTTCCGGCTGCCGAACGATCCCATGTCCAAGAAGAAGCGGGAGAAGCCGGACAACATCGAGTTCATCGGCTTCGAGACGAACGAAGGCGAGCTGCAGAAGAAATACAAGGGCATCGGGCTCGACCCGCTGACGGAATTCGTCCTGCTGTCGAACGCCGAGATCGGCAGCCTGCTGCAGAACCGCAGCGTGCTCGAGCCGTACATCACGGAATGGCTGTCGCCCGAGATCATCGTCACCGACGGCGTCGGCGGAGCCTCCGGCAACCGCCAGACCGGCCGGCTGCTGCTGTTCACCAAGATCGTCCAGGTCGTGCAGACGATCGAGAAGAAGATCAAGACGCTGACCGAAGGCACCAACAAGAAGCTGATGGTGTTCCTGCTGACGGGTCTCAGCGGCGGCACGGGCAGCGGCAGCTTCCTCGACATCGCCTACATCGTCCGCGGTCTGATGGAGCGGGAGTACGCCGACGCGGGCGTCGACAAGGTGAGCTTGCTCGGCTACCTGTTCATGCCGGACGTCAACCTGGCGAACAAGAGCCTGACCGACCACACCCGCGAATACATCAAGAAGAACGGCTATGCGGCGCTTAAGGAATTGGACTACTGGATGAACGCCGACGAGCGCGGCGAGCGCTTCAAGCAGCGCTACGGCAACATCCTCACTGTCAACTCGCCGCTGCCGCCCTTCAACCTCGCGCATCTGATCTCGGCGACGAACCTGGACGGCCGGCTCCTGGAGAACGCCTACGATTACTGCATGAACGTCACCGCCGAGAACATCACCAACTTCATGGCGATGGAAGAGAAGCAGTCCGGCGAAGAGTTCGCCATCCATGATTACATCAGCAACATCCGCAGCAACATCAACCAGATGCCGAAGCCGTACGCCGCCAACTACCAATACAACATCATCGGCGCTTCGTCGGCGGTGCTGCCGATCGAGGAGATGACCACCTACCTCGCCTACCGGCTGTTCCGCAAAATGGAGACGATGTTCCAGGCGGCCCCGAGCCGCGAGGATGTGGAGAAGACGGCCCATAAGCTGGGGATGGACCTGGACGCCGTCCACCGCGAATTCCTCAAGCGAGTGCCCGACCCGATTCCCGGTTACCAGAACAGCGAGCGCCTGAGCTACGCCAACATCGTCAAGCTGCAAGCCGTGAGCCTCGATACCGAGCTGGAGCAGCAGTTCCTGACCCGCGCCCGCGAGGAATACATCAAGGCCCGCCGCCAGCTGCCGGGCGAGCTGGTGGACCGCTTCACGGAGGAAATCCGGCGGATGTTCCTGAATCCCGAGCAGGGTCCGTTCTACGCGAACCGCTTGATCTATACGAACAAGGGCGCGAGCCTGCTGGAGCTGATCCGCTCCTACATCGAGACGCTCCGGGAATCGCTGTACCGCATTCCCCAGGACATCGAAGCGGCGAAGGCCGCATCGGAGCAGCGGCTCGGCGACGCGCGGGACGCCTTCATCTCCAAGGAGAAGAAGAAAGACCTGTACATCGAAGCCAAAATCCAGGAATATGAGCTATACTCCGACCGCGAGCGGATGGAGCAGATGGTCGACTTTTACGAGGACCTGTACCGCGTCCTGAACGATCAGAACTCCCGCATTTACTCGGTGTTCACCGAGCTCTTGAACGCCCTGAACGTCATCTTCGAGAAGAACGGCCAGATCCTGGCCGAGGGCGAGGAGAACATCGACCACAAGGGCAACCGGACCTACTACTGGAATATCGTCGGCGTGCCGGATGTCGAGCGGGTGATCAATGGCATCATGGACGAAAAGAACGTCAGCGACCTGATCCGCGATTTTACGGCGGAACTGCTGGACAAATCGGCGAATTGGATCAAGGATTCCGAGGTCGACGTCGTCGGCTCGATCTCCGAATTCATGACCGACCAGTTCGGCGACCTGATCACCAAGTCGATGGAGGACTTCCTGCTGATCAAATACGGCAAGGACGAGTCGATCGAGAGCATCATGGAGAAGATCATCGCCAAGCGGCTTAACGAGGAAGCGGTGCCGGTGTTCCACCTGAGCAACAGCTCGGGCGCGTTTCATTTCCCGTCCTACGGCTTCGTGTCCGTGCCGGTCAAGGCCCCGAACATCTACAAAGGGATCAAGAACTTCGAGGCCCATTCCGTCGGCAACTCCCGGTTCACCGTCAAGGAGAGCGAGGTCAAGAACCGCATCTTCTGGCTGAATACGAAGAACGGGGTGCCGCTGTTCTCTTACGCTCCGCTGAAGAGCTACGAGGAGAGCTACGAGAAGACGATCCTGCTGCCCGAGGGCACGGGACGCCATCTCGTGCAGACCGACAAGGTCAACTGGGTCAACCTGCCGTCTCCGATTCCGGAGAAATCCTGGGGAGACACGTACGGCAACAACCGGGTGCGGCAATTGAACCTCACGGTCCGCGCCCTGTTCGAGGAAGCGGAGCGGCGGCGGATCATCCGCGAGAAGTCGGCGGAGTCGAACACCTCGGCCCGCTTCGAATGCATCCTGACCGCTCCCTTTGACCCGGCGGCCTTCCTCGCCCGCTTCGATCTCCAGCTGACCGGCGGCAAGCCGAACCTCGGCGAGGTGAAGCGCGCGGCGGCGGAGCTGAAGGCGCTGGCCGAGAAAGGACTTGCGCGGCAGGCGAGCCGCGAGATCTTCGGCAGCGTGAACCGGGAGCTGGCCATCGACAACTTCACCCGCTACCCCGGCTTATGCGAAGAGGTGCGGCAGGAGATCGCCAAGTACGAGCGGATCGAGGCCGAGATCGCGAAGCTGACCGCCGTGATCGGAGCGCATCAGGACGAGGAGAAATGGCTGAACCTGTTCATCGAAGCGATCTACACCGGCACCGTCGTCAAGAAAGGCGCGCAGTACGTGTACGACCACGACGCCGAGGAGGAAGCCTGGGAGCCGCTCGTCAACCTGCTTCGCGTGAACCGCTTCGTCGATTACGCTCTCTATGAGAAGCTGAAATCGCTCGATGCGAAGCGAGTCGCCGCACTCGAGCGGAAGGCGGCGCGGCGCAGCGAGAAGCTGACCGGGGCGGCCGACGTCGAGCAGCTCGTCACCCGGCTCGAGGTGATGGCGGCCGGCTTCCAGGAAGCCAAGGAAGCGCTCGACTTCGACCGGGCCGAGCTGGTCAACGGGGAAGAGATGTACCGCTTCTACCGAATGGCGGCCGCCCGGGTGAACGACATTTGGAAGACCATCAAGTAAGCCGCCGTCCGCGGCTGCCGCATGGCCGGGCTCTCAAGGCCCGGCTTTGCCGGTTCCTGCGGCTTCAGGCTTGAAGGATGTGCAAAAGCCGATGCGCGAACGGTTGCGCCAATTTCTATATGAATACGACAACGCGGCCGACAACGCGGCTGCCGAATCGGATGAACAGCGGAGCCTGTACGCTCCGCTCGTGTTCCTGTTCATTGGGGACCGGGCGGGCGAAGCGCTGCGGGCGGTTCACCGGAGGATGGCGCGGGGCTGTGCCAACAGCCGGGCGCTGGTCTACCTGCACCTGGCCGCGAGCGAGCCGGTGGAGGAGTTGGAGGGCGTGCTGCCCTTTCGCCTGAGCGGCGAAAGCGAGCCGGACCGCCGCTCGGCTCGTCCCGAGCTGCACCGCCGTTTCCGGGCCGACGCCGAGCAGCTCGCCCGGCTGAACCGGCTGGTCCGCCAGGCGGGCAACCGCGTCGCCGAGAACGGCCGCCAGTTCGCCAGCTTCGAGCGGCTCAGCTTGGCCGTGGTCACGCGGGCGGACGACCCGGCGAACGTGCTGCTGCCGGAGGCGGTGCTCTTAGCGAAGAGCATTCTGGGCGAATCGTTCAAATTCATCCAAACCGATCTCTACGCCCTGCTGTCCGAGGGAGAAGCGGGCGACGACTTCGCCTATTACTCCTCCCTGGGCTTAAGCTTTCTGGCGGAGCTCGAGGGCTATCAGTCGCGGAGCTTTCGGCTGAGCGAGCCGCTCCTCCTGACCGGGGACGGCTACGCGCTAACGGCGGAGCATGGTCCCGCCCCGTTGTTCGACCTGGTTTACCTGCTCTCGGACAAGGACGAGGCGGGGCTGCTCGCCCCCGACGGGCTGCGCAAGGCCTATGCCGCGATCAGCAGCCTGACGCTGCTCAAGAACCGCCGCACCGTGCACGAGTTCGACCGGGAGAGCGGGCTGTACAACAACCTGCAATACAAGCAGAGCATCATGAACCCCGCCGTCCCGGACAACGTCTATTCCTCGGCGGGGTACGCCGAGGTCCGGCGGCCGAACGCGGCGATCGCCGTGACGGTGCTGCAGCAGGTCTTCCGCGGCTTCCGCGAGCGGCTCCTGGAGGCCGGGCGGGTGCAGCCGGCGGAAGCGGCCGAGCTCTTCGGCCTCGATGCGCCCGCCGTGGCTCGCCGCACACAGGCCCTGCTGCCGCCGGAGTCGGCGCTCAGCGAGCTGCACGCGCTGCTCTCCCGAAGCGTTCCGCTTGGCGAGCTGCAGCGGCTCAGCCTCGGGGAAGCGGCCGAGCAGCTGTACGGCGGGAATGCTTCCGCCTTCTTCTCGGCCCACTTCGAGGCCGCGGCGCGGGAAGCGCTGAACGCCCTTTCGCTCGAGGAGGAGACGGAGCGCCGCCTGGCGGAGCGGCTGAAGCCGCCTTACAGCTTCTACTCCGTCTACGAGTGGACGCATCCGAAGAGCGAGACCGGGCTCGTCCGGGAGCTGCATCGCCAGGAAGCGGAGACGGACCGGCTGCTGGCCGATGCGCGCGAGGAGCTGCGGTCGGCGCTGGACGGCCGCGCCGACCGCCTTCCCGCCGGCGGCCTGCTGCCGGGCGCGCGGCTGCGGCATTTCCGCCGGGCGCTCCTCGACAGCATCTATCCGCTGCGCTACCGCATCCTCGAGCTGGAGACGCGGCTCGCGCTCCTGCAGCGTTCGGAAGAGGTGCTCGCCCGGCTGCATCAGCGCGCCTACCGCCGGGTGGAGCAGATGGAAGAGCTTGCCGCGCTGCTGGACGAGGAGGTTCGGGAATTCGCCGGACCCCGCGGCGACTACCTGAACCGCAACCTCCCGGAGTACTACGGACCCGAGACCCGGCGAATCGTTCAGGAGCTGGCCGCCCGCCGGGGGCCCGATTTCTATTTCGGCTCCGGCTTTTTCGGCGATATCGCCGAATGGCTGGACCGGGGCACGGACGCGCTGCTCGCCCGCCTGATCGAAGTCTGCCGCCGCGAGGTGTTCACGGACGCCGTGTTCCGCCAGTCCTTCGAGGAAGAGCTGCTGGAGCGGGCGAACGTGACGGTTCGGTTCGAGGAACAGGGCCTGATCCTGCCCAAGGAGGAGCTGTTCCGCGACCTCTACGAACGGCTGGAGAGCGGCGCCGCGATCCGGATCGCCCTGTTCCACTACACCCAGAAACACCGCTACGAGGAAAAATACTTTTTCGGCGATTACGAGAGCGAGTTCATCCGCTATTCCTTCGGGCTCGACAAGGGGAGCCGGGCCTATCAGCTCGGCTGCGTCCACGAGCGGAAGACGAGCGGGATCGACAAGCTGTCGATCATGGGCGGCTTCCGTCTCGCGGACACGATCTACGCCCGCAATGCCAGCAAATATTATCGCACCTACTTGGAGAACGGCTTTCGCTTTCACCCGGAGGGACGGGAAGCGAGCCTTTTCGAGGGGACTGCGGAGCATTCCCGGCCGGCGCGGTTTCCCGATCCGGAAGCTCCGGGTTTTCGCACAGGACAGGAGGAGTAAGGAATGGCACGGCGCAAATTCAGCATGCTGTTGTTTTTGTTCAGCCTGATCGGAGGAGCGGTCGGCTTCGTCGCCGGGGAGCTGCTGCTCGCCCGCTTCGGCGCGGAATGGCCGAACGTGTGGCTCATGGCGCTTTACTTCGGCGTCTTCGCCCTTGCGACGGTCTTCTTCTGCCTGCTGGCGGAGACCGTCTCGCCCGAGCTCGCCGGGCAGGGCTGGCGGATGCGGTATTCGGCCACCGGCTGGAAGCTGCTCGTCCCGGCGGCGTTCGTCCTGCTCTTCGCCGCCGGAGCGCTGTTCCAGCTGCTCTACGGCTTCGGCCTCGGCAAGCATCAGCCGGCCCAGGACATCGTGCTCGTCATCGACAAGTCGGAGAGCATGCTCAAGACCGACCCGAACCGCGAGAGCGTGACGGCGGCGCAGAAGCTGATCCGGCGGATGGATTCCCGCAAGCAAGCGGCGGTGATCCTGTTCAACGAGCGGCCGGAGCTCCTGCAGCCGCTCGCGCCGATGCGCACGGATGAGGACCGGGAAGCCGCGGCCGGGAGGCTGGAGGGGTACACGCCGGCCGGACAGACGGATATCGCGGGAGCGCTGGCCATGGCTATCGATCAGCTCGATGCTCGGACGAACCCGCGCAAAAGCATGGTCATCCTCATCTCGGACGGCTACAGCGACGTCGACCTCGCTCAGGCGACGGCCCCTTTTGCCAGTCAGGGCATTCCGATCGAGACGGTGGGCATGAACCACACGAATGAGGAAGCGGTCAACCTGCTGCGGGCGCTCGCGGAACGGACCGGCGGCGGATACTACGGCATCGAGAACGCGGGCGAACTGTCCGGTGTATTCACCAAGATCTACGACTTGAACCGAGGCTGGCACCTGATGGGCGAGCGCTCGGATGAAGGGGCGGACAGCGCCTATTACCGGTTCCTGCGCGTGCTGCTTCTCATGGGCATCGGGGCGCTTATGGGCGTGGCCCTGGGCATCGTGTTCGACAACCGCCATCTGGCCAAGAGCTTCGGCATCGGCGGAGCGATTGCCGGTCTTCTCGCCGGCGTGGTGCTCGAATTCTGGATGGGGCTCGGCTTCGCGCCCGGCCTCGGCCGATTCTTCGGCGACCTCTTGCTGGCTGCGGTGCTGGCGCTGTCTCCCCTCCTGATTCCGGTTAAGCCTCCCGGTACGCTCGGCCCGGCGGCTTCGCTGAATCGTCCCGGCCGCCGCCCGGCCGGAGGACCGGACCGTCGGGAAAGCGGCAGCGGAAGCTTTGACAGAAGGTGATGAACATGAACGAATGGCAGTGGATTCCCGAAGCCCCGGACGAGCGGAGAATTACGGGGGCGGCCTGCCGGGTCCGCGAGGGCTCGGGGCTGCTTACCTGGAACTGGCCGCCGGGACTGACGTTTGTCTACCTGTATGGCTATGCGCCCGATGAAGCGCCCGGTGCGGGCGGGGAAGCGGACGCTTATGCCTCAGGCGGCCTGGCTTCCGGCCGGACTTATCCGCCGCGTGAGAAGCTGAAGCTGTATACCCGCGAGGAATACAAGGCCAAGGGCGGCTACTCGGAACGGCTGGACCGCTACGGCGCGTATGCTTACCGCATTTACCCCGCGGTCAAGCAGGACGGCGCCATCCTCGCCTATGCCCAGGAGGACGAGGGCAATACGGCCCTCTTCAGCATGGGACGGGCGGCGATCCGCTGCCGGGTCCACTACCGAACGGGCTGGTTCGGCAAGGGAAGGACCGCCCGCATGACGTTGAGCGCCGAGACGGCTGTGCCGAAGGAGGCGCTGTGCTACGTCAAGAAGAGCGGCGGCGTTCCCGAGCACCCCGGAGACGGCACCGCGTACCCGCTGTTGTCCGACCTGCACCCGGGAGACAATCCGCTGCCGGAGATTGACATCGGCCGGGACGACCGGGTCCGGTTCTTTTTTACCGACGGCAAGACGTACGGGGAACGCTACGAGCTGGTTCATCTCTAGCGGCGGGGCTTAGCTTAGCTTTCTTCATCCCGCTCCCCGTAAGCGCGAGAACCCCAAAAGGAGGTAGATCCATGCTGAAGGCGCTGAAGGGCTTGTTCCAGAAGACTCCGGTCAAAGTCAAGCCGCCTTATTACGATATCGTCTGCCCTTTTTGCTTCAGCAAATTCCACCCGGACGAAGTGCTGTTCCGGGCTACCCACGACAAGGAAGGCGATCCCGAGTACCGGCTGCAGGAGGATGAGGAGCTGGACCGGTACCGGGCCAAATTCAACCTCGATTCCGCCGGCGATATCGAGGCGGTCATCTCCCCCTCCTCCGTCCCGGAGGAGAACAAAACCTATGCGGACCGGGTGCTGGTCGGCCTCGTCGACAAGCACGGAGAGCCGACGCGCCGCCGCATCTGTCCCCGCTGCCACAACGAGCTGCCGATTTCGGCGGGCAAGGTGCCGAGCAACATCATCAGCATCATCGGCGCCACCTCGGTGGGCAAGTCGGTCTACATGACTTCGCTGATTCACACGCTGCAGCGGGTCACCGCCGCCAACTTCGGGGCGGCCTGCATTCCGATGAACGCCGACATCAGCCGCCGCTTCCGCACCTATTACGAGGAGCCGATCTTCGAGCAGGGCCGGATGCTCGGCGCGACGCAGAAGATCGAGAAGATGGAGCCGTTCATTTTCAACTTCGTGTTTAAGGACGAGAGCTTGTCGCCGCTGACGCTGGTCTTCTTCGACGTGGCCGGCGAAGGCATGACCGACCGGACCTATCTCGATATCTACGCGGCGCACATCCAGAACTCCTCGGGCATCCTGTTCATGGTCGACCCGCTGCAGATCCGCACCATCCGCGACCGGCTGCTGCTCGCGCTGGGAGATGAAACCGGCGACCTCGCCCCCCGTCATGCGGAGCCGCGCGACGTCATCATCACGCTGTTCGAGAACTTTATCGGCCACAACGAGAAGTCCAAGACCGACATTCCGACCGCCATCGTGCTGACCAAGAGCGACATGCTCCAGTACCTGAAGGAGGAGGACGGGGATTACATCGACACCAACAGCAACGTATTCCGCAACGTCGTACATGCCGGCCACCTCGATCTGACCGAGTTCTCCAACATCGACGGGGAAATCCGACGCTTCCTGGAAAAGGTGGACCGCCCGTTCAAGGACGCGGTGGACGTCTATTTTACCAACACGGCCTATTTCGCGGTCTCCTCGCTCGGCAGCAATCCGGTGAACCGGCAGGTCGAGGGCGTCGTCACGCCGCTGAGGGTGGATGAGCCGTTCGTCTGGCTCCTGCATAAGCTCGATTACATCGAGGGGAGAGAGCGCTGATGGCGGCCGATCCGATTGAGCAGCATTATTACACGCGCGGCCGCGAGGGGCTGTTTCAGGGCGGCGAGGGCTTTGACACCGTGGCCAAATCCCCGGGACTCGATCCTTCGTTCATCCGCAAAACCCTGCATCCGTACTGCCTGTATATCGCTCCGCAGGAGCTGATCCGGCGGGGCGAGCTGGACCCGTCCCGCTATCCGGAATCGCTGACCGTTTTTCCGGCGGACACCGGGGAGCTGGTAATCGGCCGGGCCGTCTTCTGCGGCTCGGACTTCACCGGGCAGCGGGAGGCGGTATTCATCCACCAATTCGTCGTGCCCCGTTCCCGTGCCGACGAATTTCGCCGGGAGCCCGCCGCGCTCACGCGGGTGACGGCTTTTCGCAGCCGTCACGAGGAGGGAGAGGGCAAGGAGCTGCCCGCCCTCGCGGAGCTTCCCCACCTAGCGGCGTCGACGGCCGACGAGCGGGACGAGCTGCTCGCCCGGCTCGGTGTCGGAGAGCCGGTGTTCAAGAGCCTGTTGGCCGCCGTTTTTACGGCGGTCGCCTCCAAGAAGAAGGTCTACGTCGCGCTCGATGCGGACATAACCGATACCCCGGCACTGGCCGCCCGCCTGGTGGAAATTCTCTACGGCTGCCTGCCGATGGAGGTGCGCGCCCGGTTCGGCTTTACCACTTACAACAACGAGCCGCAGGGGAAGAAGAACATCGACCTCATGTTCGTGGAAAAAGGCAGCCTCCGTCCCGGAGACCGGACTGGCCGCGACTATGCGTTTGATTTTCCCAACGAGCGTTTCCCTGCTCCCGAACCGGGGGCGAAGGACGCATTCCTGAGCCTCGCCTGGGAGTGGCGCAACCGGCCGGACGAGCTCGGCGACTTCTTCGATTTCGCCGAGGAGGCGCTGGAGGGGCTGCCGGCCGCGGAACGCGGCTCGCTCGCCGCCTACCAGGAACTGGCGGCTCTCTATCGGACCGGCCGCGGAGAGTATGGCCGCTATGAGATGGAGAAGGGCGACCTGCTCGCGGCAGCGCTTCGCTATCTGCGGGTCGGGGGCTACGACCGCAAGCCCCGGCTCAACGAGCTGATCCTCGCGCTGCTGCGTGCCGAGAAAGCTGCGGATGCCGCGGGCGAAGCCGCTTCCCCGCTCCCCGGCCCGGCGCTCTCCGCCTTTGTCGACTATTATGAGCTGGCCCCGGCAGAGAGCCGGGACGAGCTGGCGGAAGCCGTCATCGGCTTCATGGACCGACTGGCCGCCGGAAATGAACCCGACAACCAGCTTCTGTCGGACGCGCAGGCGGCGCTCGCCCGGCAGCCCGAGCTGACGCGGATCGTCTTCGGACGAATCGGGATGGACATCCGGTATGCGTCGCTTCAAGAGGCTCTCCTGGCCGAACGGATGAACAAGGTGAAATCGGTCAAGGAGCTTCAGGAGGAGATTGTGTTCTGGGCGGGGCATTCCTTCGATTCCCTCGGGCTTCCGTATTTCGTGGATGCCTTCCGCGTCAAGCTGCGCAAGGCCTTGCTCAAATCGGGCGACCAGACGGTGGCGGGCGAGAGCCTGTTCCGCTTCTGCTCGCAGCTCTACCGCGCACATCCGGGCAACCGCGGGTTCGGGACGTTCTGCGACTCGTTGGAAACGGAAACGGCGCGGGTCGTGCTCGATTCGCTGACCTTGGACACCTGTACCTACGCCGAGCTCATAAAGGCGTCGTATATCCTGACCGAGGACCGGCTCTTCACCGGGGTCGGCCTGACCGAGGAGCAGACCGGCAAGCTGCGAATCCTTCGCGGCGTATATGAAGCGATGGTGAACCAGGGCCCGGCCGCAGCGCTGTCCTCCGGCAAAAGCCAACTGGCGGACATCGGCGACCGGCTGGACGCCAAGGTGCCGGTTCCCTCCGGCTTGTTGGCGAAGGAACGGATGGGGGCCTCCCCCGACCGGAAGGAAACCGCCCGGGAACGCCGATTTCCCGCCGAGGACTACACCGATGCGGAGCTCTCGCGCATTCAGGGCCTCGTCCGCCGCTTTCTGAAGGGGCGGATTCATCCACCGCAGTACGGCACTCTGCTGTTCGCTTTCACGGAATGGAGCTTCCGCACCGGCGGCGAGGATCGCCCGGTGTCCTATTACGACCTCTTGAAGTTCATCCATCAGGAAACGGAAGATTCCGAGGATGTCGACAGCTTCCTCCTTTGGAGCTCGACCCAGCCCGCCTTTTTGGAAACGGGCGGCAAGCTGCTCCGTCCCGCCTACCGCAACGCCCTGCGCAAGTACTTCGTCGAGGTGGACCGCAAGGGGCTGGCCGACCGCAAACGGTTCCGAAAGCTGACGGATGAGTCCCTGCCAAGGCCGTTCCGCAAAGCCCTGGCCGACATCCGCGAGGACGGAGGCAGCCCGGCGATGCGCTTCCTGCGCCGCAACCGGCGGTCCCTGTCGCTCCTCGTGCTGCTGGCGGTGTTGATCTCGGCGGGCGTTATGCTTCTCGGACGAGGCGGCGGCAAAGGCGAGGTTTCCCCCTCGCCGGTTTCGTCCCCGCCGCTCACGGCTTCGCCCGCTTCGAGCCCGGGCGCAAGCGGAAGTCCTTCGGGATCGCTAGCTCCGTCCGGCTCCGGGAGTTCCGCAACGCCTGCGGATTCTCCCTCGGGTACGCCGAGTCCGTCCGGTTCGGCCTCCTCGAGCCCGTCCCCAAGCAAGTCACCTTCCCCTTAAGCGAAGAGGAGGGACTTCCCGATCCGGGCGACGACCTTGCAGCCTCAGCGCCGCAAGGCCGCCGCCCGGATTTTTTATGAGGAAATCCAAAAAAAGGATACCTAACCTGAAAAAAGGGGATAGCAGAACGGCGAAGGAAGAGTTAAATTTTACCTGTAATCGATTACAGATGAGGATGGCAAAGGAGATTTAACCTTGCCTCATTCGGAGTCGGAACACTCATTTCGCGGGAGAGGCGGTGGAGCGCCGTTCCAAACGAACGGACGAACGGACGAACGAACGGACGTTTACGCACGGGATACTGCTTCTGCTGTGAAGAGACCTGCACGATCAACCGGATTCATCTCAAAGGAGGCCAAGGTTATGGGAAAAAAAGCTTTGTCGCTGCTCTTGACGGCTGCGATGCTGATCGGTCTTGCGGCTATTCAGCCGGGACGTGCGAGCGCTGCGCTCGGCTCCGGCGATTTTCTGAAGACATCCGGTACGTTGATCAAGAACAACTCCGGAAATGGAAGCGTTGTCAATCTGCATGGAACCAATCTTGGAGGTTGGCTGCTCGAGGAGAACTGGATGTCGCCGCTCGGGGGAACGGACGAATGGACCGTCCGGCAAACACTGATCAATCGGTTCGGCTCCGCTGCCGCCGACAGCCTCATCGCCGGCTATCAGGACACCTGGATTCAGGCCGGCGATCTGGATAACATCAAGAACATGGGGCTGAACCTGGTTCGCGTTCCGATCTACTGGGAAAACCTGATGAACCGGGACGGCTCGATGAAATCCGACAGCGTCTCGTTCCGTAAGCTGGATTGGCTGGTTGCCGAGGCGCAGTCCCGCGGGATCTACGTGCTGCTCGATCTGCACGGCGTGCCGGGCAACGACGACGGCTGGCAGAGCGGCGGGCGTGAAGGCGTCAACGAGCTGTGGACGAACGCGGCTTACCAGAATTGGACCGTCCAGCTGTGGCAGCGGCTGGCTGCGCATTACAAAGGCAACCCGACCATCGCGGGCTACGACCTGCTGAACGAGCCGGTCAGCAACAACAGCAGCCTGAGCATCAGCCAGATGTACGATCGGCTGTACAAAGCGGTGCGCGCGATCGATCCCGATCATATCGTGGTCGTGGAGGCGTTCGGCTACTGGAACAACATCGTTTCTCCCTCGACCTATGACTGGACCAACGTCGTCTACCAGCTGCACAACTACGACTGGAACGCCCAGGATTACAACAGCCAGTCGAACAGCATCAATACCTGGTTTGCCGATATCGTCTCGCATCAGCAGAGCTGGAACGTTCCCGTCTACGTGGGCGAATTTACCCTCTTCGAATTCAACGACCTGTGGGAGAAGTACCTCTCCGGCCTGAACGCGCTGAACGTCTCCTGGACGAACTGGACGTACAAGATTACCGGCGGCGGCAATTGGGGGCTGTACAACAACAACGGCAATCCCTACCCGGACATCAACAACGACAGCTCATCGACGATCCTCGCCAAGCTGGCGAAGTTCACCACAAGCAGCTTCCAGGCCAACACCGCCCTCATCAACAACGTCAAAGCCTTCGCCAAGATCGCGGCTCCTTCGACCCTCGTGGCCAAGGCCAACGGCAATTACGTCACGGCGGATAATTACGGCAACAACCCGCTGATTCCCAATCGGACCACAGCGGGAACTTGGGAGAAATTCATCCTCGTGAACAACGCCGACGGCACGGTCTCGTTCTTGTCGCTCGCCAACAACAAGTACGTGTCGGTGGATCTCAACAACGGTGCACGGCTGATCGCGCGCGCCCAAGGTATCGCCGCTTGGGAGAAGTTCCGCAAGACGACCAACGCGGACGGCACGGTTTCGCTGCAAGCGGTGGCGAACAACAAGTTCGTCTCCGCGGACCTGAACACGGAAGCGGGTACGCTAGTCGCCAACCGAGACTCCGTGGGCGGCGCCTGGGAAGCCTTTACGATTGCGCCGTCTCCGTAACCTTATCTCCGCCGAGATTTGAAGAGACCTCCTTTGCCGGGGCGCAGGGCCGGGCGAAGGAGGTCTTCTTTTTACGATGGGGTCTGGCGCGGCGAGCTTCACTCGTCCTCGGGATTCAGGATCGAGAGCACCATATGATCCTCCCAGCGGCCATTGATCTGTACGTTCTTGCGGGCGATGCCCTCCCGCTCGAAGCCGGCCTTCTCGAGCACGCGGATGGAGCCGAGGTTGGTCGGCTTGGCTTCGGCATAGACACGGTGGAGCTTCAGCTCGCGGAAGGCGTACTCGACGAGCAGCCGGACCGCCTCGGTCATATAGCCTTTGCCTTCATAGTCCTGATCCAGGCTGTAGCCGATCATCGCCCGCTGCATGAAGCGGCGCTCGATCTGGAACAGCTGGATGCTGCCGATCAGCTCGCCGGTTTCCTTCAGGAAGATGCCGAACGGGTACTGCTTGTCCTCGCGTATCTCCTGCTCCGAGCGGCGAATCCATGCGAGTTGGACTTCCTCCGTATAATAGCTCTCCTCCCGCGCAGGGGTGAAAGCCTGAAAGTGGTCGCGATTCTTCAGGTTGTGATGGATCCAGACGCCGACGTCTGATTCGGTTAACGGACGCAGAACGATTCGTTCGCCAATGAGGTTGGTCATGGTTTTCCTCCCGAGCGGTCTTCCGGCCGCCTGTTCATGCAGAATGAAGCTCGGTCGGATCCGCTTTTCTCCTATTGTAGACCAGGAAGGTGTCAAAAGAAAATAAAGTGGTAGACTAAGAAAGTAAAGTATTTTCTTCGTGCTTAGGTTAAGATAAGCCTCCTGTTTAAGCACGGCATGCTGCCCGCGTACGTTCTTTAATAGAGGATAGCTGAACGGATGGCTTATACGAAATTGCATAAAGCCAGCGTAACGAAGATATTATAAAGTACGAAAGGCTGGAATAAATCATGGCAAAAAAAGAAGCGCCGAAAATTCAAACAGAACGATTGATCTTACGACCGAGAGCGGAAAAAGACATTCCCAATATGCTTAAAATGTTTAACAATGATGAAGTGAGGGAATTTCTCGGAAGCAATCCCCCTCGTGATGAACAGTCAATGTTAGAAATGGTCAGGAATCGCAATGAAACAAAGTGGGCTGTCGCATTAAAAAATACGGACGAATTCATCGGCGATGTAATGATTCCAGAAATAGCGGAAGGTTATCTTGGTGAGATTGGTTATCGCTTCATGAGGGAGCATTGGGGATGCGGTTTGGCGTATGAAGCGGTTTCCGCAGTCATTGAGCATTGTAAAAGCACATTAAACCTCAAACGCCTATTTGCTACTATAGATAATAACAATAGGAAGTCAAAAAAGTTAATTGAAAAACTCGGATTTACTTTGGTAGCGGTGTTGCCTGAATCGAATTTACGCGGCAGAGTTGCCGATGTCGCTTACTATTCTCGGATAGTATAAGTATTATCTTCAGTACGCCTAATTCTCCTCCCGCGTTGAAAAGTATATGAATAATTTAAGTGATCTTTATTGGGGGTTGAGGTTCAGATGGACACAATAAATAATTGTAAATGTTGTGATTACCAATTAAATTTTCCGCATGTTTTGTTTGAGTATGAATCCGTTGTCTGCGTCGCCGATGATAATAATATATTAATAGGGTCCTGTTATATCATACCAAAGGCACATAAAGAAACACCCTTTGCTTTATCAGAAAAGGAATGGATAGATACGAAGAAACTGATTGATATAACTAAAGATTACTTAGACAAAAAATATAAGCCAGATGGTTATAATCTAGGCTGGAATATCGGAGAAGCAGGCGGTCAGTTTGTCTATCATGCCCATCTTCATATTGTACCGAGATATAACGATGAACCATTTGCCGGCAAGGGAATTAGGCACTGGCTAATGATGGAGGAAAATAGACGTATTGATACGCAATAACCCTAACGTATTCGGGGATGTCTACCGGATCCTATGCACGTTCGAGGGGGATTCGGCCGGATGGACCTTCACCGACAAGGAGAAGGCTTCATCCGCCTCGGCGCTCTCAACTCAAAAGAACCTTCGATTCGCCGTCAGGCGGCCGAAGGTTCTTTTGAGTTCTGCTTCGAATGCCGGCGCGGCCTCTAAGGCTCGACGGCGGATTAACCGGCCCGGCTTAAACGCGCCAGCGCTTCAGGCGGGGAAACAGCTCCCGCATGGCGGCGCGCGCCGTCTCGGCGTCCGGATATGGCTTGCCATGGATGACGTGGGGGACACAGCTTTCGATCATCTGCTCCATCGTTTCATCCGTGCCGAATTTTCCTTCGTTCCAGCAATAGCGGCAGTAGTCCTCGTTCAAACCGCCGTCCGCGTCGATCCCGCGGTCCTCCGGCTGAATCAGGGGCATGGCGCAGCTTTGGCAGATCGTCATTTCGCTCAGGGGTCACACTCTCCTTCCAGGGATGTCCTTATCCTACTCCAGGCAAGGGGACAGCAGGGTGTCCACTTGTTAGAAGGTCCTTGGAAGTCAGCTGCGGCGCATCGGTTCGGGCATAACGGTTCGCCCCTTGTTCACGTGTACCGGGCCAGAATGCCGGCGGCTTCTGCTTGCAATCGTTCCCGAAGCGAGGCAGGAGAGACGACGTAGAGGTCGGAGCCGAAGGAGAGCAGGGCGGAGAGCACCCAGCCGTCCACCGGCCAGGTGCTCTTCACTTCAATCTCCTCCGGGTTCAGCACGGTGATGGAATCGCTGTGAAACAGGTCGTAGGCCCGGGAGAGGGAGGCGGAGCGAATCCGCAGATGAAGGATGCTGCCGGCTGGCTGCATCCGGGCGGCATCCTCCGATTCCCGTTCCGTCTCGGACAAGCTTGCTTCCCGACGGACGAACGTCTCGTTCAGCGGCTTCAGGGAGACCGTCCGCGACAGCCGGAACAGCCGGAAGCCGCCTCGCAGCCGGCACCATCCCCACAGGTACCAGTTGCTTCCGCGATACAGCAGCGTCATGGGCTCGACGCGGCGGTGTTCCAGGCGGCCTCCGGCTCCGATATAGGCGAGTTCCACCAGCCGGTGCTCCTGAATGGCATCTCGCAAGAGCGAGAACCGCTCGTCGGCGGGACGGGGGCCCCAGCCGCCCAGATCGACCCGCAGCCATTCGTCCTGCGGCTTCGGCCCGAAGAGAGCGCTGAGCTTGGTCAGCAGCTCCCGGGCGCCGACGTCCTCGGTGAGCGTCAGATTGGACAAGAGCGAGAGCAGCAGATTCTTCTCGGCGTCGGTGACCAGTACGCGGGACAGGGAGTAACCCTCCATGAGCCGAATTCCGCCGCCTGTTCCTTGGGAGGCATAGACGGGAATGCCGGCGATGGACAAGTCCTCCATGTCGCGCCGAATGGTCCGGGAGGACACCTCGAAGCGCTCGGCGAGCTCCCGGGCGGTGGTTTTGTCATGCGACAACAGGTACATCAGAATGCCGAGCTGCCGGTTGAGCTTCATCGGCGGAGCCTCCTTCCTTCGCTGTCAAGCGGAGCCGACCAGCTAGGGTCAGTTGGCTTTCTTCGCACCGGACTCGCGCTGCGGCAGCTTGATGACGAAGCTCGTACCCTGGCCCTCCGTGCTGGTGACGTCCAGCTTGCCGCCGTGATCCTGGATGATCTTCAGCGAGATGGACAAACCGAGGCCGGTTCCGGACGCCTTCGTGGTGAAGAACGGGTCGAAGATTTTTTTCAGATCGGCCGGCTTGATGCCTTTGCCCGTATCGGTCAGCACCACATTGACCCACCCCTTGCTCTTGTAGAGGCGCAAGGTCACCTTGCCCGGCTCCTCCATCGCCTCCAGGGCGTTTTTCACCAGGTTGACGAAGACCTGGACAATCTTGTCGGAGTCCATATAGACGCGAAGCTCGGGGGAAAACTCCGAATAATGCAACTGATGGCCATTGACGCGGGCTTCCGATTCGGTGAGCGAAATGACCTTCAGCAGGCAGTCGTGAACCGAGCAGACCTGATAATTGGAGATCCGCGGCTTGGAGAATTCCAGGAACTCGCCGGTCAGCTCGGTCATCCGCTCCACTTCTTCCGTCAGCAGGTCGTACCAGGGCTTAATGGTATATCCCTGCGTTTTGGACAACTGCAGGAAGCCCTTGATCGTCGTCAGCGGGTTGCGGATTTCATGGGCCATTCCGGCTGCCAGCTCGCCCACGACCTTGAGCCGTTCCGATTGGTAGAAGCTGCTCTCCCGCTCGATCTGTTCGATGAGCTGGTTTTTTTCGCGTTCCGTTTTGATGATGTACTGAATGATGAAGACCACGGCGAGCGAGGTGAGAAAATCGGAAATCACGGCCAAACTGTTGTATTTGGTCGGGTCCATGTACGTGAGCCGGGCTCCCGTATACAGCGCCATGGAGGCGAAGCCGACGAAGATGGCAAGCGGCATCCGACGGATCGGGTAGAGCACCTTGCTGAGCAGGATAATATACAGCGAGTAGCACCAATTGAGCTGGGACAAATAATGAAAGCCGAACAGCAAAAGAAATTGGATGACCGAAAACAGCCCGATTCGACGCGGAAAAGGGATGTCGGAAAACATGCTGGCGATGAGCAGGAGTCCGAAAGCGATCAGCAGCGCGTCATTCAAGTCCTTCCCGAGGGTGATGGAAGAATAGATGACAAAGAGCACATAGAGTGGGAACACAACATAATAGACGGCGCGAGAGATCATCGTAGCAACTCCATGTGTTAAATTTTGTAAGACTTTATCAGCCTCCGCTTAATTCGACATTTTTCACGGGTTTTCCTTCTTGTTTGTCGGATTTTTTTTGAAGCGCTGCGAATCCAACCGTTTTTTGCCAGCTAAGGCGGCTCCGTCCAAGCTCCTACGCCTTTGGACACGGTGCCGACCGGCCGCTTAGGCCCTGTTACAGGGAAAAAGAAGTCTTCTTCCATTCGGCTGTGCTGAACAGCAGGTCCCAGTCTTCCAGGCGTTCCTGCCACTCCCGGCAAAAGCACTCGGCGATGTGGCGGACCTCGCCGGTGGAGCGTCCGTGAATCATCGCGTAGAGGTTGTAGGGCCAGTCGGAGTAGGCCCGACGCCGGTAGCAATGGCTGACCTCGGCTCGGCCGGCGAGCCGTTCGCCGGCCTCGTTCAGGCAGTCGAGCGGCAGCCAGCAGACCAGCATGCCGTTCGCGGCAAAGCCCGCCTGCCGGTGGCGAAGCACGGCTCCGATCCGCTTGAGCGCGCCGGAAGCGTGAAGCGCCTCCAGCCGGGAATGCGCCTCCCGGCGGCTCAGGCCGGCGCGCCGGGCCGCCTCACCGAAGGGGTCGCGGCACAGCGGCAGCTCGTGGATCTGCCGCAGCAGCCGGACGTCCGCTTCGTCCGGAACCGGACCGGGCCGATGTTCCGTTAAGCCCGGCCGCCTCGGACAGTCGGGAGCCGAGCCGCTCCCCTCCTCCAGATCCAGGTAGACCTTCAGCTTGAATACGCGCTCCGAGGGAAAATCATAGACCCGTTCCGCTCCGGAGACGCGCAGAATAGCGCCGAGGATGCCGACCTTCTCTTCCTCGGAGGCCACGGAGAGGGTGAACCACAGGTTGAGCCGGCCGCTCCGCCGGTAATTGTGGGTCACGCCGGGGTAGGAATTGACCGTCCGGACCGTCTCCGCATAACGGGGCTCGGGTACCTCCAGCGCGTACAGGCTGCTGGCGTAGCCGCACCGCGACGGATTCAGCACTCCGCCGATGCGGCGAATGAAGCCGTCCCGTTGCAGGCGCTCCAGCCGGCTCAGCACGTCGTCCGGCTCCAGCCCAAGCGCCTGCGCTGCCGGGGCGAACGGATCTTGTGCGACCGTCAACCCCTGCTGCATGAGGTTCAGCAGCCGGCGGTCGAGCGCGTCCATGCCATCCTTCATCTACTAAACTCCTGTCGGCTGGTTTTTGTAGCACCAGGGCTCTTCGGCCATGTAATTTCCTTCGTGATAGACGTAGGCGCGGGCCCGGCAGCCGCCGCACAGCCCGAC
The DNA here is from genome assembly GCF_051594785.1 of Gorillibacterium terrae. NCBI lineage: Bacteria > Bacillati > Bacillota > Bacilli > Caryophanales > Paenibacillaceae > Gorillibacterium > Gorillibacterium terrae. The sequence continues at coordinate 305,258 of NZ_JBPPGI010000005.1, forward strand.
GTCCGGGCATTTGCCGCAGGCGCCGCCGTAACGGGAATAATCGCGAAGCCGGCCGAAGACGGCGCTCGTCTGCCAGATGGCGTCAAACGGAGCTTCGCGCACGCTGCCCGCCTTGACGGGAAGGTAGGGGCAGACATGCACGTCGCCGTCGGGAAGCACGCAGCAGTAGGCCGTGCCGGCCAGGCAGCCGCGGGTATAGCGAAGAGGCAGCTCCATGTCCCGCGCCATCGGCAGGAACTGGGGGGCGCAGGTCGGCTTGATCTCAAGTGTCCCGGTCCGGCTGCGGTCGAGCACAGCGCGCAGTACCTCATAATAACGGGCCTGCCTCAACATATCCTCTTCCAAGCGGCGGCCGCGTCCCGTCGGCACGAGGAAGAACGGATGGAGCGCCTTTACGCCGAGCTCTTCGGCAAGGTCGGCGACGGCGGCGAAATGACCGGCGTTCTCCTCCGTCAAGGTCATGTTGATCTGGACGGAAAGCCCGGCCGCCTGGCTGTGCCGGATGCCTTCGATCGCCCGTTCCCACGCGTCCGGCCGATTGCGGAACTCGTTGTGGAAGGCGGGCTCGCCGCTGTCGAGGCTGACCGCAGCCCCCGACAACCCGGCTGCCCGGAGCCGCACGGCCGTCTCGCGGTCGAGCAGCGTTCCGTTCGTGCCGATCGCCGTGCGCAGGCCGAGGGAGCGGGCATAGGCGATCAGCTCGGAGAGATCCGGGCGCAGGAGCGGTTCGCCGCCGCTTAAGATGACGAGCCGGAAGCCGGCTCTCCCGATGCCCTCGAGGAGCCGCTTTCCCTCCTCGGTGGTCAACTCGCCGTCGGTGACGGCGCCGGGGCCGGAATTGCGATAGCAGTGCTTGCAGTACAGGTTGCAGGCTTTGGTCACATTCCAGGAAATCAGCATGGGCGGCATCCTCCCGTTAACGGCCGCCCCTCCGTCCGCAGCTCCTCGTCCGTGAGGTAGCAGGCCGGGTCCTCGCCCCACACATCGCCCGATGCGGCGGCGCGGGCGCGGAAATTGCCGTTGCAGATAGCCAGCCAGCCGCAGGCGGAGCAGCGGCCCTTGAGGAGGGGCTGCCGGTCTCGCAGCGCCGCGAGAAAAGAGTCCTGCGGATCATTCCAAATCGCGCTGAACGGGCGCTCGCGGATACTGCCGAGCGGACGACTGCGCGTGAAGGGATCGGGATAGACCCGTCCGTGCCAGTCCACGCAGGCGAAGGCGCTGCCCGACCGGTTGCCGCCGTTGTTAAGCAGCATCGCGAGCGCGGCGTCCGCCCGCTCCGGCAGGTGTTCTTGCATATACCGGTAGAGGAATACGCTGTCGGCGTGGTTGTCCACCGTGAGCAGCTCGGTCCGGACGCCCCGGCGGTGGAAATCGAGAGCGGCCCCGATCAGCCTGCGCACGGCTACTCTCGCTTCCCCGTGCGTGACGTCCTCCGAGCGCAGGCCTCGGCCCCGGCCGGCATAGACGAGATGGTAGAAGCAGGCGCGGGGAATGCCCTCTTCCTCGATCAATTGCAGAATGCGGTCCAGGTCGCCCACGGTATGACGGCTGATCGTGAATCGCAGCCCCGCCTTCTGTCCGGCGGCGAGGCAGTGACGGATGCCTTCAAGCGCCTGTTGATAGGCGCCTTCGACGCCGCGGAAGCGGTCGTTTCCCTCGCCGATGCCGTCCAGGCTGACGCCGACATAGCCGGTTCCCGCCTGCTTCAAGCGGCGGGCCGCGTCGGCGGTGATCCGCGTCCCGTTGGTAGATACCGCCGGACGGATGCCGCGATCGGCGGCATAGGCGATCAGCTCCGTCAGATCGGGCCGCAGCAGCGGCTCCCCGCCCGAGAACAGCAGCACGGGTACCCGGAGGCCGGCCAGATCGTCGATCAGCGCAAGCGCCTCCGAATGGCTCAGTTCGTCCGGGGCCGCGGCGGAGCCGGCGTTGGAATAGCAGTGCAGGCAGCGCAGGTTGCAGGCGCGGGTCGCGTTCCAGACGACGACCGGACCGAGGCCCTCGACGGCGCCGTGCATGCAGCGGGCGGCGCGGGGGGCATAGCGGAGGGAATCTCCCTCCGAAGACAGACCGGTAAGCAGGCGGGTCAAATTCAGCATGGACAACCTCCAAGGGGAAGGAATGGGGGATCTTAGACGTAGTATCTCCTTAATTTGGTAAAGGGTCGGATGCGGATGTGAGCAATAAGTGAATTTTCGGCTGACCGGGCTATTTTCGGCGACAGCGGGGCACACCGCGATGGATTGTGCAAATTGAATTCGGTTTTGCGCAATAATTATGTGCAAATATTGACGGAGTAGAAAACAATCGTGCATTCCAGTTCTTGATTCTCTGGACGATTTTTAGAATAGTGTGCTACTATAGGAAGGGGAATCGCTTTCATTTCGATGAATCGGACATCATTTTGAACAAACGTTTGCACTCGTTTTTTAAACTCAAAGGAGGCACGAAGAATGAACGCAAAGCAATGGCCGACCGTCGCCTATTTCAGCATGGAATATGGGCTGCACTCCGACTTTAAGCTGTACGCGGGCGGACTCGGCATCTTGGCGGGCGATTACATCAAGGGCGCGAAGGACATCGGAGCTCCGATCGTCGCCATCGGCATCAAATGGAAGCAGGGCTACACGGACCAGCGGATCGACAAGGACGGCAGGCCGTACGATACGTATCACAATTACCTCTATGATTTTCTGGAAGACACGGGCGTCAAGGTTACGGTGAAGGTGCGCGGCATTCCGGTCGTCTGCAAGGTCTGGAAGACGGAGCAGTTCGGCAACAACCCGCTCTACCTGCTCGATACCGATATCCCGGAGAACGGAGATGCCTGGATCACCGGCCAGCTCTACGGCTGGTTCGGCGAAGAGCGCATCGCCCAGGAGATCGTGCTCGGCATCGGCGGCGTTAAGGCCATGCGGGCGCTCGGGATTCCGATCGACGTCTATCATTTCAACGAAGGCCACGCCGCCCTCGCCGCCACCGAGCTGATCCGCGAGAAGATGTTCGACGGCTTCAGCTTCGAAGAAGCCTGGAAGGCGACCCGCGAGGAAGTGGTGTTCACCACGCACACCCCGATCAAGGAGGGCAACGAGGAGCACCCGCTCGACCGGCTGGACTACATGGGCGCCTTCAACGGCCTGACCCGCGACCAGATGGTGCGGATCGGCGGCGACCCGTTCAACATGACCGTGGCCGGACTCCGGCTCTCGCGCATCTCCAACGGCGTGGCTCAGCTTCATGCCGAGACGGCCAACAAGATGTGGAAGGAAGTCGCCGGCCGCTCGGAGATCATCGGCATCACCAATGCGATCCATACCCCGACCTGGGTGGACGAGCGAATGACGAAGGCCTTCGAGGAAGGCGGCGACCTGTGGGCGGTTCATACCGAGCTGAAGGGCGAGCTGGTCGATTTCGTCGAGGAGCGCTCGGGCATCCGGCTGAACCCGGAGAACCTGATTATCGGCTTTTCCCGCCGGGCTGCCGTCTACAAGCGCAGCGACCTGATCTTCTCGCAGCCGGAGATCATCGAGCCGTACCTGAGGGACGGCCGGATTCAGATCGTCTTCTCCGGCAAGGCCCATCCGCTCGACGATACCGGCAAGCGAATCGTCGCGAACCTCGTCGCCATGATGAAGAAGTATCCGAAGGCCGTCGTCTTCCTGGAAAACTATGACATGACGATCGGCGCCATGCTCACCCGCGGCTCGGATGTCTGGCTGAACAACCCGCGACGTCCGCTGGAAGCGAGCGGAACCTCGGGCATGAAGGCCTCGATGAACGGCGTGCTGAACTGCTCGATCCTCGACGGCTGGTGGCCGGAAGCCTGCCAGGACGGAGAGAACGGCTGGCAGATCGGCGACGGCTTCGAAACGACCGATTTCGAGCTGCTCGACAAGCACGACAGCGAAGCGCTCTATGAAACGCTGCTGCAGAAGGTCGTGCCGACCTTCTACGAGAACCGCGCCAAGTGGGTCGCCATGATGCACGAGAGCATCGCCACCACGCGCGAAGCGTTCGCCACCAAGCGGATGCTCGAAGAGTATTTCAACCGGATGTACATCAAGCCGAGCGTCCGCTAAGCCGGACGAAATCGGTTCCCACAATGAAACCGCCCTTTGGTACAATGAGGAAAGCAAGTCTTTTCCCCAGTGCCCGAAGAGGGCGGTTTTCGTCTGCTCCGCCGACGCGGGGCGGATAGTCTATCGAAACGGAGAGGTTGCAGCTTGGAACTTACGGAAATTCGCGGACTCGCCGAACGCATCCGCGAGAATGTGGCCCGGGTCATCGTCGGCAAGGAGGATACGGTCGAGCTTCTGCTGGTCGCGCTGATTGCGGGAGGTCACGTGCTCCTGGAGGACGTGCCCGGAACCGGCAAAACGCTGCTGGCCAAAACCTTGGCCCGCTCGCTCGATTGCAGCTTCAAACGCATCCAGTTTACGCCCGATTTGCTGCCGTCGGATGTAAGCGGCATCAATTTCTACAGCCAGAAGACGGGAGAGTTCGAATTCCGCGCCGGGCCGCTGTTTGCCCATATCGTTCTGGCCGACGAGATCAACCGGGCGACGCCCCGCACCCAGTCGAGTCTGCTCGAGGCGATGGAGGAGCGTCAGGTCAGCGTGGACGGCGAGACCCGCCCGCTGCCGGAGCCGTTCCTGGTCATTGCCACCCAGAACCCGGTGGAGAACCAGGGAACCTTCCCGCTTCCGGAAGCGCAGCTCGACCGCTTCCTGCTGAAGCTGTCCATGGGCTATCCGAGCACGGAGGAGGGAGTCGAACTGCTGCGCCGGTTCAAGGAGCGCAATCCCCTCGCGGAAGTCGCCTCCGTTGCCGGGCGGGAGCAGCTTCTTGCGGCGTGCGAGGCTTATTCGCGCGTGCGGGTGAACGATGACCTGCTGCGCTACGTGGTCGAGATCGCCGAGAAGACCCGCACGCATCCCGAGCTGGCGCTCGGCGCCAGTCCGCGCGGGACTCAGGCGCTTCTGCGCTCCGTGCAGGCGCTCGCCGCGATTCGCGGCCGGGATTACGTCCTGCCGGACGACATCAAGCGGCTCGCCGTTCCGGTGCTCGCGCACCGGCTGGTGCCCCGAAACCGGATGCGCGGCGCGTCCGGCGGGCCGGAGCAGATTCTCGAGCGGATTCTCGCGGATACGGCCGTGCCGGCCGAACCCGCGGACCGCTAGGAGCCGGCGATGGCGATCACCTGGCTTCTTCTGGCGGCAGCCGCCGTCACGCTGCTGCAAAGCTCGCTGTTCCGCAACCGGGGGTTGAAGAAGGTGGAGTACTCCCGGCAGTTCAGCCGCAGGGACGCTTATGCGGGAGACGAGGTCGAGCTCTCGGAGACGCTCGCCAACCGCAAGCTGCTGCCGCTGCCCTGGCTGCGGATTGAATCGATGATGCCCGCGGGGCTCCGCTTCGGAAAGCAGGCGAACCTCGACATGTCGAGCGGGCAGCTCTATCAGAACCACAAGAGCCTGTTCAGCCTGATGCCGTACACCCGGATCATCCGCACGCACAGGGTCGTCTGCGAGAAGAGAGGGTTCTACCCGCTGAAGAGCGCCACCATGGCGGCGGGCGATCTGCTGGGCATCCCGGCCGCCGTCATGCAGTTGTCCGCCCCGGCGGAGCTAGTCGTCTATCCGCGGCCTGCGGACCTGGACGAGGTGACGATCGAATCGAACAGCTTCCTGGGAGAAGTCACCGTCCGGCGCTGGATCGTCGACGACCCGTTTCTGGTCAGCGGGGTGCGCGAATACCGGTACGGGGATGCGCTCAGCCGGGTCAATTGGAAGGCGACCGCGCGCAGCGGCAGGCTGCAGGTGCAGCAGCGCGATTTCACGGCGGACCCCCGCTTGGTTCTCCTGGTCAATATGGAGGTGGACGAGCACATGTGGGGGGCGGTGACCGACCCGGACATGATTGAACGAGCGCTGTCCATCGCGGCCGCGCTCGCCGGAGAAGCCATCGGCCGCGGGATTCCGGTCGGTTTTGGATCGAACGGCTGGGAGACCGGAAAAGAGCAGGTGGCGGTTCGGGTGGAATCCGAGGCCGGAAGCGGCCATCTGGCGCTCTTGCTGGAGACGATGGCGAAGCTGGTCGTGGAACGGTGCGAGCCGATGGATGTGTTCCTGGAACGGGAAGCGCTGCGAGGGCCGACGCATACCGATTACGTACTGCTGTCGGCCTTCGTCTCGGAGCCGATGGAACGCTGGATTCGGCACATCGAGGCGGGCGGCAATTCGGTCGGCCGCATCCGGCTCGAGCCGACGCCGCAGGCCGAGAGAGGAGGGGTCTCCCGTGAACGGAATGCCGTCTGACCCGATTGATGCAGCGCCGGAAGCGCAGGCGGCGGAGGCAAAGGCCCCGGAAGCCGCTGCCGAGAAGCGGAGGCTTGCGCCGTTCGCGGCCTATCAGCTGGCCACCGAAGCCTTCTTCTTCCTGCCGTTATTCTTCCTCTTGACGCTCGGCCTGAGCGACCGGTTCGGCTTCCTGCAGGGCTTGGGACCGGCACAGGCGCTCAGCGAGGCGCTGGCATGCGCCGCGCTCGGCTGGCTGTTCGCGGGACGCCCCGGCATCTGGCGGACGCTCGCTCAGCTTGCCGCCGGCCTGATCGCCGCTGCGACGCTGGCTTGGCTGCTGCTCGCGGGAGCGGCGGCCATCCCGCTCGCCGCCGCCGGCTTTCTCTGCGCGCTGCGCGGACGGCGGCTCGCCTACTCGGCGCGGGAAGCGTATTTTCAACCCACCGTTGCCGCCGTCGGGCTGCTCGGCTACTTCCTGCTGCCGCTGTTTCTGCGGTTGCAGCCGTCCCTGGAGCCTTACCGCGGCTTCTTGAGCGGCGCGGGGGCGGCGGCGCTCGGGCTGTTCTTCTTCCGCGTCAGCCGGATGAACCTGCAGAGCGCCGGGCGGCAGAAGGACGGCCGGCCCGCCCCCGGGGTGCTGTGGAAGAATCGGCTGTGGGCGCTGCTGCTGTTCGGCCTGGTACTGCTGGCCGGCTTCATGGTGCCGATCGGCCGGTTCCTCGGCGCGGGCTTTCGGGCGGCGGCGGCGGGGCTCTTGCGTCTGTATCGCTGGCTCCTGCCGGCCGAGCGGCAGGAGCCAGCGCCCATCGCTCCCGGCGATCCGCAAGCCATGCCGGCGCTGCCGGAAGCGACCGAGCCCCGCCGCTGGCTGCTGGTGGCGGAGAAGATCGTCGAGTACGCGGTCTGGATCGCGCTCGCCGTCGCGCTGCTGTTCCTGCTGTACCAGGGCGCGAAGCGGCTGCCCCGCCTGCTCGGCAGGCTGAAGGCTCTGCTCGCGCGCCTGTTCGGCGGCGGAGAGCGGGAGGAAGCGGCGGCCTACCGGGACGAGCGGGAGTCGCTCCTGGAGCTGTCGGACACGCCTCGGCTTCTGGCCGGTCGGATGAAGGAATGGCTCGGCCGCCGATTCCGCCGCAAGGAAAGCTGGGAGGCGCTGGCCGGCAACCGGGAGCGCGTGCGCTACCTCTACCGCCAGCTCCTGAAGCGGGCGGAGGAACGGGGCAAGCGGCCGAGTCCCTCCGCGACGCCGCTGGAGGTGGGCCGGGAGCTTGCCGCGGGCGTGGGCCTGGGAATTCCGTCGGAACGCCTGACGGAAGCCTACAGCTCGGTCCGCTACGGTGAGGGGGAGCCCACCGATAAGCAGGTGGAAGAACTGGCTGAATCTGTATTAAGAAGATGAATTAACCGATTAAATCGATGAAGCATTAAAGCGATAAATTAATTCTGTTAACATAAACGTGACATCATAATGGAGGTTTTCGGCTTCGCACAATCCTCCATCACCAAAGGTTACTTTTTCTGGCGCCTTGACCGCATTTGGGTCGGCGCCTGTTTGTTTTTCCTTGTAAATAAAGGTTTTTATCGAATTTGTCCACGGTTTTTCCCCTGTGAATGATTGGAAAAACTTATTGCCTGTCAGTGTTTTTTTTATGGGGCCGTTCACGTTTTGTTCAAGGTTCGATCTGGTGATAATTGGATTCCGGTGTTACTATAAATAACATCAAATTCCGCTTAATCTGGTGCGCTAACGCATCGTGGCGGTACCGCCAAACCCAGAAAAAGAATCGAGAGGGTGCCCATGGATTATCACATTCAGCAATTGATCAACGGGATTTCGACCGGCAGCATCTATGCCCTGATCGCACTCGGCTACACGATGGTCTACGGAATCATCAAGCTCATCAACTTTGCGCACGGAGACGTCTTTATGGTCGGGGGCTTCGTCGGCCTCTACACGACGCAGATCCTCTCCAAGGTATTGCCTCCCCTTCCGATGTTCCTCGCCGCCCTGATCGTTGCGATGGTCTTCAGCGCCCTGCTCGGAGTGCTCATTGAACGGCTGGCTTACCGTCCTCTCCGGGGAGCCTCCCGAATTGCCGTCCTGATAACGGCCGTCGGCATGTCCTTCCTGCTCGAATACGTCATGATGTACATCGTCGGTCCCCAGGCCAAGGGCTACCCCGGCATCATCGACAAAAAAACCTACCGCCTCTTCCGCGACGTCCAAATCGATTCCAACCAGGTGATGATCCTGCTCGCCACCGTCGTCCTCATGCTCGTTCTCGTCTATGTGGTTCACCGGACCAAGACCGGCAAGGCGATGCGCGCCGTGTCCTTCGATATGGAAGCCGCCCGGCTGATGGGCATCAACGTCGACCGGACGATCTCGGCGACCTTCGCCATCGGCTCGGCCCTGGCGGCCGCGGCCGGCGTGATCTTCGGCATGACCTACAGTTCGATCGACCCGCTGATGGGCATCATGCCCGGCTTGAAGGCGTTCGTGGCAGCGGTGCTCGGCGGAATCGGCAGCATCCCCGGCGCGCTCGTCGGCGGACTCCTGCTCGGCACCATCGAAACCGAGGTGTCGGCCAACGGCTTCTCGATGTGGCGGGACGGCGTCGCCTTCCTCGTGCTCATCCTGATCCTCATCTTCCGTCCGTCCGGTCTCTTCGGCAAAAACGTCAGGGAGAAGGTGTAAGCGATGGAATCCATGCACAAGCTCAAAGGCGTTTCCCTGGCCGTCCTGCAAAAACTCGGCAGCTTTGGGGTGTTCCTCATCGGCGCCGCCGTGGTCTTCGCTGTCATTCAGGTGCTGCTCAGCACCGGCACGATGGGCGACGTCTTCCAGTCCACGGTCGTCCTGATCGGCATCAACATCATCCTCAGCGTCTCGCTCAATCTGATCAACGGCATCACCGGGCAGTTCTCGCTCGGCCACGCCGGGTTTATGTCCGTCGGCGCCTATGCCTCCGCGATCATGACGCTCGATTATAATGTTCCGTTTCCGATCGCGCTCCTCGTCGGCGGTGCGGTAGCGGCGCTCGGCGGCGCGATCATCGGCATTCCGACGCTCCGGCTGAAGGGCGATTACCTCGCCATCGCCACCCTCGGCTTCGGGGAGATCATCCGCATTCTGTTCCTGAACACCGATTACGTCGGCGGCGCCGCAGGACTCAGCGGCATTCCCAACAAGACGACCTGGGTCTGGCTCTGCCTCTTCACCGTGTTGTCCGTCATTGCCATTCAGAACTTCATCCGCTCTAAGCACGGCCGGGCCTGCATCGCCATCCGCGAGAACGAGATCGCGGCGGAGGCCATGGGCATCAACACCACCGCTTACAAGGTGGTCGCCTTCATGATCGGGGCCTTCTTCGCGGGAATCGCCGGCGGCTTGTCCGCCCATTTCTTCTACGTCATCAATCCGTCGAGCTTCGGTTTCATGAAATCCTTCGAAATCCTGGTCATGGTGGTGCTCGGCGGCCTCGGCAGCACGAGCGGAGCCATTCTCGGCGCCGTCGTCCTGACCGTGCTGTTCACCCTGCTCCAGCCTTACCCCGAGCTGCGGATGATCATCTACTCGGCCGCGCTCGTGCTGATGATGATTTTCCGTCCGGGCGGTCTCTTGGGAACGAAAGAATTCACCTTGTCGTTTTTGAAGAAGAAGGAGGGGGATACGCATGGCATCGCAAGCCGTTCTGCTTAACGTCAAGGAGGCCAGCCGCCAGTTCGGCGGAATCCGCGCCCTGACCGATGTAACCATTCAACTTCGCTCGGGAGAGCTGATCGGGCTGATCGGCCCGAACGGCGCGGGCAAGACGACGCTGTTCAACCTGCTGACGGGCGTCTATGAGCCTTCCCAAGGGGAAATAACGCTGGATGGCCAATCCATCGGCGGCAAGAAGCCCTATGAGATCTGCCACAAGGGGGCAGCCCGGACCTTTCAGAACATCCGGCTGTTCGGGGAGATGACGGTGGCGGAGAATATCAAGATCGCCTACACCCGGCACGCCAAATACTCCATCTGGTCCTCCTTCTTCCGGCTTCCCGGTTATTACAAGGGGGAACGGGAGATCGAGGCCAAGACCGACGAGCTGCTGCGCATCTTCGGCCTCTCGGAGCACAAGCACGAGAGATCGAAGAACCTCAGCTACGGCGCGCAGCGGCGGCTGGAGATCGCCCGCGCGCTCGCGTCCCGGCCGAAGCTGCTGCTGCTCGACGAACCGGCGGCCGGCATGAATCCGCAGGAAACCCGCGAGCTGATGAACCTCATTCGCTGGATTCGCGAGGAATTCGACCTCACCATTCTGCTCATCGAGCACGACATGTCGCTCGTCATGGGCGTCTGCGACCGCATTTACGTGCTCGACCAGGGCAAGCTGATCGCCGAGGGAACGCCTGAGCGCATCCGCAGCAACAAGGCCGTCATCGACGCTTATCTTGGACAGGAGGCTTGAAGCGGATGCTCAAAGTCGACAACATCGACGTGTTTTACGGGGCCATCCATGCCCTTAAGGGAATTACCATCGAAGTGAACGCGGGCGAGATCGTCTCCCTGATCGGAGCCAACGGCGCGGGCAAGTCGACGCTGCTGAAGACGATCTCCGGCCTGCTCAAGCCGAAGGCCGGGGACATCCGGTTCCTCGACAAGCCGATCGCCGGCTGCTCCGCGCAGTCGATCGTGAGCCTTGGCCTCGTGCATTGTCCCGAAGGCAGGCGGATATTCGCCAACATGTCGGTGGAAGAGAACCTCGAGCTCGGCGCGTACCTGCGCAAGGACCACGAGATTCCGAAGGATATGATCCACGTCTACGAGCGGTTTCCCCGGCTCGCCGAGCGCCGCAGGCAGCAGGCGGGCACCCTGTCCGGCGGCGAGCAGCAAATGCTGGCCATCGGCCGGGCACTGATGAGCCGTCCCAAGCTGCTGCTGCTGGATGAGCCGTCGATGGGACTCGCGCCGATGCTGGTGCAGGAGATCTTCCGGGTGGTCGAAGAGATTAACCGGACCGGCACGACGGTGCTGCTCGTCGAGCAGAATGCCAACCAGGCGCTGAAGATCGCTCACCGGGCCTATGTGCTGGAGACCGGCAAGATCGTCCTGTCCGGCACGGGGACGGAGCTGTCCGCCGCGGAAGAGGTTAAGCTGGCTTATTTGGGCCATTAACAATAGTCTAGGGGGATAAGGGAGGATACCGTATGAAAGCAAAGCAACTGACGATCTTGGCGGCGGCGCTCGTTCTGGCTCTCGGAACGGCGGGCTGCGGCAGCAAAAAGGCCAGCGACAGCGGAGACATTCTGATCGGGGCCAATTTTGAAATGACCGGTGGTGTCGCTTCCTTCGGAAATTCCGCGCTCAACGGCGTGAAGCTGGCCGTCAAGCAGATCAACGAAGCCGGCGGCGTGCTCGGACGCAAGCTGAAGGTGGAGGAAGCGGACAACGCCTCCAAGGCGGAGGAAGCGACCCGCGCCGCCCAGAAGCTGATCGCCGACGGCGCCGTAGCCTTGATCGGCCCGGTCACCACGGGCAACACGATGGGGGCCGTTCCGGTCGCCATGGAGAAGAAGATTCCGATGATCGCCCCGACCGCCACCGCCGTTAAGGTCACGGTGGACGAACGCACGAACAAGGTGAACGACTACATTTTCCGCGCCTGCTTCATCGATCCCTTCCAGGGCCAGGTCATGGCCAACTTTGCTCTGAACACGCTGAAGGTGAAGAACGTTGCCATCTACGTCAATTCCTCCAGCGACTATTCCAAAGGCCTGCAAAAGTTCTTCAAGGAAACCATCGTCAAAGGCGGCGGCACGGTCGTAGCGGAAGAATCGTTCCAGGAAAAGGATACGGACTTCAAGGCCGTGCTTACCCTGCTCAAGTCCAAGAATCCGGAAGCCATCTATATTCCAGGTTATTACGAGGAGGTCGGCAAGATCGTCAAGCAGGCCCGCGAGCTGGGCATCACGGTGCCGCTGCTCGGCGGCGACGGCTGGGATTCCCCCAAGACGGTGGAGATTGCCGGCAAGGAAGCGCTGAACAATACGTTCTTCTCGAACCACTATGCGCCGGACGACACCTCGAAGGAAATCCAGGATTTCGTCTCGGCCTACAAGAAGGATTACAAGGACCAGACGCCGGACGCCCTGGCCGCTCTCGGCTACGACTCCGTCAAGCTCTTGGCCGACGCCATCAAGCGCGCGGATTCGACCGACCCTGCCAAGCTGAAGGACGCCTTGGCGGCAACGAAGGACCTCAAGCTGGCCACCGGGACGGTTACGCTGAACGAAACCCACGACCCGGTGAAATCCGCCGTCGTGCTGGAATTCGTCGACGGCGTCCAGAAGTTCAAGACGAAAATCGATCCGCAATAAGCGGCTCTGCCCTGGAGGCTGCTTAAGGCAATCGCCCTCCACGCGGCAGCCCAGATTCGAAAACCCCGACTCGCAACCGTGCGCAGTCGGGGTTTTCACTATGGGCTTGAAGACCAACCTGGCAATTATTACAATAAGTGGGGGGTGAAGCGATGGAGAAGAAATGGTATCTCAAACAGGCACTTTCTCTGATCGAACAAAGCCTTTCCGCCCCTCGGTCCGTGGAGGAAATGGCCCGAGAATGCTATGTTTCTCCCCGCCAATTCTATCGCGATTTCTATAGCTTGACCGGACATTCGGTTCACGAATACATAAGCAGAAGGCGGCTGTCCCAAGCGCTCAACTTGCTTCGGCATTCCGAGATGAATGCGGCGGCGGTGGCGTATGCCTGCGGGTACGGCTCTCAAGCGGCCTTCTGCCAATCCGTCAGAGGCCTGTTAGGAATAACGGCCAAGGAATATCGGGAAAGTCCTCTCCATTATTATTTTCCGAAATGGGACAGCGAGAGATTTAGGCAGATCGAAGTGAAGACGGAGGCGCTTCCCGCCCGGATAGCCGTGCACTACCGGGATCGTCGGCTGATCGGCATCGAGAACCGGGCGGTTGCGGCTTTCCTGGCCCAATTCCCCGACTACCCAGGCAGGCTGATCGGCCGGAATGAACGGCAGGTCGGGAAGCTGTACGTGTATGAGCTGCAGGTGGACGCTTCGGACGGGCTCCTCGGGCGATTGCAAGGGTCCGACTTTGCGGTTTCGTCGATCCACCCGCCCGTGACCCGGCTTTACGCCAAAACGATCGTCAGGAACGAGGAAGCGGCGATCACCGATGCCTGGGATGATCTATACGGCCGGTGGATGAAGAACAGCCGGTTTGAACAGGACGAGGGCCCCTATTTTGAGGAATACCTCAGGAAGCAGGGCGGCATCCGGAAGCTTGCCCTGTACCTTCCGATTAAGCTTCGAGCGGACAACCCCGTCATTCGGATCCTCACCCGCAAGGAGCAGCGGGTTCTGGCCTCCACGCAGCGCGGCGCCCATGCGGAGCAGGCAACGGCGAAGACGCTCGCGGATTTTCTGTCCCGGCAATACCCATATTTGTTGAAGACCCAAACCGAATATTATCTGTCTAAGGATGGAGACGTCTGCACCAGCGGAGTCGTTCTCCACGAGCATCGGTACATCCCGGATGACGGCAGCTTGTCGTGGATAACAATTTCGGGCGGCGTCTTTGCCGTTCTGGAAAGCGCTTGCTATGGCAAGAGCAGCGGCGAGGAGTCCATGCTCCGCAGGTGGCTGGAAGAGAACGGACTGGAGCCGGAAGGACCTTCCTTCATCCTCTACGACATAGCGGCCGGCACCGAGCGAGAGCAAATCCGCGTACGGACTTATCTAAAATTGGCAGAAAACGAAAAGACCTGCGTCCCCATGAAGGGTATGCTGGCTAAGAACGGTCGGAAACTAATCCATGAGGAGGACCCCGAATGAACACGGCAAAAAAAACGAGCGAGCATCCCGAAGGCTACGGCCCCGGAGAAAAGCCGGAGCTGATTCGAAGGATTGAGCAGCAGGCGGCAAACCCCTACCGAACCTATAAAACGATTGAGTACCGGATGGATTATGCGGAATACCCGGAAAGCTTCAAAATGGCGGGTGTTCCCTACAGCCAGTATCCGGAGTTTGCCAATATCGACCGGTTTCACCACGAATACAAACCGCTTCTGATGGATCGGTATGCTCCCTATACGGAAGTCGGAATCGGAACCTCGAAGGGATTCGGCGACGGCTATGACTATGTGTTCGGCTGCCAGGTCCGCTCGCTCGCGGGACTTCCCGAAGGGCTGATCGGCATCGATACCGGCTTGAGGCGATTTGCCTCCATCACCTTTCGGGCTTCGTCTACCGAGGAGTTGGTGGGGGGAACCGACGGGCCGGGGGAGGCGATGGTGATCGCCATGGATTACCTGAAACAGATTTGGCTGCCCGAGCATAAGGAGGAGATTGCCGACATCGTCGACTGGAACAGCACCTGCTTTGAGATTAAGAATGGCGACGAAACCTTTTACCTGAACCCGATAGAGGTCTATAAAGTGGAACTCGACGTCGAGGCGGAGATGTGCTATTACCTCCCGTTGAAGCCGTAGCCGCGCGGGCGGCGGTTGGTGGAGAGGCAAGCTTTTGCTACAATAGAGAGGCTTGCAATTTCCATCAGGAGAGGATCGCTCGCATGAACGTTGTGCTCGCTACGCTGAACGCCAAATACATCCATACCAATCTCGCCTTGCGGCTGCTGAAAGCCTACTGCGGCGATGAGTTTCCCGCGGAGATCGCGGAATATACGATCAAGGACCCGACGATGAACATCGTCACCGACTTGTTTGAACGCAAGCCCAACGTGTTGGGCTTTTCCTGTTACATCTGGAACATCGAAGAGACGCTGAAGATCGCTGCCCTGCTGAAAAAGGTGCTGCCCGACGTCCTCATCGTGCTGGGCGGGCCGGAGGTGTCCTACGACACCGACGATTGGCTGAAGCGTTCGCCTGCCGTCGATTTCATCGTCATGGGAGAAGGGGAGGAGCCGTTCCGCTCGCTGCTGCGGCAGATCGCCGGAGAGAAGCGGTATGGCCGGGTAGACGGCATCGCCTACCGGGACGGGGAGCGTATTCGCCTGAACGCCCCGGCGGCCAAGCTGGAGCTCGCCGTTATTCCTTCGCCGTACCGGTTTCCCGAGGATGCACCCGAGCTCGGCAACCGCATCGTCTACTTCGAGACGAGCCGCGGCTGCCCGTTCAACTGCCAGTTTTGCCTGTCGAGCATCGAGACCGGGGTCCGCTATTTCGATATCGAGCGGACGAAGGCGGATATCCTCTATCTGGTTGAGCATGGCGCGAGGACGATCAAATTCGTCGACCGTACGTTCAACATCAAGCGGGACTACGCGCTGGACATGTTTGATTTTCTCATCCGAAATCACGGCGGCTGCGTATTCCAATTCGAGATCACGGCCGATATCATGCGCCCGGAGGTGCTGGCGTTTCTGGCTGAGCATGCGCCGCCCGGCATCTTCCGGTTTGAGATCGGCGTGCAGTCCACCAACGACGAGACGAACGCGCTCGTGCAGCGCAAGCAGAACTTCGCCAAGCTATGCCGCACGGTGAACGCGGTGAAGGATTCGGGCAAGATCGACCAGCATCTCGACCTGATCGCCGGGCTGCCCGGCGAAGACTATGCCTCGTTCAAGAAGACGTTCAACGACGCGTTCGCCCTGCGGCCGGAAGAGCTGCAGCTCGGCTTCCTGAAAATGCTGCGCGGCACCGGTCTGCGCCGGGATGCGGCCCGGTACGGCTATGTCTACATGGATCACCCGCCCTACGAGATTCTCGGCAACGACGTAATGCCGTTCTCGGATATCGTGCGGATCAAGCGGACGGAGGAAAGCCTGGAGAAATACTGGAACGACCATCGGCTCGATCACACGGTTGCCTATCTGATCGAGCAGGTGTTTCCGACGCCGTTCGACTTTTTTCAAGAGTTCGGGGATTATGCGGCGGAGCAGGGATGGGGCACGACGGGGCATCAACTGGAGGACTTGTTCGGAAGGTTGAGCCGGTTTCTGACCGCGCGCGGCACGGAGCGGCCGGAGGTAGCGGAAGGCCTCATGAAGCTCGATTATTTCCTGGGACATAAGTACAAGCCGCGCAAGATCTGGTGGGACTACCGGCTGGACAAAGAGCGGCTCGGCGCGTATCTGCGGTTTGCGGCGGAGTCTCCGGAGAGCTTCGAGGGTCCGATTCTGGCACGGAAGAACGGGGAACAAGCGGAAGAGGGGGAGGGACGCGGGCTCCCGCTGAGAGAGCTGCAGAAGCACGCCATGGCGGAGGTGCTGCCCTTTGACCTTGGGCTGTACCTGCGGGAGAAGCGGATCGATTCGTCGCGGGAGACGCTGCTCATCGCCGTCTATCCGCCGGGGCGGGAGCGGGCGGAATGCTACGCGGCTCCGCTCGGGAAGCTCGGGCAGTAAGCGCCGGTTGGCCCGGCGAGGACGGCCGGTCGGTTGAGCGGCTACGCCTCGCTTTCGCTGTCGTCGGCTGCGGCCTTCGCCCGCGCTCCGCTGCAGAAGAACGCGACGATCGCCTCGGCCGCTTCCTCGCGGGAGGCGAAGGGGCTTGTCTCGGGCTCGCGCCCGCCGATCATGAGCAGCGCGGTGAAGGCATGGGAGAGGAAGAGCGGATTGGCCTCTCCGATCTCTCCCTGCTCCATCGCTTTGCGGAAGGTCTCGGCGAGCAGCTCGTGCAGCCCGCTCTCCGACTGGCGCATGAGCGCCGTCTGCTCGGCGGTGACATGGGGCTTCACCTCGCGCATCATCGTCTCGAAGTCGGGATGACGGTTTTTCAAATAGACGCGAACGACCTGGGTGAGACGTTTCTCCAGGCTGCCGGGCAGCTCGAGAATCCGCCGGGTTTGCTTGCGGATGATTCCCATGAGGGCGACGATGCTCATCGTATAGAGCTCGGCTTTATTTGGAAAATAATAGTAGACCGAGGCTTTGGTTATTCCGCAGGCTTCGGCGATGCTGTCGAGCGAGATTTTCTCGTAGCCGTGCTCCGTAAACAGCCGGGAGGCGTGGAGCAGGATCTGATCCTTCAGGTTCGGCGAATGATCCGATGATTTGGGACGCCCAGGCTGGCGCTTGCCGGGAGGATTCATAACCGCTGACACCGTCCTTTTCAGTGAGATATATCACAGATTGAACTTGATAATTAACTGACTGGTATATATAATATGGTCGAAACCGTTAAAAGCTATGCCATCCGGCTAATAGCCGGAAAGAAGTCAGGTTCTATTATAACGTGCGATGGGCCGAAAAAACACCGCCTGGGCGTTGTCTCGTCCCACCGTCAACGGAGGAGAGGAGAGAATTCGCGTGAACAAGCAACACACGAAACCCGCCGAAGGCGGCCATTCTGCGCTTGGACGGCTGGGCTCCTGGGTGTCCGGCCCGCTGTCCCGCTGGATCACGGTGCTGGTCTGGATCGCCCTGATCGGGGTACTGACCCTGCTGTGGCCGTCGGTATCGAAGGAAGAGAATGATGCGGCGAAGAACTTGCCCGCGACGGAGCCTTCGGCGGTCGCCGAACAGCTCGCCGCCCGGGAATTTCCGGGAGAGGACGGCATCCCCGCCCTGGTGGTCTGGAACCGGGAGAAGGGGCTGACCGAAGCGGACATCGGCGCCATCCGCCAGATCACCTCCGCGCTTACCGATAAGCCCCTGCCGGGACAACTCTCGGTGGCGCCCTATCACAAGCTGCCGCTGCCCGCCCTTCAGGCGAGCCTGTCCAAGGACGGCAGCACCCTCGTCATGCCCGTCCTGTTCCAGAACGGCCTGGCGAGCGATCAACTGAAAGAAGGACTCGAGCAGTTGACGGCAACCGTCAAAACCGTGCTGCCCGATGACCCGTTCGCGGCCGCGAGCCGTTCCCCCGAGGCGCTGAACGCCCGCGTGACCGGCCCGGCCGGAATCTCCGTCGATGCGACCGGCCTGTTCAAGGACGCCGATGTCTCACTCCTGATCGCAACGGTCGTGCTCGTGCTGGTGCTGCTGCTCTTGATTTACCGCTCGCCGGTGCTGGCGCTCATTCCCATCGTTGCCGTCGGCTTCGCCTACGGGCTGGTCAGCCCGATACTCGGCAAGCTGGCGCATGAGGGCGTCATTGTCGTCGACTCTCAAGCGATTTCGATCATGACGGTGCTGCTGTTCGGAGCGGGCACCGATTACTGCCTGTTCCTCGTGGCCCGTTACCGCAGTTATTTGATGGTGGAAGCCGACAAGCGCAAGGCGCTCCTACAGGCCGTTAAGGGCTCGGCCGGCGCGATCGCGATGAGCGGCCTCACGGTCGTGCTGTCGCTGTTCTCGCTCCTGCTCACGCGGTACGGAGCGTATCACCGCTTCGCCGTGCCGTTCGGCTTGTCCATTCTGATCATGGGGCTGGCCAGCCTGACGCTGGTACCGGCGCTCCTCGCCATTCTCGGCAGAGCTTCCTTCTTCCCGGTCATTCCGCGTACGGAGCAGATGAACCGGGAACGCGCGGCCCGCAAGGGCAAGCCGTTCCGCGAACGGCGCTCGGGCAGGATGGGGCGGACGATCGGCTCGCTCGTCACCGGCAAGCCGGTTGCCGTCACCCTGCTGTCGCTGGTTCTGCTCGGCAGCCTCGCCGCGTTCGCGCCCGGCATCCGCGTCACCTACGATCTGCTCTCGTCGTTCCCGGGCGATATGCCGTCGCGGGAAGGCTTCGCGACACTGGGGGATAAGTTCAACCCCGGCTCGCTCGCCCCGGTGCAGGTCATGGTCGATTCGGAAGGCAAAGCGGCGGACGTGAAGCAGGCCCTCGCGGCTCTTCCGTATACCGCGAAGGTATCCGATCCGAAGGAGGGGAAGGAGCATCCGGCTATTCAAGCCTACGAGCTGGAGCTGTCGACCAACCCGTATTCGCGGGAAGCGATGGGGCACATTCCCGATATCCGGGCAGCGGCGGAGAAGGCGCTGGCGAAGGCCGGCGTGACCGATGCCGACGGTAAAGTGTGGATCGGCGGACAGACTGCCGTGCAGTATGACAATGAACAGGTGACGAATCGCGACATGCGGGTCGTCATGCCGGTGGTCATCGGACTGATCGCCCTGCTGCTGCTCGTCTACCTCCGGTCGATCACGGCTACGCTTTATCTGATCCTGACCGTGCTGTTGTCGTTCTTCTCGGCGCTCGGCCTCGGCTGGATCATCCTGCATTACGGCTTCGGAGCGGACGCCATCCAAGGCGCGATCCCGCTGTACACTTTCGTGTTCCTGGTTGCCCTCGGCGAGGATTACAACATCTTCATGGTGTCGAGCATCTGGCAGAAGGCAAGAAGGGGAGTGCCGCTTCGCCAGGCTGTCCGGGAGGGCGTGCGCGAGACCGGCTCGGTCATCACCTCGGCGGGCATCATTCTGGCCGGGACCTTCGCCGTCCTGACCAACCTGCCCATCCAGGTGCTGCTGCAGTTCGGTCTCATCACGGCGCTCGGCGTCCTGCTGGATACGTTCCTGGTCCGCCCCTTCCTCGTACCGGCGCTCACGGTGCTGTTCGGCCGCTTCGCCTTCTGGCCGGATAAGGCCTGGAAGCGGGTAAAGACCGAGGAAGCCGGTTCGCACCGGACAATCGAAGGATAAGATGAATCGGACCCGCTTTTCCTGCGGGAAAAGCATAAACCTGTTATATAGACTGAACAAAAGAAAGCCGAAGAAGTGGAAGGTCGTGAAGAAGCGGAGCGTTCGCCTTTGACCCCGGATTTCCCCCTAAAAAGTTCATTCAGGAAATCGGAAATCAACAGCGATTCGGTTTGACATTCCAACTTCGCAGGCGTAAAGGTTAAGTTCAGTCTATATAGCTTAGCAGACCGCGCCGGTTTTCCGGTGCGGTTTTTCCCGTTTCTTTTTTATGGAGCGCATGGGTAGAGTCAAACTTTCCCAACCCGGGTCTCCGATCCCCCTTATAATAGATAACAGAATTATCCACAGAGAGGATCGGAATCGATGGAATTTAAGAATGAACGCACCATTTCCCCGGAAGTTCGAGGTCAACTGCAGAAGCTGGTCGACCTTTGGAAAAGCCAACTGGGCGACGCCCTGATCGGCGTTTATGTTCACGGGTCGCTGGCTCTGGGCTGCTTTTTGGAAGAGACGAGCGACCTCGATGTCTTGATCGTGACCAATCGGCGCATGGAGCGCGAGGAACGCCTGATTCTTGCCGAAGCGATCATCGCCCTGGACGGCAAGCCCTGTCCTCTGGAGATGTCGGCGATCTTCATCGGCGATCTGAGCCCGTGGCAGCACCCGGTTGCCTGTCAGTTTCATTACAGCGACTATTGGACCGCGGCCTATCGGAGCTTGCTGAACGGTGAGCTTCAAACGAGCTTTATCGTGGACGAAGAGTTCAAGGACGAAGACCTGACCAGCTATATCCACTTGCTGAATCAATGCGGCATTTGCCTCTACGGTGAACCGATCGGCAAGGTTTTTCCGCCGGTGCCCGAATCGGACTTTTGGCAGGCCATTTCCGCCGGGGTGGAGAACTATGATTTTCATGCCTACAATCCCCGGTATTTTGTCAGCAACATCTTGATCCTCGGGCGGGTCTTATCCTATAAAAAGGAACAGCGGATCTTGTCCAAATATGAAGGCGGGCAATGGACATCCCGCTATGTGCCGGAGAGGCTGCGTTATATCGTCGATCATGCGCTTAAGGTTTGGTATGAGGGGGAGGAGCCGGCGGAGTACCCGCAGGCGGACTTGGAGGAGTTGAGGAGCTTCTTGATCGGTGAAATCCTGAAATGAGGGCAGCGTTCACCTGCTTCTGATCTACTTCGATGGTTCGCACGAGGAAATGAACCTGCCGATTCCCTTTGAGCAGCTGGTCGACCGTTTCGAGGAGAAGGGCTGCTCGGACGTTCGGCTCGACAACGGCAGGATTGCGAATATTTCCGTGTTCAAGCAAAAAGGAGCCGTTTATTTCACAGCCCCAAGCGACAAGGGCATGGTCACGCTCACGCCGGACGGCGAGGAATCCAGCGTCACCCGAAAGGATTGACCCAAAAGGAAAACGCCCGGCAGCAGGACGTCGTAAGACACGTCCCTCCGCCGGGCTATTCGTTCATTCCTGCCTGTTTACGGCAAATAGCTGCGCAGCACCGTTCCGTTTCCGTCCAGCGTATACGCGCCGAGGGAAGCGGGCAGCAGGTAGCAGTCGCCGGGAGCGAGCTCCGCTTCGCCGCCCTCCCAGCCGAGCTTGCCGCTGCCGTCGCAGACGACGAGCACGGTGAAGCTGTCCGGCGAGGTCGCGAGCTGCCAGGGACCGCGGACGACCCCCTTCTCCGTCACGAAGTAGGGGGAGCGAGCCAGCTCCAGCCATTCGTTCGGCTGGGCTCCGTTCGTTTTCTGCCGGGTCGCGCCCGAGCCTTCGTAGGCGATGACATTGAGCGAATCCTCGATGTGCAGCTCGCGCGGCTTGCCGTCCAGACCCGGACGGTTGTAATCGTACAGGCGATAAGTGGTGTCGGAATTCTGCTGAATCTCCGCGACCAGGACGCCGGCGCAGAGCGCGTGAACGGTCCCGGCCGGAATGTAGAAGGAATCTCCGGCTTCCACCGGCACTTCCTGCAGGCTGTCCATGATCTTGCCTTCGGCGATCGCGGCGGCCAGCTCTTCGCGGCCGACGCCGTCCTTCAGGCCGTAGATGATCTTCGCACCCGGCTTGGCGCTCAGGACATACCACATCTCGGTCTTGCCCAGCTCGCCCTTCGGGAGCTTGTCGTAGTGGTCGTTCGGGTGAACCTGAACGGAGAGATCGTCCTGGCAGTCGAGCAGCTTGATCAGGAGCGGGAAGCGGGCTTCGGGCGAATAGCCCTTCGAACCGAAGAATTCCCGGCCGTAGCGTTCGCGGACTTCGTTCAGACCGAGTCCGTCCAGCTCGCCGCCGACGACCTTGGTCGTGCCGTTGGCGTGGTCGCCGATGGTCCAAGCTTCGCCGATCTTGCCTTCCGGCAGCTCGAAGCCGAATTGCTCCAGGGCGCGTCCTCCCCAGACCCGTTCCTTCATTTCCGGTTTAAACTTGAGTGGGTATGCTTTCATCTCTTGTCTCCGCCTCTCTTCTTTATCGATCGTGGGCCCTTTCAAATCCTAATCCGCATCGTAGGCCCCCAAAGCCACAGGCAAGCTTTGAATCACGCACTGGCCCACCGCCGGCAAGCCGATCAAGATCGCGCTCTTTACTTCCTCGCGAGTCGCGCCCGCCTGCTTGGCGAGCTTGGTGTGAAAGGGTATGCCGCTTTCAAGCTTGGCAACGGCCAGAACCGAGAGATAAGCCAGTGCTTTGGTTTTTTCATCCAAAGCGCTCGCTCCCTCGAACCCTTCCAGCATCTGACTCCAGCTTGCCGTAAATTCCTTGCCTTCCTCCATAAAACACTTGAACGAATTGCTTACCGAATTGCTCATGGTCGGACCTCCTAAGTTGTTGTCATTTGACGGAACGGAATGGCTTAATTGTAGGTAGGGATTAATGAAGACGAGTCCGTTTCGTTACGGCAAGCAAATAAGGAGCGTCCGCCATGCGGTTGACAAAACGGTAAGTGATCGCCTCGAACGCGTCGCCCGGCAGGGCTTGCGCCCAGCTTTCGACGCAGGCGGCTTCCCGGCCGCCGCCCTCGTGGCCGGGGTACAGCACGGCGGTCAGCACGCCGCCCGGCCGCAGCAGCCGGCAGGCGGCGTCCAGCGCCGGCAGCGTCGTCTCCGGGACGGTGACGAGCGCCTGATCCGAGCCCGGCAGGTAGCCGAGGTTGAACATGACGGCCGCAAGCCGGCCGCGGTGACCGGGATCGAGGGCCTCCTCCATCCGGTCGTGGGAGAGAGGCAGCAGCCGCACATCGGCCAGCCCGGTTTGCCCGCCGAGGCGGCTGCGGGTACGGTCAAGCGCCTCCTGCTGAATATCGAAGGCGTAGACGGTTCCCCGCCGGCCGCTTTTCTGCGCCAGAAACAGGGTGTCCACCCCGGTTCCGGCCGTGGCGTCCACGGCGGGTTCGCCCGGCTGCAGCCGTTCTGCGGCCAGCCTTTGGGCAAACGCCAGCACCGACACAAATCCCATTTGACCTGTCCCCCTTACCGGATAACCGACGGGCGGGCGGGAACGTATTCCTTCCCCTGCCAGGTGTTCCGGCGCTCCAGCTCATCGTCGATGGCGTTCAGGACCTCCCATTTCTTGAGGCTCCACATCGGCCCGATCAGGAGGTCGCGGGGAGCGTCTCCGGTCAGCCGGTGGACCACCATCTCCGGTGGCAGGATTTCCAGCGTGTCCGCGATTAGCCCGACGTATTCGTCCTTCTCGAGAAAACGCAGGAGGCCGGCCTCGTATTGCTTGACCATCGGTGTCTTTCTCATTAAATGAAGCAGGTGGATCTTGATGCCTTGCACGTCCATTCCGGCCACCGCCCGGCCTGTCGCCAGCATCATGTCCCGGTCCTCGCCGGGGAGGCCGTAGATGATATGGGCGCAGGTTCGAATGTTATGGCGGCGCAGCTTTTGCACCCCTTCGACAAAGCAGGCGGTGTCGTGGGCGCGGTTGATCAGCGTGGAGGTCGACTCATGCACCGTTTGCAGCCCCATTTCGATCCACAGGTAAGTGCGTTCGTTGAGCTCTGCCAGGTAATCGACCACGTCATCCGGCAGACAATCCGGCCGGGTTGCGATGGAAAGCCCGACGACACCCGGCTGTTCGAGGATCGCCTCGAAGTATTCGCGCAGGACATCGACCGGGGCGTAGGTGTTGGTATAAGCCTGGAAATAGCCGATGTAACCGGCATTCGGCCACTTTTGGTGCTGGCGGTCGCGCACCTGGTTGAATTGGGTGACCAGATCGTCGCGCCGTCGGCCGGCGAAGTCGCCCGATCCCCGAGCGCTGCAGAAGGTGCAGCCGCCGATGGAAATACGGCCATCCCGGTTGGGACAGGTAAATCCCGCATCGAGCATGACTTTAAAAATCTTGCCGCCGAAGGTCTGGCGCATCTCGTGATTCCAGGTGTGGAACCGCTTGCCGCTCCAGGTCAGCGGTTGTTGCGTGGGCATGGGCATCGGCTCCTCCTGAGTTTTCCTTCATTGAAGCAAATCGCTTTCCCCATTTTAGCGGAAATCCGTGAAAATTGCGAACCTGTTTTCAAGGAGAAAACCGGGCCGGGACTCGCCGAACCGTCGGATAAACCCCGAGCGCACGGAGAATAATAACTCCGTACCATCCATTACATTACGGAAAGGGGTTTTCCATTGAAAAAGTTCGGTTTGGCTCTAATGGTTCTTATGCTGGTATCGGGATTGGGAGCCGGCGCCGCCTTCGGAGAAGGGTCGTCGACGCATTCCGTGAAACAGCACGTCAAGGACATGGCCGCAAGCGGCAACAGCTCGATGGGCGCCGCCGGAATCGGCGCAACGCCTTCGCCGTACTCGGGTAACGGTGCGGGCATGACGGGAACCGGCTTCGGCACCGTCAACACCACCCAGGTTCCTCCCTACGGAGCGAGCAACGGGTACAGCAACTACGGCCGCGCTTACAACAGTCCGACGCCTTACAACATGTCCGGCAGTTACGGAGTATCGGGCGGCACCAATACCTACAGCCGGAACAACTACAACACCACCAGCACGAACGGCACCAACCCGTACGGCACCGGTATTCGCACCAATACCTACCGGGCCCGGTCCACGACGAACAACGGCAATTGGGGCTGGCTCGGCCTCCTCGGTCTGTTTGGTCTGGCCGGGATGCGCAGCCGCAACGAGCGCCAGAACGACAACCGGACCGGCAACAAGATTTAAGCTTTCCGAGTCCGCCTTTTCACCCCGACGACAGGGGGGAAGGCGGATTTTATTTTCGAAAAAACCCAGGAAAACCGGGCATTTTGGCTTGCAAAATCTAACATGTTATGTTATATTACAACCAAGGGGAAAACCTCCTCTTTTATCCAGGACGTTGTCCGCCTCAACTCCGATCGAAGCCGATCTTAAGGGAATAGAACAATCGGGTAGGCAACGCTCTGCCGCCGTGGTTTTCGTCTTCACGCCGCCCGTCTCTCCTGCCGCCATCTTACGTAAAAGGAGTGAACCCGCATGGCTGTACAAGTCGCGATTCCGGAAAAGAAGGTCACCGTGGAGCTGACCGTCAAGGAAGCGATGGCGCTCGGAGGCTATCGGTTCCATGAAGATCCGCATGTCCGCGCCGACGCGCTGAAACGAGTCCTCGACTCGCTCGACAAGACGCTTCTGGAATCGAAATAACGATTCGTGCCGCACACTACACAGCCTCTGCACCCGCTGCAGGGGCTTTTTTCATTTTGCATTTTGCCGGACGATGGCTTATCCTTTGGTAGAAACTAGGCTGGTTGGAGGAACTGCGATGCGATTAAGAGGAAGAAAAGGGATTCGCGAAGAGCTGGAGCAACAGAAGGATTTGATCGTGCTCGACCCGCGGGAGCTGAAGGGCAGATGGCACGAGCATTTCGGCAACGACCGTCCGATTCACATTGAGCTCGGTATGGGCAAGGGGATCTTCATCAGCGAGATGAGCAAGCGCTACCCGGAGATCAATTTCATCGGGATCGACCGCTATGACGAGCTGCTTCGCCGGGCCGCCGCGAAAGCCCGCAGCCTTCACGGGGAAGAGCGGAGCGAATGGAACCTGGCGCTCGCTCTCTTGGATATCTCCCACATCTCGGAGGTTTTTGCGGAAGGGGAAGTGGAGCGCGTCTATCTGAATTTCAGCGACCCGTGGCCGAAAAGCCGCCATGCCCGCCGCCGATTGACGGCTCCCGGCTTTCTTCATCAATATAAGGGGTTCTTGAACGAACGCGGAGAGGTCCATCTGAAGACCGATTCCCGGCTGCTGTTCGAATACTCGCTCAACTCCTTCGCCGATCAGGGACTGAGAATGCGCAACATCTCCCTGAATCTGCACGGCGACGGCATTCGGGAAGATTTGGTCATGACGGAATACGAGAAGAAATTCGTCGAACAAGGGATGCCGATTCACCGCTGCGAGGTCGTGATCGGGGCCGAAGCCCTGCGCGAGCATGAGCGGATGCTGGCGGCCGAGGAAGCTTAAACCGGTTTCAATCTGCGACTATCGCCCCATAGAAGCCCGACCGACACCCGCCCCGCGCCGTTTGGCCGGGGTTTTTGCCCATCTAGTGCGGAGTTCCCAAATTTCCTCGGGAATGGAACTTATCTTGGTTTGAAACGTTCTGTAAAAAGACAGACTAATGCTGATGATTCAGCCGGGGAGGAAGCGGGTAAATCGTGGGGGAACCCGGAAGTCAGCAGGAGGAGGTGCTTTAGCGGCTGCGCCCTCGGAACGCCCAATACGCCAAATACGGCCGGTTTTGGCGGGCTGTGGGGCGAACTGAGGCCCTGTGGGTACATAACCATCCCGTTTCCTCGCGATGCCTCCGCTTTTTCCCGGAGCCGGGGTTTTGACAAACACAAACAATCAAGCGAAAATCAGAGTCGGGCCGCGTTCTCGAAACGCTTTAAAGAGATAAAGAACCTAAAGAGCCTTGGAAAAAGAGAGAAAATCAAATGCACGCGCTGTATTTGAAAAGGGGGAAACACAATGCTGGACACGGTGCTTGTTGTCTTACAAGTGGTGTTTGTGCTGATCGGAGGGTACCAGACGATCGTGGCGTTCTTCGGCCTTGCCCGAAAGGACAAGCGCGCCGTCTACGAACCGCAGAAGTCGTTCGCCATCCTCGTAGCGGCCCACAACGAAGAGAAGGTCGTCGGCGCGCTGCTGGAAAACCTGCGCCACCTGAATTACCCGAAGGAGCTTTACGAAGTCTTCGTTATCGCCGACAACTGCACCGACAATACGGCCTCCATCGCCCGCAGCTACGGGGTCCATGCCTTCGAACGGCATGATTCGTCGCGCCGCGGCAAAGGCTATGCCATCGAGTGGATGCTCCGCGAGCTGTGGAAGCTTCCCCGCCAATTCGACGCCATCGTGATGTTCGATGCCGACAACCTGGCGAGCCCGGATTATCTGCGGCACATGAACAACGACCTCTGCGCGGGCCATCGGGTCATCCAGGCTTACCTGGATACGAAGAACCCGCACGATTCCTGGATTACCTCGGCCTACGCCGTTTCCTACTGGTTCTGCAACCGGCTGTGGCAGATGTCCCGCACCAACCTGGGGCTGGCCAACTACCTCGGCGGAACCGGCATGTGCTTCGAGGCGAAGCTGCTGCGCGAGATCGGCTGGGGCGCGACCAGCCTCGTCGAGGACCTGGAATTTACCATGCGCTGCGTCAAGCGCGGCGTGAAGCCGATCTTCAACTACGAAGCGAAGGTGTTCGATGAGAAGCCGCTTTCCTTCAAGGCTTCCTGGAAGCAGCGGCTGCGCTGGATGCAGGGGCACTTTGAGGTGGCCCGCCGCTACTTCTTCCCGCTGATCTGGCAGGGAATCAAGGAGCGGAGCTGGACCAAGATCGACATGGCGCTGTATGCGCTGAACGTCTACAACGTGTTCATCACCGGCGTCGTGACGACGGTGCTCTACCTGGACATGTTCCTGCCCGGCAAGGCGCATTTCACGTCCGTGTACGCCCATGCGCCGTGGCTGCTCATGACGCTGTCGCTGCTCAGCGTGATCCAATTCCCGATTGCGCTGTATCTGGAGAGGGCGCCGAAGAAGATCATCAAGTCGCTCATTACCTTCCCGCTCTATCTCTTGTCCTGGTACCCGCTGACGTTCTACGCGTTCTTCACGCAGACCAACAAGCAATGGAGCCACACCCAGCATACGCGCGTCATTCGCATCGACGAGATGCAGAAGCAGGCGAGCTGATCATCACTGTTGACATCCGTTTCGCAGCATGCTAAGATGTTTGAGTGTGTTTCACGAAGAAGAAGCGCCCGCTTCTCACCTGCCCGGCAGCAGCCGGCTGGTTCATCCAAACCGTTACGAATGCTGTTGCGAGCTATGGAGATGTGGGCCTTATTCTGCCCGCATCTCCTTTTGATTTTTGGGCAGGTCAAGCAACCATTACGTGGAGGTGGAAAGCTATCAGTAAGGACCATATGATTAACGATGAAATTCGTGCCAAGGAAGTGCGGCTCATCGGCGCAGAAGGCGAACAGCTGGGCATCGTGCCGATCCGGGAAGCCTTTCAACTTGCGGCCGACGCCAATCTCGACTTGGTGAACGTGGCTCCGCAGGCCAAACCGCCGGTATGCCGGATCATGGACTACGGGAAGTTCCGCTACGAGCAGCAGAAGAAGGAGAAGGAAGCCCGCAAGAACCAGAAGGTGGTCGAACTGAAGGAAGTTCGCTTCAGCGCGACGATCGACGAGCACGATTTTCAGACCAAACTGCGCAATGTCATCAAGTTCTTGAACGATCAAGACAAGGTCAAATGTTCGGTGCGCTTTCGCGGTCGTGAGATCACTCACGCTTCGATCGGACAAAAGGTGCTTGAGAGGGTAGCGGAGGAAGCGAAGGAGCTTTGCGTCGTCGAACGCCGGCCCAAGCTGGAAGGCCGCAGCATGATCATGATCCTGTCGCCGAAATAAGGCCGGCCCGACCTTTTCACATAATCGAGTATCGACCGTTAGGCGTGAGATCCATAATCAGTCCTAGGAGGATAAAGTCAATGCCGAAAATGAAAACGAACCGCTCCGCAGCCAAGCGCTTCACCAAGACGGGCAGCGGCAAGATCAAGAGAAACCAAGCTTACAAGCGCCACATTCTCGAAAGCAAATCGCCCGGCCGCAAGCGCCATCTGCGTAAGGGAACTCTTGTCTCCCCCGGAGATGTTAAACGCATCAAGAGCATTATCGTATACGTGAAGTAAATCCAATCTTCAAAACACTCGGGAGGTAGAATTCCATGGCAAGAGTTAAGGGCGGTTTCGTAACCCGCCGTCGTCATAAAAAAGTACTGAAGCTCGCAAAAGGTTATTTCGGTTCCAAGCACCGCCTGTTTAAGACCGCCAACCAGCAGGTCATGAAGTCCGGTCTGTACGCTTACCGCGACCGTCGCCGCAAAAAGCGCGACTTCCGCCGCCTGTGGGTTACCCGCATCAACGCCGGCGCCCGCCAGAACGGTCTGAGCTACAGCAAGTTCATGTACGGCCTGAAGCTGGCCGGCGTGAACGTGAACCGCAAGATCCTGGCCGATCTCGCCATCAGCGACAGCAAGGCGTTCGCCGA
This sequence comes from Gorillibacterium terrae, assembly GCF_051594785.1. Classification (NCBI taxonomy): domain Bacteria; kingdom Bacillati; phylum Bacillota; class Bacilli; order Caryophanales; family Paenibacillaceae; genus Gorillibacterium; species Gorillibacterium terrae. The sequence continues at coordinate 334,687 of NZ_JBPPGI010000005.1, forward strand.
TCTCGCGAACACCGCGAAGTCCAAAATCAACGCGTAAGCCGAACCGCTCGCGCGCAAAAGCCCGGTCCGACCTCCGTCAGGAGGCTCGGCCGGGCTTTTTTTTCGGATGAAGCAGCTCAGGCGCGGAGCAGAACAGCGGGGACACCATGCGGGTCGGTGTCCCGAGCGAAGCCCGAAGGAACGGGCTGAAACGCGAAGGAACGGTCCGGCATCCCGGCCGAGCTCTACCGGCCTCAGGCCGCGCTTACGGCGTCAACTCGGTCAGCACCTCGGCGAGCCGGTCCATGTCCTCGTCCGTGCCGATGGTGATGCGCAGGAAGCTGCCGATCCGCGGCAGATCGAAATGGCGCACAAGGATGCCCCGCTCCCGGAGCTGTCGGAATAGGTCCCGGGCTTCGGCCTGCGGCGGGGAAGCGAACACGAAGTTCGCCTTCGAGGGCAGCACCGTGAAGCCGAGTGCGCTTAAGCGCTCCGAGAAGCGGTTGCGCGTCGCGGCTACCTTGGCGTTGATCTCGGTATAATAAGCCGTGTCGAGGATGGCGGCCCGCGCCGCAGCTTCGGCGAGCCGGTCGACGGGGTAGGAGTTGAACGAATCCTTCACCCGGACGAGTCCTTCGATCAGGTGCGGTTGGCCGAGCGCGTAGCCGACCCGAAGTCCTGCGAGCGAATGGGACTTGCTGAAGGTGCGCAGCACGAGCAGATTCGGGTAGTCCGCAATCAGCCGGGCGGCACTTTGCGCTCCGAAGGCAACATATGCCTCGTCCACTGCCACCACCCGGTCGCGGTGGTACTCCAGCAGGCGGCGGATGGCGTCCTGCCCGAGCTCAATCCCCGTCGGCGCATTCGGGTTCGGGAAGATGACGCCGCTTGCCGGCCGGAGGTAATCCTCGACCGCGATCTCGAAGCGCTCGTTGAGGGGGATTCGGCTCGTCGGTAACCCGTAATACGACGCGTACACCGGGTAGAAGCTGTAGGTGACGTCGGGAAACAGGAGCGGTCGGTCGTCGTCGAAAAAGGCGTAGAAGGACAGCGACAGCACCTCGTCGCTGCCGTTGCCGCAAAAGACGCAGGATGGGTCCAGTCCCTCTACGGCGCCGATCGCTTCCCGGAGCTCACCGGACAACGGGTCTGGGTAGAGCCGAAGCCGCTCGGCCGCCCGGGCGATCTCGGCATGGACCGCCGGGGAGGGAGGATACGGGTTTTCGTTGGTGTTCAGCTTGATATAGGAGCGGTCTTTGGGCTGCTCTCCCGCCGTATAGGGCGTGAGCCGGTCGGCCCGTCTCGTCAAAAAGCGCATGCGCGTCTTCCTTTCGTTCCTGGGGATTGTCCTTTAGTGTAGCATAAAACGGCCGGTTATCATCGCGAAAGAAAAAGGTGATCCCGTTCGGGATGGCCGGGGGAGGCCGCGTCCGGTAAGACTTTTTCGCCGGAGGCAGGAAGCTTGTGAAGAAATTCTTTAGCGGTTTAAACGAATGAGGTATTGACTATTGGAAATCGCCTGCCTATAATAAGCTTTAATCAAAACCTCACACGAAAGATCAGCTATGATGAGGACGAAGCGACAAGGGCTCTGGTGCACCAGAGAGCGGACGGATCTTGCTGAAACCGACGCCACTATCCTTTGTTAGCGAGCTCACCTCGGAGCTGTTTTCCTGAAAAGCGGGCCGGCCCGCGCATTAGGGAGAATCGGTCCGGCGCCCGTTACGCGCCGCGGTGCATCCCTCAAGACGCGGGACGCACCGGCCAAGGCGCCGCATCGCGAGATGCGGGCAAAGCTGGGTGGTACCACGGAAGCTAACCCCTTTCGTCCCTTCGAACCAAGGAAACGGTTCGGGGACGAAAGGGGTTTTTTGATTCATCGCCGGCATCGACGCCCTGTCACGCGAGGAAACCAAGGGAGGAGTTAGAGAATGAGTATTCCGAGTCCGGCCAAAGTGTTGAAGGAAGAGTTGAAGGTCAAGCTGCTGAAGCCCGACGTCGTCTCCGGCTCCGAGATCCTGCTGCGCTGCCTGCTCCTGGAAGGCGTGGAATGCGTCTTCGGCTATCCGGGCGGCGCGGTACTGTACATCTACGACGCCATGCACGGCAACCCCGACTTCCATCATTTGCTTACCCGCCACGAGCAGGGAGCCATTCATGCGGCAGACGGCTATGCCCGCACCACCGGCAAGGTGGGCGTCTGCATCGCCACCTCCGGTCCGGGGGCGACCAACCTGGTCACCGGCATCGCCACCGCGTACATGGACTCCGTTCCGCTTGTGGTCATCACCGGCAACGTCGCCAGTCCCCTGATCGGGACCGACGCCTTCCAGGAAGCGGATATCACCGGCATCACGATGCCCGTGACGAAGCACAGCTACCTGGTGCGCAGCGTCGAGGAGCTGCCGCGGGTGATCCATGAAGCCTTTCATATTGCCGGAACGGGCCGCAAGGGTCCGGTCCTGATCGATATCCCGAAGGATATCTCCGCCAAGCTCACGGAGTTCCGGCCCGCCCCGGAAGTGAGCATCCGCGGCTACAACCCGACGACCGATCCCAACAAGATGCAGGTCGACAAGATGATCCGGGCCATCCGCGAGGCCGAGCGTCCGGTGATCATCGCCGGCGGCGGCGTCGTCAGCGCGGACGCCTCGGCGGAGCTGATCGAATTCGCCGAGAAGACCCGCATTCCGATCGCGACGACGCTGCTCGGACTGGGCGGCTTCCCGAGCGCCCACGAGCTGTGGATGGGCATGCCGGGCATGCACGGCACCTACACGGCGAACATGGCGATCCAGAATGCCGATCTCTTGATCAACATCGGAGCGCGGTTCGATGACCGGGTGACGATGGAACTGAACGGCTTCGCCCCGAAGGCGAAGAAGATCGTCCACATCGACATCGACCCGGCCGAAATCGGCAAGAACGTCAAGACGGATATCCCGGTGGTCGGCCACGTCAAGAACGTCCTCGCTTACGCCAACACCAAGGCGTCGGCCGCGCCCGACGGCCCCTGGTTGGAGGAAATCCAGCGGATGAAGCGGGAATATCCGCTCCGCTACAACGACTCCAACGAGGAGCTGAAGCCGCAGTTCGTCATCGAGCTGATCCACGAGACGACCGGCGGGGAAGCGATCGTCACCACCGACGTCGGCCAGCACCAGATGTGGGTGGCGCAATACTACAAGTTCCAGCATCCCCGCTCCATCGTCACCTCCGGCGGTCTGGGCACGATGGGCTTCGGATTCCCGGCGGCCATCGGGGCTCAGATGGGCAATCCCGACAAGCTGGTCGTCTCGATCAACGGCGACGGCGGCATCCAGATGTGCTCGCAGGAGCTGGCGGTCTGTGCGATCCACAACATTCCGGTCAAGATCGTCATCATCAACAACCAGGTGCTCGGGATGGTGCGGCAGTGGCAGGAGATCATCTACGATCAGCGCTACAGCCATATCGACCTCGCCGGCAGCCCCGACTTCGTCAAGCTGGCCGAGGCTTACGGCGTCAAGGGTCTGCGCGCGACCAACAAGGAGGAGGCGCGCCGGGTCTGGCAGGAGGCGCTGGATACGCCGGGGCCGGTGCTCATCGACTTCCGGGTGCGCAAGCACGAGAACGTGTACCCGATGGTCACCCAGGGCAACACCATCGACAAGATGATAATGGGGGATGAGGAATGATCGAGTCCAGGCATACGATTTCCGTCTTGGTCAACAACCAGCCCGGCGTCCTGCAGCGGGTCGCCGGCCTGTTCGGCCGCCGCGGCTACAACATTGACAGCATCACCGTCGGCGCGTCCGAAGAACCCGGCCTGTCGCGGATGATTATCGTCACAAACGGTGACGATGCGACGATGGAGCAGATCGAGAAGCAGCTCTACAAGCTGATCGACGTCATCAAGGTCATCGACCTGAGCTCGAATCCGAACGTGGAGCGGGAGGTGGCGCTGATTAAGGTGGCTTCGGAGCCGTCCGCCCGGCCGGAGATTCTCGGCGTGGTCGAGACCTTCCGCGCCTCGGTCGTCGACATCGGGCCGTCGGCGATGATCGTCCAGGCGGTGGGCAGCACGGATAAGATCGACGCGATTGTCGAGCTCTTGAAGCCTTACGGCATCCGCGAGCTGTCGCGCACCGGCGTCACCGCTATGATCCGCAGCCTCAAGTAAGCAAGAAGCCGTCCCGGCTGCGGGTCCTTCGCGAGCCGGCCTGCGGCCGAATTTCCGGTACCGGTTCACCGGCTTTCGCCGGTCGCACTTTCTCCCTTCCAAGGGGAGCCTGAGCGGATGAGCATTCGTCCCTTCAGGTCCCTGCTTGGAAGGGGTCAATCCAAAGGAGGCAACCAGTTATGGCAGTTACGGTTTATTACGAGCAAGACGCGGATTTCGCCGCGCTGAAGGGCAAGACGGTCGCGGTCATCGGGTACGGAAGCCAGGGGCATGCGCAAGCGCAGAACCTGCGCGACAGCGGCATCAAGGTTATCATCGGCCTGCGTCCGGGCAAATCGTTCGATAAGGCGAAGAACGACGGCTTCGACGTCTATACGGTAGCCGAAGCCAGCAAATTGGCCGATGTCGTACAGATCCTCATGCCGGATGAAACCCAAGCGACGGTGTACAAGGACGAGATCGAAGCGAACCTCGTACCGGGCAACGCCCTGCTGTTCTCGCACGGCTTCAACGTTCATTTCGGCCAGATCGTGGCTCCCTCGGGCGTCGACGTTCTCCTCGTCGCTCCGAAATCGCCGGGACACATGGTTCGCCGCACGTATGTGGAAGGCTTCGGCGTTCCCGGCCTGATCGCTATCCATCAGGACGCAACGGGCAATGCCCAGGCCATCGGCCTCGCCTATGCGAAGGGGATCGGCTGTACCCGCGCCGGCGTAATCGAGACCTCCTTTAAGGAAGAAACCGAAACCGACTTGTTCGGCGAGCAGGCCGTGCTCTGCGGCGGCGTGACGGCGCTGATCAAGGCGGGCTTCGAAACGCTGACGGAAGCCGGCTACGCTCCGGAAATGGCCTACTTCGAATGCCTTCATGAAATGAAGCTGATCGTGGACCTGATCTACGAAGGCGGCCTCGCCACCATGCGCGATTCGATCAGCAACACGGCCGAGTACGGCGATTATGTCACCGGTCCGCGTCTCGTGACGGAGGAGACCAAGAAGGAAATGAAGCGGGTGCTGGCCGATATCCAACAAGGCAAATTCGCCCGCGACTTCATTCTGGAGAATCAATCCGGCCGTGCCTTCCTGACGGCTACCCGCCGCAATGAAGCCGAACACCCGATCGAAGTGGTCGGCGGCCGCCTGCGCGAAATGATGCACTGGATCAAGAAATAACGTCGTACCGGGCAAGAGATTACCTATACAGGAGGTGGAATGGGTTGAGGAAGATTTATCTGTTTGACACGACTCTCCGCGACGGAGAGCAGACGCCGGGCGTTCATCTCAATACCCAGGAAAAGGTGGAGATCGCCCTTCAATTGGAGAAGCTGGGCATGGACCGCATTGAAGCGGGGTTCCCGGCCTCCTCTCCGGGAGAAGTGGCAAGCGTCGGCGAGGTCGCCCGCGCGGTGCGGAACGCTTCCATCACGGCGCTGTCGCGCTGCCGCGAGCAGGATATCGACGCGGCGGTGAAAGCCCTGAAGGATGCCCAGGACCCGCGGCTGCATCTGTTCCTCGCCACCTCGCCCATCCATCGCAAGCACAAGCTCCGCATGGAAAAGCACGAGGTGCTTGAGGCGGCGGAGGCAGCGATCCGGTATGCCCGCAAGCATTTCGATAAAGTCGAATTTTCACCCGAGGACGGCGGCCGCACCGAGCTCGATTTCCTCTGCGAGGTCGTGGCGATGGCCATCCGCGCCGGCGCTTCTGTCGTGAACATTCCGGATACGGTGGGGTATCTCTCCCCGGCGGAATACGGCAACATCTTCAAGACGGTCAAGGAGCGGGTTCCGGGAATCGAGAAGATTCAGCTGAGCTGCCACTGCCACGATGACTTGGGAATGGCGACGGCCAATTCCCTCGCGGCGGTGCTGAACGGAGCCGATCAGGTGGAGGGCACTTTCAACGGGATCGGCGAGCGCGCGGGCAACACGGCGCTGGAGGAGATCGCGCTGGCGCTGGAAACCCGCCAGGACTTCTTCCAGGCGAAGACCGGCCTCGTGCTGACGGAGATCGCCCGCACCAGCCGGCTGGTCAGCCGCCTGACCGGCATGCCGGTGCCGAGCAACAAGGCGATCGTCGGCGCCAACGCCTTCGCCCATGAATCCGGCATTCACCAGGACGGCGTGCTGAAGGAGAAGAGCACCTACGAGATCATTTCTCCGCAGACGATCGGCCTGCGCGAGAGCAAGCTGACGCTCGGCAAGCTGTCCGGCCGCCACGCCTTCCGCGAGAAGCTGATCGACCTCGGCTATACGCTGGACGACGAACGGATAAACGAAGCGTTCGCCAAGTTCAAGGAACTCGCCGATAAGAAGAAGGACATCTCCGACGAAGACATCCGGGCGCTGATCGAAGAGAAGCTGATCGCCGTGCCCGAAGCGTTCGTGCTGGAGACCATCCAGGTCGCCTACAGCAACGCTTCCGTGCCGACGGCGTCGGTGCGGATTCATACGGCGGCAGGCGCCGTCGTAGAAGAAGCGGCGGCCGGCAACGGCTCGGTCGATGCGATCTACAAAGCGCTCGACAAGGCCACCGGCGAAGCCGTCGAATTGCAGGACTATTCCATCCATGCCGTCACCCACGGCAAGGATGCGCTCGGCGAGGTGCACGTCGTGCTGGCCCAGGACGGAATCTCCTCCCAAGGTCGGGGCGTCAGCACCGACATTCTGGAAGCCAGCGCCCGCGCTTACGTCGATTCGCTGAATCGGCTCCTCGACCGCAAGCGGTCGCTTGCGGAAGGCCGCCGCGACGGCGTGACGCTCGCTTAGCCCTTTTGCAACATTTCGGCAAGCTCGGCGGCCTTCCCCGCGTGTATCCCGCATTTCCATCGGCCGCACGTGAGACCGCAGCCTTAGCAAACCGCAAGCCGCAAGCCGTATCGTTAAACCGCAAGCCGAATCGCCGAGCAGCGACCGGCTTGCGGTTTTTTACGCCGATGGCTTTATTGATTCTGTCTATCATCTCAATAGATTTTATATCTTGGTCAAATGGATGGGCCTGTGCCAGAATGAAGGAAGATGTTCAGTGACCGAAGGAGAGGAAACGGATGGCAGACGTGAAAAAGATCGCCGTGATCGAGGGAGACGGCATTGGCCCGGAAGTGGTCGCGGAAGCAATCAAGGCAATGCGCAAGACGGAGGAGGTCTACGGGCTGTCCTTCGAATTTGAATACGGCTTGTTCGGCGGAATCGCCATTGACGAGCGGGGAACGCCGCTGCCCGAGGAGACGCTGGCGATGTGCCAACGGTCCGACGCCGTCCTGCTCGGAGCCGTCGGCGGACCGAAATGGGACACCAACCCGAAGGAGCTGCGCCCGGAGACGGGGCTGCTCGGCATTCGCAAAGCGCTCGGCCTGTTCTCCAATATCCGGCCGGCCATGGTCTTCGACTGCCTGAAGGAAGCGTCGACGCTGAAGCCGGAGGTGCTCGCCGGCACCGATCTGATCGTCGTCCGCGAGCTGACGGGCGGCATCTACTTCGGCGAGAAATTCCGCCGGGAGAGCGAAGGCGGCGAGGAGGCGGTGGACACCAGCTCCTACAACGTCAAGGAGGTGGAGCGCATCGCCCGCCAGGGCTTCGAGATCGCCCGCACCCGGCGGAAGAAGCTGGCCTCGGTGGACAAGGCGAATGTGCTGGAGACGTCCCGCCTCTGGCGCGAGACCGTCATCCGCATCTCGGCCGACTATCCGGACGTCGAGCTCGAGCATGTGCTGGTCGACAACTGCGCCATGCAGCTCCTGCGCCGTCCGTCGAGCTTCGACGTCATCGTCACCGAGAACATGTTCGGCGACATTCTGAGCGACGAAGCCGCCATGCTGACCGGCTCGATCGGCATGCTTTCGTCCGCCTCGCTCGGCGAAGGCAGCTTCGGCCTGTACGAGCCGGTGCACGGATCGGCTCCCGATATCGCCGGGCTCGGCGTGGCCAACCCGGTCGCCACCATCCTGTCCGTCGCGCTGATGTACCGGCTCACCTTCGGCTACCACGAAGCCGCCGCCGCTATCGAACGCGCCGTCGCCGAAGTGCTGGACGCCGGCCACCGGACGGGAGACATCGCCGTGGATAAGAGCGCAGCGCTCGGAACGGCAGCGATGGGCGACCTCATCGCCGCCGCCATCCGGTAACCTCCTGCGATTGACTTTCCTTTTTTTCGGTGCTACCCTCGAAGGATAGCCGGACAAGCGTCTTAAGCCTTCCGCGGCAGTAGTTTCCCGGCGGAAGGCTTTTGCATGGGCGGAAAGGAGAAGAAGATGGGGCATACGCAATCGACAAGAAAATACAGCGGCAGCCACGTGTGGGTCGCCTTGGAAGGAAAGACGGCGAGGCTGGGCTTGACGGATTATCTTCAAAACGAGCTCGGGATGATCGTCTTCGCGGAACTTCCCCGTACGGGGGAGCGGCTCGCGGCGGGAGATCCCTTCGGCAGCGTGGAATCGGTCAAATCGGTCAGCGAGCTGGAAGCGCCCGTAAGCGGCATCGTCACCGCCGTCAACCCGGCGGTGGGGAACAACCCCGGTTACATCAACCTCGATCCGTACGCGACCTGGCTGGTGGAGCTGGAGCTGTCGTCCCCGGAAGAGGCCGAAGACCTCTGGGACGAAGAGCGGTACCAGGCGGCTTACCCCGATCCGGCCGAACCGAACGAACCGAGCGAACCGAACGAACCCTGACGACTCCAACGGGCCGGCCGGTCCTTAAGCGGAATCCGCCTTTTCTCTTTCATAGAGGAAGGCGGGTTCCGCTTTTTGCATCCGGGCGAGGTAGAGCACCTGGCCGAGGCGCTCGGAGACCAGATGGTTGCATTCATGCAGCAGCTCCAGCCGGTCGGACCTAGATCCGGCTTGCTCCCCATACGCGGAAGCCAGCTCCGCCAGCCGGCGGAAGCAGCGGTCGATGAGCCGCAGCAGCTCTTCCTTGCTCATCCAGTAAGGCTCCCGCTCCAGCACGGAGGAATCCCGTTCCGGCCGGAGCCGCTCCTGCAGGCTGGCGGCGAGGTCGGCCACCAGCTCCATAATGCTTCGGCTGCCGACCTGCGGCCGCCAGTTGATCGCCGTTTCATCGAGCGGCTCCACCGCTTCGGTCAAGCGGCGGCGAGTCTCCTGATAGCGGGCGGCGAACCAATCTCCGTAATAGCTGTCCATGCGCATCTCTCCTTCCCGGTGGCGGGCAGGACTCCCCCTGCCTCGCAGCTTACCCGTTATTTAGCCAGATTCCTCCGCGCTTAAGCAGACGGAGAAAAATTTTTTCCATCCTTTTTCAAAACCCTTCCAACTGGATAAGATAGAAATAAGAGAATCATTCTCATAGAAGGAGGGGAGCTCGATGAGCTTTTGCTGCGGCGCTAGCATGATCGGCACTCGTGGAACCTTACAGCACTTGCGCACTCGCATGTTAAATGTACCTACCCTGTTTTGCCCCGTATGCCACCGTACGGAGGTTCATTATCTGGTTCGGCGGGAGTTTGAAATATTGGCGGAGTATGTGGCGGTTGATGGAGCCCCTGAAATAAATTTTATGGATTACGTGCAGGGGCACAAAACCGAGGAGCTGTTGGAAAACTGCATCAACCAGGAAAAGGATGAGCCGGGGCAGCTGGTGGATCGCCAGATCGATATGTCGCTCGATCTGTTGCGGGTGGCCAAGGATTTCGGCGACGGGGAATGGGAAGGGCAGCTCAAGGAACGGCTTGCCGCGCTCAGTTCCCAGCGGGAGCTGATCGGCGGAAGGCGCATGACGGGATAAGAACGCGCGCTGCGGACAACCGGAATCATTCGGAAAAAAGGGTATAAGGAAGCCGGTCTTTGGTGAAACAAAGGCGGCTTCTTTTTCGTTTGTTTGGATAGGACCGCTCCGCTCCTTCCTGGCTTGATCGATGGATCCATTGCCCGCCCCGCGTGCAGGCGTTCCCTTGTTCTGTCGGCGAATGCTGCGGCGCCGCTTCCCGGGTTCCCGTCCGCTCTGCATGGCAGGCAGGGAAGTTGTGGTATAATGTCGAATAAGATTTGCAATCCAAACGTGCAACAGCGCCGCCAGACCCCCGCAAGCAAGAGCGAACCTGCGAAAACTATATGTGAGGTGGAGTTGTGATACTCGCCATGATCAAACGATTTTTGGGAAGGGATTCCTCGGGTGCTTCCTCGAAGAACACCGCCGTGGAGCCGGAAAAGCAAGTGGCCGTCATCCAGGACGGCGACGAGGAAGCGAGAAACGCGTTCATCACCGCTTATCAGCCCTATGTGGCCAAAATAACCAGCCAAATCTGCAAACGGTACATCGATCCCTCCCGGGACGATGAGTACAGCATCGCGCTCGCCGCCTTCAACGAAGCCATCGACGGCTTTGACCGCGACGCGGGACGCTCGTTTCTCGGCTTCGCCGAGACGGTGATCCGCCGCCGGCTGATCGATTACTTCCGCAAGGAGGAACGGCATTCCGGCAGCATTCCCTTCAGCTCGTTCGAACGGGCTGGAGAGACGGAGGAGACCGGAGGCCTGCACCCGCTGGAAAACAAGCTGGCCGTGGAAGCGCACGAGTCCGGCCGGATCGCGGAGGAGCGGCAAAGCGAAATCCTCGATTTCAACCGCGTGCTGCATGAATTTGAAATCCGTTTTGCCGAGCTCGTCCAGGCTTCGCCCAAGCACGCCGACTCGCGCCTCCTCTTGATGAAGGTGGGGCGGACGCTTGCCGGAGACGCCGATTTGATGCGCTACCTGATCGGCAAAAAGCTGCTGCCGGTCGCCGAGCTGACCTCGCGCACCGGGTTGTCCCGCAAGACCATCGAACGAGGCCGCAAATACATCATCGCCATCGCTCTCATCCATCACGGCCCCTATCCTTACCTCCGCGAGTATCTCCGAGACGGAAATTCCACAGAAATGAGCGTGTCTTCATGAGCAAAGGTATCGTGATGGAAAAAAGGGAAAAAACCCTGATCGTCATGACCGGTGACGGGCAGTTCCGCGAAATCGCCCGCAAGAAACGGACGTGCCGGGTCGGGGAAGAAATCGCTTTTGCGCCGTCCGAGGCCGTAAACCGCGACCGCCTGACCCCGTTATCCGTCCTGTCTTCCCTGGTTGCGGCGATTCTCATCTGTGTGATGATCTTTGGCGGATTCTCCGGGGTGGGGGATCCTGCAACCTGGTTCGCCGGACGGAGCGTCGTCGCTTACGTCTCGCTCGACATCAACCCGAGCGTGGAGATCGGGGTCGACAAGATGGAGAAGGTGAAGGCGCTAAGCAGCCTGAACGACGATGGGGCTGCCCTGATCCAGGGGTTGGAGTACAAAGGCAAAACCCTCGACGAGGTGATGACGGAGCTTTTGTCCCGCGCGGAGGGGGACTACCTCTCTTCCGGGGAGGGCGACATCATGATCACCGCCACTACGGTCAAGGACAGCCGTCTGGTGGATACCCGGCTCACCGAGGAGCTGGCTTCCACGGTCCAGACTTACTTGGAGAAGAATCATTCCAACGAAGTGGAGCAGTATGAGGTCGCCGCGCTTCCGGCTACGCCCGACCTGCGCAGCGAGGCGAAGAAGGCCGAGCTCTCCACCGGCAAATATGCCGCTTATTTAAGCGCGAAGAACAACGGATACGCCGTGACGGTCGACGAGTTCAAGACGCAGCCCTTGCGCAAGCTGGCCCAAGCCGCCGGAAGCATGGAGGAGTTTATCAAGGCCAAGGAATTGACCAAGGAGAGCCTGGAGGCGCTGCTTAAGGAAGAGAAGAGCGGCGAGCTGGACCGCAAGCTGAAGAACAAGCAGGAGAATCTCGCACCGGCCGAGGCTTCGGAGTCGCCGAGCCCGCAGGCGGCCCGCCCGACGCGGTCGCCTTCGTCCGACCCGGTTCAAGCGGTATCCGGCAAGACGCCGGAGCCGAACCGGACGAGCGGGACCGCATGGCCCTCTCCGAAGGGCAACGCCGGCAAAGGCAACTCGGAAAAGGACGGGGTCTCGACTCCGCTGCAAACCGCAAGCGTCCGGCCGACTCCCGACGACAATGGACTCCCGGGCAAGGATACCGGCAAGAATACCCCCGGAGACAAGAATGGGAACGGCGGAAATGGCGGACCGATAGGCAAGGACAACGACAAAGGCCCGGACAAAGACAAAGATAAAGATAAAGATAAAGATAAAGATAAAGATAAAGATAAAGATAAAGATAAAGACAAAGATAAAGACAAAGATAAAGACAAAGATAAAGACAAAGACAAAGACAAAGATAAAGATAAGGACAAAAATAAAGACAAGGACGACGACCATGACGACGACGGGTCCTGGCTGGGTTTTCCCTAAGTTGGCATTCTCGGCAACACGTAGGCATCTCTCTTCAGGGAGATGTCTTTTTTGCGTGGTTGGCCAGCCTCGATTAGGCGGAGCAACTTTGTCCGGCGGGGTTTCCCAAGGCGCGGAAAGTGTAGTAAGGTGGGAAGGGAAAATCATTACGGAGGAATGCGACATGGCGGACGGAACCCGTAGACGGCGGGGAAGATTCGCTCCGACTCCCTCGGGCAGCCTGCATCTCGGCAACGCGCGGACCGCGCTGCTGGCTTGGCTGCAGATGCGGGCGGCCGGAGGAGAAATCCTTCTCCGCATGGAGGATATCGACAAACCGCGATCCCGGGCGGTATGGGCCGAGGAGATTCTGCGCGATTTGGCCTGGCTCGGCCTGGACTTTGACGAGGGACCCGAAGAAGGCGGACCGGCCGGTCCTTACGAGCAGAGCCGGCGAACCGGTCTCTACGAGCAGGCGTTGGAGAAGCTTGCGGCGGCGGGACTGCTCTATCCCTGCTTTTGCAGCCGGGCCGATCTCGCCCAACTGGCGAGCGCACCGCACGGGCTCGGCTCGGAGGGGCCGGCCTATCCGGGAACCTGCCGACGGCTGTCAGCCGGCGAACGGGCGGAGCGGACGGCGGCCAAGTCGCCCTCGCTGCGGTTCGCCCTGCCGGAACGGGAAGTGCGGTTCGTCGACGGCCTGATGGGCGAGCAGCGGTTTCCGCCGGGGGCCGGCGGAGATTTTGTCGTCCGCCGGGCCGACGGCATCATCGCCTACCAGCTCGCGGTATCCGTCGATGATGCGGCTATGGGCATCACCGACGTGCTGCGCGGAATGGACCTGCTCGATTCCACCCCGCGCCAACTGCTGCTGCTGGAGGCGCTCGGCTGTTCCGCCCCGGCGTACGCCCATGTGCCCCTGCTCTACGGACCGGACGGAGCGCGGCTGTCCAAGCGGCACGGGGCCGTCGGCGTCGCCGCCTTGCGCCGCTCCGGCGTCCGCGCCGAGGACGTAGTCGGCTGCCTGGCGCATTGGAGCGGCCTGCTGGATCGGCCGGAGCCGGTCCGGCCGCAGGAGCTGATCGGCGAGTTCGAGCTGGCCTGCGTTCCGAAGGAACCGGTTGTGCTGGACGCCGCCGCGCTTCAACGTCCCGGGTCCGCCGTATAGCAAGGACAATAAGGAGGATCGCTTCATGAACCGACGCAGAATCGCCGTCATCGGCCTCGGCGACATCGCCCAAAAGGCCTATCTGCCGATCCTGTCCCGGCATCCGGGCGCAGAGGTCGTCGCTGTAATGAGTCGCCGCTCCGAGACGGTGGAACGAATTCAAGCGGAGTACCGCTTCCCTGTCGGCTGTACCGACCTGGCCGGTGTCTTCGCCGCCGAGCCGGAAGCGGCATTCATCCACGCGCCGACGGAAGCCCATGCCGGGCTGGTGCTGGCCTGCCTGCGGCAGGGAATGGATGTTTATGTCGACAAGCCGCTGTCCTATGAGCTCGGCGAGTCGGAGACGATGGCCGAGGAGGCGCTGTCCCGCGGGCAGCTGCTCGCGGTCGGCTTCAACCGGCGGTTTGCTCCGCTCATCCGCCAGGCCCGTGATCACGTGCAGGCATCAGGCGGCATCGCTTATGCTTCGGCGGAGAAGCATCGCGTCCGCCAGCAGAAGCATGACGCCAAGCGGACCCTGTACGATGATCTGATCCATATGCTCGATCTTCTGGTCTGGCTTTCGGGACAAGAGCCGGAGCTGGTCGGCCGAAGCCTGCGCATCGGACCGGACGGCCGACTGCTGCACGCCTCGGGGGAGCTGTCGGCGGGGGAGCTCAGCGCGCATTATGCCATGAACCGGGCGGCCGGAAGCGACACGGAGCGGCTCTGCCTGCACGGGTCGGGCCGTTCCGCCGAAGTGGTAAACCTGGAGCGGGCTGTGCTCTCCTCCGTCTCCGACGGGGAGCGGGCCGTTTCGTTCGGCAGCTGGGAGACCGTCCTGGAGCGCAGAGGCTTCCTCGGAGCAATCAACCATTTTCTGGATAGTATCGGCCATCCGCAGGAGTGCGAAATCCGCGCCGACCGGACCCTGCCCACTCATCGGCTGGTGGAAAAGCTGCTATAATCGAAGTTACGAAAGAAAGCTGCGAAAGAAAGCTTCGAAAGAACCCAAGGAGGCTGGCATGAACGCTTATCTCGACTTGTGCAGACATATTCTGGAGAACGGCTCGCGCCGGGAGGACCGCACCGGCACCGGTACGATCAGCACCTTCGGCTATCAGATGCGGTTTGATCTGGCGAAGGGCTTTCCGCTTCTGACCACGAAGAAAATGAGCCTGAAATCGATCATTCACGAGCTGCTCTGGTTTCTGAAGGGCGATACCAACATCGCTTACCTCAAGGAAAATAAAGTCTCCATCTGGGACGAATGGGCGGATGAGGCGGGCAACCTCGGACCGGTATACGGCAAGCAGTGGCGTTCCTGGGAGGCGGCCGACGGCCGTACCATCGACCAGATCGCCCAAGTGGTCGAGTCGATCAAGACCAACCCGTACTCCCGCCGGCACATCGTCAGCGCCTGGAATGTCGGAGAGCTCGATCAAATGGCGCTCGTGCCCTGTCACCTGCTGTTTCAATTTTACGTTCAGGAAGACCGGCTTTCCTGCCAGCTCTACCAGCGCAGCGCCGATACCTTCCTCGGCGTTCCCTTCAATATCGCATCGTATGCTCTGCTGACCCTGATGGTTGCCCAGGTCTGCGGCCTGAAGCCCGGCGAATTTATCCATACCCTGGGCGATGCCCACATCTACCTCAACCACCTCGAGCAGGTCGAGCTGCAGCTGACCCGGGAGCCGCGCCCGCTGCCAACCATGACGCTGAATCCCGAGGTGCGGTCGATCTTTGATTTTGCCTACGAGGACTTTACCTTGAGCGGCTATGATCCGCATCCCCGGATTCGGGGGGAGGTTTCGGTGTGATCACGTTCATTCTCGCCATGGGCCGCAACCGCGAGATCGGGCTCAGCAACGCGCTGCCTTGGCGGCTGCCCGCCGACCTGGCCTATTTCAAGCGGACAACCATGGGGCATCCGGTGCTGATGGGCCGGAAAACCTTCGAATCGATCGGCAAGCCGCTGCCCGGCCGGACGAACATCGTGGCCACCCGCGATCCGGAGTTTCGGGCGGAGGGAGCGGAGGTGGTGCGGTCTCCCCGCGAAGCGGCGGAGCGGTTCCGCGACCGGGAGCTGTTCGTCATCGGCGGCGCGGAGATCTTTCGGCTATTTTACCCGTATGCCGACCGGCTTCACCTGACCGTCATCGACGAGTCGTTCGAAGCGGATACGTTTTTCACGGAATGGGAGGAGGCGGACTGGAAGCTTGCGTCCTGCACTCCCGGTATCGTCGATGAAAAGAATCCGTATCCCCATGAATTCCGCGTGTACGAACGGCGCCGCCCATGAACAGGGGGAAGGACCGGGAGCCGTTCGGCAGCCTGCGGCTTCGGCTGCTCGCCGGGTTTCTCGGCGCTGCCCTGATTCTCGCGGCGGCTCTGCTTCTCGTGCAGAGGGCGGAAACCGCGGAGGCGGAGAACCGGGTTCTGCACGATTCGGTTAGCCGCACGCAGGACCGGTTCGCGGAAGCGACGGCAAGCTGGCTGGAGGAAACCCGGCAGACGGCGGAGCGGCTGGCCGCCGATCCGCTGATCTCCCGGCTGGCGCTGGCGGCCCGCACCGAGGTTCCGCCCGGCACCGGAACGCCCGGGACGGAGGACTCCGCCGCCGTCCTCGAGCTCCTGGAACGAGAGCTCGATGCCCTGCCGGAAGCGGAAAGCCTCTGCCTGGTGCTCGGCCAGGCCGGGCGTACCCTCTGCGCCGGTGCGGCCGATTCCGCCTTGAGCCGCGCCGAAGCGGCGCCGGCGCAGGCCGGGTTCGACCTCGTCGATCTGCGGGAAGAGGGCGTCCGGGCGGCGGGGCTGCGCTACATTCGTCCGCTGACCCCTAAGGCTGCGGCGGAAACGGACGATTTCGTCGTGGTACGCAGCCTGGACGCCTTTCTCGCCCGGATGCAGAAGACGCTCCGGGCGACTCGGCTGGCGCTCGCGCCGGAGAGCGGCGATACCGCCCGGCCGGAGCGGGAAACCGTCAGCCTGGGCGGCGATCGCCTTCGCTCCGAACGAACCTTTTTCGCGCAGGGAATCGCCTGGACTTCCTCGCTGGACATGGAGAACCCGCTCGGCCATCGGACGCGCGGCGCTCTCCTCGCCACGCTCGGCGTTGCCATTTTCCTGCTTGCGGTCTTTGGAATTCTCGCTTTCTTGTTCCTTACCCGGCAGATCACCCGACCGCTGCAGCAGCTGAAAAGCCTCATGAACCGGGCGGAGCGGGGCGATTTGAAGGCCTACTGGCTGGGCAAGGGCTCGCGCGACATCGAAGGCGTCGGAGACAGCTACAACCAGATGCTGAACCGGCTCGAGGACGCGATCCGGCAGGTCAAGGTGGAGGAAGCACTGAAGAAGGAAGCCGAGATCGAAGCGCTGCACAATCAGTTGAATCCCCACTTTCTGTATAACACCCTGAGCACGATCAAATGGGTGGCCAAGCTGAACAAGACGCCGCAGATCGCCGATGCGGTCAGCGCCCTCGTCCGGCTGCTGCAGGCCAGCCTCGGGAAGAAGGGCGATTTTCTGCCGCTTCGGGAGGAGGTCTCGCTGATCCGGGACTATATGGAAATCCAGACCTTCCGCTTCGGCGAGCAGGTTGCGGTGCGGTATGACATCGAGCCCCTGTCTGGCTCTTGTCTCGTGCCCCGGCTGATCCTGCAGCCGCTGGTGGAGAATGCCCTCTTGCACGGGATCGGCCCGGCCGGGGGTACAGGCACCATCGGGGTGCGCTCCTACCTCGAACGGGATCTGCTGGTAATCGAGGTGGAGGATGACGGCGTCGGCTTGCGCCAGGAAGCCGATGCTGCCGAGGAGGCGGAAGCGGGAACCGGCCGGACCGCAAGACCGCCGGAGACCCGCAAGCAGAAGATGACCGGTATCGGGCTGTCGCACATTCGCGCCAAGCTTAAGCTTCATTACGGGGAGAACCATCAGGTGCTGCTGTATCCCCGCGAGGGGGGCGGAACGAAGGTCCGGCTGACCCTGCCGATTCACCCGGCGGAAGAGACGGATGCCTTCGGCTTCGGGGAGGATGGAAGTGCGCGGGATCAGGCAAGGAGGAAGAGCGAAGCATGAACGTGTTGATCGTCGACGATGAGCCCGTCATTCGGAGGGGAATGCGGGAGCTGGTCGATTGGGAAGGGAGCGGCTTTCGTCTCGTCGGAGAAGCGGAGGACGGAGAGGAAGCGCTCCGGCGAATGGGCGAAGAGCGGGTGGAGCTTCTCGTCACCGACCTGCTCATGCCCCGGATGGACGGGCTCGAGCTGATCCGCCGGGCGCGGGAGGCCGATCCCGAGCTCGGCATCGTCGTTCTGAGCTGCCTGGATGACTTCGCCTGGGTGAAGGAAGCGATGAAGCTGGGGGCGAAGGATTATATCCACAAGCCCGCGATGGAGCCGGAAGGCCTGATCGCCGTCCTGAGCGAGGTCCGCGCTCAGGTGGCGCAGGCGCGGGAAGCCGGACGGCGGGCCCGTCTCGGCGAAGAGGAGGCTGCCGCCAACCGGCATAACCGGCTGGCGGGCGAGATAACGCTGGCGCTGACCGGCGGGACTTGGTCCGAACGGCTGGAGCGGGAGCTGTTCTCCGCCGGGCCGCTCGCCAGCCTCTTGTTCTATTCGCCGCCCGGTTTCCCGGCCTGTCCGTCGCTTGCCGCCATCCCGGCTCCGGCCGGGGAGGGGGAGTCGGTTTGGACGGCCGGCTTCGCCCTGCCCGCCGGAGCGCTGTGGGCGGCGGGTGCCGGCGCCGGCGTTCGGCTGTACCCCGACCTCGCGGATACCTCGGAGCACGCGCGGTTCCAGGCCGGCTGCCGGCAGGCCGAGGCGCTCATCCGCGAGTATCTCGGCTTCGCCGGAGTCTCCCGCGTGGATTGGCGGCAGGCCGGCGGCTTCGTCGGCCTCGGGCCGCGCATCGCCTCGGCGGCGGGGCTCAGCCAGGCGGCTAGCGGTCACCGGGAGCAGCTGCGCCGCCGCTTCTACCGGGCCGGGGCGGAGCGGCTGGAAGCGCTGGAACCGCCGGCCGGGCCGAGAGGGGCGGAAGCGCCGCTTCCGCTGGACGCCAAGACCCGCTGCCTGCGGGCCGCCGCCTCGGGGAACGCCGAGGGCGTGCGGGATTCCCTGCGGGATTTCCTCGGCCGGGTCGCGGCGGACGAGCCGCATCCGGCGGCGCTCCTTCCCTTTGCCCGCGAGCTGGCCGAGCTGGGCTTCAGCCTGTCCGCCGCCGGGCGTCCCGAGCTTGCGGAGGCGGCGGAGCTTCATCTTGCCGAGCTCGGCCGGGTTGCCGACGCGGCCGGGTTTGGCCGCTGGCTGGAGCAGGCCGGCGCCCTCTGGACCGGAGCGCCGGGCGGGCTCGTGGCCGAGGCGTCCCGCAATCCGTTCGTGCGCCGAGCGACGGCGTTCATGCTCGCGCATTACGCCGAGCCGATCGACACGGCGGCGATTGCCGACCACGTTCGGTTGAGCCGCGCGTACCTGAGCGACCTGTACCGCAAGGAGACCGGCGAGACGCTCAGCGAGACGCTGCTCGGCATTCGCATCCGCGAGGCGGAGAACCGGCTCGCCGCCGGCAGCAAGGTATACGAAGCGGCCGCCGCCGTCGGCATTCCCGACGCCCGCGTCTTCGCCAAAGCGTTCAAGAAAATGACCGGACGGACGCCCAAGGCGTTCGCCGAGCGCCCGCGGCGCTAAGGCTTGTCTCCGGGAAGCGCCGATTCGAACAAAACGACACCTTTTCCAACAAAGGGTGTCTTTTTTATGGTCTGTGAAAGGGGTTACAGTTAGGGCAAAGGAAGAGAGGTGCTGGCTTACCGATGGAAACTTTGCTCCAGGCCGTAGGCGTTGCCCGGACGTATGGAAGTGGAAGCGGTTCCGTTCAGGCGCTCAAGCGGGCGGATCTGAGCATCCCGGCGGGCCGCTTGGTCGCGCTGCGCGGCCGTTCGGGCTCCGGCAAGACGACGCTGCTCAATTTACTGGCCGCTCTGGATACGCCGACGGAAGGCGCGGTCTATTACAAGGGCCGGGCCATCTCGTCGCTGTCCGATTCGGAACGGACCTTGATCCGGCGGCGGGAGATGGGGCTTATCTTTCAATCGTACGCGCTGATTCCGCTGATGTCGGCTTACGAGAACGTGGAATTCGGCCTTCGGGTGGCCGGGGTTCCCCGCCGGGAGTATGCGGCGCTTGCCCGCGAGGCGCTCGACTACGTCGGCATGCTGCCGCGAATGAAGCATCGGCCGTTTGAACTGTCCGGCGGCGAGCAGCAGCGGGTGGCGATCGCCCGCGCCATCGCCCACCGGCCCTCGCTCGTTCTCGCCGATGAGCCGACGGCCGAGCTCGACAGCCGGATGGGACTGACCGTGATCAAGGTGTTCAAGGATCTGGTCCGGGATTTCGGCATCACCGTTCTGTTAACCACGCATGACCCGGCGATCATCGAGATCGTCGACCATGTCTATACGCTGGAGGATGGTCAACTTGAAGATGAAAGCTAATGGCAAGCGGATGCGGCGGCTGGCCGCGGGGATGGCGGCGGCGAGCCTCTTTTTGGCGGCGGGCTGCTCGGTGGTTCCGAAGGAGGAAGCGGAGCTGAAGCCGCCGCTGGTGAAGCCGGCGAAGGAGAAGCTGGAGCTGCGCGAGGTCAAGAAGGGCGTCATCGCCAAGAACATGATCGGCAGCGCCACCTTTACCGCGGCGTCGACTCAATCGCTGCAATTTCGCGTCTCCGGCGCGAGGTTTTCCGCCTTCTTGGTGTCTTCCGGAGAAACGGTGAAGAAGGGACAATTGCTCGCCCAGGTGGATATGGGCGATTTGCCGATGCAGCTTAAGATGGAGGAGCTGAACGTCGAGAAGGCGGAGATTTACCTGAACCAGGCCCGCGCCGCGAAGGCCGATGCCGATACGATCCGGCTGAAGAGCATCGACCTGGAGATGGTACGGATGAAGCGGGACGCCCTGAAGCGCCAGCTCGGCGAGATGGAGCTCCGGGCCGACCGGGACGGGGTGGTGACCTACCTGGCCGAGCTCCGGCAGGGGGACATGATTCAGCCCTTCGTCACCGTCGCCTCGGTCGCCGACCCGAAGGACGTCCAGCTGCGTTACGAAGCCGGCGAATCGACCGACTTGACCGGCGTGGAGGTTCAGATGGACGCGGTCCTCACCTATCGCGGCAAAACCTACGAAGGCAAGGTGGTGCAGACTCCGTCGACGGCGCCCTCTACCCCAAATCTCGAACAGGCGGGCAAGGACGCCAAGACGATTGTGCTGGAAGCGAAGGGGCTGCCGAACACGGCGTCGATCGGCGAATCGGTTGACTTCACGATCACGCTGCAAAAGCACGAGAATGCGCTCCTCATTCCGCGCGCCGCTCTGCGCAGTTACCTCGGGCGCGATTATGTCCAGGTGCTCGATGGGGAAAGCCGCAAGGAAGCGGATGTCCAGAAGGGCATCGTCACGTCCACCGAGGTGGAGATTCTCGACGGATTAAAGGAAGGGCAGCAAGTCATTCTACAATAATGGACCGGGGAGGAACACCCTGTGGCACTCTTTTTCATGATCCTGCGGAAGATGCGCAAGAACCTCCTGCTGGAGACGGCGCTTCTCGTCGGATTGATCCTGACGGTTGCGCTCACCGCGGCCATCCCCGTCTATACCCACTCCACCTTGGACCGCATGCTGGTCAAGGAACTGGACCGCTATCAGACCGACAACAACGCTTACGCGGGAAGCTATGTGTGGACCGCTTATTTCCGCAACAGCAAGCCGGAGCAGGCGGCGGCCAAGCTGGCCCAGGCGGATGCCTATTTCGATCAGTCGATCCCGGACCGCTTTCCGATGGACAGTCTGGAGACGGCGAAGCTCCGCTACAGCAAGAACGTCAGCTTTACCCCGGTGGATACGGCGAAGGTGGATTCGCGCATCAATCGGGAAGGCCGTCTGTCCGCCTTGAGCGGTTTGGAACAGCACATCAAGCTGGTCGACGGGAGACTGCCGCAAGCGGCTGTTTCCGCCGACGGGACCGTCGAAGCGCTGGTGACGGACCGGGCCCTGAGCTCGCTCAAGATGGTGCTCGGCAACGAGTTCTACGTGATGAGCGACAACCAGCAGGTGCTTAAGATCAAGCCCGTCGGCGTTTTCACCGTCAAGGACGAACACGACCTGTATTGGTTCCAGAGCCTCGACAGCCTGCGCGCTTCCTTCGTGCTTCCCTATGAGGCGTTCGAGCGGGAAATCACGAACGGCGGCAAAATTCCGGTTCTGGGCATGTCCTGGTTCCATGCCTTCGATTACCGCAGCCTCAAGATGGGTGATCTCGAAACGCTCAAGCAGGCGGACGAGGAATCGCGGAACTACGTCGCCTCGCATTTCGAGTATTCCAGCTTCGAGAATCCGATGATGAAGATCGTCGATACCTACGAGGCCAAGGAGGCGCGCCTTCGGCTGATGCTGTGGGCGCTGAACGCCCCTGTCCTGGTGCTGTTCGCCTTCTATCTGTTCATGGTGGCGGGGCTTATCACCGAACGGCAGAAGAACGAGATCTCCGTGCTGCGCAGCCGGGGGGCGGCCCGTTGGCAGATTCTGGCGGCTTCGCTTGCGGAAAGCCTGCTGCTCGGCGTGCTCGCGCTCCTCGCCGGACTTCCGGGCAGCCTCCTCCTCACGCG
The DNA here is from genome assembly GCF_051594785.1 of Gorillibacterium terrae. Classification (NCBI taxonomy): domain Bacteria; kingdom Bacillati; phylum Bacillota; class Bacilli; order Caryophanales; family Paenibacillaceae; genus Gorillibacterium; species Gorillibacterium terrae. The sequence continues at coordinate 356,898 of NZ_JBPPGI010000005.1, forward strand.
GGTGCTGGGGGCGTCGAGCGGCTTCCTCGTCTTCGTGTCGCGGGCGCCGCTGTATCCGAGCCTCAATGCGGATGCTCTGCTGTACGCCGCGTTGGCCGTTCTGTGTTCGGTCGTCATGACGCTGCTCCCCGTCTGGCAGGCGACCCGTTCCTCGATCGTGGCCCGCAAGCAGCAGCTCAGCCGGGTGAGATCGGTCACCTTTTTGCACAAATATTTCATCGATCTTCTGTTGATCGGATTTGCCCTGTACGGCTTGCAGAACTACCAGCGGCGGATGAAGGACCTCACGGCCCATGCGCTCGATTCGCTGAGCTTCAAAGTGGACCCGCTTCTCTTCCTGCTTCCGGCCTGCTTCATCATCGGCTTCACGCTGCTGCTCCTTCGCCTGTATCCCTACCTGCTCCGTCTGCTGTACCTTCTGGGCAAGCGCTTCTGGTCGCCCGGCTTGTACAGCACGCTGATTCAGGTAGGGCGGTCGGCCACCCAGTATCAGACGATCATGGTATTCCTGTCCCTGACGCTTGCGACCGGGCTGTTCAGCGCCAGCGCCGCCCGCACCCTGAATGCGAATGCGGAGGAGCAGATTCGTTACCGGTATGGAGCGGACGTTTCCATGTCCGTAGCTTGGAGCAACGACGCTCCGGTTGCGGTCCCGACGCTGGCCCAGTCCGGCAAAGCGGTCTCCGCGGCCCCGGTCGATTCGGACAAGCGGGTCACCTATATCGAGCCGCCGTTTGAGCCGGTGCGCCAGCTTCCGGAGGTGGACGCCGCCGCCAAGGTGTTCATCGAGGACGAAGGGCGGGTCACCGTGAACGGCAAGCCTGCGGACAGCGCGATCATGGGCATCGACACGGACGACTTCGGCCGTGTCGCATGGATGCGGGACGGGCTGCTCGATCATTCCTTTTACGCGTACCTGAATCTGATCGCGCCCGAACCGACCGCCGTGCTGATCTCGCGTTCGCTGGCGGACGATCTCAAAGTGAAGGTGGGTGACCACATTCAGATCGGCTGGGAAGGCATTCAGCAGGCCGAGACGATCGTCTTCGGCATCGTCGACTACTGGCCGTCCTGGAACCCGCTGCCTACGCCCAAGGACAAGGCTGCGGGAACCGCGGAAGCATCGGCACCGGCGGGTGAAGCGGGCGAGGCGACGAAGCCGTATCTGGTCGTCGGCCACCTGTCGTTTATCCAGAATCACCTGGAGCGAAAGCCATACGAGTATTGGCTGAAGCTGAAGCCGGGGGCGCTCGTTCAGGAACTGTACCAATCCATTGAGTCGGCCGACCTGAGCGTAAACCGCATCGACGTCAGCCGCCAGATCATCACCGAACGGAAGAACGACCCGGCCCAGCTCGCGATCAACGGCATGATGACGATGGGCTTCCTGATCTCGATGCTGCTTACCCTGATCGGTTTCCTGCTCTACTGGCTGCTGTCCATCACCGGGCGGATGCTGCAGTTCGGCATCTATCGCGCGATCGGCATTACCTTCCAGCAGCTCGTCGGCATGCTGATCGCCGAGCAGGCGCTGACCTCGGCCGCCGCCGTCTGCATGGGGGTCGGCGCCGGGATGGTGACGAGCCGGCTCTTCGTCCCGCTGTTCCGGATTTCCTTCAGCGCCGCCGAGCAGGTGCCGCCGTTTCACGTCATCGTCGAACGCGGCGATCTGCTGCGGCTGTATGGCATTGCCGCTCTGACCATCCTGATCGGACTCGCCGCCCTCGGCATACTCTTGTCCCGGATGAAGCTTCACCAAGCGGTCAAACTCGGGGAGGATTGAAGCGATGACGATGGTGCAATGCGAGAATCTCGTAAAAATCTACAAGGCGAACGACCTGGAAGTCGTGGCGCTGCAGGGGCTCGACCTGACGGTGGAGAAGGGGGAGCTGATGGCCATCATCGGCAACAGCGGCAGCGGAAAGTCGACTCTGCTCAATATGCTGGGCGGCCTCGACCGCCCTTCCGCCGGCAAGCTGTTCGTCGACGGCCAAGACCTGCTCAAGTTCAGCGACCGCGACCTCGTCCGCTACAAGCGGCAGACCGTCGGGTTCGTCTGGCAGAACAATGCCCGCAACCTGATCCCCTATCTGACCGCTCAGGAAAATGTCGAGCTGCCCATTCTGCTCGCCGGCAAGCGCAAGCGCGAGCGGGCGCTGGAGCTGCTCGACAGTGTCGGCCTGTCGCACCGGGCGCGCAACCGGCTGCAGGAGCTGTCGGGCGGCGAGCAGCAGCGGGTGGCCATCGCCATCGCGCTGGCGGGCAAGCCGGCGCTCCTGCTTGCCGACGAGCCGACAGGCTCGGTGGATACCAAGACCTCGGCGCAAATTCTCGACCTGTTCCGCGAGCTGAACCGGACGCTGGGCCTCACGGTCATCATCGTGACCCACGACCCGCGGCTCGCCAAGAAGGTGGACCGGGTGGTGGCCATCCGCGACGGCAAGACCTCATCGGAGCTGATCCGGCGCAAGTCCTATTCGGAGGAGCTAAGCGAGCTGGAGAGGGCGGAGGAGTCGCACGTCGAATACGCCGTGATGGACAAAGCGGGCCGGCTGCAGATTCCGGCTTCCTATCTCGAAGCGGTGGGGGCGGAGAAGCTGGGCCGGCTCCGCGTCGTCATCGAGGAAGGCCGCATCGTCCTTCTGCCGCCGGAGGAGGAGTAGGGCGATTTGCTTCGGTTCGGAATTGCGCTACAATAAAAAGGTAGGGCTATTACGAATCATGAGGAGGTTATCTTAATGAAGTATACCCAGCTTGGACGCACCGGCCTGAACGTCAGTCGGCTTTGCCTTGGCACGATGAATTTCGGTCCGGAGACCGAGGAGCGGGAAGCGTTCAAGATCATGGACGCCGCGCTGGATGCGGGGATTAACTTCTTTGATACCGCCAACGTGTACGGCTGGGGCGAGAACGCAGGCCGGACGGAGGAGATCATCGGCAATTGGTTCGCCCAGGGCGGCGGCCGCCGCGAGCGCACCGTGCTGGCCACCAAGGTCAACGGGGCCATGCCGGGCTATGACGGACCCAATCAGAAGAACGGGCTATCCGCCTACAAGATCCGCCGCCACCTCGACGCCTCGCTCAAGCGGCTGCAGACCGATCATATCGAGCTCTACCAGATGCATCATGTCGACACCTCGGTGACGTGGGACGAGCTGTGGGAAGCCTTCGAGGTTCAGATCTATAACGGCAAGATCGGCTATGTCGGTTCGAGCAACTTCGCCGGCTGGCACATCGCGAAGGCCCAGGAAGCGGCCAAGGCCCGCCACTTTCTCGGTCTCGTCACCGAGCAGCACAAATTCAGCCTGATGAACCGTCTGCCCGAGCTGGAGGTGCTTCCGGCAGCGCAGGATTACGGCCTCGGCGTCATCGCCTGGAGTCCGCTCGACGGAGGCATTCTCGGCGGAGCCCTGAATCCCTCGCCCGGCTCGCGCCGAACCGCCAACCAGCGGGAGCGGATCGAGAAGCTCCGCCCGCAGTTGACCGCCTTCTCCGAGCTGTGCTCGGATCTCGGCGAATCGGAAGCCAACGTGGCGCTCGCCTGGACGCTGACGTTCCCGGCCATGACCGCTCCGATCATCGGACCGCGCACCTTGAAGCAGTTCGAGGACACGCTGCGCGTGACCGAAATCGAACTGACGGAAGACGTGCTGAAGCGCTTGGACGAGATCTTCCCCGGCCCCGGCGGCCCCGCTCCGCAAGCGTACGCCTGGTGAGGTCCATCCGGTCCGAACGGGCGGGAGGAAACAATTAAGAACCATTCTTTCCCTTGAGGTTCGCCTTTCCGGTATGGTTAGATAGAATTGCCGGCCGGCGAAATCTTTTCGAAGGGAGCGTGATGGAGTTGAAGATCGCATACGAGGTGATTTCCGCCTAATCCGCGGAGATCGTTACTGATCGGGGGCGGGGAACCGTCGGTTCCCCGTCCTTTTATAAAAGCATTGCCAGCTTGAAACGAGTCCGCTATACTGGAAACAGTTCCAATACATACCGTAGGGAAAGGGGTGTTTACGATGGTGAAGGTTTTCAGAAATCGGGTAGAGGTGCGACCTAACTGAAAAGCAATACAAGTCATCCGTCCCATGTCCTTACAACCTTTTTTCACGGGCAGGCACGATACGGGTATCGTGTTTTTTTGTTCCCAAAAACCGTTTGACCACACCACTATAACGAAAGGAGAGGTTTGCACATGTTGATGATTAAACTTTCGGCATTTACCGCAGTCGCAGCGTCCAAGTTTCGCAACGCGCAGGAAACCCACGGAATGAACATACCCAAGGAGGTACACGGTGATGAGTTACAAGAATGGAAGGGACATTCTTCCCCCTAGCTTGCTGAAGGAGCTTCAAAAATATATTCAGGGCGAAATCGTCTACATCCCCAAGAAGGAACAAAAACGGGCGGGCTGGGGAGAGAACAACGGGACTCGCCAACTGATGGAGAAACGCAACCAGGAAATTTACGGCCTGTACTGTAAAGGCTGGACAATGAAGGATCTCACGCTCAGCTATCACCTGTCGGAGGACAGCATCCGCAAGATCATCGTCAAGACGCGCGGCGTGCTGTCGGCGAATTAGCGTGATGGCCGCGTTTGCAGAAAAACAAGTAAAGCGGAAGGGGCAGCCGAATGGAGCGGCTGACTTCTTCCGTTTTGTTTTTTTCAGCGTGACAGGCAATAAATAGCCCTCGCCGGATTATACTCTGGCGAGGGCTATTTATCAGGTTTCATTCTATTCAATTTTTTACCTTTCCCTTCTTCGGACACATGCATCGCATGCTTGATTGATGAATTAACCGAATTCAAAGGAGCGAATTCGCGTTTGGCATGCCGGGCATGCTCCGTGAGACACCTTTCTGTAGAATGTCTAGCTGCTATCCACACCGAATCCTTTTTGCACGGTTCCTGCATATCCGCCCCATACAGGCTGACGTTGTCACTTACGCCTTCCTTTGCGTAGGGTGCCGCCAATATGCTCGCCTTTCGCTATTCCAACGGCCTATCCCCTCTCTTCGCCGCTGCCTCCGGTTTCCTTTGGTTCCTGGAATCGAATCTTCTTTCCCTGTGCGGGGAGAGTGCGGCCCTTCGCGATCCAGCGAGACGGGGTCTTTCGCACGTTTGGGACTCCAGGCTCGAAAACCTTCAGCGGGTTAATGGGTGGAGAATGGAAAGCTTGAGTGAAAAGGAAATCCTTATTTGAAGAGTGTGTCGCTTTCCATGGCTTAATCATACCTTATCGAATCAATTATGTAAATATTCTAAATATTTTGATAAGTGCTATTTTCTCAGGAAAAGAGGCGGAAATCTTCTCCATGGCAACGCTTTCTCTTTTTTTTGACTTCTTGCTCCCGAATCCTCCCTAAGTTTTGTTTCACTGCCACGTTAAAGCGTATTGACGAAGCGAAATGGCAGGTGATATGATCAAACACAAATCCGCATTAAATCAATCGGATTAAATAAGATTAACAACAAGAAGCCGATGACAGCGCCAATTCGGGGAGCGGGAACGTTCAAGCAACGAACGATGAGAGGGGATGAACGATTTGAGAAACGAGTCATTTGGAGGAAAGTGGTGGGGCAGAGCCGGGGTGGTGCTCGCCGTAGGCGCACTGGCGGTGGGGATTGCCGGATGCGGCGGCAAGAGCGCGGCGAGCGATACGAGCCCGTCCGCTTCGGCGCCGGGATCCTCGGCCAGCGCTCCTGCGGACGGCACGGCGCCGAAGACCAACGGCAAAGCCAGCGTCGAGCTGCTCAACGTGTCGTACGACCCTACGCGGGAGCTGTATGAAGCCTTCAACAAGTCCTTCGCGGCCTACTGGAAGGACAAAACCGGGCAGACCGTCACCGTTCAGCAATCGCACGGCGGCTCCGGCAAGCAGGCCCGCTCCGTGATCGACGGGCTGGAAGCGGATGTGGTCACGCTGGCTCTCGCGTACGACATCGATTCGCTGGCCGACAACGGACTCCTCGCGGCCGATTGGCAGTCGAAGCTCGCCGATAACAGCTCCCCCTACACCTCGACGATCGTCTTCCTGGTCAAGAAAGGGAACCCGAAGGGCATCAAGGACTGGGACGATCTGGTCAAGCCCGGCATTCAAGTCATCACCCCCAATCCCAAGTCTTCCGGAGGCGCGCGCTGGAATTATCTCGCCGCCTGGGGCTACGCGCTGAAGCATAACAACAACGACGAGGCGAAGGCCCAGGAATTCGTCAAAGCCCTCTACAAGAACGTTCCTGTTCTTGACTCCGGGGCCCGGGGCGCGACCACGACCTTTGTGGAACGGGGCATCGGCGATGTGCTGATCGCCTGGGAGAACGAAGCCTACTTATCCGTCAACGAGCTCGGCAAGGATAAATTTGAGATTATCACTCCTTCCGTCAGCATTCTTGCGGAGCCTCCGGTAGCCGTCGTGGATAAAACCGTGGATAAACGCGGAACCCGCGAAGTCGCCCAGGCATATCTTGATTACCTGTATAGCGAAGAAGGGCAGACGATCGCCGCCCAGAATTACTACCGGCCGCGCCTCGCTTCCGTCGCAGAGAAATTCAAGAATCAATTCCCCGCGGTGGAAACGTTCGACATTTCGCTTTTCGGCGGCTGGCGATCGGCCCAGGAAAAGCACTTCAATGACGGCGGCGTGTTCGATCAAATTTATCAACCCAAGTAATCCAAACCGGAGCATCGGCCAACCGTTTGCAGCGGTTGGCTCCTTGCGTCCGGCTGGCAGCGGAGGAATTTTCTTATGACTCGTGTCCGGAAGATGAAAAGCGTGCTGCCCGGTTTCGGCTTATCCATGGGCTTCACGGTCTTGTACCTCAGTCTGATCGTGCTCATTCCGCTATCCGCCGTCTTCCTGAAGTCGGCGACGCTCAGTTGGGAGAAGTTCTGGCAGACCGTCACCAACTCCCGGGTGATCGCTTCTCTGGAGGTCACCTTTTATACGAGCTTCGCCGCCGCTGCGATCAATGCCGTTTTCGGCTTCGTGGTCGCTTGGGTGCTGGTCCGGTACCGGTTCCCGGGGCGCAAATGGGTGGACGGCCTCATCGACATTCCCTTTGCCCTGCCGACGGCGGTGGCGGGGATCGCCCTAACCACCATCTACTCGCAGAACGGCTGGGTCGGGCGCCTTCTGGAGCCGCTCGGCATCAAAACCGCCTTTTCGCCGCTCGGGATCATCATCGCCCTCACGTTCATCGGGCTGCCCTTCGTCGTTCGAACGCTGCAGCCTGTGCTGGAGGTGCTGGAGCAGGAGCTGGAGGAGGCGGCGGCCAGCCTCGGCGCTTACCGCTGGACCATCTTCCGGCGGGTGATCCTGCCCGAGCTGCTTCCGCCGCTGATCACCGGCTTCGCGCTGGCCTTCGCCCGCTCGCTCGGCGAATACGGCTCGGTGGTGTTCATCTCCGGCAACATGCCGATGAAGACCGAAATCGCGCCGCTGCTGATCATGACGAAGCTGGAGCAGTTCGATTACGCCGGCGCTACGGCGATTGCCGCGGTCATGCTGCTGCTGTCCTTCGTCCTCTTGCTCGGCATCAACCTGCTGCAGTGGAAAACCAATCAAAAGACGCTTCCGAGATGAGTTCCGGATTCTCGAAGGAGGTACTCCCATGGCTGTCACGACACGAGTCCAAACGGCCGCGCCCCGCGTCCGCCCCCGCCATCTGACCGAATCCGGCTGGGTCCGGGCAGGGCTTATCGCCGTCGCGCTTCTGTTCCTTGCGCTGGTGCTGATTCTGCCGCTCATCACGGTATTCGCCGAAGCGTTTAAGAAGGGCGCCGATCTGTATTTCGCCTCGCTCCGGGAGAAGAACGCCCTGTCGGCCATCCGCCTGACGCTCCTCGTCGCCGGTCTCGCCGTTCCGCTCAACCTGGTGTTCGGCGTCGCCGCCGCCTGGGCGGTCACCAAGTTCAAATTTCGCGGCAAAAACCTGCTGATCACGCTGATCGACCTGCCGTTTTCGGTGTCGCCCGTCATCGCCGGCCTGGTCTTCGTGCTGATCTTCGGCTCCAAGGGCTGGCTTGGCTCCTTTCTCTCCGAGCACGACATCAAGATCATCTTCGCCGTTCCCGGCATCGTGCTTACCACCGTGTTCGTCACCTTTCCCTTTGTCGCCCGCGAGCTGATTCCGCTCATGCAGGCGCAGGGAACGGCGGAAGAGGAGGCGGCGGCAAGCCTGGGAGCCGGAGGGTGGCGCATCTTCTGGAAAGTAACCCTGCCCAATATCAAATGGGCGCTGCTCTACGGAGTCATTCTCTGCAATGCCCGGGCCATGGGCGAATTTGGCGCCGTATCGGTCGTCTCGGGCCATATTCGCGGCAAGACCAACACGCTGCCGCTGCATGTGGAGATCCTCTATAATGAATACAATTTTTCCGCCGCCTTCGCCTGCGCTTCGCTGCTCGTCCTGCTCGCCCTCGTCACGCTGGGGGTCAAGAGCCTGGTCGAATGGAAGCAGCACCGCAAGGGGGACTAGGACCGGGAGGGGTAAGCCATGCACATCCAAGTGAAGGATTTGAGCAAACGCTTCGGCGGCGATTACGCCGTCCAGAATGTCAGCTTCTCCATCGGAGAAGGCAGCCTGATCGGCCTGCTCGGCCCGAGCGGCGGCGGGAAGACGACCATCCTGCGCATGCTGGCCGGACTGGAGGAGCCGACCTCCGGCGAGATTTACTTTCACGGCAGGCGGGTGGAGAATGAGCCGCCGCAGAAGCGCGGCATCGGCTTCGTGTTCCAGAATTACGCCTTGTTCAAGCACATGACCGTGTTCGATAACATCGCCTTCGGGCTGGCGGTTCAGAAGAAACCGCGCCGGGAAGCGCGGGCCCGGGTCGAGGAGCTGCTGGAGTTGACCGGCCTGTCGGGGCTGGGCGGCCGCTATCCGCACCAATTGTCCGGCGGCCAAAAGCAGCGGGTCGCCTTCGCCCGGGCGATCGCGCCCGAGCCGCAGCTGCTTCTGCTCGACGAGCCGTTCGCTGCCATCGACGCCAAGGTGCGCAAGGAGCTGCGGACCTGGCTGAGGGAGATGATCAACCGGCTGAAGATCACCACCATCTTCGTCACCCACGACCAGGAGGAAGCGGTCGAGGTGGCCGATGAGATCATGGTCATCAACCGGGGGCGGCTCGAGCAGAAGGGCACGCCCTGGAATATCTACAAAGAGCCGCAGACCCCATTTGTCGCCGGTTTTATCGGTGAATCGAATCTCGTAGAGGACTGCTCCCGCCTGAAGGGCTTTGAGCGGGAAGGGGCGGCCAAGGGAATGATAAGGCCGGAGTTCATCGAGCTCTTCCTGCCCGGCGAAAGCGCGCTGCTGTCGTCCCTCGAGCCGGGAATCGTGCGCAGCACCTACTTCCGAGGTACCGTCTGGGAGGTGGTGGTGGAAGCCGGGTCGAACCGCTTGACCGCTTACCGCTCGCTGGAGCAGGACGCGCTGGAGAAGGGCGACGAGGTCGGCGTCCTGATTCACCGGCTCTATCGCTTCGACGACGACTCCGGCGTCATGGTGGAGAACGCCAACAAGATCGATCCGATGCCGGTTTACATTTGAGTTATATAGACGGAACCTGTCATTTACGCCTGCCCGGATGGACTGTCATTCCGATCGTTGTTGATCCCCGATTCAAAAGCGCCTCCGTTACCAACCGGTGACGGGGGCGCTTTTCGGCTTGTTGCGGATTTCTCTCCAAGAGAGGAGGCGGATGTTTTCCTGCTCGAGCAGGCGGCGGAACAGAGGGTTGCCCAACAGTCGGAATTCCCGCTCCCGTTCCGCCCAGCAATCGGTGTACCTCTTCATTTCTTCCGTGACGCGGGCGGGATGTGCGGTTAGTTGAGTTACGCCCGGCTTGACGCTGCGGATCAATTCCTGGAACCGACGCCTTGCTTCCTCCTCGCTGACGGACAAGCAATAGGGAAGGCTGATCATATCGTCGATCAACGGAATGCCCCTTGCTTGAGCGAGTTCGATGCGGCTCTGGAATCGGCTCTTCTGCTCCGCGCTGAAAAAGGGCTGCCGCGGCGTATTTCGCGGAAGATTGAAGGGGAGGCGGAAGGCCCGGCACAGGTCGAACACCGGGTCGAGAAAATCCCGGCCGCTGGCAAGCCCCAGCACGCTGCCACCATGGCTGTCCAGATGGGTCGGCTCGACTCCGAACGATTGGGCGCAGACGATCTGCGCCTCCAGCTCCAAGCGCACCTCCTCCAGATCGGCGTTATCCTCGAGCAGTCGGATATCTTCATGAAAATAACCTTCCCCGTCCGTTAAGCTGGGCAAGGCCCGCTCGCGGTATACCGGTCGGTACCGCTGGTTTCCGCCGCTTGTCAAGGTGAGGTGTACGCCTGCATGGGTGAGAACGCGGGGAAAGCCCGCAGCAGCGCGAAGCCCTCTTTCCACACAGAGAGCGGGCACCATGATCGAGGTCGAAGTGACGTTTCCTTGTATCATCAAATCCATAATCGCTTCGTTCGTTCCCTCCGTCAGGCCAAAATCGTCGGCGTTGACGATCAGCCATTTTTCCTCCGCTTGAACCTTTCTCGTTTTGTTCATGGGTTGTCCTCCTTTGTCCGGTTCAAAGGCCCGGAAGACAGCACAAGGGACGCCAACACGCGAGCGGTGTCGGCGTCCCTTATCCGGGCCGGTCCTTCAATTCCCGTTCATTATATAATGGAAATTGCCTTTGTCAACCCTCCCTTCCGTTCGAAGAGGCTAATTGAGGAAACCCAGGGACTAAGCTATAATGAGGAAATGATTACGACCCGTCCCCCATCTCCGCGCTGACGCTTTAAGCCACTGCCGGATGCGGGACGGCTCACGGACCCCCGGAACAAGGAAGGTGTGTACGCAATGAGCATTTCCCTGAAGCAAGTGGAGCATGTGGCGGGGCTCGCCCGACTCGAGCTCACCGAGCAAGAGAAGGACATGTATACCGAACAGCTCAATGCCATTCTGAAGTATGCGGAGAAGCTAGGCGCGCTGGATACGGAGGGCATCGAGCCGACCGACCACGCCGTTCCGCTCTCCAACGTTCTGCGCGAGGACGAGGTGCGCCCGTCGCTTCCGCTTGAGCGGGTATTGCTGAACGCCCCGGACGAAGAGGACGGACAAATCAAGGTGCCGGCGGTGCTGGAATAGAGGAGGCGGCGAAGTTGACCCTGTTTGACCAATCGATTGCAGAGCTTCATAAGAAAATGGCCGACCGCGAGCTGTCCGTCGGAGAAGCGGTCGAGGCCTCGCTGGAACGGATCGGCCAAGTGGACGGGCAGGTCGGCGCGTTCCTGACCCTCGACGGCGACGGAGCCCGCGCCCGCGCCCGCGAGCTGGATGCGAAGCTGAAGCAGGACGGACCCTCCGGCTTGCTGTTCGGCTTGCCGGCCGGCATCAAGGATAACCTGAACACCGAAGGCTTGAAGACCACCTGCGCCAGCAAATTCCTGGCGAACCATGTGTCCATCTATGACGCTACGGCGGTCCGCAAGCTCCGGGAGCAGAACGGCGTATTGATCGGCAAGACCAATATGGACGAATTCGCCATGGGCGGCTCCAACGAGAATTCGGCGTTCCATCCCGTGCGCAATCCCTGGAACCCGGATTACGTTCCCGGCGGCAGCAGCGGCGGCTCGGCCGCGGCGGTGGCAGCCGGCGAAGTGGCGTTTGCGCTCGGCTCGGACACCGGCGGCTCGATCCGCCAGCCTGCTTCCTACTGCGGCATTGTCGGACTTAAGCCGACTTACGGCCTCGTTTCCCGGTTCGGCCTGGTGGCGTTCGCCTCCTCGCTCGACCAGATTGGCCCACTCACCCGGAGCGTCGAAGACAGCGCCCAGGTGCTGCAGGCGATCGCCGGTCACGATGCGAGCGACTCTACGTCGCTTAGGGTAGAGATCCCCGATTACCGGCAAGCGCTGACCGGCGAGATCAAGGGCTTGCGCGTCGCGGTTCCGAAGGAATACCTCGGCGAAGGCGTGGCGCCGGCCGTGCGCGACGCGGTTCGCAGCGCCCTGGCCGAGCTGGAGAAGCTGGGAGCGGTCTGGGAGGAAGTCTCCCTGCCGCATACGGAATACGCCGTAGCGGCCTATTACTTGCTCGCTTCCTCCGAAGCCTCCTCGAATTTGTCCCGCTTTGACGGCGTTCGCTTCGGCGTTCGCAGCGACAACGCGGACAGCTTGATCGAGCTGTACCGGAAATCGCGCAGCGAGGGCTTCGGTCCCGAGGTGAAGCGCCGGATCATGCTCGGAACCTACGCACTCAGCTCCGGTTACTACGATGCCTATTATTTGAAGGCGCAGAAGGTTCGCACCCTCATCAAGCAGGATTTTGAGCGGGTGTTCGAGCGCTTCGACGTCATCGTCGGACCGACGGCGCCGACGCCGGCCTTCCGGCTCGGGGAGCAGGCGAACGATCCGCTCACCATGTATTTGAACGATATTTTGACGATTCCGGTCAGCCTGGCGGGCATTCCGGCGATCAGCGTTCCTTGCGGAATGGCGGACGGGCTGCCGATCGGGCTGCAGATCATCGGCCGCGCATTAGATGAAGCCACCGTGCTGCGCACCGCGCACGCGTTCGAGCAGAATACAGACTATCACAAAGCCCGGCCGGCGCTGTAGAGGAGGCGGATTATCCGATGGAAACCATTGAGCAAAGCCGATACGAGACGGTGATCGGATTGGAGGTCCATGTGGAGCTGCATACGCAGTCCAAGGTGTTCTGCGGCTGTTCCACCTCGTTCGGCGCTCCCCCGAATACCCATACCTGCCCCGTCTGTCTCGGTTATCCGGGCGTGCTGCCCGTGCTGAACAAACGGGCGGTCGAATATGCGATGAAGGCAGCCATGGCGCTGAATTGCGAGATCAGCGAGACCACCAGCTTCGACCGCAAAAATTACTTTTATCCCGATTCGCCCAAGGCCTATCAGATTTCCCAGCTCTATCGCCCGATCGGCAAGAACGGCTGGCTGGAGATCGAGGTCGACGGCGAGACCAAGCGCATCGGCATTAAGCAGCTGCATCTGGAGGAGGACGCCGGCAAGCTTTCCCATACCGATGGCGGCTTTGCCTCCCTGGTCGATTTCAACCGCGTCGGCACGCCGCTGATCGAGATTGTATCCGAACCGGACCTGCGCTCCCCCGAGGAGACGCTCCTGTATCTGGAAAAGCTGCGGGCGATCATGCAGTACTGCGAGGTCTCGGACGTCAAGATGGAGGAAGGCTCCCTGCGCTGGGACGCGAACATCAGTCTGCGGCTCCGGGGCCGGCAGGAATACGGCATCCGCACCGAGCTGAAGAACATGAACTCGTTCAAGGCGGTGCAAAAAGCGCTTGAATACGAGCAGGTCCGGCAGGCCGAAGTGCTGGATGCAGGCGGTACGGTGGTGCAGGAGACGCTCCGCTTCGACGAGAATCAAGGGCGCACCTTCTCCATGCGCAGCAAGGAAGAGGCGCATGATTACCGCTACTTCCCGGACCCGGACCTCGTCGTGTTGAACATCGATTCCGAATGGCGGGAGGCCATCCGGGCGACGATCCCCGAGCTTCCGGACGCCAGGCGGGAGCGCTATGGACGCGAGTACGGCTTGCCTGCCTACGACGCGGGCGTAATCACTTCCTCGAAGAAGCTGGCCGATCTGTTTGAAGAGAGCCTCGGTTTCACCTCCGACGCCAAGGCCGTGGCCAACTGGATCATGGGCGACCTGCTCGGCTACCTCAACCAGAACAACCTGGAGCCGGGCGACGTCAAGTTGACCGGCGCCGGTCTGGGCGAGATGATCGGCCTAATCGAGAAGGGCACGATCAGCACCAAGATCGCCAAGACCGTATTCAAGGAAATGCTCCTCTCCGGCAAAGCGCCCCAGACGATTGTGGAGGAGCAAGGACTCGTCCAGATCAGCGACGAGGGGGCGCTCGGTGCCGCCGTCGATCGGATTATTGCGGCCAACCCCCAATCCGTGGCCGATTACAAGGCCGGCAAGGAGAAGGCGGTCGGCTTCCTGGTCGGCCAAGTCATGAAGGAGACGAAGGGCAAGGCCAACCCTGGCCTGCTCAATAAGCTGATCCTCGACCGCCTGAACGCATGACCGGCGAGGACAGTGCGGAATTGACCTTCCGCCTCCTGGGACTCTCCGACCAGACGGAAGCCCTGCGGCTGCTCGCGCTCCAGCAGGCTTCCTATTTGGCGGAGGCTCAGGTCATCGGCTTTTCCGATATCCCGCCGCTGAACGATACGCTGGCTTCCCTGCGGGAATCGGCGGAGACATTTTATGGCGCCTTCCGTGGCGAAGAGCTGGTGGGCTGCATAGCCTATGAACGGGAAGGAAACGTTTTGACGATCTGCCGGATGATGGTTCATCCCGGCAGCTTCCGTCAAGGCATTGCGGGCCGGCTGCTGCGGCTGCCGATAGAGCGCGAGACCGGCATCCGCGAGCTTCGCGTCTCGGCCGTCACGACGAATACGCCCGCCGTCCGGCTCTACGAGAAGTTCGGCTTCGCTCCGGTGCGATCCTTCGAGATTGCGCCCGGCATTCTCATGGCAGATTACAGCAAGAGCCTCGGGGCCTAACCTCATCACGCGTAACAAAAACAACCTGATAAAGAAAGGGGAGCCTCGTTGAATCCCTTTGTCATTTCTCCTGTGGAGCTGACCATCCGGTTGCTCCTTTCTCTTTTCCTTGGCGGCCTTATCGGCTATGAGCGGGAACGGAACAACCGGCCCGCCGGCTTTCGCACGCATATCCTCGTCTGTCTCGGCTCTACGCTGCTCATGCTGATCTCGGCTTACGGCTTCTCCGCCTTCGCCGGCGCGTCCGGCGTAACGATGGATCCGACCCGCCTCGCGGCTCAGGTCATCCCGAGCATCGGCTTTCTGGGGGCGGGAACGATTTTACGCAACGATTTTTCCGTAACCGGCCTGACTACCGCTGCTTCTCTGTGGGTTGCCGCTGCCATCGGCCTGGCGGTCGGGGCCGGCTTCTATTACGGAGCGCTCTTGGTGACCGGGATGGTTCTGCTCAGCCTCTACATCCTCAATAAGGTAGAGAAGCGGTACTTCAGCGGCAAGCGCATTTATACCCTGATGATCTCGGCGGTCAACACGCCTGGCGCGCTCGGTACGATTTCCTCTCTGCTCACCGCACACGGCGCCTCCGTCAGCCGTATGTCCGTAGAGGAGCAGACCGTGGACGATATTCACCGGATTGCCATCCACCTGTCGCTCAAGCTGTCTCGAAGAGGAGCTTCCATCGTCCATATTGTCGAGGAAATTCAGCAGGTGGACGGCGTGAGCGGCGTGACGATGGAGAGTATTTGAAGGCGCTATAAAAAGCTTCATTGACAAAAAATTCGGCGCTTCTTTACAATTAGTATCATGTGAAAGCTAATCAATGGTGGTGAGGTTATGGAATCCCGTTTTGAGCAGGCCCTGGAAAAATTAAAGACAACCGGAGTGCGCATGACCCCTCAGAGGCATGCCATCCTGTCCTTTTTACTGGATTCGGTTGATCATCCCTCGGCGGATGAAATTTACAAAGCATTGGTTCCCCGGTTTCCCAGTATGAGCGTGGCGACCATCTACAACAACCTGCGGGTGTTCATCGATTCCGGTCTCGTCCGCGAGCTGACGTA
This sequence comes from Gorillibacterium terrae, assembly GCF_051594785.1. Classification (NCBI taxonomy): domain Bacteria; kingdom Bacillati; phylum Bacillota; class Bacilli; order Caryophanales; family Paenibacillaceae; genus Gorillibacterium; species Gorillibacterium terrae. The sequence goes on from NZ_JBPPGI010000005.1 coordinate 372,507, forward strand.
CGGCGACTCCTCCAGCCGCTTCGATGCGGATTTGTCGGATCATTATCATGCCCAATGCCGCGTCTGCGGCAAGATCGTCGATTTCAGCTATCCGCTGCTGCCTGAGGTCGAACAGGCCGCCGCTTGCGAGACCGGTTTTCAAATCGAAGGGCTGAGGCTCGAAGTCTACGGAATCTGCCCGGCCTGCAAGCCGGCGATGACCCACTAAGGATGAATAGGGTGCCCCTTGAGCCCCGAACGAGAAGGCGACGGCGGATCGGCCCGCTGCTTCTCGTCCTGGTGGTTCTGTCGGCTGCGCTGGCAGCGACCTATCGGCTTTGGAACGATCAACCGAACAAGAAGCATATTCAAGCGGATTTCGGCGGTCTGGCCAAACCGATCTTTCATGAAGGCAAGCTGCTTAAGCCCGGTGCGGACGGGACCGGAGAAACGCTCGCGCTTCCGCTTGCCGTGATCCAGTCGGAGATCGACCCTTATATCCGGTACGAGGCCGACAGCAAGTCCGTCATCATCACGACGGCCGATCGGGTTGTACGCATGAAGACCCGGGAATTGACCGCGCTCGTCAACGAAAAACCCATCACCCTGCGTTTCCCCGTCGAGGAAAAAGACGGAACCGTCTTCGTGCCGGTTCAGGCGCTCAAGGATTATTACCGCTTTCAGTTGTCCGAATCTTCCGACACGGGAGCCGTTCTTCTAAAGAAGGAAGGCGACGCCGTGCAGTGGGCGAAAGTGCCGGTTCAGCCGAAGCATCCGGCCCGAACGGCGGCTTTGCGTTCGCTTCCCAGCATCAAGGCGCCGATCTATCGCGATCTTGCCCAGGACGAACGCGTCCTACTCTGGGGGGAGGAGGACGGCTGGTACCGGGCGCAGACCGAAGACGGGGTGGTCGGCTATGTTCGGAAGGGCGATCTGGTTCTCGATCAGTTGGAGACCGTTCCTGTGCAGCCGGCGGCGGAAAGCTTCGATCCGGGCAAACCGCTCGGCCAGAAGATTAATCTGACCTGGCAGCAGATTTGGTCGACCAAGCCGGATCTTTCCCAGATTGGGGAGATGCCCGGCCTCAATGTGCTAAGCCCGCAATGGCTGCATCTGTTGGATGGAGAGGGAAACGTCACGACCAAGGCGGACCTGGAGCTGGCCAACTGGGCGCATAATCGGGGCTATCGAATCTGGGCGCTCTTCAACAACGGCTTCGATCCCGACCGGACCACCGCTGCGCTCGCTTCGTACGATACCCGGATGAAGGTCATCAAGCAGCTTGCCGCTTACGCTCAGATGTACCAGATGCAGGGGATCAACGTCGATTTTGAGAACGTCTATTTGAAAGACAAGGAGAACTTCGTGCAGTTCCTGCGGGAGATGACGCCAATTCTGCATGAGCAGGGAGTCGTCGTTTCCGTCGATATTACCGTGAAGGGCGGATCGGCCACCTATTCGCAATTTCTCGACCGCAAGGCGCTTGGCGAAACCGTCGACTACTTGATCTTGATGGGTTACGACGAGCATTGGGCCACCAGCCAGACGGCGGGCTCGGTTGCCTCGCTGCCATGGGTGGAGGAGGGCGTATCGCGGATTTTGGAGGAAGACGGCGTTGCTCCGGACAAGCTGATTCTCGGCGTTCCCTTCTATACCCGCATCTGGACGGAGGAGACAGTTGACGGCAAGACCAAGGTCAGCTCCAAAGCCTATTCGATGGATAGCATTCAAGCCTTGATTAAGGAAAAGAAGCTCAAGCCCGTCATGCTCGACGACATCGGCCAGCACTATGTCGAGTACCGGGAGGATGGCAAGACGATGAAAATCTGGATCGAAGACGCCGCTTCGATGCAGAAGCGTATGGATCTTGTAGCCAAGTACAAGCTCGGCGGCGTGGCTTCCTGGAGCCGGGGAATGGAATCGGCGGATATCTGGAAGCTCATGCAGCAAGCGCTCAGCGTGAAGCCCTAAGCGTTACGGTTCATCAACCGCTTTCCCGACCCGGGACGGCGGTTTTTTTGCGCGATATGGACTGAACTTAAGGCGGAGGCAGGAAATGGGAAACCCGATGTAGAAGAAAGGAACAAGAATGGAAGTCGGGGAGGAATATTCGTTTTCATGAAAGCAATGGATCTAAGACGGCATGCCGTCCAACTCTGGCTGAAGCGTCTGCCCCAATCCGCGGGCGCCGTCTATTACGAAGCCGGGCAGCAGGCAGACGGAGAGCGGCGACTGCTCGTCCTCTTCATGAATGAGGAAGGTTCCTCCCGCAGCCTGCATGTTCCCGAGGAGGAATGGCAGCTGATACAGCTTCCCGTAACCCTGGACCGGCTCCGAAGGGCGCCGTTCCGTTATGAAGAACGGGACTTGGTTCACTGGCTGAGGCACGGAGAAGTGCTCAGAGACCCGGAGGGGCAGCTGCAGGCCCTGCGCGATGAGTTGGACGAGTGTTCGGAAGCGCTTCAGGGCAAACTGATCCTGACGGAATTCTGCCGCTTTTACCGCCACTACCTAAAAAGCAAGCGCGAGCTCGAGGATAACTGCCTGCTGGACTCCTATGAGGATCTGCTGCAAGCCATCCATCATTGGGGACGGCTCTCCGTCGTGGAGGCGGGGATGTATCCCGAACGGATGATTTGGGAACAGGTCCGGGCCGTCAACATCGGAGTGTTCAAGCTTTACGAGGAGCTCACCTCCAGCTCCGAATCGCTGCTGAAGCGAATTCAGCTCGTTCTGTTGGCCAGCGATTTCTGCGTGGTGTCCAAATTGAGCAACTGCTGCTCGTATTTGTTTCAAATCCTCGAGGGACGCGAAGAGCCCTGGAGCCTGCAGGAGCTGGAAAACGAGCTGGGGGGAGCGGGATTGTCCGCCGAACTGAGCGTTTTACTTGCCCAATTGGAGAAAAAGGCCCAAATTCGCGAGGTGTTTATCCCGTTCGACGAGCAGCTGACTGTTATGGAAAGGCGCTTTTTCCGATCTCTGGGGGCAAATCGGAGGGAGGCGGTGAAGCCGTAATCTTTTTTGAATCACATGCTTGACGAAGCGCGTCGATCTGTGATAAATTAAGTCTCGCCGCTTCGAAGGGCCCGGATTTCTAAAGGGATTTCGAACCGGAGAAAAAAGAAATAAAAAATAATGCTTGCTTTCCTGCTAGGCGATGTGATATATTATAAAGGTCGCCGCAAGAAAGCGACGCAAGAAAATGGTCCTTTGAAAACTGAACAACGAGTGGATAGGACGCAGAATTCGGGCTTCGGCT
>NZ_JBPPGI010000006.1:0-361438 GCF_051594785.1 Gorillibacterium terrae
CATTATTATAACGCAATACGAATTCAAGCGAAACTAAACAACCAGTCACCGATTGAATACCGGCAACTGGCTGCTTCATGACGCAAGGTGTTTTGATCCCTGTCTCGCAAACGGGGGTCAGTTCCGAGGAACCCGGATGCTTTTGCCGTTTTCAGCGTTACCCGTCTTCCGTTCATGCCGGAGACGGTCAATTGTTCGTGCCGGTTTGTTCCTCCGGACCGCTCGCGCTCTTGGTTCCGCCCGTCTGGCCGGACGGACCGTCCGAGCTTCCGTCCGCTCCGCTGTCGGCGATGAGTCCGACGCCGTCGGCGAGCCGGTCGAGCTGCGCGCCATCCGCTTCCGTCGTCGTGAGTCCGAGCCGGCTACGGAAGGCCGTCAGCGCCGTCTTCAAATCGGACTCCTTCGGAACGATGTACGGGCTGATCCACTCCCCTTCCAGGGGGATGAACTCCGTCTCATCCGGCTTGAGATCGCGAATGCGGGCGATCCAGCTTCTCAGTTCGTTCTCCGGTACATCCGTCTTGACATTCTTGCCGGCGATGTCGAGGAGATCGCCCAGATTGACCAGTCCGTTGACGGAGGTCAGCTTTTCGAGAATCTGCTTGAGAACCTGCTGCTGGCGGCCGTTGCGGGCGAGATCGGACGATTCCGCCGTTCCCTGGTTGGATTTGCGGTACCGGACGAAGTCGAGCGCGTCTTTGCCGTTCAGCGTTTGAACGCCCTTCTTCAGGTCGATGTCGGTGCCGTCGGAGGTGTCGCGGTATTTCATGTCCATGTCGACGTCCACCTTCACCCCGCCGAGCTGGTCCACCACCTCGCGGAAGCCCTGAAAGTCGATCATCGCCATGTAATCGAGCGGAACGCCGAGCAGCCGGCTGTACAGCGCCTTGGTATTGGCAAAAGCCGTCGACGGGTCCTCAAGGTAGTAATGGGGAAAGAAGTAGTTGGCCTTGTGGCTGCGAATGTCCCCCGGCTTCAGCTCCAGATCGCGCGGCAGCGAGACGATCGTCGCCGAATCCGTCTTCGGATTGAGCGCGAGCAGCATGATCACGTCCGTGTTCATCGAGCCGTCGCTGCCGCCGCGGCTGTCCACCCCGGTCAGCAGGAACGAGATCGGCTTATCCTCCTCCTCGGGAGCGGGCGTTGCCGCCGGAGAAGACGAGCTCACCGCCGGTTTGGGAGTCGGGGAAGCGGCGATATGGTGAATGGCCTGGTCGGCCTTGTGGTAGATATAACCGGCATACGCGCCTCCGGCGCAGAGCACGACGCCCAAGGTGACGGAGACTCCGACGATCCAGCGTTTGGTTGTCTTTTTCATGCATTCCCTCCTAATCGGCACTAAGGGTACTTACGGCATTTTACCTCGATCCGGGCGCTTATTTGTGTCTATTCTGCGAAAATTCTAGTTTTTTCTGCTAATTTCCCGAAAAATGTCTCCGAATTTCGCCGCCGCTCCTCATCCTGGCCCGAAACGCCGCTTTTCTCTCTTCTATGGTATTATCCCGCTCATAGAATCATACTCGCTGCCGGAGATCGCTCTTGGCGAAATCATCCGGAGTGCGGAACGGGTCTTGCGCGTTCTGTCGGGCCTGGCATCGAGACCGGGCCGCTTCGCGGCGGGTATCCACGCACGGGTGCCGCTGCCCGAAGAATAGGACGGATCAGGCTGTCGAAAGGATGCATATGGACGGAATTTTTTTCATGCGCACGGCTGTCGGCGGCGCCTCCCAAGGATGAGATCCCGACCTTTCGCCCCGCTCCGTCCCCGACCTCGGTCCAGGAACCGAAACAGGCCCCGGTCGGTTTTCCTCCCCGCCTTCGCCCTCTAAACTGAGAGAAGCGATAAATCACAAGGGGGAACAAATCATGGAAACACCGACGGCGCAGCTACTCGGAGTGACCAAACGGATCGGCGGCAAAACCCTGATCGACCGGCTCAGCTTCGAGATCCGCAAGGGGGAAATCTTCGGCTTCCTCGGCCCGAACGGCGCCGGCAAGACGACGACGATCCGCATGATGGTCGGGCTCATGGGCATGACCGAAGGCGATGTGCTGATCGAAGGCAAAAGCGTCTCCAAGGATTACGAGGGGGCCATCCGCCATGTCGGCGCCATCGTCGAGAATCCCGAATTTTACAAGTACCTGTCCGGTTACCGCAATCTGGTCCATTACGCCCGCATGGTTCCCGGGGTAACCCGCAAGCGGATTCTGGAGGTCGTGAAGCTCGTCGGCCTCGAGAACCGCATTCACGACAAGGTAAAGCGGTACTCGCTCGGGATGAGGCAGCGGCTCGGCGTAGCGCAGGCGCTCCTGCACAAGCCCTCGCTGCTGATTCTCGACGAGCCGACCAACGGCCTCGATCCGGCGGGAATCCGCGAGCTGCGCGATTACCTGCGGAAGCTGGCCCGGGAGGGCGGCATTTCGGTGCTCGTCTCCAGCCATCTGCTGTCCGAGATGGAGCTGATGTGCGACCGCATCGGCGTTCTCCAGAACGGCCGGCTGGTCGATGTGCGCTCGATGCAGGAGCTGGTGGCCGGCGGAGAGGCAAGCCGCTTCGTCTTTGAGGTCGACGACCCGTTCAAAGCGAAGGAAGTGATCTCCGTCGCGCGCGAAGCCGAAATCGTGGCGGACGGCATCGAGGTCGCGGCCGAACGGGAGGAAGCGGCGGAGTTCGCCGCCGCGCTCATTCGGGCCGGGGTTCGGTTATACGGCTTCCGCCGGGTGACGAAGAGCCTGGAAGACAAATTCTTGGAAATGACGGGGAGTGATCGCATTGCTTAGGCTCATCAAGAACGAGAACATGAAGCTGTACCGCCGTCCGCGCACCTGGATTCTGGTGCTGCTGCTGGTCGGCATCGCCGCCTTCGCCTCTTACCAGATTCACCGCGTCCAGCCGGCTCCCGCCGATTGGAAGCAAGCCGTGACCGCGGATAGCCAGAATTACGAGAAGTATCTGCAGGACGACCCCTCCCCGGAAGCCCGCGCCTACTATGAAGGGCAGCTTAAGCTGAACCAGTACCGATTGGACCACGAGGTGCCTCCGACGACCGGAACCGCTTGGGGCACCCTGCTCGATCTGAGCCAATTGATTATTCTGGTGACGATCTTTACGGTGATCGCGGCTGCCGATGCGGTGGCCGGCGAATTCTCCCAGGGTACGGTCAAGCTGCTGCTCATTCGGCCGCACAGCCGCGCCAAGATCCTGCTCGCCAAATACCTCGCCGCCCTGCAATTCAGCTTTTTCCTGCTGCTGGTTCTGCTCGCTTCCTCGTACGGCTTTGGGGTACTGTGGAACGGCTTCGATGCCTCGATCCCGAATCATCTCTATCAAGCTTTAGACGGAACGGTGCACGAGCAGAGCCTGCTGGTCCATGTGCTCACCACCTACGGACTGTCCTGTGTCAGCCTGCTCATGACGGTTACGCTGGCCTTCATGATCTCCACCGTCTTCCGCTCCAGCTCGCTGGCCATCGCGCTGTCCATGGCGGTGCTGCTGCTCAGCAACACGGCCGTTTCCCTGCTCAAGGGTTATTGGTGGATCAAATACTACCTGTTCGCCAACACGGATTTGTCCGTTTACCTGGACGGAACGGCGCGCGGGGATATGACGATGATTAACGGAACCGGAGGACCGCTGCGCACAGACATGACCCTGACCTTCTCCATCCTGGTGCTTGTCGGTTACTTCATCGCCATGAATGCCTTGTCCTGGGCGGTCTTCACCAAGCGGGACGTTGCCGCCTGATGGCCATCCCCCGCTGAATAAAGGGCCCCGGCTCCGGGAAACGTTTAACGGACGACCCTCACGGGTAAGAATAGGCAAATTCAAGCGGGAGGCGGAAGCAGCGATGGCAGAAGACAAACGCGTTACGGAAAAAGCAGGAACCTGGGGACAAAATGTGTTCGGCGGGACCACCCCGAACGATCTGGCTACCCCGGCCTGGAATGCGGTCGAAGGCGATGGATTGTCCGGTGCTCCGGATCGGGAGGAGCCGACCGACGCTTTTCATTCGGGCCGCGCCTTCGCCCAAGAGGGACCCGAGGCTTACGATCCCGACGAGCCGGTCGGCGCCATCGACCTGGCCGCCGTGCCCGATGCGGATGAGATCGCCGCAGATTCCCCGGTCGATCCGGCCGCACCTCCGACCGACGTGGTCAACGGGACGGATCTGCTGAACGGGGCAGGCGCCGACGACCCGGACGACGATTTCCGCCGGGTGGACCCCCGCGAGGATCGCTGACGCCATTCCGGGATTTCATCAGTCAGCCAAAAGACGCCGCCATTCCCTCGACTACGGGGATTGGCGGCGTTTCTATGCGTTCATTCGATTCCGGCGTCGGCCAGGAGCCGGGCGAGCGCCTCGTCCGTCTGCCGTTCCAGCTCCAACAAGGCCGCATACGGATCGCCCGGAATCGCGAGCAAGCGGGCGAAGGCGGGCTCTGTCTTGATCCCCGCCGCCTTCCAGGCGACGATCCGCTCCCTGGCCCAGGGCGGCATCAGCCGAAGCAGCCTCGCCTCCACGGCCATGTGGCGGTATCCGTTCTGTTCCTCCGTCGGGCGGTTCTGCGCAAACAGCTCGATCTCCCAGCCCCGGTGGCGGAAGCTGGCGGTGGCCATCTCGAAGCCGTCCGGGCTTGCGCGATAGTTCTCCCGTTCCCCGTACAGCTCCTTCACCCGCGCCAGCCAAGCAGTCAAGTCGGCGGCCTCGCAGATCACATCAAGATCGGAGCCTTCGACATCGATTCCGAGCGGGATGGTGCCCACCAGCCTCGGCGAACCGTCGGCGAGCTCTTCCGCGAGCCGAAGCTCCTTCAGCGTCCGCGCCGCATCCCGCTGCCGGGGCGTTCCGTCCTCCATGCCGGGCGGCAGCAGAGTCGCTTTTGCCTTCTTGTTCATCGGATGCTGCTTCTCCTTTGTTTGCAAATCGAGTTACGTCACGGACAGCACACCGCCAAGCAGGCAGCACACCCCGACCACCGCAAAGGCAATCGACCCCACCCGGTTCACCAGCAGATAGAAGTCGGTCGGCTCCGGGTCCTCGACCCACAGCCCGTATTCGAGCCGAAAGAAAAACTCGACAAACCGGCAGCGAAGCCAGCTTACCGCGAGCAGGAAGACGCCAAGCAGGTAATAGCCAACCTGCCCGTCCTTGGTCCAGAGAGTGGGATCAGCTATCTGCACCAGCGTACCGGCCGGGACCGGATGCTCTTGCGGGTCGGAATAAATCCGTTCTCCGTTCGACGTAACGGCATAACCGATGAACTCCGGAACGAATTCTCCGTTCTCCTGGCGAACCAGAACCAACCCGCTCAGCTCCTTAGCCACCCGGGTCCCGATGGAATCGGTCACTTCGTATTGATCGGCCCCTTCGACCGCGTCCATCCGCTGCACCTGAAAAGCTTCCTGCCCGATATGAATCTCGGTCCGCTTGCCGTCATGCCGGATGGTAATCGGTTCGCCCTGCCCTTTCGTCCGGTAGAGCTCGCCGCCGCCGCTGGTTCCGGCATACCGGTATTTGGCCCCATCCACATGAAAGACCGGGTCGCCGAACCGGGGGATGGACCATACGACCGCTGCCAGGATCAGCGCTCCAGCCAGCACCAGCAACCACCGCCGCCAGGTCCATCCTCTTGGGCCCATGCCGTTATTCCGTCGCTGCTCCCCTTGTTCTCCGTTAAAGCCGCTCTCCTCCACCATCGACCGATCCCTTCAGGTTAAAAGTAAACTCTTTCCTAATTTAACGCAAAAGACGGTCGCCGGTTTCATCGGGTTCGGCTGCTATTCGGTCGACTGCTATTCGGCTTGCTGCTTGCCGGTCTCTGCTCCTTCCCAGGCGTACTCCATCTGCCGGGCCGCCTGCAGCGCCCGTTCTGGCCCGAGCAGCCGCTCCACCGCGTACAGGGAAATATCGATCCCTGCCGAGACGCCGGCCGACAGCAGTATCCGCCCGTTGTCCGTGTAGCGCGCATCCTCGCGGATTCGCGCCGACTGGGGAGCGAGCTCACGCAAGAGCGCGATGGAATGATGATGCGTGGTGATATCGAGCCCGGCGAGAAGACCGGCCGCCGCCAGGAGCAGCGCTCCCGTGCAGACGGACAAGAGCATCTCGCAGGCTCCGGACGTCGCGGCGATCCAGTCGAGCAGCGCCGGATTGGAGATTTCGCGGCGCGTCCCGAGCCCGCCGGGTACGAGGAAGATGTCGGGGATCGGGCAATCCCCGAGCGTATAATCCGGCAGCAGCTTCAAGCCGCCGACCGCCCGGATCGGCCGGACTTCCTCCGCTACCGTAAATAACTCGAAATCTCCGCCCTGCTTGCCGGCCATGGCAAATACCTCGTAAGGGCCGCTGAAATCCAGCACCTCCACGTCGTCGAATAACAAGACGCCGACTTTGCGCACCCGGTTCGCAGTTTCCGCTCGGCCTGCGCTCGCTTCCCGACCTTTTACTCGGCCTGCTTCATCCGCTGTTCGCGCTTCCGCCTCTTCGTTCATGGCTTTCGCTCCCCCTCTCCTCCGACTCACTGGCTGAAGCCGCTGCAAAATACGCCGCCAAACGATCGGCGATCTCGTCTTCCTTCAGCTTTCGCTTGAACTGGCCGCGGTACAGATCCTTTCCCTGCTTGGGCATAACTTCGATTCGCCGCCAGCTGTCCCCATAGACCGAATAACCGAGCAGCTTCTCGCGCGGGACGAATGTCGGGCCGACCTGCAGCCCGCGTTCCCCCAGCTTGAAGCGCATGCCAACCGTAAGCGGCAGCGCGAGCAGCGCGGCCAAAAGACCGGCTTGCCACGGGTTGACGTGAAGAGCGAGGATCGCAGACATCCATAAGAGATTAAGAGGATAGACATACGGCCTGACGATGAGGGAACTCCCCTTAAGCACCGGCTCCCCCGCCAGCGCCGAGGCCTTGAGGGAACGCCAGGCCAGAATCAGATAGCCGATGAACATGAGCGCAAGGAAACCGATCGCATACGGTCTCATCGGCTGCCGCTCCATTCCCGGTCCAGCATGGAGTAGAGCAGGGAATCGTGGTACCGCCCCTTGGCGAAGCGGTGCTCCCGCAGATGGCCCTCCCGCTGCAGCCCGAGCTTCTCCAGGACGCGCGCCGACGCCGCGTTCTCCGGGCGGCAGGTGGCGTAGAGCCGGTGCAGCCCCAATTCCTCAAAGGCGAACCGCATGAGCTCCCGGCTCGCTTCCGTGGCATAACCGGCATTGCGGTGCTCGGGGGCGAAGCAGTAGCCGAGCTCGCCGCGGAAGCCGTCCCGGTACAGACAGACGCCGCCGGCAAGCCGGCCGTCTTCGCGCCGGATCACCGCCAGCTCAAAGCCCGTGCGCGGGTCGGCCCCCGCCGTTTCCGCCGCCGAAGCGAGGAACGCTCGCGTATCCGCCTCCGTGTTCGGTCCCCATAGCATATGCTTCGTCGTCTCGGCATCGGATGTGTAGCGATGTACCGCTTTATAATCGTTGCTTGCATACTCGCGCAGAACAAGCCGTTCCGTCTCTAGCTCCATGGCAACCCTCTCCCGTCGGGCCTTCGTGCCCGCATTTTGCTGATTCCTTGACGGCTCTCGCCCTTGCCCTGCTGTCTGCCCTGACGCCTTGGCGCCGAACTTGCGGCAGATGCCCGTCAGCCGCGGCGGAACGCAATTTCTCCATTCACGACCGTGAAGCGGGTCTGAATGCCCAGCCACTCCTCCGGGTCGTCCGCGAACGGCCGGTCCGTCACCGTAAAATCGGCGGCGTACCCGGAGGCCAGGCTGCCCCGCAGCCCTTCTTCGCCCGCCGTCTGAGCGCTGCCCCGGGTGTACAGCCGGACCGCCTCGGCCAGGGTCAGCCTCTCGTCCGGCTCGTACCCCTCATGGCGTTCCCCCGGCTTGCGGCGGGTCACCGCCGTATACAGCCCGTGGTATGGGCTGAGCGGCTCGATCGGGGCATCGCTGCTTCCGCCGCAGGGAATGCCGGCCTGCAGCAGCGTTTTCCAGGCGTAGCGGTGGACCGGCCGGCTGCCGAGCCGCTCCCGTACCCACGGGTAGTCGCTTGCCACGAACGGCGGCTGGATGTCGGCGGCGAGCCTCAAGCGCCGCATCTGGACGAGCTGTTCCGGGCGAAGCACGGGCGCGTGGATCAGCCGGTCGGGAAGCGGGCTCGCCGCCTGGACCGGCTGCCGCTCCATCTCGGCGAGCGCGAGCCCGGCGGCGGCGTCGCCGATGGCGTGGACGGCGACCGGGAAGCCGCCCGCCCGCGCCTCGCGGACAATGGCGGCGAAGGCCTCGGGCGTGTGAATCGGGATGCCGCAGTTGCCGGGGTCGTCGGCGTAAGGCTCGCCGAGCCAGGCGGTTCGCCCGCCCAGAACGCCGTCGGCGAACAGCTTGGCGCCGCCGATGCGCAGCCATTCGTCGCCGTCTCCCGCCCGCAGGCCGAGCTCGGCGGCTTCGGCGAGGAACGGGTAATAGACGAGCTGATGGGTGCGCAGCCGGATGCCCTCCTCGCGCAGCTCGCGGTGAAGGCGAAGCAGGAGGTCGAGGCTGCCGAGGTAGCGCAGGTCGTCGGTATGCACCGCGGTCAGGCCGAGCGAGAGCGCATACTCGGCCGCCCGCCGGATGCAAGCCTTCTTGGCGGCGTAATCCGGCTCCGGCAGAACCGCCTGGAAGGCGACTCCCGCATCCTCGTAGATGCGCCCGTTCAGCCTCCCCCGCTCGTCGCGGCCATAGGCGCCGGAGGCCGGGTCTTCGGCGTCCTCGCCGATGCCCGCCCGGCGGTAGGCCTCGCTGTTGGCCAGCCAGGAATGGTAGCAGACGCGCGTCAGCAGAACGGGATGCTCCGATGTCACCGCGTCCAGCTCGTCGCGGTTCGGTGCGACCGCCGGGCGGAAGGCATTCTCGTTCCAATTGAGCCCGAGAATCCATTGCCCCGGCGGAGTGGCCGCCGCCCGCTCCCGCAGCAGGCCGAGCATGTCCTCCTTCGAGGCTGCGCCGCTGAAATCCAGCGCGGCCAGCTTCATTCCCTGCATCGACAGATGCATGTGACAATCCGCGAGACCGGGCAGCACATAACCGCCCTCCAGGTCGACCTGCCGGTCCGCTCGTCCGGCAAGCTGCAGGCCGATGTCCCGATCGGTCCCGACCGCCCGGATGAGACCGTCCTCCGTATAGATCGACAGGCTGCGTTCTTGCTTCTCCGCAAGCGGGTCGCGCCCGCCGCGGTACCAGATTCCCGCCATTCTTTCTCCCTCCGTCCGGTTTTCTTCGCTTCGTTGCCCTTCCTATTCTTTGCCGCTCGCGGCAGCGGTCGCACCCGCAGGCCATCGTTTCATCCATTCTACCCGCCGCTCCCGAGTCTGACCAGTCGGCCGACCAAAAAAACACATGTCCGGAGGGGACATGTGCCTCAAGCCGTCGACGGGCCGCTATCAGGAAGAGGGGGAACCGTCGGCGGCGCCGCTGTCAGGTTGAAGGGGGAGCCGCCGACAGGGCCGCCGCGCTCGGGTCGGAGGAAGCCGGGCGCCTCAGCCGGAACATCCGGCGGTAGAGGGCCAAGCTGGCCAGCCCCATCAATGCCAGCTCCACTCCCATCGCCCAGGGAGGGATGAAGCCGCCTAGGGTCACCGACAAGGCGCCGATCATCATCGCCCCGCGCAGCGTCAGCGCGTTGACCGCCATGTAGGAGCCGCGCCGGTCCTCCGGAACGAGATCCGCGAGAACCGCCTGCTTGCGCGGGGCGTAGATCAGTTCGCCGAAGGAGACGACCACCATCATGGCAATCAGCAGCCACGGAACGGTAGAGGAGATGAGGAAGACGTAGCCCAGCGTGTAGAGCGCAAGCCCGCCCAAAATCACGGTGTTGTCCTTCAGCTTCATCGTCCGCTTGCGGATCCAGGTGCCGAGGAGGACGACCGCCACCGTGTTGATGATGTTCAGCAGGCTGAACAGCTTATAGCCGTCCACGCTCACGGTGTGGCCGAATACGGTGAACAAGGCCGTTTCGCTTACGGCGTCGGACAGGTGAATGGGCGTATAATTGTTGAATTGCAGTTGAATGGAAATGTCGAGCAGCGAGGCCGCGAGAAATACCAGAAACACCCCGTTCGTCACCACGGTCCGGTAATTGGCGGCCGTGCTTCGCAGGAAGCCTTGGCGTTCCTCCGATTCCGGGGGGGAGGCGGATTTCCGGCTTTCCCTGATGAAAAATACCAGAATGCCGATGGAGAGCAGCGAGACGACGCCCAGCGCCACAAACAGCTCCAGCCGGTGCAGCTTAAAGAAGAAGCCGCCGACGATCATGCCGACCAGCACGGAAATGTTCCACAGCCAATAGTCGAGGCTATAGATGTAGCGGCGCTCTTCGCTCTCGCTGGAATCGATGATGAGCGCGTCTCCCGCCGGTCCCGACAGTCCGGAGCAAAAATAGCAGAAAAAGAAGCCGGTATAGACCAATGCCGGAGAGTGAACGGCCGCCGTACTGCCGACGACCATTCCGGCGATCGCCGCGAAGCGGAGAATTTCCGTCCCGACGAGCAGCGCTTTTCGGCCGATCCGGTCGGATAAATGTCCCCCGAAGATGCCGGCCGCAAAGGCGAGAAACACAGTGGCCGTCATCAGAATTCCCGTCAGTTGTTTTCCGAATTGAGAGGCCAGGTAGATGCCCATAAACGGAAAAATACAATTGTTGATCATATGCGTCATAACCCGCTCGATCATCCGCGCCTTGACGTTGCGCTGTAGCTTCCAAAAAGACATGTCCAACTTCGTTCCTCTTTCCAGCAAGCTCCAATTGGCTTTTTTACTACTGACAGTAGGACACTTTCAATAATTTGTCAATGCTGTAATTTTATCGCGTCGGTTGAATCCGGTACCACTGCCGGTAGGCCTCGCGGAAGCCATGCTTTTCGTAGAGGGCGGTCGCCGCATGGTTATCCGCCAACACCTGCAGGAACGCCTCCTCCGCCCCAAGCCGGCGGGCCTCCGCACAGAGCGCCCGCAGCGCCCGGCCGGCGTATCCTCTCCTGCGGAAGCCGGGCGCGGTCATCAAGTCGTACACGGCAGCCCGCCTTCCCGCTACGGCGGTGAGGCCGACGGCCGCCGTCGCCCCGTTCTCGCCTATCCGCACGTATACGCTGGGGTTCGGCTGCAGCCCGAACAGCCGGGAGATGGTGGACCGGTGCAGCTCCAGTCCAGGGTTCAGCGCCAAGTAGTGCTCCAGCCAAGGCTCAGGCTCCAAGCGTTCGATTCCTTCGTCCCAGCCTCCCGCCCCCTCCTCCCCGAAGGCTTCCAGCCTCGCCGTCTGGACGCTGACCACTTCCGCCTTGCGGTAGCCCCGCCGCTCCAGTTCCCGGTCCAACCCTTCCGGCTGCGACGCGTCGGTCATTTTGAACACCGTACAAGCCCCCAGCCGCGCGTAATGCTCCTCGCACAGGGCGATATGCTCGTCCACCGGAAGCGGGGACGGATAAAGCGGCAGAACCGAATTGGCCCGCTTGGAATACCCCCCGGCGGAGCGCAGGAGCCAGCCCCCCAGGCATTGAACGGAGAGCGCCGGCCAGGTATTGGCGGCGAATTCCTCGTAAGCGGCGATGCGCTGACGCATCGGGTCTGCTTGCTTCATGAAACGTCCTCCTTGCCGGGCCGGATTTGCCTCGCCGAAGTTTTTCATCACTATACCACGAATACGCTAGGCCCGAATGAGGTTTCTTCACCGATTATCCCCATATGAACAGGCATACCGCTAGTCCGATCCGGAATATGGGTAAAGAGAGGGAGGACATCCTGAATCGACCCCCATCCAAGGAGGCGTATAAAAATGAACCCGAATTCCTTGTCTGCCGCCGGAAGCCGCGAGCTGTGGCGCTGGCTTAATCCGCTGGCCGCCGTTGCCATGCTGATCGTCAACTATCTGTTCTCGACCAACCCGCCCAGCGGGCAAACCACCCAGGCAATTTCCGCTAAATACCCGGTGATGATCACCCCGGCCGGTTACGTGTTCCCGGTGATCTGGGGCCTTATCTACGCACTCGTGATCGCCTTCTGTATTTATCAAGCGCTGCCCGGCACGCTGAACAACCGGAGAATCCGCCGAACCGACGGGCTGTTCCTGCTCAGTTGCCTGTTGAACATCGCCTGGCTGTTCCTGTGGAGCAATGACCGGATCTTTGCCTCGACCCTGGTGATCGTGCTGCTGCTCATCACGCTCGTTCTTCTCTATACGCGCACCCGCTCCGTTAACGCAAAGCCGGGTCTTGGCGACCGCCTTTTCGTGCTTCTGCCCTTCAGCCTCTATACGGCCTGGATCACCATGGCCACCTTGGTGAACGTCGCCGTTTTCCTCTATCAGTCGGAGTGGAACGGCTTCGGACTCAGCGACACCTTCTGGGCGGTGGCGATCCTGACAGCGGGAGCAGCGCTAGCGACCGCGGTGAGCCGAGCTTACCGCGATCCGGCCTTCGCAGCCGTCTTCGTCTGGGCCTTCGCCGGAGTCGCCGTCAAGCAGCACGAGCATCCGGCCGTCTTTGCCGCATCGCTCATCCTCGCCGCGTTCATGCTGGCCATCGCGCTCTCTCTCATTCCTTTCTTCCACCGTACCTGGTCCATGCCCGGCAAAGAGCGGGCCCGGTAATCTTCTCGCAACCCCGTTCTGCTCAAAAATAAAGGTTCGCTTAATCGGAGTGTACCGATAAAGGAGAGCTTCCGCTCAAGTCATTCCTTGTAAGCACTAAGGCTCTTATTCGAAAAGATACCGTTTCTCCCCGTTTCAACGGCCGCCCATCCGGGCGGTCTTTTTTGTCGCGCATTCTTGCCGGAAGGCCGCCGCCATGATACATTATGTAATATGTTACAATTTGTATCAGTGTCGATATCAGAACACAGCCGGCCTCTTTCGCCGGCGGATCGGAGGCGAACGCCAGCATGGACCTTCTCGCGCCAAAACGGCTTCCTCTCAAGGCAGCCGCCCTGCTTCTCTTCGCCTTGACGGGAGCGGCTGCGGCGATACAGCCCGCCCTTCTCTTGGCCTTCAGCCTGGGGGCGGCCGTCTTTGCCGTCCTGTTCTTCCGCCTCGGCCTGCCCCGCCTGCTTCTGCTCGGGGTCTCGGCGGTCGTCGTCCTGCCGCCGTCGAATTTCTGGCCCCCGTCGCTTACGGTCGGCCCGCTCAACCCGCTCAATCTCACCGTCTTTGCCGCTTTTGCGCTCGCCCTGCTGTACAAGGCCAAGGACGAGCCCGTATCGGCGCGCAAAGCCCCCTTCTTCAGCCTTTTCGCGGTGTTCCTGCTCGCCGTGCTCGTCAGCGCCTTCGCGGCGGAATATCCCTCCGCTACGCTGTATCAGACCTTCCGGTTCGTCACCGGTTCTCTGCTGGTCTACACGGCGATGCACTACCTGCTCACCGACGGAAAACGGCTGGAATTCGTCATCGACGCGGCTGCCTTCTGCTTTTCCGTCATGTCGGCCCTCGCGGTCGTCGAATACCTCCTGGAGGACAATTTTATCTTCCACACGCTCCTGCACCAGCCGATGCCGAATCTGACTTTCTACCGGGTGTATCGGGCTTATTCGACCACGGCGCTGCCCAATGTGCTCGCCTGCTTGAACGTGACCCTGCTGCCGCTGCTCGTCTATCGGATGCGCCGGGGCGTGCGTCCGCTGCAGAAATGGCTGTACGGCTCGACATTCGTCCTCCAGCTCGCTTCGCTGTACTGCACCATGTCAAGAACCTCTTGGCTCGCACTTGCGCTCATTGCGCTCCTGTACCTGGCTTTTCGCCGGAACAAGCTGCGCACCCTGTCGATCGTCGCCGCCGCTGCGCTGTTCGTCTGGGGGTTCGTCCTTCCGGCCATTCAAGGCACCGCCGCCGCCGAGAAGCTCAGCCTGCGGCTCAGTCCCGAGCAGGTCGTGGACACGGGCTCCTACTGGCACCGGATGTACAAGTTCAAGAGCGCCGTGCTCATCCTGAAGCATAGCCCCTACATCGGCATCGGCTTCGGCAATTACCCGCTCGTCTCCGGCGAGAGCCGCTATCTCGACAGCGGCGACCCGAACGCGCTCAACACCTTCGACAATACGTACCTGAAGATGGTCTCCGAGACGGGACTCGTCGGGTTGAGTCTGTTCCTGCTGCTGATCGGCGCCGTCACCTGGTCCGTCGCACGCGGATTCCTCCGCGGCCGGGGCCATTACCGCTTGCTCTGCGGAGCCGTGCTGCTCGCGATCATCGCCTTCCTGCTCATCTCCGCTGTGCTGGAAACGTTCTGGTGGAATTCGCTCAACATTTGGTTCTGGACGCTGGCGGTTATCGGCATGAAGGCTTCGGGGCTTGCCCGGGAGGAGGCCGCTACCGCAGCAAAGCCATCAACAGCGCCATGACGACGAGGGCGGGAAGCATGTTGGCAACGCGGATTTTCTTGATCTCCAGCAGATTCAGCCCTACCCCGACGATCATGACCCCGCCGACGGCGGAAATCTCCCTAACCGTCAAAGCGAGCGCGCCGGGACTGAACCGGCCGGCAAACCAGAAGGCCGCAAGCGCGATCGCGCCCTGGTAGACGAATACGGCAGGCGCCGAGAAGATAACGCCGATGCCGAGCGTAGAAGCGAGGATTAAGGCGACCATGCCGTCCATGATCGATTTGGTGTACAAGAGGGAGTGCCCCTGGCCCGTTGCGCTCTCGATCGGCCCGAGGATAGCCATGGCGCCGATGCAGAAGATCAGCGTCGCCGTGACGAAGCCTTCGCCGACCTTGCCCGAGCCGGCCGCCCCGACCTTGCGCTCCAGCCAGGCGCCCGCCCGCTCGAAGCCCCGTTCCACGCCGACCGCCTCGCCGATCAGCGTGCCGGCGGCGAGGCTCACGACCAGATAGAGCGGCTCTTCTCCCTTCAGCGCCATACCCGCTCCGAGCACGCAGGTGAAGATGCCGATCGCTTGGATCACCGTGCGGTGCATCGTCTCCGGCATTTTCGGCAAAACCAGGCCGAGCAGACTGGCGGCGACAATCGCCAGCGCATTGATGATGGTTCCCCACAATGACATGAACATGTCCGTTTACGTCCTCTCTACGGCATCGATTGCACAACAGGCGCCCCGTTCCCAAAAGGACGGGGCGCCTGCTTTCGTCTGCTCGCTTGGTTTAAAAAGCCGTCGTCTTGGCTTAGGCTCTATTTGGCGGAGTCGTGAAGGCTATGAACATTCTGATGAAACTGCTTGATGACCTGCTGCAGGTATCTTCCGTCTTGCCTGCTGAGTCCGCGCTGATTCTGCTTCATGATCAGCTCTTGCATATTGCGTTTCAGCATCTCCGACTGGCGTTCCAACACTTGTTCACGGGTCAACTTCGTCCACTCCCTAATTTGAATTGGCTCTGTCCGACGGTCGGCCCCGGCGAACGCGCGAGGACCGGCTGCCGGAGACGGCCGGTTCGAAAGAGGTTGCCTCCCCTCCGGGAAGCCCGCTTTCTTGTTTCAATGTTTTTCATTATAGCGCGTTTTGCCGGAGCGATAAAACCGGATTTTACCGCTCTCCCGGGTAAAATCCGCCATCTTCGGAAGACTGCGCCCCGGGAAGACGGCCTAATGAAAACATGCTCCCGTTTTCGCCTCTTTATCTCGGTAAAGCGTCTTCCGGAGAAAGTCCGGCTTATCGCCCGACAAGCGTGCGTTTATCAAGGCCAGCCGCTTCACTGGAGGGCCTTCCATGAATCGAGCAGAGCCCGCAGCGGGGTAACCGCAGGTTTGCACGCAGGTATTGGTGTGGCGCGGGGCTCGCAGCGGGGTTTGGTGTATACTGAAGTGTATACTGAAAAAAGTGGGATTTCCCCGCTTGAGGCAAGACCTGCGAAAGGAGCTTCTCATGAATCCGGACCTGCTGCTGGACCGCCAGCGCACCTTCTTTGCCACCGGGGCCACCCTGCCCCTGTCCTTCCGTCTGGAGCAGCTCGAGCGGCTGCGCGGCGCTCTCGAGTCGCATGAAGCCGATCTGTTTGCCGCGCTTCGCGATGACCTGCACAAATCGGAGCGGGACAGCTTCCTCACCGAAACTGCGCTGTGCCTGACCGAAATCTCCTTCATCCGCAAGCGGCTCGCCCGCTGGATGAAGCCGAAGCGCGTGCCTACGCCGCTTACCCATATCGGCTCCGTCGGTCGGATCTATCCGGAGCCCTACGGGAGCGCCCTCATCCTCGCTCCCTGGAATTATCCGGTCCAGCTTGCCATCGCTCCCTTGATCGGCGCGATCGCCGCCGGCAACTGCGCCGTGGTCAAGCCTTCGGAGCTGACGCCGCGGGTCTCCGCCGTGCTGGCCCGCCTGATCGGCGACACCTTCCCGGCCGATTACATCGCCGTTGTGGAGGGCGGGGTGGACGCAAGCGAGGCGCTCCTCGCCCAGCCGTTCGATTACCTCTTCTTCACCGGCAGCCCGGCGGTCGGCCGGATCGTCATGGAGAAGGCCGCCCGCCATCTGACGCCCGTCACCCTGGAGCTGGGCGGCAAATCGCCGGTCATCGTCCACCGCGATGCCGATCTCGCCAAGGCGGCGAGACGCATTGCCTGGGCCAAAACCCTGAACGCGGGTCAGACCTGCGTCGCCCCCGATTACCTGTACGTGCACGAGGAGGTCAAGAAGCCGCTGCTGGCCGCTCTGCGAGAACAGGCGAACGCCTTTTACGGAAGCGACCCGCTGCGCCATCCCGATCTGACCCGGATCGTGAACGAGCGGCATTTCCGCCGGCTCGTCTCGTATCTGGACGAGGGCCGCGTCGTCTTCGGCGGCGGCTATGACGAAGCGACCCGGGCCATGGAGCTGACCGTCCTGGAAGCCATGGATGCGGACTCCGCCGTCATGCAGGATGAAATCTTCGGTCCGATCCTGCCGGTCCTTACCTATCGCGACCTGAACGAAGCGCTGGCCGGCATCCGCAGCCGGCCGAAGCCGCTGTCGCTCTACCTGTTCACCGAATCGCGGGAGATGGCCCGCCGCGTGCTGCGGGAGACGTCCTTCGGCGGCGGAGCGGTGAACGATGCCGTCTATCACCTGGCGAGTCCGTATCTGCCGTTTGGCGGCGTCGGAACGAGCGGCACCGGCAGCTACCACGGCCGGGCGAGCTTCGACACCTTCACGCATTACAAAAGCGTGCTGCACCAGACAAGCCGCTTCGACCTGCCCTTCCGCTACCCCGATTCCAAAGCGGGATTGGGCCTGCTGCGCAAGCTGATGAAGTGAGAGAAGGAGCGGCCGAACGGCAAAAGTGCCGACAGAACGCATAACGGCAAAGGGGAAGTGGGATAGTAGACAAAGCGTCCCGCTTGAAGCGGCCGGCGCCATTCCCGCCACGAATAGGAGAAGGCTTCCCATGTCGAAACTGTACCGCTCCTCCGCGCTTGCGGTCGTCGCCGTTATTCTGCTCCTTGCCAGTCTCCCCCTCACCGCGCTGACCGGCTCGCGGGCCGACACCGCTCATGCCAACCGAACCGCCGAGCTGGCCGATTCGTCCGCAGTCGGAGCTGATCGGACCGCTTCCGCTGCTGATCAGACCGCCTCCGCAGCCGAGCAGACCGTCTCCGCCGCTCAGCAGACCGCTTCCGCGGCTAAGCGGAGCGCCGCTGCGGCCAATCCGGCTGCCGCTGACCTGGCTGCGGCCGCTCCGGTTCCCGCCGTTCCCGCCCAAGCCGACGGCGCCTTCCACTTCGGCTTCAAGCGAAGCAAGGGGGGGCAGCCCGCCTCCATCGACGAAGAGGGCTTCAAGGACATCCTGGAGAAGCACCGCGCCATCTTCCGGGGCACCTCTTCCGCCGTTCCCGGAGCCAAGGACCTGTATCTCACCTTCGACAACGGCTACGAGAACGGATTTACCCCGGCTATTCTCGATGTGCTGCGCGACAAGAAGGTTCCGGCGATCTTTTTCCTGACCGGCCATTATGTGCTGAGCAAGCCGGAGCTGGTGAAGCGGATGGCCGCCGAAGGCCATCTCATCGGCAACCACTCCTGGAGCCACCCCGATATGACGCAGGTCTCCGACGGCAAAATCCGCGAGGAGCTGGCCAAGGTCAAAGCCTCCGTCACGGAATTGACCGGCGTCCCGAAGATGGCCTTCGTGCGGCCGCCGCGCGGCATCTTCAGCGAGCGGGTCCTCCGCGTCTGCGCGGAGGAGGGCTATTCCAACGTGTTCTGGTCCGTCGCCTACAAGGACTGGGACCCGAATGAGCAGCGCGGCGCGGATTACGCCTACCGTCAGGTCATGGCGCAGCTTCATCCCGGCGCAGTAATCCTGCTGCACTCCGTCTCGCGGGACAATACCCAGGCGCTCGCCCGAATCATCGACGACGCCCGCAAGCAGGGCTACGAATTCAAGAGCCTCGACAGCATCGCCGCCCGGACGTATTGATTCGTCCGCAAGCGGGAATGCTGTCGGCTTCCCATGCCAAAAAAAGCATCCCATCCCCCGCTTCAAACAGGGGGATGGGATGCTTTTCTGCGCTCTATGCCGGTCAAACGGGCGCCGATATGCTTTTCTGCGCTCTATGCCGGTCAAACGGGCGCCGATATGCTTTTCTGCGCTCTATGCCGGTCAAACGGGCGCCGATATGCTTTTCTGCGCGGGACGCCGCTCTTGGCTTTGCCACCAGGCCGCACCGCGCTAGCCGATGGTGATCTTGCCCTCGGGGTAGCGCACGAGTTCCTTCTCGTGCTTCGGCGTAAGAGCGAAGGCCAGCGTCACGGGACCGAGCCGGCCGACGAACATCATCGCCATGAGCAGCGCCTTGCCGAAGCCGGTGAGCTGCGGCGTGAGCCCGGTCGAGAGACCGGCCGTGGCGTATGCCGAGGTCGCCTCGAACAGGATGCCGAGGAAGTCGTAGCTCTCGGTGACGGACAGGATCATCGCCCCGAGGATGATGAAGAAGAAGGAGAACAGCGTGAACGTGATCGCTTTGTTGACGCGGTCGCGGGCGAGCCGGCGCTTGAACAGCACGATGTCCTCTTTGCCGCGCAGCATGGCGATGACCGCTCCGACGAGAATGGCGAAGGTCGTCACCTTGATGCCGCCGCCGGAGGAGCCGGGCGCGGCCCCGATAAACATCATCAGGATCGAGAAGAATTGGGTCGCCTGCCGCATGCCGCCGACGTCCAAAGTGGTCACGCCGGCCGAGCGCATCGACACCGATTGGAACAGCGAGCTGAGCATCTTTTCGGGAAAGGACAGCTTTTGCAGCGTGAGCGGGTTGGTGTACTCGAAGACCAGGATGACCAGCCCCCCGAAGACGATCAGGAAAAGTGAAACGGACAGCACCACCTTGCTGTGCAGGGTAAGCTTGCGCCGTTCGCGAAAGTGCAGCAGATCGTCGATGACGATGAAGCCGATGCCGCCGAGGAAGATGAGCACCATCGTCACCACGTTGACGAACGGGTCGTCCACGTAGCCGATGAGGCTGCCCGGCCGTCCGGGAAACATGCCGAACAGATCGAAGCCGGCGTTGTTGAAGATCGAGATGCTGTGGAACAGGCCGAAATAGATCGCCTGGTCGGCCGGCATCTCCAGGAGGAAACGGACCGACAGCAGGAGGGCTCCCACCGCTTCGATCACGAGCGAATAGAGCAGTACGCGGCGGATCAGCCGAACGATGCCCTCCACCGAGCCGTGGTTCATGGCTTCCTGCAGGATCAGCCGCTCCTTGAAGGTGATTCGCCGCTTCGCCACGAGGGCGACGAGCGTCGCCATGGTCATGAACCCCAGCCCGCCGAGCTGCACGAGCGTGAGAATGACCAGTTGGCCGAATAAGGTAAAATCCTCTCCCGGGCTGATCACCGACAGTCCGGTGACGCAGGTGGCGGAGGTGGACATGAACAGGGCGTCCAGGAACGGCAGGTCCCGGGCGCCGTGGAAAGCGATCGGCAGGTTCAGCAGGAACGCGCCGATGGCGATGATGACGATAAAGCCCAGGGCCAGCACCTGCGGCGGATGAAGCCGGGCCAGGCGGAGGGACCGGGCGAGCGGGATGAAGGGCTTCAAGAGGTCGGTTCCTTTCCCGGTAGAATGGCTAGGCAGCGGGGCGCGAAGGAGCCAAAGGCCATAGCGGCGGCCATGCGCCTCCGCCACGTTCCGCTCCCTCCCCGCGTCCGCTTCTCAAGGCCATTGTATAAGGCCTGTCCGCCGATGTAAAGGACCGGCCCCGGTCAGACGCCCTTGTCCAGCCCGTATTCGAACAGCCGCTCCGCCTCGGTGAAGCGCGCTTCCGGCGTCGGCGCGCCCATGACGACGGCGATCAGCCGCTTGCCTTCCCGGCTGACGGTGCCCGTGAAGCAGTAGCCCGCGTCGCTGGTGTAGCCCGTCTTCAGGCCGTCGTTGCCCCTGAAGCCGAAGCGGCCGCCGGGCAGCATCTCGTTGGTCGTCGGCAGCACCACCGACCCGTTCTTCAGCCGCGCTTCCGGCTGGCTGGTGATCTGCAGAACGTCCGGATACTTGCGGATCAAATGGGACGCCAGCATGCCCGCATCGCGGGCCGACATCCGGTTCTCTCCCTTCGGCGCGTCCTTGCCGAGCCCCTCCAGATCGCGGCTCCCGAGCCCGGTAGCGTTGTGGAACACCGTGCCTCTAAGCTTCAGGTCCGAGGCCGTCCGGTTCATCCGCTCCACAAACTCCTTCTCCGAGCCGTCCGCGGCATACTCCGCCAAGGCGACGGCCGCGTCGTTGGCGGAATGAATCGCCATCGCCGCAAACAGGTCCCGCACGGACCAGCTCTCGCCTTCCCGGGCATTCATGCCTGCTCCGGGAACGGAAGCGGCGTAAGCGCTGAACTCAACTTCGTCCTCCCAGCCGATCCGGCCTGCGGCGATATCCTCCAGCAGCACGTATTCAGTCATCATCTTGGTCATGCTGGCCGGCGGCAGCTCCTGCTGGCTGTTGCGCTCGAACAGCACCTTCCCGTCGGTCACGTCGAGCAGGTAAAGGGCGCTTGCCTCCACGCCGCCGAAGACCGAAGCCGCGGCGGCCGGCAGCGAACCGCCGCGTTGGTCCAGCGCGTAGCGGATGATGCGGGGCGAGGCGGCAAGGACGACCAGAATGGTCACAATGGCGGTTATGCGTTTCATCGGGCTCCAACCCTTTCTCTCATGTCTTTGCCCTAAGTATAACGGGCAGGGTTTAAGCGCCGTTTAAGAAGAGCTTAAGATTCCTTAAGAAGAAGGGCGAAGCGGGAATATCTCCTCCGTAAGCGGCAGCCGGAACCGGAACACCGTCCTCGTCCCGTCGCTGTCCGCCTCGATCTTCCCGCCGTGGCGTTCGATCATGCTCTTGGCGATCGCAAGCCCGAGGCCGGACCCGCCGGTATGCTCGCTGCGCGATTTCTCCACGCGGTAGAAGCGGTCGAATACGTAAGGCAAATCCACAAGCGGAATCGGTTCTCCGTAATTGATGACTTCGGCGACCGCCTGCTGCCCTTCCCGGCGCACAGCCACGTCGATATAGCGCCCGGTTGCGCCATACTGCATGGCGTTCGCCAGAAGATTCTCGAAGACGCGGATCAGCTTGCCGGGATCGCCCGCAACGAGGAGCGGCCCGGACGGACGGGACAGCCGCCCTTCCATCCCCATCTCCAGCAATTGAATCCGATACTCCGTGAGGAGCTGGCCCGCCATCTCGGCCAGATCGACCGGCTGCAGCGCGATCGGCAGCTGCTCATTGCGCAGCCGGGTATAATCGAACAAGTCGCGGATCAGCTCGTTCAGCCGCGCCGCCTTGTCGGAGGCGATCTGGACGTAATGCCGGAGTTCCACCTCGTCGCGGTAGTTGTCCTTGTCGATCAGCTCCAGGTAACCGATCAGGGAGGTCAGCGGCGTCCGCAAGTCGTGCGAGACGTTGGTGATCAGCTCATTCTTGGTCTGCTCGGATTTCCGTTCCTCGGCCAGAGAATCCTGCAGCCGCCGCACCAGCCCGTTGATCTGGACGGCCAGCTCGGTGTGCTCGTTGTTCTGCCGCACGGGCACAGTCTCGCGGAAATCGCCTGCGGCAATCCGCTTGACGGAGCGCTGAATCTGGCTGACGTAGATAAACCGCCTCACGTTGAAGAGAACCATGTACAGGACGATGAACAAGCCGAAGAGCAGCTCCACCATGACCTTCGTGCCGCCGAAGAAGCGGATGACATCGAACAAATGCAGCGAGGGGTACCGCTGCGCGAGCTTGATGATCCGCTCGTAGACCGATTGGATCGTAAACAGCGTCAGGAACGCCAGCACAAAGCTCCCGAACAGCTGCAGCACGAGCTGCCGGATGAGACGGAACACGGAATTAGCCATCGATCTTATACCCCACTCCCCAGACCGTCACGAGAATCCGCTCGCGCATCTCCCGCTCCAGCTTGTCCCGCAGGTTGCTGATGTGCACCATGACGGTGTTGTTCGAATCGTAATACTGCTCCTGCCACACCTGGCGAAAAATCTCCTCCGCTCCCATCACCCGGCCCGGCTGGCTGGCGAGCAGATGCAGAATGCCGAATTCCTTCGAGGTGAGGTGCAGATCGTTGCCGTTTACCGTGGCCGTGTGCGTCCGGCTGTCGATGGTCAGCGGGCCGATGCGGATCTCGTCCCGTTTTTCCGAGCTGCGGTTGTATTGGTAAGTGCGGCGCAGCAGCGATTTGATCCGCGTCACCAGCTCCAGGGGGTGAAAGGGCTTTGCCAGATAATCGTCCGCTCCGGTCATCATGCCGGCAATCTTGTCCATCTCCTCCGCCTTGGCGCTCAGCATGAGGATGGGAATCGAGCGCGTCTCCCTCACCCGCCGGCAGAACTCCATTCCGTCCATCCGCGGCATCATGACGTCCAGCACCACCAAGTGGTACTCGTTCTCCGCGAGCCGCTCCAACCCTTCCTGGCCGTCCGCCGCGGTATCGCAGGCCATTCCTTCATGGTCCAGGTAGATCCGAACCAACCCGGCAATCGCCGGATCGTCGTCCACGACCAGAATGCGGTAATCCATGCTCCAAACTCCTTCTGCAAAACCTTCGTTTCCCCTATCATAACCAATTCCGGAGCAGGCGTCCGCCCCTGCCGTCCATTCTTAAGAAATCTTATGATGTTGTGTCTTCCAGCGGGTTCCCATATAATATTGTGAAAGGGGGGGTGATTGAGTTGGAAAGTTGACGCATACATTCATACAGTCGAATAACTTCAATCACTCAAAAATCCCGGAGGTGAATATCCGAACCCGCGTGCGGGGAGGATGAACGCTTGGACGATGGTTTATCGATTCTATGGAACCTGATTGTCGTAATTTTTCTTGTGCTGTTGAACGCTTTTTTCGTGGCAGCGGAGTTCGCGCTCGTGCGCGTCCGTTCCAGTCGTCTGTCTGAACTGGCGGCCACCGGCAACAGCCGGGCGAAGGTCGCCCAGCATGTTTCTTCGAAGCTCGATGCTTACTTGTCTGCCTGTCAGCTCGGGATAACCCTGGCGTCCCTCGGTCTCGGCTGGGTGGGCGAGCCGGCGGTGGCCGATCTCATCGTGCAGCCGTTTATGCATTGGGTCGGCGCGCCCGAATATTTGGTGCACCCGGTTTCGCTCGGCGTCGCGTTCGCCGTCATTACCTTTCTGCATATCGTACTCGGGGAGCTTGCCCCGAAATCCATCGCCATTTTCCGCGCGGAGGCAACCTCGCTCTGGTTGAGCGCTCCGCTCCTGTGGTTCTACCGGGTGATGTACCCCATCATCTGGCTGCTGAACGGGGCCGCCAACACCATCCTCCGCTGGATGGGCATCGAAGCGGCGTCCGAGCATGAGGCAAGCCACACCGAAGAAGAAATTCGCATCTTGATGAAGGAAAGCCAGAAGGGCGGCCATATCGACGAGAACGAGCTGACCCTGGTGGAGAACATCTTCGAGTTCTCCGAGCGGCTGGCCCGGGAAGTGATGATCCCGCGCACCGTGGTGGAATGCCTCTACGCCGACCTGAGCTTTGAGGAGAACCTGACATCGGTCATGGAGACGCGGCATACCCGCTATCCCGTCGTCATGGAGGAGAAGGACAACGTCCTGGGATTCATCCTTTCATCGGATATCTATAACGCGGCGCTTACCGCTCCGGATCGCTCCCTGATCAAGCTGGAGCCGATGATCCGCCCCGTCCCGCACATTCCCGAATCGATGGAGATCAGCCAGGTGCTGAAAGTCATGCAGCGGGAGCGGGTTCACATGGCCGTCGTCGTCGACGAATACGGCGGCATGGCCGGGATTGTCGCCATGGAGGACATCCTCGAGGAAATCGTCGGTGACATTCATGACGAATGGCAGGAGGAGCGCCCGGAGGTCGAGGTGTTCGACACTTACACCTCCGTAGACGGCCGCTTCCTGCTCGATAAGCTGAACGACCTGTTCCGCCTCGACATCGAGGACGAGGAGATCGACACGGTCGCCGGCTGGGTCTATCAGCAATTGGAGGAAAAGCCGCGCGTCGGCATGCAGGTCTTCTACGAAGGCATCCGCTTCGAGATCGCCGAGCTCGACAACCTGCGGATCGAGCGCGTGACCATTCACGCTCTGCCGTATCACGAGGAGCTTCTGGAGGACGCGTCGGGCTAACCCTGACCGACCACGCGGACCCGCAGCCTTTTAAACCCTAATAAAAAGCCCTTCCCATTTGGAGCAAGCGAATTCGCTGCGCCGGACGGGAAGGGCTTTTTTGGCGTGGTACCGGTCTTAGGAAAGCGCCGGATTCGGGCCCGGGGTGAGAGGAATCGGACCGTGGACGGCCAACTGCTCGATGCCGCGAACCTGGATGCTGACTCCGGCGTGAAACAGTTCATCGGAGCCCAAGAAAGCCAGCACGTCATTCTGATACAGCCGGAGCACCACATTGGGGCCGCCACCGGCCAGGAGCTCGGCCGCCCGGAGAAACTCGCCTTGGGGCATCTCCTTGCCCTCCGCGAGCAAAGCGGCATTGAGCTTCTCCTGCTCGTACAGGTCCAGCTCGAAGGAGATGACGTAGTTGAGCAGACTCATCGTCGAGGCCAGCTTCATGCTGTCGCTGAGCGGCAGCGGATCGATGATCTGCAGCAGCGTGTTTTGCAGGTTCAAGAAATCGGGCTCGGAGGGATACGTCCGAAGCAGCAGCTGCGCCGAGCAGGGGTATTTGCCAAGTGCGGCGCGGATGCTGAAGGCAAAGCGGACGAGCCGCTCCTGCCAATCGCCGTGCAGCTCGGCCCCCTCCACCGCTTCCTTCGCCACAATGTTGGCGAGCGCCTGGAAGATGCTTTGCTTGTTCTTAAAATGCCAGTACAAGGATGCGGCTTGAATGTTCAATTGGTCCGCCAGCTTGCGCATGCTGAATTCTTCGATGCCGACCGTACGCAGCAGTTCCCAGGCGGCGGATCGGATCGCTTCCTCGTTGATTTGCACATGTTTCAGCCTCATGGCACCAGCCTCCTCCCTCTATCATACGCCATCCCGTACAGCCTGAAAAGTCAATCTAACATCGTTAGATTTTTTGATTTACAAGTTAATCTAACGGTGTTATATTCAGTCTAACATCGTTAGATTAATCGGCGATGATTCCAAGTCCAAAAAAGGATGTGTTCCCATGTCACACGCCCCTCTGCAGGCGGAAGGAGCGCCGCAAGCCGTACCGGCTTTCTCGGTCCGGGCCATTCTCCCCGTCTTGTTGACCCTCATCGTCGGAATGCTCGTGGTGATGCTCGACAGCACCATCATGAACGTTGCCGTTCCCCGGCTGGAAGAGACGTTTCATGTCAGCCTGAAGATCATTCAATGGGCGATCACCGCTTACACCTTGGCCTTGTCCGTTGTCATTCCGTTGTCCGGCTGGTTCTCCGACCGGTTCACGGCGAAGCGGGTCTTCCTCGTCTCCATCGGCCTGTTCGTCGTGGGTTCGCTGCTCTGCTCCGCCTCGCAAACCGCCGCTCAGCTCATCCTGTTCCGCATCGTACAGGGCATCGGCGGCGGCATGGTCTTTCCCATCGGCATGGCGATCTCGTTCAAGCTCGCGCCTCCAGACAAACGCGGCTCGATCATGGGCATTCTCGGCCTGCCGATGCTGATCGCCCCCGTACTCGGCCCCGCCCTCTCCGGCTTCCTGCTGGAGTACGTCAACTGGCACTGGATTTTCCTCATCAACCTGCCGATCGGGCTCGCCGCCGTCCTGCTCGGCTTGCGCTTCCTTCCCTCCGGCGGAAACGGCGGCGGGACTTCCCGACTCGATGTTCCCGGCATGCTGCTCTCGCCGCTCGCCTTCGCCACGCTCGTCTTTGCCGTTCACCGCGCGGGTACGGATGGCCTCGGAAGCTACGGCACGCTCGGGCTGCTCGCCGTCAGCTTGGCGGCGCTCGTCGCCTTCGTCCTCGTAGAGATTCGCCAAAAAGAGCCGCTGCTGGCTCTGCAAGCCTTCCGCTCGCGGGAATTCACCAAAGGCATGATTCTGACCTGGTTCAACCAGATTGCCATGTTCGGTACGATCCTGCTGATTCCGCTCTACTTGCAGCAGGTCCGGGGCTTCAGCACGTTTCACTCCGGCCTGCTCGTCATCCCGCAGGCGCTCGCTTCCTTCCTCGGCATGATGGCAGGAGGCAAATGGCTCGACAAGCGTGGCACCCGTCCCGTCGTCTTCACCGGCCTCTGCGTGCTCTCGACGGCGATTCTGCTGCTTTCGGGCCTCCGGGCCGACACGCCGGAAGCCGCGATCATCGGCTTCCTGATCCTGCTGGGGCTGGGGCAAGGGCTGACCACGATGCAGGTCGGCACGCACGTGCTCAAAGCGGCCCCGAAGGAATGGATCAGCCGCGTAACGCCGCTGACCTCTTCCTCGCAGCAGATTGTCAACTCCTTTGCGGTCGCCATCGTCTCCGGGTTTCTGACGAACCGGATCGCCGAGCACGCCACCGGCTCCGCCAATCCGCTTCAAGCCATGGTCGGCGGCTTCCACGACACCTTTCTCTTGACGCTGGCCCTCGCCCTCTGCGGCCTCTTACTCAGCCTGCTGCTGCGCAAGCAACCGAACTAATGCGGCGGACCCGCGCCGGCAAGCCAAAAGCCCCCTGCCAAAGCGGTCGTCCGCTTCAGCAGGGGGCTTCTTACATGGGCCTGGCCGTTCAGTCGGCCGAGGCGGCCGCCAGCGTCACCGGCAGCTTGCCCTGGGGCGCGATCCGCCCCGTGAGCACCCGGGCGAGCGATTCCATCGCCTGCGGACGGTTCTCGTAAGCGGCCAGGTAGGTCGGGACCTCCGGGAACTGGTTCAGGTCGTACGGATTGCGCGTGGAGACGACCGTAAGCCGCAGCCCCGGCCGGCCCGCCAGCTCCCGCACCAGCCGCACCTGGCCCTCCGGCAGGCGGGATACGGGATTGTGGGTGGCCACGACGATCTGGTCGTAGCCCTCCGCCGTCCGGAGCAGCTCCGCAAGCTCCGGCTCGGCCGGGTCCAGCCCGATGCGGATTTCCCGCACCACGGCAAGGTAGGGCCGCAGCGCGTCGGCAAGCGACTCGTCCTGGTCGATGATCTCGACCACCTGGGTCGCCTCGCGCGGCTCCGCCCAGACCACCAGCGTCGGCCGGTCGGCGGCGAGCGGCAGGTGACCCGCCGCGTCCTTGACCCGCGTGATGCTGCGCTCGCTGGCCTCGCGCACGGTCTGCCAGTCCTCGGCGCGGCCGAGCTGTCCGGCGAGCTCGGCCGCAGCCGCCGCTCCCCGCTCCATGCCGCGCTTCGCCTTCAGCGCGAGCACCCGCTCCACGGAGCGGTCGATCCGCTCCGGCGAAATCCGCCCGCCGCGGACCGCTTCAGCCACGGCGCGGATCGCCGCCCGCTGCTCTTCCAGCGTGTGGCTGACGAGGACCACATCGACGCCGGCCTCGACCGCCAGCACCGCTCCCTCGGCTATGCCGAAGCGGCGCGAGATGGCATGCATCTCGAGGCAGTCGGAGAACACGACGCCCTCATAGCCGAGCTGGCCGCGCAGCAGGCCGGTGATGACGGCAGGCGACAGCGTCGCAGGCAAGCCGCCCGGCTCGAACGCCGGGAAGATGACATGCGCGGTCATCACCGCGTCCGCACCCTCGGCGATGGCCCGCTTAAACGGCGCCAGCTCGACCCGCTCCAGCCGCTCGGCGTCGTGGGCGATGAGCGGCAGCCCGTAATGCGAATCGAACTCGGTATCGCCGTGACCGGGGAAATGCTTGACCGTGGCGGCGACTCCCGCCTCCTGATAGCCGCGCACGGCGGCCGTTCCCAGCTCCCCGACCCGCTCCGGGTCCTCGCCGTAGGAACGGACGCCGATCACGGGATTAAGCGGGTTGTTGTTGACGTCGAGGCTCGGGGCAAAATTCACGTTGATGCCCATCAGCCGCAGCTCGCGGCCGCTGATGCCGGCCGTCTCGTAGGCCAGCTCGGCGCTCCCCGCCGCTCCGAGCGCCATCGCTCCCGGAATCAGCGTGATGCCGCGGTCGATGCGCGACACCATGCCTCCCTCCTGGTCGATGGCGATGAACAGCGGCGGCTGCCCGGCCGTCTCGGCGTTCTTCTCCTGAAGCCGCCGCGACAGCTCCGCCACCTGTCCGGGATCGCCGATGTTCCGGCGGAAATAGATGACGCCGCCGAGCGCCTCGTTCCCGATCAAATCCAGAATGCCCTCCGAGGGAGACAACCCGTCGAAGCCGGCCATAAACAGCTGGCCGATCTTCCGCTCCAGACTCCACGCTCTCCAGTCTTCCATTTGCCCTCATCCTCCCCTTGTCAAAGGCTCGCCGATTGCTCCTCTTCCGCCTCGACGGTCCTTGCTCTTCCATCCGTGGCTTTCCCATGCCGTTCCCGTTCCTTTCCCGCACCTTACCCGGGATTTCCCTCCGCGTCCCCCCGGCTCTCGCGAAATTCGGACGGCGTCCGGCCCGTATGCCGCAGGAACACCTTGGTGAAATAGCGCCGCTCGGCGTAGCCGACCAGCGCGCCGATCTTGGTGATGCTCTTGTCGGTCATGAGCAGCATCGACTTCGCCAGCTCCATCCGCTGCCGGGTCACATATTCGACGAAGGTCTCGCCGAAGTGAGCCTTGAACAGCAGGCTGAAATAGCTGCAGCTGATGCCGAGATGACCCGCTACCTCCTCCACGCCGATATCGGAGGCGAGGCTCTTGTGAATGTAATCCTTGGCGTTCAGCATGAGCAGCTCGCCCGGCTTCTTGCCGAGCACAGCGTCGAGCGAACGGTCGACGAGGTGCACCACCGCGTCCATCACATCTTTGACGCCGACGCTGTGCTGAAGTTTCGTCCAGATCTCGTCCTCGTCCCGCGGCGCGACCATATCCATCTCGCGCATTTCCCGCAGCAGATGCACGATCAGGTAATGCAGCACCGTCTCTGCCTTCGCGACGGCCGCCCCGTTCGGCTCGGCGGCGAAATGCCGCCGCAGGCTGTCGAAGGAGGCGTCGATCCGCGCCCGATCCTGCTTGCGCAGGCCGGAGATCATCTCCTCCATGAGCTTCCACAGCGAGCGGCTGCTGTCCGCGAGCCGCAGCACCTCGTCGGTCACCGCCAGCTGCTTGCTCTCGCCCGAGCTGATCAAGAGCATCCGCTGCATCGTCCGGTAGGTATTGGCCAGATCCCCGAAGCTCACCGGCTCCGGATGCACGCCTACGCTGACGCTCAGCTTGACGTTGTCGCGGACCGCCTGTTGCAGAGCGGTCAACCACCGCTCCATCTCCGCGGTCGGAACCGCAGCCTCCCCGCCGCGCTGGCGCTCCACGAGAATCAGCCATTCGCCTTCGCGCACCTGCAGCACCTGATAATGGAGCGTGAACGGCAGGAGCGCGTCTTGCAGCACATTGCCGACGGCAAAGTTCCACAGCCGCCGCTCGTTGTCCGTCCACTTGACCGATTGCACGGAATAGCCGTCGATGTCGGCCAGCAGCATCGCATAGGCCAGGTCGTCGACGCCCAGGCCTTCGTCGGCCAGGAAATTCCGCGCGCTGACCGACGGGAGCCCCATGACCACGTCGCGCAAAATCTTTTCGTAGGCGAGGCTGGCGGCTTTTCCCCACTTGCGTTCCTTCTTCATGTCCTCCGCGCGCTTCTCGCGGAGCTCCTCCGCCGTCTTGGCCACCTTGGCCTCGAGCTGCTCGTAATCGATCGGCTTCAGAATATAATCTTTCACGCCGTATTGCATGGCCGTCCGGGCATATTCGAACTCCTGGTAGCCGGTCAGCATGAGAATTTCGCAGGTGCGGTCGACCTTTCGGACCTCCTCCAGAAAGGTCAACCCGTCCATCACCGGCATGCGAATGTCGCAGAGGATCAGGTCCGGCCGGTGCTCGCCCACGGCCTCGAGCGCCTCTTGGCCGTTGCGCGCCAGAGCGACCAGCTCCAGCCCCATTCGCTCCCAGGGCAGAATGCTCTTCAGGTTGTTCAAGATCGGCATCTCGTCATCCACCAGCATGGCCTTGAGCCTCATTCTCATCCCCCCGTTCCATTAAGGGCAGCACGCATTTGATAACCGTCCCGGCGCCCGGCAGCGAGCAGATGTACAGCCCGTACCGGCTGCCGAACTGGATGCGGATGCGGTCGGCGACGCTGCGCACCCCGAGTCCCCGCCGCTCCGGCTCTCCGCCGCCGGCAGCCGGAGAGCTCCGCTCCGGCACCGCTCCGCCTTCCGGCGGCGCCGACAGGTATTGAAAGCGCGCGAGCTGCTCGTTCGGAATACCCACGCCGTTGTCCTCCACCGTCAGCACGAGCCGTCCTGCGGACCGCTCCGCCGTTACCCGGATGCGGCCCGTTCCCGTGAGGCCGTTAAAGCCGTGCTGGATGCAGTTCTCGACCAGCGGCTGAAGCGTCAGCTTCTGCACCGAAGCCTCAAGCAATTCCTCCGGCACGTCGATTTCGTAGTCGAACAGGTCCTCGAAGCGGAAGCGCTGAATCTCCAGGTAGCTGCGCAGGTGCTCGATCTCCTGCCGGAGCGGGATGATGCGGTTGCCGTGGATGCTGATCCGCAGGATGCTCGCCAGCCGCAGCACCATCTGGCTGACCTTGCGGCCCTCGTTCTGCACCGCCAGCACGTTGATCGACTCCAGCGTATTGAACAGGAAATGCGGTTTGATCTGCGCCTCCAGCACTCGCATTTCCGCCTGGGTTTTCTGCTCCTGCTCCTTCTTCACGCGCCCGAGCAGCTCCTGGATGCGGGCGATCATGCTGTTGAGGCTGCGCGCAAGCAGGTGCAGCTCGTCGGCGCCGCTCTCCGGCACCCGTACCTCCAGCTCCCCCTCCTCGACCCGCCGCATCGTCCGGGCAATCCGCGAGATCGTCCGGGTGATGCGGTTCACGAAGAACAAGAGGAAGACGAAGGCGGACAGCAGGCACGCCGCGAGAATCAGCCCGACCCATTTGGTGTAGAGGATTATTTCCTTGGACAGCGAGCTCCAGGGCGTCACCGACACGAGCTGCCAGCCCTCGTTCTCCAGCTTAATACTGGAGACGATGCTGTCGACCTCCTGGAACGCCTGCCGGCGGCTCTGCGTTCCGGCCTTCAGTTGCGGCAAATCCTTCGTGTATTCCCGCAGGAACCGGCCCTCGCTCTGATAGGAGCTGTCGAACAGGATCATCCCGGTGCGGTTGACGATGAAAAAACGGGTCTGGTACGTCTCCTGCTTATACGTGAAGTAGGAGAACAGGTCCTCCAGCGCGGAATTCTTTATCTGCACTACCAGGATCCCTTTGTCCGCGAGGGTGACGATATCCTTGACGACGCGGATCTGGGTGAACACCGGATCGGTTCCGGTGAGCTGAGGATACTCGAAGGGGCCCACCCACTTCGGCTTGCCGTCGCGCAGCAACACCTCGGAGTATAGCGAATCCTTGGTAAACACGTTAAAGGGGAGCGCGACAAACCGGTCTTTTTCATAAAAGGGAATGATCATCCCGTCTTCCATCGTATACAAAAACGCATAGCTGACCGACGGATGGTTGACCAGCAGGTCGCGGAAATTCCGCTGCACCTCGTTCAGCTTCAGGTAATCGGTCTCCGTTACGCTCGTTCCCGGCTTGCTCAGGACCTCCTGGATGGCGTTGCTCGCAATGGTGCTGTCCGTAACCTTGTTCATTTCCTGAAAGATGAAATCCACGCTCTGATAGAGAGCCCGCAGGGTAATCTCCACTTGGCGGGTGTACTTCTCCTGCAGCAGATCCGAGAGAAACGAATAGGCGAAGATGCCGAAAAGGAAGAGCGGCAGCAGAATGAGAGTGAAAAAAGCTGTGAACAGCTTGGCTCTTAGGCTCATTCGCATCTGCTTCTCTTCCTTTCCGGTTCCGGCGGGTCTTAAGGCCAAGCGGCCGTCAGCCCTTGACGCTCCCCGCCGTCAGACCCTCGATGATCTTCTCCTGAAGGAAGCCGTACAGGATCAGCACCGGCGTGACGCTGTAGACGATCCCCGTACAGATCAGGGCGTAATCGGTCTGAAACGCGTCGCGGAAGCCGACCATGCCGGTGGGCAGCGTCTTCAGCGACTCCTTGCTGAGGAAGAAGTTCGCCAGCAGGTATTCGTTCCAGTTGCCGAGGTAGTTGATGATAAATACCGTCACCATCGCAGGAACGGTAAGCGGCAGTACTATTCTAACAAACAAGCCGAATGCGCTCAATCCATCCATGATCGCCGCTTCCTCCAGCTCGAGCGGCAGGTTGCGCATGAACGCCGCGATGAGCAGGATGCTCATCGGCAGAGCGCCCGCCGTATAAGGGAGCAGCAACGCCCAATGGGTGTTCAGGATGTGCATCTTCATCACCAGGATGTACTGGGCGATGAACAGCACGTTGCCGGGAATGAGCATACCGATCAGCACGAACTGATAAATCCATTTGCTCGTGCGAAAGAACCTCATCCGGGTCAGGGCAAACGCCGTCCCCGCCGACAGCAGCACCCCTGCGATCGAGGAGGCCAGCGAGATATACAGGCTGTTGAAGAAATAGACGTTGATCTTCGCTTTGATCCAGGCTTCCCGGTAGTTGGCAAACACCCACTTGTCCGGCAGCGAGAAAGGGTGCGTGGCGATCTCCGCGTTGCCGCCCTTGAGCGACGAGAGCAGAATGAACAAGAACGGGATCAGGACGACCAGCACATAGAACATCAGCGCGACGTGGGGAAGGATTTTTTTCACGGCGATGGGCATCAGTATTCAATCCTTTCGCTGTTTCTTCCGAACGTCAGCTGATAGAGGGACGTCAAGATGAGGGCAAAGGCGAAGATGATCAGCGAGATGGCGGTACCATAGCCGAACTGGCCGATCTTGATCGACCGGTGCACCATGTAGGAGGCCATGACCTCCGTGGAGCCGACCGGTCCGCCGTCGGTCATGACGAGCACGATATCGACGACGCGCATCGCTCCGGCGATGGACAGCATGACCACGACCGAGATGATCGGCCGGATCAGCGGCACCGTGATCCGCACCGCTTGTTGAAAGGCATTGGCCCCGTCGATGGCCGCCGCTTCGTTGATTTCCTTAGGGATAGCCAGGATCGCCGCGAGCACGAGCACGATGTAGAAGCCCATCCATTGCCAGGCGTTCGTCATCAGGATCGAGAACATCGCCCAATGCGGGTCGGACAGCCAATAAATCGGCGAAATCCCCAGCTTGCCGAGGAAGGTATTGAGAAACCCGACCTCCGGCTCGTAGATGAAGCTCCACAGGATGCCGATGACTGAGGTGGAGAGGATCGACGGCATGAAGACGGTGGTCTTGTAAAAGCCCTGAAGCCGCTTCACATTGCCGATTAAAAGCGCGAAGAAGATAATCATCGGAACTTGGATGAAGACCGAAAACACGATGAACCACAGATTGTTGACGATCGAATGGCGGAAGTCCACATCGCCGAACGCCTCGCGGAAATTATGCAGCCCAATGAACTTGGTCGAATCAAGGCCGCTCCAGTCGGTGAACGCATAGAACGCGGAGCTGCCCATCGGATAGATGAAGAACAGAAAATACAAGGCGATGGTCGGAACAATGAACAACAGGTAGATCCAAGGATTCTTCAAAACGTCTTTCGACATGGCTATTCACCCAGCTCCCTGCCCGGAAGATACGGTCCGGCGCATCCGGCGGGAGGGAAGCACGCTCCCGGAATGCGGCCGTCCGGCCGGTCGTGTCGTAGTTTGGAAGCAGCGATCGCCGCCGCGGGACGGCGGGCGCTGCCCGGTTGCCGCTTGCGCGGGAGAAAAGGCGCCGCCCGCACCGGGCGGGCAGCGCCGTCTTCCTCCTCCTGCGGTTGAGGCTTACTTGGCCGCAGCCACTTTATCCTGCACAGCCTGGAGGGCTGCTCCCATCTTCTCGGGGGTCGTCTGGCCGGCGATCAGCTTGGCGACCTGCTTCTCGGCTTCCTGGTAGACCTCCGTCTTCACGGTGGAATCGAAGTGCGAGAATGCGTTCGTGGTGGCATCGAATTGGGCCATGACCGTTGTGACAATCGGGTCGGTCACCTTGGCTTTGGCGTCGGCCGACAGCTTCATGGACGGCAGCACGCCGTCCTCCAACAGGCCGCGCAGCTGCATTTCTTCATTGAAGAGGTTCTTGATGAAGCCCTTGACCGCCTTCAGCTCGTTCTCGTTCAAGTCGCTGGAGAAGCCGTAGCCGTTGGAATAGTTGGCGTTGATCGCCTTCTGGTCGCCGACGCCGTTCGGTACGGCGGGCATTCCGAAGTAACCGGCCTTTTCGAACAGATCCTTGGACAGGCTCTCATCCTTGAATACCGAGGAGCGCCAACTGCCGTCGAACATCATGCCGGCCTTGCCGGTGATGAACTGGTCGAGCATCTGGCCGTACTCGAGCCCGAGCTCGCCCTTGGTGAAGTAGCCCTTGTCTTCCCATTCCTTGAACTTGGCGAACGCCGCGACGACCGTCGGGTCGGTCCATTTCTTCTCGCCCGTCGGCAGTTGCTTGACGATATCCGGACCGGCGTAGCGGCCCAGCAGCGTGTTGACCAGCATCAGCGGCACCCAAGCGCCCTTGGAGCCCATGGCGAACGGCGTGATCTTATTGGCCTTGAGGGTCTCCGCCGCCTTTTCCAGGTCCTCCAGCGTCTGCGGCTCGGCGATGTTGTATTTGGCGAACAGGTCCTTGTTGTAGTAGATGCCTTCCGAGTTGCCGCCGATCGGCAGTCCGTACAGCTTGTCGCCGTCCTTGAACTGGTTCAGGTTGACGAACTGGTCTTCCTTGATGCCGAGCTCGGCCAGGATCGGGGTCAGATCAAGCAGGCGTCCGGCCTTGCCGTATTTCAGCGCGTCGCCTTCGCCGCCGAACAGGTCCATGATCTTGGGAGGGTTGCCGGCCGCCATTTCGGCAGGCAGCTTGGTGAAGCGGTTCGTGTTGTCTTCTACGCCGTCCAGCTCGAACTTGAGTCCGGGAATTTCCGATTCGGTCTTGGCCACCACATCATCGAGAATCTTCTTGCGGTTCTTCTGTGCGTCTCCGATCTGGATGTGGCGAAGCGATACCTTAAAGGGCTCGGCGGCCTTCGTCGGCTCGGGCGACGGAGATTCCGACGGGGCGGTCGACGCCGACGGCGCGAGCGATGCGGAAGGACTTGCGGATTCGGATTCATTTTTACTTCCACAACCGGCAAGCGAGGAAAGCGCCATGACCGAAACGAGAAGCAGCGACAACTTTTTCTTCATTCTTTGTGACCCTCCTAGACCTGATATGGCAACGGGCTTACGTTGCTGTCTTTATTATAGAAGCGGGCTTTTCCTCCGGGCAGGTTCACATTTCAATAAAAGAGGGATAAAATCCTCTACTCGAAAGACAAAAACCCCCGTAGACAAGCAGAGGGTCCGGCGCTGCAAAAGTCATCGCTTCGCAGCCGGATCATCCTTTCAATCGCCGTTGCCCTCTATCGGTCGTCCCGGAAAACGCAAACGGGACAGCGCGGCTAATCGCGTTGTCCCGTGGGCGGCTCTTGTATGATGGGGGAAGGGATGCGTGGAACCCGCCGCTTGTTCGGCGGCGTCCCTCTCCTTCCCAATCGTTCCTTCTACCGGGCGGCCTTGGCGGCCGGCCGCTTCGCCTTCTTCTTCGGCTTGCCGGAAGGCGGCAAATGCTTCATGCTCTTCAGCATCGGTCCCTTGCACAGCGGGCACGCCTTGTCGGCGGGCAAGAATTCCTCGCGCACCCAGGCCTTGCACTCGGGGTCCTTGCAGCGGTAAATCGGCGTGGCTTCCAGTTGCGGTTTGTCTGCGGCTTCTTGTTCGGCTAAACTCAAGCGAAATTCCTCCCCATGATGTTCAAAACAAAGGCGGACGAAGCGCCAGGGCTCCATCCACCGGTTCCGTTCTTATTCCGTTCGTGCTCCCTCTAGGCCGGCAGCACTAACAGGAAGTCGACCTTACGCATTATATCGGCCCTGCGCCGTCATTTCAAGTATTGACAAAACCGGTCACATCGTCACTCCCAAGGCGAGGCCGTGCTCAGATGCTCGGCGAACCGCTTGCTGTCGGCGCGCCGCCGCTTGCGGACCTCCGCCCGGTGCTCCGCTCCCTCGAACATCAGATGCTCTTCCGGGGATTCGGGCACCACCCGCGGCACCGCCACCGGCTTGCCGTCGTCGTCCAGCGCCACGAAGGTCAAGAAAGCCGTCGCCGCAATCCGGCGTTCCCCCGTTTTGAGGTCCTCGGTGGCCACCTTGACGAACACCTCCATCGAGCTGCGTCCGGTCCAGGTGACGTAGGATTCCAGGGCCACCGAATCCGTCATGCGGATCGGATAGAGAAAATCCACGGAGTCGGTCGAAGCCGTTACGGTCGTCGCCCGGCACAGCTTGGCCGCCGAGATCGACGCGATGTCGTCGATGTAGGACATCAGCTT
This sequence comes from Gorillibacterium terrae, assembly GCF_051594785.1. Classification (NCBI taxonomy): domain Bacteria; kingdom Bacillati; phylum Bacillota; class Bacilli; order Caryophanales; family Paenibacillaceae; genus Gorillibacterium; species Gorillibacterium terrae. The sequence goes on from NZ_JBPPGI010000006.1 coordinate 36,807, forward strand.
GCCGCCGAACAGCGTATAATGGTTGTTCACGTCGAACGGAAACACCCGGGAGATCTTGTAGCACCGGGTGTCCTTTACAAATTTGCTTGCCTCCACTCTTCCGCCGCCTCTTCGTCTTTTTCCCCCATTATACCGCAAGGCGTTCGCCCTCCCAACTCCCCCTTTCTTCCCTTGGCCGACAACGCCCGTTTGAATTCAAATATCTGGAAGCGTTGGTTTAACCCACTTGGCGCAATCGGCAAAATCGGGGAATATCCCGGATTATTTTGGATTTTTGCCGATTGCGAGTACGCTTCTCAATTAAAATCTGATATAGTTAAATCAAGAATTCATTACGCTGCGAGTGAGGGAGCCGTATGAAAAATACCGGAATGGTCCGCAACCTGGACAGCCTGGGGCGAATTGTCATCCCGACGGAGATTCGCATGACGCGCAACATTGAGATCGGGGATCCCTTGGAGTTTTTTATCACCGACGATTACACCATCGTCATGCGCAAGTACAAGTCCACGGAGTGCGCGTTCTGCCGGAGGCTGGACACGGTCAGCTATTACCACGAACAATTCATCTGCGCGGACTGTCTGGAGGAGCTGAAGAAGGGCAACGCCACCGCCATTCACTCCCCCGCCCCGGTTCGGCGCGAGCCCGAGCTCGCCGGCCGCAAGCGCGGAAAAACCTCGGAGATGCTCGAGCGGCTGAAGCAGGCCTTCCAGGATCATCCCGGCGCGAGCCAAAAAGATTTAGCCGCCATGCTCGGCATCAGCCAGGCCCGCATCAGCCAGTTGAAAAAAGAGCTGAAGCTGTAAGCGCATCCCGTTTGCCCTCGTTCGCCGATTTCCATCCGTCCGGGCGGAAACCCGTTTTCTTTTCACAGCGGGGCGGCGAATGGTATGATGGGAGTACCAGCTTCCGGTGGGCATCCAACGCCTTCCGGGCCAAAGGAGTCAAGAGATGACAATCCAACTATTTACGGACAGCGCCGCCGACCTGCCCAAGGACCTGGTTCAGCGATACGGCATTGAAGTGCTTCCGCTCATGGTCATTGACGGCGACAAGGAATACGAAGACAACGTGACCCTGGAGCCGGCCGAGCTGTTTCGCGGCATGCGCGAAGGAACGGCTTACAAGACCTCGCAAATTTCCTACCAGGCGCTTTATGACCGGTTGATCCCCTATGCGGAAAAGGGACAAAGCTGCCTGTATCTGGCCTTCTCCTCCCAGCTCTCGGGAACGTACCAGACCGGCACCATGGTCGCAAACGACCTCAAGGAGCACTATCCGGACTTCGAGCTTGAGGTCCTGGACACGAAATGCGCCTCCTTCGGCGAGGGCATGGTCGTCCTGAAGACGGCCGAGCTGGCCGCCGAGGGCAAGAGCATGGCGGAGCTCGTCGAAGCGGCCGGCTTCTATGCCCACCATATGGAGCATATCTTCACTGTCGACGATCTGAAGTACCTGCTTCGCGGCGGACGGGTCAGCCCCATCGCCGCCTTCATCGGCGGCATCCTCCAGATTAAGCCGATCCTCGACGTCGAGGACGGCAAGCTGATCCCGATCGAGAAGGTCCGCGGCCGCAAGAAGGTGTTTCAGCGGATGATCGAGATCATCCGGGAACGCGGCGCGGCCCTGGACAAGCAGACCATCGGCATCAGCCACGGCGACGACCTGGAGGCGGCCGAGCAAGTGGCGGCCATGATCAAGGAGGCCTTCGGAACGCCGGAGGTGCTCATCACCATGATCGGCGCGTCCGTGGGGGCGCATTCCGGCCCCGGCACGATCGCGATCTTCTTCCTGAACCGCGAACGCTGACCGAACCCGTGAAGCGCAAATCGCATACGTGAATCAATCAACGCAAACGCTCGCACCGGCAGGGAAGTCTGACAACCCTGCTTGTGCGAGCGTTTTGTTAGGCCATCGGGCGTTGCAGAGTCGGACTTCCGGCAGGGCGCAACAGCCCATTCCGGCGGTTTCCCGCGGAACGGATGGGCCGACTCTTGCCGCACGCTCGGCTTGCTTACCGGCGCGCCGCGTTCAGAATCTGCCAATACGCCGGTTTCGGATCGTGCTGCGTGTCGAACGGGAAGGGCCAATTCTTCCGGCCCCTCACCGGAAACCCGTCCAGCCAGGTGTAATCGTCTGCCGCTCCCCAGAAGGTAACCGAATCGATCACCCCGCTGTATTCCCGAAAGAGCCGGAAGAATTGCTCATACCGCTCGGCCTGCCGCTCCAGCAACTCTTCCGGAGGAGCGGTCAGATCCGTTCTTCGGTCGTCGAAGGAGAAGAGGGAGACATCCAGCTCGGTTACGTGCAGCTTTACGCCAAGGCTGGCATAGCGTTCAATGGCGCTGCGGATGTCCTCGAGAGCCGGATGCGCCACGCTCCAGTGAGCCTGCAGTCCGATCCCGTGAATGGGCACATCCCTTTCCTTCAAGCCCTTGACGAGCGTGTAGATCCTCTCCCGCTTGCGGGGATCAGACTCGTTATAGTCGTTGTAGAACAGCAAGGCATTCGGGTCGGCGGCATGGGCGTACTCAAATGCCTTCGCAATGAAGTCCTCTCCGGCAATGTCCAACCACCGGGAGGGGCGCAGCAGTTCTCCCTCCTTGTCGGACACTGCTTCATTGACCACATCCCAAGCATAAATCTGTCCCTTGTACCGGCCGGCCACGGTTTCGATATGCGAGCGCATCCGTGACAGCAGCGTTTGGGCATCGCATGGGCGGCCATCGGCGGTTTCGAAAACCCAGGAAGGCGTCTGGTTGTGCCAGACCAGCGTATGTCCCCGCACGGCCATACCGTGCTCGGCAGCGAAGTCGATCAGCCGGTCCGCCGTCTCGAAGGTATAGCGGTCCTCTTCGGGATGAACGCTTTCGAATTTCATCTCATTCTCTGCGGTGATGCTGTTGAAATGATGCGCAAGCAGCTCGCGCTGCGTATGGATCGTAATCGGATTCACCGCCGCTCCGATCCGGAACTGATCGCCGAATACCTCCTGCAGCTTGGGCGTTTCCGCGAGAGTTATGGTTGCCATGGTCGATGTTCCCTTCTTCTTGTGAGTTGGGCTGTGCCCTTCGCTCCGGATCGTCCTGCCCGCCTCAACCGACCAGACCGGTACGCTCGACGCTTTCGACGAAGTACCGCTGGACGAAGATATAGATGAGGATCAGCGGCAGAATGGCGAGGAGAATGCCAGTGTCTTGAACCATGCTGAGGTAGAACGGGTCGACCTGTGACGTCGTTCCGTCGCCCAGCCTGATTCCCAGGTTGTATGGCAGTGATCCGAGCTGAATCGACATGACCTTGCTCGTGGTCAGGTAGGTGGTGGTGAAGAAGCTGTCGTTCCACTGCCAGACGAACGAGAACAGCAGCACCGTCACGATGGCCGGTATGGTATTGGGCAGGATGATCCGCAGGAACGTCTTGCCGATGCTGGCCCCGTCGATGTAGGCGGCTTCCTCGATCTCCTTGGGAATGCCGCGATAGAACTGGCGGAAGATGAAGATGTACAAGCCTGCCTTCATCGAATTGGCCGTCAGAGAGGTCAGGATGAAGGGCCAATAGGAGTTCAGCAGATTGAACGACTTGCCCGTCAGGAGCGGGATCAGGCCGAGCAAAGAGAAATCTTTCAGGTTCAGGTACATCGGGATCAGGATGGTGGTCGGCGGCACCAGAATCGTCAACAGGACGCCGATGAACAGCAGGTTGCTGCCGCGGAATTTCAGCCGGGCGAAACCGTAGCCTGCGAACGCGCAGGACAAGGCGGTGAGCAGGGTGGTGACCACCGACAGCGCGAATGTATTGCCGAGCGTATGCCAATAATCCATGATTGAGATGACCTGGCGGAAATTATCCAGGGACAGATGCTCCGGAATCCAGACGACGATCGGCGAATACAGATCCGCCTTGTCCTTGATTGCGGTCGAGACCTTTTGCAGAATCGGATACAGGATCACGAAGGACAGACCTACGATGAGGGTAAATCGGACGGCCGACCACAGCCATTTTTTCCAGAAATCGATTGAGAGCAATCGAGCGGCGTGCACTTCGCTCATCTCCTTTTAGTCGTAGTAGAAGACCTTCCTCGAAATGATGAAGGTGCTGATCAGCAGGATGAACGCGACCGCCAGGAAATACAGCCAAGCCATCGCCGAGCTGAGGCCGAAATGGAACGATTTGAACCCCGTGTCGCGTATCAGGTCCGTCATCTTGTTGGCCGAGAAGGAATCGATGATCGTGTACACCACATTTACCAGAATCAGCGGACTGACCATCGGGAACGTGATCTTCCAGAACGATTCATATCCGGTGGCCCCTTCAATTTTGGACGCCTCGTACAGCTGCGGCGAGATCGACTGGATACCGGCCAGGAAGATCAGAATCTGCACGCCCGACTGGCTGACGATCTGATAGATTCGGTCTACCGCGCTGAGGAGGTAGTCGACGATGCTGTCGCTCACGCCGGCCTGGACCATCATATTGGCCAATTCGAGACTGCCGAGCCCGGAGACGACCTTGCCGCCGGCGTTCTGGTCGTTGATGGCCTGCACCAGGCTGGTGCTCTCCAGACTCATAATGATGCCCGACGCCAGGATGACCGGCAGGAAGAAGATCGCGCGCGCCGCCGTCCGCCCGAAGAATTTTTGGTTCAGCAGTACGGCCAGAAACAAGCTGAAGACGACGATGAGCGGAACATTGATCACCATGTTCAGGATCGACTCGGTGAGCGTCCGGTTAAAGCTGGTATCGACGGTCAAGGCGTGCCAATAGTTGGAGAAGCCGATGTAGTGAACCTGGATTCCCTTTGAATTGGCTTCGACGGAGCTTAAACTGAACCGCAGGGAATTGAGCAAGGGAATCAGGAAGAAAAAGATAAATCCCAGCAGCCAGGGCAGGACGTAGATGAATCCCCAAAAGGCTTTCTTGTTATCGTAGGACTTCCGCTTGACGCGCGGTTGAGGTATCGCATTCAAGGCTGTTCACCACCCGTTATATAGCTTTCCGCTTCGATGCGCTTGCCGTCTGCCTCCGCAGGAGAGGTGTTGTAATTGACGATTACGTAGATCCCGTTGTCGTAGACGGTTTTGAATACCCCATCGGCCAATTGTTCATGCGAGCGCAGCCCTTGGCCCTGCACCTGCTTCAGGACCTCGTTGACCTGCCGGTACAGGTCGGCGGCGCTGTCCAGCCATTGCCGGTAATGAACGGAGTACAGGTCGTCGTGCTCCGTGTCCTTTACCTTGTCGTTCGCCTCGTAGATCCATTCGAACGAGACATTCGCCCCGTACTCCAGGCATTTGAGCACGTAGCTCTGCTCGTTCGGATAGGTCGACAGGTTGAACGGCGCCCCCGTGTAGTCCAGATAGCCGCGAACGACCATGGGATAAAACGGAATTTCCTCGTCTTCCAGCTTGAAGCCGCTGTTCGACAGAGGCGCGTTCGTAAGGTCGGTCAGGAACGGGAGGGCGTAGGCGTTCCCTCCATTGCCCATCACCTGCAGCTTCCGGTCCCGGATCTGGTTGAAGGCTTGAACCGATACGCCTTCCGATTCGGTACGGTCAATGAGATGCTTCTTGCGGTAATCGCTGTTCAGTTTGTCTGCGAGGTCCCGCAAGGAGATGCCGCCGATTCCGTAATCGGCCAGCTTGCCGAGGACGGTCTCGGTGTATCCTTCCACGAGCCGCGGCGAGACGGCGTAAGAAGGCGTTCGGAACCGGTCCTTGCGGTTGATGACCGGGTTGATCGGGTACAGCGCGGCGGGGGCATTCTTGATCGTTCGCGCCGCTTCCTTGGATACGTCGAAGCCTTTGGCGGAATGGGCGGTCAACAGCGACACGTCGGGGAAGAACGAGATTCCATGCTCCTGGGCAAAGGCAATCCAGTTCTTCAAGCCGCCGCTGCCGCCGATCACGCTGTCCACGGAAATGCGGTCGGGAACCTGGTGGTCGAGCCCGCCGTTGAACCAGCCGGTGTAGTTCAGCCTAATGTTGCGGATGCCGCGCTCGAGCGCCTCCGAGGCAATGCTCTGCGCCTGCTCAAAGGTGGTGAGCGGCTCGAGCGCCCGGTAAGGAATGCCCATCCAGCGCTTCTTCTTGTCGATGCTGCCGACCAGTTGGAGGTAGAAGGGGCTATCCTCGGCTTTCGTCCCGTTCTGCCGCTCGGGCAGGCCCTGATGCTGAATCAGGTAGTTCTGGTAGTACCGTGCCATATCCGGATACCCGGCGTTCGGGCCGTCCAGGAAGGCATAACGGACCTGAAAATCGGATTTCACCGGGTCTTCCTGGAATTTCGGCAGCGACCGAACCTGCGAGTTCGCTTCCAAGGTCACCGTGTCCTTGGCGATGAAGGAAAAGCTCGGATAAACGTAATTGTAGCTGTTCAGCCGGCCGCTGATATCCGCCCGGATCGTGGCAACCGATGCCCCTTTTTCGATGATGCCTAGAAAGGCTCCGTCCTCGCGGGCGATTCCGAAGATCGGCAGCCGGGCTTCCTCTTCCCGGGCGCTGTCCTCGGCCGTATCCTGGGTCTGGTCCTTGCCGTAGATGAGTTGCTGATACGGCGGGTAGCCGGTCTTGCCATTGTTGAAGTGGATCAGCGCCCCCGACCCGTCCGGGACCATCATCGATCCCTTCGTTTGGGTTCCTCCCGCGCCGAAGAAGCCGAGAAGCGAGACGCTGTTGATCGGATAAGCATGCGGATAATGGATATCCGACACCGGCACCTTTGCCACCAGGCTGTCGCCGTCCAGGGTGTATTCGATGGAGGCCTGGAAGACCCGAGCCTCCGATTTCGTCTGCGTCAGGTTCAGCTCGGCCATGTCTTTCTTCATGTCCTCTTCTGTGTACCCGGCATCTTCCATGGCCTTAAGCGCCCGATCGAGCTGGAGGCCTTGCAGGGCGCTGTCGTTGCGCTCGTACAGCCCGCTGTCGGGATCGAGGGTGTAGGCGATCTTCAAGGCTCGCTGGCCCGTCTTGTCCACTTTCCCGTTCCATTCGTCGAATCGGGCCTTGCTGAGCTTAGGCGGCAGATCCTCCGCCGATTTTTTCGTCGTGCCGAATTGGTAGGTGACCTTGACGCCTCCGTCGATCACGGTGGCTTGAATCTGCTTGTAGGCCGTGCTGTCCGAGTAGGAATTCATCGAGGTCAACTGGCCGAAGCTGTTGAAAAAATCGATCTGCAGCTGAGCGGACAGCAGGTCCTTGTTAACCCCCGTGGCCAGCGAGTCGCTGTCGCGCTCCGGCGGATTGCTGTACCACACCGTCCCGCTGCTTTTCTGCAGGACGGCGATCGCGCCCGTCGTTTCGTCGGCAAACAGCTTCAGCCGGTCGCTCTCGGCGACGCCCTTCATCCCCGGCACCTTGGAATCGGTGAAGGCCGCGGCTAGGGCCGCTCCCGGCGCAAGCGCGGGAACGGCCGGCTCGCCGCCCGTCTGCTTGGATGCGGAGGAGGAGCAGCCTGCCGCCGCTACGCTGAGGCTGAGACAGGCCGCCAGCAGGGTGTATCGAAGCTTTTTCATATCGGGACCTCCTTCCTCAGCTTCTCAAGTTGATCTCTTGGTACAGGGTGAAGACGAACCCGGCGATCTGCTGAATGAGACTGAAAAACAGCATGCACAGGAAGGCCAGGAAGGCCATCGTGACCAGGGTCAGCACAATGGTCCCGATCGTCTTCGACGGCGTAAACTGCTGCACCGTCATGTTGCCGACGAAGAGCAGGAACGCCGACCAGAGAACCGCCAGATTGCCGAAGAAGTGATAGAACGCAAGCTCCTGGACGGAGATGTAATTGCTTAACACGACCAGCGGCAGGTTGATCAGGATGAGCGGAATCAAGGCAAAACACGTCGAGATGAAGATCTCGGCAAATTTGCCCTCTCCGTCCATCAGTGTGGTGATCGACCAATTGGCCACCGTCCAAAACAGCACCGGCACGATGACATACAGAAACTCCATCAGGCTGTTGATGCTGTCGGGATAGACAATCTGGACAACAAACCCGGTATATTGCGTCCGCACGATGTTGGTCAGGCCGAGAAGAATCAGGATCACGACGGAAAGGATCAAGTTGCGCTTGCGGCTCCGCTCGTATTTGAGATCCCAAAAGCCATCGAAGGGATGCAGCATCAGGTGAAACGAATCTTTAACCGACTCTCTGGCCAAAGGAAGCAAATCGGTTCCCTCCTCTCCGTTTACGGATTTTTTTCCAAGCGATGAACAGCGCGACCACGGCCAGCAATCCGAGCGCGATAGCCGTAAAATGCTGTTTCATCACCTGCTTGCGGTGGAGGAGAAAGGCCTTGGAATAGTGCGACTGGTCCATGCCGTTCTTGAAATACTTCATCGCCTCCGCGTACCTGCCCTGACGGATCAGCGATTTGCCGATACCGTCGTAGGCATACTCCAGGTTCGCGTTCAAGTTGATCACCTGTTCGAAGGAACGAGCCGCTTTGTCCTCTTCGCCCTTGTAATAGCTGCGGACCGCCTCGTTCAGCGTCCGCCCGTAGGCGGTGGTCTGGAAGCGGGTGACCTCGCCCAGCCCTTTGTCCAGGACGAGCATATCGTCTCCGAAGCGATCCAGCGCCACCGGCGAGTTGAATTCGCCCAATTGGTTGCCCAGCCGGCCGAACACGTAGAGCAGGAATCCGTCTCCGTTGTAGGTCAAGACTCTGCCGCGGGTGGCGTCCAGGATCGAATACATCTCGCTGTCGCCGGCATCGATATCCACCAGCCGGGTGGCACCGGTCTCCTTGGTATAGTAGAGGTCGCCTTCGGGCGGATAATAGCCCTGCCGGCGCAAAATATCGCTGCCTTGGGCATTCAGCTTCTTGACGTTATCGTGCCTTTGGCTGTTCGTCGCATAGATGAAATCCTCGTCGTCGATGTCCAGGTTGGAGAATTCGGTCGGCGTGTACATCACCATCTGGCTCCGCTGCGCCTTGGTGGACAGCCGCTTCCACAGGTAATCCATCGGATTGACCGACACCCGGTTGGCGCCCATGAACGAGGTGAACGTCCCATCGCTGCTGAATTCCATCAAGCCGTCGAAGACGCCGGCCGCCATGGTGTAGACCCGCTGGGCTTTATCCACGACGAGCCGAATCGGCTGGAACTCGAAGTTGCCGGGCAGCAGCTCCGATTTCGGCGATTCGATTATCTGCACCAGTTTGCCGGCCTCATCCAGATGGACTACCCGCTTGTTGCCGGTATCGGCCACATACACGTGCTTGTCGTTCGTGACGAATAGCCCCTGCGGCTTGTTAAACTGCTCCTTCTTTCCGGACCGGTCGAAGGAATCGACGACGCGCAGCAGCCGGAAATCGGCGTCCAGGATGATGATGCGATTGTTGCCGGAATCCAGCAGATAGATCTGCTTGTCGGCCGTGACATGCAGGTCGGCCGGCTCCTTGAGCGGACCCACGCCGAAATCGCTCCCTTTGTACAGGCGGGTGGCCTGGTAAGCTTGGGGAGCGGCAACCGTGTCTTCCCAATACGAATAGTTGTAGGAGGCATCGGCCTTGTCGGCGCGGGCGGTCGCCCCTGCGGCGCCCCAGCCCAGCAGTGCGCATAGGACGATGACCAGGTATCGATTGAACCCTCGTAGGCTTTGCTTCATCGGCTTCATGTCCCCTCTACTCCTTCATCCCGGAAGTCGCCATCGTCTGGATGACGCTGCTCTGGGAGATGATGAAGAGCGTAATCGGAACGATCATCAGCAGCAGCGCGACGGCCGCGCCGACGCCCGCCCGGGCGACCCCTCCCGCCGCGATCTGGCCCATCGCGTAGTGAAGCGTCTTCAGGTTTTCGCTGTAAATGAAGTTGCCGCCATCGGTACCCCAGAGCATGGGGAACTGCAGAATCAACAGCGTCAACCAGGCCGGCTTGACGTTGGGCATGACGATACTCCAGTAAATTCGGTACTCGTTCGCTCCGTCGATCTTGGCGGCCTCCAGCAGCGCGTCGGGAATCTGCTGCATGAATTGCTGCATGAGGAACAGGCCGAGGGGGAACGCCAGCGCCGGAACGATGATCGAGGCATGCGTATTGATCCAGCCGAGCCAGGACATCACCATGTAGTTGGGGATGGCCGTAACCTGGGCGGAGAACATGAGCGAGAGCACGACAATCCGGGACAGTCCCCGGGACCCCGGGAAACGGAACTTCGCCAGCGGGTAGGCGGCTGCCGAAGCCAGCAAAATGTGGCCGAGCGTTCCCACCGCCGTGATGAGCACCGTATTGGCGATGTAGCGCGACAGCGGCACCCAGGAATTGCCCAGCAGGGCGACCAGGTCGAAGAAATTGTTGACGGTCGGATTGACCACGAAGAACCGCGGCGGGAAGATGAACAGCTCGTCGAGCGGCTTGAAGGCGTTGTTCACGGCATAGACCAGCGGCAGCGCCATGAAGGCGCCGAAGACCGCGAGCAGCGCGAACAGCAGGAAGCTGACGGCGAAGGACCGGTTGATCCGGTGGGCCGGCCGCAGCAGGCGGAGAGTTCTTACGCTCACCTTACTCACCGACCTTTCTCAGCAGCTTCTGCGTCAGCAGGTTGGCGCCCATCATCATGGCGAACAGCACCGTCGCGATCGCCGAAGCATAGCCCATCTCAAAGCGAATCGTCCCATAGTCCATCAGGTGGGTGACGATTGTATGAGCCGCGTAGTTGACGCTGGGGAAGCCCGCCAGCGAGATCGAGACATCCGCCACGGAGAACGCTGCCGTGATCTGCATGACGGCGCCGAACAGCAGCTGCGGCCGCATGGAGGGCAGCGTGATGAACCACAGCTCCTGCCAGCGGTTGCGGATGCCGTCGATCGCCCCCGCCTCGACCAGCGACGGGTCAATCGTCTGCAGGCCGGCGATGAAAGCGAGGAAGCTGGTTCCGAGACTCAGCCAGAGCTGAACGATGATGATGATCGTCATGATATATTTCTCGTTCGTCAGCCACTGAACCGGTTCCAGAATGGCTCCGATCTTCATCAGGAATCCGTTCAGATAGCCGTAGCGGTCGCCGGAGAAGACGACCAGCCAGATAAAATAGACGTTGCCTGCGATCGACGGCGCATAAAACACCAGCGTCATGAAGGCCCGAACCTTCGGGGACAGCTCATTGATGATCCAGGCGAAGACAAAGCAGGCGAAATAGCTGATCGGGCCGGTAATGACGGCGAACATCAGCGTATTTTTTACCGCGATCAAAAAGACGTCGTCGTTCAGCAGCAGCCGAGAATAGTTCTGCAGGCCGACAAACCGCGGAAATTCCAGCATGTTGAAATAAAACAAGCTGAGGATCATCGAGAACACGACCGGAATGACCGTGAAGGTGAAGAAGATGACCATGTAGGGGCTCATCAGGATGTAATAGTGCTTGTTCCGTTTGATCTCTCTCCACTTCATGGCCCGCCGGGTCGGATGGTGGATCGGCATGGAGCGGGGTTCAGGCCGCACGGATGGTTCTGCTTGCATCGTCAACCCCCCAAACTAATACGATAGATTGAACTCTTTGCGCTTAACGCCAATTTCGTCGTTGATGTACAGGATGTAATCGGACAGGGCCTCGCGCGGGTTCTCGCCCGCGTTCACGACCTTGCGGAAGGCATTGTCCAGATGGCGGCCGGTGAAATAACCGCCGGGCACTTGCGGAATTCCCTTCACATCCTGCCATTGGCTTTCCAGGTTCTTGTAGTCCTTGACCGGCCAAGGCAGCTCCTCGAGGGCTTCGATGTTGGCCGTCGGATAACGCGCGGATTCGCCGAGCAGTCCTTCCATCGCCCGACCGTAGGCGACCTGAGTCTCTTTGTCGGTCCACCATTTCATGAATTCCCAGGCCGTTTGCTTGTCTTGCGAATTATTCAGCAGCATCGCTCCGACCGTACGACTGGCTACCTCATGGCTGACGGTTCCGTCGGACTGGACCGTTCCGGGAACGACGGTGAAATCCCACAGCCCTTTGATTTCCGGGGCCATGACCTTGAGCGAATTATAGGTCGTGTAATCGGCGATGCCGATCGGCATCTCGCCCGTCCGGAACCGGTTGGGGAAGTCGGCGATCAAAGGGAACTTATAGCTCGTGTAGAATTGCGTCCACTTCTTGAACACCTTCATGGAAATGTCGGAATCGAGCGCGCTCCGCTTGCCGTCCTGCTGGTAGAACGAGCCGCCGTTCTGGTACAGGAACATGGCGAAGGTGGCATTCGGGGCGAGCGTCGCATTGTTCGTCGGATTCTCGATCGGCAGCCAGAAATCCATGTTGTGCTTTTGCAGCACCGAGATCAGGTTGTAAACATCCTGCCAGGTCTTGGGCGGAGTAAGGCCCAATTGGCTCAATACGTCCTTGCGGTAGAACAGCATCGGGAAGGTCTGCTGCTCGGGCAGGGCGTATACCCCGCCGTTATAGCGGTAGGGCTCGAGGGCGCTGTCGCGGAACCGCGAGGCCACCTCCTGGAAGTCGGGAAATTGGGTCAAGTCGGCGGCCGACTTGCGCATCGCGTAGTTGACGGGGACATCTTCCCCGATCTGCAGAGCGACATCCGGCCCTTGGCCGGCAAGGGTCGCCGGGAGCAAAATATTGCCGGGAACAAGCCGCAGCTGGACCGAGATGTTCGTCTCCGGCGTGAAGGTATCGTCGATCAGTCCCTTCAGCGCCTGCGCCTGGTCTCTCGCCGCCGTCACCCACACCGTGACGGAACGTTCTCCCTTCTTGGCATTGCCGATGCTGTCGTAATCCTGTGTATAGGAGGCGAACAGGCCGCCCAGCTCGTGCTTTACCCGGGAGAAGAAGGAGGCCTTGGCGGCCGGAAGCTTCGCTCCCGGCGAGGAGACAACCAGATAATCGAGCGTCAGCGGCTGCTGCTGTACGGTCAGAATCCACGTGCCGAGACCGCCCACGTTGACCTTGAACGAACTGAGCCGCTTCGCCACCGTATCCGGGTTCGCCGTCATTTCGTTCAACTGGGTAACCATCGTATAGAGAACGGACACCTTATCGCTCTTTTCTCCGGTGGATTGCTCCAGGTATTGCGCGACGCTGCCGATGATCTCGGCCTGCCGCTTAAAGGTATCCACCAGGTCGGGGATGCGCTTTTCCAGTTGGTAATCGCGATACGGGTCAGGCGTATTCGAGGTGATGACAAGAATCTTCCGGTACATCTCATTCAGCTTCAGAACACTGGACTCGATGGTCTGCACCAGCGGGGCGACGTCGCCCATGGTGACCGTCAAGCGAATGCGATGCGTGCCTTTGGTCAAATGGAACAGGTAGGGAGTGTCCGGGCCGCCGAGCACCTCCATCTCCCAGCCCATGTTGTAATCAAAGCGCAGCCGCTTCATCTCCTCAAAGGGGTATTCCCCATCGAGGGTGAGGCTCCGTGTGGCGTAAATGCCGCGTAGCTGATCCTGCTTTCGCTTCAGGGCGATTTGATACAAACCGTCCTCCGGTGCATCCACCGTCCATTCGATCCATTGACCGGGCAGCTTCCAGTTGACGCCGCCGATGACGTTCATGCGGATCTTGGAGACATGGTACGGAATGACCGAGGGGTTGGACCGATCGGACAGCGGGTACAGGGTCGGAGAGGATTTCAGGGCGGCCTCCTCCGCCTGGATGAGAATGGACTGATCTTTAACCGGTTGAAGTCCCGCGGCTTCATAGCCCGCCTTCGCCTCGGCGTAGGTCGGGACAGGCTTCTCCTGGTACAGCTCGATGTAATCGATCGCCATCGGTTCCCGCTGGGCCTTCAAGGTCAGCCGCCGGGTTCCTCCGTCGAAATAAAACTGGTAGGGCTCCTCGTACAGGCCTTCGCTGTCGGCGAAGGCCGCGAGCTGCCAGCTCGGCTTCTCCACTTGCCTGGGGCGGATATCGTTGCCCCGGTCGTCGCGCTTGATTTCGGCATCGCGGTTGCCCCATAGCCGGGAGAACAGGATGTTCCCTGCGCTCTTGAACGGCAGGGCCCCGTCAATCCGGACCTCCCGCTCGACGGCCGAGCTCTTGCCCTCGATGGGGTAATAATGAATCCGCAAATTGTAGAGACCGGGCCGGTCAATCTTCACGTTCCAGCTGACCGAGCCGGTATCCGGCGTGAGCAGCGCCTTTCCGTCCAGTCCTTCGTACCCGTCGGCGACCTCGAATCCGTCTCCCTCGGTCTCCGCGAAGCTTTCGCCCTCGACGCGAATGATCGGTTCCGGATGATCGGCCGTCGAATGAGCAGCCCGATAAGCGTCATAACCGTCCTTGGCTTCACTGTCGATAACCGGCGTGAATAGGCCCGTAGCATGGGCCTTCCCGTGAGACGACCGGCCCGATGGATAGAATGTCCAGGCGGACGCCAGCAAGGCCACAATGGCGAGGATGGCGATGGTGCGTTTCCTCTTTCCGAGTTTCAACTCTTCTCCCCTCCAGCAGCAAGAGATCCTTAGGATAGAAGCAGTCCCCATTTTTAGAAGGAACCTAAATGGGGACTGGCCAGCCTGTTCCTCTTATTTTTTGTAAACCTCGTCAATCGCCGCTTGCGCTTTGGCTTTGTACTTCTCGATGATCGTCGAGGGAGACGTTCCGCTGTTCAGATCGGCGTTGATTTCCCAGTACGGGAACTTCGGATAGGCTCCGTGCTCATAGACGATGGCGTTGGCCGAAACTTGGCGAATGTTGTTGATATCGTCTTCGCTGGACAGCACGCTTTCGTAATAGGACTGTCCGGGATAATCGTCCACCGATTGGATATCGTTGATCTTCTCCCAGATATAGATCAATTTGTCCGGGTCTTTAACGGACTTGGGAATCGTCAGCGCCTGGTACAGCATTTCGCCGGTGTGGTAATTGGTTGCGCTCGGTCCTTTCGGGAAGGGAAGGAAGCCCAGCTCGTAGTCCTTCATGTCCTTCTTGTAATCGTTCACTTGATAAAAGGCGCCGGCGACCATCAGCGTGTTGCCCTGCCGGAAGAATTGACCCGGCTCCTGCCAATCTCCGCCTTCGGTCGGGCGGTAGACCTTTTCGGTAGCCAATTTGTTCAGGAAGTTAAACGACTGCACCGTCTTCGGATCGTCGAGCGTCTGCTTGTCGCCCTTGGCGAGCGTCGCTTCATTGGAGTACAGCGCCGGATCCAATACCCCATTGTTGGCCAAGCCCCAACGGTCCAGCTTGCCGTCGTTGTTGGTGTCCCGGTTCGCCGACTTTGCGACCTCGATGAAGGTATCCCAGTTCCAGGTATCGTCGTTCACATAGTCCTGCAGGGACTTCAGACCGAGCTGCTTCATCAGCGTCTTGTTGTAGATGATACCCGAGCCTCCGTTCCCCGGATCCTCGGTGAAGGCGTAGCCGCGTCCATTGTACGTGTAGAACTCGTTGGTAACTTTCATGTTGAATACTTTCTCATTCTTCACATATTGGTCCAGCGGCCACAGCAGGTCTTGCTTGACCAGCGCCGGGACCGTATAGTTTCGGCCCAACCGCACGATGTCGCCGATCGGTTCGCCGGCCAGCAAGGAAGCGGTCACTTTCTTTTCGTACTCGTTGTAATTGATGTTGACGTATTCCATCTTGAAGTTGTGCTTCTTCTGCAGGGCCTCCAGGTTCTTCTTGCGCTGAATGTTGTCCGGGTTATCCTCCGGAATCGTCATATCCCACCAAGCGACGACCTTGATCACCCGGCCGCCCATGTCGAAATCCATATCCGGCGTGCCTTGGCTCGTCTCGGCCGGAGCCGCGCTGGCGCTTTCGCTGGGTGCTGCGGACGGCGCGGGGCTGGTCGTTTCTTCCCCCTGCTTGGTGGTAGATCCTCCTCCGCAACCGGCCAAGGAAGCGGCTAAGGATAAACTGACGAACAGCGCAGCGATCGGTTTGATGCGCATCGATTTTCCCCCTCTAGGTTTGGATTACAGGCAAAGTGTAACGCTTTCAAAAATCCTCAACAACCTGCCTTCCTTCAGCTGTTCACCCGTCAATCTATAGGTTTAAAAAAGCTCGAAATTAACTTTGTTCAAAAGGTAAACAATTGCACCCCATGCAAAGAGATGCACATTGATCTCCTTCCAAAAAGGCAGACATAATAGAACCACAATCGATTCGAGGAGCGGCCGCCCTCTATTCCTACTGGATGACTTCACCGAAAGCGAGGCTGATTCAGTTGCATCGGATCTTGCTGGTAGACCCCAACGATCAATCGCGGGAAACAACGAGGAAAATGCTGGACTGGACGAAACACGGGTTCCTCCTCCAGCAGGTTGTAAACAACACGCCCGATGCCCTGGCTCTGATCGAAACCCGATCCATCTCTCTCGTTCTCCTCAATATTAAGCGCTTACATTCGACGGGACTGGACATCTGCTCCCAGATTCGGCAAACGAGCGACATTCCGATCGTTCTGCTCGGCGGAGCCCATGATTTTAACCTTGCAAGGAAAGCGCTTACTCTTCAAGTAAAGGAATATTTGCCCGATCCGGTTGAACCGGAAGAGCTCTCCGCCTGCCTGCGGAGTCTGAGGCGTGAGCTGGAGGATTCCCTCGACGCGGAGCCTATCCCCGCGACGGATCTGCGCTGGCAGCGGCATCCCCAGGAGAGCATCGGGGAATTGATCCAACAGCTTGTGCAAAACGAACTGCACCGGAACATCTCGCTCAAAAAGATCGCCCAAGCTCTGCATTTCAATTGCGCGTATCTGGGACAGAAGTTCAAACAGGAAATGAACATATCGTTCAACGATTATTTGCTCCAGCAGCGCATGGAGCGCGCCAAGCAGCTGCTCCAGAGCACCGACCTGCGCATCTATGAAATCGCCGGAGAGGTCGGCTATACGGAAATCGACTGGTTCTACCGAAAGTTCCGGGAGTATACCGGAACCAGCGCCAACGATTACCGCAAGCGCATCTCCGTGATTGCTTGAGCGGAACCCTGTGTTCGAGGAACAGGGAACCAGCCGCCTTTAACCGGCAACCCCCGAAGGCCAATCGCCTCGGGGGTTGCCGCTTTCTTTGGTTCATCCCGCCGTTCGTGACACCCGGACGGCTGGCTTACAGGGCCGGAAGGGCTACCCGAGCGGGCGGCCATGCGCCGCCCTGCCCGCCGGGTCGCAGGTATCCCGGTATTCCTGGGGGGTCATGCCCGTCTCCTTTTTGAAGAAGCGGGTGAAGGAGTGGGCGGACTCGTAGCCGACGGCGCCGGCCACCTCGCGCACCTTCAACGATTCGTCCCGGAGCAGCTCGAATGCTTTTCGCAGCCGGCTTTGGTCGATGTACTCCGACAGGTTGATTCCCCGCTCCTGCTTGAAATAGCGGGACAGGTACGTCGGATTGAAATAGCTCTTCTCGGCCAGGCGGACCAGGGATAGATCGGCATTCAGGTTTTCTTCGATATACGTGCAGAGCTGGTCGATGACATAGGAGGGGGGCTCCTCCTCCTGTTTGACGGAGAAGATGCGGCCGGCCACCCGAGAGAGGTACTCAAACGCCTCCTGCAGCGAGGCGTGGTCGTCGAGCCGCATCAGCTTGCGGCACTCGCCGACTTCCCGAAGCAAATTCCGCCGATTGATCGTCGAGAGCAGCAGCAGGGCGATCGAATAGTAGGCTTCGCTCCGCCGCGAGGCGGGAAAGTATTCTTGGAGGACACTGTCCCTGACTTCCTTCAGCACTTCCTCGAATTTCTCTTTCCCGTTCGCCTCCAGATGAGCCCCGAGAATTTCGAGCTTGGGCCCCAGCCGAAACTCCTCCTTGACAGCGGATTCGGACGTTCCTGCCGCCCCTTCCAAGGCGGGGCGCTCCAGGACGATCATCGGCAAGTCCCCGCCGCCCTTCGCTTGCTGCAGCTGGCGAAGACGGTCGTACTGCGCGGTGATCGCCTGCCAGCGGCAGGGGACCCCAATGGCAAAGCTTGCGGTCACTCCCACCGATTCCAGACAAGCCTCCTGAACCAGCTCCAGGGTTCCCTCCAGGTATCGAATCAACCGAAGCCCGCCGTCCTCTCCCTCCTCCCGGGCGGGCTGGATAAACCAGACGGCATCCCCGTACCGGTCGAGAATGCCGACCCGCCGGACCGATCCGGACAGGTAGGACTCCCAGATTCGTTTGGAGGCGATCAGAAGCCGATTCCGTTCCCGATAGGCCGCGTTCGCCGGATAGGCGAGCCTCCCCAGCACCAGTACGACCGGTGCGGCCGGGTCCAGCTCAAGGCCAAGCGACTGGAAATCGTCCAGCAGCGTGCGCTCGTCACAGGGAACCGGGCTGTCCTGCAGCAGATCCAGGAGATAGTTCCCTTGGGTCAGCAGCCTCAGGGCAAGCTCCTGCTCCTTCGACTGCTCCTGCAAGCGGGCGAGCTGATGGTCGCGGCGAATGTCCCCGATGGCTTCTTCGACCGTGCGTATGACCTTGTCGTAGCCTTCGGTTTTCAGCACATAGCGAATGCCGGGGAGCTGCATGGCCCGATAAGCGTAATCGAACTCGCTGTATCCCGTCAGGAAGATCACCTTGCAATGCGGCCAATGGGCTTGAATCTGTTCGGTCAGCTCCAGCCCATTCATCCCCGGCATCCGGATATCCGTCAGCACGAGGTCGATGCGGGTTCGATTCATCCATTGCAGCGCTTCCCTGGCGGTATAAGCCTTACATACATCGAGTTCATCCGGGTTGAAGCGGGCGAACACCTCGTACAGGCTGTCCGTTATGATTTCCTCGTCATCGACGATCAAGAGACGATAGAGCGTCATGCGTCTACGCCCCCCTCGGCTTCTCCGGCTCTTCCGCCGCTTCCCGTCTTCTCCGGCAGTTCCCGATCCGTCCATGCCTCTCGTCCGATGCGGACCGTCACCTTCATGCCGCCCAGCTCGCTTCGGGACAGGACCAATCCGCTCGGCTCTCCATACACGAGCGCAATGCGCTTGTGTATGTTGATCAGCCCGGTAATCTCCTGCGACGGGCTCGGGTTCGTCAGCCGATCCCGCAGCGCTTCGAGGGTCGCGTCGTCGGCCATGTTGCCGTTGTCTTCCACGACGATGCGCACCTCGCACGCGTCCTGCTCGAACGTGATGCGCAGATGCCCTTCCTCCGCCATCTTTTCCAGGCTGTGTTCATACGCATTCTCGATGATCGGTTGAATGATCAGCCTCGGCACGAGCAGGTCCTCCATTTCCTTCGGCAGCTCGTCGAACTGAACGGTGATCCGCCTGGAGAAGCGGAGCTTCTGAATTTCCGTATACATGCGGGAATGCCGAATTTCCTCGCCGAGTCTCACTTGATCCTCGCCGTTGCGGGTGATGAAGCGGAAGTACTCGCCCAGCATGTTGGTGAACTGCTCAATCCGGTCGACATCGCCGACTTTGGCCAGGGAATTGAGAATGAAGAAGCTATTGTAGAGAAAGTGCGGGTTGATTTGCGACTGCAGCTGCTTCAGCTCCGCCTTCTGCATCATCAGCTTTTGCTTGAAATCCTGATCGATCAGCGCTTGAAGCTTCCCCAGCATATGGTTGAAACGCGTGTACAGGTAGCCGAACTCATCGGTTTGGTCATGCTTGATCGGGATATCCAAAGTGCCCTCCTCCATTCTTCGAAAGCTCCGAATCAGCAGCAATAAAGGTTTGTGAACCAATCGATACGTCGAATAGGAATAGAGAATGATGGCGCCGATCGTCGAGGCGGTGAAGAGCCAGGCCCACAGGTTGAACCACCTTAGCGGCTTGCGCACCAAGCCTTCGGGCAGACAAGTGGACACGGTGAGCCCGATCGATTCGGAGAATGCCGTGTCGATAGAATACGTCCGGCTGTCCATCTCAAGCACAAAGGAGCGGTTGTCGGTTCCTTTAAACCGGTCGGCATAGGCTTCCAGCATTCGCTCGGTTTCCGCATCGCTCCCCAGGAAAAAGCCCGACCTCCGCTCCGTCAGAATGGAGCGGCTTTCCGGATACACGTCGATTTGATGCAGCGAATCCCGCAGCATCTGCGTATCCAGCTCGATCTGGACGACGTAGAGCGGCGGCTCGTCCTTCACCCCGCTTCGCTTGAAGGCGCTCAGATGGAGAGCGTCGCGGTAACGGATCAGCCGGCTTCCCCCGGTTTCATTGAGTGCGCTGAAAAACCGGAAGCTCTCGCTGTCGAAATCGTTGACGGCTGCGGCGGCCGACACCGACTTGCGGATCGGACGGATGTACACCACGATATCCTTGACGTAGGCATTGCTGCTCTTGATCGTGGTCAACCGGTGCACCAACCGGTTCAGGCTCGCCCGGCGCTCGACATTGTCGGTCATCTCCCAAGCCACGGCGAGCTTGTTCAAGTCGCCGTCCTCCAAGATATCGAACTGCTGCAGCTCCATCCAATCGATCTCCCGGTTCAGGTCCCCCAGATAGTCGGCCAGCTGAACCATGGTCGTCTTCGACAGATTGTGATTGGCATTGCCGTAACTCCAATTGTATAAGTAGATCCCCAGCAGCAGCACGGGCAGAATCACCAGCAAATGCACGATGACCAGCCGGACGAAGAGGGTTTTACGGAAGGGGGCATTGTTCAGCACGCGGACTCCTCCATGTCATGGCTTGGTTGCATTCGTTCCGTGAGCTCTTTCCGCTGCCCAGCGGTTAACTTCGTCCGTGATTTGATCCCCGCCGAGCTTGCGCCATTCCTCGACGAACCGGTCGAATTCATCGAGGGAATGGCCCATGATAATCCGGATGTACGCCTCGATCTGCAGCTCGTTTAACACCGACTGCTTTTCCAGCATGGTTGCCGTCGGACTGCCGACAAAGCTTTCGTACAGCAGCTGGCGGTTCTTCTGGTACTGATCGAGAATGGCGAAGGCGCCGGTCTCGCCGTAGGTACGCTCCCACCCCCATCCGGATTCCGGATTTCCGGTTCCGCTTAAGTACGCGTCAATGTTTTTGCGAATCGCTTTGGCCTCGTCGTTGAGTCCCGAGAAATTGTCCGTGCGGCGGGCCTCCGCCAACTGCCGGTAGGCCTCCAGATTTTTCTCGACGGGGGCGGGGGTCACCGGCGACAAGCTCCAGACCGGCAGCGGCGTGCTGTAGTAGGCCCGGTAGTTGGCGGTCTTCCCCCAATTCTTTTCCAAATGGAGGTTGAACAGCTTCACGATCGCCTCGGGATGCGCATAATCCTTCCGGACGGCAAAAAAGGTGTTTGTGGCAAACGGCAGCGGAACCCGAACCGGCACCCCTTTCTCGGCAACGAGAGGAAACGCTTGCCACTGGGCCCGCGGGTTCTTCTCCCGGCTCGGCTGGACCCAGAACGAGCTCCACTGCTCGCCGTACAGCATGCCGATTTTCCCCGCTGCCGCATCCGCCTGGACCTTGGCGCCATCCTTCAGGCTGAACTCGCTGTCGATTTGGCCGGCCCGGTACAGGCGTTGGAGCGCTTCCAATCCCGCCTTCACTTCCGGTTGAATCCCGCCGAACTTTAATTTGCCGGAGGCATCCGTCAGCCAAAGGTTGGGATAAGCGCCGTAACCGGCCATGAAGCCGGCGATGCCCGCAACCGGGTCCCACAAGTATTGGGTGAGCGCAAGTCCGTACGTGTCCGCCTGTCCGTTGCGGTCCGGGTCCTGTTCAGCAAACGCGCGGGAAACCGCGAGCAGCTCCTCCATCGTGCTTGGAGGCCGAAGCCCCAGCGTATCCAGCCAATCCGTCCGAATCCACAAAAACTTGGCGCCTTCGATGGAAGAGCCCGTCTGGGGGATGCCCATCAGCTTACCGTCGATCGTTGCCGCGTCGAACGGCCCCGTTCCTTCCTGGCTGAGAATCCGCTTGGTCAGCGGAGTGGCAAAGCGGTCGTAGGCGTCGGTCAGGTCCTGAAGAACTCCCTCATTGCTGAGCTGCCTCAATTGTTGACCATTCACCCGAACGACATCGGGGATGCGGCCGGTCGCGAGCGAAAAGCCCAATTTCTGATAGAAGGTATCGCTCTCGGCCGTCCAATCGTATTGAATCCGAATGCCCAGCATCTGCTCGTAAAGCCGGCTCCAGCGGTTGTCCTCCAAGGTCTCGTAGGAGAGCTGGTCGATCAGACTCTGCAGGCTCGAGCTGCGTTCCCGCACGAAGCTGAGCACAATGGGCGGATCATACCGGCCGAGCGGGGAAGCCGAGGAGGCATTAACGGCCTCCGATGGAACCGGATCGGGCGGGGTACGGGCCGCTCCGTCGTGAAAGCAGGACGTCAGGAGGACAATCGCGGGCAAGACCGCCGCAATCGGACGCAGTCGGGCAGGAATGAAAGAATTCATGGGGTGCCTCCTGTTTCGGCGTAGGGTTGGGAGAAGCGGGAAGAAAACGGAAAGCAGCAGGGAAGATGACATCCTCTTCCCTGCTGTGCGATAAGGAACCCGGTTAAAGCGGTCATTTCAACTGGAGCAAGCCGTATTGCGAGGTATTCTGATACGAGAGCCCCGATCGGTCATTCCAGATGGCGATGCTGTCCCGAACACCGTCGTCGTTCGCATCGTCGTTCACCTGCACGTCGAATCCGATCTCGGCCCCTGCCTTCGGCGGCTCACCCGGCCAAGCGATGGCCGCCTCCACGAGATAACCGGTCGCCGTCCGCTTCACGGCGGAAACGAGATGATCCGCCAGCTTCTCGGGGTTGACCGAGACCTCGTTGGCAAAATTGATCCGATATTGCCCATCGTCGGCCTCGAACACGTCGGTCTTGCCGTTGTTCGGGTCCAGGAATACCTCCACGGAATCCTGCTCCCACGGGTTGGCGCTGCGCTTCGAAAGCCCGGCATCGGATACTTCCGCCAGCACATACAGGTGCCCGGCATCCCATAGCACCCGGACCTGAGCCGTCGCGCCGCCCGTTCCGGCGACCCAGCGGCCGGTCGAAAGCCCGCGGGCTTTCTTCCAGACGGTATCGACGGTTCCGTCAATGAGCGGTGTCCCCTTCTTCGCCGTAGCGGTCTGCGGTCCATCGGTCAGGGTAAGGACGCCGAGCCGGGAAGGATCGGCATCCTGGGCTCCCGAGGGATCGTTCCACGAGGCGGTTCCCCCGCCGTCCCGATCCGTGAGCCGAACATCGAAGCCGACCGTCCGGCCGGTGGCCGCTTCCTCATACGGGATGGCCGCCTCGATGCGGTAGGCTCCGCCGGTTAGCTCCGCTGTGTCGTATTTGGCCGATTTCTCTGGCTTAGGCGGTTTCCCGCCGCTGCGAAGGAAAGTGTATTTTACCATATCGGACGAGGATGCGGACGTGCGGCCCGGATCGCGGTCGACAAAAACTTCAACCCGGTCTTCAGCGTTCACGGACGAATCGGACACCTCGACATTCACATACAGCGTACCGGATTTCCACAAGGCCTTGAACTGGCCGATGGTCCTGCCCGACTGAAGAACCGGATACGACGGCGCCCACTTCCAGTCGACCTCCGCCTCGCCGTCGATCTTCGGACGGCCGGCCGGAGCCGACGCCTGCTTGGTTTCCACGGGCACCCGGCTCGGATCGACGAGCGCCCAATAGGCGTACTTCGCCTGCAGCCGTTCGTCGAACAACAGCGGCCAATTGTTCCGATGGACGGGGAAGGTACGAAGCCAGGTGTTCAGATCGTCCTTGCCCCAAAAGGTAACCGAGGTGATCTGATCCCGGTGCTTCTTAAACACCTCGAAGAGCTCCTTGTACCGGTTGGCCTGCTTCAACTGAAGCTCGAGCGGAAATGTATCGTACGCATCGGTATCGCTCGTGTACACACTCATGTCCAATTCGGTGATCTGCTGTTCGATGTTCAGATCGCGAAAGGCCTCGATCATCTCATCCAGCTCCGGCATCGACGGGTATTCGATGCCGATGTGCGTCTGATGGCCGACTCCGTCGACCGGAATCCCCTTGGCCCGGAGCCGCTGGATCAGATCATGCAGGAATTGCCGCTTATCGGGCATGTTGGTATTGTAATCGTTGATGAACAGCTTGGCATCGGGATCGGCTTCGTGCGCGTATTCAAACGCCTTCTCGATGTATTCCTCCCCGGCAATCTGGTACCAGAGGCTGTTGCGCAGCCCGCCGGGGTTGCGGTCCCCCGGCTCGAGGACTTCATTGACGACGTCCCACGCATAAACCTTGCCCTTATACCGCCCGACCACCGTATCGATGTGCTGCTTCATCCGCTGAAACAGCACCTCCTTGCCGACCAGGTTGCCGTTGTCATCGCGAAAGACCCAACTGGGCGTTTGGGAATGCCAAACGAGCGTGTGGCCGCGGAAAGCGATTCCATGATTCACGGCAAAATCGACGATCCGATCGGCTCGGGTAAAGTCAAACTGCCCCTCGCGCGGCTCGGTCGCATCCCATTTCAGTTCATTGCCGGCCGTTAGGCTGTTGAAGTGTTTCTCCAGCAGCTGTGCGTCCGGCCCATCCGGGTCGGCAATTTCATTCACAAGCACGGCGGCCCCCAGCTTGAAGCTGCCGGCGAAGACATCCTTCAGCGAAGGAATGTCCGGTTGAATTTCAAGGGGAACCGGGTCCGCCTGGCGTTCGATCTGCACGTCGTCGAGATAAAAGTCCAGAGCGGGATGCTCCGACGACTCGAAATACACGGCCAGCTTCTCGGCCGGATGAACGAGCGGGTACTGCCCCGTCACCTTGACCCAGGCTCCTGCCGTCACCGTGGCCGATGCGATCCCTTCATAAGAGTCGGCACCGTCCGTCGTCCGCTGGACGGTCATCGATATCGAGGCGTCCGGCGCATTCGCCGGCAGCCGCAGCCAGGCCGAGAGGGTATAGGTTTTGCCGGTTACGGCGATCCGGGTCACATCGAGCTGAGGACCGTGCCAGCCCTGCGTTCTCCCCGTGACCTCGAGGCCATAGGCACCGCTATGGGCGGCCTCTGCCGATGCCTGCAGGGTCTCGACGCCGCCGCGTCCAACCCAGCCCTGCACCGCCCCATCCTCAAAATCCGCGACGATCCGTTCCGGTGGATCGGCCGTCTCCGCCTTCGTCTGCTTCGGCTGTGCTCCCAGCGACAGGGTCATCGCCGCGAATAGGGCGATCAGCCCCATTCGGATTGCAAGCTTGAATCGGTTTTTTCCCATTCGGCCACCTCGTCTCCCTCGAATCGAATTGGGTTTGCAGCATCCAACCACCTGTGTCCTTATCGATTTTTGCAGCTTTCTCTCGGGCGGGGGCAACGATCGGAGGGGTCCCTCGACCGCCTCCGGAACGATAGCTCAACCGTCGGGGGATTCCGTATCCGGCGGGGACAGTACGATCTGGCCATTCACGAGCTCCACCCGCACGCGGCTGCCGCCCTTGAAGCCGGGCGCCTCGAGATAGCCGGCGGGAATTTGCAGCCGTCCCGCCCGGTCCAGGACCGTATACTCCGTATGGGTCTCCGAGTCCGGCTGGGCGTCCGGCTGATTGCGGCCGTCCGGTTCCTCCGTCGAGGACGTGCGGCGGATCAGCTCTGTCGACGTCTTGCCGTCGCGAATGCCGACCACGCGGTCCACCTGTCGGGCCAGCAGCGGATCATGGGTGACGATGACGATGGTGATCCCGAGCGTTCGATTGAGCGACCGGAACAGGTCGAGCACCTGATGCGTCGTCGCCGTGTCGAGGGAACCGGTCGGTTCGTCGGCCAGCAACAGCCGCGGCCGGTTGGCCAAGGCGATGGCGATCGCCACCCGCTGCTGCTCGCCGCCGGACAGCTCGCTCAGCCGCCTGCCGGCCCGGCTGGAGAGGCCGACCGCCTCCAACAGCTCGAGCGCCCGCTCCCGCCGCCGCTTGCCGCGCAGCAGAATGGGCAGCTCCACGTTCTCGACGGCGGTCAGATACGGCAGCAGATTGCGGGCATTGTTCTGCCAGACGAAGCCGACCGTCTCCCGTTTGTAGACGACCAGCTCGCGTTCCCGGAACGCGAGCAAATCCTTGCCGTCCACCAGCAGCTTGCCGGCGGACGGCTTGTCGAGGCCGCCGAGCATATTGAGCAGGGTCGACTTGCCGCTTCCGGAGTTGCCGATGATCGCCATCAGCTCCCCCTCTTCGACCTGCAAATCGAGCCCTTGCAGGGCGACGACCTCCAAGTCCGCCGACTTGTAAATTTTGACGAGCCCTTCGCAATGAATCATGGCTACTCCTCCCCGAGCTTCAGCGCCTGGGCGATCCGAACGCGCGACAGCCGATAGCCCAGAATCAGCAAACCTGCGATCAGCATACAGCCGACACTGCCAAAGAGCTGCAGGGAATCGCTCAGCCGCCGGACAATGGAAAACGGCAGCACCTGCTCCCGGGTGGCGAACGACAGTTCAAACAAAGGAACAAACAGGCGGCTGACCAGGCGGCCGATACCCGCTCCCATGAAGACCGCAGCGACGGAGGTGAGCAGCTGCTCGCCTACCATCATGCCGATGATCTGGCGAAACGGCATGCCCATCGCCCGAAGCACCCCATACGACAGCGTCCGCCCGGACAGCGTCAGAATCCAGAAAACCAGAAATCCAAAGAAGCTGATCGACAGCGAGATGACAAAGCCCAGCGTGAGGATGCCGTTGACCGCCAAGCGGAACGGATCGCTCCGGGATTGCAGCAGTTCCTGCCTCGCGTCCCGGAAGGCGGCGATCTTGACCTGCCGTTTCTGAAGCTGATCATAGACGGTTTGCTCCGCCGCGCCGTCCTTCAGCTTGAGCCAGACTTCGTAAGGCTCAACCGCCAGCCGGTTCTGAATGGCGGACAGATGGCCGACGATCAGACGGGACGGGTCGCCCTCGCCTCCTCCCCCGCCGCCTGAGGAACGGGAATTCCAGCTCGGCCAGTAGTCGATGACACCGTAGACCGTGAAGGTCGTCTCGTCCAGACCGTCCCAGCTGACCCGGATCGGATCTCCCGGCTTCAGTTCGGCCGAATCGGCCAGCGAGCGGGAGATCAGCACCGCCCTTGGGTTCGTAGCGATCAGGTTCAGATAGGCGTTGATCGGGTAGTTCAGCAGCTCGTTCTTCATCCACGCCGTGTTGCCGAACGCCTGCGTGTCGATCCCCATCAGCGTCGTTTTTCCGGACTTGTTGCCGCTCACGTTGCTGAACCGGGCACTCTCCTTCTTGAACACCTGGGCGACCGCCTCCACGCCCTCGAGGTTCTGAAACGGCTGGAACGGCGGCTCCTTGTACTGGACCCGCTGGGCCGCTGACGCCGTTCCTCCCCCGGCATCCGATTGCGGCGGCTGCCCGGAGCCCGAGGACCACGACGGCTTGGCGTCGCTTTCCCATCTCGTCTTCAAGACGATGTCGGCCCCGGCGGAATAGCGGATTTGGCTGTCCAGGTTGTCGTTGATCGTCCGGGCGGCATTGGCGCTGAACAGACCGGTGGCCACCGTCATGATCAAGAACACCTGCAGGGTCAGATATTGCCCGGACGAGCGGCTGACCGTAATCAGCGTATGGTAGAGCGAAGGCGGCCAAATCCTGCGGCCGAGCCAGAACAGCAACCGGACCAGCCACGGGTAGAGCCGCAGCACGAGGAGACCGCCGCCCAGCGCGAACAGCGCCGGCATCAGGAACAGCAGCGGGTCGATGCGCAGGGCGTCGGAATCCAGCGCCAGCCGCTTCAGGTCCTCCTGACGCTGGTGGAAATTGGACAACAGATAGAGCGACAAACCGACGAGGAGGATATCCAGACCGGTCTTGTGCCAGAACGACCGCTTGGTCAGCCGTGCCGTCTGCCGCTTCTGATCCACGATGCTGGCTCGCGTGGCCGCCAGCGCCGGAATCAAGGTCAGCAGGATCGCTCCGCCTACGGCCAGGGCGGCGATGCGGTAGGCCCCGCTCGTCAGGCTGACCTCGAGAGCCGAACGGTCGACAAATTCCAGGAAGCCGTTGGCCGCGCCAAGCACCTTGGTAAACCCGATGCCGAGAAACGGACCGACCCCCAGAGCGGCCAGGCCGAGCAGTAGATTTTCCAATACGTACATGCTCATGATCTGCAGGCGGCTCGCTCCGCGACTGCGCAGAACGGAGATATCCGTCTTCTGCCGCTGGACGATGAGGTTCGCGGCCATGTAGAGGTAAAAGCCCAGCAGCAGCATGACGGGGGAATAGAGCGACAGCAGCAGCAGGTCTAGCTTCGCCGCCTTGCCCTGGAAGGACTGGATGGTCTTGATGGCAGGGATGTTCACCTCGGAGGAGCCGATCTTCCCGAGGAAATAGCTGCGCAGCCCCCGGTCGGCCTGAATGAACGAGTCGATGCTTCCAACCTTCAGCTGCCGATAATCGAGCGCAAGCCGCCACTCCAAGCTGGCTACCCGCGCCTTGCCTCCCTGGGTAAACTCACGTTCGAATTGCCCGAACGGAATGAGGAGCCCATCGCTGTTGTCTTCGGTCCGATAAGACAGATAGGGATCGGCGTCCGGATCGGTCGCCATGACGCCGACCGGCATCACGCGCAGGCTGCCCTGATCGGGCACCTCCACGGTCAGCTCGGCTCCCAGCTGACGCTTGACCTTAAATAAAAAATCCTGGGTAACCAACGCCTCAAGGACATCGTCGGTCCGATCGACGGGCATTCGTCCCTCGAGGAGCTTCACCCGCTTTTCCATGTCCGACAACGCCTGAAGCGTACCGACGGTCTTCTGCGTCAGCCGCTCCCGCTCGGAAGCGTCGGCACCGTAGACCTTCATCCGCTGAGTGGTCCTCTGCCGGTAAAAGGAAAGCTTGTCGAGCCCCGTGCGGACCGGAAGCGCTTCGACATACCGGTCGGCCTTGGCGATCGCCTCCGCCGTCTTCTTGTCCATGACCTCCGAAGCATTGGTCGTGCTGACTCGCACGAAGCCGGGGTATATCCCGTTCTGAAGCTGCGTCTGCTGAACTTCGCGAATCAGCGTCCGCTGCAGAATGGCCTGGGAATAGAGCGGCATGGAGCTGAACAACGCCACGCATACAGCCAGTCCGGCCCATAAATTGAGTTGCAGCCACTTGTTGTTGGCCATCTTGCGGAGAATCATCGTCCACAAGGCCATACGCACACCTCATCCCGCGCCCGGAATCCGGGCCTTAATAATCCGGTCATTGGTTCAGAATGACCTGTTGGCCTTCCTCTACCCCGCGTACAACCTCCACCTGCGTAGGCGTGATCAGCCCGACCTCGATATCGGTCTCCTTGCGGCGATCCCCTTCCAGGGTCTGCACGTAGTAGCGGTCCATATAGGAGCGGATCGCTCCCCGGGGCAGCACGATGACGCCGCTCCGCGTTTGCAGCGGGATGCTGATGTCCGCGACATCGCCGACGTGAACATCCGCCGGTTTATTCTCCATGCTCACGTACAGGGTGGTGGCATTGCGGTCGGATTTGGCCTTGTCCGTGGTGAGGGGCGCATTGGCCGGCGCCTGCAGCACCTTGCCTTTATACGCCTTGCCCTTGTACTTCAGGCCGACGGGCATGCCCGCCTCTACCGGCAGCAGCTCCTTGGCGTCGGACACGGTATACGTGAGCTGCAGGCTGGACGGATCGGCAACCGTGACGATCGGCTGATAAGCGGCGACGCCGTCGCCCTCATTCAGCGTCTGAACAAAAATCACCGTTCCGCTGATCGGCGAATAAAGCCGAGCCCCGGCCAACCTCCCCTCCATCGAGCGCAGCTGAATCTGTTCCCGCTCCAGGTCGATCTGGCGCAGGCGCAAGTCGGTCTCGTTCGCGCCGGATGCCTGCGCCTGCCGGTACAGCAGCTCCGCTCGCTCGACGTTGAGCCGCTCCAGCCGAAGCTGGACGTCCAGGTCGCCCGTCTCCAGCTCGGCCAATAGATCACCGGCCTTTACGGAATCGCCGAGCTTGACGGTCATCGCCTTCAGTCGGCCGCCGGACTCCTTGAACGAAAGTGCCTCGACCTTGGCCGAGACGAACGTCGCCGTTCCGGTCAGAGCCGTCTGGATGTCGCCTTTCGCCGCTTGGACGACATCGTATTTTTCCTCGGCGGGCTGCACAAGCGGCGGCTGCAGCTCCTTCTCCGCCGGAAGAAGCGTACAACCGGTAAGCCCGGGTAGGACTGCAGCCAGAAGGATGGCGCACCAGATGGAGCGCCTCCCTCTAGGTAAAGGAACCGGTACGGGTCGTTTGCGATACAATTTTCCCATCCTCCAATGCGATAACATGATCGACCAACTCCATGATTCCCGGGTCGTGGGTCGTCAGGAGAACCGTCATGCCCAACCGGTCCACCAGCTCCCGAAAGACGCCGATCACCTGCAGGCCCATCCGGCTGTCCAGTTCGGCGGTCGGTTCGTCCGCCACCAGCAGCTTCGGTTCATGCACGATCGCGCGGGCGATCGCGACGCGCTGCTGCTCGCCTCCGGACAGCTCCGGCGGCCGGTGCTTCATCCGATCCCGCATGCCGACGCGGTCGAGCGCCTCCTCCGCCGCTCCCCGGCGGGATTCGGCGGCAATGCCTGCGATGCGTAGGCCGAACTCGACATTCTCATAGGCGGACATGAGCGGAATCAGCCCAAACGACTGAAACACCAAGCCCATCTCGCGGCGCCGAAGTTCGTGCCGCTCCTTCTCGGACATCTCCCTGATCCGCCGACCGCGAAAGGTGACCTCTCCCTCCGTCGGCTCGTCTAGCGCGCTCAGAATATTGAGCAGAGTCGTCTTGCCCGAGCCGGACCTCCCTTTAAGCGCCACCATCGATCCGGCCGCAACGGACAACTGAATATCGGCCAGCGCGGTGATGCGGGCATCGCCCCTGCCGAACACCCGCTTTACGCCGGATGCGGCCAGAATGGGCGACTCGCTTGCTGCTTGATCGCACTGCTGCCCGGCTACTTCCACGGTCTCCGCCTCCCTGTCTGTTCCAACCAAACTTTACCGCGCTGAGCCCGGATGCCACAACCTGCCGATCGCTTCCTAATCACCTGCGGACGTATAGAAATTGCAAAAAGGCTGCCGATACCAGGCAGCCTTGCTTCCTTGCATGCATAGAACACGGGCGGTACAGATGGGTTTAAGCGGTTTAAGCGGCTCAGCCCACTGGGATAAAGCGGCTCGTCTCTGGGATAGAGCGATTCATTCCGCTGAATGTCTACCACGAATCTTTGGTGCCCCTCCCCCTTCGGAGGTTAGGGGACCGTCACTTCCATCGCCACGCGGGCCAGATCGGGGTTCACATCGCGGTCCTCGGTCAAATCCAGCACCGGGCAGCCGTCGATATCGAAATGCACGCGGCGGATGCCCGAGGACCGCGGCCCGTTTACGCCCGGCCGGGCATGATAGGCGTTCCATACGTCTCCGTCGTCGTCGATGACGTAGGAGTTGTGGCCGGGGCCGAATTCGCCCGGCACGCTCCGCGAGGTCAGCAGCGGATAATTGCCCTTGGTCCAGCTGGCGGGGTCCAGCAGATCGGCCCCTGCCTCGGCGGTCAGACAGCCGACCACGTAGGTGGCGTCGACGGCGGCGCTGGCAAAGGTCAGGAACAGCCGCCCGTTGCGGATGAGGGCGAACGGCCCTTCGTCGACGAACGTATGGTTGTTGGCCCAGCCGTAATCGGGCTTGGTCAGCAGCACCGGATCGCTCGCGAGCCGCCACGGCTCACCGGGGTTGAGCCGGGCCATGTAGATCCACGCGCCGAGATCGACCGGCAGGAACTGCCGCTCCGACCAGGCGGCGTAGTATTCGCCGTTCCAGAGGATGACGGTCATGTCGAGGGAGATGACCTTCCCGGCTTCGCACAGATCGGAGCCGTCCTTCCTGACGACGCGCCGCGGTTCGGACCAATCCGCCGCGCAGACGGGATTCCCTCCCGCGCACAGCTTCATCACATGCGATTCCTCGAAGAAGAATTCGCCTGTCGTCGCCGCATGGAAAATGTACAAATCCCCTTCGATTACATGAAATTCGGGCGCCCACAGCAGACCCTTAATGTGCTCATACGTCTTCGTGTCCAGGAGCAGGGTTTCCTCCGCGTGAACCAGGCCGGGGATCGTGTCCGCTTCCCGGATATAGAGCGTGTGATTGGAATCGGCATCGTTGGTGGCGATGAAATAATACTTGCCGTTCCATTTGGCGATGCAGGGATCGGCCCGATTCAGGGCAACCGGGAAGGGATACGAGTCCTGGTGGATCGTTCCGGCGGTTCGGTACGTTCCCGGGCGGTTCCAGTCGATGCCGGACAGGTCCCAATTCACCTTCTTGGTATGCGTCGTTCCGTCGCTGTACAGGGCTTCCACCCGGACGGCCGCGACCTCGTCCGGATGGCCCGCAACGATTCGCTCCGGCAGCTCATTGGCGACATGTACCGGAACGGTGAGCTTGCGGACGAGCCGCCGCCCTATCCCGCCGGGAACTTCGAGGACATTGCCCGGGACGATGCCCTCGATGTCCGATGGTACAAGCGGCAGCGGCACAGCGTCCCCCGGCTCCGGCGGCAGCGCACCGTCCAGCTGGAACGGATCGGCCGTCTTGCTCCGGTACCAAGCTCCATCCTCGTCGCACCAACGCAGGACATACATCTTCTCCGCTTCGTCGTAGTCGCAGACTACCTTAACGGCATAGGCATCCGCCTTCAAGGCGATGAGCCCGACTTCTTCGTAGTGCAGTAAATCCTTCGAAGCGAAGAACAGCACCGCGCCTTGGCTCTGTGCGTCCCGTTGCCCGTCCGCTTCCGTGCGCACCGCGACGACCCCGAAGGTTCCGTCTGCGAGCCGGAACAGATACGGCTCCTTCAGACTCTTCGCATTCAGCGTCCCGTCTTCGTTGTCGGTGGCGCGGGCGAACAGCACACCGCTGTTGTGGTTCAGCGCTTGGAAGCCCGCACCGTCTTCGCTGTAGGCGAGGTGCATGCTGTAGGCCAGCTTGGGCGCATATAGAATGTCTTCCATCGGCTCTCTCGTGTAGCAGAGGACGACTAGCGAATCCTTGATCATGGTGTCGTTCATTTCTCCATCAGCTCCCTTTAAATGCAGTTATAAACTTATTTCCCGGGTGAGGCTGGACCGCTTGCTGCCGGTCGAAGCCGCCGCCTGCCCGATGGTGACCCAACGCTCGTTCCAGATCGAGCTGTCTCCGGCCTCATTCACCGCCGCGATGGCGAAGCAATAGCGTCCCGGAGACAGCCCGGCAACCGTGCAGGGGCTTTCGGTTACCCCTTCGACCGTTCCGGTATAGCGGCCGGACTGCGTACCGTAAAGGACCTTGTAAGCCGTCGCCCCGACGGACGGGTGAAAATAGAGCACCGCCGTGCCGTTCTCTTCCCTTTCTGCATAAAGCAGCGGCGGACAGGGCACAGGCTCGGTCGTAATCGAACGGATTCCGCCGGCGGCAGCCGTGGCGAACGTTAGATCCCTGGAATACGCCGTCACCCTCCAATAGTAGGTAGTTGCGGGCAGGAGCCGGTTCGGCTCGACGGTATACCGGTGGTGAATCATCCGATCCCGGACAAGGAGCGGGTTGGCCATCTCCTCGTTGTCCGCGATTTCCAGGCAATAAAAGAATGCGTTCTTCGACCGCTCCCAGGCCAGCACGGTCCTGGCCGACACCCCGGTTTCCCCGGCGGCGGGAGCCACCAAGCCGAACGCTTTCGGCTCCTCCCCCTCCGCCCGGGTCGTAAAGAACCGCAGCGGTCCGTTCATCGGCCGTTCGCCGTGCGAGTTTGCCGCATACACCTTCCAATAGTAGACGGTATCGAACTCGAGCGGAGTATCCGGCCGGTAATAGCCTTGGGACTCCAAGCCGTACATGCCGGTATCCCTCCATGTCCGGATGTCCGCCTGCTCGATGACCGGCTCGGACAAGTCCGGATGCTTGGAGATGACGATTCGATACGAATCGGCCTCATACGCCGTCGACCACTTGAATTCCGGCTGCACGGGCTCGTTCCAAGCGCCGATCGTCGGCAGATAAGGGCCAAATGATCCGGGGATGCGAGAGTCGCTCGCCGCGAGGAAGGAATAGATCGTCCGGTAAGCTGCCGGTACACAGCCGTGCTCATTCTCCGCGGAAACCGACCAATAATAGGTCTTGCCCGGAAGCAGTCCTTCCCCCACGGTATAGCGGGTGTCGGCGATCCCTCCCGCCTGCACGATCGGAGCGCTCAGGTCCGGTTGGGCGGACAACGTGACCGAATAGCCGTCGGCTCCTTGAGACGGAGACCAGGTCAAGGTCACCGGCAGCGTGACCGCCTCGCCGTCGTCGGGCAGGATCGGATAGAAGAAGCCGGGGGCCGAAGGTTCGCGTTTGACGACCAGCAGCCAGGTCTCGTTGGCCCGAACATCGGCTACGGTAATGTCCAGATCAAGCGACGGAGACGGCGTGAGGCTGTATTGATAGGCGACCCCTTGGTTCTCCGAAGCGGCCAGCTTGTACAAGTCGATCTTGACGGCCTCTCCGGGATAAGGATGCCGGAGAAGCCGGAGCCGAACCTCGCCGTCGCAATCGTCCTTGACGAAGACGATCTTCGATTCGGCCTCGTCCACGCAAGCCGCAGCGGTGAACTCCTCCGTTCCCTGCGTGCAGACCTCGGCATAATGGCCGGACATCTGGCCGAACAGGAAGTAGACCCACCAGATCGGCCGGCGGGCCGCCGGATTCGGCCCGGGGGAATTCGTCGTGAGCAGGTCGCTCATGCCATTGGCATTGTGGGCCTCCAGGCAGCCCTTGATGTTCTGCGTAACGCCCGTTCGAATCGCATTCGCCATGCTGCGGGTCCAGTCCGCCGCATCCTTGGACCCGGCGTTGTTCTCCTCCCAGATGATCCCTTTGCCGTTCGCCTCGGGGTAGCTCGCTTGGAGCTCGGCGATTTTCCCCGTCCAATTTTGCAGTTGGGCAAGCCCTGCATAACGGTCATTGACCCAGAATTCATGCCAGGCCGGCCCCTCAATCGTGATGTGCTCGGCGCTGGCATACGGGAGGTAAAAGTCGGGAATGCCGCCAAATCCCACGCCGCTTGGTCCGGTAACGGGAATGAAGTCCGGGTACACCTCGCGAACGGCTTCCCAATTGCCTTTGAACACCTCTTCCAGCCCTGTCCAGTACTCATTGGTCAGGTTGACGAAATCCGGCCGGGCACCGTTGTCCTTCAAGTATTGCAGCGCATCCTTCATGTACTGCTTGAAGCGAGCCCGCTGCTCCGGCGTCTTCATGGAGATCGGCTTCATGGTGTCCATCGGCCCTCCGCTGGCCGTCGCCCAGGACGGATTCATCCCCAGCATCATGTACCAGCGATAGCCGAGGGAGGTCACCCGACGGTACGCCTCCAGATGGCGCGGAAGCACGCTGTGCTCCACGGCATAATAGGAGCCGTCCAGATCGCTGATCGCCTGGAAATTCTGCGCGGGAATCGTCTCCCGGTTGAGCAGCGGTCCGAGCAGCGTCAGCCGGCTGTCGGGAACGTCGTAATTCGGCGTCAGGATGTACCCGAACATACTCGGGTCGACCGGACGCATTCGGGAGGCGCACTCGACGGTCAGCACCGGATTGGCCAGCACCGTGACCGCTGCGCTGGCCCGGCGCCCGTTGCATTCCGCCGTGATGACCGCCGTGCCGGCCGCTCTTCCCGTAATGGCGCCGGTGCGTTCGTCCACTTGCGCTATGCGCTCATCGGAGGAGCGATAGACCGCCGAGGAGGAGGCCGATCGGGAAGCCCCGTTCGAATCCACCTCGACGACTTCCACCCCCACCGTGTGCTGCTCGCTGACCCGATAGGCTTCGGACTCAAAAGCGAGCCCATCGATTGTCGGATTCGCAATATGCGCCCAGACGGACAGCCGGTCGAGGTGGATGCAGTCGGAATTGTCGTGCTCGGTGAGGCAGCGGTAGGATACGGTGTTTATTCCTGCGTTCAGCTCCGCCCGCTGGACGTTCTCGGACCACGTGTCCCAGTGCGCGTCCGTGCTCTTGAACGGGACCGGAAGGACCGGGGCTCCGTTGATTGCCAAGCCGACCGTCCGGTCGGCGTTCCAGTTGCCCGCGGCACCCGCCGCGTAGCGAAGAGACAAGTAGTAGCTGCCCGAGGCGGGAACGTCCACGGAGAAAGTCGTGCATGCGGTACCGCTGTCGTAGTAGCCGGTGACATAGCCGCTGCCCGTATACCCTTGGTGGTGCTTCTCGACCTTCGCTCCTCCGGACAGCTCCGCTTCCTCCGCAGCGTAGATCGCAGCGCCGGGATGGGGCTTCGTCGGCATCGCTGCCTGGTTATCCGCTCTGTTCATTCAAGTGCCTCCTTCTTCTCCGGTACGAGGACCGTAGTCCGCACCCGAACCAGCTCCGGATTCAGATCCCGGTCGGGAGTGAGATCGAAGACCGGCTCTCCCCGCCGGTTGAAGTGTACCCGCCGCATGGCCGTGGAGCGCGGCCCGCCCGTCGCCTGCGTTTCCGCATGGTACGTGATCATGACCGTTCCGTCCCGGTCGGTGAAGAAACCGTTATGGCCGGGGCCGTATTCCCCTGGGGCCGAGTACGTGGACAGGACCGGCGTAGAGGCCTTTCGCCAATGGCCGGGATCGAGCAGATCGTCTCCGATTCGGGCCTCCAGCATCCCGACCGCATAGGTTTGCCCGCTGGCACTCCCTCCCGAATAGGTGAGATATACGGTGTCCCCGGTCACCAGCGGGTAAGGGCCTTCGTTGTTGATCGTATGCTCGTTGTTCTCCCAACCAAACAGCGGCCTCGACAGCAGGACGGGCTCGCTGGTCAGCTGCCACGGCCGCTGCGGGTCGGTCGTCGCCAGGTAGAGCATGGACCCGGTGTCGTCGGGTCCCATGATGCCATACCGGTAAGACCAAACCAGATAGGAGGCCGCCCCGGCTTGAAAATAAGTCATATCCAGCGTGATGCCGTCCGTGGTCAGGGGGCTGCCGTCCTGCCTGACCACGCGGATCGGCTCCTCCCAACCGGCCGGATCAATGAGGCGGCCGCCCGGCTTCAGCTTCATCATGTGGGATTGCGGCCCCCAGCTCTTTCCTCCGAGCGCGAACAGCAGGTACAGCTCGCCGCCGATCACATGAAATTCCGGAGCCCAGAAGGTCTGGATCCAGCCCTTCTCCTCGTTGTAGGGCAGTATCTCGTTTTCCCGGTACCCCGCCGCAAACAGCCCGGCGATCGTGTCCGCTTCCCGGACAAACAAGCCGACATCGTTCGTATTGTCGTTGGTCGCAAGGAAATAGTACTTGCCGTACCAGGGCAGAATGATCGGGTCGGCATAGCCCGCTGCCAGCGGGAAGGGGTATGCCTCCTGCGTGACCGTTCCGGCGGCTTCATACCTCCCCGGCACGGAGAAGTCGACCGCCTCCACGTTCCATTCCACTCGCTTGACGGCTGTCGAACCGTCCGAGTAATGGGCGGTTGCCCGGACCGAAGCCAGCTCCTCCGCCGAGGCGGCCGGGATGACGTCGGGAATGGAGATCGCCGTGTTGCACAGAGGAGACCAGCGAAGCAGCAGGTCTTCGCCGAAGTCCGGGTCGACCGCTAGCGCATTGCCCGGCACCGCCCCCTGCAAACCCTGGACGGAAGCGCTGGCGGCGAAGGCCTCGGCCGGTTCCGCGGCCGTTGTCGATTCAGGGTGCAACAGATCCGATAGAGTCGTTTGGTAGCAGGCGCCGTCGTCCTCCCGCCAGCGAACCACATAGTTTCCTTGCTCCGCATCATAGGCGCAGGCCGCTTCCCGAACGTGAGCCTCGGAATGCAAGTCCACCAGTCCCACTTCCCGGAAATGCACCAGATCATCGGAAACCCAAAGCAGAATCCGTCCCTTGCTCTCCTCGTCCTCGCTGCCGTCCGCCTGCACCCGGACCGCCACAATGCCGAACCCTCCCTCGGCCCGACGAAACAGGAAGGGATTCTTCAAACCTTTCTCGCGGATGGTATTCCGGGGCGAGACCGTCGAAGTCGCGAATAGAATTCCATAGTTCCGGTTCAAGGCTTCATAGGAGCTGCCGTCTCGGCTGTAGGCCAGGTGCGCACTGTGCGCCAAGTGGGAAGAATATCGATCCGGTTCCGGAAGCCGGGTATAGATGAGAACGCTTCCCGGCTTCGTCCCGCTTGCTTGAGACATTTGCCTTTTCCTCCTTCGGATCGTTTTCCAAATTGCCACCCGTATTTCTCCGAACGCTATCCATGGGCTCTTTCATGGGCCATTTTATTACCGATGCCGGTCCAATACCATGATGTTTATGGGCATAAACTTGATCGATCCTCCTGAACAGGTCCGCTAACGCCCTTGAGGAGCCGTTAAGCTCGGCTCTGCTCCTATTCCCCACCCGACAGCCGGGCCGCTTACTGAACCCTTCACTAGAAATCGGATAAGCGGGCTTAACTTCCAAGTTAATCCGTGTTTCCCGCCATGAAAGCCCTTAACTTTGCGCAAACGGTTTTCCAAACTTCCTGTTTTAGCCTTCAATCGGCCAAAAGAAAGCGCTGCCTCCTCAAATTATGGCTTCTTTTTACGAAATTGTTAGAAAATCGTTTGCGCTATTCATCTCATTTCTTTCGCTTACCCGTCCCTTTTTCTGCCTTTTTCTCTGGCATTTTTGCCGCAATGCGCCTGCTCTCGCCGGATAATCCGGACATTTTCGTAATCTCTCCTAATTTTCGCCCGTTATTTTCGGATTTCTCTCTATTTACAATGGCATCAATTTGCATTAAGATGACTTTGAAGCGCAAACGGTTTCACTAGGAGGTTCTCATGTCCGCTACCATCAAGGATGTCGCCCGGCTTGCCGGCGTCTCCCCCTCCACCGTGTCCCGGGTTCTCTCGAATTCACAACGGATCAGCGTGGATACCTCAAAACGGGTAAGAACCATTATGGAAGAATTGGGCTATACCCCCAACTCGCTCGCCAAGAGCCTGGTCTCCAAGGAAACCAACACGATCTGCGTCGTCCTGCCCAAGCCGGCGGAGGAGCTGTTCACCAACATGTTCTTCCCCGAGCTGATCCGCGGCATCGTCACGCAGGCCAGCCGGTCCGGCTACGACGTGCTGCTCACGGCGGAAGCGACGGAGCGCCAGGAGATCGCCACCCTGTCCCGCCTCCTCGAGGGCAAGCGCGCCGACGGGGCCATCCTGCTGTACTCCCGCAAGGACGATCAGGTGATCGATTACCTGAGCGCCAACCGCCATCCGTTCGTGCTGATCGGCAAAAGCGAGAGCCACCCCGAGATTCTCACCGTCGACAACGACAACGAGAAGGCTGCGCAGGACGCCGTTGCGCATCTCTACGCCATGGGGCATACGCGAATCGGCTTCGTCAGCGGCCCGCCTCAGCTCGTCGTATCCCAGGACCGCCTGCGCGGCTATCTGGCGGCGCTTGAGAATATGGGGCTGGCGATGAGGCCAGAATGGATAGTGGAAGGGGATTTTCTCCAGGAGAGCGGCTACCGGGCCCTGTCCTTCTTCATGGGCCTCGCCGATCGGCCGACCGCCCTCGTCGTCTCGGACGATCTTATGGCGCTCGGCATCATGCGCGGCCTGAAGGAAAGCGGCGTCGCCATTCCGCAGGAGCTCTGCCTGGTCAGCTTCAACAACATCCCGCTCGCCGCTCTGTCCCATCCTCCCTTGACCAGCATGGACATCGGCATTTACCAGCTCGGCTATGTCGCCGCGCAAACGCTTGTTCATCGGATACGCCAAGATAACGGCGAGCCGGTTCTCCCCATGCCGGTCCGGCAGATCATTCCCCACCAACTGATGGTGCGGGAGTCATCGCTGCGCCAGCCGCCGGCGCCCCTATGACCTTATTCATCCGCAAAGGAGAGGCTTCTCATGAACCTGCCCGTTAAAGCCTGTTTGTTCGACCTGGACGGCGTTCTCGTCGACACCGCCAAATATCACTTCCTCGCCTGGAGGCGGCTCGCCGACGAGCTCGGCTTTACCTTCACCGAGGCGGACAACGAACGCCTGAAGGGCGTCAGCCGCATGGCCTCGCTGGACATTCTCCTGTCCATCGGCGGCCTCTCGTTTTCATCCGAAGAGAAAGACCAACTCGCCGCCAAGAAGAACGGCTGGTACGTGGAAATGATATCGAAGATGGACGAATCCGAGATTCTGCCCGGAGCCCTGGACTTCCTGAAGGCTTGCCGCGCAGCCGGCCTGAAGGTCGCCCTCGGTTCGGCCAGCAAGAACTCCGGCATCATTCTTGCCAATACCGGACTCACCCCCTATTTCGACGCCATCATCGACGGCACCAAGACCCAGGCGGCCAAGCCCGATCCCGAAGTGTTCCTGCTGGGCGCCGAGGCGCTCGGCGCCGCCACGTCGGAATGCGTCGTCTTCGAGGACGCGGAAGCCGGCATCGAGGCTGCCCGCCGCGGCGGCATGAAGAGCGTCGGCATCGGTTCGCCGCAGATTCTGCAGGAGGCCGACCTCGTGGTGCCGACGCTTGCCGCCATGACCGTGGAACGGCTGAACGAACTGGCCTGATTCTCACCTCATTCAACAAAGGAGCTGCTGGAGGAATGAAACAATATTTGCACATCGACGAATGGTGCATTATCGAGGAAGGCTTCGACGCCCACACGCATGAGCTGTCCGAGAGCATATTCAGCATCGGCAACGGGTATATGGGCCAGCGGGCCAATTTCGAAGAGGCTTACAGCGGACATACGCTCCAGGGCAGCTATATGGCAGGCGTGTATTACCCCGACAAGACCCGCGTCGGCTGGTGGAAGAACGGCTATCCCGAGTATTTCGCCAAGGTGCTGAACTCCACCAATTGGATCGGCATCGGCATCGAGGTTGACGGCGAACCGCTCGACCTGATCAAGGTCAAGGTCCACGACTTCGTCCGGACGCTTCATATGAAGGAAGGCTATCTGTCCCGCCGCTTCACCGCCACGCTCGAAGGCGGCAAGGAAGTGCAGATCGACGCCATCCGCTTCGTCAGCCTGAAGCGCCAGGAGATCGGAGCGATCCGCTACTCCGTCACACCGCTGAACTTCAGCGGCCAGATCCGCTTTACGCCCTACCTCGATGGCGACGTCGTCAACAAGGACTCCAACTACGACGAGAAGTTCTGGTTGGAGGTCAACAAGGGCTCGGACGAAGCGAAGGCTCACCTGACCGTCAAGACGAAGAAGCTCGACTTCCACGTCACCTCGGTCATGACCTACGCCGTCACCAAGGCCGGCCAGCCGGTATCCGTCACCCCCGAACAAGCCGAGCGGGAGAAATTCGTCTCCCACAGCTTTACGATCGATGCGGCCCAAGGCGAGGAAGTCGTGCTGTTCAAGTATGTAGCCAACGTCACGTCCCGCAATTACGGGCTCGGTCAACTGCTCCCCACCGCCGAGAAGCTCGCCGAAGACGCCAAGACGGCAGGCTTCGCCGCTCTTTTGCAGGAGCAGATGGATGCTTGGGCCCATACCTGGGAAGAGAGCGACATCATCATCGAAGGCGACCCGTCCGCGCAGCAGGCGATCCGCTTCAACATCTTCCAGCTCAACCAGACCTACTCCGGCGAGGACGACCGGTTGAACATCGGACCGAAGGGCTTCACCGGCGAAAAATACGGCGGCAGCACGTACTGGGATACGGAGGCGTACTGCGTTCCCTTTTACCTGAGCACCCATGACCCGGCCATTTCCCGCAACCTGCTGATCTACCGCTACAAGCACCTGGAGAAGGCCAAGGAAAACGCCCGTAAGCTCGGCTTCAAGAAGGGCGCGCTCTACCCGATGGTGACCATGAACGGCGAGGAATGCCACAACGAATGGGAGATCACCTTCGAGGAAATTCACCGCAACGGCGCCATCGCCCACGCGATCTTTAACTATGTCAACTATACCGGCGACAAGGCGTATCTCGGCCAGTACGGCCTCGAGGTGCTGGCGGAAATCTCGCGGTTCTGGGAAGAGCGCGTGCAGTTTGCCCCGAACAAGGGCCAGTACGTGATGCTCGGCGTCACCGGACCGAACGAATACGAGAACAACGTCAACAACAACTGGTACACGAACCGGATCGCCGTATGGACGCTCGAATACACGCTGGAATCCCTGGCTTACCTGAAGGAGGCCGAACCGGGCCGCTACGCGGAGCTCGTCGAGCGCCTTGGGCTGACGGAGGAAGAGACGGCCAAGTGGCAGGACATCATCGACCGGATGTACTACCCGGCGGACGAAGAGCGCGGCGTCTTCCTGCAGCAGGACGGCTTCCTCGACAAGGCGCTGATCCCCGTGAAGGAGCTGCCGGCGGAGAACCTGCCGATCAACCAGAACTGGTCCTGGGACCGCATCCTCCGCTCCTGCTACATCAAGCAGGCCGACGTGCTCCAGGGGCTGTACTTCCTTGGCGACCGCTACGACCTGGAGACGAAGAAGCGCAACTTCGATTTCTACGAGCCGCTGACGGTGCATGAATCCTCCCTGTCGCCCTGCGTGCACGCGATCCTCGCCTGCGAGCTCGGCTATCAGGAGAAGGCGTACGAGATGTATCTGCGCACCGCCCGCCTCGACCTCGACAACTACAACAACGATACCGAGGACGGCTGCCACATCACCAGCATGGCCGGCACCTGGATGGCCGTCGTGCACGGCTTCGGCGGCCTGCGCGTGCAGAACGACCGGCTCCTGCTGAACCCGTTCGTACCGGGCCACTGGACCGCCTTCTCGTTCAAGGTCGTCTTCCGCGGCTCACGCCTGAAGGTAACCGCCACGGCCGACGCGATCGAGATCGTCAACGAGACGGATGTCCCTGCCGATCTGTCGGTCAGCGGCAATGTCGGTACGCTCGAGCCCCACGGCACCTGGCGCCAGGAGCGCGTGAAGGCGTAAGGCGTCGCACGGTTGCCGGAAGCCGCTTCGATTCTCAATTGAAAAGCCCGCCATCGTTTCGCTGTTTCCCACTGGGGAGAGCGGACGGTGGCGGGCTTTTTGTCATGGAGGGTGGATAGGCCCTTCACCCGATCCAATAAAAGGCGGAACTTCCTGCAACCAACAGGCGGGGAAAAGAGTTATAGTAGTAAACCACCCGCCGCCAGGGAATGCAGAGGCAGCGGGTTCCTCAGAATGGAGAGCTGATCCGTCTCATGCGAAGTGAACGAAAACCCTTATCCCTATTCTATGGTCTGTTCCTGCTTCTGGTCCTGGCGACCGGAGCAGCCGGATGTGAATCCAATGAGAACAGAGGCAAGCCCGAAGCCGCACCGGCAACCGATCTCTGGACCGCCGCCCAGTCCGGCCGCCTGCCGGGGGTGTCCGTTGGGATCGGCGCGACCAAGCGGGAGACCATCGAGGCCCTCGGGCAGCCGGACCGATCCGGTTACGCGGGGACCAGCTATCGGCTCGAGTATGGGCAGACTTGGCTGGATTTTGATGTAGACGTTCAGAAGGTTATTCCTTCCCTCGACCAGCTTCCCGAGGATGCAGTTGTGGAAGGCATCACCAGCGCCGCTTCCGTCATTCCGTTCGACGGCACCACGTCCGATGTCGAGCAGCAATGGGGGTATCCCCAGCAAGCATTCGTGGACGAAGCCTACGGCCCCTTCTGGAAGCAGGTGTACCAAGTTTCCGATTACCGGCAGCTGACATTCTTAGCGGACGCGGAGCACCAGCCGATTCGACGGATCAACTTGATGGGCTGGTGACGCATTTACAACTTTTTTTGGAGGGGTAAGCGAATGAAAAAAAGGAGTCCGTGGTTTTACCTGTTTTTCGGAGCGATCTTATTGCTCATTGGCGTTTTCTTCGTTCCCTATCAACTGGAATGGGGACCCGAAAAGAATATTTACAGCGCGACCTATGCCCCAATTTGGATGACGATCCATCGTCACGTCGAGGTGAATGGCTTCCATCCCCTATACGTTCTTCAGTTTCAGAAGCTGCTGAGCGAGCTGATCGTTTTCGTGATCTTTTTCGTTATGACGTATATGTACTTGTCGGGCAGATCCAGAGAATAATCCAACTATATAGATTGAACTTATTCATTACGCCTGTGCAGATTTTATTCTAGTGTTTTTCACTGTTATTTCAATTTACTATTTCCGTCCTGTAGCGGCAGACAACGTTTTTTTAGAGTTTGATCAAGTAGAAAAAATAGATCTTACCGTTAGATTTGATAAAAAGAAAGACCCCGCAATCCTCTCGACCGAGCTCAAAGGAGAACAAATGAAACGTTTTACAACCCTCTTGGAAATAACCAAATACCGAAAAGCACTTGGCAACCCAAACATTCAAAATCAAGCAAACGCGTATGATCTTGTCTTTGTTCATAATTCGGATAATTACTCCGTTGTCATAAATGACAGTGGTTATGTAGTCGTAGACAGTAGGAACCGTATAAGAAAATATAAGATGCTAAGTTCCCGAAATGATGCCCTGTTTAAACTAATCGATGAATTATTCCTAAAAAGGGACTGACGCCCCCTAGGGATAGCCTCAGTCCCTCATGATTAGCCCACACCTACAGCGTTCGCTTGAAGTAGGGCTTCCTTAGCTCCTTACTGTTCCATCAGCAGCTTCTCGCCCGAGATGCCGGGCGAGGTCATCTGGTAGGGATCGAGGATGAGGTCGATCTCCTCCTCGGTCAGCAGATGCCGCTCGAGGATCAGCTCGCGGATCGTCAGGCCCGACTTCATCGCTTCCTTGACGAGCAGCGCCGCCCGCTCGTAGCCGAGATGCGGATTCAGCGCCGTGCAGATGCCGTAGCTCTGGTCCACGTACCGTTTGCAGCGCTCGCGATTGGCGGCCAGCCCCTCGATCGCGAACTTACGGAACACGACCAGGCCGTTCTTCATGATCTTCAGCGACTGCAGCAGATTGAAGGCAATCACCGGGCCCATGACGTTCAGCTCCAGCTGCCCGGCCTGGCAGGCCTCGGCGATGGTCGTGTCGTTGCCCATCACCTGGAAGGCGATCTGGTTGATCGTCTCGGCCATGACCGGGTTGACCTTGCCCGGCATGATCGACGAGCCCGGTTGCCGCGCCGGCAGCAGCAGTTCCTGAAAGCCGGCCGTCGGGCCGGAGGCCATCAGCCGGATGTCGTTCGCCAGCTTCGACAGGTTAATCGAGCACACCTTGAGTGCGGCCGAAAGCGCA
The DNA here is from genome assembly GCF_051594785.1 of Gorillibacterium terrae. Lineage (NCBI taxonomy): Bacteria > Bacillati > Bacillota > Bacilli > Caryophanales > Paenibacillaceae > Gorillibacterium > Gorillibacterium terrae. Next base: position 81,707 of record NZ_JBPPGI010000006.1, read on the forward strand.
GTATAGGCATCCGTGTTCTGCGTCGCATCGACCAGGTGATCCGCCGAGGCCACCGCCCAGCCGGTCTGCTCGGCCAGATGCCGCGCTACCCGTGAGATGTATTCCGGCTTGGCGTTCAGTCCCGTTCCGACGGCGGTGGCTCCCATGTTCACGTCGAGCAGTCCGGCCGCCGCGGTGCGAATCCGCATGCCGTCGCGGGCCAGAACGCGCGCGTAGGCCTCGAATTCCTGGCCCATGCGGATCGGGACGGCATCCTGGAGATGCGTCCGGCCCATCTTCAGGACATCGGCGAACTCCCGCCCCTTGGCGTGGAAGGCTTCTACCAGCTCATCCAGCGCCGCCGTCAATTCCGCGGCCAGCCCGTAGGCGGCGAGCCGCAACGCGGTCGGAATCGTGTCGTTGGTCGATTGCGACATGTTGACGTGGTTGTTCGGATTACAGGCGAAATAGGTGCCTTTCTCTTCCCCGAGCAGCTCCAACGCCCGGTTCGCCAGCACCTCGTTCATGTTCATGTTGATCGACGTGCCCGCGCCCCCCTGGATGGAATCGACCAGGAACTGGTCCGCCAGCCCGCCTGCCGCTACTTCCTCCGCCGCCTGAACGATCGCCTGTCCGATTCGCTCGGTCAGCAGATGCGTCTCCATGTTGGCCCGGGCGGCGGCCTTCTTCACCTCGGCCAGTGCCCGGATCAGCTCCGGATGCACCGGAACGCCGGTGATCGGGAAGTTCTCCACCGCCCGTAGCGTCTGTATGCCATAATAAGCGCCGGAAGGCACTTCTTTTTCCCCCAGAAAATCCTTCTCAACCCGAACTGTCCCCTTGCTCTCCATGTCGAAGCGCGTCCCCTCTCTCGTGGCTGTCTGTGACCCGTCCCCATTGTAATCCTCCGCTCGAATCGGGTGCAACCAAACCGGAGATAGATGCGTTAATAGGGTAATACATAAGTTGGAAGGAGTTCCTCTTCATGTTTCGTTATAAACCCTATGCGTGGATCACCGCTGTCGTGCTTCTGCTCCTCAGCCTGGCGGCATGCGGCGGTCAGGAGAAAGCGACGACCTCCTCATCCAAGGAGCCAGACGAGCGTCCGGTCTATTCCTCCGATAAGCTCAATTCCCGCGTGACCGAGGCGAATAACCAAACCGGATTCACCCTGGTCCAGCAGCTTTGGGAGCATCAGACGAAGAATCATTTCTTCTCGCCGCTCAGCTTCTCCCAAGCGCTCGGTATGGTGTACAGCGGAGCGGCCGGCGTGACCCAAGAGGAGATGGCCGATGCTCTGCACTACAAAGGCCTGGAGGATGAAGCAATCGCTACAGGCAATGCAGCCCTGCTTGATGTGCTGGCAAGCAGCAAGAAAGGCGGCTTTCAAGTCAAGCTGGCCAATTCGCTGTGGCTCCATCAAGGAGCCTCCTTCTCCGAAGACTTCCTTGCCAGCCTTCGCTATACCTATCGCGCGAAGGTATCGGAGCTCGATTTCGCCTCTCCGCAAACCCCGAAGACAATCAATGATTGGGTGAATCAACAAACGGATGGGCGAATCCCCAGCTTGATCGACCAGCCCTTGCCGAAACAGGATCGGATGGTCCTTCTGAATGCCATATCCTTCGATGCCAAATGGTCCCTTCCCTTTGATCCGGAAATGACGAGTCAAGACATTTTTCACCGCGCCGACGGAACGGAAGTCCCAGCCTCCTTTATGCGTCAGTACAAATACTTCGCCTACAAAAAAACCGCCCGCTATGAGGTGGCCCTCCTGCCCTATGCCGATTCCTCCTGTTCCATGGCAATCGTCCTTCCGGCCGCCGGAATCCGACCCGACGAGCTGATGGCGGAACTGACGGAGCATCCAATGGATTGGCAGAGCGGCTTCCCGAAGCAAAAGATTGTTCTCGAGCTCCCCAAATTCAGCTACTCCGATGAGGCAAAGCTCGTCCAGCCGCTGATGAAGCTGGGCATGAAGCGGGCGTTCGACCCCACTCAAGCTGATTTCTCGCCGATCACCGGCAAGGAGGGGGAGCCACTGTCGATTTCCGGTATCCTCCAGCGTAGCTTCATCCGCGTCGATGAAGCGGGTACCGAGGCTGCTGCGGCAACCGCCGTTATGGGGGAGGCCGGTTCGGCCGGTAAGCCTGAGGAACCCGTCCGGTTTATCGTAAACCGCCCCTTCTTCTATGCCATCCAGGATTCGGCAACCCATGCCGTGCTGTTCGCGGGCGTGGTCTACGATCCTGGTACCTAGGCCGTTTCCTGTTCGTAAGGGACTTCCCGAACCAGAAAACCGCCCGATTGGGCGGTTTTCTTCGTTAGGATCGTATCCGGTATATCCGTTGCTCTCGGCCATCCCCTGGGCTGTCCCCCGCTCGGGCCGACGCCTTCGGCCTCAGTCCGACTCCCGGTTGATGAAGAAATACGCGGTGTTCTTCAGCCGCTCCCAGAGGACCTGCCGCAGCTCGGCATCGGCGATCGTCTCCTCCAGGGCTGCTCCCATACAGGCCAGCCAGGCGTCCGCCCGCTCCGGTGTAATCGGAAACGCCAGATGCCTCGCCCGCATCATCGGATGCCCATGTTGCATCGTATACCGGGGCGGGCCTCCGAAGAATTGAGTCAAGAACAGCTCCTGCTTCTCCATCACCGGATAGATGTCCTCGGGAAACAGCGGGGCCAGCAGCGGATGCGCCTGCACCTTCGGGTAGAAAGCTTCCACCAGCTTGCGTACAGCGGGCGCTCCGCCCATATGTTCATACAGCTCCATTCGCAGTCCTTCCTTTATGTTCAAGGTGTTCCGAATCAAATGCTCGGCATGACGTTGCCGCCGCTGACCGGCACGTAAGCGCCGGTGATGAAGCTGGCGAGATCGGAGGCGAGGAAGGCGACCACGTTCGCGACCTCCTGGTCGGTGCCGCGGCGCTTCAAGGGCACGGTACTCTCGTACGCTTCGCTGCGCTCCGTATGCTCCAGCCGGTCCCGCTCGCTGATCGTCCAGCCCGGGGCGACTTGATTGACCGTTACCTGGGCTTCTCCGACTTCCTTCGCCAGAACCCGATAGACGCCGTCCATTCCCCGCTTTCCGGCGACATAGGCCGACTGGCCCGGGAAATTCTGCATCGAGCATTCCGTGTTGATGCCGATCATTCGGCCGCTCCTCTTGGCGATCATGCCGGGCAGGAAGGCTTTGGCCAGGTAGACGCTCTGCATGACGCAGGAGCGGAACTGGCTGTCATAATCCTCCTCGGGCTGTTCCAGGATCGGCTTCCATTCGTATTGGATTACCGCGTTCGCCACGACAATATCGGCTTCGCCTAGCTCTCCGGCAATCCGCTCCTTCATGGCGAACACCGATTCCCGGTCGGTGATATCCGCCTGAACCGTCATCGCCCGTCTGCCGAGGCCGGCGATTTCCTCTGCGAGCTCCAGGGCCTTGGCCTCGTTCCCCCGGTAATGGAGCGCCACATCGGCTCCGCAGGAGGCCAGCGTCCTCGCCATGACTCTGCCGAGCTGCCCGGTGGCTCCGGTAACCAGAGCCAGCTTGCCGTTCAAATTGATTTCCACGTAACCATCCTCTCCTTTCCTCTCATTGTATCACGCCTCAAGCATCCAACAAAAAAAGCCGTCGCCGGCTTCATTCGTCTTTACTCCTGAATCCCCTTGTCCTGCTCATACCGGTTAAGCAGTTGATCCAGCTCGCAGGACTTGTCCAGTACGCGGTTGTCCGTGAAACCAAGGCAGCAGGCCAGCTCGATCAATTCCTGTCGCGCATTCTCGATTTGAAGCAGAAGAGTATCCAATCCAGGTATCTCCTATAATCGGTAGTAGTCTCCATTTTACCGGAGTTTCCCCAACAAATCCAGACAAGATCTCCGTTCCCTGCCATTCCTCCCGGGACCGCTCGAACGAAGGGGGAAAATAAAGTCGGACTCGACATTTTGCACCTCTTGTAGGCCTATCAGGACGGGCATACACTTAAAAGGAAGTCATTCATCGAAAGGAGTGAGAGGCAATGAGTCAGGAAGAAGAAGTGCTGGCGGCGGAAGACGTGTTGGAAGAGGTGGAGGATCGGCTTGTGGAGGAAGAATCGGAGGAAGACCTCCTTCCGGAAGCGGAAGCCGAGCTCGAAGCGGTAGAGGCCGAAGAAGAAGTCTGCGAGAGCGCAGAGGAAACGGAAGAGGCAGTGGAAGAATTGGAAGCGGTTGCGGAAGAAGAACCCGGTGAACGGGAAGCAGCCGCGGCGGAAGCCGAAGCGGAAGCCGTCCAGGCCGACTAGTCTTCTCCTGCCTTTCCTCTTGCTCGTCCCACCCCAATCCCCAAAAGGACTGCGACCGGCACAAAACCGGAAGCTGTCCTTTTTTGACGTTGAAGGCCGTTTGCTTTTCCTTCGGCAACCCCATATGATAGGAATCATAACATTGAAAAGAAATATGAATCGTTTGCCCCAAACTCATCAAAAATACCATCATCGTCCAAAATAACCATTGCGATCGCTGGTGGAGCAGGGTATATTAGTTCATAAAGTAGGATTTTCACCAAAACGGACGTCGATTTGTAAGAGATGAAGAGAAGGAGACAGGAGAATGAACAAATCCCAACATGACTCTGATGTGTTCGCGATCGATGAAATTGACCGAAAAATCATCGTCTCCCTCTATAGAAATGGAAGAATATCTTACACCGATTTGGCAAGGGAGATTGGCTTGTCCCGCGTCTCCGTCCAATCCCGCATCAATCTGCTGATGGAGGAGGGGGTCATCGAGCGCTTTACCGCCGTGATCAATCCGGAGAAAATCGGCATCGGCGTCTCCGCGTTCTTCTATGTGGAGACGGAGCCCCATCTTCTGCTGGAGGTCGCCGACCGGTTGAAGGACGACCCGTTCGTGACCAGCCTGTATCATATGACAGGCCCGAGCAAACTGCATGTGCAGGGGCTTTTCCGCGACGGACGGGAGATGGAGGAGTTTCTCAACGAAAAGCTCTATACCCTTCCCGGAGTCACCCACGTGGACTGCCAGGTTATGCTGAAAAGCTACAAAACTCCGACCGGCATTCGTCTGTAGATCCTTAATGCTTCGCCTCAGCCTGAAGTTCCGCCAGCTTCTCCAGCTTGGCGGTTATTTCCTTTTGCCAGCCTTTATCCCCGAGGCGGATCGCCAAGTTCAGCAGATCCAAATAGTCATCCAGCGACAGACGGGTGCGCAGCCGTTTGGCTCTCATCGGTTATCATGCTCCTTCTTGCAGGTAGTCGTATTCGGTGCCAGGTTCGGCAAGAAGCCCTTCGATTCATGATAATGATTATCATTATCATGAAGTCTTCATCTTTATTATGCCTCCCTCTTACATAAAATGCAAATCAAAAAAAGGGACTGCCGCTACTGCAGCAATCCCGCTACCTCCGTATGCGAATAGCCGTGCGCCGCCGCAACCGCCGGGTGAGCCACCTGCCCGGCCGCCACATTGATGCCCCGGGCGATGGCCGCATTCTCCCGGGCCGCCTGTTTGAACCCCTTCCCGGCGATCTGCAGGCCGTATTCCAGCGTCGCATTGGTAAGAGCGATGGTCGACGTCCGCGGCACCGCCCCGGGCATGTTGGCTACCGAGTAATGCAGTACGCCGTGCTTGACATAGGTCGGCTGATCGTGGGTCGTAATCCGGTCGACGGTCTCGATCGAGCCTCCCTGATCGATCGCCACGTCGACGATGACCGAGCCGGGCTCCATCGCCGCCACCGCATCCTTGCGGACGATCCGGGGCGCCCTCGCCCCCGGCACAAGCACCGCGCCGATCAGCAAATCGGCGGTTCTGACCGCCTCCTCCAGAACGGTCCGTCCCGAGGCGATCGTCCGGATCCGACCCCGGAACAGATCGTCGAGCTGACGGAGCCGATCCAGGCTTTTGTCGAGCACGGTCACCTCCGCTCCCAGGCCGACCGCCATGGCCGCCGCCTGCGTTCCGACGACTCCGCCGCCGACGATGACGACCCGGCCCGGAGCCACCCCGGGAATACCGCCGAGGAGGACGCCTTTGCCGCCGTGGGCTTTTTCCAGGAAATGCGCGCCGATCTGCACCGCCATCCGCCCGGCCACTTCGCTCATGGGTATCAAGAGCGGCAAGCTGCCGTCTTCCCGTTGAATCGTCTCGTAGGCGATCGCGGTGACGCCCGATTGGACGAGAGCCTCGGTCAACTGCTTCTCCGGAGCGAGGTGCAGATAGGTATACAGAATCTGCCCCGACCGAAAGCGGCCGAATTCCTCGGGAAGCGGCTCCTTCACCTTGACGACCATCTCCGCCTCCCACGCTTCTTCCGCCGTGGCGACAATGCTCGCTCCCGCCCGCGCATACTCTTCGTCGGCAAAACCGGCGCCGGTGCCGGCACCGCGTTCCACAAGCACTTCATGGCCCGCTTCGCGGTAAGCTGCGGCTGCGGCGGGAGTCAGCCCGACCCGGTTCTCATTGTTCTTGATTTCCTTGGGAACTCCGATTTGCATAGACTTCCTCCTCCACCGAATTCATAATCCAATTATATCCTATATCTATACTATATACCTTTCCCTCCCATAAAAAGAGACCGCCCCTCCTCTGCCTATTGCAAGGAGAAACAGTCCTAAGGACGAATACGGTACGGATTATGTATGGAAAATTCGGAACGAAGCGGCGGCAAGGTTACAGGGCTATGGGCATCCGGTTGGCACGGCGCAGGAATTCTCTGACTTCTTCGTAGGGAATCCCCATTTTGTATGCCTCATGAATCAGTTCGATCCATTCCTGGTCAAAATCATCGGCGTTAGCTTGGATGGGCTGGTTCATTGTACATCCCTCCGCGAGTTCCGATCTCCAGGCAGTCCAGCCGTCTTAGTCGCTTAGGATCGAGACCGTAGACCTGTGACTTTGCGTCCCTGCTTTTCAGTCAGGTTTGCCTTTTGCTGACCCTCGGTTGATTTTCAAATACATCATATCATTTTTTTGCAAGGATGTTTGTCACAAAATGGCGGTAAAAACAACAAATTCTATAAATCTTTTTTTATGGAGGTATTGCTTTTTGCTTTCATTCTCCATGCCTCATCCCCTTTCTGGGTCTTTTTTCGTTAAGCCCCTCCGACTAATGGTAGATTAATCCTTACTTACCCCAGGCATTTCGCCTCTAAACGGGAATTGGAAATTATTTTTGAAGACTTTGCCGATTCTATGGAAATCTATGGTTTACAAAATAGGGAAGTGTTGCTAATATGAGGAATGAAAGCGTTATCGGTAACCTGTTTGCGAAAAGGAATCCGACCTTTGTCCAGTGAACATTCATGAATGCGCTTACGGCTCGGCGATTCCTTTCTCCTGCCTCGATCCCGGCAACGCTTCGTTCCCAACTCCGACTAAGGAGGGATGTCCGCTCGTTAAACGCAAGTCCGGCTGTCGAGGTCAGCTCAGATGGGAACCGCACCGATTATATCCCAAGGAGGAGAAATCATGAACCGCAAGAAGATTCGCAAATCCGGAGGCTTGCTGCTGCTTGCGGCCGCGCTGATCGGCGGCTCGTTTGCCGTAACCGCCCCTTCGGTCCAGGCGGCGCCAAGCGAAGCTTATACCTGGAAGAACGTCAATACCGGAGCCGGTGGCGGCTTCATTCCGGGCATCATCTTCAACGAATCGGAAAAGGATCTGATCTATGCCCGCACCGACATAGGCGGGGCCTACCGCTGGAATAAAGCCGACAACAGCTGGATTCAGCTGACGAACTGGGTGGGCTGGGACGATTGGAACAAGAACGGCATCGACGCGCTGGCGACCGATCCCGTCGACCCCAACCGCCTGTACCTGCTGGCCGGGATGTACACGAACGCCTGGGACCCGAACAACGGGTCGGTGCTCATCTCGACCGACCGGGGGAATACGTTTACTTCGTCTCCCCTGCCGTTCAAGGTAGGCGGCAATATGCCCGGCCGCTCGATGGGCGAACGGCTGGTGATTGACCCGAACAAGAACAGCATCCTGTACCTGGGCGCCCGCAGCGGCAACGGCCTGTGGAAGAGCACCAACTACGGGCAGACCTGGAGCAAGGTGACGAGCTTCCCCAATCCGGGCACCTACATTCCCGTGCCCGGCGATTCTTACCAGGGCGATATCATGGGCATCTCCTGGATCGCCTTCGACAAGGCGAGCGGCACCGCCGGCAGCGCCAGCCAAGTGATCTATGTGGGCGTCGGCGATATGACCAACAACATCTTCCGCAGCAAGGACGGCGGTGCCACCTGGGAAGCCGTTCCGGGACAGCCGACCGGTTTTCTGCCGCAGCACGGCGTGTTGGCCTCGAATGGAATGCTGTACGTGGACTACAGCAATGAGGTCGGTCCTTACACGGGCAGCAAGGGACAGGTCTGGAAGCTCAATACCGCCACAGGCGCCTGGACCAACATCAGCCCGGTCGATTCGGAGAGCTCCGACGACTGGTTCGGCTACGGCGGCCTCACCGTGGACAAGCAGCACCCCAACACCCTCATGGTTGCCTCGATGAACGCCTGGTGGCCGGATGAGAAGATCTTCCGCAGCACCGACGGCGGGGCGACGTGGACGGCCATATGGGATTGGAACGGCTATCCGTCCCGGTCGTTCCGCTATACGCAGGATATCTCGGCCGCTCCCTGGCTCGACTTTGCGAACAACCCTTCCCCTCCCGAAGTCACTCCGAAGCTCGGCTGGATGATCGGCGATCTGGAGATCGACCCGTTCAATTCCGACCGAATGATGTACGGAACGGGAGCGACGCTCTATGGAACCAACAACCTCACGGCTTGGGACAGCGGCGGCAAGATCAATCTGTCCGTGATGGCCAAGGGCATCGAGGAGGAGGCCGTCAGCTCGCTCATCAGCACGCCGATCGGACCGGAGGTCATCAGTGGCGTATTCGACGTCAGCGGCTTCAAGCATGACGACGTGACGAAGGTCCCCGCCAAGATGCTGGTTAACCCCAAGAGCACCGCGAGCCTGGATTACGCCGAACTGGATCCAGCCTTCATCGTCCGCGTCGGCAGCTACGACAATAACTACCCGACGCAGATTCTGTTCGGGCTGTCGCGGGACAGCGGCGGCAACTGGTACCAGCCGACCTCCCAGCCGACGACGAAGACCGGCGGCGGCACCGTCGCCATGGCGGCCGACGGCAGCTCCGTCGTCTGGTCGATCAACGACGCGGGCGTCTTTTACACGAAGTCGAGCGGCAACTCCTGGACGGCCAGCGCCGGACTCCCCGTCGGGGCCAAGGTCGCGTCGGACCGGGTCAACAAGAACAAGTTCTACGCCATCGCTGCCGGGAAATTCTACGTCAGCACGGACGGCGGAGCCACCTTCACGGCAACGGCGGCCTCCGGGCTTCCCAACACGGGCGATCTGAAAGCCATACCGGGCACGGAGGGCGATATCTGGCTCGCCGGCGGCGACAAGGATACCGTCTACGGCCTCTGGCATTCGGTCAATTCGGGGGCCAGCTTCACCCGTCTGGCCAACGTGCAGCAAGCCGATGTCATCGGCTTCGGCAAGCCGGCTCCGGGTCAGACCTACAAGGCCCTCTATACCAGCGCCAAGATCGACGGCGTCCGCGGCATCTTCCGCTCCATCGACGCCGGAGCGAGCTGGGTGCGCATCAATGATGACCAGCATCAATACGGAATCACCAACTCGGCCATCACCGGCGACCCCAAGGTATTCGGCCGCGTCTATGTCGGTACCAACGGCCACGGCATCGTCTATGGCGATGCGGTAAACGGTAACCCGACGCCTACGCCGACGGCGACACCGACCGCTACGCCAACCGCGACACCGACGGCTACGCCGACAGCCACACCGACAGCCACGCCAACCGCCACGCCAACGGCTACACCGACGGCCACACCGACCGCGACGCCGACAACCACATCAACGGCTACGCCGACAGCCACGCCAACCGCGACACCGACGGCTACGCCGACAGCTACGCCAACGGCCACACCGACAGCCACGCCGACGACCGGAGCGATCAAGGTGCAAATGTATAACGGCGGCAAGGATGCTACAACCAACACGCTGAATCCCCGCATCAAGCTGACCAATACCGGAACGAGTGCCCTCCCCCTCTCCAACGTGAAGCTCCGGTATTATTACACGATCAACGGCGACAAGGCCCAGAACCTGTTCGTCGACTGGTCGACCGTCGGCGCGGCCAATGTCACCGGAGCCTTCGCCAAGATGAGCTCCGCCAAGGCCAATGCCGATACCTATGCGGAGATCGGCTTCACCAGCGCGGCCGGATCGCTGGCTGCCGGGCAAAGCATCGAAATCCAGGTCCGCATCTCCAAGACCGATTGGAGCAACTATACCCAGACCGACGATTATTCCTTCAATGCGACGGCCAGCTCGTATGTCGACAGCCTGCTGCTTCCGGCTTACGTATCGGGCACCCTGTCCTGGGGCGCCGAGCCGTAAGAACGGTTGAGCACGGTACTGCCTTCGGAACCCGCGACGCATCCGGGTTCGCCCGACCGTAAAGGCTAAGGCTTGTTGCCTGAAGCCAGCGGCTATTCAAAAGAAAAACGGAAGGTCCCGAGCTTTCGGGCCTTCCGTTTTCGCTGTTCTTCGGCTCCTTATTCCGGAGCGTAGACTTCAACCTCCGCCAGCTGCGCCGCCGGCCAGCCGGTGTTCGCGCTCACCACCAGGCGCACCGCTTGCGCCTTCGCGGCGTCGAGCGGAATGTCCACCCGGTTTTCCCGCTTCGGATCGAAGGAATATGGCGCTTCCGTCTTGGCCGTGGTGAACGTCTGCCCGTCCTGGCTTACCTGCACCTCGATTGTCTGATTGCGCGTGGCCCACGCATCCTGAGGCGGCAGCTTCAACACGAGCTTGCCGATATCCGTCACCCCGCCCAGGTCCAGCGTGAGAGTTTGCGGGAAATTCTTCGCCGTGCTTTCCCAATAGGTATAAGGATCGCCGTCCAGCACCTTCTCGCCGGGGAAATCGGCCGAAGCCATGCTGGAGACCTGCACCTTCTTGCCGAATGCCAGGTTCGGCAGCTCCTTCACCTTCTTGTAGGGGAAGTCGGCGACGGATACGGCATTGTCCGAAGCGGTCAGCTCCACATACGCCGCCTTCTTGTCTCCCAGCGTTCGGATGAAATCAAACCGGACGGAATCGCCTTGCTCCGTTGCCGGAATATCCGCAAGCTTCTCGCCCGCCATCGTATAAGCCGCCGCCGCTGCATGCTTCCAGTCCTTCGGCTTCTTCACGGCAAGGGTGGTGTCGGAACCAACCGGCTGATACAGGCGGATGCGGCCGGTCGAGCGGAGCTCGACCACGATATGATCGCCTTTGCCGAGCTCCACCCCGTTGTAGACGCTGTAGGCGCCGGCGCGAACGCCTCCGTCTTCCCCTAAGATCTCAAACCCGCTTGGAGCGAGCGTAAACCCGCTGCCCGCCTCAAAGGGCTTATCGGCGTTCCAGTCGGCCAGCACCGTGTAGCTGCCGAAATCCGTTCGGGTGATATCGGCGGCTACGGGCTCGAAGCTCTTCACCCGGGCGTCGCCGTATTTCGCCAGCACTTCCTTTTGAACAAGGCCGACCAGGTCTACCCAAGGATTGTCGATGCCGTTGAACAGGTCGGCGCTCAGGTGATAGCCCATGGCCGCATTCCAGCGGAGCATTTCCTTCTTATCGGTCATCGTCTCGGCCGCCAGATTGTGCTGGAACAGCATCACCTTGTCGCGGGCGAGCATGCCGATCATCGGGTAATACTCGGAATACGTTGCGGTCTTCGCCCGGTAGCCGAGCAGGTCCCACAGGTAGTTCGAGCCCATGAAGCCGACGGAGTCGCCGACCAGCATATCGAAGCCGTCCTCCGTATACATCGGATGCTTCAGCGATGCGAAATAGCTTCTCACGGCGGCGTAATAGGACGAGGAAGCGTCGGTTCCCGGAGCCAAGGTCCTGTTGAGGGTATACGGCACGTCGCGGATGCCCCATTGGTCCTCGAAGATTCCGTCCATTCCCGCATCGAGCAGCTTCTTGTGTTCCTCGGCGATGCGGCCCGTCACATAGGGGTCGGCCATGTTCATCACGTACCCGCTGTGGACGCCGTAATCCTCCTTGACCGGGACGCCGGGAACCTTGTTCACCGCGATATCCTCGATCGCCGTTCCCGCGGGGAGCCTCGTTAAGGTCGGCGAGTGGATGCCCCACCAGGAGAAATTGGTGTAAGGCACCAGCGCGTCGCCCTTGGTCTTGGCCGCCCGGACGAACGCCTGGAACTCGGCGTCCGTTCCCCATTTGGCATCGGCCGGCAGAAAATCCGGATAGTTCTCGTCGTGTCCGCCCGTCTGGAAGCCGACCAGGTGCAGGACGCTCGGGAATGTCAGCTTGTCGACGAAGCCGGACTTGAGCGCCGTCCAGCCCGCGCCGGGGATAGCCGAGACGTCCATTTTCAGGAAGGGCATCGCCAGATAGCGGTCTTTGTCCTTGCCCAGCTTGTCGGCGAGCGAGCGGAACCGGTCTATGCCGTTCAGCTCGCGGTAAGACGCGATCGAATCGGCGTAGTCGCCGCCTACCTCCAGCACGAGCGTCGGGCTGTTCCAGACGCCTCCCGCCGCCGTCGCCAGCTTGTAATTGTGGACGAGGCCCGTCTTGCCCGGATCGTCCACCATGGTCTTGAAGCCGAGATCGACCGAGGACATCGGGCTCGCTACGAGGTCATACAGGGCGAGCGGACCGCTCTCGGTGTTCAAGGCCAGGTAGGAGGCGAAGAAGGTGCCGGGATACTGCGCTTCGTACGAATTGTTTTCCCGGAAGAAGGCCGTCTTCAGCTTGGCCCCGGGCAGGAGCGGCAGGAGGCCGTCCTGAATGGAAGCCGACGGCAGCTTCAGCTCGTACGGGAAGCGGAAGGATTCCAGCGTTCCGCCCGTATGGTTCGTCACCTTGGCGCTCATGCGGATGCGGTTGTCTTGGCCAAAGCCGACGACCACCTCCACCTGCAGCTTGCCTCCGTATTCGAAGGTCAGCTCGTTCTTCGACCGGTTCCAGCGATACGCGAAGGAGTCGGCCTTGTTGCCGCCGACGGAGGTGTCGTCGTCGAGTATGCCCCACCAGAGCGCCCCGCTCCGGTTGGCGAGCTCGGTTTTCTTGCCGGTCTCCTTGTTCAGCACATAAGAGATCGCGCCCTTCTCCTTCTGGAAACCGATTTCATAATGTTCGTTGCCGACGGTGAGCGTATCCCCGACCGCCTTGTAGGCGACACCCGTATCGTGCCGGAACGCCATCCAGACGATAAGGCCAGCCGCAAGAATCAGCACAAGCGCCGACCCGGCGATGATCCCATTTCGTTTTCCTATCTTCATGACCGATGCTGCCTCCCTTGTGAACCCCCGATTCAACTGCCGGTTTCTTTGAAAAAGACCGGCCCTGTGTGGGCCGGTCCCGTCGGTGCGTGAGCCGCTTAGTTGACCTTGATCGTGTCAAAGAATTTTTCTTGGACCGTCTTGGCGGCGGAGTCCAGCTGGGCCTTCACGTCAACCTTCTCTTTGGAGAAGATCTCCTGAATGACATTGGTCATTGCGCCGTAGTAGTCCTGGGTGTTGTACTGGGCTTCCGGCTTGCCGTCGAGCAGGCCCAGCACCTTCTGGTCGTACTGATACACGTTGGTGTATTTGCCGTAGACGTCCTTCACTTTCGCGCCGTAAGCGGAGTCCATGTTGAAGTACTCGATAACGGGCGGGATGTAGTATTTGTTGTCCTTTTGCCGGGATTGGATGTTGGCTTCCAGCGAAGCCAGGCCCTTGTCGGAGAAGTAGTCGAAGGTGGCGTAGTTGAAGGCCGCCTGCTGCTCTTCCTTGGACGCGTTCGGGTTGATGACGAGGAAGTCGCCGCCGAGCACACCGGTGTGCTTGCCGCCCTTTTCCGCTGCGGGCATCGGGTACACGAGCACGTCCTCCGGCTTCATGCCGCCTTGGTTCAGCGCCTGGTCGACCGGATCGGATGCGCCGGCGATGACCATCGCCGTCCGGCCCTGAGCGAAGGAACCGACCGCATCGCCCCAGCCGAGCGCCCAATCCTTCGGAATGGCGTTCGCTTCCCAGCGCAGCTTGTGGTAGAATTCCAGCGCCTTCTGGCCGGCTTCGGAGTTGAAGGTGGCGGTGACCTTGCCGTCCGCTATGCTCTGGATGTCGCCGCCCGCTTCGAACAGGAAGTTGGTCCAGTTCCAGCCGGCTTCATTGCCCTTGCCCATCGGGGCGATCCCGGAAATGCCCTTCCCCGGATCGGCGACGGCCTTGGCCGTGTTCAGCAGATCGTCCCAGGTCCAGTCGGCGTCAGGCGCGGCAACGCTCTTTGCGTCGAGCATCTTCTTGTTGACGACCGTGCCGGTTACGTAACCACGTTGAGCGATTCCATAGATTTTTCCGTCGATCTTGAATTGATCCTGGAGGATCGGGTTCATCTCATCCTTGTGCTCGTAGCTGTTGAACAGATCGGTGATGTCGGCCGCCCAGCCGCGTTCGGCGAGGAACTTGCCTTCGGTGGCGTAAGTGTTGAACAGCGTCGGGGCTTCGTTCGCGCCCATCTTGATGCCGATTTCCGCCGGATTATACTGCCAGTCGCTCTTGACGATCGTGACGTTCGGGTATTTCTCGTTGAAGCGGGCGATCTTGTCGTCCTCCAGCTTCCGCTCGTCGACCTTGTCCGGCGTCGGATAGTAGATGCTGATCGTGACCGGCTTGTCGGAGGCGGCGGGTGCGGTGCTGGCCGTTGCCGAGGCTTCGCTTGAAGCGCTCGGAGCGGCGCTCGAGCTGGGCGAAGCGGATTCCTTGTCTTTGCCCCCGCAGGCCGTGAGGGCGGTGGCCGCCGTCATCAGGCACAGAAGCGAGATGGAAAGTTTACGCATGAATACTCCCCTTTTCCTGTAAGTGTTGGTTGGGTAAGGCGCGGCTCCCGACCGTGGTGATACGCTCATGATAATCGACCGTCTGCGAAAGAACGAGGTGTGATCTTAAGCGGTTTGTGTGTTTGGTTACGCTTGCATTGACATTTGAGTTAATAACTAGGACAAGCTTCTTCTGCCTTCAGCCCTTGACCCCCCCGACATGCAGCCCGCGCATGATGTATTTTTGGAAGAACAGGAAGAACAGGACCGGAGGCAGCATGACCATCGACAACAGCGCAAACTTGATGTTCGTGTCGAGCCTGCGGGCATTCAAGACATATTTGTAAATGGCGGTCGACAGCGGATAATGCGAGTCGTTGTGCAGCACGAGCGACGGCCAGTACCAATCGTTCCACGCGCCGGCGAAGACGAAAATGGCGATGGTCGAGAAGATCGGAATGGACAGCGGCACGGCAATCTGCACGAACAGCCGGAACTCGGATGCGCCGTCGATCCGGCCCGATTCGATCAGATCCATGTGGATGCCGTCGAAGAATTCCTTCAGGATCAGCAGATTGAACGCGCTCGCTCCCGCCGGCAGCCAGAAGGCCCAGAAGGTATTGAGCAGGTGCAGGTCCTTCAGGTTGATGAAGTTCGGGATGATATACGTCGTCGGCGGAATGAACAGGGCGATCATGAAGAACAGATAGATGTACTTCTGACCGGGCACATTGAGCCGGGAAAGGCTGAAGGCGGCGAGGCCCAGCACGATCGTCGTGACGATCATGTTGCCGAAGAAGATATACAGCGTATTTCTCAAGAACTTCGGCAGGGCGATATAGACCCACGCTTTATGAAAGTTCTCGAAATGCCATTCCTTCGGGAAAAAATGCGGCGGGAAGCTGTTGACTTCGGCGTTGCCCTTCACCCCGTTGAACAAAGTGGTCAGGAACGGATAGAGCATGGAGAAAACCATGATACAGATGAACAGGATCATGACCCCGTACCCGAGCTTCACGCTCCCCCGTTTCAAGTCGTAATCGGAGACGATTCCTCTTTCCAGCGGCTTCATCCGTTGTTCGCCCCCTTGTTTTCGATTCGGGCCCGGACGACGGCGAGTGCGCCCAGGACGAGGAACATGAGCACGCCCATGGCAGAAGCGGTTCCGTAATCCAGACGGGTAAAGGCATACCGGTTGATGAGCAGGGCGTAGGTCAGCGTTGCGTTGTTCGGACCGCCATCGAGCATTGCCATCTGCGATTGGAAGCCCTGGGAGGTGCCGATCAGCTGCAGCAGCAGCATCAAGATGACCAGGTTCTTGATCGAAGGCAACGTGATGTAACGGATGCGCGCCCAGATCCCGGCGCCGTCGATCTCGGCGGCTTCATACCAGTCTCTCGGCACGCTCAGCACAGCCGCCAGATAAATCAGCATGGCTGAGCCGAACTGCTGCCAGGTCTCCATGATAACCAGCGAAATCATCGACCAGCGTTTGTCGGTCATGAAGGCGATCTGATCGATGCCAAGCTTGCCGAGCGCCCAGTTGAACGGACCTACGGGATCGTACAGCCAGCGCCAGAGGCCGTACAGCACGACGACCGGAACGACGTTCGGCAGATAGGCGGATACCCGGACGAAGCCCTGCAGCCGGCGCAGCTCGGAGATGGCAATGGAGAAGAAGATCGGCACCCAGAAGCCGATGAGGAGACATAGCCCCATGTAATACAAGGTATTCTTCACGGAAATCCCCACGTCGCTGTCGTGGAAGATTCGCTTGTAGTTGTCTAATCCCAGGTAGGTGTTGCCTTTGACGAAATCGATGTGATAGAAGCTGTAGACGAAGCCCTTGACGATGGGCGTCCACAAAAAAACGATGAAAATCGCGAGTGCGGGCACAAGGAACATATAGGCCCAGAAATGCTTGCGGATCTTTCGGGCAAAGGCGCCCCTTCGGATTGCCGCCAGGCCCGTCTCTGCCGACACAGCTGGTTGATTCATCCGGTTCCCCTCTCTTCTTGTCTGTTGTGTCTTTATTGTAAGAAAGGGAGGGAAGCCTGAACATGTCTGCTTCTATGGAGATGGTAGGCATTATTACTTCTTGCATTCGCTCGGGCTGTAGCCGAAATACTTCTTGAAAATCTTGCTGAAATGCTCCGGCGATTCGTAGCCGACCTTCTCGGCGATCTCATAGCGGCGCATGTCGCTGGCGAGCAGCAGGCGGCGGCTCTCCTCCATGCGCAGCTTGATGACGTATTCCCAGAGGTTAAAGCCGGTGTTCTTCTTGAACAGGTAGCTCAGGTAATTGGGACTGACGTGGCATTTCTGCGCCACCTGATGAAGGGTGAGACCTTTGTCGGAATAATGCTCGCTCATGTAGGCGAGCGCCTGCTCGACGATCAGATTGTTCTGGGCGCTCATCTCTTCCTCGGACGGCTCCTCCTGACCGTAGGTCGTCCAATGAAAATCCCCATAGTAAAAGACGGCGTGCTCCTCGTTGCGCCCGTTCCAGCGGATCGCCTTCTTCGCCTGCTCGTTCAGCTCGGAGAGGAAGCCGAGGCCCTTGAGCAATTGGCTCACGCCGATCACCGCGGGCACCCCCAGGTACTTGTCGATGTTAAAGTGCAGGCTGCGGCCGATCATGTCGAGGTGGTTGATCTTGTCGTTGCCCATGAGGGCGTAGCCTTCCTCGCTCCATTGCAGCAGGATGACGATCTCTCCGGCCGTGAGCGAGAACAGGTACGGATGCCAGTCCGCTTCCAGGAGCTCGCTCGCGATGTTCAGCGCAGCGTAGGTCATGAGGGTTTTGTCCCGGTCCGTCCAATGCTTTTCCCGGCCGGGGGTATCCAGATCGAGCCGAATGCGCAGCACGGAGTAATACGGTCCGGCCAGCCGGACGCCGTGGCTCTCCTCCAGCCGGGCTACCGCCTGATCGGGCTTCACCTCGCCCTCCAGGAGGGCAGACAACAGCCGGCTCCGCTCGGGAACGGGCTCGGCCATCCGGAAGTTCTCGCGCATGCCCGAGAGGACCTCTTCGCCGGAGGCCATCGGCCGCTCAAGCCGCAAGAGCACGCTGCGGACGGAATCGAGGAACTGCTCGCTGTTGATCGGCTTGATCAGGTAATCGCGGGCGCCCAGGCGGATGGCCATCTGGGCGTATTGAAACGTCTCGTGGGCGGAGATGACGATGGTCTGCACCCAGGGCTTGATCATCTTCGCCTGATGCATGAGGTCAATGCCGCTCATCGAGCCCATCTGGATGTCCGTCACGAGCAGGTCGATCTCTTCCATCCGCAGATAATCCAGCGCCTCGTAGCCGTTCTGGGCGGTCAGAATCTGGCGGATGGGCAGGCCGGCGGAAGCCAGCAGATTGCTGAGCCCTTTGCAAATATACGGTTCGTCGTCAACCAGCAAAATGCTGAACATGCGAATCGTCCCCTTTCTCTTCCTGTTGTTGCGGCGGCAGCGGCAGAAGCACGACCGCTGTGATTCCGCGCTCATCGCCGCGCTCGTAGTGCAACCCATAGTCTTTTCCAAAATGCAGCCGAATGCGCTGATGAATGTTGCGGATGCCGTAGCCGAGCGAGGGATCGCCCTTCTCCCCGTTCAGCAGGCGCTCCAGCGCAGCGAAGTCGACCTCCTTGTAGCCGTTGTCCCGCACCCGAACCTGAACGCAGCCGCCCGCGAACTGCACAGAGACGGCGATCTCGCCGTCCTCGCCCATGTTCCGCACCCCGTGGATGATCGCATTCTCGATCAGCGGCTGGAGGATGATCTTGGGGACGCTTGCGGCGAGCAGCTCCCGGTCGATGTCCCACGTCACCCGGAAGCTGTAATCGTAACGCTTTTGCTGCAGGTTGATGTAGGCGGTCGCGTGCTCGATCTCCTGCTCCAGCGTGATTAATTCGCGCCCCTTGCTGAGGCTGATGCGCATGAGCTTGGACAGGTCCTTGATCATCTCGGCCGATTCGAAATTGCCTTCGAGCGAGCTTTTCCAATAGATGCTTTCCAGCGTGTTATAGAGCAGATGGGGATTGATCTGCTCGTAGAGAATCTGCAGCTGGGCTTCCTTCTGCTTGATGTCGAGCTGGTACTTGTCGTGGATCAGCACGTTCAGGCGCTCGGCCATGTCGTAGACGGAGTGAATCAGCACGCCGACCTCGTCCGCCCGCTGCTCCTCGGGCGCCTTCGGCACGGCATTGCCCGGCTCGTAGGAGCGGACGAAGAAGGCCAGCTTCTGCATGGGCGTCATCAAGGAGCGCCAGAAGTACATCATCAGGACGATGCCGAAGATGATGTACGCGACCGAGATGAACCAGATGACCGATTTCAGCTCGGTCTGCTGGCGGAGCATGGACTTCAGCGGAATCTTATAGACGAGGTTCTCTTCCTCCACCGGGCTGCGGCTCTTGACGAAGATATGGTCGCTCGTGATCTCCGCCTGATCCACCGGCAGCTCTCCGCGGAACGCGTCGGGCACGTCGAGCTTGCCTCCGAGCGGAGCATTGGAGGCGGCAAGAATCCGGCCGTTCGGATCGGTCAGGTACATCTCGCCGTCCGGGATGGAGACAGTGCCGAACGAGGCTGCGATCTTCTTGTCGAGATTCGTGGCGACCAGCACCCCGATCACGTTGTTTCCCCGGGAAATATTGTTCACCGCCCGGATGTAGACAAGCGTATTGGTTTTGGAAAAGGTGTTGTTGAACTGGGGAATGACCCGCAGGGTTCCCTTGCCCCGCTTCTGCACGGCTTCGTCGAACCAGGCGGGCTTATCCTGGTCGGAGAAGTAGTAGATTCCCGATTTCTTCGAGCCGCTCAGCGGCACCTTGGGCACGAACGAATAGAGGTCGTCCGGATCGTAGACGAAGAACGAGTAGGACACGGCATCCCCGCCGTTGACGCCGAGCGAGTAGCTGAGCAGGAGCTTGTCGAGGTCCTGGTATTTGTCGAGGCGGTCGACCACGCTGTCCGCGGCGGACGGAATCATCTGCTGGATGAGGGGATGCTGAATGATCGTGGTCATGACCCGGTTGATCGTATCGACATCCCGGTCGATGACATAATGGTTCTGCTTATTCAGCTCCAGGTACGCGTCGGTCACCTGCTGCTTGAGCAGCTTCTCCGCCTTGGAATTGCCGAAGCCGTTCAGGAAGATCATCGGGCACAGCATGACGATGACGAGCAGCATGAACTGCTGGCGGACGCGAAGCCGGGTGATCGGGTTGGTGAATCGCTTCTTCATGGTGGAATCGGACTCCCCTCATCGCATTCGAAACCGTTTTCCTCTTCTGTATCCTTTCATTCTACAACGTCCGTTCCGGTTCCTCTACGGGATTACCCGCTTCCAAATCGGACCAGTCCCCAAGCCCTGCCGGAACAGAGAAGCGCCGTGCGCGCCATCCGGGAATAGGGCCGGTTGGCGCGCGACGGCGCAGGAACAAGCGAAAGGGCCGGCGGGGCGTGGGCCGGGAAGGCGAGACGCAAGCCGGAGCCGCTTCGCCCTCCCGGTCTGCGCGGAACGCGGCGTTTCCCGGAGGACCCGGCGCAGAGGAGGCGCAGAAAGTGCGCGGCCGGAAGGCGGGAACGCTTCGGCCCGGCGAACCGAAACTTTGTACAGGCCGGCCATTCAGGCGTCGCTCTCGGCAGAGAGCTGCCCCCTCCCCGTCAGCCCAGCGCTTCGTGCAGGCCGGCCATTCAGGCGTCGCTCTCGGCAAAGAGCTGCCCCCCTCCCCGTCAGCCCAGTGCTTCGTGCAGGCCGGCGATCCAGGCGTCGGCTCCGGGAAGCAGCTCGGGACGGCCGATGGCCACGGCCCGCATGCCGGCGGCCTTGGCCGCTTCGATGCCGGCGGCCGCATCCTCGAAGACCACGCAGTCGGCGGGGGCGAGACCGAGCTCGCGGGCGCCGAGCCGAAACACCTCGGGGTCGGGCTTGGCTTTCTCGACCCGCGTCCCGTCGACGACGGCGTCGAACAGGCCTGCGATGTCGAGCCGGGCCAGGATCAGCCCGGCGTTCTTGCTTGCCGAGCCGAGCGCCGTCTTGACGCCCCGCTCCCTCAGAGCGGTCAAATAGTCCCGCGCGCCCGGCAGAAGCTCGCCCGCGTCGAGCCGGGAGATATACTCCACATACTTGGCGTTCTTCCAAGCGGCGGCGCGCTCCTTCTCCGCTTCCGGCAGCGTGACGCCGCCGACCGTGAGCAGAATGTCGAGCGACCTCATGCGGCTCACGCCCTTCAGCCGTTCGTTGTCGGCTTCGGTGAAGGCGAAGCCGAGCTTCTCCGCCAGCCCGCGCCAAGCGAGGTAATGGTACTTGGCGGTATCGACGATGACTCCGTCAAGGTCGAAGATCGCTCCCTTCATTCCGGCGACCGCCTCCCGAAACCCGGGACGGGCCGTCGGCTCTCTATCGTCAAGATATGGCATCGCTATCCCTCTCTCCTCTCATTGGCTGCCGTTCGGCGCATCGGTCGGGCTAATCCGGATCGCCAGCGTTTCGCCCGGACGGCAGCGGTACTCCCTGCCCGCCACCGCGAAGACCTGCTCCTCCGCCAGAATGAGCGGCTCCACGGTCACGCTCTCCCGGCCGACGGTCAAGGCGAACGCCTGCCCGCGGAAACGGAAGGCAAAGCGCACCG
This sequence comes from Gorillibacterium terrae, assembly GCF_051594785.1. Lineage (NCBI taxonomy): Bacteria > Bacillati > Bacillota > Bacilli > Caryophanales > Paenibacillaceae > Gorillibacterium > Gorillibacterium terrae. The sequence continues at coordinate 103,190 of NZ_JBPPGI010000006.1, forward strand.
ACGTCCAGACGGAGGGCAGCGCCGGCTTCAGGCGGATGCGTCCGGCTTCCACCGACAGGCCGGCAAAACCGAAGATCGCCGCCATCCAGGCTCCGCCGTTCGCGGCCGAGTGGACCCCGCCGATGTACAGGTCGCCCACGTAGGTTTTCGACTCGCCGGTCAGGTCGATCGTCGCGGTTTTCATGAAATAGGGGTAGCCCCAGTCGGGAAGCCCGATGTCCGCCGCCACCATCGCGTAGATGCAAGCGCTCAGGCTGGAGCCGTGCTCGGTGCGCGGCTCATAGTACTCCCAATTGGCCCGGATGACTTCTCGGGGGAACCGGTCCCGGAACAGGTGCAGGAGCAGCACGGTGTCGGCCTGCTTCAGAATCTGAGTGGTCGTCGCGAGTCCGCTGCCGCCGCCCCAGTATTCGCTCGGATGCAGCTGCCGGCTCCGCAGGTCGCGAAGCGGCACGTCCTCCAGCGTCAAGTAGCGGTCGAACTGCTCGATCAGACCGGTACGGGGGTCGGGCGCAGGCAGGTACAGCTTCTCCCGCATCCGGCGGATCTGGTCCAGCGCGGGGGCATAGGCGAGCTCGGAGAACAGCTCGTCCAGCCGGTCCGGATGACGGTTCCGGAGATAGTCCACGGTCTCCAGGGCGATGTCGAGCGTCCTCGCCGCCATGTAGTTGGTGAAGGCGTTGTTGTTCACCCGCTCGTGGTATTCGTCCGGCCCCGTGACGTCGAGCAGCTCGTAGCGGTCCCGGACCGGCTGATAGTAGCCGTAGGAGAGGAAGAACCGGGCGCACTCCAGCACCGTCTCCGCGCCGCCGTCGAGCAAGAGGCTGTCGTCGCCGGTGAGCTGAACGTAGCTCCAGATGCCGTGCGCCACGTCGGCGCTGATGTGAATCTGCTTGTCGCGGAAATACGTGCGCATCGGCCGGCCGGTGAAGACGTCCGTTACGTTGAACAGCGTGCAGGCGTCGTCGCCGGTGTCCTGGCTCTCCCAGGCGAAGAAGGCTCCCTCGAAGCCGTATTCCGCCGCCTTGCGGCGAGCGCCGTCCAGCGTCCGGCAGCGGTACAGGAGCAGATTCCGGGCGAGCTCCGGCTGCGTATGCAGGAAGAACGGCAGCATGAACAGCTCCGTATCCCAGAAGATCGCTCCCTTGTAGACCTGACCGGACAAGCCCCGGGCGGGGATAGAGCCGGGCCGTTCCCCGGCGGGAGCGGCGATCAGGAGTTGATACATACTATATCGGAGGGCGAGCTGCGCCTCCGGATCGCCGCCGATCTGCACATCAGAGATGTCCCACAAGTCGGACCACACCTTCGCGGTGGCGTCGCGGAGGGCGTCCCAGCCCTCGGCGAGCGCTTCGCGGCAGTCCCGCCGGGCCGCTTCCTCCGGTTCGCCTTCCCCGTCGAGTCCGGTATAGACGGCGGCGACCTTGAAGAATCGGTACTCCACGCCCGCCCGGCAATCGAGGGTGAACGTCCGCCGGATGCAGAGGCCATTCGCGTCGATGGCGGGATGCCCCTCCTGCGGTTCATCCGCCGCCGGATCGCCCGCCAGCCAGACGAAGCCTTCGGCCACGGCAACGGGAACCTGCTGCTCCTGGGAGACGGCGCGGATGCCGAGAAGGCCGTCCGTCTCGCCCAGGGTATACGCCTGCAGATGCGGGCCGTTGATGTCCCACACGTCGCCGTCGATTCCGGTCGCAAGCAGCAGGCGGCAGTCCGCCGTCGTCCGGATCGAGCCGGCCAGCGCCAGCACGTGCCGGCGGTCCATGCTGACGAACCGCTCCGTCGTCAGGCGGACGCAGGCTCCGTCTTCACCCGGCAGCGGGTAGACCGTCTCCCGGCGATGGACGCCGGTTCGCAGCTCAAGCTGCTGGGCATGGGCCAGGGGCGGCGCCGACTCCGGCGTGAGCGGCCTCCCGTCCGCCAGGGCGAGACGGGTCCACAGGCCGTTCGGGGCGTTGACCGGTTCGCGCCACTTGGCGCCGACCCGGTCGTAGAGACCGGCCAGGTTGACGGCAACGAGCTGCTCCTTGGTGTACTCCTCCAGCGTCCCCCGGTAGCCCAGGTAGCCGTTGCCGGTCATGAACTTATTGCCGAGGGCGACGATCCGCCCCGGGTCCCAGCCTTCCTCCCGGACCAACCACTCCGTCGCCATCTCAGCGCACCTCCTGCTGCGGGAGCGCCATTCGCTGCTCGAGCGGCGCCCGCACGCCGGAGCCGTCCACGAGGCATTCCCGCCCGTACAGGCGGATGGCCACCTCTGCTCCGTTCTCGGAGACGATGCCGACTTCCTTCGGGGTAACGTCGACTGCCAGCAGGGCGCCGCCGTACGTCAGCTTGAACCGGTACGCGGTCCAGGCCGCTGGAATGGACGGAGCGAAGGACAGGCCGTCGCCGTCCGAGCGCATGCCGCCAAAGCCGTACACGATGTTCATCCAGGCGGCAGCGATGGAGGTCGTATGCAGCCCCTCGCGGGTGTTGCGGTTATAGTTGTCGAGATCGAGACGGCTCGCGAACTCGAAGAAGCGGTAGGCCTCGTCGTGCTTGCCGAGCTCGGAGGCGAGGATCGAATGGATCGACGGCGACAGCGACGATTCATGGATGCAGCGCGGTTCGTAATACTCGTAATTGGCCCGCTTCGTCCGCTCGTCGAACCGGCTGTTGTACAGGAACAGGAACATCAGCACGTCCGGCTGCTTGATCATGTCGTACCGGTAAATCCGGTCGTAGGACCAGTGGGCGTAGAGCGGGAAATCGGTCACCGGAATGGAATGGATGTCGAGGTGCGGCATGTCGAAGAAGCCCTCGTGCTCTTCGAAAATCCCCGTCGCTTCCTCCTGCGGGATATACATCGCTTCGGCGAGCCGGCCCCACTCTTCCGCTTCCTCCGGGTCGAAGCCGATGCGGGCCGCCAGGGCCGCGAAGCCGTCCGGTGCGTCGCGGCGCATCTCGGCGACGGCGGTCCGCGCGTAATCGAACAGCTCCTTGGCCATGTAATTGATGTAGCCGTTGTGATTGACCATGAGTTGGAACTCGTCCGGCCCCATCACGCCGAAGTAGCCGAAGCGCCCGGTCCGTTGACTCCATTGGCCGCGCGTGGCGTAGAAGCGGCTGATCTCGATCAGCATTTCGACGCCCTTCTCGTAGAGGTAGCCGCGGTCGCCGGTGATTTTGACGTAATGCCACAGCCCGTACGCCACGGCCGTCCCGACATGCAGCTGCGTGTTGGAATGCTGCCACAGGTCGCAGCTCTCCGTCCCGTCGATGGTGGCGATCGGGTAGCAGGCTCCCTTGCAGTCGACGTCGCGGGCGCGCTCCCGGGCTTCGGGCAGGGTGTTGTAACGGAAATCGAGCAGGCTCCTCGCCGCCTTGGGGTTGTTGAACAGGTAGAAGGGCAGGCAGTACGACTCCGTATCCCAGAAGGCGAGGCCGCGGTACGCTTCGCCGGTCAGTCCCTTCGCCCCGATGTTGAGGCCGGGGTTGTCGCCGTGGTAGGTCTGATGCATCTGGAACACGCAGAAGCGAATGCCCTGCTGGTTCTCCGGATCGCCTTCGATGACGATGTCCGAAGCCGTCCAGATGCGCTCCCAGGCCGCTTCATGCTCGGCCAGCAGCCCGTCCAGCGTCAAGCCGGCATGACGCTCCAGGAGCGCGGCGCCGTCCGCCCAGGCCTGCTCCTCCCGAACGGCCGCGTCTTTCACCGCCAGGTTGGTGACCACCTTGGAGAAGCCGGTTTCCTGTCCGGCGGCGAGTGTCAGCGCGAATTCGACGGCGGCGGTCTTCTCGCCTTCCAAGTAGGCGAGCTCGGGATCGCCGTCCGCCGCGAGCCGGAAGCCGCTGAACAGCCGGTTGCCGGTGGTGACGGTTCGGCCGAGCAGCGCCGCCCCCCGGTCGGTCGCGCTCTTGCGCTCGCAGACCCACAGGTTCTTGCCCTGGTCCTCGTGAATGACGGACAGGTCGAGGCCCGAGCGGATGGAGACCGCTCCCTCGAAGCCGACGGATTCGATGCGCACGCGCTGGCAGCCGACATGCGTGTTCGTCATGCTGACGAAGCGCAGAAAGGTCAGCTTCAGCGCCGCCCCGCTCGGCAGATGCCAGACGAACTCGCGGGCATAGGTCCCCCGCCTGAGATCCAGCTTGCGCCGAAAGCCGGAGATGCGGCTTGCCGCGAGGTCCAGCTTTTCGCCCTCGGCGCGGATTTCCGTATCCAGCCAGTTCACGGCGTTCACCATGAAGCGGACTTGGCGGGTGATGCCTTTGTAATGGGGGCCGATCTTGAATTCCTCGAACAAGCCGTTGAAATAGCTGCCCACCAGCGAATCGCCGGTATAGCCTTCGTCCGCATAACCGCGGACCCCCATATATTCGTTGCCGAGCGAGAAAATCGATTCCGATACCCGGTTCCTTGCCGGATCAAAGCCTTCCTCTGCCACTGCCCAGGGATCGATGAGCAGATATGGGTCCGCTTGTTTTGCCATGTTGACCGCTCCTCCTCTTTTTCTTCCCTCTTAGGGTATAGGCAAGGAGGTCCGGTTTGAAGGTCAGCCGTTAAGGACTTCATGTGCGATCTTACGAATTGAACAAAAGTAACCATTCATTCCATGAGACATAGCCGATGATGCTGCTCGACCTCACATAATCGTGTCTAAGTCCAGTTGCCATTCGTTGCACCGCATAAAACTCCCTTTCGGGTACTCGAATTCACACTCGCCGATGAACGAGAAGCGACTCTTCCTGCAGATTGCATTTGAAGCCAGGTTGTCGACGGATGGGAATGCGTAGATAAACCTGTGCTTCTGCTCCGACTTAGCGCTCGATATAGCTGCCGCGGTCGCTGCGAGAGCTACGCCTTTTCCTTGAAACGGGGATATGACGCTCCAGCCCATCTCATACACGGTCTCTCCGTGGTGGAGGGTTTCCCAATAGCCGATGCTGCCAACCAACTCAAGACTCGGGAGCCACACCATGCTGCACATACGGCCAGCCCCCGCTTGGTTGACCCTCAGGTATCGCTTATGGCGTGCAAGGAGCTGCTCCTCGGTTTCTGGCCCGCCTAAGTGCTTTGTCATTTCCGGAGCATTAAGAAGACGGAGCAATTCCAGGTTGGCAGCTTCATCTGCCCAAGACTCCATACGTATCGGAAGAGGCGGTTGATTTTCCATTTCCATCGCTCCATTTATCGTTTTATCCATTAATGGATTTAACTATTTAAACCATTAATTAAGGGTTCATCTATTTTTTAGCAGCTTATATATTTGGAAGACACTATCCTGCAAAGGGTGAATGAATATGAACAGAACCGTCGTGCTCCTTGGCTTATCCCTCTTGGCCAACGCCGTTTTATTGGGAATGGTGTTCTCAAAGCCATCCCATGATCGCAACCATCGCGTCGATTATGAGGCCTCCGTTCAAGCCCTGACGCAAGCCGATCGGTACTTGGCAAGTCTTTCAAAAGGGGAAAAGCTAGATAAGAACTCTCAAGCCCTATTTCAATCCTTTCGCATGGTGGACACGTCGCTCATTTTCTTTCATCAATACAACCCGTCATTTAGCAACAACGGCCTTCCCACAGGCAACCTCCAGCTTGTTCTGGAGGAGCTCCAATACGAGCTTGCCATTGCGATGAACCATGTTTTAATAGAGAGAACGGTTGAAGGGCAACTTGACAGGATTGCGAATGTTCAAAATGAGATAAAGGATGTCCTCACGAAACTCCCGGGCAACTACGATTACTCGACCGTTAAAAACGGATTGCAGAAACTGCAAGGCAGGCAACGGAACCAATAAATAATGACCCCTCGCCGTCGTATGGCACAGGAGTCATTTTTCGTTGCAAGAGAGAATGGCACAGCCTACCAGGCAATCTCCTTGATGACCGCTCCGGCGAAATCCTTGATCTCGAACCGGCCGCCCGTCATGACGCCGTAGGAGGCCGGATAATTTTCCTTCGGCAGCGACACCGAGCCGGGATTCAGCACGATGATCTCCCCCCGCTTCTCCGCCACCGGCACGTGGGTATGGCCCTGGATGAAAATATCCCCGGCCGCAAGCGGCGGCAGGTCGTCGATATGGTGGTGATGGCCATGCGTCGCGTAAATTCGACGTTTCTCGTGGAACAACATCGCGTATTCGGCCAGCATCGGGAACCCGATCAGCATCTGATCGACCTCGGAATCGCAGTTGCCGCGCACGGCGACAAACCGCTCTTTGTAGCCGTTCAGCCGCTCCGCGACTTCCTTCGGCCGGTAGTCCTCGGGCAGCGGGTTGCGCGGGCCGTGATAGAGCAGATCGCCGAGGCTTACCAGGGTGTCCGCCCCTTCCCGCTCGAAGGCCTCGAGCGCCCGGTTCAGTCCGGCGAGCGAGCCGTGTACATCCGATAGAAAGAACAGCTTCATGATCTCTTCCTCCCCTTCTTGTCTTCTCTCCAGTATAGCAAGAACGGCCGGGGCCGTCCTCTGCCGATCCTCCAGAAACCGTGAAAAGGGGACCCAAGCCGGCAGTCCTAAGGTTCATCGGACCGCGGCAGGCCAAAGCGTCAGACCCGCAAGTTCGTCGATCCGCGGATTCGCCGGACCGCCCGCGGAAGCCGAGTGGGCCCGGTCGGCTTGACAGCCTTCGGCCAAATCGGGTATAGTCGCATCAAACGAGCGACTCTTACCGGAAGCACCCGTAAGAAAAGGCGAAATTCCGCCCTTTCCGACGGGTGCTTTTTCGCTTGGCGCGCCTCCTCCGGACGGCCCGCTTCGTTGATCCCGCTCTCATCCGGAAAGGAGAATTCGCATGAAACGTTCCTTATGGATCACCCCGCTTCTCATCCTGCTGCTGGCGGTCGGCTATCCCCTGTCCGCGTCGGCCGATGCCGATTGGACGCCCACGGTCCAGACGGCATTCGACAAGCTCACGGCCGGGAGCGACTCCCTTGCCGCCGGCCGCCTGAAGACGCGCTATCAGGAATTCGTCCGGGAACGGGACCGGGAGAAATCGGCCGATGCCGATATCAAGGCGGTCCGTTACCGCGCCGACGAGCTCCGAATCGCCGTGAACAAGCGGATGAAGGAGCGCGACGCGGCCAAGCTGGCCGCCCTGGACAAGCAGCTCGCGGAGCTGAAGACGAAGCGCCAGCCGCTGTTCGACGCCTATACGCGCCTGAATCAGCAGCTTTCCCTCGCCCGCTCGCTGAAGAGCAAGCCCGCCATTGCCGTGGCGAAGGCCCAGGCGGATGCGCTGAAGATTCCGGCTCAGCTCGCCCGGGAGGAAATCCGCCGTAAGGAGGCGGAGGTCAAGAAGGCGAAGGACGAGCGGACGGCTCACCTGAAGAAGGTGCGCGCCGTCCTCGCGGAGAACGATTCGCTTGCGCTTAAGCTGAAGGCGGAGCGCAGCGCGGCAACGGCGGCGGGGAAGATCGTCACCGCCGAGAACAAGGTGTTTTCCGCCGCGGTGCGCAAAGCCGATGCGGCCGGCGCTTTGGCCTCCCTGACCCGGCTCGCGTCCGGCGAGCGCGATGCCGCCGCGGCCAAGCTCCGCGTCCTGGAGCTGGAGCGGAAATCGCTCGCCGTGGTGGAGCGGGCCGCCGCTCTGCTTCCGGCCCAGTAGCCGCAGCCCATACCAAAGAGGCAGGAACGCGGAGGACGTTCCTGCCTCTTGCCGTTACCGGTCATTCTCCGGCGATAAGCCGCCGGCTCGCCCATTCGTCGTCCCGGTAGGGCATCAATTCGCCCTCGATCAGGCGGTAAGGAAGCCGGAAGCGGAATTCGGTGCCTCCGCCCTCCGGGCTGGAGGCATCGATGTCGCCTCCCATGAGCTGCACCAATTGCCGGCAGATGGCGAGGCCCAGCCCCGTGCCGCCGTACTTGCGATTGATGGCCGGGTGGAGCTGGGAGAAGGATTGAAACAACAGCCCCTTCTTGCCCTCGGGGATGCCGATGCCCGTATCGCGCACGTAGAATTCCAACAGATAATCGAGCCCGTTCGGGCAGTCCTTGAGGCAGACCCCGACCCGAACGCCCCCCCGTTCGGTGAACTTGACCGCGTTGCTGACGAGGTTGACGAGGACCTGCCGCAGCTTGCTCTCATCCCCGTACAGCGCCTGGGGCAGAACCTCGTCCAGCTCGAGCCCGAGCTCCAGCCGCTTCTCCACGGCGCGGCCGCGAAACAGCTCCATCACGTTTTCGATCAGCTCGCGCGGATCGAACAGCTCGCAGCCGAGCGTCATTTTTCCGGCTTCCATCTTGCTGAAATCGAGAATGTCGTTCAGGATGCGCAGGAGCGCATCGGCGCTCTGCTCGATAATCTGCGCGTAGGAGCGCTGCTCCTCCGTCAGCTCGGTCTCCAGCAGCAGGCTGTTCATGCCGATGATGCCGTTCATCGGCGTCCGGATCTCATGGCTCATGATGGCGATGAACTCGGACTTCGCCCGGCCCGCCCGCTCGGCCGATTCCATCGCCCGGTAAATCTCCAGCTCGCCGGTTATGTCGCGGAACACGACGACGGCGCCCTTGCGCTTGCCGTTGTCGATAATCGGCGTCGCCTGGTACTCGGCGATGAAGCTGGACCCGTCCCGCTTCCAGAGGATGACCTCCTGGCGCTTCGGGTACTCGCCGCCGACGATCGCCCGGTACAGCGGGGAATTCGGCTCCCCGTACGGAGTGCCTCCGCCCTGGTGTATGAACGACAGGTCCGGCTGCGAGATGACGCCGTCCGCCCGGATGCCGAGCATAGCCGCCCCCGCCGGGTTGAGGAAGGTGATTTTGCCTTCCAAATCGACGCCGAAGATTCCCTCCGACACGGTATTCAGAATCAGCGTATAATCGTAGCTCAACTGCTCGATCTCCTCCATGTACCGCTTGGTGGCGGACACATCCCGGGCGATGGCGTTGATCTCCAGCGGCTTGCCGTCCTCTCCGTACACCACCCGGCTGGAGGTTTCCAGCCATAGGTATTCGCCGTCCTTGCGGCGGTAGCGGTACATGATCGAGGCGGAGCCCTTATGGCCGATCAGTTGGTCCTTGAGGCTGCCCTGAACCCGGGGAAGGTCGTCGGGATGGACCAGCGACAGCGAAGAAACCCCGATCAGCTCTTCCGGTCGGTAGCCGAGCAGCGGCAGGCTGGCGGGAGAGGCGTAGAGGAAGGCCGCCCCGGGCTCCAGGCTGTGCCGGGAGATGAGATCCTGGGCTTGCTCCGAGAGAAGCCGGTAATTCCGCTCGCTCTCGCGCAGCTGCTCCTCCATGGCGATGCGGTCGGAGATGTCGCGGCCGATGGCCAGCACCCGCTCGATTTTCCCCGACTTGTCCCTCAGGAGGTGCGTGGTCGTTTCCAACCAGCTGTACCGGCCGTCCTTGTGCCGGACGCGGCGCAGCATGGTGATCCCGCTCTCTTCCCCGGGCGGCTTGCCGCCCGGCAGCCGGTCGTCGGGATGATAGAAGTCTTCCCGGTTGCGGCCGATCATCTCGTCCGGCGCGTGGCCGAGCATTTTCTTGACCGAGGGCGAGACGAATTCGAGTACCCCGTCCACCGAGCTCACGGAGATCAGGTAGGGCGAGCTGCCGCTGTCCATAAACAGACCGAGGAACGCTTCGCGGCGGCGGCGCTCCCGCAGGAGCCGTCTCTCGGCGGGCACCTCCTGGGCTTGCACGAGCAGCTCCTCTTCCTCCGGCTCCGGGGCGCGGTGAAGCGTGAGAACGAGCGACAAGCGGACCGGCTCGCCGCCCGCCCGGAGCAGTTTCAATTCCAGCCGCCGGGAAGGCTGCTCCTGCGAACGGAGCTCCCGGACGAGAGTCTCCAGCTCTCCCCGGCCGCGATCCTCTTCCGCGAGCAGGTCATTCCAGCGACGGCTCAGCAGGTCGCCCTCCGTATAATCCAAAAGCCGGCAAAAGGCGGGGCTCAGGCGGCTCCAGCCACCGCTCTTTACCGACAGGACCGCCATGGCGAGCAGCCCGTGCTGAAAAAGTTGGTCTATCATCCAAGTATCCGCCTGTTGCCGATTTGGCACCTGATGCTCCCCTCCGCTATGCGATTTATCACTAGTATACGATATTTCTCGGCGCGATTCGTACGATTTTTTCAGTCTATCGGAAAATTTGTCAGATTCTTCAGTGCCATCGGCGATGAAGAGATTCACTCCGGAGAAAAACCGGTGGAGTGCGGTCCCTCCCCCTCTGCGAACCTAAAAAAACGCATCCGCCGGCGGGTCCCGGCGAACGCGTGCGGCAGTTGCCCGTTGGAAGGCGACTCCTCATCAGATGGCCATCTTGACGATCTTGGTCTGGTGATAGGGACCGAGTTCCCGGTACTGGTCCTCCACCTTGACCACGGGAGAGAGAATCCGGTAAGGCGGTACATAGACGATCCGGCCTTCCTCCCCGGTGTTCAAGTGGACCTTGCTGCCGGTATAGCAGGGGGGCATGCGGACGAGGAAGGTGCTGAGCACATACGGATCGAATTGGGTCATCCCGCTGGAAGAGAACATTTCAAAGGCCTCGAAGGGATTCACGCCTTTTTTGTAAATCCGATCGGTCGTCATGGAATCGAACACATCGGCAACCGCAACGATCCGGGCCAGAATGCCGACTTCGTTCAGGGGGGTCTGCGTCGGGTACCCCTTGCCGTCCAGCCGTTCGTGGTGGAGCAGGGCCGCGGCCCGGACCTCCGGAGACAGATCGGGGATCTGGGCCAGCAGGTTGTAGCCGAGCAGGGGATGCTGCTTCATCATGGCGAATTCCCGGTCGGTCAGCCGTCCCGGCTTGTTGAGAATCGAATCGGGGATCAGCAGCTTGCCGACATCGTGCAGGAGCCCCGCCTGAACCGCCTTGCGGATATCCTCCCGCGCCAGGCCCAGCCAGTTGGCGATAATCAGGCTGTAGAACGCGACATTCACGCTGTGCGAGTACGTGTATTCGTCCTTCGACCGAACCTCGGAGAGGCATTCTGCGATCCGCGAAGGCTGATCGAGATACGGCACCAAGCGGTCGGCGATCTGTTCGACCTCCCCGGCATTCATTCGCTCTCCTGCGATCAGCCGCTTGGAGATTTCGTTGATCCTGCCGATCCCCTTCACATAATCCTGCATCAGGGAAGCCCGGGTATTGGCCTGCCGGAGAACCGGAACCTCTTCGATGCCGTGCTCCGCGAGCCTCCGCTTGATATAATCGTTCATCGAGCTGTTGCGGGTAATGAGGAGAACACCGTTCGGCAAAAAAACATCCTGAGCCAGGATATCTTCTTCCCGGCATTCATTTACTGCTACTTTTCTTCCTTTCATTTCATCACCTTTGCGTCCCGTCCACGCATGCCGATCCGCCTGATACGCGGAAACCCGCGTATTCGATGTTGTAAACCCGTACGGTCTTTGAATTGGAATTTGTACTGCTGTACCTAAGAGCATAAAAGAAATGCCATTATTCGTCAATAATTGTATGTTAATGTCGAAATGAGGCCAATAATCATTGCGCTTTCATGAAACGGGAAACAGGCCCGGCGGTTTTACGGGCCTATTCTCCCTATCGGTCGTTTGGCAGCGAAAATGAAGCGTGCCGTCAGGGCCGCCGGTCAACGGCCAGCCAAGGCCGGCTGCCGGTCCGCCGCGGCGGCGAAGCCTTGCGGACGCCGCGTTTGGCGGCAGCGGCTCGGCTTGCCCCGAAAGCGGTTCGGCTTGCCCCGGCGGCCTTTGTCGCCTTGAGCGCTTCGGCCGCATTGATCCGCCCGTATTTCCAGTACGTGCCGGTCCCGGAAATCCGGTCGGCCGTGTTCTGCAGCCGCGCGCGGATCGCCGTCCCCGACAGCCCCCGGGAAGCGAGCAGCCCCGCTACCCCGCTCGCAAACGGGGCGGCCATGGACGTACCGCTGAGCGTCTGGTAGGTGCTTGGCGTGTACGTCGACAGAATGTTCGAGCCGGGCGCCGCAACGCTGACCCAAGAGCCGTAATTGGAATAGCTTGCCTTCTTCCCTCCTTGGTCCAAGGCGGCCACGGCGATGACCTGGGAAAAGGCGGCGGGGTAGCAGCGGGTTTTGTTGCCGTCGTTGCCCGCCGCGCCGATCAGCACCGCCCCTTTGCGGCGGGCATAAGCGACGGCGTCCGCCTCCAGCTTCGAGCGCTCGGAGCCGGTAAAGCTCATGTTGATGACGTGCGCGCCCCGATCGGCGGCGTATTGGATGCCCCGGACCACCTGATGGATGGTGCCGCCGCCCGCCGCGTCCAGCACCTTGACCGGCAGGATGCGGCAATTCGGAGCCGTCCCGGCAATGCCGATGCCATTGTTGGTCGCCGCCGCCGCAATTCCTGCCACATGGGTGCCGTGCCCGTTGTCATCGTTCGTATTCGTATTATTGCCGACGAAGTTATAGCCCGCGATGAGCTTGGATTTCAAATCCGGGTGGCTCGCCTGAACGCCGGTATCCACGACGGCGATGATGATCTTTTTTTTTCCGGTTGACCGTTTCCAGGCCCCCGGCGCCTGGATGTCCCGCAGGCCGTATTGCTGGCTGTAGAGCGGATCGTTCGGATAGGCTGCGGCTCGCCTGGCGTAGTTCGGTTCGACGTATTCGACGCCGGCCTGCTTCTTGTACCGGCTCATCGCCTGCTTCAAACTGCCCTTAACTTCGATGACATCATAGCCCAACTTGTTGTTGCACGAGACGAGCCGGTCGCCGTGCTTGTGGCAGGCGGACGCGACCGACGTACGCGAGAAGCCGCGCTGGTATTTCACGATGAGGTGATTCGGGGCTTGGCCCATCGGCTTTTCCTTCATGGCTGGGGACTCTCCTCCTCGTCCTCTGCGGACAGACGATTAAGCGTTCCCTGCATCCTATGAGGAAGCCGCACCGAGGGCGAGGGCGGCTGAACTGTGCAACGCCTGATTTCGCGGATTTCCGCACAAAGGCAAACAGCCTCCAAACCGTCCGCTTCGCGCGGGATTCGGCTTGGAGGCTGTACCGACGAACCGGGACTTACAGCACGTCGTTGTTGCGGAAGAAGTCGAGGCAGCGTTCGACGCTCTTGATCGAGCTGTCGGCAAAGCCCTCCTGCTCGACGATGTAATACCGAACGCCCGCTTCTTGCGCTGCGTCCAGCGCGCTCTTCAGGTCGACTTCTCCCTTGCCCACCTCGGCGTCGCTCGCATTCGGGCCAAAATCCTTGAAGTGCGCGAGCGGAATCCGGCCGGCGTAGCGCTTCACGTAATCGGCCGGCACCTGCCCGCCGACGTGAACCCAGCCGAGGTCGAATTCGGCCGCGAGGTATTCGGCGGGAACCAGCTCCAGCAGATGGTCCATGACCGTCTTGCCCTCCACCAACTTAAATTCGAAGGCATGGTTGTGGTAGCCGTATTTCAATCCCGCCGCCGTCACCTGCCGGCCGGCCGCTTCCAGGATCGCCGCCAGCTCGCGAATGTCGGCGAGGGTCGGTTCTTCCGGCAGCGGAGCCCAAGGGGTAATGATGTATTCCAGCCCAAGCTCCTTCGCGTATTCGATTTCCTTGGCCAGATTGGCCGAAAGGTTGTCGGGGTCGTCGAAGGTCAGCCCGATATGGGCAGAAGGCGCTTTCAAATTAAGCTCATCCAGCAGCGCCTTCAGCTCCCCCGCCGCCATTCCGAAATACCCGGCAAATTCCACCGCTTGATAACCCAGCTCCGCCACCTTGCGCAGCGTCCCGGGAAAGTCGTTCTCGGTCATATCGCGCAGCGAATACATCTGCAAGCCCACGATCGGCTTCGTCATCGCTTCCACCATCCTTCGGATTATTGCTTTTTGGTCTCTTCTCTTCTGATTATACCCGGAGGAGGGAGAAATACTATTTCGGCTTTTGGGACTTTCTTTTGTGATTTTGGCATTCGCGCCTGCGATGTCGGAACGCGGAGGGACGATTTTGCTTTGGCCGCCAAACCGGCTATGATAAAAAGAAAAACCGCCGACGGCTCGCGCCTCGGCGGCAAAGGAGAATCGCCCCATGAATCCGACGTTGTCTCCGCTTGTCGATCTGCTTAAACTGAAGCCCCATCCGGAAGGAGGCTGGTATCGGGAGTGCTGGCGCACCCGGCAGGAAATTCCGCACGGGGCGCTCGGCCGCCCTTATACCGGCCCGCGATCCGCCGCCACGGGCGTCCATTTCCTGCTTCATCCCGGCGAGAGGTCCGACTGGCACCTGGTGCTGTCGGACGAGCTGTGGATCTGGCAGTCGGGCAGCCCCATCGCCGTCACGCTGGGCGGAACCGGCGAACGTCCCGTTGCGGGCGAGACGATGCTGCTCGGGATGGACGTGGCCGGCGGACAGCAGCCCGCCGCACTTGTTCCCGGCGGCGTCTGGCAGATGGCCGGACCCGTCGGGGAAGAGCCCGCCTTCGCCACCTGCATCGTCTCTCCGGGCTTCGACTTCGCCGATTTCAAGCTGGAGCCGACGGAGGACTGACCGAAACGCACGTTCAATCCAAGCGCCGTCCGCCTTCCGGTTATTCCGAGTCGAGGTGGCTGTGCAGCTTGCTTTCCACGGCATATTCGAAGTCCTCGATGTCAACGACGACTACCGGGATGCCCTGCTCCAGAATGCGGTCGACCAGCTCGAACTGGTCGGTCAGGAGCAGGGCTTTTTCCCGTGCGGCGGCCAGCATCAGCTCGGTGTCGATCTCATTGAATTCTTCGCCGTATTCGGCATCCTCGACTGTGTTGATGACGGAGACGGTCACCTTTTCTGCGAGCGGCAGCGCGGCCGTTTTCCGCCACGGGACGAGCAGGGCGTTTTGAATCTGCTTAGCGAAGAACGGAAGCTCGAAGAATTCGATCAGCCGCTTGATCGTGTTGCGCAGCTCCTCGGGATCGAGGTCGGCGACGATCGGCTCCGGGTCCTCCAGGTATTCATACAAGTCGGCGATCGTCGAGGACGGAACGAGGAACTCGACCGGCTCCTCGGGAACCAGCAGATTTCCATAGACGGCCAGCATGACGGCTTCGGTAACAAAACGGATTGGCATAACGAATCGATTCCTTTTTTTGCTTTCATCCTAACACTTCGGACGGAAAGAGCGCAAACTTCACTCTCCGAAATACTGCCGCATGACGTCCCGGACGGCCTTGGCATGGACGGGCTTGCTGATGTAATCGTCCATTCCGGCCTCGAGGCATTTTTCCCGGTCGCCCTTCAGGGCGTTGGCCGTCACGGCCACGATCACCGGCTGCTTCTCCCTAGGCAGTCGCTCGCGGAGGACCCGGGTGGCCTCCAGCCCGTTCAGCCCCGGCATCATAACGTCCATGAAGATCATGTCGTAGGGCTGGCGCATCGCCTTGGCGACCGCCTCCTCCCCGTTCTCCGCCAGCTCGGTTTCGCAGAGCTGATTCTGGAGAATCTTCTTCAGCACGATCTGGTTGATCCGGTTGTCCTCGGCAATCAGAATTCTCAGCGGGCGGGTCAAGGCAGCGCGGTCCGACTTGCTGTCGAGAGCCGCCTCCGGCTCGGGAACCGCAGGGAGGCCCAGGTTTACCGTGAACACGAAAGCCGCTCCTTCCGTATAGGTTTCGTCCAACCAAATCTCGCCGCCCATCAGCCGAACCAGCTTGCGGCTGATCGCCAGTCCCAGGCCGGTGCCCAGGGGGCCGTTCGGGTCGACCTGATAGAACGGCTCGAAGAGCTGCCCGCGTTTCTCCGCCGGTATGCCGATTCCCGTATCCTTGACGGCAAATTGCAGCACGGTTCGGTCCCCCTCGGCCTCCAGCTTCTTCGCGAAGATGGCAATGCCTCCTTGCTTGGTAAACTTGACCGCATTGCCGATCAGGTTGATCAGCACCTGCTTGAGGCGAACCGGATCGCCGATGGCCTGCTGCGGCAGGTCCGGGCTTAAGTTCAGTGAGACCTCCAGCCTTTTCTCATGGGCGGAAGGGGACAGGAGATCCACCGCCTCCAGAAGGCAGCTTCTCGGCTCGAACAGCTCCGTCGCCAGCTCGGTTTTGCCGGAATCGATCTTGGAGAAATCCAGGATGTCGTTGATGATGGACAACAGCGTTTCCCCGCTCTTGCGGATGATGCCGAGGTATTCCCGCTGCTCTTCGTCCACCTCGGTCGTTTCCAGCAGCAGATCAGTCATTCCGATCACCCCGTTCATCGGCGTGCGGATTTCGTGGCTCATCATGGCGAGGAATTCATTCTTGGCGCGGTTGGTCGATTCGGCCGCTTCTTTGGCGATGAGCAGTTTTTTCTCCTCGGTCATGTCCTTGGCAATCACGTAGCACCCGACGCTTTGGCCGCGGATAATGATGGGGGCGATCGTCGCCAGCACCTCGGCCGAATGGCCGTCCCGGTGGTAAATCCGCTCGATCAGCTTACCCGAGCGAACCTCGTTTTCCTGCTCGTACAGCAGCTCCCGGATGTTCTCTTTTCCGCAATAGCGGGAAAAGCTCGTCCCCCGCATCTCGGCGGCCGTATAGCCGGTCAGGATCTCCGCCACCCGGTTCGTGTTGATCACATTGCCCTGCAGGTCTATGGAAATGACCGCGTCGTGATTGTATTTTTTGAGCGAGGTATAGCGCTCGACGGATTCCTCGAGCTTGCCCAGCACCTGCTTGATGTCGGTTACATCCTGAATGATGCCGCTCAGGGCGGTGGTTCGGCCGAATCGGTCGATATGGGGTACCCCCCGAATGCTCCAGTGGGCTTCCGACCCGTCCAAGCCGCGGGTCCGGTACTCGAAGTGAAGCGGCTGGCCGGTTTTCGCCTTCTGCCAAAGGATGCGAAACGAATCCCGCTCTTCTGCCGGTACCAGGTCGTCCATGGCGAGCGGCTTTCCGTCGCGCTCGAATTCCCATTTGACTCCATCCTGGTGCAGATGCACCCACGTGACTTTATCCCGATCCACGTCCCATCGCCAGGTTTCCAGATGGGCCACCCGTTCAGCGTCCGCCAGCATCCGGCAGCTCTCCTCGGTTCGGGCAAGCCGCGTCTTCAGCGCCGCCTCTTCCGTTCGGTCCTCCGCTTCCAGCAGCCAGACCGGTTCGGACTCTCCGCCTTCGGACGGTTCTCCCCCGCCGATCACGCGTATCGACAGCGTAGCCGGCGTTCCGTCCGGCTTGTGAAGGAGGCGGATAACCGGTTCGCCGCCCGGGGGCAGCTCGGCCGGCTTCAGTTCCCAAACGTTCGTTGGCTGTTCACTCGAATGAGCCCAATCGACCGGCTTCCCGTTCGGCTCCCGGCCCGCCATCCGCCAAAACGCCGGATTGGCCCGCAGCACGACCCCCTGAGCATCCACCGCTGCGATCCCGCAGGAAAGCGCCGCGAAGGCCGGCTCTACCCATAAGGCATGATCCATCGAAAGCGACGACATACCTCCCACCCCCTACTGTTAAACAAATCACCTTATTTTTACCCGTTCTTCAGCTTCACGAAACAAAAAAACAGGAGGTCGGAAACCGCCTCCTGTGGGATGAAACCGGCTGAGCACCGACCTTCGGCCGAGTCTGATCAACGGGTCTATTTGCCCTGCGCGTACGTAAGCGGCGAACCGCAATAAGGACAGGCCCGGGATTCGCCCGGCTGAAGCAGCGTCCCGGAGCCGCAGCCGGGGCATTGCACGACCATCGGCTGCGGGAGAGGGCGCTGCTTCTGCTCCTTCATCTGCTTGATGCCGTTCTCCACCCCTTGCAAAGCCGCCGCCAGAAGCATAGAGACCGCCCCCGGCTCCGGTTCATCCTCGTTCCACGGTTGATCGTCCGGCTGCGAGTATCCGGTATGGACCGGCTGGGAATAAACCGGCTCGTTCGCCGGCGGGTAGTGGAATTGAACGCGTCCGCCGAAGATGGAGAAGTTGGGCAAGAGGCCATGCTCCCTCATGCGGAGCAGGTCGTTCTCGACCCTCTGTTTGTTCAATCCGCCCACTTCCGCCGCAAGGTCCGAGATGGAAGTGACCTTCTCCTGCATGAGCAGCACGCCATAGCGGTCGTAGCGATCGCCCAGCCGGCGCGTGGCGCGGCGGCCGCGGACCTTGCAGTAGATGCCGCCGACGAGGCATACGAAGAACATCGCCGTGAACCCATTCCCCAAGGGGGTGTCCAAGTAGCGTCCCCCGTAGCTGAGGAAGAGGAGCGACATGAGAAACAGCAGCGTTCCGGTCAGACGCCAGTCCTTCACATTGTGATAGCTTAAATTCCGATGCAGGTAGTAGCGAAGCAGCAGGAACGGAATTGAGCTCATGTAAAAAATTGTCATAATAAACAACAATACGCCGTTGATGCGCATTTTGTCGCCTTTGTACAAGCGGTGTTCCTCCTCTGAATGGCTTTCAGGGCCGGTTGGCCTCTCTATTTAACGGCGAGCAGCTCACGGTTGCGCTTGCTCAATTCGGCGGCGATGTCTTGGATGAACCGGGCCGCCAGCTCCCGGTTGCCTTGCGGATTCGCGGCGTCCCGCCCGCAGACGCACGCCTCCAGCTGCTCGGCCTGCCAGAGCAGATCGCTCTCCCGGCTGACCAGAGACGGGTGCGACACCGGGTCGCTGTAGCGGAGCTGCTCGCATAGCGCCCGGATGTCGCGGAGCAGTTCGGCTTCTTCCGGCAGCGCCCGGCTCTCCAGACAGACGGCCGCCGACTCGACGCTGTGCCGGATGCGGCGAAGCGGGTCGGTCCGGACGCGCTCCTCGTCCCGCTCCGCAGCATGGTGCCGCCGGTAGCCTTCCGCGACCGCGAGGGCGCCGAGGAACAAGGCGAGTACGAGGAGGTGCAGGATCAGGTAACGCTTAAACGCCAGCTGCAGGAAGCCCCAGCCGACAATCGTTACGGCGACCGCGGCAAGGCCGTAGAAAGCCGTCAGCACAAGGCGAGGCAGGTAAGCCGGAACGGAGAAATCCCGTTCCCGCTCCCGGCCGAACAGGCCGGCGGTCTGCCGGATCAGCGCGATCCCCGCCGCCGCGATCACGACGGTCGTCAACCACCAGCGAGCCGAAGCGTATCCTTGCCGATCGATCCAAGAGAAGATGCCGAACACCGCCAGGGTGAAGAGCGCCGAGAGGAGGACCGGCCATCGTTTAACCGTCATACTGCGCCTCCTCAGTCGAATTCCGAGCCGCACTTGCGGCAAAATTTATCGCCCGGATAGACCTTCTCCTGCTCGCACCAGGGGCAGGTCTCCAGCAGTTGATGGCGGCAATGGGGACAATAGACGGAGTACGAATCGCCGACGTCCGTTCCGCACTGCGGGCAAGGCCGGTATTCGTCGCCGCATTCCGGACAGAACTTCGAACCGGCGGGAATCGGCTTGCCGCAGTCGTCGCAAACCGGCTGGACTTTGCCCGCAGCGGTCCCGTTTCCGGCCGGAGCGGCGGCCGCTGCCGGCGGGTGCAGCGCCGTCCCGCATTTGCGGCAGAAGGAAGAATCCGTTTCATTCGCCGTGCGGCAGGACGGGCAGGTTAGCGGCCCCGCAGCGGGGCGAAGCTCGCCGCCGATCGCTCCCACGGCTTGGGCGACCTGGCCCGCGAGCTGCTGGCCGACGCCGACGCCGATCATCGTATCCATCACCCCTCCGCCCATGCGCGGAGCCTGCGCCCCCGCCTCAAGGACCTCGAAGCTCTTGCCCTGCTGGTAGGTGTAGCCGATGATGTCCATCTCCGCCTTTTGCGCAAGCGCCTGCTTCAAGCGCGCCGTGGTGGCATCGTCATCCGGAATGTTGATCGAATCGATGGTGAAATTGAACAGTTGCAGGCCATGCTCCCGGAAGGTCGGACGGATCTTCTCCTCCAGAGCCGCGGCGATTTCCGAAGCGTACGCATGGAGCTCGAAGAGGCTGACTTTCTTCAGCACCAGATAGCCGGCCAGAATCTCCTTAATGTTCATCAGCAGGATGCCGCGGAAGTAGTTCACCAGCTCATCCTGGGTCAGCCGCGGCAGCGTGCCCACCAGCTTTTGCAGGAATTTGCGCGTATCTTCGATCTGAATCCCGAACTGGCCGAAGGCGCGGACGGAAATAAACGTCTGGTATTTGGGCTCCTGCACCTGGATGGGCGTAGGCGTTCCCCATTTGACATCCAGCTTGTTCAGCTTGTTCACGTACCAGATCTCCGCCGTAAACGGGGAATCCCCGCCGAAGGGAAGGTTGATCAACGAGGACAGAATCGGAATGTTCTCCGTCTTCAAGGTGTGGCGTCCCGGCCCGAACAGGTCAAGCGCCTCTCCCCCCTTAAACAGGAGAGCTTCCTGCGATTGGTTGACGATCAATTGAGTCCAGCGGCCCAGCTCCGAGTTCGGGTACTTCCATACCAGCACATCGGGCGCTCCGTCATATTTCACCACGCGAATCAGTGCCAAAAGCGTTCACTCCTTCTTCCGGAAGCAACGTCCGAACCGGCCAAGTCCCATGCGGCCCTCCGGCTTCCGTCTCTTCACGAATCTCTATTCCCCGTCAGGAAAGGAGATTCCTTCCGATTTTCGGAAATTTTCGACAGGCGGAAGGCTTATTTCAATAAATGGGCACAAACGCGGACCTTCGTTTGGAAGAGACCGGCCTATTCGAGAAAAATGAAACGCAAACAGCGCTCCCGAGCGAGAGGCATCCCCAAGGGAGATGCGCCTGGCTCGGGAGCGGTGAATGCGTCGAGTACATGATAAAAGCGCAGGAGTTTTGGCAGGAGTCCAGCAGCGCAAACCGCCAGCCTGCAACGCGCAGGCAGTCTTGACGGTGCCGCCAGGAAACCCCCTTCAAAAGTTCCGACATCGTTCAACAATCTCGCGAGAATCTTGATGAACTATGTCATAGACGAGAGAAGAGAGACAACTCTATGATGAAGGGGATTGTGAAATAAAACACTATCTGAATGGAGGTTGTTTTATGCGAAGAAAGATTGCGGGTTCCTTGGCACTAACGCTTACCATCCTCATGTTGGCGGCGACCGCGCTCCCGGCGTTTGCTGCGGAGGTGCCTGCCGGTAAGTACACGTATTTCGTATCCGGCGAGACGGGAACCCAATCGAACAAGATTGAACTGGAGGAATATGACGACAACCAGACGTTCCGCGACATTCTGGCGGAGCAGAACTACAAGATCGTGCTGGTGAAGGACGGCGCCGAGATCAAGTTTACTCCGAAGGAAACCATGAAGGCCGTCGTCAGCTATTATACGGTCGACGGCAGCTACGGCGGCGCGCTGACCTGGACGATCAACGGAAAGGAAGAGATGGTCAGCGAGGTTCCGGCCAACAAAACGGCCACCGTCCAGCTGAACAGCCGCTATGGCGGCTATACGTGCGATCTCTATTATGTATTTAGCTTCGGCAAAGGCGACGAAAGCACCAAGATCATCTACATAGCCTCCGGCAAAGCCGCCGAATCGACGCCTAAACCCTCTGCCACGCCGACGCCCGCTCCGGCCGAATCGACGCCGACGCCGGCCCAGCCGACGCCGACTCCGACCACTACGCCTACGGCCAAATCGGTGCAAACCGCGAATGCCGTTCCTTCGGTATCGAAGGTTCTGGTGAACGGGAAGTCGGTTTCCTTTGAAGCTTACAGCATCAACAACAGCACCTACTTCAAGCTTCGGGATCTGGCGAAGGCCGTGAACGGAACCGAGAAGGGATTCGAAGTGGGTTGGGACGGGGAGCATAACGCCATCAGCCTGACCTCGGGCGAAGCCTATACCGCGGTTGGAGGAGAGCTGGCCGTATCGGCGAATCTGAAAACCAAGAAAGCGACCCTGTCATCCGCCAAGGTTTACCTGGACGATGAGGAGATCCAGCTTACCGCCTATACCATCGGCGGCAACAACTACTTCAAGCTGCGCGACCTCGCCAAGGCGCTCGACATGGCCGTCACCTTCGATGCCAAGACCAACACGATCGGCATCGGCAGCAACTAAACCGGACTCCGCTGACAAAAGGCGGCTTGCGAGCTTGTAACTTGGCTCGCAAGCCGCTTTTTTGCGCGGTCGGCGCAGGACAGGCATTCCTTATGCCGAGACGGCGATCCCTTGCTTCCATTCCCGCCGGACGCAGGAGATGACCCGCGCCTGCTCCTCTTCCGTGAGCGAGGAGCCGGAGGGCAGGCAGATGCCCTGGCCGAACAGGGTCTCGCAGAAGCTCGCGCCGGGCAGGTGCGGGTAATAGGCGGCCCCGGCAAAGAGCGGCTGCAGGTGCAGCGGCTTCCAGACCGGGCGCGCCTCGATGTTCTGCTCGGCGAAGGCGGCGAGCAGCTCCGCCGGGTTCACCCCAGCCTCCGCCGGGTTCACGGTCATGACCGTGAGCCAGCGGTTGGACCGGCTGCCCGCCGGCTCCGGCATGAAGGAAACGCCGGGCAGATCGCCAAGCTCGCTCTCGTAGGCGGAGAAAATCAGCCTTCTCGCCCGAACGCGGTCCTCCAGCACCTCGAGCTGCGCCCGGCCGATGCCCGCGAGCACGTTGCTCATGCGGTAATTGAAGCCCATCTCGCTGTGCTGGTAATGGGGAGCGGGGTCGCGCGCCTGGGTCGCCAGAAACCGGGCCTTCTCCAGAGCGCCGGTATCGTCGGAGACGAGCATGCCTCCGCCCGAGGTGGTGATGATCTTGTTGCCGTTGAAGGAGTAGACGCCGAATCGGCCGAACGTGCCGCTCGCCCGTCCCTGGTAGGTCGAGCCCAGGGACTCGGCGGCGTCCTCGATGATCGGCACTCCGTAGCGCTCGCACAGCGCCGCGATCTCCTCCATCTTCGCGCTCTGCCCGTACAGGTTGACCACGATGACCGCCTTCGGCAGCGCTCCCTCGCGCTCCGCGTCGGCGAACGCCCGCTCCAGCGCCTGCGGCGACATGTTCCAGGTATCCGGCTCGGAGTCGATGAACACCGGCTCGGCCCCCTGGTACCGGATCGGATTGGCGCTGGCGATAAAGGTGAAGCTGGAGCAGAACACCTTGTCCCCCGGTCCGGCTCCGATGAGGCGGAGGGCCAGATGGATGGCAGCCGTGCCGGAGGAGACGGCGGCGGCGCCGCGGGTCCCCACCTTCTCCGCCAGCTCCCGCTCGAAAGCGTCGACATTCGGGCCGAGCGGCGCGATCCAGTTGGTATCGAAGGCTTCGTGGATATAGGTCAGTTCATTGCCGCTCATATGCGGCGGCGACAGGAAAATACGGCTGCCGGTGGCGATGCTAGGCATACAATCCCTCCATTCGAAATAGCGGCCTCACGACCGGAATGTCCCGCAGCTCCTGCAAGCGGGCGATGCGGTAATGCGCTTGATGGCCGGGAGCCAAAACGGCTCCCGCCGCGCTGTAAAGGCCGTCGCCCCGGTCGATGTGCACGGTGGTCCAGCCGAGCCGGTTGGCGGTCACGAAGTCTTTGGCCGGGTTATCCCCGATATACAGGCAGCGGCGGTGGGGCACCTGCAGCAGGTCGCTCGCCGCCTCGTACGGAACCGGGCTGGGCTTCCAATGGCTGCGGCCGAACAGGTCCGTAAGAATCACCGCCTGCATCCGTTCGCGGAGCCGGAGCGCCTGAACCTTGCGCTCCTGGGTTTCCACGTAACCGTCGGTAATCAGGCCGAGCTTGACCCGGCCCTCCAGCCGCTCGAGCACCCATTCGGCGTCCGGCAGCAGGGTGAGGATGGGGCGATGCTCCCGGTAGCAGGCGACGCAGTCGGCGATCAGCCGGTCGTCGTAGGGGAGGCCGAGCCGCTCGAGGGTCCGGTTGAACAGCCGGCTCTTGTCCTGCCCCTGGTAGAGGAGAGCGGCGGTCTCGAAGAACCGCTCCTCTCCGCAGAGTCCGCGCAGGTACTCGCCGACCGCGCGGAAGCCGCTCAGCGCGTACTGCTTCTCGGAAATTAGCGTGTCGTCCAAGTCGAAGACCACGGCTTGAATGTCCATAGGCTCACCCGCAGAAGACCGCGTCGTCGTAGCGGTACATGCCCAAGTTGTCTTTCCAGCCGTAATCGGGCTCGCCGAGGTCGATTCCCTGACACATTTGGATCGTCCACAGCGGAAAATCCGCCCCGGCGGCGATGGACAGCGGAGCGCCGCCGCCGAAGCGGGGATTGATCTCGATAAAGGCGATGCGGCCGTCCTCCGCTTTGAAGCATTGCAGGGTGATGCAGCCGACCGCGCCGGGCAGGCATTCCACGACGGCCGCCGCCGCTTCGAGGAGCGCCGGGTCCTTGCGGGTGATGCCTTTGCTGACCTCGCCCGCCCGCGTCTCCACCCGGAGCCGGGGAACGATGGTCTTGATCCGGCCGTTCCAGTCCACGAAGGCGTCGAGGGTGTATTCCTCGCCCAGCGCCAGCTCCTGGACCATCGCGCCCGGTATGTATTCCTTGAAAAAGTCCAGCTCGCGTCCGTTCTTCACCAGCGTCACGCCCTGACCCGAGCTGCCGGTGCGGGGCTTGACGATCAACGGAAAGCGGTGCTCTCCCCGTGCCAGCTCCCCGTCTGTGTACACGCGGGGCGTGGGAATGTCATGCGCGCAGAAAAACTGGTACGTGTTCGCCTTGTCGAAGGCGATCTCGTTCAGCAGCGGGCTGGAAAGCAGAAGCCGAATGCCCGCCTCCTCGAAGCGGCTGCGGTTCTCGGCGAGGAGCGTCAGCTCGGTGTCGATCAGCGGAATGACCGCCGCGATCTGCTCCTCCCGGCAGATCTCCAGCAGCCGGTCGAGGTAGGCGGGGTCCGTCACCCGCGGGACCAGGTAATGCCGGTCGCTGTAGAAGGCCGTAGGCGCCGTCGCCTTCAGATCGGCGGTGACGACCCGGCCCTCGAGCCCGTGCCGGCGGTACGTTTCTTTGAACTCGCGGATCAGCGAGACCCGCCGCCCCGAGCTCGTGAAGAGCAAGTTAATCGGTTCCAATGGATATGCCCCCTTCTTCCCCATCGCTCCTGGCTGCGGCTACCCGTCCAGCCGCGTCGAATGAATGATTTGCCGCTTCAGCTCTTCAATGGCCTCGCGGACGCCCCAGTCCTGGGACTCCTCTCCCTTGCGGGAAACGTCGAGCATAATCGCGAGCAGGTCGTCCTGCGAAAGCTTGCCCAGATCGTACATAGCCGTGAACCCCCTGTATCTGTCGTATTGCTATCTCTATACCCGTCCCAAGCCCGCCGCTAACGCAGCCGGCGAAACTCCGTAGCCGTAAGGATTCTGCGACTGCCAGCGCCAGGCGTCCTCGCACA
This sequence comes from Gorillibacterium terrae, assembly GCF_051594785.1. Classification (NCBI taxonomy): domain Bacteria; kingdom Bacillati; phylum Bacillota; class Bacilli; order Caryophanales; family Paenibacillaceae; genus Gorillibacterium; species Gorillibacterium terrae. Next base: position 128,262 of record NZ_JBPPGI010000006.1, read on the forward strand.
TTTCGGCGAGGCCCCGTTCCGCTCTCCAGCCGAGCAGGGCTTCGGCCTTGGCGGTGTCGGCGAAGCAGATCGCCACGTCTCCCGGACGCCGCTCCGCCAGCGTGTAAGGGACGCTCTGGCCCGAGGCCCGCTGGAACGCTTCGATCAGCTCCAGGACGCTGAAGCCTTGGCCGGTGCCGAGGTTGACGGCGTCCGCGCCGGTGGCTTCCGCCGTCCGTTCCAGCGCCCGCAGGTGACCGATGGCGAGGTCGGTCACGTGAATGTAATCGCGGACTCCCGTTCCGTCCGCCGTCGGGTAGTCGCCGCCGAACACCTTCAGGAGCGGCAGCTTGCCGACGGCCACCTGAGTGACGAAGGGCATCAGGTTATTGGGAATGCCGTTCGGGTTCTCGCCGATGCGGCCGCTCTTGTGCGCGCCCACCGGGTTGAAATAGCGCAGCAGCATGATGCTCCAGCGCGGATCGGTAAGGCTGAGGTCGCGAAGCATCTCCTCGATCATCTGCTTCGTGCGCCCGTAGGGGTTGGTCGCCCCAAGCGGAGCGCTCTCCGGAATCGGCACCGTCTCGGGCAGGCCGTAGACCGTGGCCGAGGAGCTGAAGACGAGCCGGAAGACACCGTGCTCCTTCATCGCCTCGCACAGGTTCAGGGTGCCGGTGATGTTGTTGTGGTAATAGCGCAGCGGCATGCCGACCGATTCGCCGACCGCCTTCAGCCCGGCGAAGTGCAGCACCGCTTCGATGGAATGCAGGTCGAACACGCGGCTGAGTCCTTCCTTGTCGAGCAGGTCCACCTCGTGAACCGCGAGGGATTTGCCCGCGAGCTCCTCCACCCGCACCAGGGCTTCCGGATGGCTGTTGGAAAAGTTGTCTACGACCACGACGTCGAAGCCGGCCTCCAAGAGCTCCACGCAGGTATGGCTGCCGATATAGCCGGCGCCGCCGGTTACAAGAATCGCCATCAGCGGATCCCCTCCATAGGTTCGATTGGTTTGATGCGTTTGGCGCCGAGCGGCAGCCTCGCCAGGAAGCCGCGGGCGACGCCGAGCAGGTATTTAAATTCTTCCGTGCGGAAGAACACGGCGGCATAAAGGACGTTGAGCGCCGCGAAGCTGACGGCCGCCTTGACGAGGAAGGACAGCCAGCCTCCCGCGGGAAGCAGGTCCGCCAGGAAGTCGACGGCCGCGAAGGCGCCGAGGCCGATGGCCGTATAGACCAGGTAGCGCACATAATACTCGCGCAGGGGCCGCTGGAAGACCTTTTTGTAGACGAGATAAGGGGTGTACCAGAACGGAACGGCGACGGCTCCGATCAGGCTGCCGAGGAACACGCCGGAGATGCCCATCCACCGGACGAGCACGACCGCCGCTCCCAGATTGACGGCCGCCTGCACGAGCGGGGCGAACCGGTCCTCGTGGAAGATGCCGGCGGTGGTCTTGACCGTCGAGATGGTGCTGCGCATGCCCCGCTCGTAGAAGACCAGCAGCATCAGGACGACGGCGACGTGCCCCATCAGGAACTTCGAGCCGATCCAGACGACGATGAACGGCCCCATCAGGATGTAGAGCAGAATGGCGAACATCGAGTACAGCCAGAAGTTGACCAGCATGGCGACGTTATAGACGGAGTACACCTTCTCGGTCGATTCCTTTGCCACCAGGTTGCCGATGCTGTGGTACATGTTGTTGAAGATCTGGCCCACGAAGGTCCGGCTGATGTCGATCAGCATCTTGTAGTTGGAATACAGTCCCACCGCCGCTAGGCTGACGAAGGAGGAGATGATCAGGCTGTCGGCTCCGAATACGAAGTAGCTGCCGATGTTCTGCAGCACAATCGCCTTCACGTTGCGGACGATCGAGTGCCTCGTCTCCGGGTCGAGCTTGCCCGCCGCCGGCTCCTTCAGGAACGGATAGCGCCGGCTGACGATGCGGTTCAGCACGAGCGAGGTCGTGACGGTGAGCAGACAGTCGATGACGAGGAACAGGATGTAGTTTTTGGTGTAATACAGAATGGCGATTTTCAGCACGGCCGAGAGAATCGCGGAGAGCGAATAGGCCACGGTGACGACGTAGGTTTTTTGATTGACGTTGAGAAAAGACAGCCGGCTCTGGAACAGGTAAGGCATCACCGTATTCACCAGGAAAATCAGGAAAATCAGGTGCACGTGAGCCACGCTGGCGTCCTTGACGAAGAAGCCGAGGAAGGGCATGAGCGAAAGCCCCAGAAGTCCGACGGCGAGCGCGATGACCAGGTAAGCCTTGCGGTAAAGCTTCATCAGCACCTTGATGCGCTCCACGTCGTTCTCCGCCACGGGTTTGTACAGGTTGTAGACAATGCTCGCTCCGATGCCCGCCTCGGCCAGCGACAGCATGGCCAGGATGCTCGTGAACAGGCCGTTTACGCCCAGGTACTCCACGCCGAGGGTGGAGATGAACACACTCCTCGAGATAAAGCTCAGCAGCGTGATGATCAGCTGGTTGCCGATGCCCGCCAGGATATTGATGAATGTGCTGCGAACTCGCATAACAATCGCCGCCTATTCCCGCAGTTTGCGTTTGAAAGTCATTCGATGAAAGGTCCGCCGAATCCGCCAGGGGATGTAGGACGTATTCCGAAACACGTGCCCGTCCACCGCCACCAGCCATCCGCCGGAGGGCAGCGGCTGCTGCTCCAGGTGATGCATCCCGTCCTCGTACCAGCAAGAGCCTTCGCGGCCGCCGCCGAGAATGCGCTCGCCGGCTTCCTCGCGGTATTCCGTCTCCGACAGCTCGGTGATCCGGAAGCGGAAGACGGAGCGGCCATAATACTCCTCGCCTTCCTGCGCGAAGCGGTAGATCGCATCCTCCAGCACGACCACGCGGCCGGCCGGACGGCTGTTGTTCATCGAATCCCGAACGACCGGACTGGCCGGATGCTCCCGCCAACCGCCGTTCAGGGCAGCGGAGTAAAATAGATGCAGCCCGTCGTCGGAACCGCTGAACATCCACCACTTGCCGCGGTAGAAGAATGTCGAGCTGTCCACATACCGCCCGTCCAGCAGTTCGCCGGCGGGCTCCCAGTCATAGGGGAAGTTCCGGGCCTTGTACAGGCGCACCTTGCCGGCCGCGAGCATCTCGGGAATCATGTAATAATTGGAGCCTTCGCGAAAGACTTGCGGGTACGACAGGTGGAACGGCTCCCTCAACACGATCCGGTCGTAGGTCCAGCGCACTCCGTCCTCGCTGACGGCGACGCCGATTTCCCCCTTCTCGGAGAGGACGTTGTAGACCTCGAAGAACAGATAATAGCGAGAACCCTCGACGAGCAGGAACGGATCGGCCACAAATTCGGCCAGCACATCCGTGACATCCTCCGCGCGCAGCGACGGGCCATCCAGGCTTGCCCGTTGCGGGCGGTCGTCCAGAGCTTTATCGGAAGCAAATACTTTGATGGAATAGACCGGGGTGCGGATCTCGAAGCTGTACCGTCTCTTAATTAGCAAGCCCAGAGCGGCGGTCATCATCGTTCCACCGGCGGTCGGCAGTATGTACATGGTCCTGCACCCTCTTTCTTTGGTTCGGCTGGTCTGCGAACGGGGCTCGGGCCAGCGTGCGGCTCAGCCGGAGGCCGAAGCCTTGCGTGAACGGCAGCAGGTCGAAGCGCGAGGAATACACGCCGATGTCCTTCGTATCGCCTTGGGAAAAATCGATCTCGCCGGTTCGGCGGGTCACCTTCATCAGGTAATTCCGGGCTTTCTCCGCTCCCTCGCGGGCCGGCTCGGAGGCGGTGTCGGCCGCCATCCGGGCGAGGAACCAGCCGAGCGCGGCGGTGGCCGACGCGTCCGCAGCCGCCTCGCGGCGGGTGAGCGTCCAGTTCCAGGCGCCGGACGGCTGCTGCACCCGCAGGATCGCCCGGGCATAGGCCTCGGCCGTCCGCGTAAGCTCCGGCCGGGCCGGATGCCCGGCGGGCAGCTCGCCGAGCGTGTCGGCCAGCCCCAGGGCGAACCAGGCGGCTCCCCGGCCCCAGCCGTAGAGGCCGAGCGGCGCGGAATCGTCCGTCCGGTATGCGTGGCAGGGGAGGTACAGCTCGGGATGCAGGCCGCGCTGTTGGAATTCCTTCAGCTGGCGGAGGGCCAGCTCGACGCATTCCCGCTTCCCGTACCGGACGCCGTAGGCGGTCAGGAACGGGCAGATGAAGCCGACGGTGTCGACGTAGCGGTATTTCATCATCGCCTTGCGGTACCCGGCCGTTCCGTCTTCGCCCAGGTGCTCCCGGATCATCGCCCACACGGCGTCATAGGCCGGCCGGAAGCGGTCGGGGTCGATGCCGGGCAGCTTCATCACCGCATAGGCGAGAATGGCCGCGTCCACCTGCTCGGGCGGCTGCCGCCAGCTGCCGTCGGGGCGGAACCGGCTCTCCAGGTAGCGCTTCGCCTCGCGGAGGGCGGCTTCGTCCGTCCGCTCCCGCAGCCGGTCGCCGAGCCCGAGGAGGAGCGCTCCCTCCTGCCACTGCTGAATCGAGCGGCGCGCATACTGGCCGCGCAGCTTATCCAGCAGGATGAGCCGGGTCTGGTCGGTCAGCTGCACCGTCGGTGTTCGGTTCAGCCAGCGGGCGGCCGTCCGGGCGGCTTTCTCCTCCCAGACGCCGATGTCGCGGTACCGGCCAATGTGAATGCGGCCCAGCCACGTCCGGAAGGCCGGCAGCAGATCGGCGGCCAGAACGACGGCGACCAAGACAACCGGAAGGCCCGCAAGAAGTCCTATCGCCATCATGCGGTTGCCTCCTCCGTGAGATACTGGTACAGCTTACCGATCTCGCCTTCGGTCCCGAGCTCCAGGCCGGACAACCGGCTGACGAACGACGAAGCCAATTCCGCATCGTCGATCAGCCGGCCGATGCCGGAAGCGATCGCCTCCGCGTTCATCTCGACGATCAGGCCGGTCTCGCCGCTCGCAATCTGGTCGCGGGCGGTGGAGAAGTTCGTGACGACGATCGGCTTGCCGAGGATCATCGCCTCGTCGATGGCGATCGATTTGCCCTCGAAGCGCGAGGGCTGCACGTAGATATCGGCTTCCCGCAGGTAGGGGTACGGATTGTCGCTCATCCCCATCAGGAAGAAGCGCCGCTCCAGGCCGTGCCGGCGGATGAGCCGCTCCAGCTGCGGCCGCTCTTCCCCTTCGCCGATGACGGTCCAGGTGATGTCCCGGCCGCTGTCGACCAGCAGGCGGCAGGCTTCCACCGCGAGGTCGAACCCCTTCTGCACGTTCAAGCGGCCGATGGACAACAGTCTCACCGCCGCCGGAGGAAGCGACACAGGTTCCTCCGCCAGCGACCGGATCGAGCGGGGAGATACGATGTTATAGATCACGCCAATCTTGGCCGCAAGCGCCGGAAACTGCCGCTTCAGCGTCTCGGCGCATTCCTCCGAGACGGTCACCAGATGGTCCAGCCGGTGGAAGTACGGCAGATCGAGCCTCGCGTCCATGCCGAGGCGGGTGTAGTCGATGTGAATGAAGCCGAGCTTCTTCTTGGCCTTGACCTTCTCAATGCAGTAGTAGATCGGGTTCTTCTCCAGAAAGCCGATCGCGGCGTCGTATTCGCCGGCAAGCGGCGGAAGCGAGCGGGAGAGGTGCTTCCACACCTTCTGCTCGCAGCGCGCGGGGTTCTTCTCCCGGCGGAACAGCCATCCGGCCTGCAGCCGGCTCAGAGCGGCGCGGAAGCGGCCGCGCTTCAGGTTGGCCGCCACCGCTTGCGCGAGCGGCATGTCGTAATACCGGTAGCCCGCCGGTTCGGGCAGCACCCGCACCCGCTCGGGAATCTTGTTCAGGAACAGCCCCTCCTGGCGAAACAGCAGGAGGTCCACGTCATACTCGCCGTAATCGATCGTGTTCAGCAGGGAGACGAGCGATTTCTCCGCCCCGCCGCAGCCCAGATTGTTCATGATAAACAGCAGTTTTTTCTTCCCCACGCGCTCTCCGTGCCTCCTCTTGCGGCTGTCTCCTACGCGAACAGCCGCTCCAGCTTCTCCATCTCCGATTCGGTGCCCAACAAACTCGCGGACAGCTGCTCCGCAAACCGGCGGCGCAGCCCCGGGCTGCCGATCAGCCGTTCGATGCCGTCCGCCACCGCCTCCGGCTCCATGCCGACGATCAGTCCGTCCACTCCATGCGCGATCTGATCGCGCGCCGTGCTGAAATTGGTGACGACGATCGGCTTGCCGAGAATCTTCGCCTCGTCGATGGCGATCGACTTTCCCTCGTAGCGCGAGGTCTGCACGTACAGGTCGGCCTGCTTCAGATAAGGGTAAGGATTCGCCTTCAGGCCGAGCAGGACGAACCGCCCGGCGAGGCCGTTCTTCGCGATCAGCTCCTCCAGCTTCCCCCGCTCCTCGCCCTCGCCGATCACGAACCAGCGGACGCGGTGGCCGCGGTCGATCAGGCGGCGGCAGGCGGCAATCGCCGTCTCGAACGCCTTCTGCGCATGCAGCCGGCCGATGGACAGGATCACCGTCTCGCCCTCTTCGCGTCCATAGAGATCCTCCGGCGGTTCCTCGGCCATGCGGGCGATCATCGCCGGGGAGACGATGTTGTAGACGACGTCGATCTTGGCCGCAAGCTCCGGGAAATTGCGGCGGAGAATGCCCGCGCACTCCTCGGAGACGGTGACGATATGGTCCAGCTTGCGGAAGTACGGCAGGTCGAACGCCGCATCCATTCCGTGCTGGTCGTAGTCGATATGCACCCAGCCGATCCGCTTGCGGGCCTGCACCTTATCGACGCAGAAGTAATTGGAGGTCTTCTCCAGAAAGCCGATCGCCACGTCATACGAAGCGGGCAGTGTCGGCAAGAACCGCGCCAGCCGCTTCCAATTGCGCTGCTCGCTGCGGCTGATCCCGGCCGTCCGGCTGACCAGAGCGAACAGCAGGCGGCTTGCCGCGAGCGACAAGCGCCCCTGCGACGCGAAATGCCGAATCGAGGGCACGAGCGGCTTCGCGAAGTGGCGGTACTCATCGGGCAGCGGCAGCACCCTCACCTCGGGGGGGAGAAAATCCATGAACAACCCCTCGTGCTGGAGGAGAAACAAATCCGCCTCATACCGCGAATAGTCCAATTGCGACAGCAGCGTGACCAAGCTTTTCTCCCCGCCGCCCGCCGTCAGGCTGGGGATGATGAACAGCAGCTTCTTCTTCATGGGTTCCTCCTTCCCGGTTGCATCCCGTTACCCCGCTACCTCGCACAGGTAGTCGACGGCTTTCTGCGACATCTGCCGGATGCGGGGAATCGCTTCGGCCAGCTGCCGCCTCAGCTCCGCCTCCTCGGTCTTCATCTCCTCGAAGGCCGCGATCAGCCGGTCGCGGTCGGAGATCTGGTCGAGGCCGAGCACCAGCTTCTCCCGGCCGAACAGGTCGCGGGCAATGCCCTTCGATTTCACGCTGTAGCCGAGCACCAGCGTCGGTACCAGGCTGGAGTAAGCGGCGATAGTAGCGTGCGTCCGCGCTCCGATGAAGAAGCGCATGCGGGCGATGTAGCCCTTGTACTGCGTCGCGTTCAGGTGGTCGGGCAGCAGCAGCACCCGTCCCGTGGAGGCGAATTCGCGCTCGAATTCCTGCAGCAGCTCGTAGTCGTTGTTCCCTTCCTCCACCACGTGCGGCGTCAGGGCGATGGTCATGTCGGTCGTCTCCAGGATGTGGCGAATGAGCGCCCGCGCGGCCTCCCGCGACGCTTCATTGCGCTTCCAGACGAGCGGGCTGAAGTTGAACCCCAAGGTGTTCCCCGGCTGCCAGCCCGCCGGAAGCGGCAGTTCCTCCTTCTCCATGGTGAAGGCGGCGTCGGCGCACAGCCGGACGTTGGTGAGCCCCTTGCTTTTCAGCATCTCGTAGGTCAAGGTCTCGCGGGCCAGAATCAGGTCGAACAGCTTCAGGTCGGCCAGCTTGCGCTCGGACATGTCCTCCTCGCCGATCGAGCAGCCCCACAGCACCAGCTTCTTGCCCCGCTCCTTCACCCTGCGGTCGATCTCGTACCAGCCGGGCTGTTCGCCGTAGCAGTAATTGTCGCCGCCGATGGACAGGCAGACGTCCACCTGCGGAATCTGGCGGATGACGTTCTGGTGCATCCGGCCGAGGGCGTAGGACTCGTCGCCCTTCAGTTTGTACGAGAGCGCCGAGAGGAAATAATCGACGCTGTATTTCTCCACCGGCCGGGCCTTCGCGTCGTGGATTTCGTCGACCTTGTCGAGAATCCGGTCCGTCTCCGGACGCTCCGACGCCAGCACGACGCGGGCGTCTGCGATCTTGCTCTTGATCAGCTGCGTGGAGGAGCGGACGATGGCCTCGCATCCCCGGTTCAAGCTTCCCGCATGGGCGAACATCATGATTTTCATATGGCTTCCTGCCTCCGGTTTCCGTTATTTCGCATTCGGCTATAAGCCGAGGCCGCATACAGCCCCGCGGTCAGCCGCCGTTTCATCAGCCACAGCACGCACCGCTCGTAGCGGCCCGCCGCCGGGTACTTCTCCGCCCAGTACAGGGCCAGCGCCTCCTTCACCTTCGCGTGCCCGACCATCCGGCGGACATACGCAAAGCGCCGGCGGAAGGGCACCCCCGGCGTCGGCGTAAAGTACAGGTAGATGTAGGACTGGACGCTGTGGATCAGCTTCACCGCCTTCTGCCGCCGCAGGCTGTCCTCCGGCAGCCCGGTGGCCGCCTCGAAGGCCGGAAGCCGCGTCTCGTACACGTCGAGCGCCCGGGCGAAGTAGTCCTTGGCCAGAATGTTGCGGGTGGCGCTGCCCGGCACGTCCCGGTACCGGTAGCCGAGGTAATCCAGGAACCGGACGGAGGCGGCATGGGCGAAGGCCTCGAGGTTGAAGCGGGCGTCCTCGCCGAGCGCCACCCCGACGGGGAACCGCACCCGGTGCCGGTGAATCAGCTCGGTGCGGTAGAGCTTCGTCCAGACGGCGTTGAGGTTATCCTCGCGCAGGAAATACGGCAGGACGTCGCGGTGGACCGCTTCCCGGTCCATCGGCGCGTCCGCCGGGAAGGGATAGCGGGCCTGGACGATCCGCCCCTCCTGCTCGCTCGCGAATGTCGAGACGACGATGTCGCAGCCGTCGGCCGCAGCCGTCCGGTACAGCCGTTCGAAGTAATCCGGCCGTACCGTATCGTCCGCGTCGGCAAAGCCGATGAACGCGCCCCGGACCTCCGCAAGCCCGCGGTTGCGGGCGGCACTGACCCCGGCGTTGTCCTGGCGGATCACCCGGATGCGGCCGTCGCGCTGCCGGTAGGCGTCGAGGATGGCCGGGCTCGCATCCTGCGAGCCGTCGTCGACGCAGATGAATTCGCAGGCCGCAAGCGTCTGATTAAGAAGCGAATCCAGGCATTCGGCCAGGTACCGCTCGGCGTTGTAGACCGGCACGACGATGCTGACGAGAATCCCCATGTCACGTCCCCCCTTCCTGGTAGCGGATGCGCCGGGCCATGCGGTAGACGCAGAGGAACGGCCGCAGCGGGAAGTAGAGAAAATGCGCCCGTTCGGGCAGCGGCAGCGTCCGGGCGTCCTCGTAGAAGGGATAGAGCAGGCTGAGCCGGAACAGCAGCTTGAAGGGCGGAGCCATCTGCGCGTACAGATGGCGGCGGTGATAGCGGTTCACGTCCTCCGGCAGCGGATAATCGTGCAGGTTCAGCATCCGCCGGACGTAGAACATGGCTTCGTCGGCCAATTGCCCGGCCCGGCGCGTCCGCGACAGGCGGTCCAGGGCCGGAGACAGCGGGGTGCCGAACAGCGTCCGGGCAAGCGCCAGCGCCTGGCCGCCGATCGGCAGCAGGAAGTGCCGGCGCAGGAGCGGAATCAGCCGGCTCTCGTCGAGCCCCTGGCGGACGAGGCGGTCGATGTCGAGCAGCCACCTCAGCCGCGACCATCCGTGCCGGGCTCCGTGGGACGCGAGGAAGAGGAACAGGTCCTCCCGTCCCAGGTAATAGACCGGGTGTCCGGTGGCGAGCGGCGTCCGGCGCTTGCGGCGCCACAGCTCGGCGAAGGCCGGCTCGCTCGACGGGCCGGGATTCAGCCGCCAGTGGACCTCCAGCTTGATCCCCTTCTCTTGGTGATAAAAGGCGATATGGTGATGGCGCCATTTCCAGTCGCCGAGCACCGTCTCGATGTAGTCGTCCTTGACGTAGCCGAGGCGGGGAAGCAGCTCCTCCACCCGCTCCAGGCAGCCGATCCCGACGATCATATCCAGGTCGCAGGAGGTGCGCAGCGACAGCTCTCCGTACAGGTCGCGGGCGAGCACCGGTCCCTTCAGCATCAGCGAATCGATGCCCGCCCGGTCGAACTCGCGGCTCACCGCCTCCATCTCCGCCGCAAGCTGAAGCATCTTGAAGGCGTTCGTGCGGTAATCCCGGCGCAGGCGATCCGTCGCTTCCGCGGGCAGGGCCGGAGCTCCCGGCTGCTGGAGCAGCCCGTGCAGGTACGGATACACCCGGTGATGCCGGGCCAGCTCTACGAGCTTCCCCGCATCTGCGCCGGCAAGCCGCTCTCTCTCTTCCTCCGTCCAGACCTTATCCGGTCCCGAGCGCAGCAGCAGGAGGAGAAGCTCCAGCTCCTCTGCAAGCGGCGCCGCTACCATCGGCTCGACATTCCTCATGGCGTTCCCCTTCTTCTCCTTGGTCCATTTGATTCCAAAGCGTTCTTCTTCCCGTGCCCGTGCTTCACAGCTCCGGCTCGCGGACGCTGCCCCGGAACACCGGCATGGTGGCGTGCTGGGGGTTCTGAATGCCCTCGTGCCGCAGCACCTTGCGGACGGTCATTCCGAGGATCTTCAGGTCGAGCCGGAAGCTCCGGTTCTCGACGTACCAGACGTCGAGGCGGAACCGCTCTTCCCAGGTGATGGCGTTGCGGCCGTTCACCTGCGCCCAGCCGGTGATCCCCGGCCGGACGTCGTGCCGCTTCGCCTGCTCCGGGGTGTACAGCTCGAGGTACTCGGGCAGCAGCGGCCGCGGCCCGACCAGGCTGAGCTCTCCCTTGACGACGTTCCAGAGCTGCAGCAGTTCATCCAGGCTGTACTTGCGCAGGAATTGGCCGAAGCGGGTCAAGCGGAGATGGTCCGGCAGAAGCTCGCCGAACTCGTCCCGGGCGTCGGTCATCGTCCGCAACTTATACAGCGTGAACGGCTTGCCGCCGAGTCCCGGCCGCACCTGGCGGAACAGGATCGGCGAGCCGAGCTTGATCCGTGCAAGCACCGCCAGCACGATCAGCAAAGGCAGCGCTGCGACAAACAGCGGCACCGCCACGAGGAGATCAAACGACCGCTTCATAGGCTTCCCCCTCCAGCAGCAGGCAGAACTTGGCGAGCTCGCCCGCGTGGCGGTCACCGCCGCTCCGCAGGTTCTCCTCCAGCTCGGCGCGCAGCTCCGGGCGGTCGATCAGGCGGCGGATGCCGGCGGCGATTCCCTCCGCCGTCACCGGCACGACGAGCCCGGTCGCCTCGTCTTCGATCTGCTTGCGGAAGGACGGAATGTCCGTCACGACAACCGGACGGAACAGGGCCAGCGCTTCCTCCACCGCGATGCAGTGGGCCTCCGTCTTGGAGGGCTGCACGTAGATGTCGCAGCGGCTCATGAACGGATAGGGATTGGCCTGCTCGCCGAGCAGCCGGAAACGCCCGGTCAGCTCCAGCTCCTCGGCGCGCTGGCGGAGCTCGTCGGCCAAGGGACCGGCTCCGACCAGGTTCCAGCGGACCGGATAGCCCTCGTCCCGGAGAATCCGGCAGGCATCCAGTGCGAGCCGGACACCCTTCTCGTCTCCGAGCCGGGCGACGGTGGCGACGGTGATCCCGGCGAACGAGACGTCGTCCGCCGCCGCTTCCGGCGGCAGCGGCTCCTGGGCCAGCTCGCGGACGGCCGTCTCCGAGACGCGGTTGTGGATGACCCGAATCTGCCGGGAGAACTCGGGGAAATACGAGGTCAGCGAATCCCGCGCCGATTCGGCCACCGTGACGATGTAATCGCACTTGCCGAAGCTCTTGCGCTCCATCTTCGGGCACGGCCAGCCTTGGCGCTCGCTGTAGCCGTAGTCCATGTGGTTGTAGAGAATCTTGCGGCCCGCCTTCACCTTCTCGGCCACGTAATAATTGCAGAAGAAGTCGAGGTAGCTGATCGCCGCATCGTAATAGGTCTTCTGCCGGGGAAGCGCCCGGCGGTAGACCGCCCAGCGCTTGCCCACGTTCTTGCCCTTGCCGGTCTTCCCGACGAGGGCGGCGGCGAGCTTGCCGTACAGCAGCCGGAAGCGGCGCTCCTTGAGGAGGAACGGCACCGCCTGCCCGACCGGCATCGAGAAGGAAGGAAACAGCGGCGGCAGCACGTTCACCTCCGGCGGAACCATCGGAAACAGCTTGCCGCTGTGGTCGAAGAGGAGCAGGTCCACCTCATAGCGGTCGTAGTCCAGCTCCGACAGGAGCGTGAGCAGGCTCTTCTCGGCGCCGCCAGTATGCAGGTATTGGGTGACAAAGAGCAGCCGCTTTTTCATGGGTTCGCGTCTTCCTTTCCTTCCGTTGTTCACGCCCGCGCCTTCAGCAGCCGGCGCATGCGGGCCACTGCCGCCGGCCCGAGAAGCCGGGCGATCTGCCGCTTGAGCTCGCTGCGCCGCCGGACGCCGGCGGGCAGCCACGACTTGGCGAAGTGATGGATGGCGTAGCTGTTCTCCGAGAGGTAATCGGCCCCGTTGATATAATCGTAGGGACAGAAATACGTGCGCGGATAGAACACCGTGCCGTTGTCCAGCTCCTGGTACCGGCCGTTCGGCACGAAGCCGTGGGTCCGGGCATTTTCCGTAATCCGCTTCGTGTTGGTGGTCAGATCGAGCGTTCCGTCCGCCAGCACGAACGACCGGTCCTCGTACTCGTCCAGCAGCTCCTTGATCCACGGATGGCCGGCGCGGGCTGCCATCAGGCCGGTGGGGACATGCTGCTCGTCCTCGAATCCGGAGAAGGCTTCGTGAACGAGGAACCGGTCGAGCGGCTTCAGCACCTCGACGTCGGTATCCATGTAGATGCCGCCTTGGGTATACAGGGCATACAACCGAACGTAGTCGCTCACGAATGCGTACTTGCCCTGCTCGTAAGCCTCCCGTACATACCGGTTGACCGAGAGATCGAAGGTATCCTCGTTCCACTCCACGAACCGGTATCCGGCGAGCCGCTTGGGCCAGCTTTCCTGGCACATGCGGATTTTCGCAGGCTTTTCCCCCCGCCCGAACCAGCAGGAATGGACGATTTTGGGGATGGCGTCGGCTTTTTTCACGGGATGCTCCTTTCCGTATCAGAACACGAGATAGCGGCTGTTGTATTCGAAGCCGCCGAACGAGATCAGGTTTTCGTACAGGAAAAACAGCAGATAGAACATCAAGATCAGGTAATAGACCAGCTTCCGGTCTTTTTCGCGGAACAGCTTGACCACCCAGGGAATCAGAAGCAGCGGATACAGGCCGAAATAAATGGAAAAGCGGGCGATGATCCAGTTCTGCGTGGCGATCAGCATGACCAGGGCATTGAGGAGAGACAGATTGACGATCGGATCAAGCTCCGGCGCCAAGCTCTTCAGCCGCTGCCTGCCAAAGAAGGCGATGAGGACCGGCGCCGCCGCCACGACCACGCGGATGGCACTCGCTCCGCCTTCGGAAAAGGTTGAATAATGGCCGTACGGGGTATCGGCGATCACCGTAAACAGCGCGCCCATGAACTGGTTGAAGCCCAGGACGATGAGCACGGCTCCGCATGCCATGAGCAGCGTCTTCTTGGTCCAGGCCGGTCCCCGCACCAGGAAGTAGACCGGCAGCAGCAGGAGCGCGCTGCGGTGAAAGGTCGAGGCGACCAGCACCACGAGGAAGAACCGTTTCCAATCGCCGTTCAACATGTATTTGGTTCCGGCAAAAATGATCGCGGCCGCCAGATACTGCCGAATGCCGTTCATCGAGGTGGTGAACGCCCCGGAGGTGATAAAGACGTAGAGGCTCAGCTCATACATCGTCGAGTAGCGGAAGAGAATCCAGGCGATCAGCCCGCTGGTGGCGACGCCGGTCACCAGGATGAGCAGCTGGGGATCGGAGCTCAGCTGCTTGAGCAAAAGCTGTAAAATGTTAAAGCCGAAGTCCTTGCTGTAGTCGATGGTCGCCCAGGAAAAGAAGCCGGTCTTGTACGAGTACATGTACGTCGAGGTGTCGCCGATGTTGTTGCGCAAGCCGGCGACCAGCGCGAGCGAGACCGCCGCGATCAGCGCGGGCAGCGCGCTCGGCCGATACCGGACTCCCGCATCGGTGAGGGCCACCGGATGGGACAGCAGGCGGGCGTACAGGGAAGCGGCATAGACCAGGGCGAGGTTGAACAGCATGATCGTCATGGCGGTTACCCCTTTGCGGCGCTTTTCCCGGTTCTCAGCGTGGTGGAGCGGTTCGTCGCGTTCAGATAGAGATACAGGAGGAGCCCGGCGGGCAGCGCCAGCACGGTATAACCGGGACAAGGCGATTCCCGCAGGAAGCGGCGGTTGCCGCTCATCAGGCTGCTGGAGACGTAATGGACCGTCTCCCGCATCCGCTCCTTCCAGGTCGGTGCGTAGGTCATCGCCGTCTTGCGGAAGAAGGCGAAGCCGCGCGGGTTGCGCCGGTATTGCTTAATGATGTTAAGGCTCGACCCGTCCTCCAGGTATTCGACGACGCACAGCGGCTCGTTCAGGAGGAGGAGCGGGTGCAGCTGATCGATCAGCACGTATTTGTAGCTGAGCGGGCAGTATTTCTCTCCCTCGAACAGCGGGTAAGGAGGCGTCCGGCGGGTCAGCTCCGAGCGGTAGACGAGCTTCTTGTCGCCGCGCACCTTGTGGACCCCGTACAGGTCGGTCAGGGTGGAAGCGGCGACGCCCTCCGGCAGCGGCGTGCCGATGACCGAGCCGTCCGGCGCGATGTCCAGGCCCGCGATGCCCGCCGCCCGGTCGCTGCCGTGCTCGCGCCAGAAGGAGACGATCGTCTCCACGGCCTTCTCCGGCAGGTAATCGTCGGAGTCGATGCAGACGTTGAGCTCGGTGTCCACCAGCTCGTAAGCGGTGTTGTGCGCGCCGTGCATGCCTTGGTTCGCCTGGTAATGGTAGCGGATCGGCACGGCGCCTTCGGCGATCCAGCCGCGGACCAGCTCCTCCGTGCCGTCCGTCGAACCGTCGTCGACGATCAGCCAGAGGAAGTCCTTCGACGTCTGCCGCTTTAGGCTCTCGTAGCAGGCCGGCAGGATGTAGCCGCGGTTGTAAGTCGGGGTGAACACGGTCAGCGTGGGCCGCACAGATCTTCCTCCTTTTCTTCGCAAGGCCGGGCTTCCGGCCGAAACTCTCGCTCTTCGTTCACGCCTCGCGGAGCTGATTCCGGTAGTAGTCGCTCAGCCACTCGGCCATCCTCCGCGCGTCATAGCCGCTCGCGGCGATGGCTTCCTGCGTGTCGGCATGCGCCAGCGACAAGCCGAGAATCCGCTCGGCCCAAGCCTCGGGCGGGGCCTTCAGCGACTCGAAGCCGACGAGGCCGGTCTTATCGACCTCGCGGGTGATCGTATCGGCCACCAGGCAGGCGAGGCCGGCGGCCTGCGCTTCCACCAGCACGACCGGCAGCCCCTCGAAGAGCGACGGAAACAGGAACAGGTCGAAGCCCTGCAGCAGATCGGGAATATCGCCGCGAACACCGAGGAACCGGACCGAGTCGGCGAGGCCCAGGCGGTTCGCCTTCTCCTTCGCCTCCGCGAGAAGCTCCCCTTCCCCCGCCAGCACAAGCAGGGCGTCGGGCCGTCGGTCGAGCACCGCCCGGAAAATGTCGAGCAGGAACCGGTGGTTCTTCTGCTTGGTGAACCGGCCGATGTGGCCGATCACGAGCCGGTCGCCAATCCCGAGCTCCGCGCGGATGCGTTCCCGCCGGATGGGATCGAACCGGAAATCCTCGGCGTTGACGGCGTTGTTCAACACCGTCACCGGCCGCTTGCGGCCGAAGAGCCAGCGCCCGGCGTTCTCGGAGCAGGCGAAGTAATGCGTCGGCTGGTCGCGCATCACCGACCGGGCATAGAGCCGGAAGGGCAGCTTGTAGTCGAGCGCCAGATCGCTCAAATGGCTGTGCGCGATCCGGCAGGGCACGCCCGCGCGTTTCGCCGCGCGCAGCACGAAGCTGCTGTTCTCGTTGTTGTGCGCATGCACGATCCGGTAGTCGGGCTGCTCCGCGAAGAAGCGTTCCAGCCGGCGAAAATACTCGCGGTACTTGCCGGGCCGCAGCATCGGCATCCGGTAGATCCGGCCGCCGAGCGACTCGATCTCGCCGTCGTAGTGGCCGCGCTCCTCGCGGTGAACGAGGAAGTCGAACTGCAGCCGGGACCGGTCGAGCTGCCGGTAGTAGTTCATCAGCATCGTCTCCAGGCCGCCGCGGTTCATGATCGTCGCCACCTGGAGCACGCGCATCGGTTCTGCCATGCCTAACGCCTCTTTTCCTTCATGACGTTTATCTCCGCCTCATCCGGTTTGCCGCGGCGAGCAGCGCGTAGAGGCCCGCCGTGAACCGGAGCTTGGCGCACCAGTAGAAGACCCGCCAGACGGGCGAGCCCTCCGGTTGGAAGCGCGCCAGCGCCGAGCGGAACCGCTCCTCCCGCAGCAGCTCCTGGAGCCGGCTCCGCTTCTCCGCCAAGGAGAGGCTCTCCCCCGCCGACAGGATGTTGAGCCCGAGTCCCAGAACGCTCAGCGCGATGCGGTTCTCCAGCGCTTCGCGGTAAATGCCGTCCAGCCGATGCTCGGCCAGAAACTGCTCCATGAGTCCGAAAAGCTGCAAAAACTGCCGGGTAAGCCGCGGATTGAACCCCGAGGTCAGGGATTCCGCGTTCACTCGCCAGTAATGGTAGTATGGCGTATGTAAGAAGACGAAGCTGCGGGCCGCCTGCACAACCTGCAGGTTGAACAACGTATCCTCGTTGCTGCCGATCCGCTTGAGATCGGTAAATTCCGCTTCGGTCTCGCGGATCAGCTCCGCCCGGTACAGCTTGTTCCAGACGGTTCCCCATGCGTCGAGCAGCTCCGGACTGCCCTTCTCGTCGCCCACCGGGCCGACCAGCCGGCGCAGGATCCGCTCGGCCACCGCTTCGTCCCGGTAGACGGTACGGTCGGCCAGCCCGAAGTCCTTCTCCTTCGCATGGTCGCCGAATTCGCGGACGTACGAGCACATGACGATGTCGGCGCGGTCGGCGACCGCCGTTCGGTACAGGGCTTCGAACATGCCGGGATCGGCCCAATCGTCGGGATCGACGAAGCCGATGAAGGCGCCGCCCGCTTCCGCCAGGCCCGCATTGCGGGCGGCGGAGACGCCGGCGTTCGGCTGATCGAGCACCTTGAGCCGGCCGTCGCGGGAAGCCGCCTCGCGGAGGAGGGCCAGGCTGCCGTCCCGGGAGCCGTCGTTGACGGCGATGATCTCGATGTCCTTCAGGGTTTGGCCAAGCAGGCTATCCAGGCAGCGGCCGAGGTAGCGCTCCATGTTGTACACCGGAACGATGACGCTCACCAGCGGACCCATGCTACACCCAGGCGTACCGGGCGTAGATTTGGCCCAGCCGCTCCTTGACTTCCTGCACCGAATACGCCGCTACCCGGGCCAGGCTCTCCTCGCCCATCCGGCGGCGCAGCGCTTCGTCCGCCGCCAAATCCTCCATGCGGCGGGCGAAGCCGTCCGCATCGTTCGCGTCGACGAGGTAGCCGTTCACGCCGTCCGCTACCAGCTCGTGGTGGCCGCGGTTCTCCGCCGCGATCACCGGCAGGCCGCTCGCCATCGCCTCCATGATGTTGACCGGCAGACCCTCGCGGAAGCTCGAGGCCACCGCGATATCGCAGGCCGGCAGCAGCTCGGCGACATCGTCGCGGTAGCCGAGGAAGTCCACGCGGTCCGCGATGCCAAGCCGCTCGGCCAGCTCCCGGCAGGCGGGCAGCAGCGGCCCCGAGCCGGCCAGCGCGAGCCGGACCGTAGGAGCTCCGGGCTCCTGCCGGACCTTGGAGAGCGCGTGCAGCAGCAGCTGCTGGTTCTTGTTGCGGTTGAATTCGGCGGCATAGAAGAACAGCAGCCCTTCTTCCGCGAGGCCGAGCGCCCGCCGCCGCCCCGCCTTCTCATCCGAACCGAGCGGCCGGAAGCGGTCGAGCTGAACGCCGACGCCCGGCACATGGGCGATCTCCGCCGCCTGGAAGTGCCGCCGGAGAGCCAGCCGGTAATCCTCCGAATTGATCGTGATCAGGCAGTCGGTCACCCGTGCGAGCATTTTCTCCACCGGATAATAGAGCAGCCAGTTGACCAGCGGGGCACCCTTGCAGAAGTGAAAGCCGTGGGCCGTGTAGAGGACTTTCGTTCCCCGCTTGCGGGCCTTCCAGCCGGCCAGCCGGGCGAGCATGCCGCCCATCGGCGTATGGCAGTGAATGACATCGTAAGCGCCCCGTTCCATCACCGCCGACAGCTCGCGGTACGCCTTCACGTTCCCCGCCTTAAGCGGCGAGCGCTCGAAGGGAATGTCGAATTTCTGGTCGACGTGGGGCAACGAACGCCCTCCCTTGGCCGCAACGTGAACCTCCCAGCCCTGCTCCTTGAACCATTCCAGGTAGGGAAGATGAAACTTCTCTACATGCGTATCGACCGTTGCCACAAACAATATGGCCGGCACCGCCTTCACCTCCTCTTCGAATCAGCGGGACGACACGACGGCAAGCTCCGCTTCGCCGGTATCCGGCGCGCGGCGGCTGGCGATCCGCAGCAGGGCTTCGCGCAGCTCCGTCTTTTCCATGCCCGCATAGCCCTTCAGCAGCTCCTGAATTTCCTTCATGCGCAGCTCCGCCGTCTTGCCGATGTAGATCTTCGGATAGACCTGCTCCTCGTGGACCTCGTCCTTGCCGAGCAGCTCCTCGAACAGCTTCTCCCCGGGCCGGATGCCCGAGTATTCGATCCCGATGTCCTCGACGGAATTGCCGGAGAGGCGGATCAGGTTGACGGCGAGATCGGTGATCTTCACGGGATCGCCCATGTCGAGCACGAAGATTTCGCCGCCGCGGGCGAGCGCGCCCGCTTGAATGACGAGCCGCGAGGCTTCGGGAATCGTCATGAAATAGCGGATCATCTCCGGATGGGTGACCGTCACCGGGCCGCCCTTCTCGATCTGCTTCTTGAACAGCGGGATGACGCTGCCCCGGCTGCCCAAGACATTGCCGAAGCGGACCGCGACGAATTTGGTGAAGCTGCGCTGGTCGAGGTCCTGGATGATCATCTCGGCGAGCCGCTTGGCCGCGCCCATGACGCTCGTCGGGTTGACCGCTTTGTCCGTGGAGATCATCACGAACGTCCGGACCCCGGAAGCGCTGGCGGCGTTCGCCGCGTTCAGGGTGCCGAGGACGTTGTTCTTGACCGCTTCCTCCGGGTTGCGTTCCATCAAGGGAACGTGCTTGTGCGCCGCCGCATGGTAAACGACGTCGGGGCGGTAGGTCTTCATCACCGCCATCATCTTGGCGGCGTCCTGAAGATCGGCGATTTCCGGCACGAATTTGATGCCGGAATCCTTGAACTGCTCCCTCAGCTCCATCTCGATGGAATAGATGCTGTTCTCTCCATGCCCGAGCAGCACCAGCAGCTGGGGCTTGAACCGGGACACCTGGCGGCAGATCTCCGAACCGATGGAGCCGCCCGCACCGGTGACCAGGACGATTTTGCCGGTGACGGACTCGGAGATCTTATCCATGTCCATCTCCACTGGCTCGCGACCGAGCAGGTCCTCCACCTGCACGTCGCGGACCTGGTTCACCGAAACCTTGCCGGAGACAATGTCCTCGATCATCGGCAGAATCTGCGTCTTGGCCGCCGTCTTGGCGCATTCCTCGTAGATGCGCTGAATTTCCCGACGCCTCAGCGAGGGAATGGCGATGAGGATCGTATGGATGCGCATCTCCCGGGTGATCCGCTCGATGTCGCCGAGACCGCCGACGACCGGAACGCCGAGGATGTCGAGGTTCCGCTTGTTCGGATTGTCGTCGACGAAGGCCACCGGCATCAGGTCCGTCTCCCCGCTGTTCAGGAGCTGGCGGACGATCATCGTGCCGCCCGATCCGGCGCCGACGATCAGCGTGCGCTTCTTCGTATTCGCCTTGCGGCCCGCCGTATGGAGCAGCCGCCAGGAAAGCCGCGTACCGCCGATGAGCAGCACATGCAGCATCCAGGTGATGGCGAGCATTCGGAAGTAAACGGTGCCCATCATCGCCGCCTGGACGACGACGGTGGCGGCGATCGAGAGGCTGACCGCCTTCAGGATGGCGGCGAGCTCGCTCACGCTGGCGTATTCCCAGGCTTTTTTGTACAGCTTATAGCGGAAGGCGAAGAAGTGGTGGCTGACGAGAAGCGTCAGCGAGGTCAGAATGAGCGGCGTCTCATTGACGGCCATGCCGGCGTGCGTCAGGTACCGGCTGAAGAAGATTGCCGTAAGGACCACAAAGGAATCCGTAAAAAACAAAAAAGACAGCCGTTGTCGATAGGTCACGTTCTCATCCTCCCGTGCTCATGTCAATGTAGCCGCAAGCGTTCCGCTGCGGCTTAAACCCCTTCGAAGCCGATCCCAGGCGGCGCCCGGCGAAAGACATCAGGCTCGCGTAAACGCAGAGTGCGCCCGAAATGACGAAGATCGGACGCACTTGCGGTTCGCTTGCTTACCTGTGCGGTTTCCAGGGAGGAATCCGCACAAGTAAAGAAACGAAACCGCAGGCTTCGCCGCCGCTTGAGGAGCAGGCCGCGCGGGCGGGCCGCGCGCAAGGCGCGCGGAGCCGGCAATCGCGGCAGTCGCCTTAAGCGATGGGCGGCGAACATTCGGTTTCAATCGTAATCCGGGGCATCCAACCCCGCCTCACGCCACACCCTCGACGACCCGCGTCTAAGGTCCTGCGACCCACAGCATGACCGAGTGCCTCCATTGATATCGGCCAGGAGACATCGCCGCAGCTTGGGTTCATCCGGCTAATGACCGGAAATCCGTCCACTGTTGTTCGCTATGTAAATCATTATCGTTCTTAATATAGAACAGCGAGGCAAAAGGAAAGCCCTCCGTATCGTCGGCGGGAGAGCCGGGCGAGGCTACTTCTCGTTGAGCACCGTACCGAGCAGCGTGGCCCCGGCGAACTCCAGGGTCATCTTGGCGTTCAGCGCCGCATCTTCCTTGGTCCGGCCCTGTTCCAGGACCAACAACACGGCGTCGCTGCAATGCGCCAAAGACTTGACCTCGAAGGCTTCCAGCACCGAGGGAGCATCGATGAGGACCATATCGTAGTGGCTGCCCAGCGTGTCCATGATGCCGGTCAGGACTCCATCGTCCAGGAGATCGTTGGCTCCGAAGCCGTAGGTACCGGCCGGCATGACGTCCAGCTCGCCGATCTCGGTCGGATGAACCGTATCCTTCAGCTCCTTGCGGCCGGACAGGACATCGGACAATCCGGGCTGTCTCTCCATGCCGAGCAGCTTGGTGATTCCCGGACGGCGGACATTCGCGTCCACCACCAGCACCTTGCTGCCCTTCACCGCCATCGAGGAAGCCAGGTTCATGACCAGCGTGGTCTTCCCTTCCCCGCCCTCGGGCGAAGTGACAAGAAGCGACTTCTTCTTCTGGCTTTCAAACAGCAGGCGAATATTGGCGCGGATGCTGCGGAATTGCTCGGAAGCGCGCGCGGCGGGCTGCAGGTAGCTGATCAGACTCCGCCGGGCGGGGAGACTGGATGCGACCGCTTCGTTAAGATTCAACGCTCTCCCTCCTCGTGAGTTGAATTCGCTGATGGGTCTTGGCGCGGAACTTCACCTTTCGAATGCGGGACACTTGCCCGAGCACCGGCAGGCCAAGCACTTCCTTCGCCCGCTTCTCCGAGCGGATCGCTTCGTCGAGGGTATCGCGGAGGAAGGCGGCTCCGATGCCCAGCACCAAGCCGGCGATGAGGCCGATGAGGATCATCCGGTTTTGCTCCGGCGGATTGATCGGCTGTGGCGAACCGTCCTTCTTGGCTTCGGATAAAATGGTCACGTCGCTGAAGTTCAGGAGCGTGCCGATGGTCGCCTTGTATTGCTTCACGGTGGAGTTGGCGATAGCCGCGGCGAGCGGCTGGCTGCGGTCGGTAACGGTGACCAGCACCACCTGGGTGTTGTCGACGCTGGAGACCGAAATCTGGCTCCGCAGAGCGGAGACGGAGCGGTCGAGCGAGAGTTCATCCGCTACCTTTTGCAGGACGACGGGCTCCTTGAGAACCACCTTGAGCGTATTGATGAAATCGGTATTCGAATGGATGATGATGCGGGCCGTCGCCTGATACAGCGGTGCATGCGGCCTGTTGGCATAGTAGGCGCCAAGCCCGGTGCCCAACAGAGTAACGAGCGACAGGATCAGCCAGCGCCTGCGCAGGGCGAGCAGAAGGTCACGGATGTTGATCTCTCGGGGGATACGCATATTGTCCATGGGGATTCTCCTGATCTTTATAATGAACTCGTTACTCATTATAGTTCTTAATAGCGAACATGTCAAACCATGAAAACTCCATTTTCAAAATCACCGGCGTCAGCCGCCGATTTCGTCCTCGTCCTCTTTTTCCTGCCGCTGCATCTGGTACAACCGGACGAAATCCTCCTTGCGCATTCCATCCTGAATGGCGGTGTAAATCAGCGTTTTCCATTCCTCATCCAGCGGATCGGCGCCCAGGTACTCTTCCCCGAGCAAAAATTCCAAATGGGTATCCAGCGATTCGGCCAGCTTGGAGAGCATGAGCAGGGACGGGTTGTTTTGCAGCTTGCGCTCGATATGGCTGAGGTAGGACTTGGAGATATCGGCCATCTCGGCGAGCTCGGTGATGGTCAGCCCCTTCTGCTCCCGCAGGTATTTAATTCGATCTCCGATCATAGCTTTCTCCTTCGTCGGATTGGATAAAATCGTTCCCTCTTTGCATCCCGAGCAGCCGGCGGAACATGCCCCGCCTCTCCCGGGCCAAGCTGGAATACTCGCCGCACTGCACGACCCGGCCCTGATCGAGGACCACCACTTGATCCGCGTCGCGGATCGTGGTCAGCCGGTGGGCGATGACGATCAGCGTGATTCGGCCTCTCAGCCGGAACAGCGCATCCTGAATCTTGGCTTCGTTCTCGCCGTCGAGGGCGCTCGTCGCCTCGTCGAGCACGAGAACCGCAGGGTCCCGGAGGAGGGCTCTCGCGAGCACCAGCCGCTGGCGCTCGCCGCCGGACAGCCGCACCCCGCGGTCGCCCAGCACGGTGTCGAGCCCCATCGGCAGCCTGGCGACAAAGTCGGAGGCGGCGGCCAGCTCCAGAACCTCCCAGATCCGCTCGTCGCTTGCCTCCGGCTGAACGAGGAGCAGGTTGTCGCGGATGCTGGCGTTGAACAGGAACGGGTCCTGCGACACGTAGCTGACCGTCTGCCGGAAGCGGCGGATCGCAGCGCCCTCCAGCGGCGTCCCGTCCACCAGAATCCGCCCGTCCTCGGGCACGATGAGGCCCATGATGAGGTCGGCCAGCGTGCTCTTGCCGGCGCCCGAGCGTCCGACGACCGCCGTCATCCGGTTGGCCGGAATCGTCAGGGTGATCCCCGCGAGGGCATAGGGGCCTTCGCCCCGCTCGTAGCGGTAATTCACGTCCTCGAGTTCGATCGCCTCGGTAAGCCGCAGCGGTTCGCCTTCCAAGGCTCCGATCCGTTCCGCCGACAGCCGGCATTCCTCCTGCAGCCCGCGCAGGCTGCGGAACGCCGGTAGGCTTGCCGACAGCTGCTCCAGGTTCATCTGGATGTTCATGAACCGCGGCCACAGCCGGGAGAAGATCGCCACGACGATGATCAGCTGCCCTGCCGGCGTCTTCAGCCACGCCACGGAAGCGAAGAGGAAGAACGCGATAAGCCCGGTGGAAGCGAGCTTATAGACCATCTGAGAGTTGGAGCGCAGCTTAACGTAGCCGTCCTGCTCCTTCTGCAGCTTGCCGGACTCCTGCCGCATCCACTCGAGGCGCGAGCCTTCCAGCCGGTTGCTCTTAATGTCCTTAATGCCGTTGATCTGCTCGGTGATGCCGGCGAGGTAGCCCTGCGACATCTCCGTCGTCTGCTTGCCGAGCGCGAGCGCCTTGCCGAGCGAGCGCTTGGAGAGGAACGCGAGCGCGAGCCCGCAGACCACGACGAAGGCCGTGACCTGCCAGGACAGCCAGAGCGCAATCGCCACCTGAAGCGCCGTGAACAGCACGTTGGTTACAAGCGAGAGGAACAGGTTGATGCCCGCTCCGACCCGTGCCAGCTCGGCGGTCATCGTGTTGACCAGATCGGAGCGCCGCCGCTTCAGGAAGAAAGCCCAGTCGGCCATCAAGAGATCGCGGTAGACGGTGAAGCGCAGGTGATGCACGAACCCCTGATGGATGCGCGCGTTCTGAATCGTGAACCTTCGCTGAAGCAGGTTCTGGACCAAGGCCAGCATCACAAAAATTCCCAACACCGTCAGCAGGCCGGCCATCCCGGACAGGCCCTGAAGAAACGAGAACGCCTGGAACAGGGGATGGCTCGAAGCCGAATAGCTGATGATTCCGCTGATGCCCAGCATGGGAATTAATAGGATCAGACCGATGCCGTCCAGCAAGCTGATCGCGAGCATGCCGGCCATGTTGGCGTACAGGACCGAACCGGAATAAGCCGCCAGTTGTTTGACATAATGCCGAATTTCCTTCATCGTGCTTCCTCCCGAAGCCTGCCGCGAACCGCCGGGTCCAGTCGGGACGGCTTGGCGAATTTGCCGACCGTGGTAAACCTTCTCATTTCCTCCGCGCCGGTGACGTACCGGTCGCCGCTGCGCAGCCAGGCATGCGCCGCCAGGCCGCCCGTTTCGTCCCGCCCGGTTCCCAGGTACAGCGTGCAGCCGATGCCCCGCCGCTCCAGCATCCTCAGGCCGGCCACGGCGCGGGTGAGGCACATGCTGCTCCAGGGCGTATGCCGGCTGGCGGCCGCAATCGCGTCGGCGACCCGGCCGACGATGGCCCGCTCCGCCTCCGGCGCCCGCTCCGAGGGCGTCTCGCGCTCCCGCTCGCCGAGCGACGGAGCGAGGCGCGCGAACGGCCGGAGCAGCGCCAGCCGGGCCCGGCCGAGCTCGAAGAACGCCTCGGCGAGGAGCCGCCGGTTTCCGGCGGGCAGCGCGAGGAGCACCCGCGCCGGACGCAGCCGGCCTTTCAGCCTGCCGACGAGCCGTGTCCGCGGCGCCCCGCTCATACGGCTTCGATCAGGCCTTCGCGCAGGAGCAGCTCGATGAAGCCGCCGACCTGGCGCGAGCATTCCTCCGGCTCCACCTCGTACTCCTCGGTGAGGCGCTCAATCACATCCTCGGTGCGGGCGGGCTCGGCGAAGCTGCGCCAGATTTCGCCGCCGATCTCGCCGAGGTTGTAGTAGTTGCCGTTCTGCACGCTCAGCATGACCGTCTCGCCGTCCATGTCGCTCACAATATTGCCCGGGGCCTGCCGCAGCAGGACGCGGGACAGGTCCTCCGTTCGGTTCGTCATCCCTTCTCCTCCTTTCGGGTTTCCGCCACGATGCGGTCGGCCAGCTCGTGCGCGGTGAAGCCTTCTTCCGGCCGAATCAGCCGGTAGAGAGGGACCGTCTCGGCCAGCCTTGCGGTGACTTGAAAATGCCAGTCCAGCCGGTTCATCCGGCGCAGGAACAGGTTGCGGTAGGTATGGTCGTACAGCAGGCGCATGCGGGCGAGGCCGCGCACCGGCTCCAGCCTCGGGGCCGCAACGGGGCCCTTCGTCAGCTCGAAGATTCCGCCGAGCGGCAGCTCGTGGGCCGCGAACTCGCACCCGACCGGCACGGCGTATTTCGTCTCCCGCTCGAACAGGGGCTTCAGCCCGGCATTCCCGCGCCCGAGGGCCTCGAGGCTCTCCTGCCACAGCTTCTGCTGCGGGTAGGACGGCGTCACCCGCGGCGGGTCCGCGCCATCGGTGTGCACCGGGATCACGTCGTCGCTCACCAACGGCAGGCCGCGGTCCATCAGCGCCCGGGCGAGCGTCGACTTGCCCATGCCCGATTCGCCCACGACGGCGTAAGCCTTACCGCCGATGGCGACGGCGCTTCCGTGTAGCGGCAGGATGCTCCGCTGCAACAAGATGGCGCCCATGCAGGTGCCGAGGATATATAAGCGAACCTTGTCCATATCGGCTGCGGGTACCGGGGAGACCCGGATGGTCCGGCCCTCCCGCACCTCGAACAAGGCGGTATCCGGAATGTGGACGAGGAGGGTGTCCCCTTCCGCCTGGATCTTGCGGTCCGAGCGCTTCATGCGCTCCCACTCCTCCGCAAGCGGCTCCAGCCGGATCTCAATGTCCCCTCCTTCGCCGGCCCCCGGGATGACGGAGAGCTCCGGAAACGGCAGATCGCTTACGAGCCGAAAGCCGAAGGCCTCCGCCCTCCATTCGTTCTTCGTCAGTTGCAACGCCTTCACCTCAATCGGACAAGAATACGGATCAATGATAAGGAAAAGCCCTTATGCTTCATTTCGAAGGATAAGGGCTGCCAGCCGAAATGGTGCGGATAAGGCTATCATATCAGCTGTAGTGTACCGGTTCGTCCTCATCGTCCTGGACTTCGTCCGGAATTGCCTTTCCGGGGCCGGCCATGGTCTGGCGAACGTTGAGGATCTCCAGTTCAGGAGCCTTCCATTCCTTCTTCATCGAGCTCACCTCCTCTCAAGCGGTTTTATGGAGAAATCGGTATAAGATCAGGCTGCGCATGAGAAGCCGCAGCTCCAGATCGAATGCGGAGGCTGCCTGCGGGGTTTCTTCGCCGTAGGCGAGAGCCCGCTTGAGCAGCGAGGGCCGGACGATGGCTTGCATGACCGGATCCTGCGCCATCCGGCCGAATTCCGCAGCTGTCTCCTTCCAGGCCGGAAGCATCCGGTGCAGCCAATCCGCCGACTGGATGCCCCGAACCCGCTGATTGAGCCGGACCTCGTCGGCCAGGATGCCGCGGGTCGCCCGGCGGATCAGTGCTCGGCCCGAGCCATCCCGCACGAACTGGTCGAGCGGCAGCGACAGACAGAAGCGGATAACCCGGGCATCGCTCGTCGGGTCATACCCCTGTACCCCGAAGCGCTGCGACAATTTGCAGAACGTGGTGCCGTTGGTGTGCCAGATATTGGCGTGCTCGAAATGGCGGGTTCTCGCCTCAATGGCGTTATCGGCCCTCAGCGTCGAACTTCCGTTGACGTTGTAGCCCTGGGCCGCGATCCGCTCGAACACGCCGGTACGGGCCGCGAAATCGGGATGAATCCATTGCGGATCCTCCGAACCTGCCGCAGCCGCAGCGTTCCGTGCCAGCGCGGGAAACGCCTTCTGCCGGACGGCCGCCCACACCCGGGAGCGGTGAACTCCCTTAATCCGGCTGTAGGCGCTCGCCTCCCTGGCCAGGCGAACGAGCTGAAATCTGCGCAACAGCAGGGAATAATAATCGATCGCCGGGCCCCAGGAGACGGTGAAGTTCCCTCTTCCCCCGTTGAACAGAACGCCGATCCCCCGCTCGGCCGCCTTCTCGTGAATCCCCTTCATCCAATAGGAGTTTTCAAAAAATTTGTACGGCATCTCCATTAGTTCCAGCCAGTCGTCTACCTCGGTCAGCGGGTTCTTTCCGGCAAAATCATGGAACGAGGGTTCGATGTTGGGATACTTGCTTGCGGTTGCCTTCATATATTCCGATTCATTCGGCATCAAGTGGCGCGCCGTCCAATCCTCGAAGTCCGGTGCCGGTACAAAGCTGAACGTATGCAGCGTCCGGTTCTCCGCTCCGAGCGAGCGGGCCGCAAAGCTGGCGACCGATCCGGAATCGAGTCCGCCGCTAAGCTGAGCGCCGACGGGCAGATGGCTGCGCAGCCGGGAGCGGACGGCCGTGTCAAGCACAGCGCGGAACGCTTCCTCGTATTCTTCGTCGCTCTTCAGCCGCAACGGTTCCTGGGGCAGGAAGGAATCATAGGCGCTGATCGCGAGCCTTCCCTCCTCCAGAACGAACCGGCTGGCGGGAGGAAGCTGGCGGATATCGCGATAAACGGTGGTGGAAGCATCCGCCGAATCCACCATTCCCGTGACGGCCAGATACTCCGCCAGCCACTCCTCGTTCAGCCGCTTATCCGCTCCGGGAAGAGCGAGCAGCGGACGCAGCAGTGTGCTGAACGCGAACCGACGGTCCGTCTGATGGAAGTAGAGCGTGCGCTTGCCGGAGTGGTCGCGGGCCCCGAACAGTCGATGGCGCGGCTTATCCCAGAGAACGAAAGCAAAATCGCCGTTCAGCCGAGAAGGCGCGTCATCTCCCCATTTTCGGTAAGCCAGGAGAATCAGCTCGCTGTCGGGAATGGATTTGCGGCGGGAGGGTTCGATCATGAGTTCCTCGAATAGCCTCTCGCGGTTGTCGAGAATGGCGTCCGCCGTGATGGCCAGATCGCCCGCTTCCGAGCGACGGGGCAATTCTTCGAAGCGAGCCTCGGGCGTCAGCTCCCGAATCCGGCAGAGGAAGAAGGTGCCGCCGTCTTTCCAAATCCCCGTCCGGTCTGCTCGAAGCCGTTCCATTTGCTCCAGCAGCGGGCGGGATTCTTCTTCGGTTACCGGTTCCCCGGAATAAGTTAAGATGCCTGCGATCGCGCTCATAGGACCTCCGCGTGTAACCGGCGCTTTGTTCGTTATATGTACAATAAAACGCAACCGATGTTCGTTATTAAGAACTTGCGCTTAGTTTAGCACGCACTATAAAGATTGTCAATTGTTCACTATAAAGAATTTTCCATCCTTCCTTTTCCCCATAGCAAAGAGCCGGACGGCCCGTCAGGACCGCCCGGCTCCTCGTCCGGTCGACTTATCTCAGGAGGTTGTTGCTGAGTATATCGTTCGCCTTCGTCTCCAACACCGCACGGATCAGGACGTTGTCGCTCACCGTGTAGCCCGGTGCACCGGCGCCCGCGTACAGCGTCGAGATTCCCTTGGCGGCGATGTTCGTGGCGATGGTGTTGCCGGTGAAGCTCGCCTTGCTCACCGTGTAGGGGCTGGCGCTCTTGGACGCGTCGTTCAGCTTGAGTACGGCCATCGATTGGCTGGTGAGCCGATTCGCGCGGATCACGTTGTCCTCGATGATCGCTTCCTTCGCCGCCTGGATGGTGATCGCCGGGTTGTTGCTGCCGACCTCGAAGGTCGAGTTGCGAACGGTCAGGCTGCCGTCCTTGCTC
The DNA here is from genome assembly GCF_051594785.1 of Gorillibacterium terrae. Lineage (NCBI taxonomy): Bacteria > Bacillati > Bacillota > Bacilli > Caryophanales > Paenibacillaceae > Gorillibacterium > Gorillibacterium terrae. The sequence goes on from NZ_JBPPGI010000006.1 coordinate 157,506, forward strand.
TCATAGTACAGTCCCATGGTGTTCGACTTGAACAGCCCGCCGTCGATCACGGTCGTTCCCGAGTTGCGGCTGTTCAGCTCCTTCATGCTGCCGGACGCCGCTTCGAAAACGGGATCGAGGTAGGTTCCGCGCGGCAGCGTGCCGCCGCTGTGCCCGATCAGCTTGAGCCGCGTATACGTGCTGCCGTCTTCAATGCCGCCCGCGATCGTACCGAGCAGCGTCTCCCCGTAGATCGTCACGTCCGTCAGGTTGATCGGCTTGCCCCAGAGCACCAGCGCATTCTGCTGCTTTTTGTTGTTGTACATGACGATGTTGGACGCGGTCACCCCGAACGGCACCTTGCTGCTGATGCTGAGCATGGAGTCGGTGAAGGTCATCCGGTCAATGACGATGTTCGGCCCGTCGAGCGTCGTATAGGAATCGTTCATCCGGTTATCGGTGAAGGTCACGTCGTGCGTAGCCGCGATCCGCGTTCCGTCGAAGTGGTTGTTCTTCGCCGCCACGCCCGTGAACGGATCGGAGACGGCCAGCCCGATGATCCCTTTCGAGGCAAAATGATTGCCGTCCACCACGGCGTTCTGCCCATCGTAGAGGATGAGGTCGTAGGCCGCGTTGTTCCAGAATTCGTTGTTGCGGATCGTCAGGTTGGTGTTGCGCTGCCCGTTTTCCCCAAAGCCGCCTTCGACGTCGATCCCGGACTGAGGCGCTGTGCCCTTCATATCGTGGAGGTAGTTATTCTCGATGACGATGCGGTCCGCTCCGCCGACCGTGATGCCCTGGCGGCGGTTAAAGGCGAACTCGGAGTTTTTGACCAAGGCGTTCTTGGAGACAGCCTTGTTCCACAGCTCCATGTAAACCCCCGTCGTGGAAGACTTGGCGAAGACGGCGTGCGCATAAGCCGCCCCATCCGGGAGGGAAAGGATCGTCCGCGCCTTCGCCCCCTTCAGCACAGAGAGGAGCGTGTTATCCGCCTTAAAAAAGTACAAATCGAAGGTTCCCGGCAGATTGGTCAGGTTGGACAGCTCGAATTCCTTTTCCTTCTGAATGATTTCATTGGTCAGCGGGAGCGGCGTGTTCGTGCGGATTTGGGTGGCGCTTGCGACCGGCTGGCCTTTGTCGTTATACGCGCCGGACGAGAAATGCGCCGCGTAGAAGTCCATGGCAAGCGTCCCCTTCCCGCCGATCGACAATCCGTCGCCGGTAAAGTTGATCGCTTTGACGCTGTTGATCGTGACATTGCGCGCGCCCTCGACGACGATTCCGTATCCGCTTTCGTGCGTGCCCGAGGTATACGGGCTGTCCTTCTTGCTGTAATCGTGCGTATCCTTGTCGCCCCGGTAGGTGCCGCCCTGGATCACCACGTTGTCGACTCCATAGCCGATGAAGAGCGTCCGGTAGGCTTCCTTGCCGTTCGTTTCCTTCTGAATGACCGTATTGGAATCCAGGGTAAAGGTCATGTTGGCGACCATGTTGATCTGGCTGTCCTTCGATATCAGATAAGTGCCGCGCGGCAGGCTCACGGATTTGATCCCCTGAGACTGGGCCCACAGGAGTGCGTCGTTGATCCCCTTGGTCGTCTCGACGGGGTGCGTGCCATCCTTGTAAATCCCGAACCGGGACAATTCCGTCTCGTAATGCGGGAAGCCGATGGGCGTTCCCAGCACCGTCCCTTCATTTCCGTCGGCAATGCTCGCCGCGGAGGGAGCGAGGAGGACGGCCGCCGCCAGCATGGCCAGCGCGATCAGTCCCTTTCGCCTTTTTCTCATGGCTCGTTTCCTCCTTGAGTCCCAATCTCGTTGTTTTGCTTCCAGTATATCCGACTCGGGGCCGATTGCTCCCGGCGATGGCTCAGGGAAACGGCGCTTGCGCGCGGATAAGTTCTCTCTGTCGAATCCTAGGTTACCATTCCCTTCCTGTAGGAACAATGAGAAGACCCGGCTATTTTCACGCCATCCGCTTCCTATTTTTTCGGGGGAGGACGTCCAGATCCCCGGCGGGAGACACACCAAAAAACCGCCAAGCTCGGCCTCGGCGGTTTAATGAGAAGCTGACGATACGGACGGTCAAAACTGGACGCTGAAGCCGGGGAACCGGTGCAGGCCCGTCCCGAAACGGTCCAGCCCACTCCGGCGCAGGAAGGCGGCGGCCTCCCCCGCTTCGCGAAGCAGGCCGGGCGGCAGGCCGAGGGTGTGATGCGAGCCGAATACCCGGGTCACCCCGGGTATCCGCGAGATCCGGGCCAGAGAATCGACGAGATCCGCCGGACAGGTCGAAGGATAGAAGGCATAGACCGGAGCCTGATCGTACAGCAGGTCGCCGGTGAAGAGATAGCCGTGCGTTTCATCGAAGAAGCACAGATGGCCCGGAGAATGCCCCGGCGTATGAATCACCCTGAGGCTCCTTCCGCCCAGATCGAGCGCCTCTCCGTCGGCCAGAAGTCCCGCCGGCTCGCCGCAGTACGGGACGAATTCCTCCAGCCGGAACGCATCCGGCAAGGGCTGCGCGAGGTCGCGAACCAGATCCGCGCGGATGCGTTCGAGCGGCAGGCCTTGAATCCCGTTGACCAGCCAGTCCCGATCCGCCTCGTGCACGTAGATTCGCTCATAGCTGCCATGGCTGCCGATGTGGTCGGTGTGCACATGGGTGGTCAGAACATCGATCGGAAGACCGGTCAGGCCGTCCGTGATTCGCTTGAGGTCGTCGATCCCGAGCCCGGTATCGATCAGCGCCGCCTTCCTGCTGCCCAGGAGCAGGAAGGAATGCACCCGCTCCCAGTGCCCGTACTCGCTGATGGCGTAGGTAGTCGGGTCGATTGACTCGACGGTGAACCAATCCTGCCTTTTCACTCCGCCGCCTCCCTTCAGCTTCGGGCGAATCCCTCCTCTTGGAGATACAGAAGCGCTTCCTCCTCTGTCTCGAAGGCGGAATCCACCTGGTCGCCGGCGAAGACGTACCAGCTTCCGTCCTCGGGGTCGATGTGCAGCTCCAGCGTGTGCCCTGCCGCGTCGCGCCAAACTTCCCGCAGCTCCGTGAAGCCCTCTTCCCGGTCCTCTTCTTCGCTTTCGGCCGGCCCGTTATGCGCATCCAAAGTCTGCGCAGCCGCTTCCGGACGGAGGCTCCGATCCATCCCGTCCGCCTCCAAGTCTCCCGGCTCGTCCGGCTCATTCGGCGATTCGGGCCCGAGCGAGCGGATGACCCTGCGGATCAACGCGCGCAGCTCCTCCGGTCCGTATTCCCGGATATTGACGAAGCCCTTGGCGTCCTGCTCCACATCCTCCAGCAAGCCCGCGTAGACGAAGCCGTTGCCGTTCGGATGAAGGTGATAGACCACGATTTTCTTCTCGTGGACGCTTCCCTCGTAATGGTAATTGACCCGGCCCATCGATACTTCCCGCCGTGTGAGCTCCGCGAACGAACCGATCACGGCCTCTTTTTCTGCAAAGGTTAACATGGTTTCCTCCTCGGCGGGAGCGCTGCGGCTCTTGAAACGGCCGCGTTTGCCCACTTTCCGCACTTTCCCTGAGTATACCCTATAAGCCCCGAAACGCGCACCCTCCCGCTTTTTCTAATGACAGCGCTTACCACGAACGTTTCGTTTCCGGTCTCTATTAATCTTTCGTAAATGCCCTCCCTTTCGAATTGAAATTACGATAAAATATCAATATAATAGAATCGTTTTATAGAGGTAGAAACCATCACGCAGAGAGGGATGAAACGTAACGTGAAAACTGGGTTCAAAGAGAGAATCGGCAAGATCGGAGCTTCCACGCTCGTCGCGAGCCTGCTGGCCATGCCGTTCGGCAGCCTGTATGCCTTCGCCGCGGACGGAACTTCCACGCTGAAAATGAGAATCCTGGAAACGACCGACGTGCACACCAACCTGATGTCCTACGATTATTACAAGAGCTCCGCCGCTCCCACCGTAGGCCTCGTGCGCACGGCCACCCTGATCGAGCAAGCCCGCAAGGAGAATCCGAACACGCTGCTCGTCGACAACGGCGACCTGATCCAAGGCACCCCGCTCGGAACCTACAAGGCTTTGATCAACCCGGTCAAGGCGGACGAGATTCACCCGGTTTACAAGATTATGAACGCCCTCGGCTACGACATCGCCACTTTCGGCAATCATGAATTCAATTATGGTCTTCCCTACCTCAAGCAGATCATCCAAAAAGCGAACTTTCCCTATGTGAACGCCAACGTCTACGTCGACGACAAAGACAGCAACCCCGACAACGACGTCAATGCCTTCACGCCTTACAAAATCCTGAACAAAACCTATACCGACGAAAGCGGCGCGGCGCAGACGGTCAAGATCGGCGTGCTCGGCCTGGTCGCCCCGCAGATTACGGAGTGGGACAAGAACAACCTGGAAGGCAAGGTCATCACCAAGGACCTCGTCGCCACGGCCGAGAAATACGTGCCGCAGATGAAGAAGGACGGGGCCGACCTGGTCGTCGTCATGGCGCACAGCGGCTTTAACGGCAGCGCCCAGGCGAACGTCCTGGCCGAGGATGCCATCTATCCGCTGAGCAAGGTGCCCGGCATCGACGCCATCACCTTCTCCCATACGCACAAGATTTTCCCCGCCGCCTCCGAAAGCGCACTGGACGCGCTCTTCAAGGATTCGACCGGCAAGCCTTATCCCGGCGTGGACAACGCCAAGGGAACGATCAACGGCGTCGCTGCGGTGCAGGCCGGCTACGGCGGAGCCAACCTCGGCCAGATCGACCTGACGCTGTCGAAGACGAACGGCAAGTGGACCGTCACGCAGACGCAGTCCTCGACGAAGGCCATCTACGACACGGCGGCCAAGAAATCCTTGGTCGACGCCGATCCGTCGATGGAAGCCTTGGTCAAGGCCGAGCATGAAGGCACGCTCTCCTATGTGAACAGCCCGATCGGAACGACCACCGCTCCGATCCACAGCTACTTCGCGCTGGTGCAGGACGATCCCTCCGTGCAGATCGTCACCGCCGCCCAGAAGGAGTACGTCAAAGCTTACGTCGGCAAGAACCTGCCGCAGTATGCGAATCTGCCGATCCTCTCCGTCGGAGCCCCCTTCAAGGCGGGACGCAACGGCCCCGAGGAGTACACCGACATCGCCAAGGGCCCGCTCGCCATTAAGAGCGCCGGCGACCTGTACCTCTATGACAATACCCTGAAGGCCATGCTGGTCAAGGGCTCCGTCATCAAGGAATGGCTGGAGATGTCCGCCGGCAAGTTCAACCAGATCGACCCGGCCAAGACGGGCGAGCAACCGCTCTTGAACCCGTCCTTCGCCGTGTACAACTTTGACGTCATCGACGGCGTCACCTACCAGATCGACGTGACCAAGCCGGCCAAGTACAAGCCGGACGGCACGGTGAACGACGCTTCCTCGAGCCGGATCGTCAACCTGCTCTACAACGGCAAGCCGGTTGATCCGAACCAGGATTTCGTCGTCGCCACGAACAACTACCGCGCGAGCGGCGGCGGCAACTTCCCGGGCGTCAAGGCGAGCAAGATCATCCTCGACTCTCCGGACGAGAACCGCCAGATCCTGATGGATTACATCACGTCGAAGAAGGAAATCAACCCGACCGCCGACAACAACTGGTCGATCGCTCCGATTCCGGGAGCCAACCTGAACGTGACCTTCACCTCGGCTACGGCCGCCGAGAAGTACGCCCAGGCTTCCGCCAACATTAAGTACACCGGCAAGACCGACGACAAGGGCTTCGGCATCTTCACCATCGACCTGTCCAAGAGCCCGGCGACCACGCCGACGCCGGCCGTCGAGTTCCCCGATGTCGCCAAGACCCACTGGGCGCACGATGCGATCCAGAGCCTGGTCGAGAAGGCGATCGTCAACGGCACCCCGGCCGGAACCTACCAGCCGAAAGCCAATGTAACCCGGGCCGAATTCGCCAGCCTGCTGGTTCGTGCGCTCGACCTGAAGGCAACGGCCGCCGTTCCGTTCAAGGACGTGGCCGCAAACGCTTGGTATGCCGGCGCCATCGCCGCCGCTTACGAGAATCATCTGATCCAGGGGGTCGGCAACGGCAAGTTCGCGCCGAACCTGCCGATCACCCGCGAGGAAATGGCCGTTATGGCCAAGAACGCCCTCAACATCCGGGCCGCCGCAGAGCTGGCGATTCCGGCCTACAACCTGAACAACTTCCACGACGCCGCCAAGATCAGCGGCTGGGCCAAGGATTCGTTCAAGCTGGTCCTGGACCGTAAGGTGATGAACGGCGACGGCAACATCAATCTGCTGTACCCGAAGAACAACGCCAATCGCGCCGAAGCCGCTATCGTCATCTATAACCTGATCACTGATATCGACGTGCAGCTGCTCGGCATCAACGATTTCCACGGCCAGCTGGATTACAAGAAGGTCGTGAAGGACGCAACGGGTAAAGTCACCTCGACGCTGGGCGGAGCCGATTACCTGGCCGCCTACCTGAAGCAGTATGAAGCCCAGAACCCGAACACGCTGCTGGTTCACGCCGGCGACGCGGTCGGAGCGAGCGCTCCGGTGTCCGCACTCCTGCAGGACGAGCCGACCATCGACTTCCTGAACCGCCTCGGCTTCGATGTCGGCACGCTCGGCAACCACGAGTTCGACAAGGGCGCTCAGGAAGCGTTGCGCCTGATTAACGGAGGCAAGAATCCGAAGACCGGAGCCAGCTTTGCCGGCGCCAACTTCCCGTATGTCGCCGCGAACGTCCTGCTCGACGGCAAGCCGATGCTCGATCCGTATGTGGTGAAGGAAGTCGGCGGCGTGAAGATCGGCTTCATCGGCGTCGTTACCAACATCACGCCGACGATCGTCAGCCCGGCCGGTCTGAAGGGCGTCACCTTCACGGAGCAGGCTCCCGCCATCAACAAAGCCGTTAAGGAGCTTCAGGCTCAAGGCATCCACGCCATCGTCATCCTGGCCCACGATCCGTTCGAAGGCAGCGCCACCGCTCCGACCGGCGAAGTCGTCGATCTGGCCAAGGCAGTCGATCCCGATGTCGACGTGATCTTCGCCGGCCACAACCACGGCAAGATCAACACGACGATTAACGGCAAGCTGGTGATCGAAGCCAATTCCTACGGCATCGCCTTCTCCGACGTCGATCTGGTGGTTAATCGGGCCACGCAGGACATCTCTTCCGTCAAGGGGAATGTCGTCGACGTGAAGCAGGAAGGCATGACCCCGGATTCCGCCATCACCAAGATGGTGAAGGACTATGCCGACAAGAATGCGCCGGTGATGAACGCCCCCGTCGGCAAAGCCGACGCCGCCATCACCCGCGAAGTCAGCAAGAGCGGCGAGAACGCGCTCGGCAACCTGATCGCCGACGGCATGCGCGAGACGATGAAGGCCGATTTCGCCTTCATGAACTCGGGCGGCATCCGCAACGATCTGCCGCAGGGCAGCGTGACCTACGGTGCCATGTTCGCCATCCAGCCGTTCGGCAACGTGCTGATCAAGATGACCCTGACCGGAGCTCAGCTGAAGGCTGTCCTGAACGAACAATGGTCCGGCACCTCGGCCAAGATCGGGCAGATTTCCGGCTTCACCTACACCTATGACGACAGCAAGCCGTACGGGCAGAAGGTGCTGGAGATCAAGAAGGCCGACGGAACGGCCATCGACGACAACGCCTCTTACACCATCGTCGTCAATGACTTCATGGCGAGCGGCGGCGACGGCTATACCACGCTGACCAAGGGAACGAACCGGATCGCCGGTCCCGTCGATCTGGACGCCACCATCGATTACGTCAAAGCCAAGTTTGCGAACGGCAGCATCACCGCCAAGATCGAAGACCGCTTCAAGAAAGTGAACTAATCGGCTTCCTCCGCCGTTTGGGACGGGGAAGCCTCCGTCCCTCCCTGACGGGAAAGCAAATATCCCTTTTGAGCAGCCGTAAGGATCAAGTCCTTGCGGCAGACTCAGAAGGGATATTTTTTATTTCCATTCGCCGAGGGACATTCGGATCCCTGCCTTTATCCTGCCGCCCGGACGGAACAGGTCTTCCTCCGCAAACTCGCCAAGCCATACCAGGACCGCGGCCACCGTGACTTGGAATTCCTCCTTCAATTCGGCAAGGGACCGCTCCCCATAAGCTTCGTAGAAGCTCCGGTACAGCTCCCCGAGCTGATTCCACTTGTACCCGATGCGGGCATATCCGGCGTCCGGGAACCGGAGATCGATATCCGCTTCCTCCACCGCTTCAAATTCGGCGGCAAACCGTTCCGCCGACCTCCCCCTTTGCCGCCCGGTTAACCTCGTAAACTTTTAATGGAACCAAGCTTTCCCTACCGGGCCGGGGCCTGCTTCTATAGAATGGACTTCATACGACTGAAGCTGCGGCGAATAGGAGGAATAACCATGTTCAAAACGCCCGTCATGCGGCGCGGCACGCTGTTCACCAGTCCCCAGGAAGGGTGGGACCTGAACCTGTATCTGATTCGCGGTCGCCGGTTTCACTACCTGATCGACACCGGGCTCGGTTCCGGCTCGATGGAGGTGATTCACCGGGAGCTGCGGGGAGACGATACACCCGTCATCGTCATCAATACCCATTACCACTGGGACCACATCTGGGGAAACGCTTCTGCGCCGGGCGGCCTAATCGTCAGCCATAAGCTGTGCCCCGGGCTGATCGAACGGAATTGGAGCGCGATGCTGGAAGCCAAGTCCGGGTATCGGCAAGGGGAGACGGCGCTTCGGCTGCCGGATCTCGTGTTCGACCGCGAGCTGTATTTTGCCGAGGACGGTATCCGCCTGCTTCACACGCCGGGTCATACGGAGGATTCGATCAGCGTGCTGGATGAACAGGATCGGGTTCTGTTCGCAGGAGACAACCTGGGGGACACCCCCGAAGAGCTTCTGCCCAGCCTCGCTGCCCCCAAGGAAACCTACTTGGATACGCTGTCGCTTTACGAACGGCTCCCATTCGATCTCCTGCTGTCGGGCCATAACCGGATTTTCGACCGTTCGGTGCTGTCCCGCGTCCGCAGCCTGCTCTAGAGGCAAGACCTGCCAAGCCGCGGGTCCTCCGCTCCCCTTCAACAAATCGCCGCAAACCGGACATGCCGGGGCCGCCGCGCGTGGTATAATTTGCCCATAGGCAAAACGAAAGGGAGAATGGAGTATGAACGTACTGGACATCAAACCGGGCGTAAAGTGGCTCGGTGTGCAGGATCACGACATCCGCGTCTTCGACATCATCATGGTGACCGAATTCGGCACCTCCTACAATTCCTACCTGGTGGAAGGCCGCGACAAGACGGCGCTGATCGAGACCGTCAAGGTGAAATTCTGGGACGAATACCTGGCCAAGCTGCAGGAAACGGTCGACCTCGCCAAGATCGATTACGTCATCGTCGACCATACCGAGCCCGACCATGCCGGTTCGATGGAAAAGCTGCTCGACTACATACCCGACGTAACCATCGTCGGCAGCCCGGTGGCGCTGAAATATCTGAAAGCGATCACCAACCGCGAGTTTAAGTCCCTGGCGGTCAACGCCAAAAGCACCCTGGAGCTCGGCGGCAAGACGCTGTCCTTCATCCCGGCTCCGCTCCTGCATTGGCCCGATTCGATGTACACCTACCTGCAAGAGGACAAAATCCTCTTCACCTGCGACTCCTTCGGAGCCCATTACGCCTTCGACGGCGTCCTGCTCTCGAAGATTGCCGACCGCACCGACTATTACGCCGCCCTGAAATATTACTACGACTGCATCATGGGGCCGTTCAAGGCCAGCATGGCCGCCGCCATCGACAAAATCGAGCCGCTCGCCTTCGACGTCATCTGCAACGGACACGGTCCGGTGCTCGACCGGAATCCGCGCGAGATCGTCCAGCTCTGCAAGGAATGGTCCGTCGAGACCAACCCGAACCGCGGCCGCAGCGTGGTCATTCCCTATGTATCCGTCTACGGCTATACGGAATTGATGGCCCAGGAGATCAAGCGAGGCATCGAGGCAAGCGGAGACGGCGAGACGGAGGCCCTGCTCTGCGACCTGACCGCAGGCGACCTAAGCGACGTTCTGGAGAAGATTTACTGGGCGGACGGGCTGCTCTTCGGCTCGCCGACGATCAACGCCGACACATTGCCGCCCGTCTGGAACCTGCTGACGCAGCTTAACCCGATCGTCCACGGCAAGAAGCTGGCCGGCGTGTTCGGCTCCTACGGCTGGAGCGGCGAGGCGATCCGGAACATCGAAGCCCGGCTCGGCCAGCTCCGCTTCCGGACCGTTCCGAGCTTGAAGACGCTGTTCAAGCCAAGCTCGGACGAGCTGGCCGAGGCTTACGACTACGGCCGGCGTTTTGCGCAGGAGCTTGTGAATCCGGGAACTGGCTTCCCCGCGGCCGAGGCCGCCGTTTGACCCTGTCTTCGCCACAGCAAAAAAGGATTCTCCCCGTCATGGCAGCGCACCGTCTGCCGGGAGGGAGAATCCTTTTTTTCGTCTGCGCCGGTCCATGCCGGTCCATGCCGATTCGCACTGATCCACGCTGACCCCTATCCCGCTGTCCGCTAGATGACGGGATAGCTCCATTCATAGCGGGGCGAGGCGTAATAGGGCGGGCGACGACCGATGAGCGGCATCGTCCAGGTAAACGGATTATCTGCGTACTGCATATCCACCGTCTGGGATGACTGCGGCACGAGCAGCAGCTTGACCTGCGGGCTGAACATGATTTTCATGACCATCCTCCTTTTCGGGCTTCTCCACAGCCTATGCAGGTCCCGGCGGAGTGCGCCTGGAGCGGCGGGCTCGCCGTCCCTTTCTCTAGGCACCACCCCATCCCGGGCGACATACAGCTATAGGAGCGAATTCATGAAGGAGGGTTCCCATGAAACCCGAAACGCAGCATCCGGCCGAGATCGCCGACCTGCAAAGGCAATTCGAGGAGCGGAAGGTCGAGGCTCCTTACCCCCTCTACCCGTTCTACGGAAAGGTGACCCAATACAAAGAAGTTCCCATCAGCTATCCGGAGCAGCGGCAGCTTCATCAGCCGGGCCTCAGCTCGGTCATGGTGCCGAGGCCGATCCTGGAGAATCCCGGGTACCGCGGCAGCGGCAAGCTGACCGGCAAGACCGCCTTAATTACCGGCGGCGACTCGGGAATCGGCGGCGCGACGGCGATCGCCTTCGCCAAGGAAGGGGCCGACGTGGCCATCTCGTACCTGGATGAGCACGAGGACGCGCTCTTCATCAAGCGCCGGGTCGAGGAGCTCGGTCGAAGCTGCCTGCTCATGCCCGGCGACGTCCGCGACAAGCGGTTGTGCGAGGCGCTTGTCGAGCACACCGTCGCGACCTTCGGCCGCCTCGACATCCTCGTGAACAACGTCGGCATCCAGTTTCAGCAGAACGAGCTGACCGACATCACCGACGAGCAGTTCGACGACACGTTCAAGGTCAACATCTACTCGCACTTCTACGTAACCCGGGCCGCGCTGCCGCACCTGAAGGCCGGAAGCTCGATTATCGCCACCGCCTCGGTGGTGACCTATGTCGGCAACCCACAGCTGATCGATTATACGTCGACCAAGGGCGCCATCGTCGGCTTTACCCGGGCGCTGGCCAAGAATGTCGCCCAGAAGGGCATCCGCGTCAACGCCGTCGCGCCCGGCCCGATCTGGACGCCGCTCATTCCCGCCAGCTTTTCGGCCGACCAGGTCGCCGTTTTCGGCACCGAAACGCCGCTGGGCCGTTCCGGCCAGCCGTTCGAGCTGGCGCCGACCTACGTATACCTCGCCTCCGACGATTCCCGTTATGTCACCGCGCAGGTCCTGCATGTCGACGGAGGACAGTCGACTCATTCCTGAGCAGCGAGCCACTCCGCAATCTCCAGGTAGTCGGCTGCCGTATAGGTGGGAACGGCAGCCGACTCGGGCTCGACGCGGCGGTGATTGAACCAGATCACCCGCCAGCCGGCGGCCAGCGCCCCCGCCACGTCGTTGCGCCAGGAATCGCCGATGTACACGCTCTCGTCCGCCGAGGTGCCCGTCCGCTCGTTGGCGAGGGCGAAGAGGCGGGCATCGGGCTTGTCCCAGCCCACGGCGGCGGAGATGAACCAGCGCTCCGGCGGAATCAGCTTTTCCAGGCCGAGCGCCCGGATCTTGTTCTGCTGATGCCGGTCCGGCCCGTTCGTAATCAGGCCGACCGTCACGCCCCGGCCCGTCAGCTCTCCGATCAGCTCCCGCACGCCGGGATAAGGCGAGAGCCGGTATTGGCAGCCGAGATACGCCGCCTGCATCGCTTCTGCCCGATCCCGCCCCAGGTCGATGCCGTATTCTCGGAACGCCAGCCGGAATCGCTCCCGGCGCATCTCTTCCATGGCCGGGGTCCCCTCCATCGCGCCGGCGCCGCCGTGGACGGCCGACAGCGTGTCGCTGTAATACCGCATGCGGTGGTAGGCTTCCTCGTAGGGAAAACGGTCGTCGCGTCCCAGAATCTCCTCTACCGCCTGCCGAAAAGGCAGCAGGTGGTCGTACAGCGTATCGTCTACGTCCAGGAAGACCGCCCGAATGGGGCGGAGCTTCCGGTCGTCCGTCCGGTTATCCATTTTACAGTCTCCTCGTTTGCGGGTTTCCCGTTATGTTCGTGTGCCGATAGCCCCTCCTGCGGGTAGGGACTATCGGCTGTTCCCTTTTCATTGTCCGGGTTTTCGGGACATTCGGCAATAGAAAACGGCGCTTCCCTCCGGATCATCGGACGGGAAGCGCCGTTAGGAGGGCCGAGTGGGCGGCAAGAACGGCCGCCTTGGCCGCACTCAGGATGCGGATTGAAGCTCCCGCACCAGCTCCGCCACCGCCTCCTCCAGCGAGACGACGGGACGGCCGAGCAGCTTCGCCAAGTCTCCGCCTTCGACGGCCAGCTCGCCGCCGCGGATCGCCTGCTGAATCAGCGACAGGATCTGTACCACCGGAGCAGGCAGCCCGGCGGAGGCGAGACCCGCTTCGTAATCCTCGTCGCTCACTTGCTGCACGGCAACCTCCCTTCCCGTCGCCTTGGAGAGAGCGGCCGCATAGTCGCGGTACGTAGCCAGCTCGCCGCCCAGCTCATACACCGTGTTCGAGTGGCCTTCTCCGGCGAGAACGGAGGCCGCCGCCTGGGCGTACTCCTCGCGGGGAGCCCAGCCCGTCAAGCCGTCGCCCGCCGATGTCACGAGCGGCGCTCCGGCCAGCACCGCCTTCACCGTATCGGTCTCGTTCTCGACGTACCAATTGTTGCGCAGGAACGAATACGGAATCCCCGACTGGCGGATCGCCTCCTCCGTCGCCTTGTGGACCTCGGCCAGGAACAGCTTGCTGTGTTCGGCGTTCGGAGCGCTGGTGTAGACGAGGAAGCTCACGCCGGCGCGTTTTGCTGCCTCTACCGCATTCCGGTGCTGACGGATGCGGGTTTCATTGTCGCCTTGCGACGAGATCAGCAGCAGCCGCCGGATCCCGGCGAACACCCGGTCGAGGGAGGCCGGATCGTCATAATCCCCCTTCCGAACTTCTACGCCCAGCTTGGCGAGTTCCTCCGCCTTGCGCGGATCGCGAACGCTGACCGCCACCTGCTCCGGCGGCACGAGCCGGATGAGTGCGCGTACCACCTTGCTTCCCAACAACCCGTTTGCTCCCGTAACCAAATACTTGGCCATGTTATTGCACCTCCGTAAAAGTTGGTTTTTCCAGATAAGGCTTGAACCCGTCCGCCAGCTGCTGCAGGGTCGTCGCCCCGAGTCTCGCCTCGAAGGCCTCTTGGGCGGCGCGCATCTCGGCGCGAAGCAGGGACTCGATGTTCCGACCGACCGGACAGGCCGGGTTCGGATGCTCATGAAAATGAAACAATTCTCCCTCGGTCGCCGCCTGAACCGCTCGATACACCATAAGCAGCGTAATCTCCCCGGGCGGCTTGCAAAGCGTCGCCCCGCCTACGCCGGGCCGGATGTCGATGAGGCCGGCCTTCTTCAGCATGCCCGAGATCCGGCGGATAATGACCGGATTGGTATTGACGCTGCCCGCCAGATAATCGCCCGTACAGGGCTCGGGGGTGACGGCGATGAGCGATAGGATGTGAACGGCAACCGAGAACCGGCTGCTGATTTGCTTCATGGTGCCTCCTCCTTTTGTTGTAACCATTTTAGTTCTATCGATTGAATCTGTCAAATGAAGCCCCCTCTCTTCGATCGTTAGCATCGTTAGTCGTTAGCATCGTTTCCCATAGCCTGCCGGGTCTTCCTCCCCTCGTTTCCCTTGAACGCAACCCAAAAAACGCGGAAAGCCCTCAGGCTTCCCGCGTTCCTTTACGCTTCCTATTTAGTTGGCCATGTTATTGGTCGCACCGCGGGGAGAAAAGACGGAGATATGGTCGACCTTCCCGGTAGCGGCCGGAATGATGAACTTAAGCTGGTACTCGTCGCCCGCATGATAAATGTAAATCTTATCGTTCCCGTTCTCCTTGATGTCGTCGGGCTTGCCCAGCTCGCCTTCGATGTTCTTCAAGGTGAGCTTCTGCAGCTCGGGGGCGCTCGACCGGATATCGAAGATCTGGCTGCCCTTGTTCCAGCCGATCACCGCATTCTTTTTGTCATAGGTGGAATAAATGCCTGCGCTGCCGAACGGGTCTTCCTTGTCGGCCTTGCCCCAATCCTTATAGACATCGTCGATCAGGCTCTTGTGGACGACATAGGAAAATCCCGGTGCCTTGCCCTCCTTGGCCAGCTTCATCATCTCCTGAATCTGCTTGGATACGTCGGAAGCGGCAGGTGCGGCGGTTCCTCCTGCGGCGGGGCTGGCGGTATCCGCCGGGGCCGGAGAAGCCGAAGCGGACGGAGCCGATGCGCTCGGAAGCGCGGCGGAGGCCGTTGGCGCGGCGGTTGCCGGAGAAGCCGAAGACGGCGGGATGGAAGCGGACGGGCTCGCCGTGCCGCCGTCGCCGTTCGAGCTGCAGGCCGTCAGCGTCAGCGCGCCGGCGAGAGCAAGCGAAGCGGTCAGGGTTTTATATACGCGTGTCATCACAATCGTCTCCTTGATGGGAAATTGTAAATACCTCTATTGGACGGACGCCGGAAGCAAAAGGTTTCAATCCGCTACGGCGCCGGTTTGGCTTTTGCTCCAACCGGCTTGGCCTCTGCCCTAAGTCGGTTATGCAAAACTCTCGTAAAAACCGACTCTTCTTTTTTTGACATCATCCGCCTATTTGAAACGATATTTTGTCATTTTTGATAACATGATAACTATTATCACTCATCTCTATTAGAACATTTTATCTTATTATTCCTCTTGTAGTGATATATACCCTTTTCTAGATGAAATATAATCCTTTTTTATCTAACCAAATGTTAAATTTATTAACATTTCATATGGATTTTCATGAAAAGGGATGGTAGAATCTTCTTACTATTCTTGCCGCTCTACTGGAAGTCCGTCCTCTGAAGGCAGAAGGAGATTCAGAGCATCCAGCGGAGGGATGAGAGGTACATACAGGATGATGGAGGGGATTCTTTTTGGAGAAGGGTTTAACGAAACTGTCCATTTTGACATTGGCGCTCGGCGTCACGGTCAGCGGCATTCCCGGGTTCGCTTCCGCGGCATCCGGACTTACTTCGGCAGACGGCGTACTCAACCGGCAAGCCTTGGCGGGCACGGCCCAACCCGTCATCTCTTCGAAGATCAATACGTCTTCGAACGAAAAGGTCCGCGTCATCGTTCAGCTCAGCAATCAACCGGCGGCCACCGGGATCGCAGCCGCACGCCAGGGAATCGCCTCGGCTTCCCTTTCCGCCGACTCGTTGAAGGCTTCCGTGAACACGCAGCAGTCCACCGTGCTCAAGAAGGCGGAGGCCAAGGGAATTGACCTCGCGGTCAACTATCGGTACGACACGGTGCTGAACGGCTTTGAGGTTACCGTTCCCGCCAACGAGATTCCCGACCTCGCGAAGATCCCCGGCGTCGTCTCGATTCACGAGAACAGCACGTGGTACGTGCTGCCGAACGAGGAAGCGGGCGTGACAGACGCCACTTACGACGCCGTTCCGGTCCACCAGGTGGAAGCCGACTGGGCTTGGGCTCACGGCTATACGGGCAAAGGCCTCAAAATCGGCGTCATCGACACGGGCGTCGATTATCTGCATCCCGATATCAAGGACGCCTATAAAGGCGGCTATGATTCCTTCCAGAACGATAACGATCCTTATGAAGAGCCCCCTTTGACCAAGGAAGACGATCCGCTGGGCACGGGCTATGAAGGCACTTATCACGGTACTCACGTGGCCGGTACGATCATCGGCCAGTTCAAGAACCCGACCAGCGAAATTGTCCAGAAGGGCATCGCTTACGGAGCTGAGCTCTACGCCTATAAGGTTCTCGGCCGAAATCCGGAAGAACCGACGAAGTCCAGCGGTTCCTCCGCGCAAGTGATCGACGGCATCGAGCGTGCCGTGCAGGACGGCATGGATGTCATCAACCTGTCCCTCGGCTCCGACTCCGAGAAGGACGTCAATTCTCCGGACTCGATCGCCATTAACAATGCCGTTCTGGCCGGAGTCACCGCCGTTATTGCCAACGGCAATAATGGCCCCGGTTATAGTACCATGGGTTCGCCGGCTGCTGCCCAGCTCGGCATATCGGTTGGTGCGGTCACCAGCAACTCCAAGAACTTCAAGGGTAAATTTAATCCGACTACGGCAACCGGAAACTCCGTAGCGGACGCTACCTACGCTACGTACGGGGAATTCCATATGATGGGCTGGGAGCCCACCCATGAGGATTTCAACTCCATTTTCGGGGACACCGTCTATCAGTTGGTCTATGCCGGACTCGGCGCCGATGCGGACTACAAGGGTCTCGATGTAACGGATAAGATCGTATTCGTTTCACGCGGCTCGCTCGCCTTCGTCGATAAGATCGCGATTGCCAAGGAGCATAATGCCAAAGCCATCATCTTGTATAACGGCCGCGCCAACGGAACCGCTCCCGACTTTACGGCCAGTATCTCTCCCGAGCTCGATGACTATATTTCCACAGACCCGGTGAACTTTACGCCGTATGTGTTGGGAGACTCGTACGATTATATCCCTACCATCAACATGAAGGGTGCGGAAGGACGCCGACTGGCCGATTTGATTGCCAATAAAGGCCAAACCGTCAGCATCCAATTCAACCCGACGAAGTATGAGTCCTGGATTACACCCGGCGACCAGCTCGCCGACTTCACTTCGTTCGGACCGAACTTTGATGCCAGTATGAGCATCAAGCCGGACATCAGCGCTCCGGGTGTCAATATCATGTCGACCTGGCCCGCCTATAAGAAGAAGTACCCCGATGCCTCTTACGACAAGGCCTACAACCGGATTAGCGGCACCAGCATGGCTACGCCGCATGTGGCCGGGCTCTCCCTCCTGATCAAGGATGCCCACCGGAGCTATACGCCGTTTGATATCCGGGCGGCGCTGGCCAACACGGCCGATCCTCTGGATGCGACCGATCAGTATGGATACCATGATTATTACTTCTCCGGTCCCGGCCGCGCCAACGTCAAGAACGCCATCCTGACACCGGCGCTTCTTACGGCGGTTGAGCCGATTACCATTCTGAGCAAGTATTTCAATCCCATATCCGTGACGAACTACAACCCGACAGCCAGCTTCGGACTCGTTGCGGCCGGTGATTCCTCCATTAAGCAATTGGAATTGAAGAATACATCGGAACAAGCCCTGACCTATGCCGCCCACGTGGAATGGCTGCCTGAAATGGGAGCCGAAGGCTTGACGGCGGCGGTACCGGCTACCGTCAGCGTGGCTTCCAACGAAAAGTCCGACTTCAATCTCACTTTGACCGTCGGCAGCGATGTCCCGGCTGACGCTTGGTATGAAGGCTCCGTCGTCTTGACGGCGGATGGAGTGCCGACGCTTCGCCTTCCGTTCGTGGTCCATGTCGGCGACACTCCCTCCGCGTTCACGGAGCTCGATCAGTTGAGCTTGACGAACAAGCAGCTCTATCCGAACCGCAACTACCAAAAGACCACCGACCTGTCGTTCCGGCTTAACACTAGCGTGACCAACTACATCGAGGTGGATGTCGTCAATCTCGACGATGAAACGATCGGCATCTGGGACATCGATAGAAAGGATAAGATCACGGATCGCTTCGCGGCCGATACGTACGAATGGACCGGGTTCGACGGATCGTATTATACGGTCGACAGCAAGGGCAATCTGATCTTCGACGAAAACGGAGAGCCGATCCGCGCCAATCTCAAAGACGGCACCTACAAATTCGTCGTGATCGCCGCCCAGCTCACGGCGGACGGCAAGGTCGCCAAAGACAAGAAGGGGAACAGTCTGGCTTACCAGAACGTCACTTCCTTCTATGTCGACAATTCCACCGCCAGCTACACCGGCCCCATTGGGGTTCCGACCGCTCCCGCCGCTAACCAAGCCGCATCCGCCGTGGTGGATCAAGGCTTGAAGCAAGTTACCGTAACGCCTGCCGCCGCCAGCAAGGATGGCGTGACCACGGTTACGGTTACGGACGACGGCCTGAAATCGGCCATCTCGTCGGCCGGGACCTCCGCAGCCGCCGTCTTGATCGACGGAGGCAAGGATACGAACGCCAAGCTGAGCCTCACCGCCGATCAAGTGAAGCTGATCGCCTCGCTGCCGGCCAAGAGCACCGTGGTCTTCAGTGCAGGCGGTTCCGCCGTCGCGTTGCCGATCGCTCTTGTCACCGGCGCGCCCGCAGGCGCAGCCCTGGAAGTTACCGTCAAAGCGGCCGACGACGCCAAGAGCGCCTTCACCGCCAAGCTCGGCGACGGCAAGCTGGTTGGAACGCCGGCTTCCTTCGAAGCCAAGTGGGTAACGGCAACCGACAGCAAACCGGTCGGAACGCCGAGCAATATCTTCATCAAGCGTTCCTTCACGGTACCGGGCAGCATCGAGCCGAACACGGCCGGCGTCCTGTTTGAAGAAGACGGCGTGGTGACCGCGGTATCGTCCGTCTTCGCCAAGCAATCAGACGGCACGACCGTCGTCACGGTCAACCGGCCGGGCTTCTCCGTCTACGCCGCGGCGATCCGCACCGTTGCTTTCACCGATATTGCGGCATCGGCGCAAGCCTCGCACATCCAGGCGCTTGCCAACAAGTGGATCATCAACGGCACAACCGCCACCGCCTTCTCGCCGAAAGCCAACCTGACGCGAGCCGAATTTACCGCGTTGCTCGTCCGGGCGCTTGGGTTGAATGCGACGGCAACCACCCAGTTCAAGGACGTGAAGAAGAGCGACTGGTTTGCGGCCGATATCGCAGCCGCTACGGATGCGGGCCTGGTGAAGGGCATCGGAGGCGGCAAGTTCGATCCGAACGCCAAGGTCACCCGGCAGGACCTCGCGGTCATTCTCGACCGCGCGCTCAAGCTGACCGGCATCGAGCTGAAGCCGATCGGTTCCTCTCCGTACGTACCGTACAAGGATGACGCCAGTGTCGCGGCTTACGCCAAGGACAGCGTGACATCCCTTTCGAAAGCGGGCGTTCTCGGCGGGTACGATCAAGCCGGCGGCTCCTTCTACCGCCCGGCCGTATCGGCCACCCGTGAATTTGCCGCAGCCGCCCTGCACGAACTGCTCGTCAAGGCCGGCCTGAGCGACTGATTTCGCCCGGCCGCAAGGTTTCGAAGCTTCAAGCCCTCTTTTCCGGACTTCCGGGGAAGAGGGCTTTTTCATTTTTCTCTCAAATCTTCTGCTAATCTGCGCTTCGTCGACAGGAATTTATAGATTTCTGCAAAAAGAATATGATAGAATCGGTTTGCTAGTAAAGTTTGGAAATTTTTCCTGAAGAGTATGAGCTACGGTCCGCAGCCCTGTCTGTCACCCTCTTCCGGAAATGCTGCAAGCCATTACATTCTGACGGAGGGGACTTTTATCTTGAAGAAGGGATTCCGCACTCTATCCACTCTTGCCATCGCCGCTGCTCTTGTGATAAACGGAGCATTCGGCACCGCCGGCGCGGCGCCGTCGGCTCAGTCGTCCGTTCAGGGGGCGCTTCCCGCTTCTTCCGGAGCGATCCTGTCGGCGAACCTGGACACCGCATCGCCCGGGAACATCAGTGTCATCGTTCAATTGAAGGGAACTTCGGCAGGCGGAGGCGAGGACGCGAATGCCGGTCAGCAGGCCGTATTGGACGCCGCCGAAGCCGCGGGCATCCCGTTGGCGGTCGAGGTGCGCTACCATAACGCGCTGAACGGCTTTGCCGCCACGCTGCCCGCCAACCGGATTCCCAACCTGGCCGCGCTGCCCGGCGTGGCTTCCATCTACCCGAACACCGCCTTGCTTCCCTTGGCGGATACGGAGATTACCGTGACAGACACCGTCTCGCCCTATGCGGATACGGAGATTGCCGCGAGCCCGGACCCTGCCGCGCTCTATGCGGATACGGCTCCTTTGAAGCAGACGAATGCCGATCTCGCCCAAGCGGCGGGCTATACCGGAAAAGGGCTGAAGGTCGGCATGGTCGACACGGGCGTGGATATCCATCATCCGGATATCGCCGCCGCGTACCGGGGCGGGTATGACAGCGTCAACCGGGATAACGACCCCACGGACAACCCCGGCGCCCACGGCACGCATGTCGCCGGCATTCTGGTCGGCCGGGGAGACTCCCAGGCGGACGGCGCTCTGCATCATCGGGGCGTCGCACCCGATGCCGAGCTCTACGTATACAAATCCTTCTTTCTGCAGGACCCCTCTAATCCCGATTCCTACGTGGCCACCTCCGCGCTCATTCTCGACGGAATCGAGCATGCGATCCGCGACAAGGTGGATGTGCTGAACCTCTCCCTTGGAGGCTCCGTGGAGCAGGATCTCAACTCACCCGAGGTCGTCGCCATCAACAATGCCGTCCGGCAGGGCATCACCGTCATCACCGCCTCCGGCAACAGCGGGCTGCCGGGCTCGCTCGGCTCGCTCGCCGTGGCCCAGCTCGGCATCGCCGTAGGCGCCAGCACGCTGCCGGCCAACCAGTACACGGGGAGTCTCACTCCTGTGCTCTCGGCGAATCCCGCCGCCGCGGTTGACCCCGACACGGCAACCGATCCCGAGCCCGAATCCTCGGCGGCTGAATCGGTCACGTCGGTCACCTACAGCACCTATCAGTACCAGATCATGGCGCAGGGAAGCAAGCCGCTGGACTTTCAGAAGCTGCTCGACGGTACCCCCCGGGAAATCGTCTATGTCGGCCTCGGCCGGGAAGCCGATTACGCGCAAGCGGATGTCGCCGGCAAGGTGGTGCTGATCTCGCGCGGCGACCTGCCGTTCGAGACCAAGATCAAGACGGCCAAGGCCCACCACGCGCTGGCGGTCGTTCACTTCAACAACGCCGCCTATTCACAGAAGGGCCTGATCAATCTCAGCCCATCCGTCGCGGGATATGACGGATACAGCCAAGTCTACCTGGAGGACAGCCCCCAATACCTGCCTGTGTTCGACCTTAAAGGAACGGATGGACGGGCGCTCGCCCGGGCACTTCACGACAATCCCAAGACGCACTTGAATTTTTCTTTTAATCCGGATCTCACGGCCACATTCATGCCGGGCGATCAGCTCTCGCGCGTCGGCTCCCAGGGACCGAACGTGGATGCCGCGCTCAGCATCAAGCCCGACCTGATCGCGCCCGGCCAGTCGATCCTGTCCACCGTCCCGGCCGCTTCCGGCTCCTCCTACGCCGATGCCTACGACCGGCAGTCCGGCACCAGTATGGCGGCGGCGCATGTATCCGGCCTTGCGCTGCTGATCAAGCAAGCCCATCCCGGCTATACGCCGTTCGATATTCGAGCGGCTTTGGCCAACACCGCTCACGACATCGGGCAGACGGCCAACGCGCAGGGAGCCGGACGGGCCGACGTGCAAAAGGCCATCGAGACGCCGGTCCTGCTGACGGCCGTTCAGCCCATCCGCATTCTGGACGAACGGTATCAACCGCTGAACTTTGACAACCCCAATCCATCCGCCAGCTTCGGCCTCGTCCGTCCGGGAAGCGGTCCGCAGCTCCAGACCCTTCGACTCACGAACAAGAGCGCAGAGCCGCTCGCCTACTCCGCCCGCATCGAGTGGAAGGCCGGCGGTCCCTCGGCAGGGGTAACCGCCGAGCTCAGCCAATCCGATGTCCGGCTTTCCGCGAACGGAACGGCCGCCTTCAGCCTGACCCTTCAGGCAAGCGAGTCCGCCGCCCTGAATGCCCAGTCCGAGGGTGTCGTCATCGTCGCTTCTCCCGGCCAGCCGGAGCTCAGGCTCCCCTTCATCGCCTACATCGGAACCCAGATGCCCTCCTATCCCTGGATCGGCATTCGCGACCTGGCCGTCTCGGACAAGCTGATTTATCCGAAGCGGGAAACCGGGAACAGCACGAAGCTGACCTTCTCGCTGGCGCCGAACTACGCATTTGCCCTGCTGCAGGTATTGGTGGCGGACAAAAACAACAATGCGGTCGGATTCCTCGATCTGAAGATGGCCACCACCGCTCCCCTGGGAAGGGGGCCGTATACCTACACCTTTAACGGGACCTGCGTGAGCGCAAAACCGGACGGAACGCCGATCGTCGACGGCAGCGGCAAACCGGTGTACATTTCGCTGCCGGACGGGTATTACAAGTTCTATGTGGCAGCGGTCGCAATCGGTTCCGACGGATCGCAAACTCCGTTCAGCTGGATGACGTCGTTCAAAATCGACAACGCTCCGGCTCCAACATCCGGAACATCGTCCGATCCCGCTCCGGTTCCGGACAGCGGAGCCAAGGCCGTGATCGCACCGGATCAGCGCGCGGTGTCGGTGGTGCCCACAGCGGCCAAGACCGAAGCCGGAACGGTGCTGACGCTGTCCGAAGCCGACTTTGCTCGGGCAGTCCAAACGGCCGGATCGGCGAACGCGGCGATCCTCGTGTCCGGCAAGGAAGCAGGCGGCTCCGTCCGCCTGTCGCTAACGGCAGACCAAAGCGCGCGCCTCGCAGCCCTGGCCGACGGAAGCACGCTGGTCTTCAGAGCCGGAAACGCCGCCTTTGCCCTGCCGACCGGCTTGCTGAAAAAAGCTCCCGCCGCGGCCGGACAATTGGAGCTTACGATCGGTTCCTCCGCCGCCAACGAAGCGATGACGGCCCGGATCACAGCGGAGCAAGGCAAAGGCATCGGAACGCCGGTGTCGTTTGAAGCCGTCTGGCGGACACCCGCAGGCGAAGTCCCGCTCACGGTGCCGAGCGGCGTCTTCATCAAACGCTCCTTCACCGTGCCGGGTTCGGTCGAGCCGGGCAAGGCGGGCGTGCTCGTCGAACAAAACGGCGCCGTGACGCCCGTTGCCTCGGTATTTGCCAAGCAGCCGGACGGGACGACGCTCGTGACCGTGAGCCGCCCCGGCTTCTCCGTCTATGCGGCGGCCTCCCGCCAGACGGCCTTTACCGACCTGGCTTCCTCCTACGCGGCAAGCGAGATCCAAACCCTGGCCGCCAAATGGATCCTTGACGGCACCTCGGCCACGACCTTCTCGCCGCAGGGCAGCCTCACCCGCGCCGAGTTCACCGCCATGCTCGTGCGGGCGCTCGGGCTGAGCGCATCCGGAGCCGCTGCCTTCCGCGACGTACGCAGCACGGACTGGTTCGCCTCCGAGGTAGCGGCGGCAACCGAAGCCGGCCTCGTCCAAGGGGTCGGCGGCGGCCGCTTCGCTCCCAACGCCAAGCTGACCCGCGAGGAGCTCGCGGTTCTCCTGGAACGGGCGCTCCGGCTTACCGGAATGAAGCTGCCCGCCGGGCAGGCCTCAGCATCCGCGTATAAGGACGAACCGGCCTTGTCCGCGTTCGCCAAGGACAGTGTGAACGCCTTGACGGCGTCCGGTGTGCTGGAAGGCTACACCCTGGGAAGCAGCCGCTTCTATCGCCCGAAGAATGCGGCTTCCCGCGAGTTCGCCGCCCGTTCGCTGTATCGGCTGTTGAACGGGATAGGCCTGATCGAGTAGAATCTCATTCCGCAACAAAACGCCTGCCTCTCTCCGCCAAGCGGAATGAGAGGCAGGCGTTTCATTTTCCAATTCGGATGCCATTCCGCACAGGCGCCAGAAGGCCGGGATGCGTTAGGCTGCTGTTGTCCGGTTGCCCAGCTTTCCTCTTCAATCGCTACCTCCGCCGCCATTTCATCCAGACGGCGTCCAGCAGGTCGACAATCCAGAACAGCAGGAAGCCCACCGCGCTCAGCACGAGAATACCGGCGTACATCTGGGCGTAGTCCATCCGCAGCCAGGCGTCCATGATAAAGAAGCCCATCCCGTACTGCGTGCCGTAGATTTCGGTAAAGAACAGCACCGATATGGCGGTGCCGAGCGAGATCCGCACCGTGCTCAGGATGACCGACAGGGCGCCCGGCAGAGTGACATGGCGGAATTTAGCCGGGCTGCCGGCTCCGAGCGTGGTGAAGATGTCGTAGCTCTCCTCGGGAATCGCCTTGACGGCGTCGCGGACGGCGATGATGATCGGGAAGACGAGGATGAGGCCGATCAATACGATCTTGGAGGCCTCGCCCAAGCCCAGCAGCAGCATCGCCACCGGCAAGAGCGCAATCTTCGGAATCGGGTAGGTCAGATAGACGACCGGATCGAGCAGCTTGTTCCACAGCGGAGAGCGCCCCATGGTGAGCCCGACGGCCAGGCCGACGGCGAGCGACCAGGCGATGCCGGCCGCAATCCGGTACAGGCTGTACGCCACATGGCGGCCGATGTTGGCACGGGCGAGGTCGTCCAGCGCCGCATACACGGGACCGGGCGTCGGCAGGATGGCATTGTTCATCGCCAGCGCGGCGAGATACCAGAGCAGGTGCAGCCCGGCCAGAACGCCGAGCAGCGTCAGAGCGCGCTTCCACCGTCCAGGTCGGGATCGTGCGACGCAGGCGGCTGCTTCCGCCGAAGAAGAAGACGACGGAGCGGCAGGAGAATTCCGATTCGATTCCGTTACCATTGGTCCTGAATCACCCTCCGCACCCGTTTGACCTGCTCGAAGAACGCGTCGCTCTCCCGCCGCGCCTCCCACTCCACCCGGCTCGCCGGGTTGTCCAGGAGCTGCATTCCCGCTCCCCGCTCCTTCGGCATGACCAGGATGCGCTCGCCGAGGAGAACCGCCTCCTCCACGTCGTGCGTCACGAACAGGGCGGTGGCGGGATGCTCCCGCCAGCTCCGCCACAACAGCCGCTGCATGCTCTCGCGGGTCATCGCGTCGAGCGCGGAGAAGGGCTCGTCCAGGAGCAGCAGCTCCGGACGCAGCGCGAAGGCGCGGGCGATCGCCACCCGCTGCTGCTGGCCGCCGCTCAGGGAGAGCGGATAGCGGCCGGCCAGCCCGGCGATGCCCATGGCATCCAGCCAGCGGCGGATCTCGCCGCTGCGGGTCCGCTTGTCCTGCCGCGGCAGCGACAGCTTCATCGCCGCGGCGATATTCGCCTCCGCCGTCTTCCACGGCAGGAGGCCGAAGCTCTGCGGCACGAAGCCGATGCGCGTGCCGCGCGGCTCCACCGCCCGGCCGCCCAGTCGGATGCTGCCCGCCTCGGGGCGGACGAGTCCGGCGACGGCGCGGAGCAGCGTCGACTTGCCGCAGCCGGAGGGGCCGATGATGCAGGTGAGGCTCCCCTCCGGCAGCGCGAGCGAGAAATCCTCCAGCGGCCGTCCTCCGCCGGGGTATCCGACCGTCAGCCCTGTGAGGGTCAGGCCTGCCTCGGGCTCGCCGCCCGCCGCGTCCATTTCGGAGGCGTAAGCCTCCCTCGCCGCGCCGGGGCTCAGGCTCCGTTCATCGGTATCCTTGTCTGTGCGTTCCATGCCCGTCTCCTTCCTTCCCCGAACCGTGCGCCGCACGCCGCGAACAGCCTGCGACGGTTACTGGATACCGGCGTCCGACAGCACGTCTTTGGCCGCGAGGTCCTTCTTCAAGAGTCCCTTCGTCTTTGCCCAGGCAAACGCCGCATCCACCTGCGCCGGATCGGCCTGCCCGGCGTGCGGGTACTCGGGCACCCGGATCTCCGTCTTCAGCGTTTCCGGATAGCCGACCGTCTTGATCAGCAGATCCAGGTACTCGGCCTGATCGTGGGACTTCATGTAATCGACCGCTTCGTTATAAGCGGCGTACAGGCCCTTGATCGCGTCGGCCTTCTCGCTCAGCACCTTCTGCGGGATGCCGATGACAAACGGTTCCAGTCCCGCCTCCGTCGAGGTGGACAGCACGCGCAGGCCCGCCGCCTTGCCCATCGTCACGAACGGCTCCGGCAGAATCGCCGCGTCGGCCTTGCCGTTCTTGAGCAGCTCCAGGCGCGTCGGAATCTGCGGCACCTCGGTGGCCCGAATGTCCGCTTCCTTGAGGCCCGCTTTCTCCAGCATGCGGGCGACGGTATATTCGGTCGCCGTGTTCTTCGAGAAAATCAAGGATTTTCCCTTCAGGTCCGCCACCTGCTGGATCGCATCGTTACCGGTAAGCAGGCTGAATTCGCCGACGGTGGTGCTGGTGATCTTCACATCCAGGCCGCCCTGGTTGTAGATGGCAATGGCGACGAGGTCGGCGCTGACGCCGTCCAGCTTGCCGGCCTGGAAGGCGGCGTCGCGGTCCTTGGCGCTCTTGAACGTCTGCACGTCGATCGTGACGCCGTGCTTCGCGTCAAAGCCCTGCTGATGGGCCAGGATGAACGGAATTTCGTCGGTGGCGGGCAGCATGCCAAGGGACAGCGTTACCGGGGCTTTGCCGGTGGCGACCGGCGAAGCGGACGGGCTTGCCGAATCGGATTTGCCGCAGCCCGCCGCCGCGAGGGATACGGCCGACAGGAGCAAAGTGAGTTGCATAAGCGATTTTACCGGTTTCATAGCAGGAATCCTCTCTTGAATAAGATCATAGGGTTTTACAGAAAGACATCGAGCACGCCGCAGGCGAGAAAAACCACGCTCACCAGCTCGTTGATGTTATAGGAAGCGAAGGTCGCATGCTGCAAATGATCGGGCCGGACCACCCGGTGCTCGATCACGAGCAGCACGAAGACGGCCGCCACACCGGCGTAATAGATCCATCCGAACTCGGGACGGAGGAGTCCGACCACGATCAGACACGCCAGGGCGACGGCATGGAAAATCGTCGAGATGACCAGCCCGAACGGGACGCCGAACTCCGTCACCATCGAATAGAGCCCGTTGGCGTGGTCAAACTGCGCGTCCTGCGCCCCGTAAATGATGTCGAAGCCCGCCACCCAGAGCATGTTGGCTCCGGCGAGGAAGATCGGCGTCCAGCCGAAGTGGCCGGTGACCGCAAGCCAGGCGCCGACCGGCGCGATCGAACAGGTGAAGCCGAGCACCAGGTGGCACAGCGGCGTGAACCGCTTCGTATACGAGTAGATCACCATAAAAAAAATCGCCGGAGGAGCCAAGACGGCGCAGAGCGGGTTAAGCGTAAAGGCCGCGGCGAGCGTTACCGCAAAGCAGACGACGGACAGGACGAGCGCTTCCCGCTTGCTCATCTTGCCCTGGGGAATCTGCCGGTTCGCCGTGCGCGGATTGCGCTTGTCGAACTCGGCATCGATCACCCGGTTGAGCGCATTCGCCCCGGTCCGCGCCGCGAGCAGCGCGACGAGGATGACGGCGAGCAGCCGCCAGCCGGGAAGGCCGTGCGACGCGAGCAGCAGCGACACGAAGGCGAAGGCGAAGGAAAAGATCGTGTGCTGGAACATCACCAGCACCCCGTAATCGTGGAGCTTGCCGTAGAAGCGGCGGAGCAGCGTCATGGCGTTCCTCCCGGTTCCGCAATTGAGGGTTCATCGGACGCCAAGCCGATTCCGCCCGGTCCCGATCCATCCGTTCCGCCCGCACCGTCCGCTCCGGCCGAATCCGCATCGCCCGGTCCATCCAATGGCCGCTCCGCCGCGAGGAACGAGCCAATGACCGTCCGCGCCTCCTCCGCTTCGGGCATGGGAAAGAGCGGCCAGGCGTGCATCATCTCGGGAAACTCCCGGTACGCAAGCGGTACGCCGGCCTCCGCCAGCTTGTCCCGCAGGAGCCGCGCATCGGGCAGCAGGCAGTCCGCGGTGCCGATGAGCAGGAGCGTCCGCGGCAGGCCGCCGAGCGGCCCGAACAGCGGGCTCGCGGGCGGGCGCTTAAGTGCGGCCGCACGCTCCGCCGCGGGCGCATCCGCCTCCGCGAACAGCCGCCCGATCTCGCCGAGTCCCGGCGGCTGCAGGAACACGTCCCGCCCGGGCAGGCCGAGCCGGGCGATGAACGGGTTGTCCGTGGCGGCGTCGGCCCACGGCGACAGCAGCGTGAGGCTCGCCGCCGGCCGGCCCGCCTCGGCGAGTGCCCGCGCGGCGTTCAGGGCGAGCGCCGCTCCCGCCGAATCGCCGATCAGGTGCAGCGGTCCTCCGCAAGCCGCGTCCTGCACGAATCGGCAGAAGCCCGCGGCGAGCCGGTTCAGCGCTTCGGCTCCCACCGTGATCGCATTCGCATCCTCAGGGCTGCCCTTGAAGCGGATCACCGGGTAGTTGGGCAGGACGACGTTCAGTCCGGTTCCCGCGGCAAGCGCCCGGCCGAAGGCAAAATGCGGCGGCAGGATCTCCTCGATATACGCGCCGCCGTGAAAATAGACGACCGCCGGGTCCCCGGGCTTCAGGGCGGCGCTCGCAAAATAGTCCATCCGCTCCCCGTCTTCATCGGTAAAGGCAGCGGCTTGCCAGCCTTCCCGGCGAGGGGGCAGGGCCGGGTACGGCGGCAGCTCCGCCACGTACGCCCGGATCGCTTCCTTGCTCCGCCACTTGTCGCAGAAGCCTTCTTTTGTCAGTTGTTCTTTGATCGCTATGCTTTCCGCGCTAGGCACACTCTCATCTCTTTTCTGTGAATCTTCTCACACATGCATAAAACCAGTATAGGTACTGACCGCCCGGATATCAAACGAAAATTCGCGCAAGCGCTTGCGGCAATGCGCATTTGCCACGGTGCCCGGGCTTGGTATACTCTTGGGGATAGGAGGCTGACCCCGATGAATACGATGACCTTCAAGGCTTACGCCATCACCCATGAGATCGACCTGAATAAGCTCGCGCTCGACTGCGGGATTCCCAAGAAATACACCTGGGAAGAGCCGCTCGTGCTTCAGGATGAAATTCTCGAGACGATCCTTGCGGGCCCCGCCGCGCCCGAGCAAAAGGTGCTGGTCTTCTCCTTCGGCAGCGTGGTCTTTATCAATCATGCCGGGCCTTCCGAAGTGACCCGGTTCCTGCGATACATGAAATCGTTCGAGCCCGAAATCAACATTGCCGACTTCGAACGCTACACCGACGATTACCGCCTGCACATCGGCGGCACCGAGACGCTTCACCTCACCGACGAATACGTGACCGTGCCGCAATTTGAACTCTTTTACCCAGAGCTGATCTCCACCGTGCTCGCCAAGTCGGTCGCCCTGGAGAAGACGGAGGAGCAGCTCGGCAAGATCCTTGACCGGACCGAGACGATGATCGACCGCCTGGAAAAGGCCAACCTGCGCATCAGCGACAAGGAGCTCGCCAAGACTACGGCCCGCATCGTCCGCCACGAATACAACACCATCGCCTACATCATGATTCTCGATAAGCCCGACATCACTTGGACCAACAGCGAGGCGGGCGAATTTTACCACCAGATGTCCGAATTCTTCGAGCTCACCGACCGCTACGAGATTCTGAAAAGCAAGACCGCCATCCTCTCCAACATCATGGAAGGCTTCTCGACGATCAGCCACTCCACCCGGGGGATCTTCGTCGAATGGGTCATCGTGCTCCTGATCGTGGCCGAGGTCGTGCTAATGATCATCGAAGTGATCCGCTAAGGAGGGACAACCATGCACGGTACCGAGCCCGTCCGCTTTTCTCGGCCTCCCTTCCCGGCCCCCGGACCGGATATGGCTTCTGCGCCTGCCCACTCCGCCCGTCTTCTCCGCTTCAAAAGCTGCGTCATCGGCCCCGCCATCGACCTGGAGAAGCCGGCTGCGTTTTTTCGCATCGAACGGACCGCAAGCTGGAAGGAATACCTGGAGCTGAACGAATCGCATCTGGAGCGAATCCTGCAAAAGCCCAGTCCCGGCAAGCGGGTCTTTCTATTTGAGTATGGCTGCGCCGCCTTCCTGAACCTCGACGAAGGGGAGCAGCAGATCTTCCTCGAATTTCTCTCCGGCCTCGTCGAAGAGATCGATTATGCGATGGTCGCCCGCTACTCGGAGAGCCATGTGCTGAACGTGAACGAGGAGGGGGAATTCGCCCCTTTCGAGGGCTCCGCATCCCGTTTCCGGCTCGAACCGCCGGTCCTGCCGCTCGTGGCGAGCCTGCTCGCCAAATCCGCTGCTCTGACCAAGATCGAGGCGGACGTGGACACCCACCTCGACCAGTCCGAGCAGCTGATCGTGAACCTCCAGCGGGGGCGGCTGCGCTTCAATAAGCGCACCTCCTCGGCCGTACTGGCCAAGTTCCTGAAATTCGAGTTCGACAGCATCCTGACCATCCGCATCTTCGAGCGGACGACGGCCGACACCGACAGCTGGAACAGCCGCAGCCTGCACGACACCCTCGCCGAGCATTATGAGCTCAATGACCGGTATGAGGTACTGGAGAGCAAGATGAGCAGCCTGCGCACCGCCATGAAGACGCACAACTCGCTCAGCTTTGAATCCAACGAGAACCGCCTGTACGTCTGGGAGATTTTCCTGCTGCTGCTCTTCCCGCTCGGGGCCTTGGCCCGGCTGCTGCTGCATCATTAGGCTGCCTTGGCCGGCCTCGCCTACCCTCGACTCCATGCCAACAAAGGACTTTTCTCCCGCCCCATGCCGGAGAAGAGTCCTTTTCCTTGACCAACCGATTCAATTCATCGATCAATCCGACTTATTCAACATTCTGCATGGGAAGGGTGTTTATACAAGAAGAAGCAAGGAGCAAGCGGTAGAAGCAGCGGATTAGCGGTAACTGCCCACTACGGCAGCTCGGTTTCTTCATATGGCTATACTCGTAACCAGTGGGGCAAATAACGAAAGGAAGGGGACTATGGCTAAATTAATCAACAAAAGAACGGCGTATGTTGGTTTGTCTGCCTTTGCGATTCTCCTCGCAGCCGGGGTGTTGTACGATTTCTATGTTTTTTCTTCCGTGAAGACGGTGTCTGTCCAGGCTAACTATATGGGATACAC
Source organism: Gorillibacterium terrae (assembly GCF_051594785.1). Taxonomy (NCBI): domain Bacteria; kingdom Bacillati; phylum Bacillota; class Bacilli; order Caryophanales; family Paenibacillaceae; genus Gorillibacterium; species Gorillibacterium terrae. The sequence continues at coordinate 188,676 of NZ_JBPPGI010000006.1, forward strand.
GAACAGCGCTGATTTGGAGAAATCGGCAGAGATCATTCTAGTAGGCCGTCCCCTAAAAAAACTAGAAGACCGGCAAAAAGTCGAGACTGCCTATTCCGATGGAACTCTGCAAGATTTTTATACCCTAACCGAGCTGGAAGTCGAGAAGGTGCTGAAGAATACGACATCGGAAAACATCCGAGCGGGAAAGACATTTGTAGCCATTGAACCTATTGTCATGGATCAAGGACTTACCGGCAAAACGAAGCTAACCCTTGAAGATTATTCCGAAATGAAAGAAAATCATCATTACCTTCTTTTTCTAAAAGCGGGTTCCCCAGGTATCTACGGGGTGATCAACATGAATAACGGAAAATTTGATCTCGATCAACCGGAAATAATGGCAAATAAGAGCCACTCGGATATTGGCGAGAAGCTGAAAGCCGACTTTATGAAAAAGTATGATTTGAGATAAGGTAAAATCTCCGAAGCAAAGATTGGCCTTTCTCCCCGTAGCCCTCGCTTCTCCTCTGCCGCCCTGCCAGGCCAAATAAGAAGGTATGCCCAGAAAAAAAGACACCTTCAATTACGCAACCTGCTAAGAAGGGCTGCGTAACTTGAAGGTGCTTCGATCAGCCGGTCCCGGTCCTCCAGGGATGACCGTTTCCGCCCGTCTGCTCTCCATTTTTCTGCAACGGAAAGGGCCGCCTGCGGTCCTTCCGCGAATTAGTCTTCGAATTCGACGTTGTGGTAGACCTGCTGAACGTCGTCCAAGTCTTCCAGAACGTCGATCAGCTTCTCGAACTGCGCCACCGATTCCGGCGGCAGCGTGACATAATTCTGCGGCAGCATGGTGAGCTCCGCCACCGTGAAGTCCTTCACGCCGGCGTTCCGCAGAGCGGTCTGAACCGCATTGAACTGATCCGGCTCGGCGTAGACAATGACCGCGTCCTCTTCCTCGAGGATGTCGCGGACTTCGACGTCCGCTTCCATGAGCAGCTCGAGCACTTCTTCAGCCGTCTTGCCTTCCAGGCCGATGACGGCGGTCTGGTCGAACATGTAGCTGACCGAGCCGCTGACGCCCAGGTTGCCGCCGTTCTTGTTGAAGGCGGCGCGCACTTCGGAGGCGGTGCGGTTGACGTTGTTGGTCAGCGCGTCGACGATGACCATCGCCCCGTTCGGGCCGAAGCCCTCGTAGCGAAGCTCGTCGTACGTCTCGTCGCCGGAGCCCTTGGCTTTGTCGATCGCACGGTCGATGATCGCCCTCGGCACGTTGTAGGTCTTGGCGCGTTCAAGCACAAATTTTAACGCCTGGTTGGATTCCGGGTTGGGTTCCCCCCGCTTGGCGGCTACATAAATCTCCAAGCCGAACTTGGCATAGATCCGGCTGTTGTTGGCATCTTTGGACGCTTTCTTTTCCTTGATGTTATTCCACTTACGACCCATCGGTTAATCGCTCGCTTTCCTCAAGATACACAATCGCTTTCTATTATAGCTTTTCCTGGCAGCTTCGCCAACTCTCGTCCCTATTTGTTTGGTGCACTAGTCCGCCTTCGGCTATTCCATTTCCTCCACGGCGTGGACCGCGATGCCGTCGTCTGCCGTGAACGTCACTTCGGCGCTGCCTCTTGCCCCTTGACCGACCAGCTTGATCCGGCCCGTCCCCTTCTCCGCGGGGACCGTGACCTCCGACTCGATCTGATCTTCCAGCAGCAGCTGGACCGTTCCATCCGGATGAATATAAACCAGCTTGGCGTGGCCCTTCGGGGTTTGAAGCTTGCTGACCAGCTTCAGCTTGGCTCCCGCTCCCGCTGAATCCTCGCGACCCTCGACGGTCCACAAGGTGATCGCGCCGTTGAAGCCCCGGTAGGTCAGCTTTCCTCCCTTGTCGTCCGGCTTCCCTTCTTTGTGGGCAAACGTAAAGCTGTCTCCCGCCTCGGCGATCTTAGCCGGATCGCTGTAGATCTTCCCCTTCTCCTCCGCCGCCCCGCTTCGGCATCCCCCGAGCGCAAGGCTCAAGACCAGAGCCGCCGCAGCGCACCTCCATGCCCTATTTCCCACTATCGTTCCCCCTGTTCAAGGTACGGGTATCTCCTTTGTCTGGAAGAAACCGGCCACTGTATTCAAGGAGTCTCCCTGCAGCATGCTACGTGAATTTCAGCACAAGGTTTCGCGCAGAGTCGGCCTTTGCCGCGGCCTAAGCGGAAACAGCCCCGCGTCTGAGGAGGCGCGGGACTGGAAGGACTCTATAGCGGGCGGCAAACTGCCGCGCGGCTTTTCAATAGGGCCTGCCCCGCCGACGCCTTCTCCCTCCCGTAACCGGGGGAAAGGAAGCGGACGGCCCGGAGGCGGGAGGGTTCGGCTCCGGCTCAGACGGCGAGGGAGCAGGATCGGCGGAAGCGGTAGCGTCGGCGCCGACGGAAAGGCGCTCGCCGACGGAAAGGCGCTCACCGCTGTTGCGGCCCGGGCCGGGCTGCGCCCCGTCTCCGTAGACCGGAGGCGGGAACAGCGCCGGAATTTCCGCCGGGTACGCGGGCGGCACTCCCTCGAGGCCGGAGGAATCCTCGGCGGCGAACGGAGGCAGCACGGCCGGGCCGGGAGCGGCATACGTCTGCGCCGCTTCCGCTTCCCCGGTCTCGCCCGCCGCGGCCGCTGCCGACGGACGGAGCGCCGCCGGTTCACGGCGAGGCTTCGCCTCCGTCAGCTCCTCGGACAGCTCGAGCGAGTAGCCGGGGCGTCCGGCAAAGGTGCGCAGCGGGCCGAGAGCGCTGTAAACCGGCCGGTCCACGGCGCCGCGCACCTCTCCCCCGGCGCGGGAGCCCGCCCGCCGCGGCGACGCGAGCGCATAGCCGCCCGCATACAGGGCAACGAACAGGACGCCGGCGGCCAGCCCGCTGCCCTGGCCGGGAATGAGCGGCATGCTGGCCATGATCGCGATCAGGCTGACGGAGGCGACCCACGAGGTGTAAGGAAAGCCCTTCAGGCCCGACATCGCCGTAAGCGGGCCTCTGTTCCTCTGCCGCAGCCGGTAGTGGCTCAGCATGATCATGGCGTAGGAGAACAGCAGCGTGAACCCGCCCGAGCTGACGAGGAACAGATAGACGTTCTGTGGCAGCAGGAGACCCAGACCGAGTGCAGCCAGCATGGCCGCACCCGAGAACAGGATGCCCCGGCGCGGCACCTCGGTCTTCTCCTGCATCCATTCGGGGGCAAGCCGCTCCTCCGCCAAGGAGCGGAGCATGCGGCCGAGCCCAAACAGCGAGGCGAGCATCGTCGAGAGGATCGCGGTCACGAGCACGAGGTTCATCACCGTTCCGGCCCAAGCGAAGCCGTGCAAGGCGAGGGCCGAGACGAACGGACTGACCGATTCCGTCACCCGAAACGACGGAATCAGCAGGAACAGTCCCGCCATCGCCCCGATGTACAGGAAGACGAGCAGCAGGATGGTCAGGCGGATCGCCCGGGGAACCGTCCGCTGCGGATTCGCCGTCTCCGATGCGGCGAGCCCCAACACCTCGAAGCCGGCATAGGTAAACATCACCATCAGCATGCTGCCGGCGATGCCGCGGATTCCGCCGGCAAACCAGTTGCCGCTGGACAACTGGCCGAGCCCTTCCCACATCGGGGCGGGAGCCGTGAGCCCGCCCATGTTCTTCGCCCATAAGCCGATGGCAAGATCGGCGGCGAGCAGGATGAAAGCGCCGATGGCGACGAGCTTAACCGCCGCAAGCCCGCTTTCCAGCTTGCCGATGCGGTCCGCTCCGAGCAGGTTCAGCAGCGTCACGCCGATGATGATGACCGCTCCGGACAGCCCCACCGACAGGCCGGGCAGCCAGCCGCGAAGCAGCGTCGAGGCGGCGATCGCTTCGCTGGACATGGAGAGCACAAGGCCCGTCCAATACACCCAGCCGACGGTGAACCCGGCTCCCCTCCCGTACGCCTGCTCGGCATAGGTCCGAAAGGAGCCGGTGGCCGGCTTGGCGACGGTCATCTCCGACAGCGCCGACAAGATCCAGTACACCAGCACCCCGCCGACGATATAAGCGATCAATACCGACGGACCGGCCGCCCGAATCGCCACCGCCGACCCGAGAAAAAACGAGCCGCCCACCACCGTTCCCAAGGCCAGCATCGCGAGCTGCCACACGGACAGGCCCTTCTCCTTGCGCGACCTTCGCATCCGAAATCCCACCCCGGTTTTTTCCGTCAGTATTTGCATGGGAAGCGCAAAGTAACCACCCCGTAAAAAAATCGCCCTTTTCACAGGAAGCCGATTCGGGTATGATGGCGTTGAACTTATTAAAGTTCTTTAAAAAGTTTGTCCAAGGAGGCCAGGGTCATGAAAGAGCAGCCTTCTATCCCCAAGGAGCGGACGCAGGCGATTGTCGGCGGCGTCCGCGGAGCTTTGTTGGAGCTCGGCAGCGCGACGAAGGCCGAGCTCAGCGAGCGGCTCGGAATCAGCTTTCCGACCGTGAGCAAGGTGCTGACCCGTTTGGAGCGGCAAGGCGAGGTGCTTGCACTCGGCAGGGATGAATCGAGCGGAGGCCGGCGGGCGCTCCGGTACGCCTATCTTCCGGAGTCGATGCTCAGCTTGTCCCTATTTCTGGAGAAGACCGGGACCCGCTATGCCGTCTGTACCGGCAAGGGGGAAACGCTCGAAACGGGAGCGGCCGCAAGCTTCCTCCCGGATGACCGGAACGGGCTGGCCGATCAGATTGCGGCGCTCGTCGCCTCCCATCCCCGCATCCGCGCCATCGCCGTCGGCGTCCCCGGCGCGGTGCGCGCAGGCCGCATTATCCATATTCCCGGGTATGCGGGCTACCGGGATTTTCATCTCCAGGAATACCTGGAAGAGCGGTTTGCGCTTCCTGCAGCCGTGGAGAACGACATGAACGCGGCGGCGCTCGGCTACCAAGCCCGCCGGGGACAAACCGGCGACTCCCTGCTCTACCTGTACTTTGGCCAGAACGGTCCGGGAGCGGGGCTGTTGGTAGGCGGCGAGGTCGTTCGAGGCCATAGCTTCTTCTCCGGCGAAATCTCTTTCCTTCCGCTGTACGACAAGCGGAACTTCCAGGAGGCCCTCGCCGGAGACCGGACCGACGCGGTTGCCCGGCTGATCGCCGCCTCTGCGGCGCTGTTCAATCCGCGCACCGTCGTCTTTTGCCGCGGCGAGACGACCGAGGCCGAGCTGGCCGGGTTCGCCGAGACAGCCGCGCGCTACGTTCCGGCCGCCCACCTGCCCGAGCTCCTGCTCAGCGGCTGGGAGGACGACTATCTGCACGGCTTGCATCACCTGGCGCTCGCCCGCATGCTGGCAGCCGCCGATTAATACGTCCTAACGGACGAGAGACAGGAGATTCCCTCATGGCTACATTCTTTCTCGTTATCATCTATCTGGCCTTCATCAGCCTGGGCCTGCCCGATTCGCTGCTCGGCTCGGCCTGGCCGGTGATGCAGCCCGATCTGCATGCCCCGCTCGGAGCCGCCGGGATGCTGTTCATGGTGGTTGCCGCCGGCACCATCGTCTCGAGTCTCGCCAGCGGAACCGTCCTGAAGCGGTTCGGCACCGGCAAGACGACACTCATTAGCTGCCTGATGACCGCAGCCGCTTTGCTCGGCTTCTCGGCTTCGCCCTCGCTGCTGTGGCTGATCCTCTGCGCCATCCCGCTCGGCCTCGGGGCCGGCTCGGTCGACGCCGGGCTGAACCATTACGTCGCCGCCCACTACAAGGCCCGCCACATGAGCTGGCTGCACTGCTTCTGGGGCGTAGGGGCCACGCTCGGCCCGGTCATCATGTCCCGGTTCATCGCGGCGGACGGCTCTTGGCGGCACGGCTATTTGGCCGTTTCCGCCATCCAGTTCGTTCTGGTGGTGATCCTGTTATTCAGCCTGCCCCTCTGGGAGAAGGTAGCCGCCAGCCGCACGGGCGGCGGGGAGACCCTGGCCGCCGAGGAAGAAGACATTCCGTCGGAGAAGGGGGCAAGCGCCTCCGTCTCGCCGCTCAGGATGCCCGGGGTCAAACCGGCGCTCGCCGCGTTTCTATTTTATTGCGGGGTCGAGTCCACCGTCGGGCTGTGGGGCAGCAGCTTCCTGGTCCAGGTCCGGGGCTTAAGCGCAGCGGACGCCGCCACTTGGATATCGCTCTACTACGGAGGCATCACCGTCGGCCGATTGATCACCGGCTTCGTCACCTTCAAGGTGTCGAACCGCGCGCTGATTCGCACCGGCCAGTTGTTGGCGTTGGCCGGAACGGCCCTGCTCGCCCTGCCGCTGCCCTCGGTCTGCTCGCTTGTTGGCTTGCTCGCCATCGGCCTGGGGCTTGCGCCGATCTATCCCTGCATGCTGCATGAAACCCCGGTCCGCTTCGGCAAACGCAACGCCCAGACCATCATGGGCTTTCAGATGGCCGTCGCCTACACCGGCAGTACGTTCATGCCGCCGCTCCTGGGCCTGCTCGCCTCGCGGTTCGGCATCGCCGTCTTCCCGCCCTACGTTCTCCTGTCTGCGGCGGCCATGCTCGTCTGCGCGGAACGGCTGAACGCCCGGCTGGGCAAGCCTGCCCCGTCCGGACGCTGAGCGGGAGCGGCCGGCTTGACTCTCCTAAATCTCCGTATGCTGTCGTTCCGGGAAAGCGACCTTTTGAAGACTGTGGAAAATTCGCGCGGGTCCGGCATATGCTATAGGAACTTATGGAGTGGAGGAGATTTATGACTCAACTGCTGGACTCGCGCACATCGCAAAATGCAAGCTTTGCCTTTTCCATTGGCGACCCTTTCCCCGCGATCTTAACCCCCCAATTGTTCGGCCAGGTCGGATTAAACGTGGATAATCCAAGCGGGGTGATCCGGGTGGAATTTTTTGCTACCGTATCCATCTTCCAGCCTATCGAGAGCCCGTTTGCCGGAATCTTCGTGATCATCGTACGGGGAACCACGACAAACGACCCCATCGTTTATTCCGCACTCAACACGCTTACTCCCTCTGAGACGGATGAACAAGTTACCCCCATCACGATTGTAGGCTCTGACTTCAATGTTCCGGCTCCTGCGGGTGATGAATTGATTTATTCCGCATTTGTCAGCACCACGGTCCTCGGTCCGGTACGGGTCGGACCGGAGAGCTTTAACGTTACGGCTTACTCCGATTAATGGCTTCCTGCGCCGAGGTCGACCGCGATCCGGTGCCGGTCGGCGGCCGAGGTGTCGGATTCACCCGGTAAAAAACGCAAAAAAACGGCTCCCCGGTGAGGGGAGCCGTCTCTTTTTTGGAAGTCGTTCTCGCGCTTGCGCCCATGCGTCGAAGCTTTATGCCAAGCTAACCGCAGATCAATAGCTAGCTTCGCTGCCGGCTGACCTCATAGAGCAAAATCGACGCCGCGCTCGCGACATTCAAGGAAGACGCCGAGCCGGTCATGGGGATCTGCACCAGCACATCGCACATCTCCTTGTACTTGAAGCTGAGGCCCTCCGTCTCGTTGCCGATCAGCAGCACCGTCGGCCGCGTCAAATCGGCCTCCTGCACGTTGACGCTGCCGTGCGCGCTGGTGCCGACCACCTGCAAGCGGGGATGCTCCTCCCGCATTCGGTTGACCCACGCTTCCACCTGCTGCGGCGAATCCATGCGGATCGAGGGCACATGGAAAAACGACCCCATCGTCGCCCGGATCGTCTCCGGATCGTACAGATCGACCGCATGTCCGGTCAGGATGAGCCCGTGGGCGCCCAAAGCGTCGCAGGACCGGAGGATGGTGCCGAGGTTGCCCCGGTTCGAGGGGCGGTCGAAGACCACGGCCAGCAACGGCCCGTTCGCCTGAATCCGCGACGGATCGTCGGGGGGCATCGAGACGACGGCGATCAGTTCGGAGGTCTCCTCCTTGTCGCTCAGCTTGTCCATCAGGTCTCCGTGCAGCTCGTAATGGAACTTGGCCGTCGAAGAAGCGAGGATATCCGTTCCCCATTGGGAGAGCTTCTTGTCCTTGGCGTACAGGAACGCCTGGATCGTCCAGCGCTGCCGGATCGCGCCGTTGATGTTGCGGACGCCCTCGACAAAGAACTCCTGGTATTTGTGCCGCTTGTTGCGGTTGCGCTTCAGCACCTCGAACTTCTGAAAATCGTTGTTTTCCGAGTAAATGGGAATGAGTTTGGCCATGGCGGTCTCCTGCTTCCTGTCTTAAAGGTTCATCTTCCATTCTACCCTACCAGGGAAGGACTGCAAGCCTTTGCCCACGGATTTCGACCGTTGAAGGCGATTCTAATCGAGGAAATCCGGGGGCAACAGCCATTGGTAGGATGATCCGTATGCGCAGCGATGACTGTTTCCGCAGCCTTCAAGCGACCTGGAGAAGCATTCTCCGAAACTTGATAGTCTTTGCCTATCATTCGCATAGTTAACCGGTCTTGGACGCTCCAGCGGTCCGGACGGTATAGTGAAAGCGGAATCCGGCAACCGCCGCCGAAAGGAGCTTCCGCCGTGCTGCCCACCGTTCTGTCCACCCTGCTGCACGTGATTGTGCCGCTGATGATTCCCGTCGCCGCCGGAGCGCTGGTCGCCCGCTTCCGGGGACTCGACACCAAGCCGCTGCTCACGCTCTACCTCTACGTGCTGAGCCCGGCCATCCTCTTTACCACGTTGCGGGAGGCCGAGATTTCCGCCGCCGATGTCGCCCGCTCGATCGGCTTCGCGCTGGCCAATCTGGCCCTTCTGCGGCTTCTGGCCGTTGGCCTTGCCCGGCTGCTGCGCGCGGGGAGGGACGAGACGGCGGGGCTCACGCTCGTCAGCACGTTTACCAACAGCGTCAATTACGGGCTGCCGCTTGTCCTGCTCGCCTTCGGCCAGGCGGGGCTCGACAAGGCCTCCGTCTATGTCGTCTCGCAGATGGTCATCGTCAACACGGTCGGCATCTACTTCGCGGCCCGCTCCCAGTTCACCGTACGCGGTGGGCTTCGGTCGGTCTTCTCGCTGCCGGCGGTCTACGCCTCCCTCTTCGCCCTGCTGCTGCGCGGAACGGACCTGTCGCTGCCGGCCGACATGACCCGCGGCATCGCCATGGTAGCCGACGCTTATTCGCCTGTCGTGCTGACTATTCTCGGCGCGCAGATCGTCCGCATCGGCTCGCCGGAATCGCGGAGCGTTCCTCCGCGCCTGTTCTGGACCGGCCTCGGTATACGGCTCTTGCTCGCTCCGCTCACCGCCCTGCTCGTCCTCGCCTTGCTCGGCATACACGGCACCCTGTTCGCGGTGCTGTTCATCCTCGCCTCCATGCCCGTCGCCGTCAACGCCGTCGTGCTGGCCGACCGCTTCGGCGCCAGCCCGGACTTTGTCTCCAAGTGCATCGTCTGGACGACGCTGGCCTCGTTCGTATGGCTGCCCGTGTTGATTTCCTGGGCGAGCTGACCCGGCGGGTTGTTCTGCAGCCGTCCGTACCCACAGCCCCGCGGAATTTTCGGTTACGTGCGATTCTGCCGGAGAAAACTTCCTGCAAGCGGCCCGTTTCGGAGAAACCTTCGAGGGGTGGGACGAGTATAATCTTCGAAGGATGAGGAAAGCAGCGAAAACGGCGATGCTTCGCCGTTCGCTATCAAGGAGGAACTCCACGACATGATCGAGGTTAGAGGCAAGTGGACGCTGATCACGGGAGCGAGCCGGGGAGTCGGGCTCAAAACGGCCCGCTTCATGGCCGAGCAGGGCGCCAATCTGATCCTGCACAGCCGCAGCCTGGAGCATACCCGCGCACTGGAGGAGGAAGTGAAGGCGCTGGGCGTAGAGGCCTACAGCGTTCAAGCCGAGCTGGCCAACCATGACGAAGTGGCGGCCATGCTGGATGAGATCGAAGCGCGGGGCACCGCCGTCGACATCGTCTTCAACAACGCAGCGGTGCAGATCGCCTACCGCACGGATTACTGGCAGACGCCGGTCGAGGACTTCGACCTGAGCTTCCGCATCAATTTCATCTCCGCCGTGACCATCTGCAACCGGCTGATTCCGAAGATGCTGGAGCGCGGCTTCGGCCGGGTCATCAACACGACGAGCGGCATCAAGAACGAGCCGGAGCAGGCCGGTTATGCGGCAAGCAAGGCCGCGCTGGACAAGTTCACCAAGGACCTGGCCTCGCGGCTCGACGGCACCGGCGTGCTGATCAACCTGACCGACCCGGGCTGGTGCCGCACCGACCTCGGCGGCCCGCACGCCCCGAACGACGTGGACAGCGTGATCCCCGGCATCGCGGTCGGCGCGTTCGTCGACGACGGCAAGAGCGGCCGATTCCTGGGCGCCCAGAGCTTTACCGGCATGACCCTGGAGGAAGCCGTCGAAGCCGCCGCCGGGATGGAAGCCACTCCCTACACCATCTGACCGGTTTGCACCAGCGCCGCTATCCTTAAAAAGGACGCTTTCCCCGTATCGAACACGGGAAAAGCGTCCTTTTGACATCCGTACGGCGGTTACTCTTTCACCTTGGCCAGCGGCTTTGCGGCCGGGCCCTCTATGACCTCTCCGCGGTAATCGAACCGGGAGCCGTGGCAGGGGCAATCCCAAGTGCGGTCGGCGTTGTTCCACTTCACCTCGCAGCCCATGTGGGTGCAGGTCGCATCGACCAGATGCAGCTCGCCCTCCGGATCGCGGTAGGCTCCGGTTTTTTTGCCGTCGATGCGTACGAGCGCCCCCTCGTCCGGCTTCAACTCCTCCGTCTTCCGGCTCAGCCATTCCAGCTTGCCGCCGATGAAATGGCCGGCCACATCGGCGTTCTGCTTTACCAGAGTCTTCACGTCGGGGTCCAGCTTGAGTCGGCTCGGGCTGTAGAGCTCCTCATAGGGATTGGCGCGGCCCATCAAGAGGTCGGTCAACAGCAGCGCTGCGACCGTCCCGGTGGTCATGCCCCACTTGCGGTAACCGGTGGCGACATAGCTGTGCGGCTTCTTCTCGTTGATCCGGCCGATGTAGGGCAGGTTGTCCGTGGTGATAAAATCGTTGCTCGACCAGCGGTACGGAAATTCCACCGCTCCGAACACCTCGCGCGCCCACTGCTCCAGCGCCTCGTAATGGCGGATCGTGCAGGCGCTCTCGCCCGTCTTGTGCGATTCGCCGCCGACGAGCAGCAGGCGCTCGCCGCCGTATTCGACCGTACGCACCGACCGCGTGGGGCTGTCCGCACTGATGTACATGCCGGCGGGCAGCTCGCCCGGTACCCGCGCAGCGAGCACATAGGAGCTGCCCGCATGCAGCCGGGCAAAGAACAGCCCGCTCTCGAACACGGGGAAATGCGCCGCCGACACCAAATCGCGGCAGAGGATGCTTACGCCGTCGCGCACATTCGCGCGAATCGGTTCACTTTCCTCCACCGTTTTCACGGTCGTGTGCTCGTAAACCACGCCGCCCATCCGGACAAATTCCTTAATCAGGTGAACGAGGTAGGGAACCGGGTGAAACCGCGCCTGATTGCGCATACCGATGGCCGCCCGGACGGGAACCGGAATCGGCAGCTCCGTGACGACCGCTCCGGGAATGCCCAGACGCTCGTATGCCTCGTATTCCTTGCGGATCTTGTCCACCGACGAGTCGGAGGTTCCATAGACGTAGGCGTCCTCGCGCACAAAATCGCAGTCGATGCCTTCCCGCTCCACGAGGCGGGCGATAAATTCGACCGCTTCTTGATTGGCGCGGTAATACAGCCGGGCCTTCTCTTCGCCAAAATGCGCTAGATATTCGTCGTAAATCAGGTCATGCTGGGCCGTCACCTTGGCGGTGGTGTAGCCCGTGGTCCCGCCGATCAACCGTCCGGCGGTAGCCAGCGTGACCTTGCGGCCTTCCTTGGCCAGCAAATACGCGGTGGTGATGCCGGTTATCCCGCCGCCGATGACGGCGATATCCGTCTCGATCGTGTTTTCCAAGGCCGGAAACTCCGGAATATCCACGGACGAAAGCCAGTACGATTCGGGAAATGGCGACAAGCTCATGTTCATCCTCCTGACCGTTATGGGGAGTGCTTCCGCTACCCTCTTTTAACCAGTCTTCCAGAAAATGAACAAACGATACGCTTCCGGCAAAGTCAGTCTGCAAACAGGCTCCCGGCGTTCCGGATACGCAAACCGACCGGACGACAATTCCGGCCCGGTCATCGACTCGCTCGAGCAACAAGCGAAAAGCCCGATCGTCCGCATGAGCAACAGGCCCGCAATCGGCAGCACGGCGAGACGAATGCTCCGGTGTCCGTCCGAGTCGATCCCGCCGCCCGCAACTCACTTCGCAAATCTCCTCAGCCGCTCGATAAAAGGCACATCCGCCGGGGCAAACGCAAACTGCCCCAGCTCCGCCAGATCAGCCCAGCGATACTCGTCATGGTCGACGAGCACGATGGGCCCCCCCTCGTACTCGGCCTCGTAGGCCGTCAAGCGGATGCGGTGGCTGCCGTAGTCGTGCTCGTTCACGCCAAAAAGGGCCGTCGGCCGAATCCCGATGCCCATCTCCTCCATCAGCTCCCGCTTGAGGCATTCCGCCGCCGACTCGCCCGGCTCCAGCTTGCCGCCGGGGAACTCCCACAGGCCGCCCTGGGCCTTGCCGGCCTTGCGCCGGGCGATCAGAATCTGCCCGCGGTCATTCGCGATAATGGCCGCCGCCACCTCGATCACCGTCATCCCTTCCTTCTCGCGGATTGGCCCCGCATCCCGGGTACCGGATACGTCTTTCGCATCCGACGCGGATTGCCAACGTTAAGCCTTAGTCTTAGCCTTAGCCTTTGCCGCTACCCCGCCGCCAATGCTCCGGCCGGTCCAGCCAGACCGGGAGCCGGGTCGTCTCGTCGCCTGAGGCCGAATTGACCTGAGCCTGCGTCAGGTAGAGGCTGCCGAGCAGGTTGGCTCCGCCGAGCTCGGCGGCGCGAAGGTCGGCGCCGAGCAGCTCCGCGCCCGCGAGGTCGGCTCCCCGCAGGTCGGCCGCCAGCAGGAGCGCGCCCCTGAGCTCCGCGCCCCGCAGATCCGCGCCGCGAAGCTTCGCGCCCGCCCAGTCGACGCCGGGATGGGCCTTCGGCGGCTGGGCGGCTGCGCGAGGCCCGCGAAGCCCCGGTCGGGCCGCTAGATGCGCAGCGGCTCGCGGGCCGGCTGCCGCTTCGGCCGCCCGCTGCCGCTGAACCGCTGCCCGCACCAGGGCGCCGGCCTCCAGCAGCGGCTCGCGCACCCGGGCCCGGTGAGCGGCCACGTCGAGCACAGCAATCCGCTCCGGCGCAAGCCGGGTGAGCGCTTCCGTCTCTTGCCGCAGCTCGCCGAGCTTTCCGTGCAGCGGAGCCGCTTCGACCCGCTGCCCGGCTTCCCAGAGGTAAGCCAGCATCTCGTGCAGCTGCTGCATAACCGGGTAGACGGCGAACATCCCGGCAGCCAGCTCGGGATGCTCCCGCCAGTCCCGGCCGCCGAAGACAAGCTGCGAGACCTTCTGCCCGGCGCCGAAGCATTCGTAGCTGACGCAGCCGGGGCAGCCCGATGCCCGCAGCTCCGCATGAATCGAGCAGCGGTAATCCCGGCGCAGGTTGCGGCAGGGCGCTCCGGCCTCCTTGTCAAAGGCGAAGTCCGCCGACCGGGCGAACGCGAGCGCCGTACAGCATAAACCGAAGCAAGCTTCGCAATCGGAGCGGTAGGGATGCCGGCCGCTTTCCGCTGCGGCGCCTTCCCGAGATAGATTCATGGGAATGCTCCTCCTTTTTTCTAAAGCAAATCGACGATCAGATCAGCTTATGCGCATACCACTTCGTTCCCCGGTAGCGCCACAGGAAGATCAAGCCGCGTACGCCCCACTCGCAGTTCATCGCCAGCCACACGCCGAGGATGCCGTAGCCGAGCTCGATGCCGAGCAGGTAACCGAGCACCACCCGGAACAGCCACATGCTGAGCATGGAGGTGATCGAGGTGAACTTGGAATCGCCCGCCGCCCGGAGCGCCGAAGGGGTGATGAAGCTCACCGGCCACAGCACGATGGAGAAGAGGTTGCAGATCAGGACAATCTTGAAGATTTCGCCGACAATCTCCTGCGGAGGCGAGAACAGGCCGACCAGCGGGTGGAAGAACGGCATCAGGATCACCGCCGTGACGAGCAAGAGCGACGAGCCCAGCCACAGGATCGACTTGATGAACTTGCGCGCGTCGCCGACGTTGCCGCTGCCGATGCACTGGCCGACGATCGTGACAATGGTCAGCGACAGCGCGCTCGCCGGAATCTGGAAGAACCCCGCGAGCGACGAGCTGATCGCATTGACGGCGATGGCGTTCGTTCCCAGGCTGACGATGAAGGTCTGGGTCAGAATCTTGCCGCCGTTGAAGAACATCTGCTCCGCCGCGAACGGCAGACCGATGAACATGATCTTTTTGAGCATCGAGATCGGAAAATGCAGCAGGTTCCCCAGCTTCAGCCGCAGCGTTGTTTCGAACTTGAACAGATAAATAAGCGAGCAGACGGCCCCCGCGTAGCGGGCGATGTTGACGGCCAGCGTCATGCCGTATACGCCCTTATGCAGCATGGTGATGAAGACCACGTTGAGCAGCACATACGTCACGTTGGTGATCAGCGACAGCATGAGCGACGCCCGCGTCTTGCCGATGCCGCGCAGCGCTCCGCACACCGCCTGCACGATTCCGATTCCCGCATAGGAAACGCAGCTGCCGATCAGGTACGTCCGGGCATGCCCCAGCACCTCCGGATCGGCCGAGCCGAACAGCACGTTCAGGATCGGGTTGTGGAAGCCGGCGAACAGCAGGCCGATCGCAAGCGACAGCAGCGCGACCGAGGTCACCGAGCCCGCCGCCGCCTTGCCGACCATCTCATTGTTGCCGCTGCCCTTGTACTGGGCGACGACGACCGTTCCGCCGGTCGCTACCGCCACGAATACGTTGATAAGAAAAATATTCAGCGAATCCACCATATTGACCGCGCTGACCGCCGCCATCCCGGACGAGCTGATCATGGCGGTATTGACCAGATTGAGCCCGACGATGAACGCCTGGTCGATCAGGATCGGCAGGAACAGGGCGATCATCTGCCGGTAATCCATCGATTCCCCGGTAAAATACCCCGCGAGCTTCTCCAGCCAGCCCTTCTGCCGAAGTTTTAACGGAAGCTGTCCCAAGTCATCACATTCTTTTCTTATGAGTTCTGACAGCTCGTCCCCCTGCCTTGTCCCCGCCAAACCTAAGCGGTAGCCCCCGAACCCGTTAAATAAAAAAAGGCCCTTCTACCGAAGAGCTTTCCTTTGAAATGTTCGGTATGGGACAGGCGCGAACCGCGGCCGGAGCCGATTCGCACGGCCGGCCGGAGGCCGGACAAGCCGGGTCGCTGTCTGCTCGAGAATACCACCGATGTCCGCTTCTGTCAATGAAAGCGGTGGCTTCAGGCGGGACCCGGCGCGTCCACCATCCGGTAGCCGACGCCGACCTCCGTGACGATATAGCGCGGCTCCGCCGGGTTCTCTTCCAGCTTGCGGCGGATGTTGGCCATGTTGACCCGCAGGGCCTGATTCTCGTTGGTGTAAGGGCCCCAGATTTCCTTGCAGATGAAGGCGTGCGTCAGCACCTTGCCCGCATGGCGGGCCAGCAGCAGGACGATGCGGTATTCGATCGGCGTCAGGTGCACCTCGGCCCCGGCCCGGCTCACCCGCCGCCGTTCATCGTCGATGATCAGGTCGCCGATGGTGAACACCCCGCCGGCCTTGCCCGACTCTTCCGGTCCGACCGGCTGGTTGTGCCGGAGCGCCGTGCGGATGCGGGCGAGCAGCTCGGAGGTGCCGAACGGCTTGGTGATATAATCGTCCGCGCCGAGATCGAGCGCCTCCACCTTCTCGCGCTCGTGGCCGCGCGCCGACACTACGATCACCGGCACCCGGCTCCAGGCCCGGAGCGCCTGCAGCACGGCGATGCCGTCCATGTCCGGCAGCCCCAAATCGAGCAGCACCAGGTCGGGGCTGCGGGAAGCGGTCAGCGAGATCGCCTCCTTTCCCGTCCGGGCCCGAACGGTCTGATAATCGTTCGAGCCGAGGATGGCCGAGATGAAATTGCTGATGCCGTCCTCGTCCTCGACAATGAGGATCAAACGCCGGTTGTTCATAGGGCTTCCTCCTCCTTCAGCGGAAGGGTGAAGCGGAGCGCCGCTCCCCCCTCCGGTCTGTTGGCCGCTTCCATCCGGCCGCCGTGCGCTTTGATTATCGACATGCAGATCGACAGCCCGATGCCCATTCCCCGGGAAGAATCGGCGCTCTTCCGGGCCGCGGAGACGTAGCTTTCGAACAGATGCGGCAGCTCGTCGGCCGGGATGCCCTCCCCGTTGTCGCAGACCTCGAACACCGCCGTGTCGTCCTGCCGGCCGACCGTCACCTGAATCAGCGAATCGGTGCCGGAATGCTTGACGGCATTTTCCACCAGGTTGATCAATACCTGCTCGATCAGCGTGCCGTCCATCGGGACGAGCAGCAGCTCGTCGGGAACGACGACCTGGATCTTCCGCTCGGGGAACCGCTTGCGGATGCGGCTGATCGCCTCGGCGACGATCTCCTCCGCCGCTTCCGGCGTCTTCGCCACGCTTGCCCCGCTCTCGCCGATCCGGGTCACCGACAGCAGGTTTTCCACGAGCCGGATGAGCCATTGGGAATCCTCCCGGATGTCGGCAACCAGCTTGCGCCTCATCTCCGCCTGCAGCCGTTCCTCGTTCTCCAAGAGCGCCGAGCTGGCGCCGAGAATCCCGGTGAGCGGCGTGCGCAGGTCATGGGAGATGGCCCGCAGGAGGTTGCTGCGCATCTTCTCCTTCTCCGACTCGATCAGAATGCTCCGCTGCTCGTCGGACAGGGCTTGCCGCTCCAGCGCCATCGCCACCTGGGAGGAGATCATCCGCAGGAAGATGCGGTTGTTCTGATCGAGCAGGCGGCCGTCCCGGCAGGACAGCCCGATCACGCCGAGTACCTTGCCCTGCGCCATGATCGGAGCGTAGAAGCCGCCCGCCCCGTGCAGCGTGTCCGTTCCGGCGCCGGCCCGCTTCTGGTTGACGAACACCCAATGGGCGACCGCCCGCTCCTCGGAAGTCATCAGGTAGGAGGCGTCCGGCTCTTCGTCGGACTGGCGGAAGGAAGCTCCGGCCCAGCCGTCCACCGGGTCCTGGGTATAGACGACGGCGGACCGGCGGAACAGCCGGACCAGGTAATCCAGGGTCAGCTCGACGATCGGCGCAAGCCCGCGGGTAACGAGCAGCCGCTTGTTAATCTCGTAAAGCACCTCCGTGCGCCGCTCCCGTTCGGCCGCAAGCCGCGCCTGCGTCTTGATCCGCACCGTCAGGGCGCTCGTGATCAGCGCTACAATCAGCATGATAATGAAGGTGATCGGGTACCCGGACTGGATCGCGTTGAACGTGTAGTACGGCTCGGTGAAGAAAAAGTTGTAGAGCAGCACGCTGAGCACCGACCCAGCGATGCCGTACAGGTAGCCCGGCGTGATGCGGGAGATGACGAGCACGGAGAGGATGTAGATCATCATGACGTTGCGCTCGCCGAGCTGGGCCGACCGCAGCCCGAAGGAGACGAGCGTGGCCGCCGCAAGCATGGCGGCCAGGGCGAACGCATGTCGCCAAGACAAGTCCAGCAGGCGTCCGATGCCTGCCGGAAGCCGCCTGGCCTTGGCCGCCGGAGCCGCCGTATCGGCGATGATATGCAGCTCGATGCTGCCGAGCAGCGCAATCAGCTGATCGGCAAAGTCGCTCTCGAACAGGCCGCGCAGGGTTCTCGGGTTGCGGCTCTTGCCGATGACGATGTTGGTAATGCCCGCATGCAGCGCATATTCGGCGACCACCGGCGCAACCTCATGCCCGTTCAGGGTGACGGTATCGGCGCCGAGCCGCTCGGCCAGCTCCATGTGCAGCCGCAGCTGCCGGCGCGCCTCCTCGTCGACCAGCTCGCTCTCCTTCGTCTCTACGTACAGCACCGTCCAAGGAGCGCGGAAGGCATCGGCCGTCCGCGCGGCCCAGCGGATGCTCTTGGCCGAGGAGGGCGAGGCGCTGATGCAGACGAGCAGCTTCACACCCGCCGTCTTGTCGGTGTGGCGCCGTTCCGGCTGATGCTCGTGGCTGACCCGGTCCGCCGCCTTGCGCATGGCAATTTCGCGCAGGACCCGCAGGTTCTGCGCGGTGAAGAAGGGCTCGATCGCCGCGGCCGCCCGGTCCGGCCGGTACACCTTGCCCTCGTTCAGCCGCTTGAGCAGTTCCTCCGGCTCCATGTCGATCAGCTTGACCTTATCGGCCTGGTCGAACAGGTAATCGGGAACCGTCTCCCGCACATAGACCTGCGTGATGCCCTGAACCACGTCGTTCAGGCTTTCCAGGTGCTGGACGTTGACGGTCGTGTAGACATCGATCCCGGCCTGCAGCAGCTCCTCGATGTCTTGATATCGCTTGCGGTTGCGCACGCCCTCGGCGTTGGCATGGGCCAGCTCGTCGACGAGGATCAGCTGCGGCTTGCGCGAAAGCGCCAGGTCGAGGTCGAACTCCTTCAGCTCGGTCCCCTTGTGCCGGACCGTCTTCGGCGGAAGGGCGGGCAGGCCGCTCAGGAGCTGAGCCGTCTCCGGCCGCGTATGCGGCTCGATGTAGCCGGCGACGACGTCCACGCCGCGCCGGAGCTGCTCCTGCGCTTCATCGAGCATGGCGTAGGTCTTGCCCACTCCCGCCGCGTAGCCGAAAAAAATCTTCAGCCGGCCGAGCCGGCGCGGCTCCTCCGCCCAAGTGCGATCCGGCATGCGGTTCGCCCGCTGCTCTTCTCCCCTATCCATGCCCCGCGCTCCTTTTGTTGTCTATGGACGACTGTCTTCATTATACTCCCATTTGCCCCATTCGGATAAACCGCTTAGGCGGCCCTTGGAGCCGGTGTCTTTTTGGGACTCTTTCGATGGGCAGAGGATGGCTCCATCATAGCGGCAACCGGGATTAAGCCGGTGTTAAGAAATCGGGCAGGAAGATAAAGATTGCGTTAAGGCCGCGATAGGGCGGGATGATACCGTGACGATCTTAACGGCAAAGGGCTTTCTTTTAACACCATCTTAATCGGCTGCGTGGGAGAATGAAGGGAGAATTTGCACGCGGGAGGTGCCGGCCATGAGCAGCCGGGGAAGCGAGATCGTAGAGAATGGGACAGATCGAAGGGTGGCGATTTCCGCTTATTGGGGAGAGCTGAAGGAAGCTCTGGACCCGGTCAGCCTCGCTTATACGCGGTTCGCCGCCGTCTGGCACGAAACAGACGGAGAACGGATCGTCTCGGGGTACGCCTTCGGCGACCGGGGGATCGCCTCCCTGCTCAACCAGGCCGGCCATGCGTTCCGGCGTTCGCCCGACCCTCAAGCGGTCGAGCAGATTTACCGGGACATCCGCCGTCGGCAGCAGGAGCAGGACTGGACCACCCGCATGCGGTTTCCGCTTCGCACGCCCTTCCGGAATCCGTGGAAAACGCTAGGCGAAGGCTGGTACGCGCTGCGCTCGCAGCCGAATTTCCCCATGCACCTGACGATCGTTCGCAAGTCCGCCTGGTTCCTGTGGCTGGAGCATGCCGCCGTCTGCGAGAACGAAGCGGAGCTTGCGGCCTGCCTCGATCAAGCGAAGAAGGCCCACCGGCTGCGCGAGCTTACGCCCGCTTCTCTGTCCATGCCGCTCTGACCGGAATTGTACCGGGAGCGCAGTCTGCGTATTCGCCTTCTCCCGTCCACATCTTCCGCCGGTTTAGCCGAGTCGATTGGGCCACAGCGGTTCCCCGTCCGTCCCGGGCTTTTGCCCGCAGGCCCGGAACCGTATATACTGGAGACAGTACCCGCGGTACCCGCGAGAAGAAACGGAGGTGGCGGCTGAGGTGGACGACGACCCGGAGAGTGCGGCCATGCGACTCATTTGGCATGGAACCGGCAAGCACCGGAAGCTTTGCCCGAAGCCTTGGTTTTACCCCCGGAATTGAGCGTCCCGTCTTTTGGAATGCTAAACCAATCCAATCCGACGGAGGATGAACGCTCGTGTTTACGGAAATTGTCATTTTGATCTTATTGCTCGTGTTGAATGCTTATTTTGCCGCTTCGGAAATTGCCCTGATCTCGATCAACGACAACAAAATCCGAGCGATGGCGGACGGGGGCCACAAGAAGGCCATCGCCCTGCAGAAGCTGCTCAGCGTGCCCAGCCGGTTTCTCGCGACCATCCAGGTCGGCATCACCCTGGCCGGGTTCCTCGCCAGCGCGTTCGCGGCGGATACCTTTTCCACGAGACTGTCGTCGGCGTTGTCCCAGCTTGGCCTGCCGATTTCGCAGAGCGTGCTGCAGACCCTGTCGCTGATTCTCATCACCTTGATCATGTCCTACTTCACCCTCGTGTTCGGGGAACTCGTGCCCAAGCAGCTCGGCATGCAAAAGCCGGAGGCCATCGCCATGATGACGGTCGGCCCGCTGTCCTTCCTGTCGAAGATCGCGTCTCCCGTCGTCAAGCTGCTCACCCTCTCGTCCAATCTGCTCGTGCGGCTCTTCGGGGTCGATCCGAACGCCAACCAGGAGCAGGTGACCGAGGAGGAAATCCGCATGATGGTCGACGTCGGCAAGGAAAGCGGAGCGATCCAGGAGAGCGAGAAGACGATGATCAACAACATCTTCGAGTTCAACAACAAGACCGTCTCCGATATCATGACGCACCGCAGCCGCGTCGTCGGGCTGCCGGCCGACCTAACGCTCGCGGAGGTGGCGGAGCTCGCCAATGCGGAAAAGTATTCGCGTTTTCCCGTCTATGAGGGGACGATCGACCAAGTCATCGGCGTGCTGCACACGAAGGATCTGATCCAGTACCTGAGCGGCATGACGGAGAGCGGCTTCTCGATCCGGTCGCTCATGCGCGTTCCTTATTTCGTCCCGACCTCGCGGCAGATCGACTACCTGTACCGCGACCTGACGAAAAGCAAGAACCACATGGCGATCGCCATCGACGAATACGGCGGCACGGCCGGGATCATCACCATGGAGGACCTTTTGGAGGAAATCGTCGGCAACATCTTCGACGAGCACGACGACGAGGAGGAGCCGGAGATCGAGAAGCTCGACGAGGCGACTTACCTCATCAGCGGACTGGCCAGTCTCCGTCAGTTGAAGGATGTGCTCGGCGTTCCGCTTCCGTACGACGAGTACGAGACGTTGAGCGGCTTCCTGATCGGACAGCTCGGCCGCATTCCGAATCCGGGCGAGCAGCCGGTGATCGATGTTCACGGCTACGTCTTCCGCGTGGAAGCCGTGTCCGGCAACCGCATTTCCCGGGTGAAGGCGGCGAGAGCCGAATAACGAAGCGGCGTTCCGCTTGCCGGAGCCTTTTCCTTCTTGATCCGGCTCGATCCGTCCGCCCCATAGCGAAAGCCGTTCCCGCAGGTGAGGTTCCGCCTGCCGGGAGCGGCTTTTTGGGCTGCCTTTTTTGCGTATAACCAACTTTTCCCTTCTTCCCGCCTCCGCTTCCGCCTAAGCTAGAAGCAGATGCAAACCCGAAAGGAGACGCTTATGCCGTCCAGTTCCCTAATTGCCCGCTTGCTCGCTTCTGCCAAAAGACCCGCTCTGTTCGAACAGGGCACCGGCGCCTTGTGGACCGAAGCCCATCTGTCCGAGCAGATGCTGGCTGCCCACCTCGACCCCGGGACCGACGCCGCGAGCCGCCGGCCCGATACGATCGCCTGCACCGCCGATTGGATTCACACCAAGCTCTGTGAAGGAGATTCCAGCCGGTCCATCCTCGACCTCGGCTGCGGACCCGGGCTGTATGCCGAATCGCTCGCCCGCCTCGGCCACCCGGTGACCGGCGTCGATTTCTCGCTCCGCTCGATCGAGTATGCCCGGTCGCATGCGGAGAAGGCCGGCCTCCCCGTCACTTACCTTCAAGGAGATTATTTGACCGGCGAGATTGGCGGCCCCTACGATGTGATCCTGCTGATTTACTGCGATTTCGGAGTGCTCTCCCCCGCGAATCGGGAAACCTTGCTCGCCCGGGTGTTCGCGGCGCTGAAGCCGGGGGGGCTGTTCCTGTTGGATGTGTTTCAGCCGGCATTCTACGAAGGCCGGCCCGACTCTTCCGGCTGGCACGCCGCGGACAGCGGCTTTTGGCGCAGCCGGCCCTACCTCTGCCTGGAATCGGAGTTCTGGTATCCGGAGACCCGGACCCATGTGACCTCCTATCGGGTGTTGGATGAGCAGGAGGGCCTGACCACCTACCTGAATTGGGACCAGACGTTCACGCCGGATGAGCTTACGGCAGAACTTGTCCGTTCCGGGTTCTCCGATGTCCGCTTTTATGGGGATACCGCGGGGCTGGCCCTGAACGAGAACTCCGACACCCTCTGCGCCGTTGCGTGCAAGCCCGATTCTACCGGAACATCAACCCGCGGTTGAGGGAACCGTGCACTTCCTCCCTCCTTTCATAGGTGGGCGCGGCCCGGCATACCCGCTATACTGAATGCAACGGCGCCGTTCCCATCTTCCCGTCAAAGGAGTTCATACCCATGATCGCTGCCCATTCGGTCGGCAAACGCATTGCCATGCTGCGCAAGGAAAAGAACCTATCCCAGGAGCAACTGGCGGAGCAGCTTCAAGTCAGCGCCCAGGCGGTCTCCAAGTGGGAAACCGGCAAGGCCCTGCCGGATACCGCCACCCTCCCCCTCTTGGCCCGCTCGCTCGGGCACACCATTGACAGCATCCTCGTGCCGCAGGAGCTGGTCATTCTCTCGGCCGTCTATACGGACGGTCTGGACAGCCGTGACCTGACGGCCTTCCTCCAATCCTTTGCAGTCGGAGATCGGCTTACCTTCCCGGTGAGCGACGAGACGCTCCCCGTTGCCCTGGCGGGCGACCGGACCAAGGTGCTGCTGGTGAAATATCAGACGTCCGCAGGCTGTTCGGTCGCTTACGCCTGGCCGGGAACGTCCCTTCGGCTCGGTCCGGATGAACCGGCCGCCTCTCTTCTCCCGGAGGATGCCGAGCTGACCCTGGTGGACGCCGTGTACGGCAACGCCCGGGCGAGCCGGAACGTGATGAACAAGTTCCGCCATCTGGCTTACTTCCGCTGGAACGCCTATCCGGCCAATCAGGAGCTGTTCCCGAGCCTCATCGAGAACGAGGGGAACGATTACCTGCTGCTGCTCTACCGCAACGCCGACGGCCTCCATGCCGTCAGCTGCCGGGAAGGCGAGGAGATTCGTTATAACGAGGAACGGACGCGGCTGTTTCGGAGCGAGCCGCCGGCGGATCGCTTTATCGCCCATGGCGTCGCCCCCTTGGCATTCGGCCAAGGGCAGGATTGCTCCTGGGGCGGCGCTCTGCTCGCTTCTCTGACCTACAGCGGCATTGAGACCACCTACGAGGAGCTGATGGGCGTCTCCGGCGCCTGCTGGCGGGTAGCCTTTACTCCCGTCTGGGACTACAGCGCCGCGGACGCTCTCGTCGCTTACGATTATGCGGCGCCGGGCTTCGCCGCCTACGGAATCCGGCCGATCTGGTCGGACCGGCCGGGACCGGAGGAGCGCAAGCGGGATAAAGCGCTCGTGGTCGATAGCCTCCGAGCCGGCCAGCTTCCGGTCGGCATCAACCTGCGCGTGGCCCCGGAATGGGGGGTCATCACCGGCTTCCTGGACGGCGGCAACGCTCTCCTCTGCCGCACGTACTTCGACCGGGAGACGTTCGACGAGCATAAGGACGATCCGGATTTCCAAGCGGAGATGGACTTAACCAAGGGTTACCTTTATGTGGACCAATGGCCGTTTGCCTTGGTGCGCTGGGATGAACGGGAACCGGTGCCTTCCCGGCTGCAGAGCCTGCTGCGCTCCCTGCGGATCAAACGGGAGTCGATGGGCCTGAGCGAGAACCGAGGCTACCGGATGGGCTACCTGGCTCTGGAAAGCTGGCGGGATGCCCTCCTCGACGAAGGCTGGTACCGCACAGCAGCGGATGCGGACCTCGTCCGACGGCTCGACGTCAACCACTTCCTCCTGCGCGCCCTGACGGACGCCCGCCGCTGCGCCGCCGCTTATCTGCGCCAAGCGGCCGCCTGGAGCGAGGCGGCTCCGGCAGCCGACCTCTTGTCCCGGATGGCCGACTTGTACGAGCGGATGCATGCGACGCTCGCCGCCCGGTTCGCCGTCCAGCCCGACGAAGCAGCCGTCAAGGCCGCTTCGGTTCCGCCGCACGCGCTGTGGACCCCGGAGCTCCGGACGGCCCAAGCGGAGGAGCTGACGGAGGCGATCCGCCTGGAGCAGGAGGGCGACCGGCTCGCCGCCGAGATTGCCGTCCTGCTGGAGGGCTGAAACGGTCTCCTCTCCTCTATGCTAAGCCACTGTTAGGTCCAAGCCGATTCCGCCTGGCGAGCCATCGCCAGGTTGGAATCGGCTTTCCGTTTTGCGGAGGAGGACGCTTCATGATACAAATCCCGATGCAATGGCTCCCGGATGAATTTTCTCAGGTCGGCGCATCCGCTTATTCTCTTCCATGTCGAGAATTGTATAGGTTTGCCACTTTTGGCCGTGTTCCCTCGTATTATAGGTGTCTCTACTATATACTGGGAGGAATTATACATGAAACCCACCAAACCGATTGCTTATTCGCTGCTCTCCGCCGCTCTCGTCCTCGGTGCCGCCAGCTATGCTCCGGTCGCCCACGCCGACGGTCTGGTCAAAGCTCCGCCGCAGGTCATCCAGCCTTATTCCAACTACAACGGTTATACGTACCTCATGAGCGCGACACGGTCCATGATCGACAATAAAAACCAAACCTTCAGCATAGCCTTCACGACGCAAGCCAAGACCCTTGTCAATCAAATCGGTGCACGTATCCAGCTGCAAAGGTGGAACGGATCGACTTGGGTGAATGTCGATGCACAAGCTGACCTTTATGCAACCAATGATTTTCTTGCTCAAAAGAGCGTCGTGAAAAGTGTTCAAAGCGGAAGCTATTACCGGGCAAGCGTCGTTCATTACGTCATTCAAGCCGGAATGATGGAGCAAGTTCAGGAATATACCAACCTCTTGATGGCCACCTGATCGGTCTTACATAGCTCTTCCCCCTAGCGAAAAGGCGGCGCTCCCTAAGGAACGCCGCTCTTTAAATTTCTTCACTCCAGTCCGCTGACTTTAAGACCCTCTGGCAGCATCCCGAGAATGACCTCCTTGCCCACCGGTCCGATCAGGGAAATGTAGATCTGCCCGATCATCCACTCTAAGCTGCTGGAGCCATCTTTCGTGGAAAACAAATAAGCGTCATAGCCTCCTACCCGGATCATTTCCAGTTTTCCGTCTCTCTCTCGATAATCCGAGGACATCATTTCGCCTTCGCGCATCTGACGGAAGGTTACGCAGATTCCTTGTCCCTCGGCGTTGGTATATACCAAAACGGCACTCGTAACCGACTCCGTGACGGTCACGGTATCAACCATGACTTTGAGGAGTTTAAAACCGGGTGGAATTCTTGGTTCGAACGGTTGCAGAAAAGGAATAGAGGAGGCTGCCTCTTCCCAGGTGGAAAAGGTGGTTTGCACCTCATCGACCGGAAGATCGGCTCCGGGCTCAAGGGTTGCCGCCGGCTCCGAACCGTTCCAAGAAGGAGGCGGGGCGCCCGAACCCTTTAATGATGGATCTTCCGCTTGGGTGCCGAATACGACATGCGTTACACCCTCTTGTACGGTAACAAAAGTCCGGAACAGCGGCTGTAATGCATTCGATACCGCGGGAGAGC
The DNA here is from genome assembly GCF_051594785.1 of Gorillibacterium terrae. NCBI lineage: Bacteria > Bacillati > Bacillota > Bacilli > Caryophanales > Paenibacillaceae > Gorillibacterium > Gorillibacterium terrae. Next base: position 214,379 of record NZ_JBPPGI010000006.1, read on the forward strand.
TGAATATCAGTGCGCCCAGGACGAAGGACGCGGCCAGATACGGCAGCACCTGCAGCCTCGCCCGGCGCTTGCGGCGGCGGTTCAGCTTGGCCTCCACCCGAGCCCAGGAAGCGTCCGAATTCGGAATCCACTCCCGATTCCGGGCCGCTTCTTCAAACGCCGCCTCGAATTCCTTGTCAAATGGATCTTCGTTCATCGCTATCCTCCCATTCGCTCTTAAATCGTTTCTTCACCGCTTCCCTCGCGCGGTAAAGCTTGTATTTCACCGTCTCCTCCGTCGTGTCCAGCTCCGCTGCCATTTCCTTGTAGCTGAGCTCCTTCTTCCAGCGCAGCTCGATCAAGGCCTGATACTCCGGCTTCAGCTGGGACAGGCAATGCTCCAAGGTCTCCGCCATCGCTTTGATTTCAATCTGCCGCTCGGTCGATTGCCGTTCGGTCGCATACGCTTCGCTGTCACTCATATAAACACTTTCCGGATCGACTTCGTTGCGCCGTTTTTTCACTTTCCGCAAATAATTATAAGTCATATTCTTCACCACTACGCGGGTCCACGCCCACAGCCGTCCCTCGTCCTCCACCCCGGGAATATGTTCGACCACCTTCAGGAAGGCATCCTGCAGCACGTCCTCGGCCGCTGCGTGATCGTTCACCATATAAACAACCGTCCGATAGAACGTCCGGTAAAATTCCTGGTAGATTTCCTTTTGCGCGGCGGAGGATAACACGCCGAACTTGGTATGCATCAAGAGCGCCAGCTTGCTGTCCATCTGCAGGGAAAGCCCTCCTCTGGAAAAACATTCACTGGAGATACAGAATTGCCCATCCCCTCTAGCATTATAGCAAAAACAGACCCCCTCGAACGGTGATATTTGGCCGATTTTCCATACTTTCTCGACCGATCAAATAAAAAACCTTGAAGACCCGAAGGTCCTCAAGGTTCTGTGCAGGTTCGACCCCGCAGAAGTGCGTTGGCCGTGAATTAACGGTACAGCGGTCCGAACGCCGCGCAGGCCCGGAAGTCGGCGCCTTCGCTGTCCTCCGTCCCGTAGGAGCTCCATACCTTCGGCCGGTAAATGTCTTCCTTCGCCACATTGTGCATATGCACCGGAATCCGCAGGATGGAGGCGAGCGTCAGCAGCTCGGCGCCGATATGGCCGTACGAAATCGCTCCGTGGTTCGCTCCCCAGTGATTCATCACGGAGTAGACGTCGGTGAAGGCCCCTTCGCCGGTCAGGTTCGGCACGAACCAGGTCGTCGGCCAGGTGGGGTCCGTCCGCTCGTCGAGCTTGTCGTGCACCTCTTCCGGCAGATCGACCGAATAGCCCTCGGCGATTTGCAGCACCGGGCCGAGGCCCTTCACCAGGTTAAGCCGGGTCATCGTCAGCGGCATGCCGCCCTTCGTCAGGAAGTCGGAAGAGAAGCCGCCGCCGCGGAAATATCCCTTGGACGCCGGACGCCAGGAGGTAGCTGCGAGGCAAGCGTCGGCTTCTTCGGACGAGATTTCCCAGAACGGCTTCATCGCCGGCTTTCCGTCGCGGGATTGTTGGCCGGTGCCGTCCATCGTCGTCGACCCGGAGTTAATGAGGTGAATGATTCCGTTCGCGGCGAGTCCCGTCAGCTCGTGGCCGGTGACCCGTTTGACAGCCTCCGGACTCCAGTAGGTGCGCACGTCGGAGAAGATCTGCGCCGTCTGGGTGAGCAGGTACCCGAACAACATGGAGACGCCGTTCAGGCAGTCGTTCTCGGTGGCGACGAGATACGGAGCGCGGATGCCGTTCCAGTCGAAGGACGAGTTCAGGATCGTCTCCGAGAAGTCCCCGTTCGGAAAATGGTCGGTCCACTGCCGCTGGCCCTGGAAGCCCGAGACGATGGCGTGATGGCCGAGGGCCTCCTCCTCGAAGCCGAGCTCCGCAAGGCGCGGATTGCCGACCATCAGGTCGCGGATGATGAGCGTCATCTTGACGACCGTCTCCCATTCGCGGTCCTTTTGCTCGCGGCTCGCCTGAAGCTCCACCGGGTTGTTGTCGGCGCCTTCCTTGCAGGTTTCCTTCACCCAGGCGAGAGCCCGTGTGAATTCCTCGGGATCGTAGATGCCCTCCTCGATCCGGCGCGTCAGCTCGCTCATGTCGACGTATTCGTTGCGCATGCCTAGGTATTCCTGGAAAAAGTCGGCGTCCACGATCGAGCCGGCGATCCCCATGGAGACGGAGCCGATCGACAGATAAGACATGCCCCGCATGAGAGCCGCCGCCATCCCGGCTTTGGCGAACTTCAGCAGCTTTTCCTTCACGTCTTCGGGTATCTCCGAATCCGACAGGTCCTGAACGTCGCGGCCGTAGATGCCGAACGCGGGCAGCCCCTTCTGGGCGTGGGCGGCCAGCACCGCCGCCAGGTAGACCGCTCCCGGCCGTTCCGTGCCGTTGAAGCCCCAGACCGCCTTCGGAATCAGCGGGTCCATGTCCATCGTCTCGGAGCCGTAGCACCAGCACGGTGTCACCGTGATGCTGAGGCCGACGCCCGCGCGGGCGAATTTATCGGCCGTCTGGGCGGCTTCCGCTACCCCGCCGATGCAGGTATCGGCCACGATGCATTCCACCGGCTCGCCGTTCGGGTAGCGCAGCTCGGCGCTTAAGTACCGGGCGACCTCCCGAGCCATATTCATCGTCTTCTCTTCGAGGGATTCGCGCACTCCCCTTCTCCGGCCGTCGATGGCGGGGCGGATGCCGATCTTGGGGTATCGGCCGTTCCAGGGGTTGTAGGCAGCATTCATTCTCTAACACTCCTTTATGGATACAAAATCGTAAACGCTTGCAGCGAGGCTTCCTCCCTAGGGTAAACCCTTTTATTCAATTTTTCAATAAACCGGGTGAAATTTTATTTAATCGTTTGAATAACCGACACAAAAACGCCCCTTCCCATGCCGGAAGGGGCGCTCGTTACCGCTTGGCGACCAGTTCGGTCTTCAGCCGCCACACCTCGGGGAACCGTTCCCGGTCGCCCTGCATCCGCCGGTGCAGCAGCCTCGCCGCCGTGCTGCCGATCTCGGCCATCGGCTGGCGGACGCGAATGCTGTCAACGCCGATGATCCGGTTGTAATCGAGGTCGTCGAACGACGCGATCAGCGGAGCCGGTCCGTCGCCGCCCGCTTCCCGCTGCTCCAGGAAGTACCGGATGGTTCCCAGGTGCATGAAGTAGTTGGCGACGAAGATCGCGTCCGGCGGCTTCTCCAGGCTCATCAGCTGCCGGGTCAGGTCGTAGCCGCTCTGGTCGCGGTAATCGCCGAACAGAATCAGCTCGGGCGCCTCCGGCAGCGCATAGTCGCGCAGCGCGCGCAGGTAGCCCTCATGCCGTTCCTTGGCCGAGGTGACGTGTTGGTCCCCGCCGATGAACCCGATGCGGGTCAAGCCTCGGCGGATCAGCTGCTCCATGGCGGCGTAAGTGCCGTTGACGTTGTCGACCAGCACCGTATCGGTGCTGTAGCCCTCGAGCAGCCGGTCGACCAGCACGACGGGCAGGTCGGACGGGATGAGCTCGGCCAGCTCCTCGCCGCGATGGGATGCCGGGATGAGCACAACGCCGTCCACGGCCCGGTCGGCGAGCAGCCGCAGCCGCTCCCGCTCCTCGTCGGCGCTGTCGTTCGAATTGCAGATGATGACGCTGTAGCCGAGCCGGCGGAATTCGTCCTCCACGCCCTTGGCCACGTTCATGAAGAAGATATTGGTGATATCGGGGGCGAGAAAGCCCACGGTGAAGGTTTTGCTGGTCTTGAGACCCCGGGCCAGGTTGTTGATCCGGTAACCCAGCTCTTCCACGCAAGCCAGCACCTTCTCCCGGGTTTCCCGGCTGATCCGTTCGTCGCCGCTCATCACGAGCGATACCGTGGACGGCGAGACGCCGGCCCGCTTGGCCACATCCTTGAGAGTTACGGGCATCCGTCTTGCTCCTTCCTGCCTGTACGCAAGTTCCACGCTCTATTGTAAAAGAAAGCCCGGAAAAACGCTACCGCTCTCAAGTAAATCGTTTGAATGCTTCAGGGCTCCCCGTTACCCCAGCGCCTCCAGCTTGCGCCGATACAGCCGGGAAGGCCGGTGTCCGGCATTCTCCGTATAGCGGTCCGTCTCTTCCACGAGGTCGGCCACCTTGCGGCGAAACGCGGCCTTGAGCAGCTCCTTGTCGAGAATCACCTCGTACACCTGCTGGAGCTCGGTCAGCGTAAACTCGCTCGGCAGCAGCGGGAAGGCCAGCGCCGAGTCGTTCACCCGGCTGCGCAGCCATTCCACGGCGCAGGCGAGAATCTTCGCGTGGTCGAAGGCGAGACCGCCGTCGGCCACAATGGCGTAGCCGACCTCCGCGGAGGCTTCCGTCAGCGTCACGGTCCGTTCGACCGTGGCGTTCAGCTCCGCGAGCTCCGAGGTCAGGGACAGCTCGTACTGTTGTTTTTTGACCAGGCCGCCCGGGGTGTATTCCTTGCCTTCGCGGCGCAGCCGATAGCCGACGCGGAACCAGGCCGCATGGGCGGCATCGTCGCCTGCCTGGAGCCGCAGGCGGCTGCTGTCGGCGAGCGCCAGGAAGGCGCAGCTCATGACCCAGGTGCGGGGATCGCGTCCCACCTCGCTGAACACCCCCAACTGCTCCAAGTAGACGCGGTCCACCCCGGTCTCCTCCTTCAGCTCCCGGAGAGCGGCCTGCTCCACCGTCTCATCGGGGCGGACGAAGCCGCCGGGCAGCGCCCATTTTCCCAGATCGGGGTGACCGCCCCGCTGAATCAGCAGCACCCGCAGCTCCTTCTCGGGCAGCTTGCGATAATTATCCTCCGCCGCGGCGCTCACCGTGAAAATCGCCATATCCGCCGCCACGGAGGGCCGCTCATACTCCGCCGGTCGGTAACGCTCCAGAAACTCCTGCTCCGTCCAGCCGTTCTCGTCCCGCAGGTCCATTGCTGCACCGCCTTTCTTTTTATGAAGGGGACCATCGCCTCCCGACCCGGATGAGGCCGTCCCCTTTCCTTTGATCGTCCGATTCCCCGCTTGAAATCGGTCAGCGTTTCAATCCGTCTATAGCCCTTACACCCGCGCTCCGAAATAATTGCGGTAAGGCACGAAGCCGGCCAGCACCTCGTCCACCCGGCGCATCCGCTCCTCCAGGCTTCCCCGCAGCGGAATATAGGGAATCCGGCGCTCCAGCAGATCGGCCACGATCTGCCTCTGGAAGACCTGCCGCTTCTGGTCGCCGCTTCGATCCCAGGTGTCGTCGTAAGGAATATCGTCCTCGCACAGGAAGAACAGATCATAGCGCTGAGCATTCTCCAGCGCGATCCGGGTCAGCCGCTCCGGCGACCGGCCGTGGTAATCGAGCGCGTACATGCGGGTGGTGATCGCGTTGGTATCCACGAACAGGTACCGGTTCGCTTCGAGCAGCGCCTGCTCTTCCCGCTCCAGATGCCCGTCGGCGATCTCATCGAAGGCGGCGAGGCCGATTCGCCGGTCCACCTGATGCTCGGTCCAATAATCCCGGCCGTACTCGCTGGCGAACGTCGTGCCGTAGCGACGGGCGAGCGCCTCGGTCAGCGTCGATTTGCCCGTCGACATGGCCCCGACGAACACGACCTTCACAATCAAGTCGCGGTAGACGAGGTCGCTCACATACTCCCGATAGCGGAAAGGATCGGAGCGGATCATCGTGGCCGAGATAGGCACCCGGCTGCGCGGTTCGTCCACCCGGCGGTCCACGGCGCCGAGGGCGCGGCTCATATGGCCGCCGTAGAACTCGCTGGAGTAAAAGTGCGTCACTTGCTCTCCGTTCAGGAGGCCGAGAATATACGTCTCCTCGCGGATTTCATGCTCGCGGTCGTCCGAATAACCGTCCGGTCCGTCCCAGGCCTCGATCACCCGAACGTCCGGATACAGCTTCCTTATCCAACCCGCCCGAATGTGCAGCGGAATCGGCGTCACGTCGGTCTCATAGATCACGACGATCAGCTCGTCGACCTCCGCGAGCGCCGTCTCGATCATGTACTGATGGCCTTTGTGCAGAGGTGCAAATTTGCCCAAGGTGAGCCCCAGCTTCTTCATCCCGCTACCCCCTTCGCTTGCTGCGCCTGAGCCTGCCGGGCTCCCCGGCTCCAAATCCGGTACCCGTAGATCGCGTTGACCAGATAAGCGCTCCACATCACGATCATGAGCATTCCGTCGGGGCTTCCCTCCGCCGTCCGGATGATCCACAGCACCACGGTAAACAGGTTCAGCACGATGTAGAGCAGCCACTGCTCCCGGAACCGCTTCACCATCAGCAGCGTCGCGGCGATGGACAGCACAGTCGTAATCGCGTCGATGTAGGGCGAATTTTGCGTCGGAACGAACGACAGCCCGAAGCCGAGCCCGAGGCTGGCCGCCGCGCAGATCGCTGCTACCGCGGCAAGCCCCCTTGCGCTCATGCTCAGCATTTCCAGCTCGCCGTCCGACTGATGCTTTTTCCACAGGAAGAAACCGACCGCGTTCATCGGCACGAAGAACAGCAGGTTCAGCAGCATCTCTCCGTACAGACCGTTGGTATAAGCCAGATAAGCGTACCCGAACGTGTTGTACATGCCGAAGGCATAGGTCATCAGCTTGCCTTTGGCCGCCAGGACGACACAGAGGACACCGGTCAGAAACACCGTAAAGCCGAAGAAGCTGTCCTTCATGAGCAGAGTCAGCACCACCGCCACAGCGGAAAACAGCCCAAGCCACAGCAGTTCGTACCGGCTCCATCCGTTACTCGCCTTTTTCATGTCGCATCCCTCCGGTTTCTTGTTGTCATGGTGAGAATTTATGTTATTAACAATATGATATTATCTAAATTAACATATCAACAACCTCTTTGCAAGCCCTTGCTCCTGAAACCGCCGCCCAAATCTGAAAAAGCAGACCGGTCGTTTTCGTCCCCTTCCTTTCTCGCGGGGAGAGCCGTCGCCGTTCGGTTCCAACCCCGACCAAAGTCGGGAAGCGTCCCCCATCCCCGGGGGCTTTCCTTCGGGTCCTTTAGCGGATATGCTTAAAGAAACGCTTCGTCCAAAGGGGAAAAACCATGAAAAAGCAAAACGTCCTGCAAGCTTGGCTTGTTCTTTTGCTGGCTTTACCCAAAGGCATCCTGGCTTTTGTGCTTGCCGTTGTGGGGATCAGCGCGGGTTTGCCGCTTATCCTGGTGGGAGTTGGGATCCCCCTGCTGGCCGCAACCCTTACGGCGTGCTCGTGGATGATGAAGCAGGAAGCTGCTGCCGTGGGACTCTGGATGCGGGGCGAGAAGCCGCCGACCGGGCCTATCGACGTTATCCCGCCTCTGCAATGGAGCGGATGGCGGTCGCTCCTCTCGCTTCTGGGCCAAGGCCAAACCTATCGCGGAATCCTGTTCAGCCTGGCCCAACTTCCCATCGGCATCGCCGGATTTACATTTGCGATCGTCCTGCCCGCGACGGCCTTCGGAGTTCTGCTCTCTCCCGCCGCGTATTGGGTGAGCGACCGGTTCTTTTCGTTCGATCTGTTCTCGACCAATTCCTTCCTCTATTATCTGTTGCCGGACCTGACCTCCTATGAACGCTCCTGGATATCCGGCGGCATCGGTTTGGTCTTGGTGCTTCTGCTGCCCATCCTCTTGCGGGCCCTCGGCCGCCTGTATGCCGCTTGGGTGCAATGGGCGGCACGGGCGTATGCCTGATCCACGGGTATCGACCACACCGGATACCCCCAACTCCGAATAGCCCCCCCTCGGAACAGCAACCCGGCTCCGAACGGCAACCCAAAAAAGCGACCGAACCTCGGTCGCTTTTGTTTCGGCTGCCGACGGATGCTGTCCGTCCGGTGCCGGGTTTATTCAATTCATGCAGGGATGTCCCGATCTGCCTGCCTTCTAGGCTTAGTTCAGCTTCTGTCCGCAGTTCGGGCAGAAATTGGCTCCTTCGGTCTTGGCGCCGCAGTTGGGACAGAAGTTCGGCTTCTTCCCGCCCGCATTCGCCCCGGCTCCCGTTCCCGTTCCCGCTCCCGGCGTTTGCCCCGGATTCGGGGCGTTCACGTTGTTCATCATTTCCTTGGCGATGTTCATGCCCATCATCATCCCGGCCATGTCCGCCGCCGCGCCGCCGCCCTTGACGTTGCCGGAGGCGATGCCGTCGGTGAGCGACACCTGCTGGTACTTTTGCATATTGCCGATCATGCCGTGCGAGGCGGTCTTCGTGATCATGTCCTGGATTTCCTGCGGGTAGTTGAAGCTCATCACCTGGAAGCCGGTGATCGTCATGCCGTTGTTCATCACCTGCATGTCCAGGTCTTCCTGAATCCCCTTGGCGATGTCATAGGCGTTCGCCTGAAGGTTGAACATGTCCTTGCCCTCTTTGCTGATCCACTTCATCAGCAGCTGATCGAGCACGGAGGTGATGCGGAGCTTGACGTCCTCGACCAGATAGCTGTCCTTCATGCCCGCGATCTTGTCGATCAGCGTCACGTAGTCGTTCACCTTGAAGGTAAGCGTGCCGTTGGCGCGGATGGGCATGCCGCCGGGAAGCTCCGGCGACGGAATCAGAATCGGGCTTTGGGTTCCCCAGCGGACGGTGAATTCCTTGGTGTTGACGAACAGCACCTCCACCCGCATGCCGCTGTTGAAGCCGAACTTGAAGCCCTTCAGCGTCGAGAGAAACGGAATGATCTCCGATTCGATGTTGTAGACGCCATCGTCCTGGAAAATCCCCTCGATCTTGCCGTTGTTCACGAAGATGGCGTCCTGGCCCGGGCGGATGATCAGCTTGCTGCCCTTCTTGATCTCGCGGTTGCTCCATTTCCAGAAGATCATGTCCTCCCGGAACTCTTCCCATTCGACGACGTTGGAGAACTGGTTTTTGAAAAATGCCATGTTCATTCGTCCTTTCCCGATTAGATTGCGTTCCCGGTCCGTTCGCGCGATTCCCGCCGCTTAGAACGAGCCTCTGCTGCCGCTGTGCGAATGGCCGCCGGCGCTCACTCCGCCGCCTCCGCCGCCCGAACCGCCGCCCCCGCCGTTGTTGCGCTGAATCTTGGTCCGGGTCACGGTGGTCCGGATGTAGCGGTCCTGGTGGTCCAGAACGCCCGATTCGCCGGAGTTCTCGTAGGTCCGGCCGCTGACGGTTACCCGCCCGCCGGAACGGTAGGCCATGACGCCGACGACGATGCCGCCGATGGCGAGGGAGGCGATCAGCTGCACCCAGAGGGAAAACAGCGGATTGTCCGGGTTCACGCCCGGACGAATGCCCAGATACTTGTAGGAGGTCTTCACGTAGGTTCGAAAAGCCTCCGCATAGTTGCCTGCGGTCAGATCGGGTGTGATCTTCTCGCGGATGCGCGTGGCCCGGTTGTCGTCCACGTAGGTTTCCCCTTTGCCGAATCCCGCCACGTACACATCCCGGTTCCGCATGTCCATCACCAGCATGACCGTATTGCCGAAGCGCTTGTCGTAGCCGGGGGCATTGGTGTCGTAGAAGTCCTCCGTCAGCTTGACGACGTCCCGGTTCTCCGCATTGGCGGACGTCACGATCAGAATGTCGGTGTTGCGCTTCGCCCCCAGCCGATTGGCCAGCTCGTTGATCTCGTTAACCTCTTCGCCGCTGAGCAGCCCCGCCTCGTCGTAGACGAGCTGTTTCGGTTCCGCCGCGGCCGCCGCTGTTCCGTAAGGAAGCACCGCCGTGACGGCGAGCAGGAGCAGCAGGGCGGGAAGCCATAGCCGAAGTCTTCTCACCAGAATCCCCCTCCCATCAGCCAGGCCGCCGTCTTCAGGAGAACGAACGAGGCCGCCGCCACTCCGCCGAACCAGGCCGCCACCTTGGCCGCACTGATCGGCGGCTTGCCGACCACCTTGCCGGTCTGGCCGTTCATGGCGAAGGTATGCTCCAGCTTGTCGTAGTCGTACTGGACCATCCACACCGGGATCAGGGCGTAGTGGGCATGCTGAACGTCGGTGTTCACCTGCTTGCCCGTGATCTGCACGGTGGTGTAGCCGCCGACCGTGGAATTGATGTAGGAGTCGATGTAAGGGGCGATCTTTTCTTTTACCCGGGGGACGAGCTCCTGGTCGGTATAGCTGTACTGATCGGCGTGAAAGCCCGCCAGGTAAGGCGAGCGAAATCCCTTAAGCTGCTCGTACGGATAGGGCTCCAGCAGGTCCATCAGCCGGTCGCTCATCTTCTCGGCCGCGTCCACCGGAACGCGCTCGTAGTCGAGCCGAATTCTCCGGTAGAGCTCGTAATGCTCGGTCTCCGTGATCTGGTAATCGCCTCGCACATAGCTGCGGACCTTGGTGGCATGCGCCTGCACTTCGATCCGGTTGTCCAGGTCATACAGCCAAAAGGGCACATAAACCCCGGTGATCGATTTAATTCGATCGGCCGTCATGAAGCCCGCAGGCGTCAGCCGTCCGTTGCGGCACCACTTCTTGAAGGCGGCCGCCGCCTCGTCCTTGCCGATGCGGAAAGGGATGACCAGCGCCGGCTTCCGCTCTCCGGCGAGCCGGTCGCCCAGCACCACCGCCGCGCCGCAAAAGCTGCAGGTCGTCGCCGTGGTCAAGCCGTCCGCTTCGATCACCCCGCCGCAGCTCGTGCAGTGATACTCCGGCTCCGTCTCGGGCTTGGTCAGCTCGCGGCCGTCCAGCGGATCGGGCATCGCCTCGATCTCATCCATGCGTCCGCAGCCCGGACAAGCCAGCTTGCCCGTCTTGCCGTCAAAGAGCATGCCGCTGCCGCAGTTAGGGCATTTAAATTCAATTACCGGCATTTCCCCACCCCGTCGTTTTAAGTCCATTGCCATGGGCAGCCCGGCGCTTCCCGGGCCCGTTCTCTCCCGCTGCCGTCTCCCGGTCGGATCATCTCGTTAATCCCGTTAAACGGTTATTCCCGCTCGTCCCGTCCGTTCCGCTCCTCCGGCGTCTGCCGGGTAAGCCGCTCCAGCTCCTCGTCCAGGTCGTCCTTGCGCCCGGCGCGAAGCTCGGCGATCGCCATCGCCTCGTCGTAGTCGAGGCCGACCTTCTCCTCCAGCCGCTTCAGGCGGGAATCCGCTCCTCCCACCGGCGAGCCCAGAGCGTTCAGCTCCCGCTGGGCCTTGGCGGCGGTCGCCTTTCCCTTCAGCCGCTCCAGCCGGTCGGTCACCTCGCCGATATCGGCGGACAGCTTGTCGTGCAGCTGCTTCATCGCGGCGGCGTCTTCGGCCGCCTTATCGTATGCCGCCTCGAGGTCGCGCTCGCGGGCCGCAGCCGCGCTCTCCCGCTCGCGGAAGCTCTGCGCTTCCCCGTCGCGCCCTTCGGCGGCCGATCTCTCCGCATAGCGTCTCAGCTTGGCCGTCTCCGCACGGGCGTCGTCCAGCGCCCGGCGGGCCCGCTGCTCATTCGCCTGCACCGAAGCGGTCTCCGCCTTCACTTGACCGAGGTCGGAAGCCAGCTCGCGCAGATAAGCGGTTACTTCTTTTTCCGGATCGTTGGCCTTCTCTAAGACGGCATTCACGTTGCTTGCCATGATGGTTCGAAACCTCGCCAGGATTCCCATGCCTCGCACCTCTTCCGCTGTGATCTTGGGCCGATATTCTTATAATACTTGAAAACGGGGGGAAAAGATTCATTATGGACAAAAATCGCGGCGCATCGCCGCGGAACAGCCTTTCTTCCGATACAAGCCAAACCCGGTTCCGTCGGAACCGGGCGCACCTGCAGGCGGATACGATAACGATCCTCTTTTCATCGCAATGGTAAGGACGCTTCCGCTTATATAACCTTCACTTTCTGCCCGCGAGTTCCCCATCCCCGCCCTCGCCCCTATCCGCCGATCAGCACGCGGTTGTCACAGTAAACGGTACGCATTCCTTCCATGCTAGACGCACGTTTGTAACGGTACGGGGCTAATCTATCATCGACTTAGACATGGCCCGGCATCTAATCAGGAGGTCCAACAATCCCGTTGGCGGGTTGTGCTCGCCTCTGCCGATAGGGTCTACCTTCGCTCGCGGCTAGGATTCCAATAAGTCGGTGGTCCAGTTCATCTCCTGGATGCGAAAATCCAACTCCCGATAAGCTTTGGACAGCTCGTCGATCTGCGCTTGCAGCTTCCCGACATCAATGGTTCGCTCATACTTCACTTCCGAACGGCTGAACCGGTCCTGTTTAATGGACGCCTCCTCCAGCAGATCGGTTAACAGCTTGCGGTGCTGCATCATGCGGTCACGTTCCGCCAAAGCATCCGAGATCGTGAGATCTCCTGCAAAGGGAGTCCGCGTGTTCGTTTTGTTGATTTTCCGGATCAAGCCGGTTAACTCGGTTAAGGTCTGCTCCAGCTCGGCGAGAAGGACCTGCGGGTCCTCCGCAGGCGTTTCGCCTTCCTGAACCTTGACAACCCGTTCCAGCCTCTGCTTGAGCTGCGCCACCTTTCGCTGATGGTCTGCCCGCAGAACGAGCGCTTCCGCTACTTTCATCCGCCGTTTCCTCCTATGAAAAGGGTTCTCCTTGCAGATAAACGTAAGAACCCGGATTGAAACAGCAAGAGAGCGGCCGTATCTTGTGAAAAAAGCACCCTCTCGGGTGCTTGAATGGGAAAACGGGTGTTACACGAGCCCTTGCGCGATCATGGCGTCGGCTACCTTGCGGAAGCCGGCGATGTTGGCGCCGACGACCAGGTTGCCGGGGCGTCCGTACTCCTCGGCCGCCTGCACCGAGCTCACGTAAATATTCCGCATGATGCCTTTGAGCCGCTCGTCCACCTCTTGGAACGTCCAGGCCTGCCGCATGCTGTTCTGGGCCATCTCCAGCGCCGAGACGGCAACTCCTCCGGCATTCGCCGCCTTGGCCGGGGCGAACAGAACGCCCGCTTCCAGGAAGGCGTCGATCGCCGGCAGCGTAGACGGCATGTTCGCCCCCTCGCCGACCGCCTTCACGCCGTTCTTGATCAGCAGCCGCGCCGACGCTTCGTCGATTTCGTTCTGCGTGGCGCACGGGAGCGCAATGTCGCAGGGCAGCGTCCAAATGCCGGCGCAGCCTTCGTGGTAAGTCGCTTGCGGCCGCTCCTGCACGTATTCGCTGATCCGCTTGCGCTCCTGCTCCTTCAGGCGGCGCACCGTCTCCAGACAGATGCCGTCGGGGTCGTAGATATACCCGTTCGAGTCGCTGCAGGCCACGACCTTCGCCCCGAGCTGCGCCGCCTTCTCGATGGCGTAGATCGCCACGTTGCCGGAGCCGGAGACGACGACCCGGCTGCCCTCGAAGGAGAGGCCGCGATCCGCCAGCATCTCCTGGACGAAGTACACGCAGCCGTAGCCCGTCGCCTCGGTACGGCCCTCGCTGCCGCCGTAGCCGATGCCCTTGCCCGTCAGCACGCCGGCCTCGAAGCCGCCGCGCATCCGCTTGTACTGCCCGAACAAATAGCCGATCTCCCGGCCGCCTACGCCGATGTCGCCGGCCGGCACGTCCGTGTCCGGGCCGATATGGGCGGCAAGCTCGGTCATGAAGCTCTGACAGAACCGCATGATCTCGCGGTCCGATTTGCCCTTCGGATCAAAGTCCGAGCCGCCCTTGCCGCCGCCGATGGGCTGGCCGGTCAGCGCGTTCTTGAAGATCTGCTCGAAGCCGAGGAATTTGACGATGCTGGCATTCACCGACGGGTGAAAGCGCAGCCCGCCTTTATAGGGGCCGATGGCGCTGCTGAATTGAACGCGGAAGCCGCGGTTGACCTGAACCTGCCCTGCGTCGTCGATCCAGGGCACCCGAAAGACGACCATCCGCTCCGGCTCCACCAGCCGTTCCAGGATACCGTGCTCCCGGTATTTCGGCTCCTTCGCCAGGATCGGGGCAAGCGAGCCCAAGATTTCCTTCACCGCTTGCTGGAACTCGCTCTCGTGGGGATTGCGCTGCCGCACGGTCTCGAAGACCGCGTCCGTATACTCGGTTGCCTGTGTAAGTGTCTGGGTATCTAGCGCCATGGGCCTAACCACCTTTTCCCGATTTTTTGGAACAAAACGTTGGCAAAATTCTATCATCCCTTATAGTTTTACCTGATTTGCTTTAGCGGAGCAAATCAAAAAACCTTGGAGGACGTATCCCCCAAGGTTATCAGTCCGTCCATTCGGCCCGGGCCGACGGGCCGTTGAAGCCCTCTCGATTTGGCGATGGACGTAGCTTGGCGGAACCGGAGGAGCCTTCTACAGCAGGGCTCCGACCGCCAGCCTTGCCCGCAGCCCGCCGAAGCGGCCCTTCGCCCTGCCTCCCGGCTACAGCAGGGCTCCGACCGCCTCTACCTCGTCGGCGTATTTCTTGGTCAGCCGCGATTTGCCGAGGTTCGATTTGATGATCTTCTTCAGCTGCTTATCGTCCAGAACGGCAAATTTGCGCAGCAGGGCAAAGCCTTCCTCGGGCGCCTTCTCGACGAACACGCTGACCGCGTATTCGAGTCCCTTGGACAGCACGCGGGCGTCCTCGGAGTTCGATGCGGGCAAGCCGTGCGCCAGATCGTCGAGAATCCGTTCGGTCAGCTTCAGGCAGAAGAGCGCGTTCTCACGGTTCTTCAACAGCGGCGGATGGGCCAGCGCGGCCACGAAGGCCCGCCGCTCCAGGCTGTTCGCCTCGCCGATCCAGTCCCTGAACCAGGTCTTCAGTTGGCCGAAGTCCTTTTCGCCGATGCGCTGAAAGGCCATGGCCACCCCTTCGCGCATGCGCCAGCGGGGATCGTTCATCGCCGCCTTGAGGAGCGGTTCGATCTCGCGGCGGCGCTCCTCCTTCGCCCCGGCGTAGCACGCCCCGAGCGCCTGGATGGCGCAGAAGGGCAGATATTCGCGCGGATCGTTGACCGGAGCTTCCGCTTCCGGCAGCTGCGCCCATTCGATCAGCCGCTTCCACGCCCCGTCGTCCGGCTGCTCCTTCGCGAAGGCGTCGGCAAACCGCTCCGCGAGCGACAGATTGGCCCGCGGGCCGGGAAGCTGCGACCCTTCCAGCAGATGCTTCTTCGCTTTCTCGGCCCGCTCCGGGTCGCCGAGCCCCCCGCGCCAGTCGGCTGCGCTCCACTCCTCATGACCCATGAATGAATCCCTCCTATTTGGGGAAAGCCGCCTTGAAGCTCTCCTCGCAAAAATCTTTGCATACATTGTTTCCCCAAAACAAGCCTAAATCCCTTTTTAAGGAAATCTCTGTTTGCAAAATTGTCACGAGTCCCTGCGCCTGATACCGGTCGAACCGCTCGGAGAACAGCTCCTCCGGGTACCGGCCGAACGCCCGCTTGAAGTCGCCCCGGTCGATCCGCGTCTGCCGAAGCCCCATCGCCAGGTATTGGTTGGGACGGTCCTCCTCCTGAACGGCATAGCCCTTCTCCACGGGAAGCACGCCTTCCGCGAGCAGGCGGTTGTATTCGGGAATGCTTTTGACATTTTGGTAGGCATAGCCGTGGACCTCGCCGAACACGCCCATCCCGAGCGCCAGCAGCTCCTTGCGCTCGCCGAAATGCTTGCGGCTGTACACGTGATGCATGCCGGGCTTGGCCCAATCGTAGGTGGTCTCGACTCCGTATCCCGCTTGCTCCAGCACCTCCAGCGCGATCCGGTACAACTCCTGCTCTTCCTCGATGCCGCCGCAGGGAGGCAGCTCGCCGCTCTGGATGCGCTTGAACAGGCCGAAGCCCGGAATCACCTTCAGCGGAAACAGCGTCAAGTGGTCGACGCCGAGCTCCACCGCCTCCGCCAGATCGCGCCGGAAGCCCTCCGGCGTCTGTCCGGGCAGGTTGTACATCAGGTCGATGCTCAGGTTCGGAATTCCCGCGTCCCGGACGGCGGCAAGCGCGGCGAGCGACTGCTCCCGGTTATGAATCAGGCCGATGGCGGTTGCCAGGCAATCGTCGAAGGTCTGCACGCCGAGGCTGATCCGGTTCACGCCGAGCGAATGAAGCAGCTTCGCCTTCGCCGCGTCAAAGGATGCGGGGTTGCCCTCGAAGGTGATTTCCTCCACCTGGTCAAGGGGCAGGAACCGGCGCAGAGCCGTGAACAAGCCGGAGATTTCCTCCTCGCTCAGCACCGTCGGCGTACCGCCGCCGAAGTAAACGGCTTCGACCGGACTCGCAGCGATATGCGGCTGTCTGCCATACAGCTCCATCTCCGCATACAGGCTCTTCAGGTACTCGCCGCGCAACTCCGGCTGGTTGTAAGCCTTCGGGTAGGGGCAGAACGGGCAGATCGACTGGCAAAACGGAATATGCACGTAGACCAGCTTGCCGAGCGGCTTCGGATCGCGAAGCCCCATGGTCTCCGGCAGCCGGGCCCGGTCGGACGCCGTCAGCTCGACGGTTCCCATCGGGTAATGGCCGACTCCGATCTCGCGGAACCGGTAGGGATGCTCAACCATGCGGAATCACCCTTTCGTTGATTGGCTTCATCATCATATCCTTGTATTCGTGCGCGGAGTCGGCCAGCTCCTCCGCAAGCAGCTCCGGCGTGAAGTCGGCCGATTGATAGAAGCGCGGCAGCAGCAGATTCTCCTCCGGCCCGATCGCGCCTTCCGCCACCGCCGTCTCGTACAGCCCCGTATGCGGGTAGACGCGGATGCCGGTGCTGGCCAGCACATAGACCGGCTTCAGCCGGTTGACCGAGCGGATCGTCTCCGCGACCGTCCTCCGGGTCTCGCCCGGTCCGCCGAACAACAGCGAGACGGAATAGGGAATCTCGTAGCGCGCCAGCAGCTCGGCGAGCCGAAAGAGCGACGGCAGCGGATAATGCTTGCCGAGCCGCTCGATCATCTCCTCGGAGGCCGTGTCGAGCCCCAGGTCGACGAACCGGCAGCCGGAGCGCTTCATCAAGGCGACCATTTCCTCCGAGACATGCGCGGGCGTCAGCGCGCAGCTCCAGTCGAAGACGGCGCGGCTCTTCAGAATCGTCTCGCAGAAGGCCATCGTCCCGTCGATGTCGTGGTTGAACACGCCGTCGACGAAGGTGACGGACTTCACCTGATAATCCCGGGTCAGGACCGCCATGTCCTCCTCGAACGGCTCCGCTCCGACCCGGCAATAGCCGCGCAGATGGGGGGAGCCGTCCGAGCAATAGACGCAGGCCCGGCTGCAGCCGCGCGAGGCCTGGTACCCCATCGCCGCCTTCTTGATCCGCGGGTTCGGCTCGAAGTAGCGGTCGGCGAACAAGCTCCGCTCCGGCAGGCGGCTGTACGGATCGAAGAAGGCCGTCGCCGCCCGCCGGACCTTGCGGGCCGGATCGGCCCGTCCCGCCGCCAGCTCTCCGACCAGCCGCAGGAGCTCCGCCTCCCCGTAGCCCTGGATGCCGAAGTCGCCGCCCAGGTAGGCGAGCACCTCGTCCGGCATGACCTGCATCGCCGCGCCGCCGATGACAAGCGGCGCCTGCGAATGCCGCCGGCAGACCTCCGCCGCTTCCTTGACGAACGGCAGGAAGAACTGCGGCCGCTGGATGACCTGGTTGTCGATGTTGCGCACCGACAGGCAGATCAGGTCGGGCGGCTCGGCGACGAGAGCGTCCCGGAGCGCGGCGAGCGGCTCCGGTTGGAATGCCAGGTCAAGGAACCGGGTGTCGTAGCCCGCCGTCTTCAGGGCGGAATAGATCATGCCCGCCCCGATCGGCACCACCGGCAGCGGCTGGGTCAGGGTATTGGTGGAGACCACCAGAATGTTCATCGGCCGTTCTCCCCTCTCATACGAAAAACCAGCCCGGGTGCCGCTCGCGGTAGCTCCCGCAGAGGGCGAGCGCCTCCTGCAGGTCGAGGCCCTCGGGCAGATAGAAGCTCGGCGCAAGCAGCCGGTCCGGCTCCGATTCGCCGTAGAGGTCGTTGATTTCGGTATTCGGAAGGAGCCGGATGCCGAATAGGCCGAACACCTCGCCGATCTCCAGCCGGTCCATCAGCGCAAGCGTCTCGGCGACGGTCTCCAGGGTCTCGTCCGGCCCGCCGAACAGCAGGCAGACGCTGAACGGCAGCTCCTGCTCGCGGCACAGCTCGACCGCCCGGCGGATGTCGTCGGCCCCGAACTGCTTGCGCAGGCTCTTCAGGCAGCGGTCGCTGCCCGAATCGACGCCGAACTCCACCGAGACGCAGCCCGCTCGCTTGAGCAGCGAAGCGAACGAGGCCGTAAAAAAAAGGGGATGCAAAAAGCAGCCCCAAGCCAAATCCAGCTCCCGGTCGAGAATCTCCTGACAGACGGCCTCCGCGTGGTCAAGCGGAAAGTTAAAGACGCTGTCGACGAAGTCAAACTCGCGGATGCCTTCCACAGCGGACAGGCGGGCGAGCTCCTCGCCGATATGCTGCGGCGAGCGGGCCCGCACCTCGCGTCCCTCCAGGGTCGGGTAGGCGCAGTAGGTGCAGGCGAAGGCGCAGCCGCGCTTGGTCAACACGTTGTGGCGAACCCGGCGCTCGCCGTCCAGCGGGTGGACGAAGCCGCTGCGCTCCGGCAGGTAGGGCTTGTCCAGCTGGGCGGACAAGTCCGTCGGATTCGCCTGCCAGCGGCCCTGCTCGCGGAACACGAGCCCGGGCACTGCCCGCGGCGATTCTCCGACATCCAGCGCCCGCAGGAGCTGAACCATGCTCTCGCAGCCGTCGCCGGCGATGCCGTAATCGCCGCCGGACGCCTCCATCCAGGAGACGGGCAGCAGCGAGAAGCCCGCGCCGCCGAGGATAATCGGCACGGCCGGATTCCAGCCGCGCACCCAGTCGGCCACCGTCCGCACCAGCTCGACGTAGCTGCGGGGGCGCTGCATGCAGCAGTTGTCGAGGTTGCGGACGGACAGACCGACGTAGTCGGGGGCGAATTCGGCCAGATAGCCGTGGATCGCCGCCTGCCCGAAGGGAACATGGACCAGATCGAGCATGCCCGATTCGTAGCCGGCATGCCGCAGGCTCGAATGAATGTAGCTCATGCCGAGCGGGAAGACCGGGGGGTTCACTTCCCGGTTCACGGAGATCAGCAGCACGCGTTTCATGATCCGCTTTCCTCCAGGAAGGCGCGGATGCGCCGGGCCGTCTCGTCCGGCTCTTCCAGGAAGACAAAATGCCCGGCGCCCTCCACGACCTCGAGCCGGGCATCGGGCAGCCCGTCCGCCAGCTCTTGCGATTTCTCCGGCGGGGTGATCCGGTCCGCCCCGCCGCAGAGCACGAGCGCGGGTACGCGGATACCGGCGAGGAGAGGCAGCAGATCGGGATGCCGCACCCCGATCATCCGCTCGTGCATGGCGGCCGGAAGCGCCCGCCAGCCCGCCAGCACCCGGTCGCGCACCTCGGGATGCCGCTCGGTGAAGAAGTACGGCGCGGCCGCTTGATTCGTCCGCTCCACCGTCTCCGCATCGATCCGTTCGCCCTCGGCGGGCCGCCGGAAGGAGGGGCGGAAGGTCGCCGCCGCCCCGATCAGCACCAGGCGCTCGAACCGCTCAGGATAGCGGCTTGCGAGGAGCATGGCGAGACTGCTGCCCAGCGAATGGCCGATCACCGCCGTCCGTTCGATCCCTTCTTCCTCCAGGAGGCCGAGCACATCGTCGGCCATGTCGTCGATGGTGAACGGGCCTCCCTCATACCGGGACGCTCCGTGCCCGCGCAGATCCGCCCGCAGCACCTTGCGGCTCCCGCCGAGTGCAACCCCCAGCTCGCGGAACACCTCCGACGAATCCCGGTTGCCGTGCAGGCACAGCACCGGCTTGCCGCTTCCCGAGCGGACGGCATGGAGCCGGCAGCGGGTCGATTCCGTCGTCATTGCCTTCACCCTCTCTTCTCGTTCGTCTTGTACCGGTGCCGGCTGCTTAGGACAAGGCGGCAAACAGCCCGTCCAGAATCCGGCCCAGCTCGTCCTCTCCAATGCCGGGATGGGTCTCGATCCGCCCGGCGGGGCTCTTCAGCAGCAGGAGCGGCTCCTGCACCGGCAGCCCGAACTGTTCGCTGAGCGCATTGTCCCAGTCGAAATAGATGTCGGCCTCCGGGCCGACGGTTTCCCGCACCCGCTGCTTGACGAAGTCGCGGGTGATGAACGGCGGCAGGCCGCCGACCGTGGCGATAAGCGCGCCGCACCCCCGTCCGGCGAGGCGCGCGCGGGCGCTGTCCAGCAGCGCCTTGCAGGCGAGGCTGGCGGTCTGGCTCCCGGCGAAGCAGACGAGCGGTTCGCCGGAGCCGATGTCGGCGAGCGCCACCTCGCGGTCGGCTTCGTCGAGCAGCTTCACGCGGGCCAGCGCTTCGCCCGTGACCGCTTCGGCGGGATGCGGCGTCCGCGTATCCTCGTCGAAATACGAGAAGCCGAGCGCGGTGGCCACCCGAGCCCCGACGCCGCGCGCCATCTGCCGAGCGAAGTCGGCTTCCTCGATCGGCCGGCTCCAGTCGCGCTTGCGGATGCCCGGCTGGCCGTCGAACTCGATCAGGCTGATGCCGGCGCTCGCGATCATCGACAGCTTGACCGCCGTGTAGCAGGGCAGGAGCGAGGCCATTGCCCACTCGTGCCCGGGGCCGGCGGCGACGGCGATCTGCCCCGCCACCTTGCCCCGCAGCGCTTTGCCCTTCACCCCGACCACCCGGTCGTAATTGTAGTGATCGAAATCCAGATCCTCCGGCTCGCAGGGCTCGCAGCGGTCGATCCAATTCTTCCAGGCCGCCGGCAGCGACAGCGCATAGACCGGCGACGAGAAGATGAAGCCGTCCGCTTCCTTCAGCTTGTGGTAGAGCGGAGTCAGCTGATCCTCGGGGTTGTTCAGGAGGTGACAGGGCTTGCTGTCCATGCAGTTGCCGCAGCCGTCGCAGGGGAGGATCTTGTAATCCGCCAGCCGCAAGAGCTCGGTCTCCACGCCATATTCCCGTGCGGCCGCCAGCGCTTCGCCGAGCAGGTACTCGCTTGCGCTGCCGTGCCGCTTCATCGAACCGGCCAGCCCGATGATCTTCTTCATGAGACGCCCTCCTTGCTTTCCCAGAGCGCCGGATCGACGCCGAGGAACTTCAGGTCGTTGACGGCGAAGACGCGGAAATCCGGCGGCGTGCAGAGCAGGTTGGCCCGGGCGACATCTCTCGGCTCCACCTGCCGCGAGCGGCGCTCGGCGGCGAGCTCCTCGGCCTTCTTGCGGATTTCGCCCCGCGCCATGGAGCGGATGAAGTCCGGCTTGCGCCCGGCGACGGCGGCGAGCAGCGCTTCCCCCTCCTCCGACCAGACCGGCGCCTGCGGCTCATCCTCTTGCCGGAAGAACGCCCCCGAGGCCAGCTCAGCGAACAGCTGGTCGAACTGCTTCGCGACCGCTCCGGCATCGTGCTCCGTCTTCAGCGTCTGTTCCGCCCAGTCCCGGCAGTACCCGCATTCGCGGCAGTCGAGCGAAGCGCAGGAGCGGGTCTTGAAGCCTTCGAGGAAGCCGTCCAGCATGCGGTTGTCGAGCGTCCCCTTGAAGCTGAACAAGAGCCGGAACACTTGACCCATCTTGCCCGGATCGGCCATCTCGCCGTTCAGGTTCTTGGCGAAGTCCGGCATCTCGAAGTCCTCTTCCGACAGCCGGGAGTTGAGCAGCCGCAGCAGATTGCCGTCGTAGCGGCGATCGGAATAAGCTTGGGCCACCTCGGCGATCTTCTCGGTCCGCTTCATCCGCTCCGTCAGCTTGAATCGGGTGTAGCCCAGGCTCTCGTAGAAGGCAGTGTCCTCGGGACGAATCCACGGTGCCTTCAGCAGCTCCTCGGGATGACGCAGCTTGTGCTCGGTGCAGCGCAGCATGCAGGCGTCGAGCGCGAAGCCCTGGGTCACATGCTCGCTCTGCGATGCGTGGCTCTGGAAGTTGGCGTGGTTCATCCGGAGCGAGCAGTCGAGCAGGCAGTCGTTGGTAGCGATGAGCTGATACGACAGGTCGGTGTGCTTGCGGAGCTGCTCCAGGAAGGCGAAGTCGCGGTTGCGGCTCTCCGGCAGGGTGATCTCGCTCACCCCGCGCTCCTCGAAATACTGCGCCTGGCGGATGCTGTTCACATTGCAGAAGGTGGACAGGCTGATCCGGGCGTTCGGCAGCTCTTCGCGCACGACGTCGATCAGCGCCGGAATCGCCACCGTCACGTAGTCGGGCTTCAGGGTCGCCACCCATTCCAGGAGCTCGCGCAGGTGGTACTGAAAGGTCCGGGTCGTCTCCAGGTTGTCCAGGCAGGTGGCGTTCAGCAGGTAGTTGAAGCGGAAACCGTGCTCGTGCACGAGCCGCACATGCTCCTCCACCTGCGCCCGGTCGACCGCGGGCAGCGCGAAGGTGGGCCGCCCTCCCCCGACCAGGTCGGAGGAGAGCTTGCCGTAGAACACGTCTACCGCAGTGCCCTTCAACAGCTCGGGCAGCCGGTTATCGAAGTTCGTTCCGACGGACAGCCTCATGGCGTGCCTCCCGCCGCGCCCGCTTCGAGCGGCTTCTTGCCGCGCGCGAGCTGAACCCGGCTCTCGAACGACTGCTGGTTGTCCTCCGAGAAGAACTCCTTGCAGACGTTGTTGCCCCAGACGATGCCGCGCTCGGTCAGCTTAACCTCGTCCTCCGTCGCGACGAGCAGCCCCTTTTCCTCCAGCTCCCAGATCTTCGAGGCGAACGGCAGGTCGGGCGAGCAGCCGAACAGGGCGGCGAACTCGGCCTTTTTCACCGACAGCATGCGCAGGCCCTTGGCCATCATGCCGTGCATCGCCTCGCGCTCGTCGGCGCGCTTGCCGATGAACACGGACGTCTGCCCGTTCGCCAGCCGGTCCAGGTAGTCGCCGATGCCGCCGATGTTGATGTACATGAACCGGTTGATGTAGCCGAAGGCCGCCGGTCCATGGGAGAACAGGTCCTTCTGCTGCGTGTAATACAAGAGGACGTGCCGGTCCTCGTAGCCCGGCTTGGCGAAATCCCAGACGCTGTACTGGACGTAGCCCTTGCTCTCCAGGAGCGCCTTGGCGGCCCGGTACATGTCGATCTCGTCGTCCTCGGTGCCCACGGCGGGCACCCGGCCGTCCTTGATCATCTGGAAGAGCGGGGTGAACGGGACGATGCACAACGAGAACAGCGTGATGTGCTTGATGTCCAGCTCGACCGCGCGTTCCACGTCGGCGAGCCACTCCTCCATCGTCTGGGCGGGCAGGTTGTACATCAGGTCGATACCGATGTTGTCGAACCCGGCCTCGGCCGCCTGCCGCAGCACTTCCTCGGCCCGGGCCGGGGTATGGCTGAGCTTCAGGTACTCGCCCATCTGCCCGTTGAAGGTCTGCACGCCGATGCTGATCCGGTTCGCGCCCTGCTTGCGGATGGCCGTAAGCTTCTCCAGGTCGAGCGTCTCGGGGCTGCCCTCGTACGAGATTTGGGCGTCCGGGCTCACCCGGTAGTGCTGCTGAATCGCCGCCAGGATGTCGGCCATCTGCTCACCGGTCAGCGCGGAAGGCGTGCCGCCGCCGAAGGTGACCGCGTCGATCGTCGTGCCCCGGCCATATGCCGAGCCGCCGTACAGCTCGATCTCCTTCTTGACCGCCGTCACGTAGGCCTCGGCCTGCTGCTCGTGGAAGGCGACCTTGTTGAACGGGCAAAAGATGCAAACCTTGGTGCAGAACGGAACATGCACGTAGACGGCCCCGTTGTTGCCCGAGGGCGGTTCTTGATTCAGGCCGATGGCCGCTCCGATCTCCTCGGGCTTCGGCTCCCAATCGGGATTGGGGTAATGCGAGACGCAGATCGGGTCGCGCTTGTCGTACAGGCGGTAATAGTCCGCCGCTTGATCTTTAACGGGCATGATGGACCACCTCCGCCGTTTCCAGGGTAGACAGGGCGGCCGCATAGCCCGAGACGACGCTCTCGATGCCTGCAACCGGCAGACAGTTCAGCACGGTCTCGATGATTTCCTCCCGGTTCGCCCCCTCTTGAAGCGCCTTCATCGTGTGCAGCCTAACCCCATTCGACGAACGGTCCATCACCACGCAGGCCAGTCGGACCAGCTCCTTCACCTTCGGCTCCAGCACCCCGTTCCCGTTGATCGCTTCGCACAGGTCGTCGAAGGCTTGGCCGACGGCCGGGTTGGCCATTTTCAGCAAATCGCTCATCGTCACTCGCTCCCTTCTCTTAGACCGATTGAACCGGCCGGCCCTTGGCCAGCTTCATCCGCGCTTGCAGCCCGTAATTCTTGTATTTCTCCGAGAAAAACGCCTTGCAGACGTTGTTGCCCCAGATGATGCCCTGCTCCGTCAGCCGGACGCCGGACGCGTCCGCTTCGATCATTCCGGACGCGGTCAGCTCGGCCATTGTATCCGGGAACAGATCCTCCGGGTCGCAGCGGAAGCGCCGCCGGAAATCGCCGCGGTCGACGGACAGCATGCGCAGGCCCTTGGCCATCATGCCGTGCGCGAACTCCTCCGGCGCCGCCTTCTCGCCGCAGGCCACAGACAGCCCGCCCGCGTTCACCTTGTCGATGTACTCGGCCAGGTTGCCGTCGTTGATGTACATGTAGCCGTTGAGGAAGCCGAAGGCCGCCGAGCCGATGCCGATCAGGTCGCTCTGCTCGCCGAAGTACATCGCCGCGTGGCGGTCGATCTTGCCGGGCAGCGCGAAGTCGATCACGCTGTACTGCTCGTAGCCGGCGGCGAGCAGCATCCGCCTGGCTTCGGCGTAGAACCGGATCTCGTCGTCCAGCGTGCCCACCCCGGGCACCTCGCCCGCGCGGATTTTCTCCGCGATCGGAGTGTGCGGGACGACGCAGAAGGAGATGAGGCAGATGTGGTCGATGCCGAGCTCGATCGAGGTCCGGATGTCGGCCCGCCAGTCCTCGTCGGTCTGGCCGGGCAGGTTGTACATCAGGTCGATGCCGATGTTGTCGATCCCGAGCTCGCGGGCGTCGACGAGCAGCCGCTCGGAATCCTCCACCGTGTGATAGAGGTTCAGGTAGCCGCCGAGCCGGGGCTGGAAGGTCTGCACCCCGACGCTGATCCGCGACAGCCCCTCGGCCCTCAGTCCGGCGAGCTTGTCGCGGGTGAAGTTGCGGGGATTGCCCTCGACGAAGACCATCGCATCCGGGGCCACCGTAAAGGCTCCCTTAATCGCTTGCAGAATAGCGGTGAGCTCTTGCAGGGTCAGGCACGACGGCGTGCCGCCGCCGAGGTTGATCGACCCGATCACCGCGCTCTTGCCGTAGGCGGTCCGTCCGTAAAGGGCGATCTCGTCCTTCAGCGCGGCCAGATAGCGGTCGACCTGATCCTGGTGCTTCACGTACTTGTTGAACGGACAGAAGGAGCAGGTCAGGTCGCAGAAGGGAATGTGAAGATACAGCGCGACCTGCTGATCGCCCCTCTTGGGCCGGTCCAGCTCCATAAGCCGGGCCGCCTCCTGGGGAGTGGGATTCGAGACGGGAATCGGGTAATGCGAGACGCAGATAGAATCCCGCTCCGGAAAGGGCCGTGCGGCTTGCTCGTTTGCGTTCACGTACGGTTCGCCTCCCTCTTTCGATCAGCTATGCGCCTGCGCGAACGGCGGCCGGCCGCCGGCGTCGGGCACCTCGATGCGGCGAATCTCCATGCTCATCTGATTGCGCACGTCCGGACAGGCGGAATAGACCGTGTTGCCTTCCGGGTCCCAGGGCAGCTTCGCGCCCATATTCAGCGCGAGCATCATCGGGAAGATGGCGTGGTAGGCCGTTCCGCACAGCGGACCCGCGTTCAGGGTCGACACCTTGAGCACTTCGCCTTCCTTGTGTCCCGCGCGGCAGTGTCCCTTGACTCCGGTAACCTTGACTTCGAATTCATAAGCCATTTCATTTTCCTCCTCGTATGGGTATCCTCTCGGAAACGGGCTGAGCCCTCTTCCGCTTTAACGTACAGTCGTTTCCTGCGGCACGATGGCGACGGCGCGCACCCATGCCGCCCCCGCTCCCCGCAGCTTGACCGGAAAGCAGGCGATCTTGAAGCCGAACGGCGCGGGCAGCTTGTCCAGGTTGGTCAGCCGCTCCATGTGGCAGTAGAGCTTGTCGCGGCCCCAGAAGTGGGCCGGAAACAGCACCCGGTTGTCCTTCGTCCGCAGGTAGTCGCCCATCATGTTGGCGAAGGGCCGGTCGAGGCCGTAGCTGTCGACGCCGATCAGGCGGATGCCCCTCCCCGTCAGATAAGCCGTCGCTTCCCGGCTCATGCCGGGGTAGCAGGTCAGGTATTCCTTCGTGCCCCAGTGCCGGTCCGCGCCGGTGCGCAGCAGCACGATGTCGCCGGGCTTGAGCGTGTAGCCGATCTTGTCCAGCGCCTGGCCGAGGTCCTCCGGCAGGATGAACTCCCCCGCCTTCTTGTGGGTGAGGTCGAGCACCACGCCGTCGCCGTAGCACCACTCCAGCGGGATGTGATCGACGGGCGGAGCCTGCAAGCCCTCGCTCGTCGAGCCGAAGTGCAGCGGCGCGTCGAAATGGGTGCCGGTGTGGGTCGAGGCCGTGACGATCTCCAGGTTGAGGAACTCCTCCTGGGGGAAGGACTTGCGGCTGATGCGCTGCTTGCCGGTGAAATAGCGGAACGCGGAGAGCAGGGTGGCCTTCAGGGTCGGCTTGCGGGACAGCGCAAAGTTGCGCCCGAACACGTCGCCGCCCTCCCGGTGGCCGATCTGCCTGAAGCCGAATTCGGCGATCTCGCCGTCGTTTCGTTCCATCGGAACGCTGAGGTCGATCAATAGCTCCGCCATACGGTTCACCTACTTTAGGATTCGGAGGGCGTTCAGCCCCAGAATATTGGCGATGTCCTCCTGAGTAATGTCGGGCATGCCCATCATCTTCTTCATGGGAAACGGAACGGACACTTTCGTCAGGTACGCGAGCACCTCGGGAATGTTCGGCGTGACCGTCCAGTCCGAGCCCCAGAGGATCTTGTGGCTGCCGCACTGGCCGAGCATCTTGCACAGCTCCATGCGGAACACCTGCGGACGGTTGTGGACCAGGATGTTGGCCACCGCCGTCACGGTCACGTACATGTTGTCGTGGCGGCCGACCATGTAGTAGCACAGGTCGTTCCACGGATGGCCCATGTGCTCGACGATCAGCGTGAGCTGGGGAAAATCGACGGCCACGTCATCGAGCAACAGCGGGTTGTTGTGCTTCATGCGGAAGATGCTGCCGGGGGTGATGCCGGTATGCACGCTGACCGGGATGCCCAGCTCGCTGCATTTTTCGTACAGCGGGTAGAGGAGCTCGCGGTCGTCCAGCCAGAAGCCGCCGTAGTCGTTCGGGTTGAGCTTGAAGCCGTGCAGCCCGAGGTCCTTGATGGCGTGCTCCAGCTCCCGCACCGCTTCCTTGCCCCGGTGGGGATTGACGCTGGCGAAGCCCCGCAGCTTATGCGGATTCCGGCGGACGGCGTCGGCCACCGCCTCGTTGGACAGCACCTCGTAGCCGTAGACATCCTGGAAAGACAGCTGATGCACCCAGCTCACCGAGATGTCGTTGTCGTTCATCACGGCCATGTAATCCTCGAGCGAGTTGGCTTCCTCGACGAATTCGTCGCGGTCGGCTCCGACGAGCCGCTTGAGGTTCTTTAGGTCCTTAAAGGCCGCTTCGCTCCGCTCGTCGTGCCGCTCGCGGCCGCGCTCGTACTCCTTGTTCGCCTGGACGGCGAAATGGGCATGCGTATCGACAATGAAAGGGGCGCGTTTCACCGGTTACACCTCTCTGTGGCCGGAAGCCGCCGTCGGAGCGAGCGGAGCGGTGGCGAAGATGAGCTCCAGCTCCTCGGGGCCGTCGTTGACGATCCGGTGGGGCTGACCCTGCTTGGCGACGAACAGCATGTCCTTGGCGATCCGCGTCGTCTCGCCGTCCAGGTGAAGCGTTCCCTGGCCGCGGACGACGAGCACTACCTCTTCGCCGTAGTCGTGCAGGTGCTCGCGAACCTCCTCACCGGGGGCCAGCACCGTGCTGCCCATAATCAGCTTGGTCGTGCCGACCGTCTTCGGGCTGGCGTAGACCTGCATGCGTCCGCCGCGCGCCGTGTTCACCGGCACCTCGTTCACGTCAGCCAGCGTTTGATCCTGAATCATGCGCAAGCACCTCCTGTTTGGTGGGGGTCCCGATTCCGTGCGCCGCCCGCTTGCCGAGCGTGAGGGACAGGAGCAGCGTCACGGCGAGAATGCCGACTCCGACCAGGTAGCTGGGGTGAGTGCCGATGCGGCTGTAGAAGAAGCCGCCGAGCGACGAGCCGAAGGCCACGCCGATGCCCTGCAGGGTCCGGAAGGTCCCGAGCGCCGTGCCGATCTCCCTCGGATTGATCCCCACCACCTTGTCGGTGATGATCGTATTGACGACGGTGATGATCGGACCCTCCGTCAGCCCGATGAAGGCGTACGTGACGGCCAGCAGCGCCGGGCTGAAGTCGAGCAGCCCGAGCAGGAGCAGCGCCCCGACGCAGACGAGCTGCGAGAGGATCAGCGGCGTGCGGCGGCCGAAGCGGTCGGAGGCCCAGCCGATCAGCACCGCTCCGAACGAGGCGACCGCCTCGTAGGGAATGAACAGCAGGCTGATCATCGACAGCGAGATGTTGTGCTCCTTGGCGGCGAAGGGCACCAGGAAGGTGGTGTAGTTGCCGACCATAAAGCACAGCGTGCCGACGATGCCGGCGAACAGAATCTCCCGGTAGCCGAGCCAGCGGAAGGACAGCTTGAACGCCTTGCCGATGCTCCGCTCCGTGTTGCGCGTTCCCGTCTCCTTCAGCAGCAGGAAGGTGGCGAGGGAGGCGGCGAGGAGCAGCGCGGTGAGCACCTCGAAGGTCACATGCCAGCCGAAATGGTCGCTGATCAGCCCGCTCAGCACGTAGCCGAGCACCGAGCCGGCCCCGATCGCTCCGGACACCATGCCCATCGCCTTGCCGCGCTCCTCCGGCTTGCAGACGTCCGTCACCACCGCGAAGATCGGGGTGGCGAGGAAGCCGCGGGAGAAGCCGAATACCATCCAGCCGATGGACAGGAGGAGGGCGGTCTGGGAGAAGGACACCACCGCGAGCGCCAGCGTCGACAGCGTCATCGAGAAGAGAATGATTTTCTTGCGTCCGTAGCGGTCGGCGAGCACCCCGGCCGGTATGGACAGAAAGGTCATGATCAGCGAGGCTATCCCCGCCATGCTGCCGATCTGTTCAGGTGTCATGCCGAGGTCGGCGCTGATGACCGGCGCGATGGGAAAAATGCTGACCATGATGGAAAAGGTCAAGAGAATATTAATGGACAATAGCAGTAGCAGCTTGTTCGTTTTCACGGTTTACGTCTCCTTGTCGGCTGCCGGGGGCAGGGCTTCCACAATCACCATCGCCGCCGCGTAGCCTTCGTGATGAGTAATGCTTACATGCACCCGGGAATCCGGGCCCACGTAAGCCTGAACCGGACCGGCGAGTGCCAGATACGGCTGGCCCGAGGCAAGCTGGCGAAATTCGATCTGCGAAAAGCTCAGCTCGCCGTTCAGTCCGGTTCCGATCGCCTTGAGAAAGGCTTCCTTGGCGGCGAATCGGCCGCCGAGGAAATCGAAGCCATGCCGGTTGAGCCGGCGGTACAGCCGCTGCTCCTCCGGCGAGTAAATCTGGTTCAAGAATGCTTCTCCGGTCTTCTCCACCGCCCCCCGGATATACTCCAGGCTGACGAGGTCGATGCCGATGCCCAGAATCATGCCGTGACCATTGTCACGATCTGGTCGATGGAATAATGCTTCAGCTCTTTGCCGGGGATCGCAAGCCCGAACTTCTTGGCGAGCGAGGCCGAGACCTGGGCGAGCTCGGTCGAGTCCATCGCCAGATCGTCGAACAGCCGCATGTCGCCCGACATTTCCTCGGCGATTCCGACATCCTCGAGAATGCCCTTCACCTGCTCCAGCGCATCTCCCACTTGAAGTGCCATCCGCTTCTCCTCCCTTCCGCTTAGTCGAACGCTTAGTCGGCCGCTTCGCTAGGCCGGAGCCTAACTTGCGGCTCCCGCCTCTACGAGCACTTGCGGCCGACGACGAGCGCCGCCGCAATGCCGCCGCTGCCCCTCGCCAGCACCAGCGAGGCATCCGCCCGCGCTTCCCGGGGCGCCGCGTCCGCAAACGATAACCCGCATTCGGCATCCGCTTCGCGCATGCCGGCGATGCCGGGAATCACGGCTTCTTGCATGGCCATCGCCGCCAGGGCCACGTCGAACGCCCCCGCTGCCCCTACGGTGTGCCCGAAGGCCGCCTTCGGGCAGCCGGCCACCGGCCGGCGGGCTCCGTCGCCGAGCACGCGGCGAAGCGCCGCGCATTCCAGCGCGTCCTCCTCGACGGAGGCTGCGCCCTCCAGAGAGACATAGCCGAGCTCGTCCGGCTTGGCGTCGGACTGGCCGAGCGCCAGCTCGATCGCCCGCGCCCCTTGGCGGATGCTCGTCTCGGCCGAAGGGGCCTGGGCGCCGGCATTGGTCATGCCGAAGCCCTGGATGCTCCCCTTCGCCTTCTCCAGCATGCCGCGCGCCCGCGCACTTGTCTCCGATTCGAGCACCAGATAGGCCGCTCCTTCGCCGAGCAGCAGGCCGCTGCGTCCGGCTTGGTACGGCGCGTATCGGGCCTCCTCCGCCCCGGCCGCGCACAGGAGGCCGGAGGACTCGTAGAACGCGAGGCCCCACTCGTCCAGCGGCGTCTCCACCCCGCCCGCGAGAGCGATGTCCACCGCCCCCTTGCGGATGGCTTTCGCCGCCGCCGCGATGGCCACGAGGCCGCTCGCCCGGTCGGCGATCAGGGTCTTGCTGAGTCCCTTGATGCCGTAGGCCAGGGACAGATGCCCCTGGGCGGCGGCAGGGAACCAGTTGCTCGCGAGGAACGGGCTGACGAAGCCCGGGCCTTCCGTGTGCAGCGTCTGCAGGCCCTGGTGGGCCTGCTCCCAGCCGCCCGAATTGTTGCCGACGAAGATGCCGACGCGATCCGTGCGGAGGGTGTCGTCCGCGAGGCCCGCATCCTCCAGCGCTTCTTTTGCAGCCAGCAGCGACAGCACGGAGAAGCGGGCGCATTTGTTCAGGAAGCGCCGGGGAAAGTGGCGCTCCGGTTCGATTCCGGTAACCTGTCCGGCCGGGCGGGGAGCAAATCTTCCCTCTGCGGAGCGGGGGAGCGGCGTGAAGTGCCCGTCTCCCTCCAGGAGGCCCTGCCAGAAGGCCGCCGTCGAATTGCCGCAGGGCCCGACCAGCCCGATTCCGGTGATCACGACTCGTTCGCTCATCATCGTTATTCCTTCCGTTGGTGAAATGGGGCAAGCCGCGAGACGGCCTTGACTTGCCCGGACGGCCTCAATTAGCCCGGATGGCCCCGGCTTCCCGGAGAGGGTCCGGCTTCGCATCGGCTTCCCGGGGCCGCTAAACCGCGTCTCGCGGAGACAGTCCGGCTTCGCCTCGGCTTCCCGGAGACGGCCTGTTAAACCGCGGTTTCCCGAAGCTCTTCCCGCTCTGCTGCCGCTGCCGCTGCCGCTTCTGTCCCCTCGGGCAAGCGGGCCAGCACCATCGCCGAATGAAGCCCGGAGAAGCCGCTCGCGTTGGTGAGGACGACATCCAGCCGCCGGGGCAGCGGCTCGTTCGGCACATAGTTCAGATCGCAGGCCGGGTCCCGCTCCTCCTGGTTGATCGTCGGCGGGATCATCCCCTCGCGCATCGCCAAGAGGCAGTGGGCGATCTCGATGGCGCTCGCCGCCGACAGCGGATGGCCGGTCATCGACTTCGTCGAGCTGATCGGGATCGAGTAGGCCGCTTCGCCGAACGTCTTCTTGTACGCCATCGTCTCGAACAGATCGTTCTGCGGCGTCGAGCTTCCGTGCGCGTTGATGTATTGGATCTCATCGGGCCGCCGCCCGGCCCGCCGCAGCGCCTCCTGCATGGTGAGGTGCAGCGCGTCGCCGTCCTCGGGCAGATCGGTCATGTGGTAGCAGTTGTTCTTGCTGCTGAAGCCGGTGATCTCGCCGTAGATCGGGGCGCCCCGGCGGACGGCGTGTTCCAGCTCCTCCAGCAGCAGCATGGCGCAGCCCTCGCTCAGCACGAACCCGCTGCGCTTCCGGTCGAAGGGGCGCGAGGCCCGCTCCGGCTCATCGTTGAAGTGGGTCGTGAGCGCTCCGATTGCGTCGAACGACGAGACGGTCATGTAGCTGATCGGAGCCTCCGAGGCGCCGCACAGCATCAGGTCGTGCTCGCCGCCCGCGATCGACTCGAAGCCGTAGCCGACGGCGTCGATGCCACCGGTGCAGCCGGTGGACATGACCAGCGCCTCGCCCTGCAGCCCGAATTCATGCGCCACCTCCAGCGCGATCGGCGCGAACATGCCCTTCTGGTACAGCGGCAGCTCCGTGCCGCCGCGCAGCGGAGCGCTCGCTTCCGCCGTGATCGCCAGATAGGCGCTCTCGGAGAAGGGCGTGTCGGCGATGGCATTGGCCACGCAGGCACCGAACCGCTCGCGGTCCTCGTCCTCCGGCCGAAGCCCGGCGTCGAGCACCGCCCGGATGGCCGCGTTGACCGCGAGGAAGGCCGGACGGCCCATGCGGTCCCGGGCCTCCTGCCGCGCCGTGCCGCCGAGCGGCTCGAAGTCGGGAATGCGGCCCGCCACGCGGCTCTTCAGCGGCAGCTTGTCCAGGCCCGTCAGCTTGCCGTAGCCGGCCTTGCCGCGCAGGGAGGCCTCCCAGAATTCCTCGGGGCTGGTCCCGAGCGGAGTCAGGACGCCGATGCCCGTTATCACTACTCGCTTTGCCATGGATCGTCCCTCCGTCAGCCGCGGATCAAGCTTTTCTCAATATTCGCCTTTACGGCGGCCATCTGTTCGACCGTATTGCCGTTCAAGTGCCGTGTTACCTGCTCGTCGGTCAGCCCGCTCGCCGGATCGACCTCGAATTCCTGGACCCACACCATCTCCGTGCCGCCGTCCTCCGTCTTCCCGTAGGTCCACTCCAGATTCATATGGCGGAAGGGCATCAGCGGCGCCAGCCGGCGGGCGGTGATCCGGTTATTCGGTTTGTCCAGGAACCGCTCCGACTCCCAGGAACGCACCTTTCCGGCTTCATCGGGAAAGGTCGTCAGCCGAAAGCGGATATACCCCTCGCGGCGCTCCAGCACGACGGCCTCCCGGTACTCCGTAAACAGCTCGGTCCAATGCTCGATGTCGTTGGTGCGGTCAAATACCGTGTCGATATCCGCCTGTACGGTGATTCGGTTGCAAATGCTCGGCATCTTCATTCCCTCCTCAAAATTGTAAATACAAGCCATAAACTCTCAAACATTGGCAATTTTCCACAGTGTAAACAAAAACGGCCAGGCGCGACATCGCCTGACCGTTAATCCTCCGTTATTTTTTCGGTTCCTCGCGTTAGTCCGTAATCGCTCCCCCTGTCCCGGTCAATTGATACCCGGCTCCCCGCCGGTATACGATCATTCGCTCCTCCCCTGTATGCATGGCGATTTTGTGGCGCAGCTTGTAGATGTACTGCCGGACGATTTCCGGAGCCGTGTAGGGGTCCCAGAGCATTTCGAGCAATTCCTCGGTGGACACCGCTTTCTTCGCGGTATGCAGATACTCGATCAGTTGGAACTCCTTGCGCGTCAGCTTTACTTCCTTGCTGGCGACGACCAGCGATAAGCTGTCCGTGTCCAGCTTGATCGACTCGCTCTTGCCCGAGACGGATGGAGACGGGCCACCCGGCGCCTCCGGGGGCGCGCCTTCAAAAACGCGAACGAGCATGTCGTGCAGCCGTTCCTTCTGCTCCCGGCTGTGCAGAGGCCCGACAAACACGCGGTCCGCTCCCGCCTGAACATAGCCCGGTCCCGACTTCTTCTGGTCGGCAATCACGAAGCATTTTACATTCGGGAAACGGCGCTCCATGATGCTCTGGAACACGAACGCCTCGGAGGACAACTCCTTCATCTTCAGGAGAACGCCGGAAAACTCCACCTTGTCTTCCGCGAGCTCAAAGAAGGAATTGATATCCTTGAGCCGCAGCACCCTTACTCCGAACCGCCGGGCAAAAAACGAATAGATGATCTCCAGGTTGCATTTGTCGCAGCATGCTTCTTCATCCGTGCATACCAAAGCAAAGCGCATGTCCTCTCCCTCCTTTTCGTTTACCGATCGCTCGACAAATAACGCAGACGCCGTCATATTTTGCGTTTTATTTGTATTTTTTACATAAAATCCTATATTGTTCTTTAAGATTCTCTGTCTCCTTCCCGTTTCCTGCCTCTTAGCAAAAAAATAATAAAACCCCTGAAAGGCGGTAGAGCCCTCTCCCAGGCATCGGACACCGAAGATAGCCATAGCAAAATACGCCTCAAACGAACTTTCACTGCAGTCTCCCAAAGGATTCTCCAATGTCTATTCGATGAGGCGCTCTACACCTAAGCAGATTAATTTATCGTTTTATAAGGTACATTGTACTGGTCAGGGGTAAATACCCCGATCCCAATCAGATAATCGTCCAGATATCGCTCCACAGCGGCAACAGCG
This sequence comes from Gorillibacterium terrae, assembly GCF_051594785.1. NCBI lineage: Bacteria > Bacillati > Bacillota > Bacilli > Caryophanales > Paenibacillaceae > Gorillibacterium > Gorillibacterium terrae. The sequence goes on from NZ_JBPPGI010000006.1 coordinate 248,747, forward strand.
CTTGGCTCCAGTGCTCGGTTCGTCAAGCTTTCGGTATGAACGCGAACGCTCTTGTCCTCTATACGGAAATAAAGCCTGATCTGGTTCTGGGCGGGATACCCCATGAGAATCAGCCAATCCGACCATTGCCCGCTGCCATAAGCGGCATAGAGATACGTTGCGGCAAAGCTCCCCGATCCCATCGTTACGGTGATCCGGGTCTTGTCCTGATTCCAGCTCAGTTTGGCTCCGAAAACGGTGGTAAGCAAACCGGCGGGCAGCAGCGTTACTCCCTTATCCTCGGTCAGGCTGCCCTTCATCGTGATTGTTTTGCCGCCGACCTTCACCTTGTCGCTGCCTTTGGTTAGAATCAAGGAAGTCGAGCCAACCAGAACCGTGAAAGTTTTGGCCTTGGCGTTAAAGCTGTAGGTTCCGCCCAGGGCTTGCACCGTGCCCACGAGCGGCAAGTAGGTTACTCCCTTGATCTCTTTAAGCGTCTCCAGCGGATAGCGCAAGCTCGGAGAGATTTTAACGTCCGCTTTCCACTCTCCGAATTGGGCGGTGATCACGGCGTCCCCGACTCCCGTTGCTTTAAAGGTTCCATCCGGGAGCGCCTTAACCAGATGGGGCTTGTCAACCGTGATGGCAGCCTGATCGAGCGGGATGGGCGCTTTCCTGCCATTGTCGTATAGCTGTTCCAAGGAAAGCTTGAAGGCATCCCCAATCTTGGGGCGGGTCGCCGAAGCCGTGAGCAGGATTCCGCTCGGCTTTGCCAAGTCGACCGGGGTGATTTGTTTGTCGTGAAAATAGACCCATTCTCCCGAATAACGTTGTCCATAGAACGATGAGTTCAAACCACTAACCACTTGCTTCAACTGATAGGCCTCGGGATATTGGCTCAGTTCAAAAAAACCGTACCCACTCGTCAGGCGATTGAGCATGGCGTTGCCGCCCTTCAAAACAACCGCCAAACGGGAGTCGCTGAGGAAGGCGATGTCCTCCCCATCGCCCGTCACCCGATTCCAACCGATTTCCCCGTCGTACCCAAGGTGGTGGACTTCCGCCATCATGACCTCTCCATCGTCGAAGAGAACCGCTATCCGCTCTTTCCCCGCAGCGATTTTCCGCACGGAGGACAAGGAATTAACCCGTTCCAGCTTGATCGGTTTTTCTCCGCTTCCGACCTGTAAAGTAATGGCACCGTCCGAAGAAAGGGCGGCGAGCGTCGAGATGCCGTCATCATCCATCAGGACGATGTTGGATTCCGCTCTCTCTCGCACGAGGGTATCCCCGTTCCATGCCCAGAGGCTTCCGTCCGTCTTGAGCAGCCTGCTCATCGTCACCTGCTTGACTCCCGTCACATCGGGAACCAACGCCGGCGCTTGATCTTGGGTCCAGCGGACAAGCGCGCCTTGATCCGTAATGCCGTATCCTTTGGTTTCCGTCCCTGTAATCCGGACCACTCCGAGGCCTTTGGCCAATTCCCGATCCGGAAAAACGATCGATCCATCCGCCAGGAGCATCGTCCCGTCTGCCAGCACGCTTTTGATGGATGCGGAAGCGGCATTTACCTTCGGTTCCACCGCTGCAAACGAGGTCAAAACCAGGATGCCGCAGAGCGCGGCTATCCATAGGCGATACCTGTTCTTCTTCATTTCCTTCCCCCTCTTCGCTCCCCCGAATTCGACCAATTCTGGGGTTTCCTGAGCGCAATGCTTCCAAAGTATACCACCCGGGAGTGGGAGCGTCACGACATTTCGACGGGCATCGAAGCGGACCACATCTGTTCAAATAGAAATTAAAAAGACGGCCTCTGACGAATTCAGAAGCCATCTCTTGTCCTGCTTGAGTGTTATGTTGTCCTTGCGGCCGATCTTTTCTTAAATTCACTCTCGGCACCCATTTGGAGGTTTTCCTAGAGGACTTATCGCCGTCAGATCCGTTTGAATTCCAGCCAGTCCAGCTGCATGCCCGGCTTGACGTAGTCGAGCTTCAGCTCGTAGAGTCCTCCCTCCAGCCGAACCTTGATCAGCTTCTGGGTGATCCGGCGGCCGTTCGTGCCGTTCGTCTGCACGGTCATCACCAGTTGGCCGTTCATCAGGAGGTTGCAGGCGCTCTGCGCCAGGATGTCCTCCTCCGACATCACGCCCGCCAGCATCCGGTATTCGCCTGCTTCCTCGATTCGCAAGTAGGCCGGACCGGTGCCGGAGATGGCGATCGGTGCGCCCGGTGTGGGCACTTGTACGCCGTCCGGCGCTGCCGTCCGGAGGTCTGCCGCCGGAACGGGAACCGCCGCTTCGCCGCCGCTCTCGCCGCGCTCCATCACCGGCGCTTGCAGGATGAACGAGAGGATATTGATCGCGGACCGCTGCAGCTCGCTGCGGGTCAGCGTGCCGTTCTCCAGCGCTTCCCGGGTATTGTCGCCCCAGTAGTTGACCTCCGCCCCGTAGTTGGGCACGACCATGTACAGGTCGTTCTGGGCCCGTACCATCGAGTCGGTGTATTTGCGATCCGGTTCGCCCCCGTTCACGACATCGTTCATGACGGCCCACCAGTCGGTCATCACAATGCCGCTAAAGCCCCATTCGCCGCGCAGGATCGTGGTGCACAGGTCGTAATTGGAGGCCGACCAGTGGCCGTTGATCGGGTTGTACGCGGTCATGACCGAGTTTGCCCCGCCTTCGCGGACGGCCAGCTCGAAGCCCTTCAGGTAAATTTCGCGCAGCGCCCGCTCGGAGACGACGGCGTTGACCTTGCTGCGGTGCTTCTCCTGGTTGTTGCAGGCAAAGTGCTTCAGCGTGCCGCTTGCGCCGCCCTGGCGGATGCCGCGCGCGCAGGCGACGGCAAACACGCCGGAGATCAGCGGGTCCTCCGAGAAGTATTCGAAGTTCCGTCCGTTCAGGGGGCTGCGGCGGATGTTGAGCCCCGGGCCGAGCAGCGTGTCGACCTGGTACCGGACCAGTTCCTGCCCTTCCAGTACATACAGCTCTTCTACCAGCTCCGCGTTCCAGGTCGCCGCCAGCAGCGTACCGATCGGCACCTGGGTCGCCTGCTGGCCGCTGTCCATGCGGATGCCGGACGGTCCGTCGGCCGCACAGGCGACGGGAATGCCGAAATGCACCAGCCGGTCGCTCACGCCGCCGAACGCCGAGGCCGTTCCCGAGGTGACGAGCGGGCTGCTCATGCCTTCGCCGCGCACGATCGCCGCGAGATCGGCGTCGTCGAGCTGGGCAACGAACTCGGTCAGCGCGACGCGGCCTTCCTTAACGTCCTTCAGCTTAAAGCCGCGGTCGCCGGTCGGCCGGATCTCCTCGGGAAGGTTCCGTTCGATCCGCTCGGCGAGGGAAATCGTCCGCTGGGGAACGTCCTCGTACCCCAGCTCATAGGTGCCGTCCTTCCGACGCGCGCCCGGCTTCATCCGCCGGAAGCCTTCGATCGGGGCCATCGCCTCCGTGAGCTGCTCCACCACCCGGGCGGCCTCCACGGCATAGCCCTCCTGACCGTCTACGCGGACCGGGACGGACTGCCGTACGCTGGTTCCGGCATGAAAGCGGTAGATGCCCGCTTCCAGCACATACGCCGAGCGGTGCCCGGTGACGCCTGCGTCGTCGTAGGCCGCAAGCGCGCTCACCGGCACGCTCAGGACGAGCCGCTGCGACTCGCCCGGCTGCAGCAGCCGCGTCTTGGCGAAGGCGGTCAGCGTCCGCGCCGGACGGCCCAGCTTGCCCTGCGGGGCTTCGCAGTAGAGCTGTACCACTTCCTTGCCCGCATAGAGTGCGCCGGTATTGCGAACGGTTACGCCGAGCTCCACATGCTCCCGGCCGTCCCGAATGGCGAGTTTGGCCTCCTCGGGCTCCAGCGAGAAGGTTGTGTAAGACAGCCCGTAGCCGAATTCGTACTGCACCTTGTCCGGGCAGAACGTCTCAAAGTAGCGGTACCCGACGTAAATGTCCTCCTGGTACACGCTCGTGTGCTCCTGGCCGTAATTCTTCGTCGACGGGTAATCGTCGATGGAATAGGCGATCGTATCCGTCAGCTTGCCGCTCGGCGTCACTTCCCCCGTCAGCACGTCGGCGATGGCATTGCCGCCTTCCATGCCGCCGTGCCAGGCGTAGAGCACGGCAGGTATGGACTGTCCGAGCCCGTCGATCCAGCTCATGTCGATGATATTGGAGACGTTCAGAACAACGGCCGTCTGTTCGAAGCGGGCCGTCACCCGGCGAAGCATCTCCAGCTCGTCCTCGGTCAGCCGGTAGCTTCCGGGCTTGTCCGCATTGTCCTGGTCCTCGCCGGCGGTGCGGCCGATGACGACGATCGCCTTGTCCGATTTGGCCCGCGCTGCAGCCACCAGCTCGTCGGTCAACGGCATTTCCTTCTGGTGCCAGGGCTCGGCAGCCCAGCCCCCGCCGCCGTTGTCGAACGGATGCCGCTTGATCCACTCCTCGTAGACCGTAGCCAGCTCTTCATTGACGGCGATCTCCGGCTTGGCGCGCAGGCCGTCCAGCAGGTTGGTTGTATGGGTAACATGGACGCTGCCGCCCGAGCCCGTGCCGCTGCGATAATAATTGACTTGAATTCGGCCGAAGACCGATACGGTTTCCCCCTTGGCCAGCGGCAGGACATTTCCTTCGTTCCTTAGCAGGACGGCTCCCTCCGCCGCCACCTTGCGGCTGAATTCGGCGAAGCCGGGCAAAGGTCCTTGATTCGGTGTAGTCACAGTCTGTTCTCTCCTCGTTGTGGGTTTTGCATATGGCATCCATCATACTATATCTGGACGGATAGTGGAAAAGCAAAACCGCAAAATTTCACATTTTGGTGTAAAATCCGGCATTTTTCCGGCTTATTGTGTCCTCGCCCGTCTAAATTCCAGATGTTGACAACGGAGGATTACAAGTGTAGGATGACGATATCGGATTACAACTGTAGTACAAGGAGGAACCGTCCATGTCCACCGAGCTTCCCCGCATTTCCGATGCGGAGTGGGAAATCATGAAAGTGCTTTGGAGCCGCTCGCCTCAGAGCGCCAAGGACATCATCGCCGCGCTGGACGGCAAGCGCGACTGGAATCCAAAGACGGTCCGGACGCTTATTGCCCGGCTGACCGAGAAGAAGGCGATCGGCTGCTCGCAGGAGGGGCGCGTCTATACCTACTATCCGCTCGTCCGCGAAGAGGATTGCGTCAAGGCCGAGACCCGCTCCTTCCTTCAGCGCATCTACGGCGGAACCCTGCAGCCGATGCTGGCGCATTTTCTCCGCGAGGAAGAGCTGTCGCGGGAAGACATCGCCGAGCTGCGCCGAATCCTCGACGAGCGGAAGGAGTAGCCGATGATATCCCTGCTCGAGGACCTGTTCGTCAAGACGCTTCTGCTCTCTGCTATGGGCAGCGTGCTCTTCCTGCTGATCGCGGCGGTTCGCCTGTTCTTGCGCGGCAGGCTGTCCCCCGGCTGGCTCTGCCTGCTGTGGCTGCCCCTTGTCCTTCGCCTGGCTGTACCCTGGATTCCGCAAAGCCCGATCAGTCTCTTCAATCTGGTGCCGCTGGAGCGCCAGCTCGTCATGGAATCCGCACCCCCGGCTGCCCCTTCCGGCCCGGCCTCTAGCCCCGCTCCCCTTTCTCTGGATCAGACCACGATAGCCGAGCCCGTCCCTCCACAGACCGACTCCTCCGGCAAAGGCTTCGCGCCGGGCACCAACCCGTATCGCACGTCTATCACCCTCGATGGGAAAAAGGGCGTATCGGCCCCCACGGTTAGGGAGCTTCTGGCGGATACCTTTTCCCCGCTGCGGACGCTGGCGCTGGTGTGGCTGACCGTTGCGGCCGGGCTGATCGCGGCTGCGATCCGAAGCAGCCTGCGGTTCGCTGCCAGCGTCCGGCATACGCCGGATGTGGAATCGCCTCCGGTTCAGAGCGTGCTGGAAGCGTGCCGCCGCGAGATGGGCGTCCACACTCGCCTGCGCCTGGCCGAAACCGGCCGGGTCCGAGTGCCGACCCTGTACGGTCTCCTTCGCCCTCGGCTGCTGCTGCCTGAAGGCGCGTTGGCTTCGCTGGCGGAGAGCGAGCTTCGGCATATCGTCCTGCATGAGCTTGCCCATCTGAAACGCCGAGACATCCCGGTGAACGGGTTGGCCAGCCTGCTGCTGGCCCTTCACTGGTTCAATCCGCTGTTCCATTATGCCGCCCGTCTGTGGCAAGGAGATCAGGAAGCCGCCTGCGATGCGCTCGCTCTCTCCCGACTCGCGCCCGGAGAACGCAAGGCGTACGGCTTCACCCTGCTCAAGCTGGCGGAGACGCTGGCGCTTCCTTGCCTCCGCGCCGGTACGGTGCGGCTGGCGGGCGGCCGCCGCGAGTTGCGTAGACGGATGATCCTGATCGCCGCCCCTCGGCAAACCACGGTGGCCGGAATCGCGATCGGGCTGGCGGCTATCGCCATCCTGACCGGCTGTACGCTGACCGGCGCTAGTCCGGGCTCCGCCGGGCAGGCTCCCTCGGCTGCCGGCGCGGCTTCTTCTCCGGCAGCCGCCGGTCCTGCCTCACCCGCCGGTCCCGCCTCATCCGCCGCTGCACCGACCGACGGCGGCTCGCTTTCCCCCGCCTCCGATGGGACGGTTACAGTCCGAAGCGGGGATATCGTCCTGACGGCCAAGCCGACCGGCGCACAGGACATGAGCCATCACGTGACCATCCGCGTGGCGGAAGGTCAGAGCAAGAAGTTCGTCTGGAACTACGGAGGCGGCATCACCGGTGACGCGGGCATCGAAGAAGCCGATATCAACGGCGACGGTGTCAAGGAGATTGTCATCGACGTTCCCATCGGCAGCGGAACGGGCGTCGCCTATCACGAGGTTCACGTCTTGAGTCGGCTTACGCTCTCCGAGCTACCCGTCGAAGACCCGGTGAAGGCCCTGAATGAGCGTCTCCGCTCGACGATTATTCACCGGGAAGGCCGCACCTATATCGATGCGGAGTTGGACGGCAAGCATGTGAGCCGCGTCTATGATTATACGGAAGGGGCCTGGGGCTCCCGGGTCGGCTTCGGCTCCATCGTCTATTATCAGGTCGCCGGGGATCATCTGCGCGCCACGCTCGCCGGTCAGGCGTCCATGAGTGAATTCCCCGTCCAGGTCCTGGCCGATTACGGTCCCGACCTGAAGCTCGCGCATATCACGCTCTCTTACAACGGTGCTGTCCAGCCTCCGCTTACCGAAGAGGACGTACGCAGCCTGCTGCAAGGAAAGCTGCCCCAAGGGGAGTGGACGCTATCGAAAGACGGGAACCAGTACCTTGTGCAGTATCCCGATCCGCCGGACGGCAACGGCCAGGGAATGAGCCTCAGGGTCAATCCGCTGACCGGCACGGTGCATGACCGAACCTCTGGCGCCCCCCAGTTTAGCCTGGCCAACCGCGAGGCGCCCGACCTGCTCCTGATCCGTAACGGAACGGAGTATCTGGCCGAGCTCGATAAGCTGCTCCAGAATGTCCTCGATGCGGGCGGTCTAAAGGCAGCGGGCTCCGATTTAATTAACGGTTTTGTCGGGGATGGGTATGTCCTAAGAAAAGTCACCCGGGACGGCCGTGCCCTAACCGTCAAGATCGATCCATTCACCGGCCAGTGGGAAGAAATCACCGATCCGTTCGCCGGACGCTAACCGAATTAGGAAAAGAGGAGACGGCGCTCATTCCGCGCCGTCTCCTCTTTTCATTGACTCGCTTGTCCCATCCCTCATTTTACCTGCCAGCAAGCTTTTCTCCAGCCTGAGATGCAGGAGCTCCGTTCGCCATTCCTGCTCCATGCCGTTTAACTCCGTTAACAACCGTTCCCCGATTTCCTCGACGAACGCACTACTCCTCGCAATATTTTCAAGCAAAATCCACATGAAACCCTCACAGGCCGTTAGCTTGCCTACCAGCTCATCCTCCTCTTCCACCAATCCTTCGTACATGAACTGTACATCCATCACCTGTATTCCTCTCCCAATAATTTGGAATATTACGTATATGCGTACCAGATGCAATTTCATTATATGGTACGCTTTCGCGTATGGTCAATGACCTTAATTCTCTTCCTTATGGTGATAAAGATGGCGAAGAAAGTGGTAGTTCGTATTTCGGAGTTAGTGAAGTCCCGTCATATGACCCTTCGCGAGCTCTCTCGGCTGGCCGATGTCCGTCATGCCGCTTTGAGCGAGTTGTCCAACGGCAAGCGGGAAAGCATCCATTTTGGACACATTGAACGAATCGCCGAGGCGCTCCAGCTTACCGATATCCGAGAAATTATCGATCTTGTCGAGGTTGAACCAACAAACAAGCAGACAAGAGCCAATCGAACAGGAAAGGGGGACTAACCCCCGTCCGCTTACACCTCGGTACAGTTCCATCCGCTATTCCGCTCTACACCGTCCAACGCTGCAAGCTCCTCCATAAAACGAGCCTCACGCTGCATGTTCCGGCAGAGCCCGCTCATCCGAGTTTATCTCATTCGCCATAGCGACCCTTCGTGGTCCAATGTTCGTATACGGATAAAAGGAAGATCATAAGGAGGCCGGGCATGAGCAAAACGCTGCGAATCCTTTTGGGGGCGTTCTCGTCGGTAGATGTTCTTCTGCTCTCCATTCGGTTTCTTTTCTTTAATCCCTACAGCTCCGGCGAGTTGAACCCGGTAACGGTTCGGTACATCGTATGGTTCCTCATCGTTCCGGCCTTGGTCGCTTTTCTGTCTGTCTGCCTCGGATGGAAACTCCCCTTTGCCGCGATGAGTCTCCTCATGCTGCCCCTCAGTCTTTATTTCGGCGTAGCCGTCATACCTGCACTAGGAAATCTCTATCTGCTAAGTCCGGCGGTAAATGCCATTCTTCTAAAAGCCAGTTGGCGGCCGATTTCCCTTGATAACAGAAGTCCGAATTATTAAGTCATCCATTCATGAAGAAAAGCGTACCATTCGGCAAAGGCCAAAGGGTACGCTTCTTTGCGATAAGTTTTCCGTTTCGATGGATGCGGGACGACCGAGCGAGCATGCCTCTCCAAAAGGTGCCGATTCGTCGTAAGACGGCAGGCCCAAGTTAGGCATAGAGCAGTCCGAGCGTGTGCTTGCGGGGAAACTGTTGGCTCCGGCAGGGGCAGCGGAAGGCGGGCTCGGTTGGCCGCGTCTCCCGCTTCTCTGTCTGCCTGTCTAAACTCATGCATTTCGGTGCCCGCCTAACGGCTCGGCTCCCCCTCGTATTCGCTGCGCAGGATTCCAAAGAGTAACGAATCCACATATTCGCCCTCGTAGCAAAGGTCCTCCCGCCTGATTCCCTCCAACCGAAAGCCATTCTTGCGGTACACCCGCTCGGCTCGGGGATTGAAGCTGAATACGCTCAACTCCACCTTATGAAGCTTCAATTCCTCAAAGCCGTAGCGCAGGAACAGCCCGACCGCTTCGCTGCCGATTCCTTTGCCCTGGCCGGCGGCTCCGATCAGGATACGAAAATTGACATTGCCCGTAGAAGGGTCGTATTCATTGAACACCGCTTCGCCCACCAGCTCGCCGCTGGCTCTGTCGCAGATCGCCAGATCGAGCCGGTCGGTCTGATCGCTCCGGGTCCGGTACCATTGGCGGATGCGCTCCTTTTCCTCTTCGCTGTCCGGCGCCTGGGCTTCCGCTTCGCTCGTTACCGAGCCGGTCAACCGGCGCACCTCCGGCTCCGCCAGAATCTCCAGCATCCGCTGCCCGTCTCCCTCGGAAAACGGGCGAAGAATGACTTTTTCTCCCGTTAAGGTGGGTTTGAGGTGAAATTTCGGCAGGTTTGGGGTTGGGTTCGGCATCTCAGTTCTCCTCCGCGCGGCATTTTTCTAGAATTCTACCATACTTGAACAGCGGGCTCGACCCTTCTTTTCCCAGGCCCTACGAATCGAGACCGAATGAATAAGAAAAGAACCCCTCCAGATCGTCCGGAAGGGTTCTCGGTATTTCGGGAAGGAGCACGTTAATTGCGGATCAAGTAATCGAACGCGCCGAGGGCGGCCGTCGCACCGGAACCCATGGAGATGATAATCTGCTTGTACGGGCTGTTGGTGCAGTCGCCTGCGGCGAAGACGCCGGGAACATCGGTCGCACCGTGACGGTCGACCACGATCTCGCCGAAGCGGGTGCGTTCCACGGTGCCTTCCAGCCAGTCGGTGTTGGGCACCAGTCCGATCTGGACGAAGACGCCCTGCAGCTCGACATGCTGTTCGACACCCGTATCGCGCTCGATGTAGGTGATTCCGTTCACTTTGTCGTCACCGGTGATTTCCTTGGTCTGCACATTCTTCAGCACGGTCACGTTGGGCAGGCTGTACAGCCGTTCCTGAAGGACCGAGTCGGCCTTCAGTTCGGGCAGGAATTCCAGCACCGTGACATGCTTGACGACGCCGGCCAGGTCAATCGCCGCTTCGATGCCGGAGTTGCCGCCGCCGATAACGGCGACATGCTTGCCTGCAAAGAGAGGACCGTCGCAATGGGGGCAGTAGGCCACCCCTTTGTTCTTGTACTCGGCTTCGCCGGGAACCCCGACATTGCGCCAACGGGCGCCGGTCGAGAGGATGACGGTTTTGCTCTTCAGCACTGCGCCGCTCACCAGCTCAACTTCGACGAAATCGGCCTTCTTCTCCAGCCGCTTCGCCCGTTGAACCTTCATGACATCGACGCCGTACTCATTAACATGTTCTTCAAGGCTTGCCGCGAGCTTCGGTCCTTCGGTGTACTTCACGCTGATGAAGTTCTCGATGCCCATCGTGTCCAGCACCTGGCCGCCGAAGCGCTCGGCTACGATCCCGGTGCGGATGCCTTTGCGGGCGGCATAGATCGCCGCACTGGCTCCGGCCGGTCCGCCGCCGACCACAAGGACGTCGTACGGTTCCTTGCCGGCAAGCTCTTCCGCGTCCGGGCGGCTGCCCAGCTGGGCGAGGATCTCTTCCAACGACGAGCGGCCGCTGAGGAAGAATTCGCCGTTCAGGAACACCGCCGGAACGGCCATGATGTTCTTGCTCTCGACTTCTTGCTTGAAGGCGCCGCCTTCAATCATCGTGTGCGAGATGCCCGGGTTCAGAATGCTCATCACATTCAGCGCCTGGACGACGTCCGGACAGTTATGGCAGCTCAGGCTGACATACGTCTCGAACCGGTATTCGCCGCGAATCGCCTTGATCTGGTCGATGACCTTCTGCTCCACCTTGGGAGCTCTTCCGCTCACCTGCAGCAGAGCGAGGACCAAGGACGTAAATTCGTGGCCGAGCGGGATGCCGGCAAACGTTACTCCGCTGTCCCCTGCGCCGGCCTTGTTGATGCGGAAGCTCGGCGTCCGGGGAAGAGAGGTCTTCTCCACCGTGATCCGGGGAGACATGCCGGCGATCTCTTCGACGAGGGCCAGCAGCTCCACGGAGACGGCGTCTGCTCCTGCGCTGACCTGGAGGACGAGATCGCCCTCCAGCAGCTCCAGGTATTGGGCAAGCTGTGCTTTGATATCTGCGTCAAGCGCCATGGGTATCGCTCCTTAGATCTTTCCGACGAGGTCCAGGCTCGGCTTCAGCGTTTCTCCGCCTTCCTGCCACTTGGCCGGGCAGACTTCACCGGGATGATTCCGCACATATTGAGCGGCCTTGATTTTGTTGACGAGGGTGCTGGCGTCGCGGCCGATGCCGCCGGCGTTGATTTCCAGGGCCTGTACCACGCCGTCCGGGTCGATGATAAAGGTGCCGCGGTCAGCTAAGCCATCTTCTTCAATCAGCACGTCGAAGTTGCGGGAGATCGTATGGGACGGATCGCCGATCATGATGTACTCGATCTTGCCGATCGCTTCCGAGTTGTCGTGCCAAGCTTTATGGACAAAATGGGTGTCGGTCGAAACGGAGTAAACTTCTACGCCAAGCCCCTTCAACGTTTCGTATTGGTTCTGCAGGTCTTCGAGCTCCGTCGGGCAGACAAAGGTGAAGTCGGCCGGGTAGAAGCATACCACGCTCCACTTGCCTTTGAAGTTGGCTTCGGAGACTTCGATGAACTTGCCGTTGTGGTAAGCGGATGCGTTGAACGGGAGAACTTCTTTTCCAATAAGAGACATGATCCATTTTCCTCCTTAAATTTGGTTTACACCATCTGATTATACAGGTTTGCCGATCGATTTAAAAATCCGGGCGGCGTTGGCTATAGGAATATAGTATCACCAATTGGATTTCGCATCATGAAGCCACGATGAAGGTGTTATGAATAGCAGATGAAGCGTGCGAAGAGAGAGGAAGACGGGGAGCCCTTTTCATTCAAGCGGATGTGGTTGTATAATTGTTATAACGGTTCAAACGTTAAAAAGGAGTGAGACTCGTGGAACGAAAAGTTGCCAAGTTCGGAAACAGCTTGGGTGTAACGATGACAGACGCTTTGAAAAAAATTGGGCTTGATCAAGGAGATCTGGTCCAAATCGAAGTGAACGAGTCGACCGGCGAAATCATTCTCAAACGTTCAGCCCGCATTCAATTACCTGAAGGCATCGATCAAGCGTTTATGAACTCCTTGGCCGAAGCGATCAGCCAGTACGATCAGACGCTGGAAAGGCTGAAGGATCGATGAGCACCTTTCGCTATCTTACCGTTCGTGAAGTGATCGCGATCCATGCGGCCATGATTGAACGATACAGCCCGGAAGAACCGGCCGGGATTCACGATTACAGTCTTCTGGAATCTGCCGTACTTCGCCCCCAGTCCTCCGCGTTTGCCCAAGACGCCTATCCTTCCCTCTTCGATAAAGCTGCCGCCCTTTTTCATTCCCTCGCCATGAATCATCCGTTTCAAAATGCCAACAAGCGAACCGCTTTTACCGCAATGGTTGTTTTTTTGCAGCTCAATCGCATGTCCTTCCAGATGGCCCCTCGGCAGGCCGAGGAGTTTGTCGTGAGCGCCGTGAATCCCATCCTTCCCTTCGAGGAATTGGCCCGAATCATCGAGCAACATTCGGCTCCCCGTCTCCCGGAATGAGCTTGCGGCCGAACGGCAGATACCGGATAATCGCCCTCTCTCCGGCTTCGGGCAGGTTCCTTGGAGTTTCCGAGGCGCCGCTTCGCTTTATCTGTCCTCGCCGCCGGTGTCGATCAGGTAGATCCGTTCCCGGAAGCCGCCGCGAGCGGCCGCCTTCTTCCGGCGCAGCTCCTCCACCTGCTCCCAATCCGCTCCCTGGGCAGCGGCATAGGCTTGGAGCACCTCCAGCACATCGGCCAGCTCTTCCAGCGCCTCTTCTGATGAATGGGCTGATATAACTTCATCGCTTTCCTCGCGAAGCTTCTTCCCAAGCTCGACCCCATATTCCTCATCCGTCAAGATTCGGGTGCGGCACGAATTGCCGTTTTCCCGAATGATCTCGGGAATGCGGTCGCGGACAAGCTTCTGGTATACAGGCATAACGGACGCTCCTCTCGGCAGTCTATTGGCTCCCTTGATTGTATCACGTCCGAGGTCCCTCTCAGCCGTCATATCCGCGCGCAAAAAAAAGAACCCGCGAGCGCGCCCTGCCGGGCAACCCGCTGATCCTTATCCGACCGCCTTCAGAAGCGGCCGCGATTTATGAAGTTCGTGCGCGATGCCCGGAATCAACGGGCAGAGGGTCCTCCGCTTCCCGCCGAAGCCGCCCGTTCGCTTTCCGCCCGAATCGACTCCACCCGCCCCTGAATATAGGCAGGCACTTCCTCCTTCGGGATGCCCAGCGCCACGGCCAGTTCTCCGTTCAATAGCTCCTCGGCTCTGCGAATGAACGATTCATCCAGGGAGCCGAGTTTTTTGTTCTGCTCCTGGAAGGCCTCCTTCTTGGCTTGGAGGGCCATCGTGAGCTTTACCAAATCCTCGCAGTCATGGGTGTTGATCGCTTGTTCGTAGGTATTCGTCAATTGACGGGTTTCCTTGCCGTCAATGATCTCCACCTGCATCGTCGGAATTTTCTCGATCAGCTGCTCGGCTTCCTCCCGCGTCAGGATGGGCCGCATGAAGATTTTACTGTTCTCCACCGGCGTAGAAATCTGGCAGTCTTGATACAAGGGGTCCAGGATGTAATACATCCGCTGGTCCTCCTCGCTTCCAATCGCCACCGGCCTGATGTCTGCGACTCGGCAGACCCCCGTATTTCCATAATGAATGTAATCGCCGACTCGGTACATTCCAGATGCCTCCTTACCTCATGATGAGGGACATTCCCTCAAGCGCTCGGAGGGGTTAGGAAGTGCCCATGCCCCACGCGGCCCCGGCAGGACCCGCCTGCCGGAACAATCCGCTATCCTTCTATTGTAAATCAACCGGTGGGTAAAGGTAAGTGAAACTTCTGGAGAAACGACAATTTCTGCCTGATCGCAGGCCGACAAGCCGATTTCTGCCGAGCGGAAGTGCGGGATTACGCGGACATCCCCGCCACAAACCGGAACAGCTCGGCCTCCAATTCGTCCAAACTCAGATTGGCCGCATCCCGAAAGCTTTTTCTCGTCAGCAGGTCCTTGATCCACTCGCAGCCCAGGAAGTAGCCTACATCGGAATGCCCGTCGTAGCTGCGCCAGTCTCCGAAGAAATCTGCCGTGCTTTCCTCGCCGTCCATTCGCCTGATCCATTCCCGGAACAGAGACTCGCGGTGCTCCTCGCACCAGGCTAGCCATCCATCCTTATCCTGATGATAAAACCCGAAATCTCCGCAGAGGAGCTGTTCCGCATACATGGCCATCCCCTCTTCGTACAGCTGGCGCATGGAGTATTCCCGAGGCCCCGCTGCTTCTAGAGCCGCAACCGTCCGGAGAGTCCCGTGGCAGATATGCCCCGCCTCGTGGTAGAGCAGAGCTTTCATGGCGGTCTCGTCGGTCCAGCCGAGCTCGACGATTTTTTCGATCCCCAAGAGAATCACCTTGCGGTTCTCCAGCTCGGTTGCCCAGCCCGCTCCGTTGCAGAGCCCCAAATACAGGATGATATCCACCTGCAGATCCGGGCAGCCGATTAGGGCCAGCCGTTCCGGCAGCGGCCGGAGAGCGGCCGCGAAGGACCGCTGAACTTCCTTCAGCTTTTCCTTGTCGGCCAAAGCTGCCCGGATAACCGGAAGGATTTCTCGTTCATATTCGTAGGACGAGGCATCGTCCCGGACCTTCTTGGGCAGTGCCGGCGAGATACGGCCCGCGTAGTCCTCCCAGGCTTCCAGGGAAAAGGAATCTGCCTGCAATCGGCAGACCTCTTCTACGGTGTCGACCGCTTTCATCGGGCTTCCTCCCTCTCAGGGCATTCACTCTCCCGGAACTCGGCGGGAAGGGACATGCTTTGGATTTCCTGCACCCCCGGCACGAATCCCAGATTAAAGTACACGGCCTCCGCATCGTTGCCTTCCATGACATACAGCCGGAGCAGGGGATCTTCCCGAAAAAACCCGTTGTATGCCATATGGTAATAGACCGAGCAAGAGCGCCCCCATTCTGCGGGCTCCGCCCTGCGAATCGAGAATCCATCCGATAACTCATAGAGAACGGCATCGACGGACCAATCGTTCCATGGCATCCGGCATTCCTCCTGTGCGTTTCTTGGTCGTTGGCAGCCCAACTTGCCCGGCTCCATCCCATAATCCTATCAGCGGGCCCGGTCCAATCCTATGCCGCAAACGGCTTAGACCAATCTCGCCGCTTCCCATTCGCAGGACGCGTCACCGGAGATCAGGGTCCGGCAGCTTTTCATAAGGCAATTCCAGGGTATCCCACGCGTAGACGACGTTCCGGATTTGCCCATCGGAATTCAAGTGGAACGAAAAGGTGCTGTCGCACTGCTCACAGGCCAATACCACGAGCCCCTCCGCTTCCTTCACCAAGCTTAAGGTAAATTTCTGCCTTTTGGACTCCTGGATAAACAGCCGGTCCACCTGGAGACGTCCGTTCTCGAACGAGACGGCGAACCGCCAGCCGGTCGGCGGAAAGAAATAGTCGCCGGTCAAATGCTTGTACTTGGCATAGTCCGCACTCTCCCGAACCTCCGGCGCCACCGTGACTTGGATGTCTTGACCCAGCAGAATCGCTTTGATTCCTTGGGCAATGCGCCCGATCGGCACGGCATCGTTGTTCGAGAGCAGGACAACCGTATAATCGCCCGCCAAGTAGCGATGTACACAGCAGGTGTACCCGTACAGGTTGCCGTTCACCAGAATTTCGTCCACCGGGTCGCCGTTGACCGAGCACCCATAGCCCATTGAAGCGCCTGTGTACCACAGAAACCCATAGGAAGTGATCATCTTATCATAGGAAGCTTTCGTTATCAGTGTCCCCGCTGCCAAAGCCCGGGTCCATATGACCAATTCATCGGCATTGGAATAGAGGAACCCGCTGCCATATGCTCCGGACATCTCGTAATACTCCGCTTGTACGATCCCTTCTCCGGAGCACGAATAGCCATAGGCCTTATGAGGGATGACGTCTTCGTTGTGGCATACTCCGGTAACCTGCAGCCCGGCCGGATTAAACAAATAGGTTTAGTAATAAGCTTCGATGTCCATTCCCGAAACGGCCTCCACCACTTTGGCCAAGAGCACGAAATTGGAATTGCTTTTCTCCACACCCTGCCCCGGTTCAAACTGCAAAGGCTCGTCGTCCAGCCATTCCAGGATCCGCTCCGCCGACAAACGCTCCCTGGGGTTATACTTCGCAAGCCCGGTGTAATCCGGTATTCCCGACGTAGAGGACATCAGGTGATGAAGCGTCAGCCGCTCGGCATAGCGATACGCGGGGACATAATCCTTCAGCGGGTCCTCCAGCCTCAGCTTGCCCGCATCGACCAGCTGCAGGATGGCGGCTGCCGTAAATTGCTTGGTCACGCTGGCGATGGGATAAATCGTAGAAGCTTCATTGGGGATTCGGTATTCATAATTGGCGTAGCCATATCCCTTTCTCAGCAGGACCCGGTCTCCCTGAGCGATGACCACCGATCCGCAGAACCGGTCGGCGTCCGACCACCTGTCCATATAACGCTCCAACTGCTGCTGCATTGCCTTCATCCAAACCCTCTCCCTTCCGCTCTATCCATCAGAGTACCAACGACGCCCCTCGTCCGATTGTACAAAACGGACAGCTTACATCCGGGCTTTGAGGTAATCGGAAGGAAGGCTGGAGCAGAACGCTTGAAAGTCCCGGATGCCATGGGCCTGGTCGTAATACCCGCTGAGAAGGGCAGCCTGGGTCAAGGTCATCCGCTCGTCGCTTTTCAGAAGCTTCAGCATGTGCTGAAACCGGATGATTCTGGAGAAGGTCTTGGTTCCGACTCCCGTCCGCTCATAGAAAATGCGCGTCAACTGCTTTTCGCTGATCGCCTCTCTGCCCGCAATCTCCTTGACGCGGATATTTCCCTTTGCCCGATAGATGTGTTCCAGGGAGTTGCGGAACGTATCCTCCCATACCCAGCTACCGCCTACTCGAACAAGGAGGTATCGTTCCACCTGCCAAACCGCTTCGTCGATGGAGAAGGCCCCGACGAGCAGGTCCCTCAGCTCCTTTGCCAATCCCTTGGCCACCTCGGGAAGGCTCACGATTCGGTTGGTGAAAAAGGTTGCGGGCTCCCTGATCAGATTCTGCAGTCCTCCCGGATAGAACCGAATCCCGAACGTTTCGATCCGGTCATATTCCATATCGACCCAAGCCGCCCGATCCACCGTACCGACGACAAACCCTTCGATATCCGGTCCGGACCGATCGAGTCGGAAGATGAGATCCTTACATCCATCGGGAACGATTACCTCGGTACTGTCTGCACCTTCCTTGTACGAAGAACCGATCTGTACCGCGTGCCAATAGCAGAAGATGAACTTCCTGAGCTCCGGCGTCGGCTTCCATTCGCGATACCTTTCCGGGGAACTCAGGTTAGCGGAATCCGCCTGCACAGGGATATACGAACATGGCTTCATTTGGCGTTTGACCTTCTTTTTTGGGGAATGGGATGGTGTTGAACGTCTGGTAAAAAGGATGGGAAGGCCCAAGCCGGCATGTTATTCTCTATACAAAGGCGGTGAACCTATGAAGAAACGAATTGGCTGCTTGCACGCCCACTATTCAAATATCGAGTACATTCAAGATGCTCTCTCCTCGGAGGAGCGGGAACTGGTTCATTTTGTGGACCCCGGTCTAATGAGCAGAATTCTATCGGATCCGGATTTTGATGAAGCCCAAGCCAAAAAGAAAGTCATCGAACAAATCGAATGGATAGCCCATGCCAATGTGGAAGCGATCCTCATCACCTGTACGAATTACATTGCTCTTCTTGATGAGAACCGACTGACTGCCTCCGTTCCGATCCTAAAAATCGATGAGCCTTTCTTTCATTCCGTCTGCCGTCATATAGGACCGCAAGTCTTGTTATTCACCAATCCGGCAACCGTCGAAGGGACCATGAGCAGGCTTGCCGATTATGCTGCAGCTCAAGATAAGCCGCTTCGCCATGTGGAGGCGCGTGTCATCGGGAATACCTTCGAGCTCATCCTGCAAGGAAAGAAAGAGCAATATGTTGAGGAATTAACCAAGCACCTAAAGGAAATCGTGGCATCCGAAAAAAACAAGAGAATTTCGGTTGCCCAATTGTCGATGGTGGAAGCGGCCGTTAACGTTCAGCGAGAATGGTCTGTGGCAATCGGGAATCCTTTGGATTGTTTGAAAGCGCAGTTCGATGTCCAGTCCGTTAGAGAAGGGGCCTGAGGAGCTTGTTCCAAACCTTCTATTGAGGTTCAGCTTTGGAATGATCATTATGTGAAGGGTCTACTCCAGAATACGTGAACAGACCCCTGTCCCTCAATCCGTTGTTTCAAATATCCACAATCGGAATTCCTTTCAGTCGGGGGTTTGTTATAACAGATTCCGTGTATAGAAGTTCAACCCCATTAACACAATAAGCTTTATTGCATATCCTCAAAGGGGCCTGACCAGATGGAAAAAAACCGCGACTTAGTTGCCCTTTCCTCCATTCCGCTAACCATGACGCTCGGCAATTCGATGCTGCTGCCCATCCTCCCGCAGATTTCCCGCGAGCTCGGCATTTCGGCCTTTCAGGTCAGCATGATCATCACCGTTTATGGGGTGGTCGCCATCTTCATGATCCCGGTAGCCGGCTACTTATCGGATCGGTTCGGCCGGAAAAAGGTCATCCTGCCCAGCCTGCTGCTGGCTGCCATGGGGGGAGCCGTAAGCCTGGCAGCAGCCTGGCTCATGAAGGGCGCGGGCGCTTACGGCGTGATTCTGGCAGGGCGATTCCTTCAAGGGATCGGAGCCGCCGGGGCATTCCCCGTCGTGATTCCCTTGATCGGCGACCTGTTCGAGGATGAAAAGCAGGTCAGCAAAGGGCTCGGGATCATCGAAACCTCCAACACCTTCGGTAAAGTGCTGAGCCCGATCATCGGTGCGGCCCTGGGCGCTTGGCTTTGGTTCGCTCCCTTTATCGCCATTCCGGTACTCTGTATTCTTTCCTTTGTGCTCGTCGCCTTTCTCGTCCGCAAGCCGAAGAACAAAAAACAGGAGGACCCTGTTCCCTTCCGCCAGTTTCTGTCGGGAATCGGCCAAATTCTAAAGGAAAAGGGCCGCTGGCTGTATGCCATCTTCGTCATTGGCGGCATCTCGATGTTCATGACCTTCGGCGTCCTGTTCTATTTGTCGGAAATCCTGGAGTCGGACTTCCGGCTTCACGGCGTCCTAAAAGGCCTTGTGCTTGCCATCCCGCTCACCCTGCTGTGCTTCGCCTCTTTCGTCGGCGGGAAGGTCATCGGACAGAACAAGCGGCGCATGAAGTGGCTGGGGTTCGGCGGCATGGTCCTGGTGACGGCGGCCCTGATCTTGGTATGCTTAACCAAGCCGATTATTTGGATCATGGTTTACCTCAGCCTGTGCGGCATCGGGATCGGCTCGGCTCTGCCTTGCATGGACGCCTTAATCACGGAAGGTATCGAGAAGGAAAACCGCGGCACGATCACTTCCTTGTACAGCAGTATGCGATTCATCGGCGTCGCTTTGGGTCCGCCCGTCGTGTCCTTGTTATTGCCGATGGGGCAAAGGCTGTTATTCGGCATCCTCGCCGCGGTCGGCGCTCTTGGAGGCTTGTTAATCGCGTTCTCCGTCCGACCGTCGAAGGGAAAGGAGAAGCCCGGACAAGAATGGGCTCCGCTCAAAAAAGCAAAGGGAGAACGGGCAGGGGCCCGCTGATGGCGTTCGGAGCCCGCTGATGGCGTTTGGAGTCCGTTGATGGCGTTCGGGCCGGCTTGAAGCTTCCGGCTATCGGGTATTGGCCAGCTTCTCCAAAAAGTCGGCCACAATTTCCAGCGAGGCGGCGTCGAAGCCGTTCAGCAGCTCCGTCGTTTTCTTGTCCTGCTCCTGATGAAACAGCCGGTGCATCCCGGCGAGCTCGGCCCCAAGCGGGGTGACGGAGAAATAAATTTCTTTCAAGTTGTCCGGCAGCCGACTTTTTCGAATCAGCCCTTGCTCCAGCAGGTTGCGGGTAATTTTGGAGACGGCGCCCTTGGTAATTCCCATCTCGCCGGCAATATCGACCCCGTTGATGCTTTCCCGCGCATGGATCACGTCCAGAACGTGCAGGCTTGAGACGGACAGGCGGGGCAACAGCTTCTTTAGCCGTTCATCGGAAATGCGCTCGACGAGCCAAGCCCGGTCCTGCTCCTTGTCGGTTTCTTGAATGAGAATCCGGTACATGGATTTTTCAATGCGGGTTTTGAGTTGAAGGATATCGGCATTCATGGCGGGCATACGGCAAGCCTTCCTTTTTTTCTTTTTATTATACCATGGTTTCCGCGGAAACCATTTGACAGATGATTCTAGCCTTGCTATTATGGTTTCCATGGAAACCATAATGGATACGGTCTCCAGAGTACCGAAGAATGTGGAGGAAATGGCTATGAATGAGGTTTTGCACGTGATCCGCCGGCACCGCTCCATCCGCAAGTTTAAACCCATGCCATTGACCGCCCCGCAGTTGGACGCCATTGTCGATGCGGCGCAAATGGCGCCGACCTCCGCCCATATGCAGCCGTTTACGATCATCGGCGTGACCGCCCCCGAGCTGCGGAAGAAGATCGCGGCGCATTCGAAGAATCCGTCGATTGCGGAATGCGGGTACTTTTTTGTTTTTTGCGCCGATCTTCACCGGATGATGCTGGCCGCCGGACCGGAGCAGCAGGAGAAGATGGGTCGCAACCTGGGCTACTCGTACTTTTATCAAACCGCTGTGCTGAGTGCCGCGTTGGCCCTGCAGAATGCCAACCTGGCCGCCGAATCCCTGGGGCTCGGAGCCGTGATCATCGGCGGAATCAACGAAGCCCTGCCCGCGCTGGACGAGTGGCTGGAGCTGCCGAACCTGGTCATTCCATTGGTCGGACTCGCGGTAGGGGTACCGGCCGAGTCCCCCGAGGCCAAACCGCGTCTGCCCCGGTCCGCCGTGTTTTTTGAAAACCGGTATCCCGATCATGAGCTTAAAACGACAGTGGAGAAGTATGACGCGGAAATCGGGGAGTATTACGCCGCGAGGACGAGCAACAAGCAAAAGGCAAGCTGGTCCGGCAAGCTTATCGCCATGCTGAACGAAGACTTGCCGCTTGACGGGTATACGGACTACGTGAAGAGCAAAGGGTTTGATCTGAGGTAATCTTATCTCTATGTGAAGCAAAAGAGGGTGTTCTCAAAGTCATCGTTGATGGCGGAGGAACACCCTCTTTCAATGTTTAAGGGCCAGGGAATCTCACCTCCATTCATAAGGCGGTTAAGGCGCGCCTCCCGTATTTCTGCGGATGAAGAATAAACCCCGTAAAAAAAGGCATCCTCAAGGCCATGATAGACAGCCCCGAGGATACCCCTGATAGAACTTAGCTTTCTTAAATAAGATCAGACTTTTGCAACAACCTCTGAATCATGACTGCGACTTCCGCCCTTGTGACGAGCGCTTCAGGTTCGAGCCGGTGACCGTTTCGTCCCGAGATCATTCCCGCTTGCAAACAGTCGATGACACCTGATGTTGCCCAAGCGGATACTTGGCTAGAATCAAGGAAGGAGCTTAACAGATCCTTTCCGTTGTTCGTTTGCAACTTCGACGACAAACCGGTTATTTTTATCGCTCTGGCCAACATCACCATCGCTTGCTCCCGAGTAATCTTCTCCATCGGACGGAAGGTGCCGTCCTCGAAGCCGTTAATCAGATTATACGAGCGCGCTGTTTCAATATAGCTGCTATACCAATCGGTCGACTTCACATCGGAGAAGGGAGCCGTGCGGTTCTCCAGCTTCAATCCAAGGCCGCGAACAATAATGGCAGCGAATTCCGCCCGAGTAATGGCTTGGTCAGGAGCAAACCGTCCATTTCCAATACCGTCAATGATCGTCCGCGATCCCATATCATTTACGGCCTCTTTCGCCCAATGACGCTCAACGTCCTTGAAGGTAACGGGATGCCAGATAAGCGTATACGTACTGTTCGTTAAGCTGTTGATCTTGGCAAAATAGTTCCCGTCGACGACTGTGATTTGAGTAGGCACATGGCGAACCGAACCATCCGGTTCGATAACGACGGCCGTCGTCACCTTTTTCGGATCTACCCCCTCCGGAAGGGAGATCGTCCGTTCCACATAAGCATTGAACTTGGCGATATCGACCGTTCTCCCGCCGAACGAGGCGGTAATGGTAAATTCAACCGGAGGAACAACAAGGTTAAACTTCCCTTCCTCGGACGCAGCCTGCACAAGCTTAATCGTCTGATCGGAAGGCTCGGCAATTTTGATTTGCACCTTGATATCCTTCGGGGTAACTTCGCTGCCGAGTTGATTGGATACGGCATCGATATTGATTTGATCGGCCGGAAGGGTATAAGACGCGTTGTCCGTTTGGATAACAAGCTTCGCCTGCTGCTTCTCCATATCCTTGATCATTTGACCGCTCAATTCGCCGATCACAACGTCGGATTCCTCCGTGACCCGAACGGTTATCGTTGCACCGTTGCCTTCGGCCGCCAATTTCTCGTTCAGCTTTTGGGGATCGACGGTGACGGTAATAATCTTCTTGTCGCCAACCTGGGTTTCAACTGCCGTGCCCACATCCTTGATGTTTCCGCCCCCCGTATTGGGAGAGGTAGGTTGATTGGGTCCTGACGACGTGGGTGTCGACTGTTCTACCGTTACCTTGGCGGCGATGCTTGTCACTGAGGATATCTTCTCGCCGGTCACGCTGGTATCCGTATTGGTTACGACGACGTAGTAGTAAATGGTGCCCTCCTTGTCCGTCGGAGCGGAGAACGCGGCTTTCGTCGCGTTCGCAAGCGGCGTACCATTTGCGTTGCTGTTCGTCGTGTTGCTGTACCATTGGTAGCTTAACTCACCGCTGCTTACCGTTGCCGTAACGCTTAGGTCAGCCGTTCCGCCGACGTTCACGGTCCGGTCTTGCGGCTGTGCCGTTATCGCGGGCGCTTCCGCGTTTGTCAGGTCGTTGACCGTCACCGCTGCAACAGCGCTCTTCGTCTCTGCCGTCTGCTGGCCGGTCTTACTGGTATCTGTGTTGGTCACCACGACATAGTAGTAAGTGGTGCCGATGCTATCGGTTGGCGCGGAGTACGTTGCATCGGTCACACCTATAAGCTCCGTGCCGCCTGTCGTGCTATTCGCCGTGTTGCTGTACCATTGGTAGCTTAGGTTACCGCTGCTTACCGTTGCCGTAACGCTTAGGTCAGCCGTTCCGCCGACGTTCACGGTCCGGTCTTGCGGCTGTGCCGTTATCGCGGGCGCTTCCGCGTTTGTCAGATCGTTGACCGTCACCGTTGCAACAGAGCTCTTCGTCTCTGCCGTCTTCTGGCCCGTCTTGCTGGAGTCCGTGTTGGTTACCAAGACGTAGTAGTAACTCGTGCCAACAGTAGCGGTTGGTGCGGAATACGTTGCACCGGTCACACCCGAAAGCTCCGTGCCGCCTGTCGTGCTATTCGTCGTGTTGCTGTACCATTGGTAGCTCAGCTTGCCGCTACCTACCGTTGCCGTCACGCTTAGGTCAGCCGTGCCGCCAACGTTTACGGTCCGGTCTTGCGGCTGCGATGTTATCACGGGCGCTTCCGCGTTCGTCAGCTCATTGACCGTCACCGTTGCAACAGCGCTCTTAGTCTCTGCCGTCTTCTGCCCGGTCTTGCTGGTGTCCGTGTTGGTTACCACGACGTAGTAGTAGCTTGTGCCTGCCTTGCCCGTCGGAGCGGGGAAGGTGGCTTTCGTCGCGTTCGCAATCTCCGTACCGGTTTCGTTGCTGTTCGTCGTGCTACTGTACCACTGGTAGCTCAGTGTGCCGCTGTCTACCTTCGCCGTGACGCTCAAGCTCGCGGCCTCGTTGACGTTCACCGTCATGTCCTGCGGCTGTGCCGAGATCGTCGGCTTTTCCGCATGGGTCAGCTCGTTGACCGTTACCGTCGCAACAGAACTCTTCGTCTCTGCTGTCTTCTGGCCCGTCTTCGTGGTATCCGTGTTGGTTACCACGACGTAGTAGTAACTCGTGCCGGCCTTGCCCGTCGGAGCGGGGAAGGTGGCTTTCGTCGCGTTCGCAATCTCCGTGCCGGTTTCGTTGCTGTTCGTCGTGCTGCTGTACCACTGGTAGCTCAGCGTGCCGCTGTCTACCTTCGCCGTGACGCTCAAGCTCGCGGCTTCGTTGACGTTCACCGTCACGTCTTGCGGCTGTGCCGAGATCGTCGGCTTTTCCGCATGGGTCAGCTCGTTCACCGTTACCGTTGCAACAGAGCTCTTCGTCTCTGACGTCTTCTGCCCGGTCTTGCTGGTGTCCGTGTTGGTTACCACGACGTAGTAGTAGCTTGTGCCCGCCTTGCCCGTCGGAGCGGAGAAGGTATCTTTCGTTGCTCCCGCAATCTCCGTGCCGGTTTCGTTGCTGTTGGTCGTACTGCTGTACCACTGGTAGCTCAGCGTGCCGCTGTTTACCTTCGCCGTGACGCTCAAGCTCGCGGCTTCGTTGGTGTTTACCGTCACGTCTTGCGGCTGTGCCGAGATCGTCGGCTTTTCCGCGTTCGTCAGCTCGTTGACGGTTACCGTCGCAACAGTGCTCTTCGTCTCTGACGTCTTCTGGCCGGTCTTCGTGGTATCCGTGTTGGTCACTACCACGTAATAGTAGAAGACACCGTTCTTATTCGTCGGAGCGGAGAAGGTGGCTTTCGTTGCTCCCGCAATCTCCGTGCCGGTTTCGTTGCTGTTCGTCGTGCTGCTGTACCACTGGTAGCTCAGATTCCCGCTGTCTACCTTCGCCGTGACGCTCAAGCTCGCGGCCTCGTTGACGTTGACCGTCATGTCCTGCGGCTGTGCCGAGATCGTCGGCTTTTCCGCATGGGTCAGTGCGTTGACCGTTACCGTTGCAACAGAACTCTTCGTCTCTGCCGTCTTCTGGCCGGTCTTACTGGTGTCCGTGTTGGTCACTACTACGTAATAGTAGAAGACACCGTTCTTATTCGTCGGAGCGGAGAAGGTGGCTTTCGTCGCATCCGGAATCGGCTGGCCAGTTTCGTTGCTGTTGGTCGTGCTGCTGTACCACTGGTAGCTCAGCGTGCCGCTGTCCACCTTCGCCGTGACGTTCAAGCTCGCGGCTTCGTTGACGTTTACCGTTACGTCTTGCGGTTGCGTCGAGATCGTCGGCTTTTCCGCGTTCGTCAGCTCGTTGACCGTCACCGTCGCAACAGCGCTCTTCGTCTCCGCCGTCTTCTGCCCGGTCTTCGTGCTGTCCGTGTTGGTTACCACGACGTAGTAGTAGAAGACACCGTTCTTATTCGTCGGAGCGGAGAAGGTGGCTTTCGTCGCATCCGGAATCGGCTGGCCAGTTTCGTTGCTGTTGGTCGTGCTGCTGTACCATTGGTAGCTCAGATTCCCGCTGTCTACCTTCGCCGTGACGCTCAAGCTCGCGGCCTCGTTGACGTTAACCGTCACGCCCTGCGGCTGTGTCGAGATCGTCGGCTTTTCCGCGTTCGTCAGCTCGTTGACCGTTACCGTTGCAACAGAGCTCTTCGTCTCTGCTGTCTTCTGGCCGGTCTTGCTCGTGTCCGTGTTGGTTACCACGACGTAGTAGTAGGCTGTGCCCGCCTTACCCGTCGGAGCAGAGAATGTGGCTTTCGTCGCATCCGGAATCGGCTGGCCAGTTTCGTTGCTGTTGATCGTGCTGCTGTACCACTGGTAGCTCAGATTCCCGCTGTCTACCTTCGCCGTGACGCTCAAGCTCGCGGCTTCGTTGACGTTGACCGTCATGTCCTGCGGCTGTGCCGAGATCGTCGGCTTTTCCGCATGAGTCAGTGCGTTGACCGTCACTGTTGCAACAGCGCTCTTCGTCTCTGCTGTCTGCTGCCCGGTCTTCGTGCTGTCCGTGTTGGTTACCACCACGTAATAGTAGGCTGTGCCCGCCTTCGTCGTTGGAGCGGAGAAGGTGGCCTTCGTTGCTCCCGCAACCTCCGTGCCGGTTTCATTGCTGTTCGTCGTGCTGCTGTACCACTGGTAGCTCAGATTCCCGCTGTCTACCTTCGCCGTGACGCTCAAGCTCGCGGCCTCGTTGACGTTAACCGTCACGTCCTGCGGCTGTGTCGAGATCGTCGGCTTTTCCGCGTTCGTCAGCTCGTTGACCGTCACCGTTGCAACGGAGCTCTTCGTCTCCGCCGTCTGCTGGCCGGTCTTGCTGGAGTCTGTGTTGGTTACCACAACATAGTAGTAGAAGACACCGTTCTTATTCGTCGGAGCGGAGAAGGTGGCTTTCGTCGCATCCGGAATCGGCTGGCCAGTTTCGTTGCTGTTGGTCGTGCTGCTGTACCACTGGTAGCTCAGATTCCCGCTGTCTACCTTCGCCGTGACGCTCAAGCTCGCGGCCTCGTTGACGTTCACCGTCATGTCCTGCGGCTGCGCCGAGATCGTCGGCTTTTCCGCATGGGTCAGCTCGTTCACCGTCACCGTCGCAACAGCGCTCTTAGTCTCCGCCGTCTTCTGCCCGGTCTTCGTGGTGTCCGTGTTGGTCACCACGACGTAGTAGTAACTCGTGCCTGCCTTACCCGTCGGAGCGGAGAAGTCGGCTTTCGTTGCTCCCGCAATCTCCGTGCCGATTTCGTTGCTGTTCGTCGTGCTGCTGTACCATTGGTAGCTCAGCGTGCCGCTATCCACCTTCGCCGTGACGTTCAAGCTCGCGGCTTCATTGACGTTCACCGTCACGTCCTGCGGCTGTGCCGAGATCGTCGGCTTTTCCGCGTTCGTCAGCTCGTTGACCGTTACCGTTGCAACGGAGCTCTTCGTCTCTGCCGTCTTCTGGCCGGTCTTCGTGCTGTCCGTGTTGGTTACTACCACGTAATAGTAGAAGACACCGTTCTTATTCGTCGGCGCGGAGAAGGTGGCCTTCGTTGCTCCCGCAATCTCCGTACCGGTTTCATTGCTGTTCGTCGTGCTGCTGTACCACTGGTAGCTCAGCGTGCCGCTGTCTACCTTCGCCGTGACGCTCAAGCTCGCGGCTTCATTGACGTTGACCGTTACGTCCTGCGGCTGTGCCGAGATCGTCGGCTTTTCCGCGTTCGTCAGCTCGTTGACCGTCACCGTCGCAACAGCGCTCTTCGTCTCCGCCGTCTTCTGGCCGGTCTTGCTGGTGTCCGTGTTGGTAACCACGACGTAGTAGTAGGCTGTGCCCGCCTTACCCGTCGGAGCGGAGAAGGTGGCTTTCGTCGCATCCGGAATCGGCTGGCCAGTTTCATTGCTGTTCGTCGTGCTGCTGTACCACTGGTAGCTCAGATTCCCGCTGTCTACCTTCGCCGTGACGCTCAAGCTCGCGGCCTCGTTGACGTTAACCGTCATGTCCTGCGGCTGCGCCGAGATCGTCGGCTTTTCCGCATGGGTCAGCTCGTTCACCGTCACCGTTGCAACAGCGCTCTTAGTCTCCGCCGTCTTCTGCCCAGTCTTGCTGGTGTCCGTGTTGGTCACCACGACGTAGTAGTAACTCGTGCCTGCCTTACCCGTCGGAGCGGAGAAGGTGGCTTTCGTCGCGTCCGCAATCTCCGTGCCGGTTTCGTTGCTGTTCGTCGTGCTGCTGTACCACTGGTAGCTCAGATTCCCGCTGTCTACCTTCGCCGTGACGCTCAAGCTCGCGGCCTCGTTGACGTTGACCGTCATGTCCTGCGGCTGTGTCGAGATCGTCGGCTTTTCCGCGTTCGTCAGCTCGTTGACCGTTACTTTTCCTGGAGAAACGGTCTTTATCATTTCCACGAGGTTATTGTCAACAAGAGTAAGATAGTTCACATCCTCCTGGTGGTTCACCGTAATCCCTTTGTCGCCCTTCGTTGGGTTGTCTTTTATTCTAAAATCGACGGAGAACAGCTCATCCCCCTTAGCCAACGCATGATCGCCGCCGGTAAGATCCGTCCACGCCACCCTCAGCCAGCCTTCTGTATTATCTTTATTGGATTTAAAAAGATCGCCGGACTTGCCAACGATGCTGATCACCTCCAACGCCGTCGGGTCATAATCCAGCTGCATGCCGTAGCCGGCCACTGCTCCCGCTGTCTCCAGGATGGAAACCGGCACCGTTACCGTTTCCCCTGCTACTCCGGACACGCTCCCGATTCCAACCGTTACGTTCTTCGGCACAGGAACCACGCTTACCTTGCCGGGAGTAAGTTGCGGGATAGGTAAATAAGCTTCTTCCATCCCATCAAAATAAGTGCCGGCGGGGTCGGTGGCGCCGGTGTTCTTGACGATATTCACATACGAATTCGAGGAGATGGCTGTCTCCTTTATCTTAAAATGAATGGTAAAAACATTCGCTTTCTCTAATAGGAGGGTCATAGACCCAAAAATGCTTGCGGAGACATGAACGGCCTGCATCTCTCCAATCTTTTTCGTGCCAGAATTGAATATCAGGGCACCTGCCGTATTGGTTACCGGATTTGTCGGCGCCAACTCCAGTACGGTTGAATCATAGGTCAAATTGAGATCATATCCGGCTACATCATAATCTCCGGGATCGATGGATACGGTCACATCAACCGATTCCCCCGGAGCGCCCGAGACGCTACTCACGCTTGCCGCCACCGGAACGCCTGCCGCATGAACGCGGGTAAGGGAAGCAAATGGCCCCATTACCAAGCTCAAAAGAAGGAGAAGACAAACGGCTTGCCTCATAAACCGGGTCATTCCCATTGTGCGATGCTTCATTTTATTGTCCCCCTACATAAAGTGCGTGAATCAAATCCGCGTCTTCAACAGTCAATTTCCCGTCCCCGTTCATGTCCAAGGCTTCGAACTGCTCCGGCGTCAAGGTAATCTTGCCCTGAATGTATTTCGTAATCATCCCAGAATCGGCAACCGTCACCTTGCCATCCCCTGTACCGTCGCCCTTGATCCTCGCCTTCTTATTCACCGTCTGTTCAACGGTAAACGTCACATCCGCCATATGATCGGCCGTAACCGTAACCATTGCGTGATAAGTGCCTTCTGACAGGCTATTCTTCGCCTTCACCGTGAAGGTGGTGGAAGGTGTCCCGCTATCCAGCGTCGTTGCCGCA
Source organism: Gorillibacterium terrae (assembly GCF_051594785.1). Lineage (NCBI taxonomy): Bacteria > Bacillati > Bacillota > Bacilli > Caryophanales > Paenibacillaceae > Gorillibacterium > Gorillibacterium terrae. The sequence goes on from NZ_JBPPGI010000006.1 coordinate 278,247, forward strand.
GGTCCAACTACTTCGAAGGCATCCGCATCGGTGCCGTTTAAGCGGACGGTCAAGTTCGTCAAATCGCCTGTCCCCGTTCGGGTAACAGTAACGGTTTTCGGCTCCTGCGTTCCCGGCGCATACCCTTCCTGCAAAACCGAGAAGGTCTGCTCTCCCAAGGGAGCGATTGTATACGTAACCGGAGTCCACACCGCATACAGCGTAACGTTGAGGGTTCCCATGGGGTAAGTCTCGCCTGCCGCATATACGGTTCCTCTTCCGTCTGGATCCGGTGACCATCCTACAAAAGCGTAACCGTCCCGCGTCAGACCGGCGGTATTCCCTTGTATAGGAGCGGAACTGCCCGGCGCATACCAATTGCCGTCAGTCGGCGCCGTTCCGGCAGTTGCCCCGTTTTTGTCGTAGGTGACGGAATAGCGCAGCTTCGGGTAATCTCCGCCCTTAATCGACCAGACCGTCGTGAAATCCCAGCCGCTATAGGTAGCCGCCGCCTTCATCTCCGCCGTTGTCTTGGGCGTCCCTTTTCCGGTGTCGCTTTGGCCGGACGTATTCTTATCGTAATAGCTGCCCGTGATGGTGCCGCCGTTATTGGAGCTTACCAATCCGCCGCCTGATGTAACGGCGCCGACCGAGTAGCTGTTCTGAATTTGGCCCATGATATTGCCGCCTACTAAACCGCCGAAGACGGCAAGCATAACGGACACCGCTGTGACATTGCCAGTGGCATAGGAGTTATTAATGACGCCGGTTGAATAGCCTACTAAACCGCCGGCGTACAGCCAATTTCCTTGAGTAATGGTTATATTGCCTGCGGCATAGCACCGCTCGATGGTCGTGTTTGACGTCGTTCCGATCAATCCGCCAACATATTGGCCTGCTGTAGAAGAGATGTTTCCCGTAGCATGGCTGGATTCGATTCTGCTTGAACCTGTACTGCCGATCAAACCGCCAGCCATCGAACCTGCTTCTAAATTGCCGCTGGCATAGCTGTTGATGACATTGCCGCCTTTGTTAAGGTCCCCGATCAATCCCCCGACAAAACCGGCACCTCTCACGTTGCCGGTGGCAAAATTGTCTCTCATGGCAGCCGTACTGCTGTATTGGCCGATCAAACCGCCCAGGTAGTTTTGTCCCCCAACCGTTACATGAGCAGAGCTGCCGGCAATGGCGGCCGACGAATCAAACTTTCCGGCCAGACCGCCGACTTGGTTGGCCCCATTGACAGCACCGCTTACGCTGCTGTTTTCGATCTTGCCTTGTTTGATATATCCTACCAAACCGCCAACATTCGTCCCTCCGAGCACATTTACTCCGGATAAATGAACATTGCGGATCTGGCCTGCTGTATCGACATAACCGAATAAGCCTACGTAAGAGTTCGAGAAATTGTCGATGGTTAATCCCGTGATCGTATGCCCGTCACCGTCGAAGCCGCCGCTAAACGGCTGAATGCTTGTCCCGATCGGTGCCCAGTTCACGTACCCGCTTAGATCGAGATCATTGCCAAGTTTGTAGGAAGCCCCCATGGAGTTGCGGATATTGTTGAGCTGCTCCGCCGTCGTAATGATATACGGATCGGTTGCTGTCCCCGAGCCCGTACCCGAGGCTCTGGCTTTATCCGGCACCCATGTAAGCCCAGATAGAATCGTACCCGTAACAAGCACAATTGCCATAAAAACGGCTAATGCTTTCCTTTTTTTTGCGATCATTTTTTCGCGCTCTCTTTCTTATCCAATGTGGTGAAGTTTAGGAACATGGCTTCATGACCGATTCATTTCGCTCTAGGCAAACGCTGTCCCCCCAGCCCTCGATACCTTGCTTAGCCATGCACCCGAAAAAAATTACACGCAAAGTTTTCCCGTGTAATTCACGGCGGCTCTCCCATTTGCGACAATATTCGAGAGTAATCGCTATTAGTATAAAACAGTCATCTCTCAAAATTCTCCCAAAGCCCCCAGCGTCCAGGAGACTCTTTCTCGGAACAGGAAAAAGCCGAAGGTCGGTTCTCACCGGGTCCTCGGCTTCTCAAACCTATGCTTCCCCTAGTTCTTTATCACATATAACGCTTGGACCATATCCGCGTCTTCCTTCGTCAATCTTCCGTCCCCGTTCATGTCCAAAGCTTCGAACTGTTCCGGTGTCAAAGTGACCTTGCCCTGCATGTACTTGGTAATCAGCAGGGAATCCGCAACGGTAACCTTCCCGTCGCCTGTAGCATCGCCTTTGATAATCGGTTTGACATTGATGGCTTGTTCGACGGTAAACGTCACATCCGCCATCAGATCCGCCGTTACGGTAACCGTCGCGGTGTAATTGCCTTTGGGGAGGCCGTTCTTCGCCTTTACCGTGAACGTGGCGGAAGGCGCCGCGGTATTCAACGTGGTTGCCGCCGGGCCGGCAATCTCGAAGGCGTCGGCATTCCTGCCGCTCAAGCGAACTGTCAGATGGGTCAAGTCCTCCGTGCCCGTTCGCGTCACCGTAACGGTTTTCATTTCCTGCGTTCCGGCTACGTATTTCTCGAACAAATCCGGGAACGCCAGGTTATCCAGAGGGGCGATCCTATACGTCTTCAACAGCCATTTCGCGTAAAACTTCACGGACTGCAAGTCCGTGGTATAGAGATCCCCGGCTTTATAGACCGTGCCAACCCCGGAGGGATTCGTGCTCCATCCCGCGTAGATATACCCGTACCGCGTCAAGTTACCGGTATTGCCCAGAACGGAAACCGTGCTGCCTGGCTGATAATAGGCAACGGCGGCAGGCAATTTCCCTGTTCCTCCATTGTGGTCATAGGCGACCGGATAGAGCAGCTCCGGATAATCCACTCCCTCCTTGATGAACCAAACCTCTTTGAAGTTAAACAGGCTGAAGGTGGCCGCTCTCTTCAGCTCCGCCGTTGTTTTGGCCGTGCCTCTTGAGCTTTGCCCGACGCTTTGCGCGGCGGTATCCCTGTTATAGTAGCTGTCGGTGATGGTTCCCCCGCCGCCTGCCAAGCTGGCGTTTAGCGATCCTTTCCCCGTTACGCTGCCGACGGAATAACTGTATTGAATATAGCCGTTATGACTTCCGACCAAGCCGCCCAGGTAGGAAGTAGACGCCCCGATTGCCGTTACATTGCCTCTCGCATAGCAATTGGTAATGTTGCTGTTCGTTCGGCTTATTAACCCGCCGGCGAAAGGATTGGCGGTTCCGGTAACGGTTATGTTGCCGGTGGCAAAGCTCTTTTCAAGCGCGGTCGATAGGCCGAAGCCGACCAAGCCGCCGAGATAGGTTCCTCCCGTAGAATTGACGTCTCCCGTGGCATAACTGTATTCGATCTTTGAGAAGGCGCTATTTCCGACTAACCCGCCAAGATTCGTGCTGGCGCTGCTCTTTCCGGTTACGATGCCGCTGGCGTGACTGTTGCTCAGCGTTCCGGCCGATCCATAGGTACTCCCGATCAGACCGCCGACATTATTACCGGTTCCGGTCACGTTGCCGCTTGCCGAATTGTCGGTCATGGTAAGGTTACCGCCGTAAAATCCGATCAGGCCGCCCACGTTCATGTTGCCATTGACGGCGACATTGGCGGAGTTGCCGTTTATATAGGAAGAGGAGTCCGTTCCCCCCGCCAAGCCGCCTATATTGCTATTCCCACTCACCTGGCCGCTGACGGTATTGTATTCCGCTCTACCGCTACCGCTCGATAGAAATCCCACTAAGCCGCCAACGTAGTCCTTCCCGACGACATTCACGTCCGATAATCGGACATTCTGCACTTGTCCCCCCGAGAGGTAACCGAACAATCCCGCATAGGATGAGGCAGGTCTGTTAACGGTTAATCCTGTGATCGTGTACCCATTTCCGTCAAAATAGCTTTTGAACGGAAAAGATTGGTCTCCGATCGGTACCCAATTGTCATAACCGCTTAGGTCGATATCGGCGCCTAGCTTGTAATAAACGGCATCATATTGGTTACGCACGTCGTCGAGTTGGGCCGCCGTTGTAATGATATACGGATCGGCTTCGGTTCCCGAGCCCGTTCCTGCCGCCTTCGCTTTGTCCGGCAGCCACGCAGACGAGGAAAGCGTGCCCAACGTCAACAAAACCGCCATCATAACGGATAAAGGCTTCCTGATTTTCACGTTCATGTTCCGTCGCTCTCTTTCTTTCCATCGAATAAATTCGGTTTTTGGCATAGCTCTCTCTGTTCGGCCATTATAAAGCAGCCGTCTCTCAAATTTCTCTCAAATCCCTCGACAAAAAAAGCCGAAACCCGGTTGGCGACCGGATTTCAGCTTCTCTCTCGTTTTCTTCTCCCTATGGCTTTGCCACGTATAAAGCTTGAAGCATATCCGCGTCTTCGGCAGTCAGTTCCCCGTCTCCGTTCATGTCCAAGGCTTCGATCTGCTCCGGAGTCAAGGTGATCTTCCCCTGCATGTATTTCGTAATCAGCACGGAATCGGCAAGCGTTACCTTCCCGTCCCCTGTACCGTCTCCCTTGACGATCGGTTTCTTTTTCACCGCCAGGCCGACGTTAAACGTCACATCCGCCATTTGGTCCGCCGAAACCGTGACCGTTGCGCTATATGTCCCTTTTGGCAGGTAGTCCTTCGCCTTCACCGTGAACGTGGTAGAAGCTCTCCCGCTATCCAACGTCGTAGCCGCCGGTCCGGTTATCTCAAGCGCATCGGCATCCGCCCCGCTTAAGTGAACGGCCAAATTCGTCAACACTCCTGCACCTGTCCGGGTAATGGTCACCGTATACGCCTGTTGGGTTCCCGAAGCGTATCCTTCCTGCAGGTCCGGCAACGTCTGGTTCCCAATGGGAGCAATGGTAGAGACCGGGGTCCATTTCGCGTAAAGCTTAACGTTGAGGGTTTTTGCCAAGGGGAACGAATCCCCCGCCGCATAAATCGTACCCTTCCCGCTTGGATCAAGACTCCAGCCCGCGAACGCATAGCCGTCCCGCGCCAGGCTGCCGGTGTTCCCCAGCACGGTAATGGCTTGGCCGGGAATATAGGAGTTGGCATCCGTCGGCACTGTACCTGCCGTTCCTCCGTTATTGTCATAGGCAACGGAATATCGCAGCTTCGGGTAACCCGCACCTTCGTGGATGGACCAAATGGAAGTGAAATCCCAAGTAGAATACGTGGACAGTTTCATCATATCGGCCGTTATCTTGGGGATACCCTTCCCCGTGTCGCTTTGACCGGACGTATTCATGTCATAGTAACTGTTAGTAATATTCCTTCCGCTGTATGCCAAACCGCCGCCTCCGGATACATTTCCGATGGAATAGCTATTCTGAACGTTACCATTATCATTCAGTCCCACTAAACCGCCGAATCCGGCGGGGACGGCAGAGGGCTCTGTTTGATGGATTAAATTTCCGGTGGCGTAGCAATTGATAATGATGCCGAAAGAATTGCCTACTAACCCCCCAGCGTAGTTATAGCTTCCATAATTGGCCGTTATATTGCCGGTAGCGTAACTTTTTTCGACCCTGCCTGATGTACTCCCGATACTCCCAATTAGGCCGCCGATATTCGTTCCTCCATTGGAAGTAACATTTCCCGTGGCGTAACTGGATTCGATTTTTCCTGAAGTCGCCTGGCCGATTAGCCCGCCGATTCCGGCAGCCTTGCCTGTTACGTTTCCGCTGGCATAGCTGTTAATGACGCCTCCGCTTGTTCTTCCCATTAAGCCGCCGACCGCGCCGTTACCCGATACGTCCCCGCTCGCGGAGTTATCGGACGAGGCAATCGTACTGTCGTATCTTCCGATCAAGCCACCCGCATAAGAGTCCCCGATAACGGCTACATTGGCGGAACTGCCGCTTATACTGGTAGTGAAATAAAGGCTCCCCGCCAGACCGCCGACTTCGCTGACCCCCGTTACCATTCCGCTTACGCTGCTGGTTTCGATCTTTCCTTTATACATATACCCCACCAAACCGCCAGTGGAATTGCTTCCCGTTACGTCTACTCCCACTAAATGGACATCGCGAATCTGGCCTGCTGTATTTACGTAACCGAATAAACCTACGTTGGATTGCGAAGATCGGGCAATTTTCAACCCGGTGATCGTATGTCCATCCCCGTCAATGCTGCCGGTGAACGGTCTCGAGCTGGTCCCGATCGGCACCCAGTTGGTATAGCCGCTTAGATCGATATCGGCGCCCAGCTTGTAATAGGCTCCCAATGTGTTGCGTACCTGGTTAAGGTCCTCTGCCGTCGTAATGATATACGGATTTGCGGCCGTACCCGCCCCCGATCCGAATGCATTGACATTTCCTGGCCACCAGGCAAGCGAAAGCAGCACGCTCACAACAAGCGCAACCGCCGTAAAAGTCGACAGAAACTTCATTTTTCTCGCGTTCATTTGCATCGCTCTCTTTCTCGAAATCGACAATAATGGGGGAGATTTGCTACCAGTATAGGGGAACCGTCTCTCAAAATTCTCTCAGCTTGTCACGACTCCATGTACTCCCTGGCTTTCCGGCTGATCTCGGCGGGCACCTCCATGCCCATTTCCCGGCGGTACCGGTTCTCGAACAGCGAGAAATGTCGGCCGATCCGCTCTTTTTTGCCGGATGCCGCATAGACCTCCAACAGAAGCAAATGAAACTCTTCCTCTAAGGGATAGTGAGAAAGGCCGGTCAATAGCCGCTGCTCCGCCCGGTTAAAGTCCCCTTCCGCCAAGTACCGTTCGGCCAAACGGCAACCGATGGTCCGGAACAGCTTGCCGCAGCTTTCCTCAAGCTGTACCTTCCACATGTAATCCTTATGGTCCAACAGAGGGCCGCGATACAGGCTAAACAAGGCTTCCATCCGCTCTGCCTCCGCCTGCCCCGTTTCCGAGGGCAGCGGGAGGCTCTGCCGGAATTCCAGCAGATCATAGCCGATGCCCAGGGTTTTCAACAGATAGCCGTCTCCCGTCTTGACGACGTCCATCCCAATGTCCTGTTCCTTCAAGAGCTTCTTCAGCCGATACACGGTGTTGTGCAGATTGTGAATGGCGCGTTCTTCGTTCATCTCCGGCCAGAGCAGATCGGCCAATATCCATTTGCTCGTGTGCTGATTGGGCCAGCACAGCAGATAGGCAAACAGTTCCTCGGCCTTCCGCGTCGGCCAACGCACCAGCTCGCCCTTGGGACCCCGAACCTCAAAGCTGCCAAAGCAACGGATGCTGATTTTCTGTACGGTCTCCGCCGCCGCGGCCGATTCCATGCGCGCCTTCTCTTTCAGCATGCGGGCCGTGATTCGGTCGATGGCGGCGGGTGTAACCGGCTTCAATATATAATCGAAGGCATATACCCGGAACGCCTCCAGCGCATATTCCTTATAGGCGGTAGTAAAGACGATGCGCGTGCCTTCGCAGCACTCGTTCAACTTCCGGGCAAGCTCAAGACCGGAGAGCTTGGGCATCTCCACATCCAGAAAAGCGATGTCCGGCCGAAGCTCGGGCAGCCTCTCCAGCGCTTCCAGAGGATTGCTGAAGGCGCCGATAATCCGGCAATGGGGACTGCGGCCAACGATGACCTTCATCAGCTCCAGGATCGGCTTCTCATCTTCCACAATAACGACGCTGAACATGCCCCTCTCCCCTTCTCCCGAACGGCTTATGCATCCGCGTCCTGCGGCAAGCGCATGACGACTTTGGTTCCCTGGCCTGGCTCGGATATCACATCCAGGGCGGCCCCGGGAATGGACTCCAGCCGGCGCCGGATATTGAGAATGCCAATGCCCACTCCATCCCCCGGCCTGCCGACGCCCGTAATCTGCGTCAGAATCGCTTCCGGGATGCCTGCCCCGTCATCCTCGACCGTCACTTCCACCGCTTCGGCAGCCCTTCTTACCGTCAGGGCAACCGTTCCCCGGCCCTCCTTGTCAAAGAACCCGTGCCGGATGGCATTTTCCACAAACGGCTGAATGCAAAGAGAGGGAATCGGCATTTCTTCCAACCCTTCCTCCACATGGCTGACGAACTCGAACCGGTCGTCAAAGCGGGCTCTCTCGATATCCACATAGGCCTCGATCAACTCCAGCTCCCGGCTCAAGGGTACCCGCATTTCATAGCTGTCCATATCGAGAATGTACCGGAGGTACTGGCTGAGCCGCGAAAGCAGGTAAGCCGCCTTCTCCCCGTCTGTATAGCAGAAGGAGATGACGCTGCTCAAGGCGTTGTACAGGAAGTGCGGCTTAATCTGCGCCTGATGAAAGGCCAATTCGTTGCGGATGGCTTCCTGGATGGAGGATTTCATGGCCAGAAGCGTCTGAATCCGGGCCACCAGCGTCTCCCCTTCGAAGGGCTTGGTCACATAGTCATTCGCCCCCGCCGCGAAGCCCATCACAATATCCTGGGAACGGTCCTTGGCGGTGGCGAACAGGATCGGCAGCGCCAGGATGGATTGCTGTTCCCGCAGAATCCGGCACAGCTCGATCCCGGAGACCTCCGGCATCATCACATCCAGAATGACCAGATCGATCATCGGATGCCGGTCGATTTGGGCGAGCGCCTCCTTGGCGGAAAGCGCCGACAGCACATTGTAGGGGTGCCGCCGCAGAATGTTCAGCAGGGTATAGAGGTTGGATGGCTCGTCGTCCACGATCAGAATGGTGTATTTGTGCTCGCCCAGAACCTCCAGAGGGTCCAACGTTTGAAGGGAATGGCGCCGCGAATCATTCCGGTTATCCGATCGTTCGGGGGCCGCGTCTTCCTCCTCAAGGGGCAAGGTTACCCTCATGCGGGTGCCCTTGCCGGGCTCAGACCAATCGATGCCGAGAGAGCCGTCCATGCCCTCCGCCAGCTTGCGGCAAATGTACAGGCCGACCCCCATCCCCGTGTACCCGTCCTCCGGCAGGTCATACCCGAAGGGGTCTTCCTTTTGCAGCAGCCTCTGCTGCTTATCCGGCGCTATCCCGATCCCCGTGTCCTCCACATCGAGATGGACCTTATCCTCATACGCGGTTGCGCTTAAGGTAATGCTTCCCGTCTTGGTATACTTAATGGCATTATGCACAAGGTTGTACAGGATCTGGCGCAGCCGGTTCTCATCCGCCCGCACCCACAGTCGGGGGGATATCCCATTTCGCAGCTCCACCTGCTTGCCCGCCAGCTCGAATTGCAGAATGTCGACCACAAGCCGTGCCACAGACCGGACATTGACGACAGTCGGCTGCATGTTCATCTCGCCGTGCCGCAAGCGGGTCACATCCATCAAGTCTTGCACCAGCATGGCCAGCCTTACGGAAGTATCCCGAACCAGCCAAAGGTCCTGCTGTTGCTTGGCCGTGAGCGTTCCCTCTTCGTCATCCAAGAGTTGAGAAGTAATGTTCATGATGGCATTGAGCGGCGTTCGGACCTCATGGGACGTCATCATGAGAAATTCGTCCTTCGTCTGGTTGGATGCCGTCAATTGGCGGGTCAAAACCTGCGTCTCTTCCATGGTTCGGGCGAATCGGAAGGCCAGCAAAATGTTCATCAGGATGGTAAAGAACACTGCTGCCAACTTGCCGATAAAATCGGACGACATCACACTCTCCTTGGAGAGGGAATCCGCAACCATATAGATTTCTATTGAAAAGACGGCCGCCATAAAAAGAAGCAGTTCTTTGCTTTTATAATTGCCCTTCTGCTGCCGGATATAGAGCCGGGCAAGTCCTCCCATCAAGACGATCAACACAAACCCGACATAAATCATCAGGTAGAGCTTCGCCTCGTTAAAGATCCGGTAAGGCACGAAGGGAATCGCGGCTACCGTCAACGCAATCGGAAGGGTGAGAAGGACCTGCATTCGCTTGGGCAGCATACGGCTGTTCAAGGAACAGAACAAGAGTACGGCAACGAGACTCGCCAAGAAGAAGGAGGCATCCAGCATTTTGTAAATGACGTTAAAGGGGATCTGCGGAAGGAGCCGTTGGGCAAGCTTCTCGTCCTGCATCGTCTGCAGGATAGCAATCAGCACCAGGAACAGCCCGCAGTACAAATTGCTCTTGTCGAACCTTCTGGGTAGATATTGAAGGATTTGGTGGATGCCGACCAGCGCAAAGATCAGAATACAAGCCAGATCGCCCCCCACGCTTAAGGCAGTCCGGAACATAATCGCTCCCTGCGCCCCCAACTGGATGGGCCTGGCGATGCCTCCGTTGAAGAAGACATAATTGGAAACCTGAATGACGATATCCAGTTCACCGGTGTTCGATTGAAAAAAAACCGTATACGGCGTATTTCCCGGACGATGCTCTTCCCGGGTATAAGCCGGAGTTCCGCTTTGCCCCATAAGCTTTCCATTGATGTACAGCTTGTGGGCCATGCGGATGTTGGTGATCTTTATTCCATAGATCGCTTCGTCAGACGGCACCAACACCTTTAGCCGGTACGTGCCCGAGCCTCTTGCTTTGACACCCCCGGTTTCTGGCTTTCCGGTCCAGGTCTCAGGAGTCTTTAGGAATACTCTTCCTGAGGGCTGCCCTTGGGAAAAATCTCCCGGTTCCAGAAGCTTGTCCGGATAAAACTCCCAATCTCCCCTAAGCGTGGCCATCCCATGCTGCGGCAGCCCGATATCTCTTAGGTCCAAAACGCCTTGTTCCGCCAAAGGCGCATTTCCCTTTTCAACCAATCCCTCATAAAGCAAAGACAATAAAAGCGCAAGGGCTACCAGAATCGAAACGATGCCTATCCATTTTCCCGACGGTTTCACGATTCCGCTCCCTTGTACAAAAAATTCCAGTATCACTATCATACGATATCAAGCTCACAGAAAACTCACAAGAATGTCCAAAATTAAGGAGATTTCAATCCCTCTCCTTTTTGGGGGCACAAAAAATCCCTCCCGATCTACCCGGAAGGGATCATACCTGAGCGCAGAAGACGCGCTTTGTTATTGCACTATAACATTCTAAAAGCTCAACACCGCTTCATGGGCTTCGTGCACGGCATCCAGCACTTTCCGGACTTGAACGCTGTCGCCGACATTCACAATCTTTACTTTATCCTGCAAAGCGTGGAACAACTGCGTGTTGGGCAGGAAGCCCATGGCCAGGACCACATTGTCGCAAGGCAGGGTCTCTTCCTGTCCGGCCGTCTGCACGGTGATGGCTTGGTCGTGGATCTCGGCCAGCGTGCAGGAGGTTTTAAAGGTGATCCGAGGATGCTGCAGCATCTGCTTGAGCATCATCGCATTCTGAATGAAGATCGGTTCCGGCAGGATCCGGTCCGCCCGTTCGATCACCGTCACGTTCTTTCCGTTGTTCGCCAGCACCAGCGCCGTCTCGCAGCCGACCAGGCCAGCGCCGATCACCGCCACATTCTCCCCGATATAGGCGGTGTTCTGCAGGACGTCCGTGGCCGGGGCGACATGAGCTTTGTCAATCCCCGGGATGGACCGCGGACGGAGCGGTGCGGCTCCCGTCGCATGAATGACGAGATCCGGCTGGTAGTCCAGCACAGCTTGCTCCGTTGCTTCCATGCAGTACCGGACGCGGATCTTCCGGTTCTTCAGCTCGGTGGCGTAATAGTGCAGCAGCTTTTCGCCATCCCGCTTGAACGAGGGCAGGCAGGCGTTGTAGAAGTTACCGCCCAAGCGTTCCTTCTTCTCCCAGATCTCCACATCGTGGCCGGCTTCGGCCGCCGACAAGGCAGCCTGGCACCCGCCGGGGCCAGCGCCGATAACCAGCACGCGCTTCGGCTTGGCAGCCGGGGCCAGCCGCTTCTGATTCTCGTAACCGGCCAGCGGGTTCACCGCACACTTGATGCTCTCACCTTCCGCCACACTCTTGATGCAGCCTTCGTTGCAGTAGATGCAGGAACGAATCTCATCCGACCGGTTGTCCCTCACTTTGTTAGGGAAGTCCGGGTCAGCCAGGAAAGCCCGGGCCACGCCGACGATGTCGAGCCAGCCGTTCTGAAGCGCCGCCTCGGCCTTGGCGATGTCACCCAGCCGGCCGTTCGTGATGACCGGCAGCGAGGTGTGCTCCTTCACCGTCCGGGCGGCCAGGAGCTGCGGTACCGCCTCCTGCTGATAGATCGGCGGCATCGCCATGTACCAGTTGTCATGGCAGCCGGCATCCACATGCAGGGCATGAACGCCCCTCTGCTCGAGCAGCTTGGCGATCTCGATCCCTTCCTCCATCCCCCGGTACCCGAGCTCCGGCGGCAGGAAGTGACAGGGCGTGAACTTCACCAGCAGCGGAAAGTCCTTGCCGAGCGCCAACTGAATCCCGTCGATGAGTTCACACAGAAACCGCATCCGGTTCTCAAAGCTGCCGCCATATTCGTCCGTGCGGATATTCCAGCGCGGAGTCATGAATTTGTCCGTCAGATACCCGCCGTACGCGTGGAGCTCGACGGCATCGACTCCCGCCTCCTTGGCAAGTGTGACCGTTCGGACTACCTCGTCTTGGATGAACCGGATTTCCTCCCGCGTCAGCTCCTCGAACGAGATAGCCGCTCCCGGGTACAAAGGCAGAGCCGATGCGCTTGCCGGTTTGGTTCGGCCCGGACCCACTCCGCCGAGCCCTACCCCCGGCATGATCTGGATACAGACCTTGCAGTCGTAGCGATGAGCTTGTTCGACCAACTGCTTGAAGCCATCGAAGCTCTCTTCGGTCAGGGTGGAAGAGGGACCGTGGCCGTCGATGGCTTCCGTCGCAATGATATTTGTGAGCAGCATGGAGGCGCCGCCCTCCGCCCGCCGGACATAATAGTCGATGGTTCGCTCGTCGAAATTGCCGAGCTCCGGGCCCATCGCCGCCATAATAAACCGATTCTTCAGTTGCAGGTTTCCGATCTGGATGGGTTCTAAGGATTTCATGACCAGCCTCGCTTTATGATTGTGAATTGTAGTACATGCGGGAATTGTAACACCTTGCATGGATTAAAACAATCCATTTAAAACAAATTGTTTTAATCTTCACATTTCCCGTCTCCCGCTCGCAAAGAAACCCTTCGCCACTCCCGAAAGCAAAAGAAGCGGTCCCTGCCGTTGGCTCAGGATCGCTTCTATTCTTCGGAAGGGAAAGCCGATCTTCTTCTCCTCTCAGCTTCGGCTTTCAACGGCCCCGCTTGTCGGATGAAGGCTATGCTATCGGGTTAGAGAGTGCCGTCAGCTCGCTTACGGTCACGAACCGGTACCCCTCGGCAGCAAGCTCCTCCACCAGCACCCGGACTGCCTCGATCGTCTGCTCTCGTTTGCCATACCCGTCATGAAACAGCAGAATGCTGCCCTTGCCCAACACTCGCCGCGTATGATCGAGAATATACTCGACGCCGGGTTGTTCCCAGTCCTTCGCCTCTCCGTTCACCGCTCCAATCGATTGGTACCCCATGTCTGCCGCAAGAGAAAGGATGTCTTCATTTACGGCAAAATACGGAGGTCTGAAGGTCAGCACGGGCTTCCCTGTTATACGGCGTATCTTCTCATCCATCTTCTCTACTTCCGCACGCGCTTCCTCCAGCGTCAGCTTTGTCAGATCCGGATGCGACCAAGTATGATTGGCGATCTCATGCCCGGCGGCATGGACTTCTGCGGCGATCTCCCCGTATGCATCCAACTCCTGTCCGATCATGAAGAACGTTGCTTTGCCATTAGCCCGGCGGAAAATGTCCAGCAGTTGCTTCGTATATACCGGATGCGGACCATCGTCAAAGGTAAAGGCGACCGCCTTTTCCTGGGTCGCAACCTGATGGACCAATGAGATACCAGCCATTCGAACCATCCCTCTCTTATCCTAGAAAATGTATGCCCCTAGCCTTTGACAGCGCCTGCAATCATGCTTTCCTGTACCTGCTTGTTAAGCAGCAAATAGATGATGACCGTGGGGATTGTCGTGATCATGAGCCCCGCCCCGATGATTCCCCACTGCGTAATGTAAGTCCCCACCATCGACATCATGCCAACCGTTAGGGTCTGATAAGAGGCTTTATTAATGAAGGTTACGGCAAACATCAACTCGTTCCAGCAGGACAGGAAGGAGAATATGGCAACCGTTGCGATAGCCGGGCGGACAAGCGGCAGGATAATCGAAAAGAAGGTTCGATAAATGCCGCTTCCGTCCATGACCGCAGATTCCTCCAGCTCGCGGGGAACTCCCTTAAAAAAGCTGCTTAAAATAAAGACGGCCAACGGAATGCCAAACGCTACGTAAGGGATAATCAAGGACCAGTAGGTGTTCAGCAAATGAAAATGCTTCAGAACCATAAAGAGCGGCAGCAGCGCTGCGTGAATCGGCACCATCATGCCCAGAAGGATCAGGGTCATCGTTGAATTGCTGAGCTTCCAGTTCATTCTTGTAATGGCATAGCCGGTCATGGAAGACAAAATTAAAATCAGGATAATGGAAGCAGCCGTTACTAAGATGCTGTTAAAGAAATAAGTCAACACGTGCCCGTCTGATAAAGCCCGGGCATAGTTGCTCCAAAGAAACTTTTTGGGCAATCCCGCCACATGGCCGCTGAAGATCTCGCTATTGTCTTTCAGGGAGAAAAACGCAAGCCAGACCAGGGGATAGAGTTGGATGATGGCCACCACGATCAGAAATGCCTGTAAGAGGAGCTTTCCCATGAATTTCGGCTTTTTGGATGACAAGGCTTCTGTATGATTCATCGGTTCTCCCTCCTACTCGGTCTTGAAAAATTTATTGATGATAACCGTAAAGACCAAGCATTCCAGAATAATGAATACGGAAATTGCACTTCCATAGCCATACTTGTAGGTGTCGAAAATGGTCGTGTACATCAAGGTACTCGGCACTTCGGTGGAGAACAAAGGCCCCCCGCCGGTTAACACATAAACCAGATCAAATACCTTAAAGGCACCGATCACCGAAAAGACGAGACATACTTTGAGAATGGGCCTCATGAGCGGGATGGTAATCGAGAATGCGGTTCGGACTCGAGAAGCCCCATCCATTTTGGCTGCCTCGTTTATATCCTGCGAAATTGATTTTGCCCCGGCGTACATCAGCAGCATGTGATAACCGACGTACTGCCATAGAGTCGGGATAAAAGAAGCGGCAAGAGCGGTTTTTCTTTGCCCAAGCCAGTCTTGGGCAAACCTCGAAAGACCTACGTTTTCAAGCAAGGTGTTCAAAAGACCGTAGTCCGCGTTATAGATTTTGGACCACAATTGGGCGATCACGACGGTCGAGATCAGCACCGGAATGAAATACACCGTACGGTAAAAGCCTTCCCCTTTGACCGTCGACGCCAGAATAAGGGCCAGCAAGAGGGAGATGGGCAATTGAATAAATATAGAAGCCGCTGCGAACAGCAGGGAATTTTTGACGGAATTCATCGCTCTTGAATCCGCAAACATGTGGGCGTAATTTTGCAGCCCGACAAAGGTACCTTTGCCCACGCCATTCCAGTCCAATAGACTGTAATAACTGGAGATAAAGATGGGAACCAATACAATGGCACAAAAAACAATGAGTGTGGGAAGAACAAATATCGCAATGGCCGTTTTATTGGAAAAAACAGAATTCATGGTCGTTCCCCTCTCAAAGATGTGGTCAGGAATCCTCCTGACCACATCTTGTTTGGCTAAATTCGTGTTGTTAAAAATTTAGTTCAGTCGGTTTGAGCTGTGCCATCTGCTTGCAGAACTCGGCCGGGGTAATCTCCCCTGACAGGAGCTGTGCGATCAAGTTCTTGTGCGTTTCGGCGGATTCGGCAGGGAGAATGTTATCCCACCAGCCGATAAACGAGGTGGCCGTCTTCATAATATCCGCAGCGGACCGGTCAAGCGTCGACAAGCTGGAGGTATCCAGCCCATCGATATTCCAGCTGGGCAGCCCTGCACCGGCGAGATAGCCTTGCGTTCCAAGCTGCTCGCTCAAGTACATCAAGAAATCAACCGCTTCCTTCGAATGCTTGGTCGTCTTGCTGATGTAGAAGCCATCGACGGCGCCGCCGAAAATCTCGGTGCTTTTCCCTTTGCCGTCCTCAAACACCGGGAAAGGAATAACTTTCACCTTGCCCTTGGTCGCTGCGGACGGGTCCTCGATGCCGGCGTTAACCCAGTTGGCTTGGAACATCATCGCCCCGCTGCCCGCGTTAAAGGCACCGAGCATTTCATCATAACTCATGCTTAACATGCTTTTGTTGAAGGCCCCTGCCTTGGCCAGCTCCTGCATCTTGGTCGCCGCCGCAACAAAATCGGGCGAATCCCACTTGGCGGGATTCTTGAACGCTTCCATGACGGCGTCATGTCCTGCCTGGCGCATCGCAATCATGTCGTACCAATACATGCCGGGCCAGCGATCCTTCTCACCGATGAGAGCCGGAGTAATTCCGGCTGCCTTCAGTTTCTCGACTGCAGCAAGCAGCTCCGTATAGGTGGTCGGAATTTTGGCTCCCGCTTTATCGAACAGCTCGGTATTCACATAAAGATTGGCAATATGCGTATAAACCGGAAGCGTATAGATTTTGCCATTTGTTTCAATGGCTTTGGCCATTCCCGGAGCCATTCTTGCCTTGACCTCATCCGTTAAGTAGCCGGAGATTTCAAGAACATTCCCGGATTCGATATAGGGCTGCATAAAGCTGCCGCCACCCATTCCGTAAAAAATATCAGGAGCTTCGGACGCGGCCAACGATGTTTTGATTTTGGTTTTATACTGTTCGCCGGTTGTCCCTGTCCGTTCCACTTGGATGTTCGGATGATCATTGTTCCACTTCTCGATGATTTTCGGCAGCAGCTTAGCCGATGGATCGGTATTGCCTACAGACTGATCCCAAAGCGTCAGTTTAACGGAACCGCTTTCATTTCCTCCGGAAGACTTTCCCCCGGATGAATCGGATGAACATGCGGCAATACTGCCCGCCATCCCCACTGCTAACAGAACACTCACCGATTTCTTTAACAACGCTTTCATTTCTTGCCCTCCCTTTTTGATTGGAAGAATCTATAGACAGTTTAGGCAATTCCCCAAGACAACTCCATGCAAAATCCGCACATTCCCTTTTAAAATTCGAACATCTCCCCGACCGTCATTTGCTGCAACGGTATTCCATCATGGACCGGCCGTTCGTTTTCTTAAAGAGCGTACTGAAATAATGAGGATCAGTGATTCCAACCTGTTCCCCAATCTCGTATCCCCTTAAATCGGTCGTTTTCAGAAGGGTTTCCGCCCGTTTCATCCGAATAGCGGTTAGGTATTCCACGAAGGTCTGGCCTGTTTCTTTTTTCATTAACCGGCCCAAATGACCCGGGCTGACAAAGAAAGCCGCAGCGGTGCTGGCCAAACCCAGTTGGGGATCGTGCATGTTGCATTCCAGGTATTCCTTCACTTGGCTGATCAAATTGCCGTCCTTGGCTTGTCGGTTGACTTGAATGGCCTCGGTAACATGCAAGACATAGTTCTCCACGATTCGCATGACATCCGGTAAAGTATCTGCCGTCATAAGAGCGCCCAGCGCGTCTTTGCTCAGCGCTTGTTCATCCTCAAGCTGCTGTTCGATCGTCGCGCGCTGGCATTCGGTGATTACCCCCATGGCCGCCATACGGAATTGAGCCACGCCGGAAAACGAAGCATCAAAAAAGAGCCTCAAGAGCTCCATCGCACGGTGGGACGAGCCGACGCTCACATAAAACCCCAATTGACGAAGCAGCTCCGGGTTTGGCCGATCGGGCTTTTCCCCAACGTCCACCCTATCTTCGATGCAAACCACTTGATTGTGTCCAACAAAGGCCTTGTCCTGAACCGCACGGCAAGCCTCCTGGTACCCCAAGTGCGCTTCAGCGATATTCTCGCGTCTCCGCCCGATCCCTATGCATGCCGTACAGGTTGAAGAGCCAATCAAGTGGGCGATCAGCGATTTGCACGCTCCGACAGAATCTTCCTTCGGGTTAAAAAAAATCAGGACATATCGAGTTCGGGTCTCCGATAGAATCACGGCCTGGGCATTTCCCCGGAAAAAGGCATGCAGGCTGTTATGGCATTCCATTGCCCAGACCAGCAACTGTTCCTCGGCCTGGTTCTCAACTGGCGGGGAAAGCTCGATGACGGCAATCTGAAACGCTCCTCCCTGGAGGAGTTCAGGCAGTTTGAAATCGGAGGCCTTATCTTGGATTTCTGCTTTTGTAAGAGCTCCTTCCAACCATTGGTGCAAAAATTTTTCTCTGAGATACGGGAAATTCCGCTCCAAGTCCCTCTTCAGCTTCTCCAGTTCTTTTTCGCGCGTACGCTCTGCCGCAAGTATTCCTTTAAGCTTGTCGGTTACATGGAGCAAGTCCGTTGCCCGAATCGGCTTCAGGATGAAATCGGAAATCCCGATTTTAATGCCCTGCTGAGCGTACGCAAATTCATCATGGCCGGTAACGACTACGATTTTTATATGCGGATACTTCTTCAATACCCGGCCGCTAAACTCGATTCCATTGATATTCGGCATATAAATATCGGTAAAAATAATATCCGGTCTTAATCTATCCACCAGCTCCAGTGCTTCCTCGGCATTGGAGGCTTCGCCAACGATACTCAGGCCTTGATTCTCCCAGTCGATCCGCATTCGCAGCAGATTTCGGATAAGATACTCATCGTCAACAAGTAAAACCTTCAGTTTCTCCATGAGGGATCTACTCCATTCGGTATGGTTAGCAGGATCGTGGTGCCCTTCCCCGACTCGCTTTCAATCTGGATACAATCTTTATCTCCATAAAAAATTCGCAAACGTTCCATGGTTCCCCACAGGCCAAAGCTTTTGATCTGACCCTTTCTTTCGGTACGCAGAATTTGCGCAACCTCTTCTTCCGCCATGCCGACACCATCGTCGGAGATGGATATTCTTACAGCCCCATCCCTGTTTTTCACGTTGATCTGAATGAGGCCTTTTGTTCCTTTTGGCCGTATGCCATGGTACAGGGAGTTTTCAACCAACGGCTGCAAGACCAGCTTGGGAATCGGGGTTTGACTGCAGCCCTCTTCCATCTCCATTTGCACCTCAAACCCATCATAATAACGTACCTTTTGAATTTTCAAATAATTCCGAACCATTTCCACTTCTTCCCCAAGCGTAATCACATCCTGGCCTTTGCTCACGCTCAATCGGTAATAGCTTCCCAACGCCTCAATCAAATCACAGACCTGATCATTTCGTCCCGACAGTGCCAAGGAAGTAATGGAATCCAGCGTATTGTATAAGAAGTGAGGTTTAATCTGGGATTGCAGCGCGTTCAGCTCCGCTCTGCGTATCGTCTTCTGCTCTTCCATCATACGTTTCAGCAGCTGGTCGATCTGCTCGATCATATGGTTGTATCCATTGTACAGCTGTTGCAGCTCGAAGCTCTTTTGCTCGGAGTTTACTTTCATGAAGCTTCCGCTTGGAGCTTTGTTCATGGATCGCAAGAGCTTATGAATCGGCTTGATAATACTGCGTGAAATGATGAAGGAACTCAGGAAAAAAATCGTTCCGTTCACAATAAGCAGAACCAGCGCAAGGAGTACAAGCGATTTGTTTCGTGAATCGATGGTATGGTGCGGGGAGAAGCTCACAAATTTCCAATGGGTATCCCCGCCCGAAAGATAAGTAACGGAATACTTCTGAGAACCTAAGTTCATGGTAAAGAAACCCGCGGGGCTCTGCCGGAATTGCTGCTCCATCTTGGCTTGGTTGGACAGAATCTCATTCAAGACCGCCTTGCTTTGGTCATCGGCGGAGTCGGCCACGATGGTCCGATTGTTTTCATCCAATATGGCAATTTGCAAGGAATTCTGATTCAACAAATTCGAATACGCCTGTACAAAGGCGTCATCTTTGATATTAATGACCAGCACCCCGAGGGGAGATGTATTGTCGAGGTCTCGGATCAACCGAATAAAGGATACCGAATGGTCGTCCTTCTCGTCGGCTGCCCCCGCCGGAAACGCCGGGTTGTTCGTTACTTTCAGTAGGTATTTCCCCTTATTGTGAACCACCTGCTCATACCAGGGAGCATCCTTGATGTTGGCTTCCACGAAAGTCGGCAATTCCTGGGTTCCAACAGAAAACCGATGTCCCGAATTGTCGTAGATGTGAACCGAATCAATAATGGGAACCGCTTGCATCAGATTATACAAGTAGCTGCTGACTTTGGACTGGGTTTGCAGGTTGGCGTACACGTCCCCTTGCCTCAATAGATTTTGCAGATTATGATCGGAAAATATCATCTTCGAATAGTTGTTTACATTGCCAATCACCAAATCGACATTGGTCTGGATGGAGGTAACCGTTTGCATGGAGGCTTCGTTGATTTTTCGTTGGGCCGAACTCGAAGAGATTTGGCTCAGCACCAAATAACTGAGCCCTACCGTAAACAGAATAACCAAAAAGTAGGCAAACGGTATTTTGAACGCCAATTTTTTGGGTCTGCCCATCATAAACGACTTAAGGCTTTTCATCATCCGTACGATCACTGGTTGGCCTCCGTTTTTAGGACGTCCTCGCATAAATCTCATTATAGCCATAGCTCTCGCCTCCGGACAACGTGAAATCAAGCCGCCGACAAGCACGGTAACGGTTACCTGGAGCGGCAATAGAAAAAGCGATGAAGCTTTCGCTCATCGCTTTTCTTTGCGGGCACACTGCCCTTATTCCTGCTAGAGCCTGCTGACGATCCAACTCAACCCTCTGTTTCTCCCTTCCCTGCAGGTGGGTTAATAATTCGTCGTAAACTCCAGGTAATCCACGTAGGCATCCCAGGTTCCGTTATCGGTGGTCACGGTCAGGCTGAGCTCCTGATTGCCGGTCCCATGAACGACATTGGGCAGAGTTTGCACCGTCGGCGTCGTTCCGGTGAAATAGAAGGAGCCGACGGTCGTTCCGCCAATTTTCAAATCCACCCGGGCCGTACCGGAGTTGCTCGAAGCGCCGCGGAGAGAGAAATTGTGGTTGGGATAGGCAAAATATTGGCTGTACGCGGCAGAGTCCTGATTGGCGTACAGCGCGACACCGCTGAACGGAGAGCTGATCTTCCCGGCGTAGGTGCCTCCGAGGGTCATCGACTCGGCCTCCACGCGGGTACCGGCCGTCGCACCGGACGCCGTAAACTGCCAGTAATCCAGATTGAACAGGTTGCCGGACCCCGATCCGGTAAAGACAAAGAAGACCCGGTGCACGCCCGTTGCGCCGCTTACCGTCGTCTCGAGCTCCTTCCAGGATTGCGTTCCTCCGGTCGAGCCGACAGCCAGCGTTCCAACCAGGGGGCCGGTAGCGCTGTCCAGGCGGATCTCGATGTTGCCTCCTGTAGCGGAAGCGACGTTGGCTTTAAACGTCTGGGCTCCCCCGGAGCCGAAGTCCACATTCCCTACGGCAACCCAGTCTCCGTTGTTGATGTTGGTGACATCCCGGTTGTTGAACGGACCGCCTGCCGCTTGACTGGCCTCGGTGGCAATGCCGGCATTCCACCCGATCGTCTCCGCCTCGACGCGGGTATACGGATTCAGGTTGGCGATCTGCGGGATACCGGCCATATCCCCCTGAACCTCCTGGATGGTACCATCGGAATTGTACACAAGCTTGTTGATATGCGGAGACCGGTAGCCTTTGCCGTCGCCCAATTGAACCTTGCTGACCGTTGAGGCGTGGTAGACGATATACGATTGGTTGTTAAAGGTAAAGACGGCATGGTGGTTATTGCCGCCCACTCCGAAGAAGGTATAGGGATTTTTCAAGAAATGGCCTTTGTACGTAAAAGGTCCCATCGGGCTGCTGCTCACCATGTAGCCGATCTCGCCCGCCGGATAGGCCGCCGGATGGGTGCCGGAAAAATTGATGCAGTAGGAGTAATAATACTTGCCGTTATCCTTATGAATCCCGGAGTCTTCAAACATGTAAGGCGCATCGATCATGACGGCGCTCCCATCGACGGAGGTCATATTCGCGCCCAGCTTGATCACTCTGGCCGTCTTGGGATTCGCAATGGAGGCCGGGTCCGAGGTGTTGGGAATCCCCCCGCCCATATACAGGTAGCCTGTCCCGTCATCGTCTACCAACACGGCCGGGTCGAACAACCAAGTCACTCCGGACATTCCCGGCGTGCCGGTGGTAACAAGCGCCTTGCCGAGAGGATCGGACCACGGCCCAACCGGCGAATCGGATGTCAGCACCCCGATCCCCGATGCGCCGTTTGCAAAATAGAGGAAGAACTTGTCCTTGCCTCCGATGGATTTGCGCGCAACGGACGGCGCCCAGGAGAGAGAGGCCCATTTGGCAATACCGGCCCCCTGATTGGCGTTGTTGTAGCCTGCCACGGGAATCGAGCCGTGATCGGTCCAGTTCACCATATCCGCAGAGGAAATGACGTTGATTCGGTTCAAGGCGCTGAAGTCGTTATCCTTGATCGATCCGTCCGCATTGTGCACATACTCATCGCTCGACATGTAAATGTAGACCCTGCCGTTATAGACCAAAGCGAAGGGGTCCGCCCCCAATTTGTGATCCATCAGGGGATTCGAATTTCCCGGAAGCTTGGCCGTTGCATTATTGGCAGCAAATACGTCCGACATCGAGAAACCGCTCAGCACCAGGGCAAAAATCAATAAAAACGCACTTACCTTCTTAACCATCGTTTCATCTCCTCCTTCGGATATTGGCTTGGTTCCCGGCTTCGGTGAAGGCTGGCTTCGCTTGCTCCTTTCCTCCATTTGGAATAAATTGGTGGGATAACCCTTATTATAAAGCACTTTCATTTCCATTTAAATGGGTTTGAATGAAAAATGGAAATTAATTTACAGATAAGAACGCGAAAAAGTGGCCCCGGCTGAAAAGAACCTCCAGCTTCGAGAAAAAGGTGCACACGAGCCGGAGAACAACGCCTATCGGTTCTCGGTTTCTCAGCCCGGAGATGAAATCGAGAATTTGCTTTCGAAGATTCGTTTTCTGGGAAAACGGGTTCAAGTTATCGAGGGGGATTACCTGAAGATCAGAATGCTCGAGGCAGCATCGAAGGCATTGGAACGGTGGAGCCGTTACGACCCAGGATGAGCTATCTCATGATTAGGAGGAGGAGTTACGCATGGAGTTCGGTGTACAGGTTCATCAAGCGAGGATTACCTTACTCAAAGGAGACATTACGAAAGTATCGGCTGACGTGATTGTCAATGCCGCGAACACAAGCTTGCTGGGCGGCGGTGGCGTGGATGGAGCCATCCATCGAGCGGGCGGCAAAAGCATTCTCGACGAATGCATAAAGATTCGGGAACGGCAAGGAGGTTGCCCGGTCGGCGAAGCCGTCATCACCACAGCCGGCAAGCTGCTTGCGTCCTATGTGATTCATACGGTCGGACCGGTATGGAATGGCGGTACCCATAACGAAGTGGAGAACCTGAAGAGTTGCTATCGGAATTCCTTGAAGCTCGCTTCCCAGTATGAAGCCCGGAGCATCGCTTTTCCGAATATCAGCACCGGGATTTATCGCTTTCCGAAGCCGCTTGCCGCTGAAGCTGCGCTAGAGGCCGTGGTTGACTTTTTGAGTGCTCGCGGGGATGAGCAGGGAAGCCTCGATCAGGTTCTTTTTGTTTGCTTCGATGAGGAGAATTACGATTTATATCGGAACGAGCTCAAAAAAGCGGCCACCAAATGAACTTGGAAAGGGAGAAAACCCGTCCACTGAACGGGTTTTCCGTATGAAGACAAACAAGCGGCTGGCAAAAATATAATTCGCCGCCGCATGACGTTCCGATGTTCGGGATAGTTAACCATTCAATGCCGCCTCTTAAGAGAACTTACCAAGGATTTTCCACACTGTTGATTGATGGTCCTCAAAATTGCCGCCGATATCAAGCTTCGCTTTTGTAGCAGCTGTCTTAAGCCCGACATTCACACCCAGATCATCCTCGTATCGAACCGTAAGCGAAAAGTCTTTCATACCGTATTTCAATCGTCCATCTGCAATCTGTTGCCACGTCGGTTCATGATGAAACCAAACCAGATTGGATGGAAGTTCATTTGCCGTGTTCCCGTTAAAATTCGCTGTGAAAAGAATCTCCGAACCAGAACTTCGTTTAGAAGAAGCCGCCGCTTCGCCTTCAACATTTACCTGCGGGATGGAAATATCCATTTTTGAGGAAAATTCTTTGGACCACCCTGTAACATGCTGAACCTCAATGTGGGTGGCCCCTAATGACATAAGTAAAATAACTGCCTCTGAGAATTTATGCTCAAACGTGAGACGGTGAAATTGGGCGAGCGGAAAATATACCTTTTCCGCAGCGGGATGGGCTATGTAAAGTACGCCAAACCTCGGGTGGCCGGGTGGGAATTTGATTTCCCTTGCATCGGATTGGGATACGGACAATGCTTGGATTCCCTGTTCACCGAGGTTAACGATACTCTTATAAAGTTCAATCGTAGCTTCCGCAATAATGAGCGGCGTGGGGAGCAAATAACGCGACAGCGATTTTACCGTTTTCCTGAACCCTGATTCTGCCTGTTCTTCTTTGTACCTTTGTTGTGCCTTCACTTCTGCATCGCTTAAAACCACAATCAGTTGCCGTTCGGCATAAGGGCGTGACAGTAAATCCACTTCTTGTTCAGCCTCTTTCAATCCCGACCTACCCCTCGTCTGGTTATAATAGTTTGCATGCTCTTAATTTCGACGAGTTGTTACAAATCCCTCCAACTGGCTAAACCCTGTCGACCAAAAGCTCCTGCTCCCGGAACAAGCGGGACACCGCTTCGTCGTAATCGAACAACCGTTCCGATTTCCGAATTCTCTTGACGTAAGGAGCGCCATCCGAGAACACCTGAATCATGTAGAACCACAATTCCTTCATTTTATACAGCACATTCTTGTCGCCGAAGAGGACGCCTTTATACCCCTCATAGACTTGATCATGAAAGTCCTTCAGCACGGCTTTGTCGATCTTCCTCTTGTCGGTAATGCCGCTAATCAATCCTGGATTGGACAATAGCCCCCTGCCAAGCATAAAGGTATCGACCGTAGGGAAACGAGCGGAACGCTCCTCATAGGCCCGGGTGGTAAAGATATCCCCGTTGTAGCAAACCGGGTTTTTGCTGTTCTTCAAGGCATATTCGAAGATGTCGAGATTCGGTGTATTGTTATAGAAATCCTTTTGGACGCGGGGATGAATGATCAGCTCTTCCAGCGGGTATTTGTTGTAAATCTCGAGCAGCGCATAAAACTCCTCCGGCTGGTCTTTTCCCAGCCTGGTTTTGATGGAGACCTTGGTCTCCGCGTGGGTGAAGATTTCCTCCAGGAAGTGATCCAGCTCTTCCCGCTTGGCCAGAAA
Organism: Gorillibacterium terrae; assembly: GCF_051594785.1. Lineage (NCBI taxonomy): Bacteria > Bacillati > Bacillota > Bacilli > Caryophanales > Paenibacillaceae > Gorillibacterium > Gorillibacterium terrae. The sequence continues at coordinate 303,461 of NZ_JBPPGI010000006.1, forward strand.
CCCCGACCCTTTGTGTTTGGATACGACCGTTCGCGAGGGACAGCCCAGATTGATATTGATTTCCTGATAGCCGATTCGCTGCAGCTTCTTCGCGGTATGAAGAAAGTCTTTGGCCTGGTTCGTCAGCACTTGCGGGATCAAGACCATCCCCTGATTATTCTCCGGCAGCAGGTCCTGCACGTCCCGGGTTTTGAAGCTTTCGTTTTGTTGGGGAACAATGAACGGGGAGAAGTATTTATCGACGTTCTTGAAAAAAGCATGGTGGACCTTGCGGTAGACATGGCCCGTCAGCCCCTCCATCGGGGCGAAGTAAAAGTTCATTCTGCGTATTGCTCCTTCATTCACGTCAAATTGCATTCTTATCCATTGTGCCGTGAGGATGGGCATTGGTCAATTGGTTTGTCCTATAAAAGAACGTAGTAAAACACCATAAGGCTTTTATTCAGTATGCTTGGACTTTTCAATTTCGCGTGAAATTTGAGCTGCCATTGAATCCATTTCCTCTTCCGCATCTTTCACAATACAATGAAGCACGATACTGGCAGCAAAAGATAAAATGGCAAAGATGAAAAATACAATCGTATCAATTATTCGCATCAGATGATTGGCAAAGCCATAATGAATGAGATCACTAAAGTTACTTAAACCATAAAATATAAAAGTCAAAACCATAAACAAAATACCGAGCAAAATCAAAACCATTTTCGCTTTATTTGTACGTTCAAAATACCACATCGAATCACCTCGCTTTTCATTTTTACGATGGCAACCAGAACCCGATCCGCATTAACCTTACCATTATTTCCCTTGCATTCAATGTGGCAGTTTGTTGACACGCCTGTTCCGCCAGAACCGAGTTTCCATCCCCTCCCCTCTGTCGACGATTCCCCGAACCCGGCAAGACGCCAAAAAAGCGGGTAAGAGGAAAACCCCTTACCCGCTTCTTCGTGCCGAATGGTTCGGCGCATCGCTTCTCTACACTCCGCTCCCCCTCGTCACTCCGCCGTCTCGCTCATGGTCGGGATCGGACGCGCAGGCAGAGCAGCCGAATCGGCCTGCCGCCCCATCCGGCTGCGCAGCTGCGCGTAGGTGCCGAGATGGGGTCCGGCAAACTTTTTCCTGGCGAACAACCCATACATGACAAGCAGCACGACGAACACCGCGCCGAAGACGAGACCGGTCGTATGATGCAGGGTGTACGTAGATGTCACGGCGACATCGCTCGGAGAAATCACGAACAGCACCGTGACGAACCCGATCCAGAGGATCGCCACCAGGTTGACAAGCGTGCTCCAGCCGCCCAGCGACCAGGGGCCGTTGTCCTCCTTGGTCCACACACCGCGAGCCTGAGCGTAAACCTTGAGCAAGAGCGGCATCCCATAGGAGAGGTACAGGCTGATGACACTGAGCGAGGTCACGATGGCGTAGACGTTGCTGGCGATCCCGCACAGGAAGGCAAGGAAACAGCTAAGCCAGATGGCATGGGCCGGGGTGCGGAACTTGGCCGATACCTTGTTCCATACGCGGGACAGCGGAAGTCCTCCGTCGCGGGAGAAGGCATAGATCATCCGGGAGATGGACGTGACGGACGACAGCCCGCAGAACCACATGGCAATCGTCACCATCCAGAGAATCACCCGCCCAAAGGTGCCGCCCATCGCCTGCTCGATCGCGACGATGAAGCCATTGCCGCCGGCTGCGGCCACTGCGCCTGCATCCGTGATGGAGAGGGTAACCATCGCAATCATCAGGAAGCCGAACACGCCCGACACGGCCACCGACAGGTACACGCCCCAAGGAGAGCGAACCTTGGCATCGACCGTCTCTTCGCTGGTGTGCGCCGAAGCATCATAACCGGTGTACGTCCATTGGGCTTGCAGCAGGCCGACCAGGAAGGCGAACCAGTAAGGCGTCGAGCTGTTCGTCGCCGTCGAGAAGCCCGTTTGGAACAGGTAGCTGACGTTTTGCTCCGGGCCAAAATAAATCAAGGCGGCGATCAGCACGCCCACGCCGACGATGTGGTAGATGGCGGACACGTTGTTCAGCCGGGCGACCAGCCGGATTCCCACGTGATTGAGCAGCGCATGGCTGAGCAGAATCACGCCGTACACCGTCAGCAGCTGCCCTTTGGTCGGCTCGCCGAACAGGAGCGAGGAAGCGAAGCCGGCGCAGCCGAAGTCGATGCCCGCCACGACGGTGACCTGGCCGATCATGTTGAACCAGGCCGAGAACCAGCCCCAGCTTTTGCCGCCGAGGATGGAGGTCCAGTGATAGATGGCTCCCGATGTCGGAATCGCGGATGTCAACTCCGCCAGCCCTGCCGCCACGAACAGGACGAAGATCGTCACGAGCGGCCAGCCCAGCCCCATGATCGCCGGTCCTCCCTGGCTGAAGCCGAAGCCGTACAAGGTCACCGCTCCGGTCAGGACGGAGATGATCGAGAAGGAGATGGCGAAATTGGAGAATCCGCCCATGTCCCTGAGCAGCTCCTGCTTGTAGCCGAAAGCGGACAAGCCCGTATCGACTATTCCCTGATTACGCGAAGCGGCAACCCCCCGGTTCGCCTTCATCCCCAGCCCCATCATGACTACCAGCATCAATGCGATCAACAGCACTCCCCAGATCATAGTCCCACTCCCCCTAATGGTTATCCAAGCTAAACGAACGAGGATCACACCCTGCATCAACCCTGGCAAAACGAAGCTTCAAGCGGCCTTACCGATCCAGCCCAACGCCGCTCGCCTTCTGCTCCAGCATGAGTCTGACCCGCGTCCCGATATGCGCACCCGCCTCCATCGGCGAGGTTCCGCCTCGGTGGATATTCGAGAGGACCAGCCGGTCGGAATCCGTCCGGCCCGTGCGGGGACGGTAGCACAAGTACGCGCTCATCGATTCGGCCGTCACGAGTCCGGGCCGCTCCCCGATCAGCAGAACGAGGCATTCGGGCTTCAAGAGATCCCCGATGGGGTCCATGCAGCCGACCCGGCCGCCCCTCACGAAAAAGGTCGTTCCCCATTCGAACCCCTGGAGGCGGAGAGAGTCGAGCAGCGCCGGATACACATCGCGGATGTTCGCTTCAATGCTGGCGGCGCTCAGTCCGTCCGATACCACAATTTGCACCTGGGGCTCCCGCTTGCACCGTTCCAGCAGCCGTTTCTCCGCTTCCGGATGAAGACGCCTCCCCAGATCCGGTCGCTTCAAATATTGCTCTTTGTTGCCGAAGCAGGTATCGACGCTGAAAAAGCCCATCTCCGCAAGCGTCCCGGGGCTCACCTCCCCGTATACCGAATCCACCGCCTGCGCATGGTCCAGCCGCAGCTCCAGCATCGTCTGCGTAAGCGGCCGCGTCCCGGTCCGGGATACGCCGATTCGCGCAGGCGTCGCCCGCTTCATCTCCTGCAGCAGCTGACTTTCAACCCGCTTTTCCGGCTCCAATCTGCTCTCGGTCACCCTTCCTCATCTCCCTTCCGCCAGCAGGAGCGGATTCCCCGCCCTCGCGGTGAGCCCGCCTCCTTCCGTGATGCCCTGCTCCTCCAGCCACCTGGCAAACTCAGGGGCGGGAGCGAGGCGGAGCAGCTCCCGGACGGTCGCGATGTCGTGATAACTGAGCGACTGGTAATTCAGCATGCAGTCGTCCGCCATCGGCACGCCGATCAGAAAATTGACGCCTGCCGAGCCGAGAAGCACGCTCAGATTGTCCATGTCGTTCTGGTCCGCTCTCATGTGGTTCGTGTAGCAGACATCGACTCCCATCGGAAGCCCATGCAGCTTGCCCATAAAATGGTCTTCCAGTCCGGCGCGGATCACCTGCTTGCTGTCGTACAGGTATTCCGGACCGATGAACCCGACGACCGTATTGACCAGGAACGGCCGATAAAGGCGGGCAAGGCCGTAGCAGCGAGCCTCCAGCGTAACCTGGTCGATCCCGTGATGGGCATTCGACGACAGCTCCGAGCCCTGCCCCGTCTCGAAATACCACCGGTTCGGGCCGGATGCCGTTCCCTCCCGGCGGATCAGGTCGTCCGCTTCGCCGAGGAGCGCCGCGTTAATGCCAAAAGCGGCATTTCCCGCCTCTGTTCCGGCCAGGCTCTGGAAGATAAGATCGGCGGGCGCCCCTTGCCGAATCGCCTTCATCTGGGTAGTGACATGGGACAGCACGCAATTCTGCGTGGGAATGCTCCACCTCTCCATAACTTCCTTCACGGCCAGGAGCAGCTCTCGCGTGTTCTCGGCGCTGTCCATGACCGGATTGATGCCGATCACCGCGTCTCCGATCCCATAGCTCAGCGCTTCGCAGAGAGAGGCCTTCATGCCCGCCGGCGAATCGGCGGGATGATTGGGCTGTGCCCGGCTGGCGAGCGTACCGGCGTGGCCCACCTCGGTGTTGCAGCGGGTCACGACCTCGATTTTTCCCGCCGCCTGGATCAGGTCGAGATTCGTCATCAGCTTCGCCGCCGCCGCGATCATCTCGCTCGTCAGCCCCTTCGACAAGCGCAGAAGCTGCTGCGAATCCGCAGCCGGACTCAGAAGGAATTCCCGGAGCTCGGCAACCGTCCACCGCTCCACCGTCCGGTAGACCGCTTCATCGACGCTCTCCTCGATCAGGCGGGATACCTCGTCTTGCTCCGGAGGAAGCAGCGGCTCGCTGCGAAAGCGGGACAGCGGCACTTCGGCCAAGACGAGCTTCGCGGCGATGCGCTCGCGCAGGTCCCGGGCGCCGACCCCGGCCAGCTCGTCGCCCGAGCGCTCCTCGTTCGCCTTGCCCATCACCTCCTTCAAACTGGTGAAGGTATAGGTCATTCCCGACAATGTCGTTTTCAGACTCACTCCATTCCCTCCCGTTTCGTTAGGGGAAAGACCAGCGTCTTGACGATCACCGGCACCGTCCGTCCCCCGATCTCTTCGCCGATGTCGACGTAATCGCCCGATTCCAGCCGGATCGGATCGATGCAGACGATCCGATTCCGCCCGGTCTGCCGCAGGGCAAGCAGGTTGCCAAGCGCTTGCCCGACATCGGTCTCGCAGACCACCACCCCGATCCGGCCTCTCCCAAGCACGCCGTCCCAGGCGCGGGAGATCGACTCCGCCAGAAGGGTCAAGGCCCGGTAAGTCGCGGCCGGACCGGAGCGGACGGCCAGCGCGAAAGGCGCAGCCCTTGCGGCCCCGGACGCCGCATTGTCAAACATCCGCATTCCCAGCGCGCAGATGTCCTGCAGCAGGCCCGGCCATTCTTCGGCGTCTGCCGGGAGCTCCACTGGCAGCGCCGGCACATTGCGCAGCGGCAAAGCAGCCGGATCTGCATGGATGGTCGAGCCGCTGAGCATCATGCTCTGTACCCCGGCGCCGATGACCGTGGCCCGCACCGTCTGCTCCGCAGGAAGCTGCCGCCAGGGATACTCCTGGGCCGCCTCCAGGAGGCAATGGGCGAGCAGCGGGCCCATATCGCCGTATCGGGCAGTCTCCGCGATCGTCTGCGGCGGCGGGGTCCGCATCAATTCCCCGATGCCGCCGGAGAATATCACCTCGTCGACCGGCGGCAGCCTCGTCGGAAGCGGGCCGAGGGCCAGCAGCGCGGACTCCTCGTCGGCCGGCTCTCCGGCCAGGTACCGCAGCAAGACGCGGCTGAGTCCGCTGCCGATCTCCCGCAGAAGCGGCAGCTCCGCTGTCATCCCGGGACAGAGCAGGATGCCGCGATAGCGGAGCCAAGCGCCAAGCGCTGGCGCGACATAGAGGATCTGCCCCTCCTCCGTCAGCCGCAGCAGCCGGCCGCCGACATGAAAGGTGACGGTGGCGATCGCTTTCCCTTGGCGGAACAGCGCGATGTTCGCGGTGCCGCCGCCGGTGTCGATGTTAGCCACGGTGCCGGGCACCGCCAGCGAGCGCCGATCCGCGCCGGCTCCCCTGCCAGCGAGTACTCCCTCGAGGTCGGGACCGGCGCTGGCCGCGACGAACCGGCCAGCCTCCCCCGCGAGCCGGTGAACGAGCGCCTCGGCATTGGACTTCGCCGCCGTCTCGCCGGTCACGAGGATGGTTCCGCTCCCGATGAGCTGCGGTTCAATGCCCGCGCAAGCATAGTCGGCGGCGACTAGGGCAGCCACGGCCTCCCCGTCAATCTCGCCGGTATCCAGAAGGGGGGTCAGCCGGACGGGACCGGCGAAGAGCAATTCCCGGCGGACGATCTCATACCGGGATAGCAGGAATCCCGCCGCTACTTCCTCGACGCGGAGCCGGCTTACAATCAGCTTGGTCGTGCTCGTTCCCAGATCCAATCCGATGCTGACGATCCACTCGCCTCCCATCCCGCCCCTCCTTCCCCATTAACGAATGAAACGTGAAAAGCCGCCGACCCGTCGACGGATTTGAGTTGCATTTTCCCATCCGTCGGTTATGTCAGGTAAATTTCCATAGTGAACTGCTATCGATCACTACGCCGCGCCAATGAACGAAAGCACGGCCGTTGATGGTGAGCACCTTCTGCCCAAACCTGCTCCAATAGCCCTTTCTTTAAACTGAACCGCGCGTTTATTGGCTATTATCTTACTGTCTTCAAATTGTTGTGTCAATATAAATGACATAATGTTTGGTAAGAAACAAGAGTAAATGAACTTTTCTCGAAATTAATGGAAAGTTACATAACACGAAGAGGAGAGGACTGAGATACCGGGGAACCAAACCACAAAAAGCAAAAGGCCCCCCGCCAGGGGAGGCCTCGAAGCAGCCAAGTGGAGTACGCGGAGAACGTGTAGAGAGGAGCCCCTACCTCACGCTAGGTCCATTAAACCTTGTCGCCCAAGAGCTCCTGCTCCCGGAACAAGTGGGACACGGCTTCGTCATAATCGGCCAACCGCTCGATTTCCGGATTTTCTTGACGTAAGGGGCGCCCTCCGAAAACACCTGAATCATGTAGAACCACAATTCCTTCATCTTATACAGCACATTCTTGTCCCCAAAGAGGACGCTTTTATAGCCCGCATAGACTTGATCATGAAAGCCCTTCAGCAAGGACTTGTCGATCCTCACCGTATCGGTAATGCCGCTGATCAGGCCCGGATTGGACAATAACCCACGGCCCAGCATGAGGGTGTCCACTGTCGGGAAACGAGCGGCAAACTCCTTGTACGCCTGTGGTGTAAAAATATCGCCGTTGTAGCAGACCGGGTTCTTGCTGATCTCCAGGGCGTCCTTGAAGATCTCCAGATTGGGTGTGTTGTTATAGAAATCCCGTTGAATGCGGGGATGAATGATCAGCTCTTCCAGCGGGTACTTGTTGTAAATCTCCAGCAGCGCATAGAATTCCTCCGGCTCGTCTTTGCCCAGTCTGGTCTTCAGGGAGATCTTCGTGTCCGCGTGAGCGAAGATTTCCTCCAGGAACTGATCCAGCTCTTCCCTCTTGGCCAGAAATCCCGATCCTTTGTACTTGGAGACGACCGTCCGCGACGGGCAGCCCAGGTTGATGTTGATTTCCTCGTAGCCGATACGCTGCAGCTTCTTCGCGGTATGAAGAAAATCGCTGGCCTGGTTCGTCAGCACTTGCGGGATCAGCACCAGCCCCTGATTGTTCTCCGGCAGCAGATCCTGGACATCCCGGGTTTTGAAGCTCTCGTTCTGTTGGGGAACGATGAATGGGGAAAAGTATTTATCGACATTCTTGAAAAAGCCATGGTGGACCTTCCGGTAAACATGGCCTGTCAGCCCCTCCATCGGGGCGTAGTAGAAGTTCATGTGGTGTATTGCTCCTTCAGTTACACCAAATTGCGGTCTTATCCATTGTGCCGTGATGGGGGGGCACTGGTCAATTGTCTCTATCTAGATTAATAGGTCTCAAAGTAGAAAATCGTGAATCCACCTCTGTTATGCCAAATAAATATTTTCATTGTGCCATAGCAAAAACTGCTTAGAAGGTCTTTCATTTTGCAATTCAGGTATTTCAGCTAGTTTCTTACCATGGAAAGCATAATACTCCTTACCATTTCCGTAGTCTTCTTTAATTCTATTGCTGACCTCTATCTGTAGCCCCTCATTGATTGTGATATACCCTCTATCAAATAGTGTATGGACATCTTTTCTCAACAATAATCCGTTGTCTGTAGAATGAGGACCATTTTGAGAATACGGTCTTATATGTGCTGCTTCCAATACGGGCAGTGTTTTTTCTCCCGTTATTGCGCATCGTCTGTGATATGCTTCAGTAACCATAACCTTGAACGTTCCTTGACCTATTCTAGGGTAAACAACTTGTGCCGTTCCATATCTATTAGCTTCGCTCTCTTCTTTGACAAGTTCAACTCCTATTCTTGAATAACGTTGTAATGTAGAATGAACCTGCATATATAGCCTTTGACCGATTTCAGTTTTTGTATCATAAGTTTTACCTTGAACAATATTAGGTTTCCAATCTTCAGGCACAGGAATCCAATCCTTCTTCTCAAAGAAAAATGGCATAGAGAGAATGATGCAGCCTATTGTTGGATCCGGTTCTGAGCGAAAATCGCTTTTTCTATATTTATATATGGCATTCCGAAAGCTAATGTAATCACTTGCACCATTTTTATTCCCGAAAGCTTCCCAAGCCAGGGAGACAGGCAAAAAGGAATGGCGAACAAAGAAACCTCCGCCTACAATAAAATTGTTAGGATTATGAAGTTTAAACAGGAAGAGGTCATTAGCCTGAACTGCCTTAAATGATTGCTTGCCACCTGGCTGCCAGAAATTTAGCTCGTCAGACTGTTCATTCGCTAAATGTTTAAACCAGTTCTCATCGGTAACTCCGATATAGAATTTCATTAATCTCACTCCGATAATCCAGCTTGTTAGTCCTTCAGAAGTATTCCACAAAATAACTGGAAGTCCCTTTATTTGAAATCATTTTTTGTCAATCGGCAACAATACATTCGACATCTATCCGTCAGCAAAAAAGTTTTGCATAAAAAAGCGCTAATAGATGCAACAAATTAACATAATTGAAGATTAGATAACAAAAAATAAGTAGCCATAAAGGCTACAGGCTTTTCATAAATCGCTTTGATATTTCCCAATAACTATTAAATGACTACTTTTCGACCTTTAAATAGACGAAAACCCGCTCTAGGAGCGGGTTTCAGTAACGAAGAGGGGAGTTAAACCCCTGTCCGAAGATAACGCAACATAGACTTCTACAGGTGTAGTTGCAATCTTGATGAATATTAATTTGCACTTTCAGACGGTGTTCTGAATGACTCTGATGTTAATACGATTTTCAAAATTCTAGTTAGGTAATCATATTGTAGGGCTTCTGACCAGAGGAAGGATTTTAGAATATCATTAGTCCCGATCACTAAAAAAGTAATAATCAACCCGATAAATGAGGTTGCTAATGTATTGGAAAGACCTTTACCTAATTGTATCCCTACATATTCTGACCAGAGAGGAAAAAACACCACTGCACCAACAGACACAGGTAACCATTTCTTGGTTTTAATATTTTCACTTCTTGTACCAAGATAGTCTATTATTGTTTGAACATATTCAGGACTTATATGTTTATTTTTTAGTTCTTTTTCAAATTCATCAGTCCTAAAAGCAAGTAAGATATCTTCTTCAAAAGAAGATAAATTGTTCTTTATTAAGGTCTGATAATCAGTCAAAGTATTGAAAAGATACCTTCTTGATGATTTTAGAACGTTAATAAATAATAGAGATGCAGTGAGCATCAAACTAATACTAATGAGAAATAAAGAAGCAGAATTGTTAAAATTTGAAATAACGAATATAGTAAAACCTATCAACAATATGATCAAAGCTATGACCGCCTTGAGTCTGATTTTACGATCCCCCATTAATTTGTAATTAGAAAGATTCTCCTTATAAAACAACTGTAAGTATCTAATTGTTTGGAGAATAGTCAACCCTGTTTTTTGTTCCAAATCGTACCACTCCCTGTATTTTTAATCAGAAATACGTTAAGTTGTGCTGTTAGTTTCATATATCCATAGTAATCCCCTCTTTCCTCGCAAAGGATCAGGGATACTCATTATGTACATGACCAGAACACATGTAAAGCCACATCAAGATAAGCGTTGATCATCATGTTTAGCAACATCCGTATAAAAAAACAGTGAGCATGCCCTTTTAGAGCACGCTCACTGATACTACCTATGGAGGCGAGGGGAGTTGAACCCCTGTCCGAAGATAACGCAACATAGACTTCTACGGGTGTAGTTGCAGTTTTGATGTCACCTTAGGCGGCCCCCTGCAACGGGGTCCTCAAAAGGTCAGCCTGATTGTCTTCTTCAGCTCACCCCAGGCGGAGATGAGACAGCGTATCCCACTATAGGTTAGCCCCTAGCCTGCCACATGGGCGATGGAAGGTAGAAGCACGCTCACAGGTTATTAAGCTGCGAAAGCGTAGGTGTTTTGTTGTTTGCCGTTTAATAGGCTTCCGCGTTTTAGAGTGGACACAGCCCCACTACCCGCTATCCATGCCCGAACTATCCCCGTCGAATCCCAAAACGCCCCCATGATGAGGTCGCCGGACCCTTCCGGATCAAAGACGAGCCTGAATAAGTGATGCTTTGTTTAGTACTTCCCCAGTATACCACATCGGAATCAAAAAGGCTCTGGGAAAGCTGCGGAAGGCAAGCAAGAGCTTCCTGTCCTTCCTTCTTTTCGTCCGATCCTCCGGCCATGCAGACCTGATTACCGGGCGACCTTCTGTTTCTCGCGCAGCGCGCGGGCGATGTCGCGGTTGGCGTCCTTCTTCGCCGCGTCCTGGCGCTTGTCGTAATTCTTCTTGCCTCGGCCGAGGCCGATCAGCAGCTTGGCGTAGCCGTTGCGCGTGTAGATCTTCAGCGGCACCAGCGTGTAGCCCTCCTGCTTGACGAGCCCGAGCAGCTTGTTGATCTGGGCGCGGTGCAGCAGCAGCTTGCGGGCCCGGGTGGGATCGCTCGGGTTGCTGCGGTTGCCCTGCTCGAATGGGCTGATGTGCAGGTTGTGCACGAACGCCTCGCCATTGCGGATCGTCGCAAAGCTGTCCGACAGGTTCGCCTTGCCGCCGCGTAGCGACTTAATCTCCGTGCCGGTCAGTACCATGCCGCATTCAAAGGTTTCCTCGATGAAATAATCATGGGAAGCTTTTTTGTTCTGGGCGAGCGACTTGTGCTCGCTGTCATCCTTCTTCGCCATGGGGTTCACTCCTTCAAGGTGCCGGCGCTTTTTACGCTGAGCCGGACGACCGCAAAGCCGCGTCCCGTCTGTGCTCAGGAACCCATTGTATCAAACTGCCGCCGGACAAATCAAGGGGAGAGCACGCCTATACCCGAACTGTCCCGAACGAACGAGGCGGCCCGGCCGAGAAAAGAAAATCCCCAAACGCCGGTCCGCTTGTTCGGCTTTCCTATAGGAAGGCCGGTTGTCGGCAAGGGTTCGAACGGGTACGAGTCGTTGATTCATCGTCATCGTATCGCTTAACCGCTGCCTAGCGGAGTGGGTCGTTTGGGGATTCGTTGCGCTCTGCTCTCTGCTCCAGAAGAACGAGGCCTCGCTTATTCCTGCGGGGCTTGCGGGCCCTGCGAAGGCTGTTCGGGCTTCTTCTTGGGCGACCGCTTGCGCTTCGGCTTCTTCGGCTCCTCGGCTGCCTGCTCGATGGGAGTCGCGTGCAAGAGCGGCTTCACCTTTGGCTGCCGCCGCTTCTTCACGGCAGGCTTAGCCGCCTTCGACGCGGCTTCGGCCGAGGCGGGCTGTTCCGCAGCCCGGTCCGCCTTGTGCAGCTCGCCGCCGGTTGCTTCCGGTGCGGGCTTAGCCTTGGCTTTGCGGCGCTTGGCCGAGGCCGGCGCTTGGCCGTCCTCCGCTGCCGGTTTCGCTGCTGGCGCGGGGGACGGAGAAGGCTTGGCCCATGCCGCCGCAGCGCCGCCGTAGAAGGCGATGCCCGGCTTCTCGCGGCGTCCGCCGCCGCCCAGCCAGATGTCGCTCTCCTCCTGGCGCTTCTTGTCCTCGGCGCGCCGCTTGGCCGCGCTGCCGCGCCGGTCCGGCTTGCCGCCGCGCGGAGCTGCTCCGGCTGCCGCGCCTGCCGCCGCCGGCACGCCGCCGCCCTTGCCCTTCTTGCGGCTGCGCCCGCTGCCCGTGCCGGGGTGTCCCGGCGCGTCGGCCGCAAAGCCGCCGTTGTCGTGGCGCGGCCGCGCGGAGCGCTCGCCGCCCTGGTCCGGCCGCGGCGCGCTCTCTGCGCCGAGCGGGGCGTCGCCCGCAGCCGGGCCGACGGCGAAGCCGCCCTTGCCCCGGCGGCGCTTGCCGCCTACACCCGCGACGAGCGACTGCTCCGCCGCCGGTGCCTCGCTGCCGCCGCGCTTGCGCTTGCTGCGCTTGCCTGCGCCGGCGGGCGCGCCCGCTTCCGGCGTACCGCCGGCCGGACTGCCGCCCGTAGCGCGCTCCGCTTCGGCGCCGCTCACCTGCGCGCGCCCGCCGTTCGCTTGCGCAGCTGGCGTCTCGCCCTTGCGGCGCTTGCCCTTGCCGCCACGGTCGCGGCGTCCCGGCGCGTCGAACGGCACGCCCCGGCCCTTCCGGTCGCTGCCGACCGTTGTCCGCTGCTTGCCGCGGGGCCCGCGGCCTTCGCCGCCTTCTCCGCGGCGGCGCGGCTTCATGTCGACGAGCTCGAAGTCGATATTGCGCTCGTCCAGGTTCACCTTCGCCACGCGGACCTTGATCTCGTCGCCGAGGCGGAAGGTCCGGCCCGTCCGTTCGCCCACCAGCATGTGCTGGGCTTCGTGGTAGACATAATAATCATCCGACAAGTCGGTCATCCGGATAAGGCCTTCCACCGTATTCGGCAGCTCGACGAAGATGCCGAAGTTGGTCACGCTGGAGATAAGGCCTTCGAATTCCTCGCCCACCTTGTCCAGCATGAATTCGGCCTTCTTGAGCGCATCCGTCTCGCGCTCGGCCTCGACGGCCAGCCGTTCGCGGTCGGAGGATTGCTTCGCGTAGTCATCCATTCGCGCCGTTAATTGTTCATGCCGCTGATCGCTGAGCGCTCCCCCGTTCTCCAGCACCTCGCGGATGACGCGATGGATGATGAGGTCGGGGTAGCGGCGGATCGGCGAAGTGAAGTGCGAATAGAACTCGGAGGCCAGCCCGAAATGGCCGAGGCTCTGCGAGTCGTAGCGGGCCTGCTTCATCGAGCGCAGCAGCACCGTGCTGATGACCGTTTCTTCCTTGGTACCGGCGATCTCGCCGAGAATGTCCTGAAGCTGGCGCGGGTGCATTTTGCCGCCTTTACCGCCCTTCAGGGCATAACCGAAGCCCGTCACGAACTCGGCGAAGCGCAGCAGCTTCTCGGCATCCGGCTCCTCGTGCACGCGGTACAGGAACGGCACCTTCAGCCAGTGGAAATGCTCCGCCACCGTCTCGTTCGCCTTCAGCATGAACTCCTCGATGATCTGCTCGGCGATCGACCGCTCGCGCTTAACGATATCCGTCGGCTTGCCGTTCTCGTCGACGAGAATCTTCGCTTCGGTGAAGTTGAAATCCACCGCTCCGCGCGTCATCCGCTTGTTCCGCAGCTTCAGCGCGAGCTCCTCCATCAGCTTGAACTCGTCCACCAGATCCCGGTAGCGTTCCGTCACTTCTTCGTCCTCGCCCTGGAGGATTTTGCGGACGTTGGTGTACGTCATGCGCTCGACCGTCTTGATGACGCTCGGGAAAATGTCATGCTTCACCACGTCGCCGCTCGCGTTGATCTCCATCTCGCAGGACATGGTCAGCCGGTCGACCTTCGGGTTCAGGCTGCAGATGCCGTTGGAGAGCCGGTGCGGCAGCATCGGAATGACCCGGTCAACCAGGTAGACGCTGGTCCCGCGGTTGTACGCTTCCTTGTCCAGCTCCGAGCCCTCGCGGACGTAATAGCTGACGTCGGCGATATGCACCCCAAGGTGATAATTGCCGTTGTCCAGCTTGCGCACCACGACGGCGTCGTCGAGGTCCTTGGCGTCTTCGCCGTCGATCGTGACAATCTTCTCGCCGCGCAGGTCGCGCCGGCCCTTCAGGTCCTCCTCGCGGATAGTCTCCGGAGCCTGGTCGGCCTCGGCCATCACTTCCTCGGGGAACGCCTCCGGCAGTTGGAATTGCCGGATGATGGAGAGAATGTCGATGCCCGGGTCGTCCTTATGCCCGAGAATCTCGATGATTTCCCCCTCCGCCGACGAACGGCCCTCGGGGTAATTGACAATGCGGGCCACGACCTTCTGTCCCGTGACCGCCCCCATCGAGGCATGTGGCGGGATGAAGATATCCCGTACCAGGCGCTTGTCGTCGGGAACCAAGAACCCGTAGCTTTCGAAATTCTGGAACGTGCCCACCACCTGCTGGGTAGCCCGTTTGACGATGATGACGACTTCCCCCTCGACTTTGCCGCTGGGGGAAGCCTTCGAGGAGATGCGCACCAGGACGGTGTCGCCGTTCATCGCGCCGCCCATGTCGGAGGCGGGAATGTAGATATCTGGGCGCTCCCGGTCCTCGGGAATGAGGAACCCGAAGCCCTTCTGATGCGCCTGCATCCGGCCGCGGATCAGATTCATCCTCTCCGGCAGCCCGTAGCGGTTGCCGCGGTTGCGGTAGATGCGGCCGCTCTCTTCGAGCGTGTTCAACAGCTTGAGAAATTCCTTGAACTCCTCGGCCCCCTCCGGGGCAAATTCCTTTTCCAGCTCCTGATACGTCAGCGGCCGGTAGTCGTCCCGGGCCATATAATCGAGCACGTCCTGCTCTGTTGCCATAACGTCACCTGCTTATTCGAGTATGATGCCGATCAAGATGCAGCTTTCCTCAGTATTTACCCATTTCGGCCCGGACATTCCCCGATTCGCGGCAAATTCGCGGGATAGGGGCTGGCGTATGCCGGTCCGGGCATTTCGAGAATATTTTACCAGCCCCGGACGGCAAAAGAAAATCCCCAAGGGCATACGCAGGCCGGCGTCCTCGGCGCTTGGCGTATACCGATGCGGAATCAGCGGGTATCCTTATCCATCTGTCAGCGGAACTGGGCCGCCCCTTATCAAAAAGAGGCGGGAGCGTCAAAGCCCCGCCTCTTTCACTTGATTCGCTTTAAACTCGCGTTGCGAAAGCCAACGCCATCGAAACGATGATAAACAGAACCGCGAGTACCACCGTCACCCGGGACAGCAGCAGATCCATTCCGCGAGCCTTCTGTTTCCCGAAGAGATGCTCCGCACCCCCGGAGATGGCGCCCGAAAGACCAGCGCTCTTCCCTTTCTGCAAGAGAACAACAGCGATCAGGCCGACGCACACGATCACGAGCAGTACTTTCAGGAATAATTCCATACTTCCACCTCCTTGAAGCCGGACGCATCCAAACCGTCCTAATACATAGCAAAGCTAATTGTACCATAGCCCGCCCATTCCGGCAAGCCGGAGGCGGGTTTTCCGGTCAACCCTTTGCCCCCATCCTTAACGTGAGCGGATAGCCTGCGCCGAAGAGGAGAGCGGCGGGTATCAGCAGCGTCGCCATGAAGCCCTTGAACGAACCGGCCGCCCGGTACCACTCGACAAACGGATTGCCGCCGCCCAGATGAAGCAGGACGATCAGCACGAGGACGATCCCCGCCGCTGTCAGCACGCCCGTCTTGCCAAAGCGGTAATGCAGGAGGCCGAGGAAAAACCCGACGGCGATCACGAGCAAACCTGTACCCAGGTAAAGCGAAAGCTGATCGGTGACGGAGACCTGCCCTTTGTCGCCGACGGTGAACACGGTCACCCTCACGCCCAGCCATTCCGCGATTCGCTGCTCGATGACCATGAAGAGCCAGGACGCCGCCGTAAAGGCCAAGGTCAAGCCCGTCAGCAGCAGGACGGCCGAAGCGTAATAATCCTTGCGGCGGAAACTCATTCCCAGCGCGAAGGGAAAGGTCTCGCTGACCACGATCAGACTGGTCACGAGCAGGTAGATGGTGACGGCGGCGATCGCACCGGTATTGACATTCGTCCTTTCGGAGTTGCCGAAGATCGAGACCAGAGCAAAGGCCAGCACTCCGACGAGCAGCAGAATTGCCCAGAAGATGCGGATGCTGAGGCGGACGTTCACCCAATGCATGCGAAGCAACGTCTTGATTGCGCTTGTGTTCATTTGCGTTCTCCTCCTTTGGCCGCTTGCCCGTTCGAGGTCAGGTGGACGAATAACTGCTGCACTGAAACCGGACCGAGCTCGAGGCCGAGCTCCGCGGCCTGCCGCCGTTCCGCCGCTCCGCATTCGCCCCAGAGCACAGCGGAGCGCATGGCGCCGAAGCTGTCCTCGTGAAGCACTTGCTTGCCGGCGGCGAAAGCGTGCAGACGCTCGCCGTTGCCGGTGGCGGTATAGCCCATTCCCCGGAACCGGTCCGCTTCCATATCGAGCAGAACCCGGCCGCGGTCCAGAATCACCACATGCTCCAACAAGCGGTTGATCTCATCGATCAAGTGGGTGGACAGAACGACCGTCCGGGGATGTTCCGTGTAATCCTGCAGCAGCAGGTCGTAGAACAGCGTGCGGGACGCCGCATCCAGGCCCAGATACGGTTCGTCGAAGATCGTCAGCGGTGCCCGGCTGGCGAGCCCGACGACGATGCCTAGCGCAGAGACCATGCCGCGCGACAGCTTGCCGATGGTCCGCTTGGAGGGGAGCTCGAATTCCTTCAGCAGTCTATTGGCATATGCTGAATCCCAATTTGGGAAGATTCCCGGAGCGAGCGAGATCAGATCGGCAACCTTGAAGCTTTTCGGATAAGCCTGGCTTTCCTTGATGAAGCAGATATTCTTTAGGGCTTTCCCGTTCTCGTACGGATTCTCTCCGCAGACGCGAACCTCTCCGCCGCTCGGAAACAACTGAGCCGTCAAAATATGCATCAGGGTCGTCTTCCCCGCCCCGTTGCGTCCCAATAGCCCAATGATCTGATTGCCCTCCAGCGCCAAATCGACGCCGTCCAGCGCGGCGACTTCCCCGTACCGCTTGGTAAGCCCTTTTGTCTCCACCACGGCATTCGTCATGACTTTCCGCCTCCCTGTTCGATCATGCGGACGACGTCCTCGCGGCTTATCGCGAGCTTCTCCGCTTCCCTCAGCATCGTCTCCACGTATTGCTCGTAGAATTGCCCCCTGCGCTTCTCCGCCAGCTTCTCCCTGGCCCCTTCGACCACAAACATGCCGATCCCCCGCTTCTTGTACAGAATGCCTTCCTCGACCAATAGATTGATGCCCTTGGCAGCCGTCGCCGGATTGATCTGGTAATGGGCAGCGAACTGATTGGTAGAGGGAGCCTGGCTTTCCTCGGGAAGATTGCCCGACAGGATGTCGTTCTCGATCCTCTCGGCGATCTGCACGAAAATGGGCCGGCTGTCGTCGATAAGCTCTTTCATACGTTCACCACCACACTGGTTAATTACTTATGTAACTAACCATACAAGATGGAGTTCTTCGTGTCAAGGATTATTTTGCCAACGTCTCTCCGAATGGGGTTCCGTGGGCCGGGAGAGTTCTCGGCCTGTCACGGCTTCCGTTTCCAAACTGTTACTTCCCCTTTCCTGTGCAATCGGTGGGCCGTGTGGTAGGCTCCTATCCCTTTTCTGCCGGTTAAAAAAGAAAAAGACCCGCTTTCGCAGGTCTCTAGCTCGCAGTATTCACGTATCCTTCGGCCAACCAATCGGCTCACAGCCCATCTTGGCTCGTCAAGCCAGCGGCTTGGCCGCTCCAAGCTGGCGCAGGTAACCGATGCTCAACTCAATGCTCTCCCAAGGCGAGCGCCGGCAGATGTCCTGTTCTACCAAGAGATGCTTCACGCCTGCCTCGGCCGCCGCCTCAAGCAGCGCCGGAATGTCCATAATCCCATGCCCCACCTCTGCGAAGAAGCCTTCATCTCCCGCCTCCATGTCCTTCAGGTGGACGATCCGGACACGGCCGGTATAGGAGAGCAGGTAATGCTTCGGGTCGATACCGGCTTTCTTGAGCCAAAAGAGATCCAGCTCCGCCTGCAAGAGAGCCGGGTCGGTCTTGCGGTAGATCCGGTCGAGGATCAGTTCGCCGCCGACGGTCTCCAGCTCGAATTCATGGTTGTGGTAGCAGAAGCCCAGTCCCGCTTTGCGGATTTGTTCGCCGATGGCGATCAGGTTGCCGATCAACTCGTCGAGTCCCGCCTCGCTGCGGATTCGGTCCGCTTCCACCCAGGGAAAGATCAAGTAGCTCAGGCCAAGCTCTTTGGCGTAGAACAATTCCTCTTCCAATTGATTCAGTAAACGGTCATAAGGAACATGCGCGGAGACAGCCGTCAAGCCGGCCTCGGCCAGCACCGCCCGGAGCTGCGGCGCCGGAAGTCCGCCGTATCCGGCAAACTCCACCGATTCATAACCGAGTGCGGCCACTCGCCGCAGCGTTCCGGCCATATCCCGTTCGGTGTCTTCGCGCAGCGTGTAGAGCTGCAGGCCAATCGGAATTCTCGCCAAGGGAATCATCTCCTCGTGGAATAAATATCGTTCGCCGACGTTTGCGGCGCGGAAGCCGGAAGCGCCTGTCGGCTACGGCCGCTGAAGGCGTCGATCGCCATCTTCGCGCACCAGAGGGCGAACAGGAAGAAAATCGCTGCCCATAGACTAGCCGGAAGCGGCGTAATCTGCGCCAACAGACCCGCATCCCCCGCTCCACGGCCTCCGGACCGCAGGGCCAGCAGCACCAGCGTAAGCGGGCCCATCACCGACTCCTCCAGCGAGAGGAAGCAGATGAATAAGAAGTAGTATTTCCGCAGCTTATCGTAAGGAAGCAACAGAACGAGCAGGGTAAGCCCGAGGAAGCCGGCGAGCCAGATCATGCCGAAGCCGTTGCGCACGAACAGCGCGAGCGATACGGCCGCGACCGCCGTAACGATCCACAGCCCGGCCGAATAGAGGCGGCGGGCATACAGGGCGAACACCAGCCAGGCGAACAGCGAGGCGGTCATGTACCCGGCGAGCGACACCGGGATAAACGACCCGTTCGAGCTTAAGTAGGACCGCGTCACCCCGCTGTGGTCGGCGTACAAGCTGATGCTCATTACCCGCCCGGACAGCAGCAGAACCGTTACCGCGTGTCCGAATTCATGCACCATGGTGTCGACGTTGCGAAAAAACTCCGTCGGCAGCAGCCGGGTCAGGAAGGCGCATCCCGCCAGATACAGGATCGCCCTCATCCATTTGCCCATCCCGCACTTCCTTTCGAAGAATCCGTTTCTTTCATCTTACCGGGTTTCCGACAGCGGACGCAACTTGTATCCCGATCGGGTAAGAATTGAAAATTTGGTCTTTGCTCTATGAAAAGGGTCACATACAAATCTCACCAAATGGTATAAAAAGAATCTGAAACAATATTTGGTAAAATATGAATGATCCAGGCTGTAAAATTCCATTTTCTCAAAGAATCCGTCTTTTCTATGAGACGGCCAGGCCCGGACAGCGGGAAAGGAGGACGAAGAGAACGGAAGTACTTGCAATGGGGAAAGCTCGATAAAAATCGCAACCAGTAAAAAACGTGGGAGGCAAACGATGAAAGCCAATATGAAGAAGTGCTTGATGTTGGGAATCGCCTTCATCCTGCTATTTACAGCAGGGAATATAACAAAGCCCGTCTATGCGGCTGGTCAGCCTGTAGCGGCCATTTCCGTACCGTACTGGTGGATTCCGCAAAATATCAGCGGGGTCTCCACCGCCAAGTGGTCAACCTCCGCCAATGCCGTCTATGACTATTCCACCTACTTTAAGCCCTATTCGGGCTGGCCCGCAATCGATTATACCAATTCGACCGGACATGCGTCCGGGCAGGACCGGGTCCTCCGGCAAGCCCAAGTCAAAATCTACGTTCTGGATTCCTCCACGGGCAGTGCCATGAGCGGCAAGACGGTCACCTTAAGCAGCTCGCTCGGCAGCAACGCATATGTGAAAAACCCGACCTCTTCCACTGCATCGGACGGGTACACCACCGGGTATATCGAATTCTATGGAGTCTCTTCTTTTACCATTACGGCAACCGTTGATGGGTACTCCTATAGCACCACCGTTACTCCGGGAAGCTCGACTTATTATAATCGGTTTCTGCTCACCGAATACAATTCCGCTCTATGGTCCCGATCGGGATCGGATACCGCCTTCAAAGCGGATGTATGCTTGCAGGGTTCCGGTTACGACGATCGCTCCTCCGTTCTGAAATGGTACCGCGCAGTCGTTTCGGGAAATACCTGTACAGGCATAACGGAAGGATCGGCCACGACCGCTTCCGGAACTTCGCCGACCGAGTACCGGACCATGGCGGTGGACTCGCCCTACATTACCCGGAAAAACTATTACGACAGCAGCTGGTATCGGGGAAGGGTAAGCTTTGCAGGGCTCTCTGCTACGAGCGACAGCGGGGTCCGAACGGCGGAGGACTCCGGCGGTGCCATCAATGGGTACCATATCGACATCTATATCGGATTCAAGACGATCAGTCAGTTTTCCACCGCCCATCCGAGTCTGCCGACAGACACGGGACGCTATTTTGTCACAGGAACTTATCTCTCGACTTTAAGGACGGTGCTCCAATAATATGAGAAAAAACAAGAGAATCCTTGCCGCCGTTGCCGGATTCGTCGCTTTCTCGGTCGTCTTTTCGGGAATCGTGCTTGCCAATAGCTTCGATACCAAAGCGGAACAAGCCAAGCATTTCAAATTCAATTACAAGCACGCCGTCTTCGAGCGGGATAACAATCTCTATCTGTTCGATGACGAGACGGATAGCCTCTCGCCGCTCGGCGGCGATTCCAGAGGCAAAGTCATGCCTTCGCTGAATAGCGGCACAAAACAAGTGGCCTTTGCCTATTCGGAACAGCCCCAACTCGGCGAAAGCTTGTCGCTTGGCATCGTCGATCTTTCCAGCAATGCAGTGGAAGAGATGACGATCCCCTCCGCTTACTCCAATGCGATTGTCGGAATCGATTGGATCAACGATCAAACCATCGGCGTGGAGGGTCACGTCAATCCGGCGACCTCCGAATACTTTATCGTGGATGTGGCTAGTAAACAGATTCTGAAGCGGTACGTCGGCTCCTTGTTCACTCCGTTGCCCAACGGCTCCATCATCTACCGTGGACAAATTCCATTAGGCCAGGAGGATCAGGTCCAGGATTCCTATTTTATCGATGACACTTTGGTTTATACGTCCGAGCAAGCGATTGGAACCTTGGAGTACCCCCAATTTTCCAAGGACATGAAGCATGTTGTATTCATGGAGACTTCGGACAATGGCAATAAAATCAAGAAGGGGGACATCGATCTCGCAGCCAAAACCGTAGCCGTAACGGAGACAGTCGATGTACCGGAAGGGGCTGTGGGAAATCTCGTCTTTGACGGTACCGACAGTTCCCCGTCCATCGTGGACGGAAATTCCAAGCTGACGATCGACTCCGCATCCAAAAAGCTGGTGAAGCAGGGCAGAAGCGTGGATATCGATCTGCAGCAGGAAACCAAAATCAAGCTCGACAGCCTTAACCAAAAAATCAAAGAGACCTTTCATGACGAATCGGAAAAAGCCTTGATGAATGTTCAGTACCTGCAGTGGTATCCTTGAGGGTAATAAATCGGCTTCTCCTTACCCTCACCCGGAGGAATGGCATGCGAACACGACCCCGCTACCTGCTCAGTGCGTTGCTGCTAATCGGCTTGTCCGCCTGTGCCTCGAACGGCCTGAACCCGGCTGCGAGCCCTTCTCTCGGGGGCGATCCCGGCGTCCGGACCTCTTCGAGTATTTTGCCGAGCGAGGGCCCTTCCCGCCCGGAAGCGGACTTTTCCGTCGTTATCCGAACCGATCGCCATGCTTATTTAGCCGACCCTGAAGCCAATCGATTTCGTCCGATCGGCGACCCTTCCGCGGTTCAGGGGGCGGTTCAAGTCTCTCCCAACGGTTCCTTGATCGCCTATTCGGAGGGCAATGAAGCAAGCCAATATCGGCTCGCCTTCGTGCAGAGGGATGGGAATCCGGGAAAACCCCTGGATACACGAACCCAATGGAAATCTGCCAGAGACACGGCCGGGATTGTAGACCTGCGATGGGCCGATGATCGCACGGTGCTCGTCGGGTTTATGGACAACTCGTACGTTTGGCGCTATTTCGCCTATGAACCGGTGACAGGGAAAGCTTCACAAGAGCCCTTCTACACCCGGTACGGCAAGGAAAATCTCGCCGTGACAAGTCCCGGCCATTTCCTGTCCGTTTCTCCCGACAAGCTTCCCGGCAACCGGACTCAACCCCCGGAAATCCTTAAGGACGGGAAACAATCCATCTATACGGGCAGTCCCGGGTCTACCGTCGGAGGCCTTCTGATTGACCGGCCCTCGCACCGAGTCGCCGCTGCCCTCAGCTCCGACAAGACTCATGCTTGGCTTGTCAGCCGATATGACCCGGATAGCGGTGATACGGACGAATTCCGTTCTTATTCCCTGCCGCTTCCGTCCGGCTCGACGATTGAAGCGGCGAGCTTCGACTTTGCGGCCAATTCCGGTTTCTTGCTTGTAGCGGGCTCCGACTTGGTCCGCGAGCTGTATGCCGTTCAGGGACTGGAAAACCCGAAGGTTCAAAAGTGGCTAGCCGTGGATTCCAGTCTGAAGGTCGTCCCGGCTTCCGCCGACTCCGGCATGCTGCGCTTCGAGGACCCGGATGGGGTGCTCTACGAGCCGAAGAATGGCCGGCTGTCCCCGGTTGCGGCTTCCGATTCCGGTCTTAAAGAGCGCTATCTCGCTAAGCTGCGGGAAGCCTATCCGGAGCTTCAGGCCACCCTGACCTCGCCCGAGGAAATTCTCGACATCGTATCGCTTCCGTAAGCGATTTCCGGCAGCTCTATCGGTCAGCGGCATAAGGGAGAGTCAAACGGCCGTCTGCGTTCGAACGGAAGCTCGGGATCGCCGATGCCATGCATCCGCCACTCCATCGCAACAAAAAAAGAAGCCCTTCCTTGGATAAGGAGGGGCTTCTCTGCGCCGAAGCGGCCTATTACTTGAAGTTCTTCAGGTTATAGAACGCGCTCTTGCCGGCGTAGTTGGAAACCGGAAGTTGATCTTCGATGCGGAGCAATTGGTTGTACTTCGCAACGCGGTCCGTGCGGGAAGGAGCACCGGTCTTGATCTGTCCGGCATTCGTGGCTACCACGATGTCGGCGATGGTGCTGTCTTCGGATTCGCCGGAACGGTGGGAGACGATCGCCGTGTAACCGGCGCGCTTCGCCATTTCGATGGCGTCGAAGGTTTCGGTCAACGTACCGATCTGGTTAACCTTAACCAGGATGGCGTTGGCGATGTCTTCGTCGATGCCCTTGGACAGGCGCTTGGTGTTCGTTACGAACAGGTCGTCACCGACCAGCTGAACCTTGCCGCCGAGCTTCTCGGTGAGCAGCTTCCAGCCTTCCCAGTCGTCTTCGGAGCAGCCGTCTTCGATCGTGATGATCGGGTACTTGTCAGCCCAAGAAGCGAGCAGGTCCACGAATTCAGCGGGGGTAAAGGCCTTGCCTTCGCCTTCCAGGTGGTACTTGCCGTCCTTGAAGAACTCGGTCGAAGCGACGTCCATGCCCAGGAAGACGTCGACGCCCGGCTTGTAGCCGGCTTTTTCGATGGCTTCGATGATCGTCACGATGGCTTCTTCGTTGGAGGCCAGGTTCGGAGCAAAACCGCCTTCGTCGCCGACTGCGGTGTTCAGGCCCTTGCCCTTCAGTACGGACTTCAGGCTGTGGAAGATTTCAGCGCCCCAGCGGAGAGCTTCCTTGAAGGAAGGCGCGCCGACCGGCAGAACCATGAATTCCTGAACGTCGACGTTGTTGTCGGCGTGTGCGCCGCCGTTGACGATGTTCATCATCGGAACCGGCAGGGTCTTGGCGTTGAAGCCGCCCAGGTAGTTGTACAGCGGTACGTCGAGGGCGTCGGCAGCAGCCCGGGCCACGGCCATGGAAACGGCCAGGATGGCGTTGGCGCCGAATTTGGCTTTGTTCTCGGTTCCGTCAAGCTCGATCATCTTCGTGTCGATGGCGACTTGATCGAGAGCGTCGAGGCCGATGATTTCCGGAGCGATGTGCTCGTTGACGTTCTCAACGGCTTTCAGAACGCCTTTGCCAAGGTAGCGGGATTTGTCTTCGTCGCGAAGCTCAACGGCTTCGTGAGCGCCGGTGGATGCGCCGGACGGCACGATGGCACGGCCCTTGGCACCGGATTCCAGGTAAACTTCAACTTCGACGGTAGGGTTGCCGCGGGAGTCGAGGACTTCGCGAGCGTATACGTCAGAGATAATCGTCATTTCGAAGAACACTCCTTGTTCGTAGTGGGATATGGATGAAGGGAGAAGCCGAGGTTACAGCCCCTCCCGGCGAACCGAATTACTTGCGGCCCTGGATCAGGGTCTTGCCGGACATGGCGGCCGGCTGTTCCACGCCGATCAGATCGAGCAGAGTCGGAGCGAGATCGGCCAGAATGCCGCCTTCGCGCAGCTCCACGCTCTTGTCGGTTACGATGAAGGGAACCGGCTGAGTCGTGTGGGCGGTGAACGGTTTATCTTCTTTGTCGCGGACGATGTCGGCGTTGCCGTGGTCGGCGGTGATCATCATCACGCCTCCCTTGGCAGTGATCGCATCATAGAGCTTACCGAGGCATTCGTCGACGGTTTCCACGGCTTTGATCGTCGGCTCCATCAGACCGGAGTGCCCGACCATGTCCGGATTGGCGAAGTTGAGGATGATCACGTCGTGCTTGTCGGCGGCGATCTCCGTCAGCGTCGAATCCGTCAGCTCGTACGCGCTCATCTCCGGCTGAAGGTCGTAGGTGGCGACCTTCGGCGAGTTGATCAGGATGCGGGTCTCCCCTTCATACTGAACTTCCTTGCCGCCGTTGAAGAAGAAGGTGACGTGTGGGTACTTCTCCGTCTCCGCGGTGCGAAGTTGCTTGAGACCGTTCTTGGAAAGTGTCAAACCGAGCGTATCGTCGATGACCTTCGGGGGGAACGCCACATCGCCGTTGACCGTCTCGCTGTACGTCGTCATGCAGACGAAGCGAAGGTCATGCGGATGTTGCGGGCCGCGGTCGAAGCCGGCGAAATCGTCGACGGTGAACGCCTGGGACAGCTGAATCGCGCGGTCCGGGCGGAAGTTGAAGAAGATGATCGAGTCGCCGCTTCCTACCGTTCCCGACGTATGGCCTTCGGCGTCGGTGATGACCGACGGCAGAATGAATTCGTCGAATACGGAGTTTTCATACGACTTCACGACGGCTTCCACGGCGCTGTTGTACTGCAGGCCTTCGCCGTACACGATGGCGCGGTAAGCCTTCTCGACGCGTTCCCAGCGCTTATCGCGGTCCATCGCATAGTAGCGGCCGATGACCGTGGCGATCTTGCCGACGCCGATCTCCTTGATCTTGGCTTCCAGCTCTTCGATGAAGTCGCGGCCCGAGCTCGGGGCCACGTCGCGGCCATCCATGAAGGCGTGAACGTAAACTTCGTTCAAGCCTTCGCGCTTGGCCAGCTCCAGAAGGGCGAATACATGGTCGATGTGGCTGTGTACGCCGCCATTGGACAAGAGGCCGAACAGGTGCAGCTTCTTGCCGTTTTCCTTGGCCTGGCGAACGGCGCCGGCCAGGTGCTCGTTCTCAAAGAACTCGCCGTCGCGGATCGACTTGGTGACGCGGGTCAAGTCCTGGTAGATGATGCGTCCGGAGCCGATATTCAGATGGCCGACTTCGGAGTTGCCCATCTGGCCGTCGGGCAGGCCGACGGATTCGCCGCTTGCGCCGAGCTGCGTATGCGGGTATTCCGCCCAGAGTTTGTCGAAGTTGGGCTTCTTGGCTGCGGCGACCGCATTGCCTTGCGTGTCATTGCGGAGGCCGAAGCCGTCGAGGATGATCAGCGCTGCCGGTTTGGGTCTCGTCATGATCAGCGCGCCCCCTCAACCAGTTGGATGTAGGACGCCGGTTCCAGACTGGCGCCGCCCACGAGCGCGCCGTCGATGTCGGACATGCCCATGTATTCCTTGACGTTCGCCGGCTTGACGCTTCCGCCGTACTGAATGCGGATTGCTTCCGCCGTCTCGGTTCCGTACAGGCCCTTGATCAGCTCGCGGATGTACGCGATGACTTCGTTGGCATCCTCGGAGGTCGAGGACTTGCCGGTGCCGATGGCCCAGATCGGTTCGTAGGCGATGACCGTTTGAGCGGCCAGTTCCTTGTCGAGCCCCGCAAAAGCCGCTTCCGTCTGCGTCTTGCAGACGTCCTTGGTGCGGCCCGCTTCGCGCTCTTCGAGCTTCTCGCCGACGCAAACGATCGGGGTTACCCCGTATTTGAAGGCCGCTTTGATCTTCTTGTTGACCGTCTCGTCCGTCTCGGCAAAATATTCCCGGCGCTCGGAGTGGCCGATGATGACATAGTCCACGCCAAGCTCCTTCAGCATTTCACCGCTGATTTCGCCCGTGTAGGCGCCATTGTCCGCCCAGTGAAGGTTCTGCGCGCCGACCTTGATCGTCGTGCCCTTGAATGCTTCCACCAGGGCGGGCAGGTTGGTAAAGGGAGCGCAGATGACGCTTTCGACGCCATCCACCTCTGCCTTGCCTTTGACTTCTTCGGCGAAGGCGAGGGCTTCCTTAACCGTCTTAAACATTTTCCAGTTGCCGGCAATAATCGGTTTTCTCACCGCGGTATCCTCCTTTGCGGCGGATCTTACGTTTGCGGCGAGCAAGGCAATGCTGCCGGCAAATCGATTCCGAACCGCTCTCAAGCTGCTTGTTTCTTTTGAAAATCATTGGGCTTCGCGAGGCGAAGGGTCCCGGGAACGGGGTGGAGAAGCGTCAGCGGTCGCCTTTGGATTTTGGAAGCCCGCCTTGAAATCATTCTCTCAAATAAAGGCTTCCAAAACCAACAGCGATCGGAATCCCGTTTCCCGAGGACCCGGAGCCGCAGCGAACAGCGCCCGCTTCTTACTTGTCCTGCAGAGCCACGACGCCCGGCAGAGCCTTGCCTTCCATGAACTCCAGGGAAGCGCCGCCGCCCGTGGAGATGTGATCCATCTTGTCCTTCATGTTGAACTTCTCGACAGCGGCAGCGGAGTCGCCGCCGCCGATGACGGTGTAGCCTTCCGTGTCGGCGCAAGCCTGGCACACGGCGAGGGTACCGGCAGCGAACTTATCCATTTCGAATACGCCCATCGGTCCGTTCCAAACGACCAGCTTGGAATTCTTGATGACGTCGGCGTAGTTCTTGGCGGTTTCCGGACCGATGTCGAGGCCCATCCAGCCGGCCGGGATTTCGTTGGCCGCTACGGTCTGCACGTTGGCATCGTTGCTGAATGCGTCGGCGACGACGATGTCGACCGGCAGCAAGAGCTTTACGCCTTTTTCCTCAGCCTTGTTGATGAAGCCCAGCGCAACGTCGATCTTCTCTTCGTCAACGATCGAGTTGCCGACTTCATAGCCCTTAGCCTTCAGGAAGGTGAACAGGAGGCCGCCGCCGATGATGATGTTGTCGGCCAGCTTGATCAGGTTGTCGATGACGTCGATCTTGTCCTTAACCTTGGCGCCGCCGATGATGGCGGTGAAGGGGCGTTCCGGATTGCTGAGCGCCTTGCCCAGTACGTCGAGCTCCTTCTCCATCAAGAGACCGGATACGGCCGGCAGGTAATGGGCGATGCCTTCCGTCGAGGAATGCGCGCGGTGAGCGGCGCCGAAGGCGTCGTTCACGAAGAGGTCGGCCAGCTCGGCGAACTGCTTGGCGAGCTCCGGATCGTTCTTTTCTTCGCCCTTGTGGAAGCGGACGTTCTCGAGCACGAGCACGTCGCCGTCCTTCATCGTGGCGATTTGAGCCTTCACGGCTTCGCCTACGGACTCGTCGGCCTTAAGTACCGGCTTGCCGAGCAGCTCGGACAGGCGGTTCGCAGCCGGGGTCAGGCGCATCGATTCGTTGACTTCGCCCTTCGGACGGCCGAGGTGGCTCGCCAGAATGACCTTGGCGCCTTTTTCGATCAGGTACTTCACGGTCGGCAGCGTTTCGACGATACGGGTGTCGTCGGTGATCTTGCCGTTTTCCAGCGGAACGTTGAAGTCGACGCGGACAAACACGCGCTTGCCGGTTACATCGATATCGCGGACGCTCTTCTTGTTCATTGAGGAATCCCTCCGGTCACAATAATGGTCATAGAGTCAAAAGCAGGGATAAGAGCGGAAACGCCTTAACGTTGTCCGCTCTTCCCTTGGATTCGATGAATCTGGAAAACCGTATCTTATTTCGCCAGGTTTGCAAAGTATTGCAGGGTGCGAATGAGCTGAGCGGTGTAGGACATTTCGTTGTCATACCAGGAAACCGTCTTGACCAGCTGCTTGTCGCCGACCGTCAGAACCTTGGTCTGGGTAGCGTCGAACAGGGAGCCGTAGGTGCAGCCCTTGATGTCGGAGGAGACGATTTCGTCTTCCGTGTAGCCGTAGGATTCGTTGGCGGCTTCCTTCATGGCGGCGTTGATTTCGTCGGCGGTTACGCTCTTGTTCAGAACGGTTACGAGTTCCGTCAGGGAGCCCGTTGCAACCGGAACGCGCTGAGCGGCGCCGTCGAGCTTGCCCTTCAGTTCCGGGATAACCAGGCCGATGGCCTTGGCTGCGCCCGTGGTATTCGGAACGATGTTCTCGGCAGCGGCGCGGGCGCGGCGGAAGTCGCCTTTGCGGTGCGGAGCGTCGAGGGTGTTCTGGTCGCCGGTGTAAGCGTGGATCGTGGTCATCAGGCCTTCGACGATGCCGAACTTGTCGTTCAGGACCTTCGCCATCGGCGCCAGGCAGTTCGTGGTGCAGGAAGCGCCGGAGATAACCGTTT
Organism: Gorillibacterium terrae; assembly: GCF_051594785.1. NCBI lineage: Bacteria > Bacillati > Bacillota > Bacilli > Caryophanales > Paenibacillaceae > Gorillibacterium > Gorillibacterium terrae. Next base: position 332,287 of record NZ_JBPPGI010000006.1, read on the forward strand.
CGCTGCCGTCGAGGATTTCGTGGTTAACGTTGTAAACAACGGTCTTCATTTCGCCGGTACCCGGAGCGGAGATGACGACCTTCTTGGCGCCGCCCTTCAGGTGAAGTTCGGCTTTTTCCTTGGATACGAAGAAGCCGGTGCACTCGAGCACGATGTCGACGCCGAGTTCACCCCACGGAATTTCTTCGGGCTTCGGGGTGGCGAAGGCTTTGACTTCTTTGCCGTTCACTTTGAAGTAGCCGTCATGGACTTCCACTTCGCCGTCGAACTTGCCTTGGGTCGTATCGTATTTGAGCAGGTGCGCCAGCATTTTGGCGTCGGTCAGGTCGTTGATGGCTACTACTTCGATTCCTTCTACGTTCTGAATGCGACGGAATGCCAGACGTCCGATACGGCCAAACCCGTTAATCCCTACTTTTACTGTCATGGTAACTCCTCCTAATGGTGAAATGATGATGGTACCTATATCTCAAGACGGCGATGCCGTCAAGAAAACGAGCAATCAGGCTTCCTGCAAAATATAGCGAGCCGCCGCTTCGTCCGTTACGAGAATGTGCTCCAGACCGTGTCGCAGCACGGCTGCAATACAGCCGCCCTTGCTCTTCCCGCCGGCAACGGCGATCAGCGTGTCGACCTGCTTCAGGTCCTCCATCTTCAGGCCCAGCGTCGGCATGTGGTAGACCACCCGTCCGAACCGGTCGAAGTAGTAACCGAACGCCTCGGCGATCGCTCCCGCCCGCTCCAGTTCGCGCAGCGTAGCCTCGTCGACTTTTCGCCTATTGGCCATAACGGTAGCTTCTCCGATTCCGTGTAGCAGAATACGGGCGCTCTGGATCACCTGGATCATTTCCCGGATGTTCGGTTCCTGAATCAGCGAATGGTAGGCTTCCTCGCCCAGATGGTCGGGCACGTGCAGGAGGCGGTACTGCCCGCCGGTCTTCTTGGCCATGACCGAAGCGAGCGTATTGGCTTGGAACTCGACGCTTTCGCCGATTCCGCCGCGGGCCGGGACGAACAGGCTGCCCCTCATCGCGGAAGACGGCGTAAGCTGGGCGGCGACTTCCGCGAGCGTGGAGCCGCCGGTGACGGCGATGACCGTCTCGACGCTCACGGCCCGGCGCAAAGCGGCCGCTGCGGCGCGTCCCATCTCTTTCTTCGTGTAGTCGGACTCATCCGAATCGCCCGGAACGACGATGGCATCCCGCAAGGAGAACTTCTCCTTCAGGGCTTCTTCCATCCGGCTGTAGCCGAACAGTTCCTTGATCATCGGCTCCATCTCGTCAAGCAGCCGCTTTCCCAACGGAGTCACCCGCATGCCGAAGGATTCCACCTCGAGGAGCCCTTGCTCCTTCAAGAAATCCACTTCGGCGCGCAGCACCCGTTCGGTCATATGAAGCGCAGCCGCCAGGGTTCGGCGTCCGACAAGGCGGTAGATCATGACGTAATGGAGGATGGTGTAGCGCTTCTTGACGAGGTCCAGCACGTCGGGGACGAGCTGTTTTTGCATCTCCAGAACCGCCCTCATCTCATCACCCCCGCCTTGGACACTCAATGTCCCGCATAAACATTTTATGTCCCACGACAAACATACTTTTATGTCCCACGTCTCATTTTAGCGGATTCTGGTACGGCGTGCAAGTTTGTCCGCCCCAAGGATTGGTTAAGTTTTTGTTAAATGTCCCGCAGGGACGGTTCTGATCCCACTCAACCTCCATTTAGCTTCCATTAGCTCGCGTTTTTGACGTCATGGCCTGCTGGGGGTTCCGAAAAGCGAAACGAAAGTCCATCCCCCTCGGAAACTTCGTAAAACCTGCTTGCATTTTCCCGTCCGGTATACTATAATATTTTTTGCTGGCTTTGAATCATCGCCGCACCCATACGCGCCCGTGGTCCAATGGATATGACGTAGGCCTCCGGAGCCTGAGATCGAGGTTCGATCCCTCGCGGGCGCGCCATCTACCGAATTTGACAACGCCCTTAACCGGGCGTTTTTTTCATGCCCTGCTTTATGGTCTGACCTATTTTGACTTTTGCGATCTTTTTCAGTAAGATGGGGATAGCTTCATCTGTGCGCGGTCCGCCCCTTCGGTGAATCGCCTTTCTTTCCGATCCGTCGGGGTCCAATCGGTCGGCGGGTGCGATTCGGTTGGGGCGCGTGCCAGATGCCAAAAAGGAGGAATTCGCATGAGCTTCATTCCAATGGTTGTGGAACCGGACGCCCGGGGAGAACGCGCTTATGACATCTACTCCCGGCTCCTGAAAGACCGTATCATCTTCCTGGGCAGCCAGATCAACGATGCCGTGGCCAACGCCATCATCGCTCAGCTTCTGTTCCTGACTGCGCAGGACTCGGAAAAGGATATCAGCATCTACATCAACAGTCCGGGCGGCTCCATCACCTCCGGTATGGCCATCTACGACACGATGCAATTCATCAAGCCGGACGTCTCGACGATCTGCGTCGGCATGGCCGCCTCCATGGGCGCCTTTCTGCTGACCGCCGGCGCCAAGGGCAAGCGCTATGCCCTGCCGAACAGCGAAGTGATGATCCACCAGCCGCTCGGAGGCGCCGAAGGACAGGCGAGCGACATTGAAATCCGCGCCAAGCGGATCATCAAGCTGCGCGAGAAGCTGAACGGCATCCTCGCCGAACGTACCGGCCAGCCGCTGTCCCGCATCGACAAGGATACGGACCGCGACTACTTCATGACCGCCGACGAGGCGCTGGCATACGGCATCATCGACAAGGTGATCGAGTCGCCGACCAAAGGTCTGCTGTAATCCCGCGCTCACACAGAAAAGGCTGTCCCATCCGGCAGGTTCCGGAGGCGACAGCCTTTTTTAGCTTTTAGTGGCCAATGGGGCTACGGCCAAACGATAGAACAAGCTTGAACCTATAGTCAAAAAAGCTTCCCGCGGAAGCTTCCTCGGCAGCCGAGCGACGGTTACTGGTTCTCGAGTTCTTCCTTGCTGACGAGTGCGACTAAAGCGGTTACAGCCTGATCGGAGTCCGCGCCTTCCGCACTGATGGAGATCTCGGTACCGGTGCTGATCGCGAGGCTCATGATGCCCATGATGCTCTTGGCGTTAACTTTCTTCTCGTCCTTCTCCACAAAGATTTCCGAGGAGAATTTATTGGCCTCTTGAACGAAAAGAGCGGCCGGTCTGGCGTGCAGACCCGTTTTCAAACGAACCACGGCGGGACTTTTAGACATGAACCAATACCCCCATTGCATGAATTTTCTTCTATAGAAACGATCGGGAACGAGTTGGGAACGAGTTTTTGTCCATTATAACATTTTTTCCAAGGCTGCACTAGAAAAATCATGGAACTTCCGATTTCGTCCCTTTACCGCGAATTTCTCAGCTTTTCGGCCATTTCGTCAAGCTTTCGCAGCCGGTGGTTGACGCCGGATTTACTGACGTTTCCCCGGAGCAGATCGCCCACTTCCTTCAGGTTGATGTCGGGGTGCTTCAACCGAATCTCGGCTACCTCCCGGAGCTTCTCGGGCAGATTCTCGAGCCCCATCTCCTTCTCGATCAACCGGATGTTGTCGATCTGGCGGACGGCCGCCCCGATCGTCTTGTTCAGGTTCGCGGTCTCGCAGTTGACGATGCGGTTGACGGAATTGCGCATGTCCTTCATGATCCGGACGTCCTCGAAGCGGAGAAGCGCCTGATGGGCACCGATCAGGCTCAGGAACTCGATAATCTTCTCCCCCTCCTTGAGGTAAAAGATAAAGCCCTTCTTCCGCTCGATGCAGCGCGCGTTCAGGTCAAACCGGTTGGCCAACTGCACAAGAGCGTTGCAGTGCTCCTCGTACATCGAAGCGATCTCCAGGTGGTACGACGAGCCCTCCGGGTTGTTTACCGAGCCGCCGGCGAGGAACGCTCCGCGCAGGTACGCCCGCTTGCAGCAGTTGTTCTTGATCAGGTCCTTGTCGATGCCGTCCGTGAAGAGAAAACCGGTCGACACGATCTTCAGGTCGCTGAGAATCTCCTGCACCCGAAGCGGCACCCGCACGATGTAAACGTTGTTCTTCTTGAGCCGCATTTTCTTGCGCACGAGCAGCTCCGTATGGACCTGGTACATCTTCTTCAGCAGCAGGTAAATCCGCCGGGCGATCGCCGCATTCTCGGTCGAGATGTCGAGGACGGTCCGGCCGCCGGTGAGCTGTACCGTTCCGTTCATGCGGATGAGCGCCGAGAGCTCGGACTTCTCGCAGCAGGCCCCGCTCTCCAGCAGGGTGAGTTCTTTTTTGGTTTGCGCCGCAAAGGACACGGGGGTCACCTCTTTCGGACCATCCAGCTTTCCACCAGTTGATAGATATGATGGCTTAATTTGTCGGCATCATGCCGAAGATAGGTGTGAAAATAAACCAACTCGTCGGCGATCACCTGATAGCCCTGGCGTTCCGCGTCCTCCATGTCCAGAGCGACGGGGGCGGCGCCCTCCTCGGAGTACTTCTGCTCCACCTCCGGCGGAATCGCGCCGTTGTTGACGATGACATAATCGAAGATCGGGCGGCCGATGTGGTCGTAGATGGCGTTGATGTGATCGCTTACCGAATACGAATCGGTCTCGCCGGGCTGCGTCATGACGTTGCAGATGAATACTTTGAGCGCGTTCGATTCGACGATGGCTTGGGCGATGTCCGGCACGAGCAGATTCGGAATGATGCTCGTGTACAGGCTGCCGGGTCCCAGCACGATCGCGTCGGCCCGGCGGAGGGCCTCCACCGTCTCCGGCAGGGGTGCCACGTCCTCCGGCTCGATCGACAAGCGCTTGATCCGGCCGCCGGCCTTGGGAATCTTCGATTCGCCGGTGACGATCGTCCCGTCCTCCATCTCCGCGTGGAGGACGATGGGAATGTCGGCGGCGGGCAGCACCCGGCCGCGGACGGCGAGCACGCGGCTCAGCTCGCGGACGGCGCCGACGAAGTCGCCGGTGATGTCGCTGAGCGCTGCCAGGATGAGGTTGCCGAGAGGGTGGCCGATCAGGCCGTCCACCTGCTTGAAGCGGTACTGCAGCAGCTGCGACAAGAGCGGCTCCGCGTCGGAGAGCGAGCCCATGACATTGCGGATGTCACCGGGCGGGGGAATCTGCAGCTCGTCGCGCAGCACGCCCGAGCTGCCGCCGTCGTCGGCGACGGTGACGATGGCGGTGATGTCGAGCGGCTTCTTCTTCAGGCCGCGCAGCATGACGGACAACCCCGTGCCGCCGCCGATGACGACGACGCGGGGGACACTGGGCATTGCGTCAATGGGATCCGTCAAGTCCACTACCTCCGGTCTCGCTCTGCATCGCGGTGGCTGACGCGGACGATCTCCGTCTCGCTCGCCCCGATGCGTTTGCCCAAGTATTCGGCAATGGCCACCGACCGGTGCTTGCCGCCGGTGCAGCCGATGCCGATGACGACCTGGCTCTTCCCTTCCTTGCGATATTGCGGAATCAGGAAATTGAGCAGGTCCAGCAGCTTGATCAGAAATTCCTGCGTATCCGACCATTTCATCACATATTCGTACACATCCGCATCCTGGCCGGTCTTCGGTCGAAGCGAATCGACATAGTGCGGATTCGGCAGGAAGCGCACGTCGAAGATCAAGTCGGCGTCGATGGGAATGCCGTATTTGAAGCCGAAGGAGATGACGTTCAGTACCAATCCCTCATGACCCAGGTTGGTGAACCGCGACGTGATGATCTCCTTGAGCTGGCCGGGCTTCAGGCTGCTCGTGTCGATGGATTGCGTGGCGAGCCCCTTCAGCTCCTCGAGCAGGATGCGTTCCTGCTGAATCCCCTCAAGCGGCGCGCCGCCCGGCGCGAGCGGATGGCGCCGGCGGCTCTCCTTGTAGCGCTGCACCAGAACCGAATCGGTGGCGTCCAGGAACAGGATTTCATAGCTGATCGTATGATTTTCCTGCAGCGTATGAAGAGACTCCGTGAGCGCCCGGAAAAATTCCCGGCCCCGCAGGTCGATCACCAGCGCCACCTTGCCGATCTTGCCGTTCGACTGCTCGATCAGCTCGGCGAACTTCGGAATGAGCACGGGCGGCAGGTTATCCACGCAGAAGAAGCCGAGATCCTCCAGGCTTTGGACCGCGATGGTTTTGCCGGCGCCGGACATGCCGGTGATGATGACCAGTCTTGCGAGCGTGATGCGTTCTTCCATATCGATCCCTCCCCGATCAAACAGCCGATTCCGACGGCGTTCGGCGAAAGCCGCCAATCCGCCGATAGGCCGCCTGCCCGTTCATCCGGACAAGCGGCCCGCGCATGCAGGGTGTGTCTAGCGGAGATTCAGGCCGGCAGCGCCGACGACGCCGGCGTCATTGCCGAGCGTGGCCGGAACGATGTCCACGTTCTCCTGAACCTGGGCAGGCGTGTATTTCTTGAAGATTTCGCGGATGGGCTGGAACAGGATCTCGCCTGCTTTGGATACGCCGCCGCCGATGATGAACCGCTGCGGATTCAGCACCACCGCGAGCGCGGCCATCGACTTGCCGAGGTAGAACGCGGCCCGGTTGACGATGCGCAGAGCCGCTTCGTCTCCGGCCTTGGCGGCGTCGAATACGTCTTTGGCCGTGATATTCTGAATCATCGCGAGCGAGGTCTTGTCCCCCCGCTGCACGGCGTCCTTGGCCATGCGGATGATGCCCGTCGCGGACGAGACCGTCTCCAGGCAGCCCATCTGGCCGCAGCCGCATTGGATGGCCTCCAGGTCGGGGACCACCGCCATATGCCCAAGCTCGCCGGCCATGCCGGCCGAGCCCTGATAGATTTTGCCGCCGATGATGATGCCGCCGCCTACGCCCGTTCCCAGGGTGTAGCAGACGCAGTTGGCGATGCCCGCCCCCGCTCCGCTCCAGGCTTCGCCGAGTGCGGCCACGTTGGCGTCGTTGTCGATGGCGACCGGCTTGCCGAGCTTTTTCTCGAGCGTCGCTTTGACCGGCACGTCATGCCATTTCAGGTTGGGGGAAAATCGGACGATGCCCTCGGGAATATCCAAGAAGCCCGCCAGGCCCGCGCCGATTCCGGCTACGTCGTCCCAGCCGGATTCCGACTGATCGACCAGAAGACGAACGTAGTTCGCGATCCGATCCAGCACTTCATCCGGTCCGAATTCCGCGCCGGTCGGCCCTTCGTAGGTCTGCAGCAATTTGCCGTTCTCGTCGCAGAGCCCCACCTTGATGCTGGTCCCGCCCAAATCGACACCGACATATACTTTACCCGACATTTGCGTGTCACCTCTATACATGATTTGCCTGCAGGTTCAAAAACCGATTCGCTTCCGGACGATCTCCGGACATGACAATACAGGGACCGGTTTTCTTCTCCGGGCCTTGCACGACGGGGCATGAACGCTTCAGACACTTCTGATCCAACTATATAGCTTCCTTGGGATACGGTCAAGGAATCGTTCCGGGAACCGGCGGCCGAAAAGACAGAGAACCCGACGAAGGCTCGTCGGGCTCCTAGCCGGTCTATCCGAAGCTCCGGTACCGGAACGGGCCGGACCGTTGCCTGCCTTAAGTCCATCCGGCGCGAATTACGGCTGGGCGGCCGCGTCCGTCAGGGTATGGCTCCAATCGTGAACCATTTCCCCATCCAGGTATTTCTCGCAGTCCAGCGCCGCCATGCAGCCGCTGCCCGCGGCCGTGATGGCCTGCCGATAGCGGGTATCCTGAACGTCGCCGCAAGCGAAGACGCCGGGAACGTTCGTCCGGGTCGTCCCCGGCTTCACCACGATGTAGCCCTGCTCGTCGGTGGTGACCTGTCCTTCCAGGAAGGCCGTGTTCGGCCGGTGCCCGATGGCGACGAAGATGGCGTCCGCCTCCAGCACTTCCTCCTGACCGGTGGCGTTGTTGAGCACCTTCAGCCCGGTGACGCCCTTCTCCCCGGCTACCACTTCGAGCGGGGTTGAGTTCAGGCTCCAGACGACCTTGGCGTTCTCGCGCGCCCGGTCCTGCATGATCTTCGACGCGCGCAGCTCCCCGCGGCGGTGCACCACGCGCACTTCGCTGGCGAAGCGGGTGAGGAAATGCGCCTCTTCCATGGCCGAGTCGCCGCCGCCGACCACGATGATCTTCTTGCCGCGGAAGAAAAACCCGTCGCAGGTCGCACACGTGCTGACTCCGCGGCCGATATTTTCCTTCTCCCCGGCGATGTTCAAGAGCTTGGCGGAAGCGCCGGTGGACAGCACCACCGTCTCCGCTTCGATGACGTCGCCGGTCTCCAGGGTGAGCCGGAACGGGGAGGCCGACAGATCGGCCTTGACCACCCAGCTCGAGCGGAACTCCGCTCCGAAGCGCTCCGCCTGGCTGCGCATATTGGCCATCAGCTCAGGGCCGAGGATGCCGCTCGGAAAGCCGGGGAAATTTTCAACTTCCGTGGTCGTGGTGAGCTGTCCGCCCGGTTCCGGTCCTTCGATAACCAGCGGATTCAGGTTCGCTCTCGCCAGATAGATGGCGGCAGTTAAACCGGAAGGTCCGGTTCCGATGATGACGCTTTTGTACATGGCCGCATACCTCCTGAATGGTAGTTACTTCTTCGGCAGAGCGGGCGGGCTCAGGGCGGGCCCATTCGCCGCCGGCACACCGCCGGGGGCGCTCAGCTTCTCCCGGAGCCCGCAGGCCTCGCCGATTCTCCGGGCGGCCCGGCTGACCGTCGCCGCGGAAATGCCGTAGCGCCCGGCCACCTCCTCGAAGGAGATGGCGCGGCGGTGCAGCTTAGCCGTCAGGTACTCCAGGGCCGCCGACCAGCCTTCGATCTTGGCGATGCGCGGCTTCACGGGATAAACCTGAGACAAGTATTCCACCCAGAGCGATTCCAAGTCGCATTGCTGGATCATGTCGTACCGTTTTTCCATCTGCCGGCGGGCGAGCGTCAGCACCGCCTGCCAATCGTCTTCCCAGACCGGAAGCGAGGGCGAATAAGGCGCTTCGCCGATGGTCTTCGCGGCTCCGGCGATCACCACCTGCAGGGCCTCCGTCTTTCCCATGCTGCGCAGGGCGAACAGAGCCATCCGCTTCAAGTCGTCGCTCTCGTCCGGCTCGAGCAGGAATTGGCGCAGGGCCGCCTCCGCCTCGTCGTCGGCGATGGCGCCGAACGCTTGAATCACCTGCTGCTTGGTGTGCCGGTCGCCGTGCTTCAGCCCCCAGAAGAAGGAGGAACGGACGAGCGGGTCGCGCTTGATGCTCTCCGACAGGCCGCCCTCTTCGTTCTGCAACGCGAGAGGCTGCTGCTCAAACGGAAGATGGTAATGATAATGCAGGAAGACTCCCTCCGTCGGGCCCTGCTCCATCTGGTCCAGGTAGAAACGGGCGATCTCGGCGCCCGGATCAAGCTTGGCCGCGAGCCGCCACCGCTTCCTCGCCTCGTCGAACCGGCCCGTATTGAACGCGGCTACCGCCGTGTAATGGAACAGGCTCGGGTCTTGGTCTTCTTCGCCGAGACGGACGAGCCGGCTGAACAGCCGGTAGGCCATCTCGTGATCGCCGAGAATGCCCATCGTGGTCGCCAGTTTAAACAAATATTCGGTATGGAACGGATAGGTCTTGCGCAGCTGTCCGGCCAACTCCTCCAGCTTCTCGGTCTCGCCGAGGTGCTGATAGAAGATCGCCAGGTTGCACAGCGCGTGCAGATTGCCCTCGTCGATGGCAAGGACGTCGAACACGGTCGCGAGCGCATGCTCGAAATCTCCCAGGTAATAATACCCGAGCGCCAGGTTGTTGCGGGCGGCGAGGAAATCGGGATGCTTCTTGACCAGCTTCTGCAGGACGTCGGTCGCTTCGACAAACCGCCCTTCCTCGAGCAGCCTCCGCGCCTCGTCGTGCTCGTAGAGGCCGGCCCGGCTTTTGACATAGCGGATCTGCACCGCGCGCCCCAGCTCGTAGGACAGCAGTTCGGCCATTTCCTCCGCTTCCTCGAGGTAGAGGCCATCTTCGTCCGTCTCCAGGTAGCGCAGGAGCGCTTGCTCCGCCGCGGCGAAATCGTCCATATTGGCGTAATTGTTGGCCAGGTAATAGTAGCACTCGGTCATGCCGGGGTCGAGCTTGTCCAGGATGCCCCGCAGAATCTCGCTGGATTCCTCGAAGCTGCCGACCTCGGCCAGCACGCCGGCCAAGTTGCAATGGTTCACCGCGTTGTCCGGTTCGTATTCCACGGCGCGGCGGAAATATTTTAACGCTTTATCGTAATGGCAGCGGTCCAGAGAGCGAACCGCCCGTTCGAAGAAGAACGTCGCGTCGATTTTCAGCGGTATGATCTTCTGTTCGGTTTTGCGCTCGAGCGCCATTTTCTTACCCACGGGTCAGCACCTCCTCCAAATGCCCGCAGCCCGGTTGTCGAGCCGGATTATACACCGCCGTACTTGAACAGAGAGCTGATCGAGCCGCCCTCGGTGACGATGTGGATGGCGTTGGCCAGGAGAGGGGCCACCGAAATGACCTTAAAGCGGGCGGCATGGTCGTCGGGAATCGCGATCGTATCGGTGATGACCACTTCCTTGATGTTGGGGTGGTCGAGCCGCTGCAGCGCCGGTCCCGAGAAGATCGGGTGGGTGGCGCAGACATACGAGTCGCCTGCTCCGCGCTCCTTGAGGCCTTCGACGACGTTGACGATGGTACCGCCGGAGTCGATCATGTCCTCGATGATGACGGGCGTGTAGCCCTCAACTTCCCCGATGACATGCGTAATCACCGACTCGTTGTGAGCCGGACGTTTTTTGATCATGATGGCGAACGGCGCGTTCAGGATGTTGGCGAGACGTTCCGCGGTGGTGGCGCGGCCGGCGTCCGGGGAGACGACGATGGGGTTCGGGATGTTCTTCTTGCGGATGTAATCGCTGATCAGGTCGAGTGCGGTGAGGTGATCGACCGGAATGTTGAAAAAGCCCTGAATGGCGGCAGCGTGAAGATCCACCGTGATTACCCGGTCCGCTCCGACCGTGGCGAGCACGTCGGCAACCATCTTGGCCGAGATCGGTTCCCGGGGCGCAGCCTTGCGCTCTTGGCGGGAATAGCCGTAGTACGGCACAACCAGGTTGATGGTGCGGGCGGATGCCCGTTTGGCAGCATCGATCATGACGAGCAGCTCGACGAAATGCTCATTGATCGGGTGGGAGAAGGTCTGCACGATGAAAATATCGCAGTTGCGGACGGGCTCTTCGTACAGGCAGTACAGCTCGCCGCTCTTGAAGCGCGACAGCTTCACCTTTCCCAGGGGACGATCCAGTACCCTGGATATCTCCTCTGCCAGTTTGGGGTTCGAGGAACCCGAAAAAATCTTCAGATTGCCGTTCATTTTAGACCTCCTAGTAATGGTGCGATCGCTCGCATTGGGCGAAGCTCTCAACGGGTCCTCGCCTCTTCCGAAACTTGTCCTTCCCAAGTGTAATCAAAAAAACCGCCCGTGGCGCGAAACGCATGGGAATGTCAACAAACCGTCAAACAAATTCGCCACTTTTCATTATACCTGTTCGCGAACGATTTACAAAAGGGAAAGTTGGGCTTTAGCCGAAAAAGCTTTTCCCGTTCCGATCGGCGCCAAACCGCATAAAGGACGGCCCCGCCGCTTTCATCCAAAAGGGGGGCCGTCCCGTATGCGAGGCGGTTTCCATTATTTGTTGTGCCGACGGTCGAGCTCGGCCAGGACTTCGTCGAGCGGCAGCTTCTCCTCGCGCAACAACACGAGCAGGTGAAAGATCAGGTCGCTCGCCTCGTAGCGCAGCTCGTCGGCGCTGTGGTTTTTCGCGGCGATAACCACCTCGGTGGCTTCCTCGCCGACCTTCTTGAGAATCTTGTCGAGTCCCTTCTCGAACAGGTAGGTGGTATAAGCCCCTTCGGGGCGCTCGGCATCCCGGCGGGCGATGACCTCCTCCAGCACGGAGAGAATGCGGAAGCGGTCCTGCGCCGCTGCGGCGGAACCAAGCTGCAGGCCTCGGGCGGCGAGCCCCGCCTTCTCCGCTTCCTCCGTCTTCCACTCGGCTTTGGCCGGATCGGCAGGCAGCGGAACTTCGCCCGTAAAGCAGGTATACGTCCCGTTATGGCAGGCGGGACCGGCCGGGACCACCTGCACGAGCAGGGTGTCTCCGTCGCAATCGTAGCGGACGGCCTTGACCTGCTGCGTATGGCCGGAAGTCCCTCCCTTGTGCCACAGCTCCTGCCGGGAGCGGCTCCAAAACCAGGTTTCCCCGGTCTTCAGCGTCCGCTCCAGGGATTCTTCGTTCATGTAGGCCAGCATCAGCACTTCCTTGCTGGCCGCATCCTGTATCACGGCCGGGACGAGTCCGTTCTCGCCCCAGCGGATGTTCTCCAAGCCTTCCGTCATCGGACGGTCACTCCCTCCCTCGCCAGGCGGTCCTTCACCTGGCTAATGGTTAGCTCCTTGTAATGAAAAATCGACGCCGCGAGCGCCGCGTCGGCGCCCGCTTCGCGGAAGACTTCCGCAAAATGCTCCGCGTTGCCCGCCCCGCCGGAGGCGATGACCGGGATGCCCACTCTCTGTGCCACGCGCTTGGTCAGCGGCAGGTCGAAGCCGTCTTTGGTGCCGTCGGCATCCATGCTGGTGAGCAGCAGCTCGCCCGCTCCCAGCTCCTCGGCGCGGCCGACCCATTCCAGGGCGCGGATGCCGGTCGGCTTACGCCCGCCGTGGGTGTAGACTTCCCAGTCGTCCCACTCCGGGTTGAACCGGGCATCGACGGCGACGACGATGCACTGGTTGCCGAAGCGGCGGGCGCCTTCGGCGATCAGCTCGGGACGCAGCACGGCGGCGGTGTTGATGCCGATCTTGTCGGCCCCGGCCCGCAGCAGCCGCTTCATGTCCTCGACGCTGCCGATGCCGCCGCCGACCGTGAATGGAATGGCCAGCTCTCCGGCCGTCCGCTTCACAACCTCGACCATCGTCGCCCGTCCTTCGACGGATGCGGAGATGTCGAGGAATACCAGCTCGTCCGCGCCCTCGCGGTCATAGAGAGCGGCCAGCTCCACCGGATCGCCGGCGTCGCGCAGGTTGATAAAGTTAACCCCCTTCACCACCCGGCCGTCCTTCACGTCCAGGCAGGGGATAATCCGTTTCGCCAGCATTCGGCGGTCCTCCTTTGGATCGATTGGCGGGCGCACGGAACGGGTTCCGGCCGCGCCGCTTCCCGCTTGCGCATCGGTCAGGCATGCGTCTCGGTTAAGCTTGTGCCTGCAATCGGCGCAGGGCTTCAGCCAGCTCGATCTGGCCGGTGTACAGCGCCTTGCCGACGATGGCTCCGGCAATGCCGTCCCGCTCGTGGCCGGCGAGCCGTTCCAGGTCCTCGTAGCGGCTGACCCCGCCGGAAGCGATGACTGCCCGGCCGGAGGCCTGCGCCAAGGCGACGATTGCCTCCACGTTCGGGCCTCTCATCATCCCGTCGCGGGAGATGTCGGTGAAGATGAAGGTTTGCGCCCCCGCGGCGGCAAGCTCCCGGGCGAGCGCGTCGGCCCGCACCTCGGACGTCGTCAGCCAGCCCCGCGTGGCGACGAAGCCGTCTCGAGCGTCGATGCCGATGGCGATTCGGTCGCCGTAGGCGGCGAGTGCCGCTTCGACAAAATCGCGGTCCTCGATGGCGGCGGTCCCGAGGATGACCCGGGCGACGCCGAGCCCGAGGAGCCGTTCCACGTCGGCCAGCGTCCGCAGGCCTCCGCCGCACTGAACCGGAACGCCAGCGCCCGCGGCGATGGCTCCGATAGCGTCGTGGTTGACCGGGCGGCCTTCCTTGGCACCGTCAAGATCGACCAAGTGAATCCAGGCCGCCCCGGCCTGCGCCCATTCGAGCGCGGCTTCCTCGGGCCGCTCGCGGTACACGGTCTCGCGGTTATAATCGCCCTGGACCAGCCGCACGCATTTGCCGCCGCGGATGTCGATGGCGGGATAGACGATGAATGGCACTCCGATGTCCTCCTTTATTCGCAAAGCCGGATGAAGTTGGCCAGGAGCTTAAGGCCGGTCTCGCCGCTTTTCTCCGGGTGAAACTGCATGCCGTAGATGTTGCCCCGGCCGACGATGGCCGTCACCGGCTGGTGGTAGTCCGTCACGGCGATCAAGTCCTCCTGCCGCTCCGGCAGCGCGTGGTAGGAATGCACGAAATACACGTAGCCCTCCTCCACGCCCTCGGTTAGCGGGCTTTCCCGCCGGAAGGACAGGCGGTTCCAGCCCATATGCGGCACCTTGTAGCCGCCCTGGAACCGAACCACCGAGCCCGGCAGGAGGCCGAGCCCCGCTTCGTTTCCGTGCTCCTCGCCCCGCGAGAACAATAGCTGCATGCCGAGGCAGATGCCGACGAGCGGCTTGCCGCCCGCCGCGAATTCCTTCACCGCCTCGTCGAGTCCGCTCGCGGTCAGCTCCTTCATCGCGTCCGCAAAAGCCCCGACGCCCGGCAGGATGACCCCGGAGGCACGCCGGATGGTCTCCCGGTCGGCGGTGACAACCGCCTCCGCCCCGAGCCGCTCCACGGCCTTCCCGACGCTGTGCAGGTTCCCCATCCCGTAATCGACGATGGCGAGCATGCTAGAGCACTCCCTTCGTCGAAGGCACGCCTTTCACCCGCGGGTCGTACCCGGTCGCTTCGTCCAGGGCGCGGCCGAGCGCTTTGAAGACCGCCTCCACCATATGGTGGGTATTGCGTCCGTAATGGACGATCACGTGCAGGGTAATCCGCGCCTCCAGCGCCAGCTTCCAGAGGAACTCATGGACCAGCTCCGTCTGAAAGCTGCCGATCTGCGCGGAGGGATAGTCGGCTCGGTACTCCAGATGCGGACGGTTGCTCAGGTCGATCACGACCTGGGCCAGCGCCTCGTCCATCGGGATAAATACACTGGCATAGCGCTTGATGCCCGCCTTGTCGCCGAGCGCCTCCCGGAGCGCTTGGCCGAGGCAGATGGCGATGTCCTCGACGGTATGGTGGTCGTCGACCTCAATGTCGCCCTGCGCTCGGAGGGTCAAGTCAAACTGCCCGTGGCGGGCGAACAGGTCGAGCATGTGGTTCAGGAACGGCACCGCCGTGTCCAGTTCGACCTGGCCGCTGCCGTCGATGCCGAATTTCAGCTCGATGTCGGTCTCGCCCGTCTTGCGGGCAACGCCCGCTTCGCGACTCCGTCTCGCTTCCGTCATGAGGCTCCCCCTTCCTTGCGCAGCCGGACGGCAATGGCTTCGGCATGCGCATCCAGCCCCTCGCTCTGCGCCAACCGCACGATCTTCTCCCCATGCTCAAGCAGGTCTTGGCGGCTGTAGTGAATGACGCTGGACTTCTTGATGAAATCGTCGACCGACAGCGGCGAGGAAAACCGCGCCGTGCCGTTGGTCGGAAGCACGTGGTTGGGACCGGCCCAATAATCCCCGACCGGCTCGGAGCTGTAGGCCCCGAGGAAAATGGCCCCAGCGTTCTCGATGCGGCCGAGCAGCTCGAACGGTGCCGCCGTCACCACTTCCAAATGCTCGGGGGCGAGACGGTTGACCGCCCGGATGCCTTCGTCCAAGTCGGCGACGGTGAGGATTGCGCCGTAATCGCGGATCGACGCGGCGGCGATCTCCCGCTTCGGCAGCAGCTCGAGCTGTCGTTCGACCTCCTGCTTGACGGCGGCAGCGAGCGCTTCGGACGGCGTCACCAGCACGGCCGACGCCATCTCGTCGTGCTCCGCCTGCGACAGCAGATCGGCGGCCAGGTAGGCCGGGTCGGCGCTGTCGTCCGCCAGCACGACGATCTCGCTCGGTCCGGCGATGCTGTCGATGTCGACCGCGCCGAACACCTGGCGCTTGGCGAGAGCGACGTAGATGTTGCCGGGACCGACGATCTTGTCGGCGCGGGCGACCGTCTGGGTGCCGTAGGCGAGAGCCGCCACAGCCTGCGCACCGCCCACGCGGTAGATCTCCGTGATGCCGCATTCGGCGGCGGCCACCAGCACGGCCGGGTTGACGCCGGCCACGCCGGCGGTGGCGGGCGGCGTCACCATGACGATCTCCGGCACGCCCGCCACCTGCGCCGGAATGGCGTTCATCAGCACGGACGACGGATATGCCGCCTTGCCGCCGGGAACGTACAAACCGACCCGCCTAAGCGGACGGATCACCTGCCCGAGCAGGGTGCCGCTCGGGGCCAGATCGATCCAGGACGAGCGCTTCTGCTTCTCGTGAAACGCCCGGATGTTGGCGGCCGCTTCCCGCAGAGCGCTCAGAAAGTCGCCGCTCACCTGGGCATAGGCCTCTTGAATTTCTTCCTCGGTGATCCGCAGACTGGAGACGGTCACCCGGTCAAACTGCTCCGTCAGCCGAATGAGCGCCTCGTCGCCTTCCCGGCGCACCGCTTCAATGATGCCGGCTACCGCCCGGCTCTGTTCCTCGTTACCTCCGTCCACTTCCCGCTCCAGCGTGAAGTCGTTGGCCTTCAGTATCCTCATACCGTTCCATCCTCTCTACTCGAATGGGGTTTGCCTCTCGTCAACTTACCGATTTCCCGCCGAGGCGGGTTTCGCTTCCTCCGGCAATACCGCCTTCAGCCGGGCGCACAACCGTTCCACGGCGGCGCTCTTCAGCCGGTAGCTGACCCGGTTGGCGATCAACCGGCTGGTCACGGGAAAGATCGAGGTCAGCTCGACGAGGCCGTTTTCCCTCAGCGTTTGCCCGGTCTCCACCATATCGACGATGCGGTCGGCCAGGCCGATGAGCGGCGCCAGCTCGATCGAGCCGTTCAGCTTGATGACCTCCACCTGCTGGCCCTGCCGCCGAAAATACTCGGAGGCCACATTCGGATACTTGGTCGCCACCCGGGGATGCAACTCCGGTTGGTAATCGGGAAGTCCGATCACCGACATGCGGCAGCGGGCGATGCCGAGATCGAGGAGCTCGTAGACATCGCGGTTCTCTTCGAGGAGGACATCCTTGCCGACGATGCCCACATCCACCGCTCCATATTCTACATAAGTCGCCACATCCACCGGCTTGGCCAGAATGAATTCCATGCCCGCCTCGGGAACGGTGACGATCAGCTTGCGCGATTCCTCCAGATCGTCCGGAATCGCATACCCCGCTGCCTGAAACAGCCGGATGGCGGATTTGTTGATCCGCCCCTTCGGCATTGCTACCTTCAAGAGCTCCGCCATGTTCTCATCTCCTTACCCATAGACGATCAACCGCTCCCCCGGTTCGGGAAGCTCTTCTTCCGCCGCCAGCAGGCGGGTCTCCACGACGAAGGCGCCCGCCGCCCGCAGCTCCATTGCTTTGGCGAGCGCTGCCGCCCGCTTTTCCTGCCGGTACGCGATGACCATGCGCTCCGGCTCGCCCATGGAATCCGCCGTCAGCTCCAGCATCCGGTTCGTCTTGAGCGCGAAGCCGGTTGCCGGGGCCGGGCGGCCAAACTGGCCAAGCAGGTTGTCGTAGCGGCCGCCGCTGACGACCGGAAAGCCGAGCCCCGAAGCGTAGCCTTCGAAGATCATGCCCGTGTAATAGCTGAAATTCCCGACCATCGTCAGGTCGATGATCGCGTAATCCTCCATCCCATAGGCGGCCAGCACCTCCAGCATGAGGCGGAGATGATCGACCGCCGCCTGGGCCTCGGCGCTGCGGGTGAGCTTCCTCGCCACATCCAAAGCGCTCGCTCCGCCTTGAATCTGCAGGATGCTCTCCAGCTTCCCGGAGGACAGTTCGGGGAGGCCGATTTCCGCGAGACTTCGCCGGTAGCCGACATAATCCCGGTTCATCAGGCATTCCTTCAGCACTTCCTGCTCCTCCGGCCGGTCGGGCAGAAGCTCCTCGAACAAGCCGTTCAGGAAGCCCAAATGCCCGAACGCAAGCTTAAAATCGCGTATCCCGGCCGCCTGCAGCGCGGCCACCGCCAGCGCCACCATCTCGGCATCCGCCTCGGCCGATGCGTCTCCGACCAATTCGACCCCCGTCTGGAAGAACTCCGACTCCTTCCCCGCTTCTTCCGCGAAGGCGCGGAAGACGTTGGAATGATAACAGAGCCTGAGCGGCAGCGGTTCGTCCTTGAGCAGGGACGAGACCACCCGCGCGATCGGGGCGGTCATGTCCGAGCGCAGCACCAGCGTCCGGCCGTTCTGGTCCAGCAGCTTGAACAGCTTCTTGTCGGTCGTGGCGCTCGCGACGCCGACCGTATCGTAGAATTCCAGCGTGGGCGTGATGATTTGCCGGTAGCCCCAGCGCTTCATGCAGTCCAGCACGCGGAATTCGATGCTTCTCAGTCGTTCCACCGCCTCGGGCACATAATCCTTGACGCCCGTCGGTTTCTCAAACCCTCTTGGCTTGGACAAGCGGTTTCCCCTCGTTTCCTTGATATGCCGAAAGCCGACCGCTCGGTTATCCTTCGGCTGCATCCGTCGTTGCATTCGTTTTGCTTTAGTTGGTCTTAGTTCACTTTAGTTCGCTACCATACTACCATATTAGCAAATTAAAGAATGCTGTTATCATATCACGGTCCGACTTCTCCGTCAATTGGCGTACCGCTCTGCGTGCCGATGCCTTCCGCGCTGTCTTCCGGGTACCGCAGCACCCGCATGGGATTGCCCCCCACGAAGCTGCCGGGAGCCACATCGCGCACGACCACCGTTCCCGCTCCCACCACAGCCCCGTCGCCGATGCTCACGCCGGGCAGGATGATGGAGCCCGCTCCGATCATTACCCGCGATCCGATCCGCACCTCGCCCAGCCGGTATTCGCGGGTAAGGTATTCGTGGCAGAGGATCGTGGCGTTGTAGCCGATGATGGAATCGTCGCCTACCGTGATCAGCTCCGGGAAGAACACATCGGGCATCGCCATCAGCGCGAACGCCGTATTTTCGCCTACCTTCATGCCAAGGACATGCCGGAAAATCGAATTCTTGAAACGCAAAGAAGGCGAATAGCGCGCCATCTGAATAAACACAAAATTGCGCATCGCCTTCCAGCGGCTGACGGTTCGGTAGACCTGCCACAGCGAATTCGGTCCCTTGACCGGGTACCGGTTTACATTTCTCGGCACGCCGCATCCCTCGCTCTTCCGACGATGGCGGGCAGATCCCGCATATCGCGGAGCATGTAATCGGGCTCGAACCGCTGCAGGTATTCCTCGCCCTTGAGCGACCAAGCGACGCCCGCCGTCTTCACTCCGGCCCGCTGGCCGGCCTGGATGTCGTATTGGCTGTCTCCCACCATGAGCGTCTTCCCCGGATCGGCCTGCATCAGCGCCACCGCGACGTTGACGCCCGCCGGATCAGGCTTGCCCCGCTCCACGTCCTCGGCCGTCACGACCTCGGCCATGTACTTGTCATAGCCGAAGATCTTGAGTCCCTTTTCCGTGGTGAAGCGCATCTTGTTGGTGACCATGCCCATCCGGACGCCCATGCCGTAAAGCTCCTCCAGCACCTCGTCTACATACGGAAATTTGCGGATCAGCTCGTCGTGCATGCGGAGGTTGTATTCGCGATAAGCGAGCACCAGGTCGGCGACATCCTCCCGCCCGCTGAAGAGCTGAAGCTGTTCGCCCAGCGGCTTGCCCATATGGGGGACAATGAGGTCTCGCGTCACCGGCTTTTCGGTCTGTCCCTCCAGCACATGCAGGAAGGTGGTGATAATCAGTTCATTGGTATCGACCAGCGTTCCGTCAAAATCAAACAATATCGTCTCGATCATAGGGTCTCCTTTATCGCTGTCTTGATGTGGTTTGCCCGCCCCCGGGTAGAAGAAGAAACGGCTTGGCCCCGAGGGGCGCGGCCGTTTCCGCTTGTGGACGAGACCGGCAAGGGAAGGTTCCCCGCCTAAAACTAATCCTGCTTCTTCTCTTCGTCCGAACCGGGGAGGAAGGGATCTTCACTTCTCCGTTCTTCGGCCTCTCCCGGAGCGTTCGTACCCGGGACATTCTCCGGTACAGCCTCTTCAGTAAAAGGTTGTTCCGTAACCACCGGGTTCAACCGATCATCGGTAGCCTCCGGTTCTCGAATCGTCGCCGACTGGGTGGACGGTTCTGCCGCTGCGGCTTCCCCGGCGACTGGACCCTCTGCCGCCGGAACAGCCCGGCTGGAGACGATCGGATCGAGGTAACGCGTCCCGGCCCGGCCGCTCTTGCGCCGCCAGACGATGAGCGCAATGGCCGCAAGGACCAGCAGCACCGCCAGCAGTTGGGAGATGCGCACGTTCTTGCCCGCTTCCATCGCTCCCGGCTCAAACACAAGCTTCATCGGCGACCACAAGGCGTCCATCAGCTTGGCCAACCAGTTCGGACCGGCAAAGACCAGGCTGTCCGTCCGCAAGCCTTCAATGAAGAAGCGGCCGATGGAGTACCAGATCAGGTAGCTGAACAGAAGCTCGCCCGTGCGGAGGAACGGCCTGCGCCGCAGCCACAGAAGGATCAGCAGGCCGACCAGGTTCCACAGCGATTCGTAGAGGAACGTCGGGTGATGATAAGCGACCGCGCCGGACGGGTCCGCGATCAGCATCTGATTCACAATAAAGTTCGGCAGATGCAGCGTGCTGCGCAGGAAATGCTCCGACACCTCGCCGCCGTAAGCCTCTTGGTTCATGTAGTTGCCCCAGCGTCCGATCAGTTGCCCGAGCAGGAGGCTGGGCGCGCAGATATCGGCGATCCGCAGGAAGGTGTAGCCCTTCGCTTTTATGTAGAAGTAGGCGCCGATAAAAGCCCCGATCAGCGCGCCGTAGATGGCGATCCCGCCCTGCCAGATCTTGAAGATATCCAGAAGGTTGTGGCGGTAATCCTCCCACGTGAAGGCCACGTAATAGAGCCTCGCCCCCACGATCGCCGAGGGAACGCCGACAAGCAGAAGATCCATGAAAAAGTCGGGAATGATGCCGAAGCGTTTCCCTTCCCAGACCGCCAAGTAAAGGCCGGCCAGCGCAGCCGTCGCCAGGATGATCCCGTACCAGGTAACGGACAGGCTCCCGATGGAAAATGCAATTCGATCCAAAGCCAAATACATGCAAGTGCCCCCTCATCAATCGGATACGCGGATAGCGTACCTATTCCTAACGGGTTATTCCATTTCTTCCGATTCTTCCGCAATCGTCTCCGTCAGCTTGTTGGCAAACTGCTGAGCGGCGTTCAACCCCATCCGCTTCAACCGGTAATTCATCGCCGCCACTTCGACGATGACGGCCAGATTTCGGCCCGGACGAACGGGAATGGTCATCAGCGGCAGATCGGTGTCGATGATCCGGGTCGTTTCTTCGTCGAGACCGAGCCGGTCATACTGCTTTTCCTGCTGCCAGGTTTCCAGCCTCACCACGAGGTTGATCTTCGTGTCGCTGCGAACCGCACCGGCGCCGAACAGCGTCATCACGTTGATGATGCCGACGCCGCGGATTTCCAGCAGGTGCTTGATCAGCTCCGGCGGGTTGCCGATCAGCACGTTTTCCGCCGTCTGCCGGATTTCGACGGAATCGTCCGTCACCAGCCGGTGGCCGCGCTTGACGAGCTCGAGAGCCGTCTCGCTCTTGCCGATGCCGCTCGAGCCGGTAATCAACACGCCGATCCCGTATACGTCGACCAGCACGCCATGGATGGTCGTCGTCGGAGCCATCTTGGTTTCCAGAAAGTTGGTCATCTGGCTGGACAGGGTGGTCGTCGGCATCGTGCTGCGGACGATGGGAATCTTCCGCTCGGTCGCGATCTCAACCAGCTCGTCCGGCACCGGCAGTCCCCGGGTCACGAGGATGCAGGGGGTTTCCTCCGAGCTGCACAGCTTGGCGAGTCGATCCTTGCGCTGATCCTCGCTCAGCGTCATCAGGAACGTCAGCTCGGTTTTGCCGAGAATCTGAACGCGCTCCGAGGGGTGATAATTGAAATAGCCCGCGATCTCGAGCCCCGGCCGGTACAGGTCGGAGACGGTAATGAGCCGCTGCAAGCCGTCTTCCCCGCAGACCACCTCCAGCTTGAACCGCTTGACGAGATCCGCGATTTTAACCTTTTTCGCCATGGTACTAACTCCTTCTCTCTCTCCAATAGGTACATCGTAACGAAAATGCAATCCGAAAGCAACACAAGTCCATGCCAGTCTTTTCCAAAGTCCTCCTTAGTAAAAAAGGGCCAGCCGGCTTGGCTGACCCTTGGGATCGAATGATGGAGATTATTGTTCAACCAGGATGGAGTTCGTCGTATCCTTGTCAAAGAAATGCACTTTGTTCATGTCGATGGCCAAGCGGACGTTGTTGCCTTCCTTCGCTTGGGAACGGGCGTCGACGCGGGCGATAACCGATCCGGTACCGATTCCGTTCAGGTAGAGGTACATTTCGTGACCGAGGTTTTCCGAAACTTCCACGTGAGCGTTCACGATGGAATTCGGGGAACCTTCCAGGAAGATCGGCTCGTCGTGCAGTTCTTCGGGACGAACGCCGAGGATGACTTCCTTGTTGATGTAGCCCTTCGACTTGAGAAGCTGGGCGCGGCCTGCGGGAACTTCAAGGTTGACACCTTCCGACTTGAACCGGAGGCTGCCTCCTTCTTCAACGAGCTTGCCGTTCAAGAAGTTCATCGCGGGGGAACCGATGAAGCCGGCTACGAACATGTTAACCGGATGGTTGTAGATTTCTTCCGGCGTAGCGGCCTGCTGGATGATGCCTTTATCCATAACGACGATTCGCTGACCCATGGTCAAGGCTTCCGTCTGGTCATGCGTTACATAGATAAACGTGGTGCCGAGGCGCTTGTGCAGCTTGGTGATTTCGGCGCGCATCTGTACGCGCAGCTTGGCGTCCAAGTTGGAGAGCGGTTCGTCCATCAGGAACACTTGCGGTTCGCGGACGATCGCGCGGCCCAGGGCAACACGTTGGCGTTGACCGCCGGACAGAGCCTTCGGCTTGCGGTCGAGCAGATGCTCGATGTCGAGGGTCTTGGCTGCGGAACGAACGCGGGCGTCGATGTCGGCCTTCTTGAATTTACGCAGCTTCAGGCCGAATGCCATGTTCTGATATACGTTCATGTGCGGGTACAGCGCGTAGGATTGGAATACCATCGCAATATCGCGGTCTTTCGGAGCGACGTCGTTGACCAGACGGTCACCGATGTACAGTTCGCCTTCCGAGATTTCTTCGAGGCCCGCGATCATGCGGAGCGTGGTGGATTTGCCGCAACCGGAAGCGCCAACCAGAACGAGGAATTCCTTGTCTTTGATATCCAGGTGAAAGTCTTTAACCGTCGCTTCATCGTTACCGGGGTACTTCTTTACAATATGGTTCAAGCGAACGCCAGCCATGCTATATTCCTCCCGAATGAATAAATTGTGCTCTTTCTTGAGTACATGTTCATGATAACCCAGTCCGGGCCAAAACACTATGCACAATCCTCACAAAATTCCTACGGCCTTTTCGTAACTTTATACAATAACACCGCGATCCTCACCAGCACGGCATCGTTGAACGTTCGGACATCGAGCCCCGTCTCCTGCTTGAACTTATCCAGGCGGTACAGCAGCGTATTGCGGTGGATATACAGCTTTTTGGCCGTCTCGCTGACGTTGCATTCCTGGGCGAAAAAGCTCTCCAGCGTCGTCAGCAGCTCGCCGTCGAGCGACGGATCGCTGCGCCCCAGCACCTGGCTCACAAACCGCAGCTTCTCGTTTTCCGGGATCGCATATAACAGCTTCTCCGTCTGCAGCTTCCAGGGGAGGTGGATGTTCGTGCCGACGTGGAACGCCTTGCCGAGCAGGATCGTCTCGCGGAGCTGCACGGCCACGGATAAGAGCGACTTCGCCGGGGTCATCGGGTAATCGATGCTGAGGTGGCACTCGCCCAGCCATTCGCTCGACAGCATCTCGAACATGCCTTCGGCCAGATCGCTTAGCGCATCCTCTACCCGCTCGCCGCCTTCCTCGTCGCCGAGGCTTTCTGCAAGCAGGGCTTCCGGCGCCAGGATCAGCCATTCCTTGTCCATCAGCGGGATCAGGTGAATCTCCGTATCGAAGAACGACTCCAAGAGCTTCTTGAACTCGCGGTACGGCGGCTGCCGCCGGGCTTCCGAGAATTCTCCGGTGAGCAACAGCGGAATTCGCGACTTGTGAAACCCGAGCTGCGAAGCCAGCGGCTCCGGCATCTCCGCCGCGCCTGGACCGCTTTCGAGCTGATGAAGGAACCAGTCGCGCACCAGCAGAGCACGCCGCTCCTCGTCCGCCGCCGGATTTGCCGCCTTGCTCCGGACGCCGGAGCGGCCGGCTTCCACCGTCAGCTCGATCAGCGCCCGCTCCCGTTCGGACAGCCCGTCCGCTGCCACGGCGAGCAAAAGCGTCCCCTCCCCCGATTCCTCCAGCGGAAAGACCAGCTCGTCCCCGGCCGCGTCTCCCCCTTCCTCCGCGGAAATCGCATCCTCCGGCGCTTCGCCGCGCCCTTGTGTGCGCAGGGTAACCGCCGTACCCAGCTTCTGCTTCAGTTGTGCCGCCAGCTTCTCCCAGTCCATACGCGCTCCCCGATCTTGGTCGTTTCTCTCATGATACCCCATCGTCCGGGCAAAAAGAAACCCCGCAGGCGGCCAAAGTTCGCTTGCGGGGTGGGATTAGAGCAGCAGCAGGATCAGGGCGAGAAGCGTGAAGGTGATCTCGATCAGATAGAGAAACGCCACGGTCTGGGTCTGGCTGAGCCCCCAGCGCATCAGAACGTGGTGGGTATGCAGATTGTCCGCCCGGTGCAGGCCGGTGCCGCGGACGAGCCTGCGCAGGAACACTTGAACCGTGTCGAGAATCGGCACGCCGAGCGCGAGAACTGGCACCAACAGGGAGATCACGGTTGCGCTCTTGAAGGAGCCGTTGACCGCGAGCACGGCAATCGTGTAGCCGAGAAAAACGGCCCCGGAGTCTCCCATGAAGATCCGGGCCGGATAAAAGTTGTAAGCCAGAAACCCCGCGCAGACGCCGAACAGAATGGCGGCGAGCACCGCCGATTCCGGCTGATTCTGCCAGAGCGCGGCGAAGAACAGCGCAGCCGAGGCGATCGTCAGAATCCCGGAAGCCAGGCCGTCGACGCCGTCGATGAAGTTGATCATGTTCGGCAGCGCGAACATCCAGAGGATCGTTCCGGCCCAGGCCACCGCCCGGGGGAACACGATCATGCCGTGCAGTCCGCGAATGGCGGAGATTTCGATGCCGAAGAACAGCGGAACGGCGGCGGCCGCCAAATAAATCAGAAGCCGCGGCCAGACGGGGAATTCCTTGCCCTTCGTCTTGAATGAATCATCGATGAGACCGATGGCCGCAAGGGCCGTTCCGCCGAGCAGGATCGTCTTCGTCTGGGCCGTCCACCCCGCATACAGCAGGATCGGAATGACGATGCCGGCATATATCGCAACGCCGCCCAGGAGCGGGACGGGACGCGCGTGAATTTTTCGCTTGCCGGGTTGGTCGACAAACCCCGTTCTCAAGGCATAGCGGCGAATAAACGGAATCAGCAGCAGCACAAGCAGCATCCCGGTCAACAAGGGAATTACATAAGGCATGGTCATTCCCTCCGTTTGGCGTAGGGTGGATCACCGATTCATGCCTTGTTAGCCTTCCCCGGCCCCGGCTCCTTATCCGCGCCCGCTTTCGCCTTCGGCCTCGTCCGTTGTCATTCCCAACAGGTAGCTGGCCACCATATCTACCAGCCCTTGCTTGATCCGCTCCACAGGGATGGATACCTCGGAAAACACCAACGCATCCACCACATGGTCGATGGCCGCAAACACCACAAACGCGGCGGCCTCCAAATCCTTGACGACCATGGTATCCTTCCATAACGTCAGATAGCGCAAAGTAAGGGTCCGGTTGCGGTCGTACTGTTCATCCATCAACTGCTTGACCGCCGGTTCGGAATGATACAGCACCATCATTTCGTTGTGAAAATTTTTGTACACCTGGTGGGAGTTGATCAAGCTGTCCACCAGCTTCGGCAGCACCGATTTTTTATCCTCGATGGTCAAGTCGATCTCGCGCATCTCCTGATCTATCCGTTCCGTGAATTCCCGGTTATAGAGGAGCACCGCGTCAAGAAAAACCGCTCGCTTGTCCGCAAAGTAGGAGTAAAAGCTTCCCGTGGAAACACCCGCTTCCGCGGCGATTTCCTTGGTATTCGTTCCGTGGTATCCCTTTTCGGTAAAGAGCCGGATCGCGGCCTTCAGGATGGCCGTCTTTGTTTTCACGCTCCGCTCTTGCCGAGGTGTGCGGACTTTGTCCTTGGACTCCATGCCTTCCGTCCCCTTTCTATTCGCATTCTAAAAGACATCCGCCGGCTTCGCAAGCGTCAGCGGACGAATCTTAAATTGTCATTGACAAATGTGAACCTCGGTTCATATAATCTAACATGAACTTTAGTTCACATTCAGAAAGAAGGTTGTCTATGAAGTGGAACCGAACCACCATCCTGGCGTTTAGCGCGATCGTCCTCGGGTTTTTTATGGCGCTGCTCGATTCGACGATCGTCAACATCGCCCTCCCCGAAATGACCCGATCCTTTTCCGGAAGCGTGGGTCAAATTTCGTGGGTGGTCAATGGCTACAATCTGGCTTTTGCCGTCTCCATCCTGACGGCTGCCCGACTGGCCGACCAATTCGGCCGAAAACGGGTATTCCTGATCGGGCTCGGCCTCTTTACCCTGGCCTCGCTCTTCGCCGGCCTCTCGACCAGCATCGAGACGCTGATCATCTGCAGGATTGTTCAGGGGCTAGCCGGAGCCATCATCGTCCCGGTAACCGTACCGCTCGCCACCTCCGCCTTCCCCAAGGAGATGCACGGCATGGTCATCGGCCTCTGGGGAGCGATCTCCGGTCTGGCGGCAGCAAGCGGACCGGTGCTGGGAGGCATTCTGACGGACCGGCTTAGCTGGCCGTGGATTTTCTACGTCAATGTGCCGCTCGGGGTATTAAGTATCATTCTAACCTTCCGGTTTATCGGGGAATCGTTCGACCCCACCACGGACAAACGCATCGACTGGGCCGGCACGGCCTGCATCAGCGCCGCCATGTTCTGCTTCACGTATGCGCTCATCAAGATCCCGGATTACGGGTGGAGTTCCGGGACCAGCCTCCTGCTGTTCGGCGCCGCCGCCGTCGGCCTCGTCTGCTTCTTCCTGGCGGAATCCTTCGGCAAGCATCCGATACTTCCCCTCTCCCTTCTCAAGATCAAGGTGTTCGACGGAGCCGCGGCCACCATGATCGTGGCGGGAGCGGCCATCATGAGCATCGCTTTCCTCTTCTCGTTCTTCCTGACCCGTGTCCGCGGCATGAGCGAGCTGCACGCCGGCTTGACGATCTCCGCCATGTCGCTCGCTTCGATGCTGGGCTCGGTCCTCGCCGGTCCTATGGCCGCCAAGTATGGCAGCCGTTGGTTTGCGGCGGTCGGGATGACCTGCATGGTCGCTTCCCTCTACACCTTCACCAGCCTGACCGCCGAGTCCACCCTGTTCGCGATCATCATTCGCTTGGCGCTGGCCGGGATCGGTCTTGGCCTGACTTTGTCCCCGGTAATCTCATCCTCCATTCGCAACGTTCCCGAAG
The DNA here is from genome assembly GCF_051594785.1 of Gorillibacterium terrae. Lineage (NCBI taxonomy): Bacteria > Bacillati > Bacillota > Bacilli > Caryophanales > Paenibacillaceae > Gorillibacterium > Gorillibacterium terrae. The sequence goes on from NZ_JBPPGI010000006.1 coordinate 359,766, forward strand.
AAAAGGTGGGCATCGGCTCCGGAGTCATCAACATGTCGCGCGCCATCGGCAACGTGCTTGGAGTAGCCATTCTGGTGACGATGCTGCATTCCTATCTGACCGCCGAGATGAAGCATGCTCAAACCGACAGCGTTACAAGCGTGGAGGCCGTAACGGAGTTGAACCCGACGCTTAAGCAAGCCTTGGTGAAACAGCTTCAAGCCGTGTCTTCCGATGCCTCCCGTGACAGCTCCTCCATGACCGCCATGGACCCGAACTCGCTCAGTGCCCAGTTGGATGAGCAGGCGGCCCTTCAGGAAAAGGCTCTGCCCCAGGAGCAGCAAGAAGCCTTTCGAACCGCTTTCGCCGAGCAAAAAAAGGTTGTCTTGAAGCTGGTCCCGAAGCTTACGCACCGTTATCACCAAGCGGTGGAGACGGCCTTCCATCGCACCTTCGGCTTTTCCTGCCTCTTGCTCCTGGTCGGCATCCCGCTGGCGCTCGGCAGCGACGTGCGCCGCCCCCGCGGATCGGGACACCCCCGTTCTCTTGCCGCCTCAGGCGACAAATAGCGCCAACATGCGCGAAAAAGGGACGTTCCTACCGGATTCATCCGGAGAACGTCCCTTTGGTTATGCTGTATACGTATGAGCCATGTAGGACTCGAACCTACGACACCCTGATTAAAAGTCAGGTGCTCTACCAACTGAGCTAATGGCTCATGGTAAAATGGTGGAGGCTGATGGATTCGAACCACCGAACTCGTCAGAGAACAGATTTACAGTCTGCTGCGTTTGGCCACTTCGCTAAGCCTCCACAATATGGTGGCTCGGGACGGAATCGAACCGCCGACACGAGGATTTTCAGTCCTCTGCTCTACCGACTGAGCTACCGAGCCATGCAAGGACATGCGGGCAAAAAAAATTTTGCGTCAAAGGCGCAAATTCTATGGAAACCATTTGGTTGTAAAATGGCGGAGCCGACGGGATTCGAACCCGCGTTCTCCTGCGTGACAGGCAGGCATGTTAGGCCTCTACACCACGGCTCCGCGTTGAACAAGGTGTTTCCAAAGATGGTGCCGACGAAGGGACTCGAACCCCCGACCTGCGGTTTACGATACCGCTGCTCTACCAACTGAGCTACGTCGGCATATGGTGGAGGCTGAGGGGATCGAACCCCCGACCCTCTGCTTGTAAGGCAGATGCTCTCCCAGCTGAGCTAAGCCTCCATATTCGACAAAGACATTTGTTATCGTATCATATCAGAAGCAGGTTGACAAGCTTTTTTTGGTAGCGGCGAAGGGAATCGAACCCCCGACCTTTCGGGTATGAACCGAACGCTCTAGCCAGCTGAGCTACACCGCCACGAATAAACCGCTTATCAATTTGAAGGGAATGGCGGAGAGGGAGGGATTCGAACCCTCGCGGCTGTTACACCCTAACGCTTTAGCAAAGCGCCCCCTTCGGCCACTTGGGTACCTCTCCAACAGGTTTTGCAGAACAAAACCCTGCTCATTTCAAGGAATGATTATTCCCTGAAAACCGGATGCGAAGTCAAACGCGGTGGAACATGTGTTACCGGTGTGTCTATTGGATAAGCCCTCGACCGATTAGTATCCGTCAGCTGCATGCGTTGCCGCACTTCCACCTCGGACCTATCAACCTGGTCGTCTTCCAGGGGTCTTACGAATTGGGAAA
>NZ_JBPPGI010000007.1:0-166182 GCF_051594785.1 Gorillibacterium terrae
GTTATGGTTGATTCTCATCGTTATTACCTCCATGTGTTTGGGTGTAGGTCCACATCCGTGTGGGCCCTGTTCGGCGGTTCCGCAGGGTCGGCCGCCCCTGAGAATCGCTTATACTACCTATATCGAAAGTCCCGGGCCAAAAGTGAAGAGCAAAATGCGAAAAAAAGAGAGCTTTTTCGAGAATTTTTTCTCGAAGGCTCCCTTTTCTCCCAGCACGTCGATAGCCCGATTATTCCGGCTTGTCCCTTTTCAACAGACCGGCCAGCCCCTGCATATGGAGAGCGCTCTTCGAGGCCTCCCGGTTGGCTTGCTGGATGGCCTGGTAGATTTCCTGGCGGTGGATCTGCACCTCTTTGGGAGCCGTGATGCCGAGCCGGACCGTGTCTCCCTCGACGTCGAGAACGACCACCTCAATTTGGTCTCCGATGACGATGGATTCGCCTTTCTTCCGCGCGAGTACCAGCATGGAGTCACCCTCTCCCTTCGCTCGCCGCAGCCGGGAGCAGACGGTGTTTGGTGGTGTATTCCTTGTCGTGGAGCACGATCTGCTTGCCCGTCTTGCGCTCTCCATTGATTACAACCGGAGCAAACAGGTTGGCCGTGGCCTCCTGAAGGCGATCGCCGATGGTGAGAATCGACAGGACGACCAATTGCTCTTCCCGTTCGGCTTCCAACTCCTTTTGATCCGCCTCCGACAGCTCGAATTCGTAATCGGGGAAGAAGGTGAAGGGGTTCGCGACCACGAAGGCCAGCTCCGGCTCGTCCACCGCTTGCAGATAGGAGAAGGGAACCTCCGGGTCCGGATGAATCAGAAGGAAACGATGCAGGGTCTCAAACCCGGGAATCCCGTGGGGGAAGGATAAAATGTCTTGCTCTTCTGCCTCGACCGTCCCGCAAGCCGCGGTTGCGATCTGGATCTTCGCCATGGGGGATCATCCTCTCGAACGGTGAATTCGGTATAAAAAAAGCTATAGAGTCGCGTCCATAGCTCGATTATACCGTATGCGATTACACTTTGATATCCAGCTGCGGCGGGATCACCGTCAGCGCCGCCTGCTGGGCGACGTAGATATCCAGCTTGCCGCGGATGTAGTCAATCTCCGGCTTATGAACCTGCACCTCGGTTTCCACGCGGCCTTCCCGGACGTCAACCATGGGGGGAGACGGCGTGTACGCAACCTCCACGTTGTTCGTACTCGGCTCGGTCAGGTAGTTGAACTCACGGAACTTCAGCGCCTCTTCTTTGCCGATCTCGGCGATGGTATTTCCCGGGCTGGTGAGGTCCGCCAGCCGGTCCCCCTGCTGAACGATGCGGGCGACATGAGCCCAGGCCACATTCCGCGCCTCGGCGTGAATTCGGTCCATCGACGCCAGTGCGTTGCGCATGCCGAGCGCATCCCAAGCCCGACTCTGGTCGATTCGGAGCGTGCCCGGCTCGGAATGAATGGAAATGGCCGCCGGAGCGGTCGTCAAGGACAACTCCGCTTGCGGCTGGCGGATCGAAAGGCGGGCGGGAACCGAATCCATGCCGATCCGGGCATACTGCTGGCGGATTTGAATGGCGGGCAGGGTCGTCATGGGCGAGATACCTCCGAATGCCGGAATCCATCCCGGTCAGAGGGCGTTTCGGTCTCGGCTGCCGCGGCTAGGATGTCGGGAAACGGCTCCGGGGATTCGATCGGATTAACGCAGAAGTCGTTCGGGTTAACGCAGGAAGTCGATCAGGCTCTGCTGGATCAGCTTGGCTCCGACGGAAAGCGAGGATTCGTACACATTTTCCTGCGTCTTCATATTGGTGATCAGCTCCGCCATGTCGGCATCCTCCGTTTTCGACTGGAGGGTCTGCAGGTTGGTGCTGATGTCCCCCAGCCGGTCCTGGGCCAGCTCGACGCGGTTCGTCTTCGCGCCGACGTCGGAGCGGACGTTCAGGAGCTGCTGCAGACGGACGTCGAGCTTTTCCAGCATGGCCGACACGCCGGTCTGGTCTCCGGCGCCAAGGGAAGCGGATAATCCCTTCAGCACGCTGAACACATTGTCGCCGGCTTCTCCAAACACCCGGTTGCCGGTTACGTTGATGCCGATCTTGGTCCCGTTGCCGATGGAATACTGGATCTGCCCGCCGTCCGTCACGGAAGCCTCGGGAGAGTCGGCAGAATAGGGCGGCTGATCGGTCATCTGTCCGTTAAAGATATATTTTCCGTTAAATTGGCTGTTGGCCACATCCACCAGCTGAGAGCTTAGCTGGTCGACCTCGTTGCGAACCGCCTTCAGCGCGTCCTCGGGATTGGTTCCATTGGCCGCCTGCACGGTCAGCTCGCGGATTCGCTGAATAACGCTGCCGGCTTGTCCCAGCATCGTGTCGGTGTTGTCCATCCAGGAAATGGCCTCGTCGACGTTCTTGGTATATTGATCGTTCGTTGCCAGCTCGCTGCGGTAGCGCATGGAATAGGTGATTCCCACGGGATCGTCGGATGGCTTGTTGATCTTGCGGGTGGTGGACATCTGGTTCTGCATGTTGCTCAACCGGTTCATGTTGTTGTTCAGGTTGGTGAGCAGTTGGGTATTCATCATGCTCTGGGTAACCCGTCCGGGCATGGCGATCCCCTCCTTTCAAAATTCGTTACCGGCCGACGACGCCCATGCTGTTGATGATCTTGTCCAGGCATTCGTCGAAGGTGGTCATGGTTCGGGCCGCTGCATTGTAGGCGTGCTGGTACTTGATCAGGTTCGACATCTCCTCGTCGAGGGACACGCCGCTGACCGACTGGCGCCGGGAATCGACCTGGTCCACCAGCAGCTTCTGGTTGCTCGCCTGCCGCTGGGCCTCCTGGGACTGAACCCCGATTTCGCCTACCATGGCGCGGAAATACTCGTCGATCGTGCCGCCGTTCAAAACGGTGGTGCCGGTATGGTCCGGATCGAAATTGAACGACTTGCCGCTCAGCCCCTGCATGAGGAGCGCAAGCCCATTGTTGCCTTTGATCACCTTGACGGTGCTGTCGGTCGTATCGGTATAAGTCCGCAGAGAGGACGCGATATTTTCCACGTTGTCGACGATCGCCGGATTAACGGTAATGCTTGCCGCGCTGAACTCCGTCTCGCCGGGCTTGAGGGTGAAGAAGGGAATGCCGGCGGTGACGTCCCCGTTCAGCGAATACCCCAGCTGATGAAGGCCGTTGATCCCCTTGACCGTCACCTCAAGATCCGCGGACAGGGTCGTATCGCTCGAATAAGGGGTGCCGTTCAGCTCCGTTCCGGCGCGGATGACCGTACCGGCGGGCAGCGTTACCTTGACGTCGCCTTCCGCCATGGTCTTGACCATGTTGTCCAGCTGTTTCTGAAACCCGGTGACGATGCTGTCCCGCGACTCGATCAGCCCCTTGACCTCGCCGCTTACCAAATCGCCATTCGCTGCCGCGTCGGTCAAAAAGTCGGAGTCGACGGTCTGATTGACCTCAATGCCGGTTACCAGATCGGCATTGCCCATCTTGATGTGGTAGCCGTTGTCCGTATCGGTAACTGTGATGTTGACCATCTTGGACAAGCCGTCCACGAGCACATCCCGCTGGTCCCGCAGGTCGTTGGCATCGTTGCCGAGCCCCTCTACGCGGCGGATTTCTTTGTTCAGGTTGGCAATTTGCGACAGGCTGGTGCCGATCTGGGTCGCCTTGACCGAGAGGTTGTCGGTGAGGTCGCTCTTCAGATCGCGCATCTGGCTGGAGACATGGTTCAGGGCGTCGGTGAGGGCCAGCGCATTTTCCTTCACCACCGCACGGGCGGTCAGGTTCTCCGGCGACTTGCTCAGCTCCTGCCAAGAGTTCCAGAAATTCTGCAGCACCGTCCGAATGCTGGTATCCGACGGCTCGTTCACGATCGTCTCCAGCTTCTCCAGCGTATCCTGCCGGACGCTCCAATCGCCGTAGTTCTTGTTTTCGTTGTAATACTGGTTATCCAGGAATTTCTCCCGGATGCGATTAATATGGTCGAATTCCACCCCTTGGCCGATCTGCCCCGGAAGGACGCTCGACGTCATGCCGACGGCCTCCAGCGGGCGCGAAGCCACCATATTGACGACCTGGCGGGTATACCCGATCGTGTTCGCATTGGCCATGTTATGTCCGGTTGTCTGGAGCGCCGTTTGCTGGGCAAACAGGCTTCGCTTGGCGATCTCCAGCCCGCTGAATGTCGATCTCATGGGAGTCCCCTTTCTTCCTAGACGCGATTATCGTAGAACCGGTAGCGAGAACCGGCGGTTTGCTGCTGCAAGGGATTCCGGTAGACCGTGTCGTCGTCCGGCGGACCGATCATCAAGTCGAGCGAGAGGTTTAAGTAATCCAGCGACTGTTCGATCAGCTGGCGGTTCTGCTCGTTCAGCCGCTTCAGCTTGTCCAGCCGGCTCGCCAGCTCCTGCTGCAGTTCACCCACGGCGGCCTTGTCCTCCATGCGGAAGATCAGCCGGATCACCTCGCCGACGGTAATCGCCGGAGTCGGCCGGAAGCCCTTTGAGATGAGAAACCGGTCGATGGCCTCCATCCGCCGCTTCTCGCATTCCGTCACCTGGCGGACCAGCCCCGCCTCCTTATGGACGATCCGGTTCAATTCGTCGACACGGTTCTCGACGAGCACCCGGATTTTCGCCTCCGACAGCTCGATCAGCGCGTCATGCAGTGAAATCAGCTGCTCCATTTCTTCCCTGAGCGCCTGGATGGACATGCTCGCTCCTCCTGAATGCCGCTATTTTAAATAGGGCAAAAGCTTCTCCGCCAGCTTGCCGGAGTCAACGTGGTAGGTTCCCGTGGAAACCTGGTGCTTCAGTTCCTCCACCTTCGCCTGACGGGCCGGATCGACGCCGTTCTTGGAGGCGGCCGCCTGCAGCTCCTGCAGCTCCTTGGCCTCCGGCGAGATTTCCAGCTGATCCTTGCGCTTCGTCTTCTCCCGGTTCACTCCGGCCGTCTTGCCATCCTGCTGCTTGCGATAGGGATTGACGCCGCCGATCCGCGACGGTTCGTTGATTTTCATTGCGTTCACCCCGCTTCTGCTCTCGATTGTAAAAAAACTTGCCGAAATAGGTTTACTCCTATTATCGGCAAGCGATTGGCGATTATTTAGTTTTCGGAAAGAGATTCCGTGAGCTTACCTTATTTGCTGCGGTTGCGCAACCGGTCCTTGATCTGATAGCTCGCCCCGTCCTGCTGCTGACGGGCGTCCTCCTTGCGCTTCTCGTCCTGCTGGGCCTGATTGAAATCATGCATCAGCCGCTGGCGGCAGTTCGGGCACATCGTCTGCTCGCGGATCAGCGTCCCGCACACCTCACAAGGATATGCCAGATTGGGGGCATTCACGATCGAGATGCGGCCCTCCCGGATAAACCGGATAATCTGCTTGACCGGCACTTCCGTCGCGTCGCTCAGCTCCTGGAGGGTGATTCCCCGATTCTCTCGCAGATAGTTCAAGCAAATCTCGTATTGGTATTCCAGCTCTTTTTGGCAAGCCGGGCAGATTCCGCTGAGCGATCGGACGCAAACCTTGCCGCAGCGGGTGCAATTCATGACATTCAGGCTCATGATCCTGACTTCCTCCAATACCAAATTCATCGCCGCCCGCTGCAGAAAGCTTGCTCGGGGGTAGGCTGGGCCGCTCCGCCACACGGGGGCTGGACTCTCGGCCATCTTGTTCCCTTAGTGTACATGACTCTCGGATTCTTGTATAGAATGCTTTGAATGGATTCCTTTACCGGGCCCAGGTCAGTCCGCAGACCTCGGCCCCGAGTCGGGTCCGCAGGACAGAGGAGCATTGCTGCATGGTGCTTCCTGTCGTGTAGACATCATCCACCAGCAAGAGACGCGGCCCTGCCGGTGAGAAAGCGGAAGACGTCAAGGCGAAAGCCGCTTCCAGCCGGACGATCTCCGCCTCATTGGGGGCGAACGCGTCGCGCAGATCCAGAAACCGCTGACTCCGCGATTTGAGGCTTTGCTTCACGGTCGAATGCGTCCGCAGAAGCAGCGGATACACCGACAGGCCCGTTAATCGCGCGAGCTCGTGCGCCATTCTCTCCGCCTGATTGAAGCCGCGCTCGAGCAGCCGCTCCCGGCTCACCGGCACGAAGGTCACGCCGTCAAACGGACGATCCTTCCTGGCCGCACTCCCTTCCGCGATCAGGGCGTAGGCGTGGTGCAGCATGGTTCCCAGCAGCCGGGCGAAGCGTTCGTCGCCGCGGTATTTGTAGCGGGCGAGCCACTCCTTCATCAGCGGATTATAGCGGACGGCGCTGCGGCTGAGTTGATAATCCCGCCGATGGCCGCGTAAGCAGTCCGGGCAATCCTCCGGGCGGCCGCACACCGGACAGCGGATTTCGGTGATCCAAGGGATCGCCTGAAAGCAGGCCGCGCAAAGGCCAAGCGGATTCCCGGCTCCCTTCAGCGTCCCCTGGCAGGTAAGACAAGATTCTCCTGCCGAACCCCGTTGATCCTCTTTCCAGCGAACCAGCAGCGATCGCAGACGATCCAACCCGCTCTGCGCCCGCCGCGGGCTCGGGCTTGGGCTGGGGTTAATTTCCCTTTTCATTCTTTTCCTCTTCCCTTCCGCGGAATGGGCAGCAAAAAGCCGCTTTGGCGGGCAAGCCGGTTCATTCGCCGAATCTGCCGGACCGCGCCCGTCTGGTTGCGGGTTACCGACTCGGCAGCGAATACCACGTACCCTGCCGGATCGTCCTTGGACCTGCCGGCACGGCCCGCCATCTGGATGAGCGCCGCCTCGCCAAACCAGGAGGCGTCGGCGTCCAGGACGAAGACATCGGTGCGGGGAACGGTAACGCCCCGCTCCAGAATCGTCGTCGTGACCAGGATGTCGTAACGCCGCTTGCGGAAATCCGCGACCTTCTCCATCCGCTCCTCGTCTTTGGAGCTTGTCCCGGAGACCGACCGGTCCGGATAACACTGCCCAAGCAGGGCGGCAAGCGGCTCCACCAACCGGATTTCCGACACGAACACGAAGACCTGCGCCTCCCGCGCCAGCGAGCGGTCGAGCAGCCGCTTGAGCGCCCGCGGCAGGCGGCCCGTCCTTCCGCCGCCCACCCATTTGGCGAGCGGCGGGATTCGAACAAGCCACGGCACGGGCAGGGGATGCCGGTGGTAGCGCACGGGCACTTTGGCATGCGGCAGCTTTCCCCTCGCCGCTTGCTTCTCCAGCTCGCGCGGCGGAGTGGCGCTGAGCAGGATTCGCCGGCCGACGGGGGCGAGGGCTTTCTCCGCCGCGTAGGTCAGCATCGGGTCGCCGGCGTAGGGGAATGCGTCGATCTCGTCCAGGATGACGAGGTCAAAGGCCGAACGGAACCGCAGCAATTGATGCGTGGTGGCCAGGGTTATACCCGCGTCGGCCCAACGGTCTTCGCTTCCGCCGTAGAGGGCAATCACCGTCTCGGCGGGAAATGCCGCTTTAAGCCGCGGCAGGAGCTCCAGCACGACGTCCTTGCGCGGTGTGGCCACGAGCGTCCGGCCACCGCGCCTCCGTTCGTCGGCAAGGAGCGGAAACACCATCTCGGTCTTGCCGGCGCCTGTCACCGCCCAGATCAGGAAATCCCGGCTTGCGGAGGGAGCCCCCTCCGACTTCCGCAGAAAACGCAGCGCCGCGGCCGACGCTTCCGCCTGCGCCGGGCTGAGCCCCCAGGCGGCGGTTAAGCCGCCGGGGGAACACTCATCCAGACCGGTCATATCGGCAGCGGCCCCTCGAACCGGCTCCACGCGTCCGCTGCCCCCTCCGGCTCCGCAGTCCACCCCCGAAACCGGCCCCGCCTCGAACAGCGGCTCGCACATGCGCGAGCGCCCCATGCCGAGGCAGCGTTCACAGTAAGCGCAGAGGCCGCCGCAGCTCGGACAGGGTGCGAAGCGGAGCTCGTCCTCCCCGGCTCCGCAGCGGCGGCAGACCAGCTTCGGCGGCGCGCCGGATGGTTGCCGGTCCGGATGCCGGCGGCCTGCCCGAAGCAACCGCTGCTTCCATCCCGGCTCCGTCGCCGGGGCGGTGCTCGGCTCCTCGTCCTCCACTCCGCAGCGAATCGCCAGCCAGCCGCGCAGCTCGGCCGCTTGCGCCAAGGTCCGCCACCGCTCGCCGGATACATCGATCCCCCGCTCCGCGCATAAAGAAAGCAGCTCATCCCGGAACAGGGAGCGCCCCCGAATCGCCGCGGCCAGCCGCCGTACGTCAGGTTCGTTCTGTTCAAGGGATGGCTGCTTGCCCATTCCCGTGCCGATTTGCAATCGAATGCCGGACCGCTTGGGTTCCGGAATGCCCGCTTCCGCGGCCCGTTTCGTCAATTCCCTCCTCTGCTCCTCATCCTCGCTGTCGATGCCGCCAGGAAACCGATCCGGCGGTGTCCATCCCGACCGGATCAACCGGTCCCGCCATCTCGCCGCCTGTCCCCAGGATAGGGATACGCCTGTCCAGAGAATCGGATGGTCCTCGCCCGGCTGACTTTGCCAATAGGCGGCATCCGTCCGTTCATCGAGTGTCGCCCGCCATTGCCAGCGCTGACGCACCCATACCGCATATACCGTCGCTGTCACGTTTGCCCTGCCCCCAACTCTTTCCTCCACGCCTTACCTGCGCGCGGCCGGCATAGCCTTACAACCACTGATGAAGCGGCCGTTTCGGACTGAGGTCCATCCGATAGAGATGGAGTACAAGCAAAGGCTGCGATTCATGCTCCTCAAGAAAACGGTCTAACCCTTCCGTCGATTCATACAACTTGACATTCGGCCGTTCCAGCTCGACCTTGCGGACGATGGCGGCGGTATCATCCTTGGAACCGTCATCAAAAACGGCAATGGCCGTCTGTCTGCCGCGAAGCCACGACACGAATAGATAAGAGTACAAATACCATTCGATCTTGGCCGCGCTGTCTCGGGTGATCACAACGAGCTGATAGGTCTCCCGCTCTTTCCTCCGCCGCGAACAGGCATGCAGTACATGAATCACCGCGGCGCAGATCGCATAAGCTCCGACAATCATCAGCAATCCAGGTATCATCGGCGGCTCCCTCCTTGGTGGGATAGTATATGCCGCCTGAGCGCCCAGAGTGCGTTGTCATCCGTCCCTCCGGTCCGCCTGGATTGTCTCTGTTAGTCGGTTACAGCGTTACCCACCCGTTCTTGATCGCGTTGATGACCGCTTGGGTCCGATCTTCCACCTCAAGCTTCTGCAAAATGCTGCTGACATGGTTTTTTACGGTTTTTTCGCTGATGAACAGCGACTCCCCAATCAGCTTGTTGCTTTTGCCTTCCGCCATGAGCCTCAGCACTTCCGCTTCCCGTTTGGTCAGCGGGCTTTCCGGCGTATGTATGTACCGAACCCCGGCTTCCTTCAGCGGATCGCCGCTGCCCGACGTTGCTCCGCGCTCGTCCAGGTAAGTCATCCTGCGCAGTTGATTGATCAGCTTGCCCGTTACTTTGGGATGTATGTATGCGTGTCCGGCCACGACCGCGCGGATGGCGTTGATCAGCGCTTCCGCCTCCATGTCCTTCAACAGATAGCCGGAAGCTCCCTTGCGCAGCGTCTCGAACACATACGATTCATCATCGTGAATGGAGAGGATGATGATTTTGATCATCGGGAAGATTTCCTTCAGCTTCTCCGTCGCGGCCACGCCGTTCTCCACCGGCATGTTGATGTCCATCAGCACGATATCCGGCTTCAGCTCGTTGCAGAGCTCGATGACCTGAATCCCGTCGCCGCATTCCCCTACTACTTCCAGGTCATTCTCCATGTTGATAATCCGCTTGACACCTTCGCGAAACAGTTGGTGATCGTCCGCCAGAACCAGCTTGACGGTCTTGCTTGTGGCGAGTGCCATAACATCACTTACTCCTCTCTGTTCTTAGCGCTGAGTGGAATCTCCATCATGATTGTGGTCCCCACCCCCTTCGTAGACTCGATGTCCATCTTCCCCTCCAGCAGCTCCACGCGTTCCCGCATGCCGAGCAAGCCGAAATGAACCCCTTTGGCGAAGACGGCCTCCATGTTTTCGGTGTTAAAGCCCTTTCCGTTGTCCCGAACCCGGATAATGACGGTGGATTCCTGAAACTGAACCTCCAGCCGGATAAAAGTGGCCTCCGCATGCTTGGAGCAGTTGGAGAAGGCTTCTTGAACGAGCCGGTAAATGGCCACTTCCATGCCGGAGGGAAGGCGGACTTCTCTGCCGTTTAGATCGAATTGGGTGCGTATTTTGGTTTTCTCTTCGAAGTCTTGGGAAAATTTCCTCAAGGTGGGCACCAGACCCAAATCATCCAGCGCCATCGGACGGAGATTGAAGATAATCTTGCGGATTTCCTCCAGTCCGCCCCGGACTTGTCCCTTGAGCTCGGTCAATTCTTCGCGAACCATGTCATACTCGTTCTTGACCAGCATTCGCTCGGCGATTTCCGTGCGAAGCACCACATTGGCCATCGTCTGCGCAACCCCGTCGTGAATTTCCCGGGCAATACGCTTGCGCTCATCCTCTTGGGCAAGGATGATCTTCAGGCCGAGCAGCTGCCGGTTCTTGGCGGATTCCAAGATGCGGGTGACCTGATTCAGATCACCCGACAGGTATTCCAGTACGACATTCATTTGCGAAACCAGCGTTTCCGCCCGCTCCACCTGCTTATCCACGTTCTTGATCCGCTTCTGCAGGTCGTTGCGCCTCAGCTTGAGGTGGTTTTCCTTTTCCCGAAAAACCGTCAGCTGCAGCTGCAGCTGAGTGGCGCCCTCATAAGCGATGCGGATATCTTCTTCCCGAAATTTATGAAAATCCCGGCTTACTTCCGTAAGCCGGATTCGGGTGCGTCGGTACTCCAACTCCAAGCGGTCGACCTGCTTGATCGCCTCGCTCGCTTCTTCCATGACCTGCTGGAGCTCCTTGTACAAGGAGTCCCTTTCCGCCCGGACGTTTTCGCAGATTTCGAAGATCTGATACTTGCTGCTCTCCATGACTTCGATGGCATTCTTAATCACGCGGTCAATTGCGTCCACTTGCAAGGCGGCCAGGCTCCTTCAATCGTTGATTTGCCTATATAGTAACATATTTCGCTACGCTTGATGTGAATAATTAGTACTGATCGGATAGAACTATTTTACTCCAAGGTGATCGTCTTAGTCTTCGAGTCATACGTTACGGTCCAATGGAACGCTTCGGACAGCACCCGAAGGGGGACCATAGTCGAGGCTCCTTTCAGCTCTGCCGGGGCATCCGTGGCCACTCGCTTGCCGTCGACGATCAGCGACTTGTCGCCGATCCACAGATCGGCCAACTGGCTTCCGCGCAGGATGCTGACCTGCCTCGTGGCATTCGTCCAGACGACGCTTCCGCCGAGAGCTTCGGTGATAAATCTCACAGGGACCATCGTCCGTCCGTCTTTCGTGGTATAGGGAGCCGGGGCCGGCGACAGCGAAAGCTGCTTGCCGTTCACGGTTACCGTCGTCTTGTCGAGGGTCAGGATGACTTTGTTGCGGGCCGCTACAGGGGCGCCCACTTTATATTGGAAGGCAATATCGTCGATGCCGATGCTGCCGGTCCGGGACCGTTCATCCTGGCCTACGGCGGGGCTCGCTACATAAATGCGCTTCAGCTTGATCGGATACACCGGCTTCGCCGCGGTCAAGTCGGCGGTCAGGGTCTTCCACCCCTGCCAATCGATGCGCTCGGCCAAATCGACGCGCGTCAGCGTCCCGGCCGCATCCACGATTTCCGCCCGCAGCATGTTGAGGCTGTTGTCGCCCAGCACCTTCACGGACAAGCTTTGCGGCGATCCCTGCGCTTGAACGCCGTCGGGGTCGGTGCCGAACTTGAGATAGGCCGCTTTGGTAACTTCTCCGAAGGTGCCCGGTGTCATGTCGTAGTTCAACTGCATCGCGGCGTTCGTTGCGGAAAGGCCGCCCAGCCCCGCCGTCTTCGCGGCGGTCGCGGTGAGTTCTCCTTGCGGATAGACCGTGACGCTGCTCGGAACCTCGGTCTTGTCAAAATCGGACCAGATGGACGAGGTCCCGCTGGACAGGGGGAGAATGGTGCGGAAGCCGTCATAACCGGCGACCAGCTGCCCCCCGCTTGTGCCCGCATCCGTTACCTTCAGGCTTCCGCCGCTGACTTGACCCTTAAAGCCCTTGGTCTCCCACTTGAACGAGCCGGCCGGAAGCGTGCGCTGCGTCCCGTTCTTCAGCTTTACTTGCACGGACAGGCCGATGTCGCTGCCGCTCATCAGCACCGTGCTGGTCGGAACGATGGTCATCGAAGCGATATCGTCGCGGCCGACGACGTTCACATCCAGCGTGCGGGAGGCTTGGCCCATCACGGCCTTGATCGTCGTTTTGCCGGTCGCTTTTACGGTAAAGGCATTGCCCTTAAAAGCGCCGACATTGCCGGTGCTGCTCCAGGCTACCTGCGACTGATCAAATTCCATCGGGTTGTAGTAGGTATCATAGCCCTTGATCTGATAAGTCAAGCTTTCGCCCAGGAAGACAGAGGTCTCGCCCAGGATGCTGATGCTGAGCGCGCTCCCCTTCGGAGCCGTCGTATAGACGCCCAAGCCGTTGACCACCCGGCGCTCGTCGCCGTTCTCGGTCGTATTGGCGACGACCACATCCGTCTCGCCGAGCGGCCGCGAAACGAGCTGGGTCGAACCCCCGCCGTCCATATTCAGCGCTTTATACACGCCGATCTTGACGAGGAACTGCTGCAGCTCCTCCAGGCTCATGCCGGCGCTGTCGGAGCTCTTGTCCGCGGTCACGAGATAGACATAGCGCTGGTCGGCCGAGTAGCCGACCGCCGTCCGCGCGCGGTAGTATTGGCCGCCGACCCCGCTGATGTCCCGCGAGAAGGTTGCCGCCTTGCCGCCGTCGACCAGAATCGTATGCCCGCCCATCAAGAGGCTGAGGTCGGCGTCGGTATAGGCCTTGCCGCTGCCGGTAGAGACGAGTTGGGCTTGGGTGGATAGCGGATCGCCCACCTGCATATGGGCTTTCACAAATTCGGCGCCTTTGCCATGTGCGCGCAGGATATAACCGTCCGCAGGCGGAACCATGGGCAGCGCCTTGCCGAGGGAAATCTGCTGGATGATGTCATTCTGCACCAGTACCTCGGTCGGCGTCGTCCCGCTGCCGGTTCCCCGGTTGGTGCTGGCCCACTTGTCGGTGTACAGCTGAATCGAATCCACCATCGTGTTGGTGTTTTTGTTATCATAGTCCGAATAGTAGAAGTTCTTGTTCAATCCGGACAGCGTATAGCTCTCCCCGTCCGCCGCCGTCACGGAGCCCTGAAAGCCGAACAGGTCGATGACCGGCTTCTTGTCCTTGGTGAGCGCGAAGCTGTACAACCCCTGAATGCGGGAAGGCGACGTCAGGATTTCTCCGCCCTTAACCACCCCGCCCATCGGCGCCCGGTCTACCGTCGAAGAAGTATTGTAGACGTCTCCGTTGATGCCCGCGACCGCTCCCGTCTCTTCGGCCATGCCGCGCACGCTGTTGCTGGTCGTGATCGAATCGTTCTCGCCGTTCATCACGCCAAGCTCCACATATGGAGCCTGCAGGTCCACCTGCACCACCTTGGCGGTCGTTGCGACGGTTGTCGTGCTCCGCTTGATCTTTGCCGTATATGTCAGCAGATTAGCGCCTGCCGTGATCGGCTCCTTGCTCTTCAACAGGGCGTCGGTGACCGTCGAAGCGGCCTCCGCCTTGTCCGCATATAACGTGAACGCCGGCACCATCAGTACCATCGCGACTCCGGCACTCACGACCTTTTTCCAATTCCAGCTCTTCCTGCTGTTCCTTCCTGCCATTCGTTTCGGTTCCTCCTCATTCGCTCGGTTTGCCGGAATTCTGTCTACCGTTCTCTATTTCCGGCTAGCTCTAAATCTCGTATTGCTAGATTCGGCCCGCACCGGCGCAACTCAAAAAAAGCCCGCCGGAATGCGGATTCGGGGACTTCTTCCAGCCGCCTATTATCTTAGACTCCTTCCCTTTGGGAAAAGTTACGTTTTTTTTGAAAATAGATTTCTTCTAATATCTGCGGACAGGAAGGTCGATATAAGAGATAAGACCAATCCCGTCATGCGAAAGGAGAACCGAATTGAAAGCAACCCGAATCATCGCCCTGCTGCTGACTGCCGCTCTGTGTCTAAGCCCCTTTACGTCGATTGCGGCCGCCGCAAGCGCCGATCTGTCCAAGCTGGTCGTATCCAAAAACGAAGTGACCTTGGAGGTCGGCGACTCGCTTTCCCTCTCCTCCACTGCCGTCTATACCGATGGAAGCACGGCCGTCGTCACCGTCAGCACCACCTGGACCAGCGAGAATTCCTCCGTGGCCAGCGTTTATAACGGCACGATCACGGCCAAAGCGGAAGGAACCGCCATCCTTACGGCCGTCTACCATAATCAGTCGCAAGCGGTTCAAGTCACCGTGACCAAGAAGGTCAAAAGCCTGACGAAGTCCAAGCAGAAGCTCGAAATTCGGCTTCAGGACAAAGCCACGGTCGAGCTGACCGCCACCTACAGCGACAATTCCACGGAAGAGGTTCGCTCCAAAGCCGACTGGTCTTCCAGCGACGACGATGTGGCCACCGTCGTGAACGGCGTCGTCACCGGCGTCGGTTCCGGTTCCGCCACGATCACGGCCAAGCTGGGCAGCCAAACGACCAGCATTCCGGTCTATGTCGAGTTGGTCAAACGGCTCGATCTCTCGGAATCCTCTCTCTCCCTGCTGCTCAAAGAGAAGAATACGCTCGAGCTGATCGCCACTTATCCGGACGGTACGACCCGCAACGTGGCCGCCGATGCCGATTGGACGACCAGCGACAGCACGGTAGCCGATGTTATCCGCGGTACGGTTACCGGCTACAAAGCCGGAACCGCTACCCTCACCGCAGCCTATGGCGGCAAGAGCACCACCATCGCCGTCAACGTCGATGCTACGAGCAAGCTGGACGTCAGCGAGCAAAAGCTGTTCCTGCACAAGAACTCCCAAAAGCAATTGAAGCTGACCGCCGTCTATCCGAACGGAACCTCGACCGACGTGACCTCTCTTGCGACTTGGGGCAGCAGCAATGAAGCGGTCGCCACGGTCGCGAACGGTTCAGTCGCCGCAGTCGCCCCCGGCTCTGTGACGATCACCGCAACCTACGGGACCAAGAAGGTTACGGTCAACGTCGATGTTAACATCCCGCGCTACCTGGAGCTGAGCGACGATTCGGTCTCCATGAAGGCGAAGGAAACCGCCGCCATCTCGCTCATGGCGACCTACCTCGACGGTACTCGGGAGGATGTAGCCAATCTCGCCACCTGGAGCTCCACCAAGGAGGAGATTGCCTACTTCGATCAAGGCAAAATCTATTCCGTCGGCCAGGGGGAAGCCAAGCTCACCGCTTCATACGGCGGCAAGACGGCGACCGTGACCGTCGATGTCGAAGTTCCGGCCAAGCTCGCGCTGAACAGCAAGACGGCCGCACTCGGAATCGGCGAGAGCTACCAGCCGAAGCTGCTGGCCATCTTCGCGGATGGCCATGAAGAAGACATCACCGCCAAGGCGACCTGGTCCAGTTCGGCGGCCTCCATCGCCGAAGTAAACGCGAGCGGTCTTGTCCTCGGCGTTGCCTCCGGCTCGGCGACGGTGACCGCCAAGTATCAATCCTTGTCGGTTACGCTTTCGGTGGGAGTCGCGCTGGCCAGCAAGCTGACTCCCGATGTCCGCTCCGTCTTCCTGAACGCCAATCAGAGCAAGACGATCAAGCTGACCGCCACCGACTCGGCCGGCAAGAACACCGATGTGACCGCCGATGCCCAGTGGAAGGTCGGCAATGCGAAGATTGCCGACGTGAACGACGGAGTCGTGACCGGCTATACCCGCGGTTCTACCACGGTTACGGCACAATATGGCGGCAAGACGGTCAGCATCCCCGTCGATGTCGACGTCGTCCAGAAGCTGGAGGTAAACAAGAAGTCGCTCTCGTTAAAATCCGGCGACAAGTATCAACTGGCGCTGACCGTTACGTTCAGCGATGGCAGCAAAAAGGCGGTGACGGCCGAAGCGGAATGGACCTCCAGCGCTTACAAGGTCGCCGATGTGAACGATGGGCTGATCTCCGCCATCGCCTACGGCAAATCCACCATCACCGCCAAGTATGGCAACAAATCGGTCACGGTGGCCCTGGACGTCGATACCCTCAAGTACCTGCAGACCGATGAAGTCGTGCTGAACGTAGCTGTCGGGTCGAAGACCAAGGTCGTCGCCACCGCGACGTACGCGAACGGTACCGAAGAGGATGTCTCCAAGCCCGCCCTCTGGTCCTCCTCCAAGGTATCCGTGGCCGACGTCAAGGACGGCGTGATCCGGGCCATCGGAAAGGGCAAGGCCACCATTACGGTGAGCTACGCCGGCAAGAAGGCCAAGATTACGGTTAATGTGAAGTAAGAGCCTTTCGATTCTTCCAATACAAAAAGGCCTCCGGCCGCTGTTCAAGCGGGCCGGAGGCCTTTTGCTATGAGTAAAGAGGATCAGGTCGTCGTAGCCGCTCATGACAGCGACCGAAACCAGTGCGGTCGCCAGGATGGCGAGCGTCGCCCCATGGTCCATATTCCCCCCGAATCAGCCGTTCCTTATGCCAGGCTGAGGGCATCCGCCTTCAGCTTCTCCGCCTTGTCGGTGCGTTCCCAAGGCAGGTCTACGTCCGTACGGCCAAAATGGCCGTACGCCGCCGTCTGCTTGTAGATCGGCGAACGCAAGCCGAGCTGCTTGATGATCCCGGCCGGGCGCAGGTCGAAATTATCCCGGATCAGGCTAACGATCTTCTCATCGCTCACTTTGCCGGTACCAAACGTATCCACGTTGATCGAGACGGGGCGAGCCACGCCAATGGCATAAGCCAATTGAATTTCGCACTTCTCGGCCAGTCCGGCCGCTACGATATTCTTGGCGACATACCGGGCGGCATATGCTGCAGAACGGTCTACTTTCGTCGGATCCTTCCCGGAGAAAGCGCCGCCGCCATGGCGGGCGTAGCCGCCGTAGGTATCGACGATGATCTTCCGGCCGGTCAATCCGGCATCCCCTTGCGGACCGCCGATGACGAAGCGGCCGGTGGGATTGATGAAGTATTGAGTGGAAGCATCCAGGAACTCCGCCGGAACGATGGGCTCAATGACGTGCTTTTTGATATCGGCTTGAATCTGTTCCAACGCCATATCCGGAGCGTGCTGGGTCGATACGACAATGGTATCGACGCGGACCGGCTTGTCCCCTTCGTATTCGACCGTTACCTGCGTTTTGCCATCCGGGCGCAGATAGGCCAGCGTTCCATCCTTGCGCACTTTCGCCAAACGGCGGGCCAGGCGATGAGCCAGGGCGATTGGCATCGGCATGAGCTCCGGCGTTTCATTCGTAGCAAAGCCGAACATCAGCCCTTGGTCGCCGGCACCGAGCGCCTCAATCTCTTCGTCGGACATGAGTCCTTCACGCGCTTCGAGCGCTTGATTGACCCCTTGCGCGATATCGGCCGACTGCTCGTTCAACGAGGTCAGAACCGCGCAGGTTTTGTAATCAAATCCATACTTGGCGCGCGTGTAGCCGATGTCCTTGATGGTATTGCGGACGATCGCGGAGATATCCACGTAATCCGCTCGGCTTGTAATTTCGCCGATGACGAGTACCAGGCCGGTCGCCACCGATACCTCGCACGCAACCCGAGCATTCGGGTCTGCTTCCAAAAATGCATCCAGCACAGCATCGGAAATTTGGTCGCAGATTTTATCCGGATGTCCTTCCGTGACCGATTCCGACGTAAACAACCGTTTCACGCCATTCCCCATACGTGTTTCGACCTCCTCTTAGTCAAGCAAATCGCCAACCTATATCTTGCCCTTTATGAAGGATTATGTAGCGAATGCGATGTTATCCTGATGATAAAAAATCAACCTTTTCCAAATCGGAAAAGGTTGGGGGTTACCTTCCATAAAGTATAGTATCGGAAATAAAGATACCTGTCAATTCGTGCTAACCCGTTTTGGGACCCATGATTCACCCATTTTATATCAATTTTGCGAATTTTTTAATTCTTCACGAATCGATTTAGGAAAGCTTAAAGAGCTCCTGTTCCGCTTGTTCGATCAGTCGCTTGGTGATATGGCCGCCGACCGCCCCGTTATCCCGAGAAGCCAGGTGTCCCCAATAATCTTTCTTCATTCCGCTGGTTCCGCTTGAACCCAATTCTCCGGCAAACTCCGTATCTGCGGCACCATTCATGTACCCCTGTCCCACAGGAAGACCAAGCTCTGCGGCGATCTCGTACTTCATCGCATCGAGGGCTTGCTTGGACGCGGGGACGACCTTCTGGTTGGACCTTGCCATTGCTTCGGCACCTCCTGAGTAGAGTGTAACCCTAGGATATCCCGCCGAAGAAGGCCTAACTCCCGTGAAATGCTGGAACCCTCATGCTTCGTGAAGTTGCCGGGTTAAGGAGCGATCCGGTTGCCATTCTTGTCAAGGACCGTATAACTTCCTCGAACCATGACAATACTTGAAGTTAAGGCGGTTACTCCCCTTCCGTCCCGGGGGAAGAGCAGCAAATGATTTTTCGGAACGGCTACTCCGTTTGCCAAGTCTTTGCCGTCCGTTAAATCCGGAATCCCGCTTCCGTCCTTGCTGTACGCCTTGGTATTTCCCGCTCGCACGATAAACTCGGTACTGGCATTGGCGATCAACTGCTGACCGGCCGTCAGGCTAACGTTGATGACCTGCGTCATCCCGCCGCTGCTCGAACCGCCGGTTACCGATTTAATGGCTTGATCGACGTAGCTCTTCGTGACCACCGGGTCATCGGCAGATCCGGGTTGAACGGCAGAATCGGCCTGGGTATGCGAGGGCAAGGATGAGCCTACAAATACGGCTGTCCCTAGAGCCAGTGTCGCCACCAGGTATGTCCATTTCTTCGCCATCATTTACCTCCTTGTGCTGTTCTATGAGGTTAGACTTAACGAGTCTAGCAAAAGTTGCGAAAAAAAAGAACCTGACCGAAGTCAGGTTCTTTTGGGTTGAAGAGGATTAGTTGAAGATGACCGTGGTCGTAGCCGTTGCAGTGCCGGCAATGAAGGTGATCGTAACAGAACCCTTCTTGTCGTCAACGCGAGTTACATTACCGGAACCATCAACCGTAGCAACCGAACGATCGGAGGAGAACCAAGCTCCAGCCGTCGTCAGAGTTACTCCATACTGGTCGGTAACCGTAACATCACCAGCAAGAGACTTAGCGTTTACGGTGCTGGCCAATTCATACTTATCAGACTTGAAGGCAATCTTAGCAGGTACCGGAACGGACTCGGATACCGTTACGGTTTGTTCACCAATCTTAGCACCGGTCATGCTGTATACAACAACCGTTGCCGTACCGGCTTTCTTACCAACTACCTTGTAAACGTCGTCTGCCTTGACAACTTGCAGAATGCTGTTGTCGCTGGAGGTTACCGTACCAATGTAGTTCGATTGTTTCAGGGCAATTTCGTTACCGCTAGCGTCTTTACCAACCAGCGTGATCTTCTTGGCATAGCTGTCATTGTTGCCGGCATAAACAGCCGTACCAACGGAATCTACTGCATAGGAAGCAATATCCTTATCAGCAAGCGTCGAAACCGTCAGATCATACTTGGAAGTAGCAACATCTTTGCTGTCAACAACCAAGGTCAGCGTCAGCGTTTCGGATCCTGCTTCAACACCAACCACCGTTTTACCGCTCAAAGCAACGGCCTTAGCGGCAGCATCCTTTTCTTCAACCTTGAAGGTGAAGCCATCGTTATCAACAGCGCGTCCGTACTGGTCAACAACCGAAACATTCTTGTTTTCGATCGTTACTTGACCACCAACGGCGAACAGGTTCTTAAGGTCTTTAACACCAATGATGGAAACGGGGGTAGCCTTTTCAACTACATCAACCGTTACTTGGCTTGCCAATACCGTCTGGCCGTTCAACCAAGCGTAGAGGATATTGGTGCCCTTCTGAGCAAACTTCACTTTCAGTTCGCCAGTGGTCGAATCAAACTTATATTCGATCGTGCCAGCGGCAGTAAGCTTAACTTGTTCAGCAACGGAGTTCGTATTGAAGGCCTTGGTGTCCATCGGCTTGTCGAAAGTGTCGAGAGCCGTGAAAGGAACCGTTACCCACTCATCAGCTGCGACAAGAACACCCGGGTTGGAGACGGTGAACTTGCCAACCTTAGCAGCATCATATACTTGAACTTGGAAGGTTGCAAATGCACCATTAGCCGGGTTCAAGATCGTAACGATCGTGATGCCTGCCTTGGAACCAGCTTCCATGGTCAGAACGCCTTTGCTGTCTACGGCAAACTTAGCCGGATCAACTACGTCCTTGTTACCCGATTCGATACGGAGAGCCGGAGCGATGGTGGTAGCACCAATGCCCTGGTTCAGCTTGATGCTGTTGCCATACTGATCCTTCATGGTGTAAGGAATTTCAATCCCCTTGTCACCAACAACAATGCGGTCTTTGTTCTTCAGCGGAGTTACCGGACCGAACTGCATGGTCGTTACAGAGCTGGCCGAAACTACTTTGAAAGACTTGGCAGCCGTAAGTCCAGCGGAGGGGTACAGAGCGCTGACCGTGATAATGTCGTCGACTTTTGCCTTGGACAGGTCGATCTTACCGCCAACGACGGTATAAGCGCCGTAGGTAGCACCATATACGGTGATATTGCTATCTGCAACAACGCTGGAGGAGTGCTTCTCACCAAACTGGTTGAGAACCTTAACATCCAGGTCTTGGTTTGCAGCTTGCGTCAGGTTTTGAGCACCGATTTCGAGTTTGTCGGCCTTTTCAGCTTCAACTTTGATCGTCTTGGCATCAAAGCCCTTAACAGCAACAGTGTAATCGCCAGCGGGAAGAGCAAAGCTCGTTGCCAATACAACGGACTTGTTGTCTTCAGCCCAAGTAGCGGTTACGTTGTAAGGAACGTTGCCATTCTTGACCGTGTAGGTCAGAGCAGCCTTTTGATCAGCCGTAGCAGCTTGGTTGAACGCTACTTGGATCTTCTTAGCACCAACTTGCTTCACTTCGGCAATCGCCAGTTCCTTAACCGGAGCATACAGCGTGTAGGCACCTTCTACCAGAGCGGCGCGAAGAGCGTCCTTCGTGTAGTCGGCAGCCTTTTCGATCAGGCCGGCTTCGAGAGCGGCGGCTACATAGCCAACAGCCCACTTTTCAACCTTGCCTTCAACCGTAGCGCCTTCTTTCGGCTCGAGGCCGGAAGCGACAACCAGAACCTTAGCCAATTCTTCGATCTTCATGTTGGCGTTCGGTTTGAATGCCGTTGCGGATACGCCGTTCATGATGCCGGCTTTTACAACAGCACCGATGTACGGTTTGCCCCAGTGGTAGCTAACGATATCCTTGTAGGCGTTAGCGGAGGCCGGAGCGTTGTCCAGGCCCAGGGTCAGAGCGATAACTTTAGCCAGCTGAGCGCGAGTCATCGGTTGGTCGAGATCGCGGTCACCTGCAGGCGTATTGCCGTTGAAGATACCGGCTTCTGCCATTTGGTCGTATTTCTGAGTCGTCGTCAGTTCAGCAGCGCCGGCCATGCCAGCGAATGCGCCGAAGACGAGAGAAACGGCCAGAAAGAGTGTCAAAACTTTCTTCATAACCTTTTTTTCTCCTCCTTGGAAATGCGTCAATGTCTGTACGTGATTCTTTGAAAAAATTGAGCTCGATTCCCTCATTGTGTGTGTCACCCCCTTCCCAGAGTTGAGCGTGATTATGGTGTTAGCCTGCTGCCCGAGAAGCAGCAGAAACTCGCAAACGGAGACAGAAAAATAGGCTCTGCGGCCACCTTTCCAATTATACACTGGCTTGCCAACCACCGTAAAGGAGATTTTTGAGTCAGTGAACCGGGAGGCAGATGGACCTCAGGACATATGCCGCATCCTCGTGCGCCGTTTACATCAACTACTTAAACGCATCTGGGTCAGAAAAGTTGCGGGATTTCAAAGTTTTCTAAGTTTTTTTTAAAAAAAGCAAAGGACAGGCCTTCCTAGTTCAGAAGGCCTGTCCTGTGTACCCGGTTATTTGGGAAACTTGCCTTTGAATTGCAGCACTCGAACCGCTACTACCGCGGCTTCGGCCCGGGTAAAGGAATTCAAGGGATCGAAACTAAACGTACCCGCCGCATAGAGATTCGGTTTACCCGTTATAAATTTGGCCTTGTTCACGGCCTCTACGGAGGTGCGGGCATAATAATCGATTTTGGCTGCATCCGTAAACTGCTTCTGCAGTGCCGTCAGCGATTTATCCGGGTCATTCGTCATCTTAAGCTTGGCCGCACGGGCGATCATCACGGCTGCATCTTGGCGGGAAATGGACAGGGTCGGCGCGAAAACATTATCTGTGACTCCCCGGATAATCCCGGCCCGAGCTGCCGTCTCGATATAGCGGTAATCGCTCGATTTGGTGGACTGGGTGGTAGACTGCAAATCTGTAAAGGTTAGTTTTCCCGAGTAATTGAGGGGAAGGTCGAAAATCTTCACCAGCAATGTGGCAAATTCACCCCGGGTAATGTTCTGGTTGGGCACAAACGAATTCAATTCCAAATTGTACATGTACCCCTTGGCATAGAGAGCGTCCAGTTCGTTGCGGGCCCAGGGATGATTGATCACATCGGTCCAGCTGTTAGCCAGATAGAAGACCCGATAATATCCGAAGTCCTGGAAGGGAACCGTGATCGTATTCTTCTTGCTGTCGACAACGCCGCCCAGGTTCTCCCATTCGGGCGTTGCAGTCATCTTGCCAGTTTCGTTAACATGATAGCCGAATCTCATAACCGTTACATATCTCCAGGCGGACTGGGTGATATTGGGGTCATATTGCAAGGTGAGTTGTCCCTTCTCGCTCGTTACCAGGTTATCGGCTGGGGCTCGGTGTTCATAATCAATATAGAAGTTCCCGGCCTCCAGGGTCTTGCCCGAATTCTGACTCAGCAGTGAGAGAGAGAACGGCAGCAGGCCGCCTTTCTCCGGGCTATCCGGAGTTTTCTCCAAGGTACTGACGAACCCGGCATCCATATAATACAAAGGGCTTGCCGGCTGGAAGCGCCCCGTTCGATCTTCCAATAGGGATGTCAGAGAAGAACTGGTAAACGGCTGATCGTAATCGAGATCGACCAATTGTCCGGTTGTCCCGTTGGCGATACCAAACAGGAGCGAACGTTCACTGTAAAGAGCCGGTTTCTTCGTGCTGTCATTTCGAGTAAGGAAAGTACTCTTAGGAAATTTTATCTGGATTTGATTATTGAATGCCTTTACGGAACTGGACAGCTTGGTTTTAAAGCGTGCCCCTTCCACCGGCGTATTGGCATAATTCAGAATGAGGGTGCCGGGGATTTTTTTGCTTCCCTTCATGATGGTGAAGCTTATGGAATTCGTACCGGATTTGAGATCGCTCAGCTCATAGGTAAAGCTGTAAGCATTCGGATCCAGCACCTTCGCTTGGCCTTTCTTCTTGTCGTTAAACGTAATCTTATCAGCGCCCTCGGAAACGATCTGCACAATCTGATAATTGCTCGTGATGTTGGCCTGGAGCTGTCCTTTGCTGTTGGTAATCAAGGCAGGCGAAGTAATTTGAAATGGAAGCGGCTCGCGATGAATCGTGAGGGTTCGCGTCACCTTGATGTTGGAGGCATTGGTTATCTCAAATTCCAACGTCGTATCGCCAAAGCGGCTTAAGGTAATGGCATTGGTTTCAAAGATACTCGATCCCACTTTACCGCTGCTAAAGAAAATTTCGTTGTTCTTCTCCCATATGCTTCCGGTACCGTCACCGCCGGTTACAGCTGGAGCGGAACCGGTGCTCAACGAAGCGATCGTGACGGATCGATACACCGGCGCGCCTTGCTCATTGTTGGAACGGGCCGTCAGTTTTAATTGAGTCGCGCCTGCCATCTGCCCCTTGATCGTCACTTTGTCCAACTGGGTAGAATAGACATCGTCTGAAGATCCGGGAATAAAATCGTTCGTCTTATCATTCACCGGATAAACGCTGGTGAACGACGGAGCCGAATCTTTATAATAGAAGAATTCGAAGGTCGCCCTCGTTACGACTTTACCGTTGTTGTATATGACAAACTTGACCGTATTCAATCCGTTGTTGAAGTTGATGCCAGTCGTGTTGATCGCAAACTGGCCATCCTTGCTCGGCAACAACGAATCGGCAAGTGTTTTCTCCTCCAGATCGTTGAAGGAGTATTTGACTTTGCCCATCTCAGCCTGGGACACACTGACCAGGCGACCTTTCAACAGATTATCCGAAAACGGATAGACCCCGTCAAAGACTTGTCCCTTGCTCAGATTGGTTAGAATCAGATAAGGAGCCACGTTAATTTGCAGCGTATAGCTTACGCTGTTGATAGGATCCGGCCCGACCTTGCTGTCAAGCGGGGTAATGGTAATCTTATGCTGGCCATTCAGCATCTGATCTAGCTTATAATCTTCTCTACCGGCCTCGATTCTGGTTTTGGTTGCCGAGTTATTGTCGATCATCACATCGATAAAATCGGCATTCACTGTCTTGATTCGCAGGCTGCGGGGAAGCTCGCTGATCGTAGTTGCGGAAGACAAGTCCTGGAACTCGATATCCTTCACAGCGGACGGCGAACCGATTCCGACGAAGGTAACCGTCGGGCTGTCCGCTTTTACATAGGTCATGGTGAAATCCTGCTGCACGGCAGCTCCTCCGGTACTGCTGGTAAAGAGGAAGGTAACCGTTTGGAGTTTACGGTGAGTGCCATCCAATTGAATGTGACCGGTATCCTTTAAGTTGTATACGTTATACGCACTAGTCGTTCTCGTCGGATTAAGCTTAGACAAATCGATTTCCAACGGCGAGGTCATGCCGTCAGCGGAAATTTTCAGCCTATCATAAAGAGGAGCCCCGTTCACAAGTGGAATCTTGAGATCAGTATCTAGGTCAATAGCCGTACTGTTAACCGTGGGGCTGGCAGCAAGTAGCTGATAATCCCCATCAGAAGCGCCCTTCACATTCGTATGGAATGCAAAGGCTCTGCCATTGTCGAAGATAAAGGAGCGCTGAATCCTAAAGGAACTGAGCGTAGTGCTGTTCGTCGTGACGAATACCATCTGATTATCTCCCGGTTTCAGATTGAAGCCGCTGAAGCCGGTATTGTTGCCGGAATCGTCGCTCATGACCACAAATGTGAAGAAACCATCGGGAAAGCTGCTCGACTGGCTACCGGAAACGCCCATGGCCGATGCCTCTACGTTGGTCGAGTTCTGGGCCTTACCGGTAATGGTCAGGCTATTGGTAGAACCCGCTTGTGGATTCTTAGGATAAAAGCCGTCATCGACAAAGGGCTCGTCGCCGATTTTAAGATTGGTGATATTGGCAATAGACGTTAAATATGCCCAGCCGGGCTGGGAAGTAACCCCATTGCTGTTCGTCCCCAGTCGGATGGTAATCCGGTTCAGTCCCTCGGTGAGGCTGACATTACGGAAGATGATTTGGTTGCCTGATAGAACCGCCTTATTTAACTTTTCTACGACGGTTTGTTTGGTATCGGGATTGAAGATTTCGTAATAAATATTTTGAACCTGCTCCTCGCTGATCCCAGTAATGTTGGCCCGCAAGTCGATCGGGTTCGAGGTAAAGCGGTCGATTCTGCTGTCGTCCTTCGGTTTTCCCGTGATGGCGTTAACATCGGCATCGGTGGTGGTATAAAGTCCGGTGATCAGGATCGTGGCCCCGGCCGCTTGAACGCGGGCCGGAAGAAGCGCAACGAGCAGTGAGAACACCAGCGCGACGCTCAGCCATTTCTGTGTAGCTTTTGCCAAGATAAGTCCTCCTTGTGGTTCAAGTTCAACTGATAAGCTTCTGTTGCTGCCTGCTGCAGACGCGGACAACCGCCGGTTACCCAGCTCCTCCCACGCCCGCAGCTCCGCCGGAAACCATTCTATAGTTTGGTTATCGGTGGGAGGAAGCGGATTGTTTAGGGGTCGGAGAAAATGGTTTCTTGTATTTATTGGAAGATTTACGTGGCCAGGCCAACTCAAAAAGCCCCCAGTCGCTTGACCGGGGGCTTGCTTTCATTCCAATTATTTCGAGCGGCCCGCCGAGATCGCGCGCTGCAGGAGGTTGATGACCGGTTTCTTCTTCTTGCCGAGGATTCCGATGAATTCGGCACCGATCTCCAGGCCGAAGAGGATGACCACGACGAGAATGACGGTAATCCAGTTCTGCTTCTGCGTCATCAGCACGGCGCAAAGGCCGAAGGTTGCAGAAATGCCGTAGATCATGAGCACCGTCTTGCGCATGCTGAAGCCCAGGTCCAACAGGCAGTGATGCAGGTGGCCTTTGTCGGCGACGGAAATCGGCTTGTTGTTGAGTTTGCGCCGGACGATAGCGAGCAGCGTATCCGAGATCGGCACGCCCAGAATCAGGAGCGGGATGACGAAGGAGACGATCGTCGCCTGCTTGTAACCCATGATCGACAGAATCGACAAGGCATACCCGAGGAACAGCGCTCCGGAGTCGCCCATGAAGATTTTGGCTGGATGGAAGTTGAAGAACAGGAAGCCGAGCGAGCTGCCGATCAGCAGCACGCAGAGCAGGATGACCATCGGGTTTGAGAACGGCATGAGTACGGCCACCGCCATAATCGTCGCAGCGGAAATACTGGAGACGCCAGCGGACAACCCGTCTAGGCCGTCGATCAGATTGATCGCGTTGGTGACGCCGACAATCCAGAACATCGTAATGGGTACGCTGATCCAACCCTGGTTGATCGGCAGCGAGTCGCTGAACGGAATGTTGACGATGTCGATCTCGAGACCGAAGGAAACGGCTACCCCGGCTGCAATCAACTGGCCGAGCAGCTTCAGCTTCGGCGAGAGGTTAAAGCGGTCGTCGATGGCGCCCGTCAGGGCGATGATCGTACCGCCGAGAAGCAGGCCGATGGCGACGTGGTCCTTATCGTTATAGACAATGCCGGGACTTACAATAATGTAGGCGAGCACGAAGGCCAGGAAGATCGCCAGGCCGCCGAGCAGCGGCATCGGCTTCGTATGGACGCTGCGATGGTTGGGAATCGAGACAGCACCAATTTTATAGGCAAATTTGGACATAAGCGGTGTCAGCAGGACGGACAAGAGCATGGATGCGGCAAAACCGATCCCATAAATCCACCAATTCAATGTAGTCAACCCCTTAGGTTCTCTGGCAATCTAGTTCTTTAACAGGACGTAGGCGAGGTCCGCAAGGTTGCAAGGCCTCTTCTTTCTTTTTCGAAAAAGGGCAGCAAAACAAGAAGCTGCGGTAAGCTCCTAACCTACTATAATGACATGTAACCAAATAGACAATCCGGCGAAACAGAGAAAAACCCCGGCTAACGGAGGTCAGCCGGGGTTTTCTGGCTTTTATTTCAGCTTATCTCTTTCTTTCATGACTTTCAGCGCGAATTTTGGCAGGACGAGCATGCGCTTGTAGCGGGTCGGCTCCTTGACGAGCCGGTAGAACCACTCCAGCCGCAGCTTGATCATCCAGCCCGGGGCGCGCTTCAGCTTGCCCGCGAGAATGTCGAGGCTGCCGCCTACGCCCATGATCAGCGGCACGCCGAGCTGCTCCTTGTACCGGTCGATCCACGGCTCCTGGGTGTCGGAGCCGCGGCCCACAAACAGCAGATCGGGAGCGGCCCTGCGGATCTCCTCGATCACGTCCGCATCCTGGTCGGAACGGAAATAGCCGTCGCGGTAACCGGCCAAGGTCGCCTGGGGATACCGCTCCTGCAGCTCCGCCGCCGCCTGGCGGATGGTGGCGGGGTCCGTGCCGAGCAGGTAGACCCGCCAGCCGCGGGTCTCGCCGATGCGGATCAGCTCGTGCATCAGCTCGATTCCCGCCACTTTCTCGGCGACCGGCTTGCCGATGTAGCCCGTGGCCCATACCACGCCGGCGCCGTCCGGAACGATGATCTCGGCCCGCTGGAGCATCGCCAGGTAAGCGGGATTCTCCAGCCCCTCCATCACCATGATCGGATTGGCGGTAATCACCTGGGTGGGCGTCCGGCTCTCAACGGCCTCGACCAGCACCTGGACCGTGTCCGCAAAGCCCAGCTTGCAGAAGGGAATGCCGTACAGGGATACGGCGGGAATACCGGGTCTCATAGACGTTCAACCTTTCTTCGCGAGAAGCTCTGCGATCCGTTCGGCCGGACGGTGAGCCTCGTTTTTGAGCGTTTCGATGAGCGGATGGGCGGATACCGCCCATGCCTCATGCGAAT
This sequence comes from Gorillibacterium terrae, assembly GCF_051594785.1. NCBI lineage: Bacteria > Bacillati > Bacillota > Bacilli > Caryophanales > Paenibacillaceae > Gorillibacterium > Gorillibacterium terrae. Next base: position 28,294 of record NZ_JBPPGI010000007.1, read on the forward strand.
CGAGCAGCAGCATGGCCTCGCGGGCGAGCTTGCCGGCGTCGGGCTCGGAAGCGGAGATCGCCGCCTGCCGGTTCAGCCGCGACAGGAACTGGTCGATCTTCGGGTCGTAGGAGAGGCCGACCACCGGCACATGCTGCGAGGCGGCGTAGATCAAGGAATGCAGGCGCATGCCGATCATCAGGTCGCATTCGCCCACCGCCGCCAGCATCGCCTGCGGATGCTCCAGCCCGGAGGCGATTCGCACGTCGGGCGCTTGCTCGGCGCCCATCCGCCGGACCACCTCGCGCGACGCTTCTTCGTCCGACGGCAGATGGAAGGGCAGGAACCGCACCTCGACGCGGCGATCGCGGCGGATGCGGTTCAGCGCTTCCGCCACCGCGGCGAGCTCCGAGCGGTCGGCGTTCCAGAAGCGCACGGAGACGCCGATGACGGGCGCGGGCTTCTCCACCTTGGCCGCGGAGGCAGGCGCGGAGGCGGGGCTATCCGCACTCGGCGCATCCGGCGCCGAGACGCTTGCCGCCTTCTCCGCGGCTGCCCCCTCCCCTGCCGCCGAGGACCGCAGCGGCAGGCCCATGACCGGGTCCGGGACGACGTCGATCGGGGCCGTGAGCCCCATGCGCCGCAGCAGGTCCGCCGACTCGCGGTCCCGGACCGAGATGTACGCGCAGCGGGCGAAGGTACGGCGGATCGGGCCAAAGAAGGCTCTCCGCCCGACCGGGCCGATCCCCTGCGAATAGATGAAGGTCGGCTTGCCCAGCCACTGAGCCAGCTTGAGGATGGCGAGGTAATAGGGAACCGTCAGCTTGCCGGTGGCGTCCTGGAGCAGGCTGCCGCCGCCGCTGATCAGGGCGTCGCTGCTCCGGATGGCGGACAGCACCTCGGCGGGCTTCATCCGATGGACGGCCTCCACGCCGTACATCCGTTTCGTTCCCTCGGGGTCGCCGGACAGCACGACCGGGCGCACGTCGAGGCCCGCCCGCTCCCCTTCCTCGGCCAGCGCCAACAGGATGGACTGCAGCACGGCCTCGTCCCCGCTGTTATGAAAGCCGTAGTAGCCCGACAGCGCTATCCGACGAACGGTTCTGCCCATTTTCGCCATCCCCTCGCCGCCAAATTCCATAGTCCGATCAGGATAAAGCCGATGACCGCCCCGAACAGCAGGCCGTAGGCCACTCGGATCGCCGAGATGTAGATCGGCGTATGCAGATGAGTGAAGGTTCCGACCATATCCACTTGGCCGATGACGCCGAACAGGAAGATCCACAGCCCGAGCGGCTTCCGGTAACGGAGCCACAGGTACGCCCCGAGAATGAACAGCGGATGGCCGAAGAGGAACTCCTTGATCCGCGGGCGGACGCCGAGGCCGTTCTCGAGGAACGACCGGAACACCATTTCGCCGCCGCTGGCCTGTCCCTCATTGCCGGTACGGGAAATGTAGTAGAGCAGAGCGCCGCCGATGAGAAGGGCGAGCACCACCCACAGCACCGTGATCGGCGAGGCCAGCAGCTTCCGCAGCTTGCGGACCCGCCCGCCGTTCTCCAGGCCTTCGCTGAACAGCAGCAGGTAAAGACCGACGACCGCAAGCGGCAGGAAGCCGAGCAGCTTCACGCCGGTAAACTGGTTCAAGAGCAGGTTGAAGGTGATGTGGTTCAACAGCCCGACCACATAGAACGCTCCGATCAGCGAGAGCAACGTCGTGCGAAGGAAGACATTGGCGACCGTTCCGCTGGCCGCTTCGGCCAACCGGGGCTTCCGCAACCGCCGAATGGCCAGAATCATCGCCAGGCTGGCCGAGCTGACCCCGGACGAGAGTGCAAGCAGCTTGTACAGCATGCCGGGCGAGAGCACATACAGCCCGGCGCTGCCCACGAGCCCGATAGCGAAGACGACGAGCGCCCAAGACGGGAAGAACGCGGCGACCAGGAGCGTGGCGAGGGCGACGCCGCCTACGACCACGAGCGGCTTGAGCACCGCGTGCAGCGGGCTTTCCGTATAAACGAATCGCTCCGCCGGCCCTTTATCGGTGCGGTAACCGGCATCGGCGATTCGGGGTATGGCGCCTTCCTTGCCGTCGAGCGACCGCTCCAGCGCATTCAGCGGATCGGTGATGGTCGCCTTGTCGACATTGCGGTATGCGCGGGCGTTCAGGAAGATCAAGCGGATGTTCCGGTCCTTCACCGCCAGCACAAAGCGGTCGGAGGCGGTCTTGATCCGGTTGTCGAGCTCCGTCGGCGTCAGCGTCGGCGAGAGCTTGTCGGCATCGGCCTCCGTAAACGAATGGGCACGCAGCACATTGTAATGCAGCTTGGCGGCGAGAGTGCCTAGCCCGGCCGGCGTCTTGATCAACTCGACGGAAGCGAGGCCGATCTTGTGTTTATCCATCAGCTCGGCAAAATCCTTGATGTGGTTCTCGTCCCCGATGCCGTAGCCCGGCACATAATCGCCCTCGACGATCAGCGTGCGGGCCCCCGCCCCGGCATAAGCCGACAGGATGCGGTCCATGTCCGCTTCGACGAAGGGCTGATGGCGGTTGGAGATGCGCGGCACAATCCGGAAGCCCTTGGCCTTCAGCTGTTCCAACGCGAGCGGGTCCGGACCGAGCGGCTTGAGCGACACTTCGTCCGGAGACGCGTTGATCGCCAGGCCGGGACGCCCCTGGTAGTCCCAAGTGGAGACGGAGAGGTTATATTTCCCGAACCAAAATTCCAGCTCCGGCTGAAGTCTGGCCCGGGTCGCTTCGTCCGCGAACAGGAGGTAGGTGTTGTTCTCCCGGGGCGAGGACAGGTTGCCGTTCAGCAGGGACACGTCCTTCTCCGTAAACAGGTCGATGCGCCGGGCGAGCTGCAGCTCGTTCAGGGTCGTCTCATACACGGCCACGCCCTGCACGCCCGCTTTCTTCAAATTGTCCAGCTGCTCGGAGACAAAGGTCTGGGGGTCGTCCTTGTAGGCGCTGATCTCCAGGATGTCCCGGTAGTCCATGACAAACTCCACATGTTTCGTGGACCGCTCCGTCTTGACTCTGGCATAAGCAAGCGGAAGCGAGGCGACGAGTCCCAGAATCACCAGGATCCACAGCCCTTTAAGAGCGAGTCGGTTCCATTTTGCGTACCCTTTCACCTTGCCCAACTCCTGTTCCATTCATTTTCCGGAAAAAGGGTCCGCTTGGGACAGCCGGCTAATGGCCTGCCCGTCAAGAGGACCCGTGATTCGCTCCCGGAGAGAGCCTTCTGCCGGGGCTACCCGGCAGAACCCAACCCTGCCGCGTTCAGGCCGCTTACGCGTCGACGCGCGCCAGGACCGCTTCGGACAAGCCGGCAATACGGACCTTGGAGTCCTCCGTGGAGGTTCCCTTAACGGCAAAGTACACTTTGATTTTCGGCTCCGTGCCGGACGGACGAAGCGTGAACCAGGAACCGTCGGACAGCACGTATTTCAGCACGTTTTCCTTGGGCAGGCCTTGAATGCCCAGCGAGTAGTCCAGCACCTCGACGACCTCTGCGCCGTTAACGGCCTTCGGCGGGTTCTGGCGCCAATCGTCCATGATGCCCTTGATCTTCTCGAGGCCTTCCTTGCCCTTCAGCGTGCGGGACTCCAGCTTTTCCAGGAAGTAGCCGTATTCCTCGTACAAGGAAAGCAGCACGTCGTACAGGGTCTTGCCCTGCTTCTTGTAGTACGCCGCCGCTTCGCTGATCAGCATCGAGGCGACGACCGCATCCTTGTCGCGGGCATAGTTGCCGGCGAGGTAGCCGTAGCTTTCCTCATAGCCGAACAGGAAGGTGTGGCTCTTCGTCTGGTCGAACTCGGTCATCTTCTCGCCGATGTATTTGAAGCCGGTCAGCGTGTTCATCACTTCGACGCCGAAGCTCTTCGCGATCACGGCGCCCATTTCGCTCGTGACGATCGTCTTGATCACCGCGCCGTTCGCCGGGATGGCTCCGCGGTCCTTGAGGCTGCTGAGCAGATAGTGGACCATGATCGCGCCGGACTGGTTGCCGGTCAGCACGTTGTATTCGCCCGAAGCGTCGCGGACGACCGCGCCCATCCGGTCGCAGTCGGGGTCGGTGCCGATGATCAGATCGGCGTCGATCTGCTTCGCCAGCTCCACGGCCAGCGTGAAGGCGGCCCGCTCTTCCGGGTTCGGAGACTTCACCGTGCGGAACAGCGCATCCGGCTGCTCCTGCTCCGGCACGACATGCACCTGGGTAAAGCCGATTTCCTTCAGGGCGCGGCGGACGCTGAGGTTGCCGGAGCCGTGAAGCGGGGTGTAGACGATCTTAACCTTGTCGCCCATTTCCTTCGCGGTCTGCGGATTCGGGCTGACGGAGGTGACGGCGTGGATAAACTTCTTGTCCATCTCTTCGCCGAGCCAGTGAAGCAGGCCCTTCTGTTCCGCCGCGGCGCGGTCGATCCGCTTCACGGAGGTGAACAGGTCGAGCTTGTTGATCTCGGAAATGACGGCCGCAGCCGTCTCGGCGACGATCTGTCCGCCGTCCGGACCGTATACCTTGTAGCCGTTGTACTCCGGCGGGTTGTGGCTTGCCGTGACCACGATGCCGGCGGATGCGCCGAGCTCGCGAACGGCAAACGACAGCTCCGGCGTGGGGCGCAGGCTCTCGAATACATACGCCTCAACTCCGTTTGCCGCCAGCACCAGCGCAGCTTCCTGGGCAAATTCGGGCGACTTGTTGCGGGAGTCGTAGGCGATGACGACGGAGTGCGAGCGTCCCTTGTCCTGAAGCAAGGAGTTCGCCAGGCCCTGGGAAGCCCGTCCCACCGTGTACTCGTTCATCCGGTTGGTCCCCGCGCCGACCACGCCGCGCATGCCGCCGGTTCCGAATTCGAGGTCGCGGTAGAACCGGTCCTCCACTTCCTTCGCATCCCCGCGGATCGCTTCCAGCTCCTGCTTGGTCTGTTCGTCCGCGCTGTCCAGCCACAGCTGGTATTCCGCTTGTACCCGTTCGATTTCTGCCATTGTTCGGTTCCTCCTTAAGCGGCCGTGGAGGCAATTCTCCAAAAGCCCCGTACCGCTTGTATGTAATAGGTTATTCGGCAGGCCGGTCGGCCAATGCAAACATCAATTCTCCTTCGGCTACCACGCGGTCCCCCACCTTGGCCACTCCCTGGCCCTTGCCGATGGAGCCCTTGAAGCGGGTGACCGTCATTTCGAGCGTCAAGGTGTCGCCGGGAAATACCTGTCCGCGAAACCGGAAGTTGTCGATCCCGGCGAGCAGCCCCAGCTTGTTGCGGTTGGCTTCCAGTTGGAGCAGCGCGACTGCGCCCACCTGGGCGAGCGCTTCGGCGATCAGCACGCCCGGCATGACGGGATAGCCGGGAAAATGCCCGGCGAAAAACGGTTCGTTCACCGTGACGTTCTTCAGTCCCACCGCCCGCTTGCCTGCCTCGACCTCCAAGATTCGGTCCACCAGCAAGAACGGGTAGCGGTGCGGGATGATTTCCTGAATCTGCTGAGCATTGAACATGGGCAGCCGTCCCCTTTCCGTTTATCAATTTATCGTTCGCTTTCTTCAGCGCTTATGCTCCAGTCCGTCCTTCTTGCCTGCGGCGGATACCTGGGCGAGCGGCGGAGCCTCATCTTCTCCCTCGTTGACCCGTTTGACCGAAACCGCATAGATCGTGGTCGTGACAAACGAGAAAGCGATGACCGCCCAGAGGAACGGAATCGCATGCTCCACCTTCAGAACAATCAGAAGAATGGCCAGATAGAACAGCACGGTGGTCAGCTTACCCATCGCATTGGCCGGTACCGTCTTCTTTCCCCGCACCTTGAAGAAGACCGCCGCGACGATCATGCCCGCATCGCGGAAGACGACGGCCACCGCCGCCTGCCAGGGAATCCAGCCGATGTAGAGGAAGGAAAACACGACCGTCAGCATCATCAGCTTGTCCGCCAGAGGATCGAGCAGCGAGCCGAGCTCAGTGACCTGCTGCCGTTTCCGGGCGATGTAGCCGTCCAGCACGTCGGTAAGTCCGGCCAGCAGCATAATCAGAAATGCCGATTGCACGTGCCCGCTGAGGAAGACATAGAGATACACGGGAATCAGCAGAAAACGCAAAAAGGTCAAGACATTCGGCAATGTCAAAGGTCCGCTCTCCTCACGAAGGATTTCCATCCCCTCATTATACCTAGGAACTGCCGAAAAAAAAACTCCCTTGGCAGGGAGCGGGGGTCAAGAAGCAAAAATAAGATCGAAGGCATGCTTCCAGGTTTGCCATTTCCAGATATCGGATGCGGGCGCATGGCCCAGGCGCACATACCCGATCGCCATTCCGGCGAATAAGGCAATGGCGCACAGAAAGGGCAGCGAGATCCGAAACCAGAACCGGAACCGCTTCTTCTTGCGCGTCGGAGCGGGCTTGCCGGATGGCTTCGCCTTCTTGCCGGCGTCGGGCGATTCCTCGCGGGCCGCAAAATCGGCGCGTTGAGCTTCCCCGTTTGGCTGCATGGCGGCCTCCTTCCTTTCGGTCAACCTCGGAGGTTGTTGGCGAGATTCATCATGGTGTCGGCGGACGAGAGCGCCCGCGCATTCAGTTGGTAGGCTCGCTGGACGAGCAGGAGATCGGACATTTCTTCGGCCATCGAGACATTGGACTGCTCCAGCCAGCCCTGCCGGATGCCAAGCGGCGTGTCCACGGTGCGCTCGGGCGAGTTGGCGTCGAAATCGGCGGGAGCGGCTTCCCGTACCACCTGAGCGATCGCATTGTCCATCCCGGAAGGAACGGTAAACAAATTATTCCCGATTTGCTGCAAAAATTGCGGCTTCACCGCGACGTCGAGCTTGATCTGGCCCAGTCGGACGATGTCGTTGGGCTTATCCTTCGGATGGGCGGTCACGGTTCCGTCCGTCGAAACCTGCAGCGCGTACCCGGCCTGAACCTGAATCGGACCGGTCCGGCCATCCGGGTTCTTTCCCATTACGGGATAGCCTTCCTTCGTGGTCAAGGTCAGCCGTGTCGGGTCCTCCCCCAAGGCCGTCAGCTGAAAGCCCCCGTCCCGGGTATAGGCCGTCTGGCCGTTGGCATTCACCTCGAAGAAGGCATCTCCTTCGACGGTGAAATCGGTGCTCACGCCGGTCTCCTTGAGCGACCCTTGCGTAAGGTCATATTGAACCTGGCTGATGCGGCTGCCCCAGCTTTGCACATAGCCGAGCGGAGACAAGCGGCCGCTCTGCTGGAAGCCTTGGGGCTGGCGCTTCACATTCATCAGAATGTCGGAGAAGCTGGCTTCCTTGCGCTTGTACCCCGTGGTATCCAAATTTGCCATATTGTCGCCCAAGATGTCAAGCTTTTGCTGCAACGCGGTCATGGAAGTCATCGCGGAAATCAGGGATGCGTTCATCGTCCGTTACACCTTCCCCACTTCGTTGACCGCCTTGTCCAAGCTGCGGTCGTAATATTGAACCATCTTCTGGTTGGCTTCATAGGCGCGCAGCGCCGTGTTCAGCTCGACCATCGACTGGGCCGGGTCCACGTTGGACTGCTCCAGGTATCCCTGCCGCAGAACGGCTTGATGGTTATCGACGAGCGTACCGAGCTCTTCGTTGCGCTCCCCGTTCCGGTCGGTCAGCGCCGTCACGGTTCCTTCGTCGCCCGGATTGATCCGGTAGACGCCGTTGCCCTCGCGGACGAGGCGGTTGGGGTTGTCCACCCGGCTCAGGAGAACGCCGAGCTGCCGGCCTGCGGCATCGAGCAGCGGCTGCCCGGTCACGGGATCGAGGAAGCGTCCGTCCGCCGTGGCGGTGACGCTCGTCAGGGCTTGGCCCGTGTCCGGATTCACCAGCTTTACGGGCTGGCCGTCCAGGCCCAGCACCTTGTCGCCGTCGGCGGTGATCAGGTCGCCCGCCTCGCTCACTCCAAAGCTGCCGCTGCGGGTGTAGCGGGTCTCGCCGTCCGCACCCTGCACCGTGAAGAACAGCTGCTTCTGAAACACCCGGTTGCCGTCGGCGTCAAACGCCATGCCGCGGCCGTTGAAGTCGAGACCGTCCTCCTGAATGTCCGAGGCGATGGCGAAGTCGAAGCCGTTCTTGGTTTCCTTCAGGTCGCCTTGCACATAGAGGGACGGGTCTTCCTCGGCGAGCACGCCGGTATTGAGCCGGCCGATCGTCTGCGAGGTGCCGCCCGATCCGGCTTGTCCGCTCGTCAGGGCGATCAGCATCTCCGGGAAAGAGCGGGAGATGGCGTTGACCTGCTTGTAGCCGGGGGTTCTCAGGTTGGCGATGTTATTCGTGATGGTATCGTGCTTGCGCTGCTCGGCGATCATGCCGGAAGCGGCGGTATAGAGTCCTCTGATCATGCGCTCACCTGCTTGTCCCTCGTGATTACAGCCGTCCTGCGGCGGCCGGACGCTTGCGCGCCACCTTGTCCAAATTGTCGAGCATGATGCCCGTTCCCTTGACGACACAGTGCATCGGATCCTCGGCGATCAGCACGGGGACCATCAGCTCCTGGCTGAGCAGTTGGTCGAAGCCGTGCAGAAGAGCGCCGCCTCCGGTCAGGATGATGCCCTTGTCGATGATATCGGCGGCCAGTTCCGGCGGTGTCCGTTCCAGCACCGTCTTGGCCGATGCCACGATGGAGGATACGGGCTCGAGCAGCGCCTCGCGCACTTCCTGGGAGGTGATCGTCACCGTCTGCGGCATGCCGCTCACCATGTCGCGGCCGCGGATGTCCATCTGCTTGTCCACCGTTCCGGGACTGACCGTCCCGATCCGCACCTTGATCTCCTCCGAGGTGCGCTCCCCGATCAGGAGCTTGTACTTGCTCTTGATGTACTTCATGATGGCGGCGTCGAACTTGTCCCCCGCGACCTTGAGGGAGGAGGAAGTCACGATGTCGCCCATCGAGATGACGGCAACGTCCGTCGTTCCTCCGCCGATATCCACCACCATATTGCCGCTGGGCTGGAAGATGTCCATTCCAGCCCCTACCGCGGCCGCCTTCGGTTCTTCCTCGAGAAACACCTCGCGGGCCCCGCCCCGCTCGGCCGCTTCCCGAATCGCCTTCTGCTCCACGCTCGTCATGTTGGTCGGCCCGCAGATCAGAATCCGCGGGGCGCGCAGCCAGGACTTGGCGCCGATCTTGGCGATAAAGTACTTCAGCATCATCTCGGTGACCTCGAAGTCTGCGATCACCCCGTCCCGCATCGGCCGGATGGCAACGATGTTGCCGGGGGTTCTCCCCACCATCTTGCGGGCCTCTTCCCCGACGGCGAGCACCCGCCTCGTCTGGCTCTCGATGGCCACGACCGATGGCTCATCGAGCACGATTCCCCGACCCTTAACATAGATCAATACATTGGCCGTCCCCAAGTCAATCCCGATATCCTTGCTCAACATCCCGACCCGTTCCTCCTCGAACCGTCCGCCCGCCGGGCGATTGCTGCGCCCAAACGCTCTTTCCTATTGTATCGGTGCGCACAGCCTGTTTGCTTATACAAAATTCGCCATAAAAATAAAAAATCCTCCTTTTTCCGATTCTGCGCGGTCCGGATACGGGAGCGGATGCTGGCGGGAAGAATCAGGAATGGGCGGATACGAGTTGTTCTTGGGTTTTGGCTCTCGGGGACTTCTTGTATTTGATCTTGGTCGCCTCTCCTCCTCTCAGGTGGCGGATCGATTTGTGGTATTCCAGAATCGTTTTGACCTGGTTCGCGAGATCGGGGTTGATATCGGGAAGCCTCTCGGTCAGGTCCTTGTGTACGGTGCTCTTGGAAACGCCGAACTCTTTCGCGATGGTGCGAACCGTGTGTTTCGTTTCCACGATGCAGCGGCCGATCTTGATGGTTCGTTCTTTGATGTAATCGTGCACTCGCCTCGCCTCCTCTATTCCAGTTGGAATTGGTACATTATATGAGGGGCAGGCCAAGATATGCTGTGTTCGTACAACGAAATAGAGGGGGATTGTCCTTGCGCGGCGCGGGATTGAGCCCGTTTTGCCGGCGGTCGGCTCCGGAGCGGCAGGCCGGCCCGAAGGCGGTCCGTTTCTTCCTTTAGATAACCTTAAAATAGCCATGACCCTCCCTTAACATAAGGCCTGTACACTGACCTATAGCTCACATCATTATGCGAGGGAGACGAGAACCATGAATCCGGTATATAAAGCAATCCCGGCAGCCGCTCTGGCCGCCGCCCTGCTCGCCCCCAGCCTCCCGGCGGCAGCGGCGGCCAGCCCGGTGCCCCAAGGCTTTGACCCGCTTCGCGCCAAGCTGCAAGCGATCGGCGCAACGGTCCAGTGGAACGCAGAGGATGAGGAAGTCCGGTTTAAGCTCAGGAACGGCATCGTCGGCGTGGTAACCGTCGGAGAGAAGGAATACCGCCTCGCCGGGCGGACAGCCGAGCTGTCGAGGGAGGTTCGGCTGAACAAGGGGGTTACCTATGTCCCTTCGGAGTTAATTCAGCTCGTTCTGGCCGAGAATGCCCGATACGGCAAGCCGGAAGACGCCGTGAAGCGCGTATCGGTTCAGGCGAAGGCCGAAACTGAAGCGGTCGATTCCGGCGACGACGCGGCGGACGATCCCGCCATTTGGGTGGACCCGGCCAATCCCGCCGCCAGCAAACTGATCGCGACGAACAAGGGCGGCGGTCTGCTCGTCTACGATCTGAACGGCCGTCAGTTGCAATCCTACAAGACCGGGAAGATGAACAACATCGACCTCCGCTACGACTTCCCGCTAGGCGGCGGCAAGATTGACATTGCCGCGGCCACGAACCGGACCACCAACACGATCGACGTCTTCGCTTTTCAGGGGAAGACCGGCGAACTGACCGATATCGCCGCCAAGCCGATTCAGGCCAAGATGGAAGAGGTGTATGGAATCAGCCTGTACCATAGCCTGAAGTCCGGCAAATTCTATGTCATGGTCTTGGGCAAAAAGGGCGAGTTCGAACAGTACGAGCTGTCCGACAACGGCAGCGGCCGGGTCGCCGGCAAGCTTGTCCGCGAATTCAAGCTGGCGACGCAGTCGGAGGGGATGGTGGCGGACGACGAATACGGCTACGTCTACATCGCCGAGGAGGACGCCGCCATTTGGAAGTACGGGGCTGAACCGCAGGCGGGAACGACTCCGCTCGCGCAGGTCGACCTTGCGGACGGTCGCCATCTGGAGGACGATATCGAAGGGTTAACGCTCTATTACGCCAAGGATGGCACGGGCTACCTGATGGCTTCCAGCCAGGGCAGCAACAGCTATTCGATCTATGAGCGCGAAGGGAACAACGCCTACCTGGCGAGCTTTCAAATTGTCGACGGCGAAGAAGTGGACGGCACCACCGAGACCGACGGCATCGACGTGGTCGGCTTCGGCTTAGGAGCGGACTACCCGTACGGCCTGTTCGTCTCGCAGGACGACGCCAATTGGCAGGACGGCAAGAAGCAGAACCAGAACTTCAAGCTGGTGCCGTGGGAGGCGATCGCACAGGCCGTACAGCCTCATCTGGCGCTGGGCAATGGGGCGAATCCGCGCGAGCTGGTGTACCGCGGAAAATAGCTTCAATCCGAGGCAGCTTCATAAAAGGTCTTCCGACATTGTCGAACAGCCGCCGACCCGACCGCGCCATGCGCAGAGTGGGGTTCGGCGGCTTTTTGCCATGCAGAGCTAGTTGTCCATGCCGATGCCGTCCCGCTTCATCGCTTCGTCCACCAAATCGCGCCGGGGCAGCTTGGTATGCAGATGAAGCAGAAGCGCCGTGTTGAGGAGGGTGAACAGGAGAATGGCCACGATCAACCGAATCACCTCCTTTTCATCAGCCGATGGAGAGGCTCGGACGGGCTTACGGCATCAACCGCTTTTGCTCGCGGTATTCCAGCGGCGTCACGCCTTCCGTTTCCCGGAAGATCCGGGTGAAGTGCTTGACGTTCTCGAAGCCCACCTTGGCGCTGATCTCGTAGACCTTGTCATCGGTTCCCTCGAGCAGCTCCTTGGCCTTCTGGATGCGCAGCTTGCGCAGGTAGGCGACGAAGCTCTCGCCGGTGTATTCCTTGAACGCCTGGCTGAAATACGTGTAGTTCAGCGAGACATGGTTGGACACCATCGCCATGTTGAGGTTGTCCTGGTAATGGGCGTGGATGTAATCCAGCGCCTTCTGGATCTCCTTCGGGTCGCTGTGGGCCGAACGCATCTGCCGAATATACTGGTCGGTGCGCTCCAGAAGATTCTCTACGCTGTGAAAGTAGTCGTGAAAATGGTCGAAATTGTAGATGTTCCCGGCTTCCCGGTAAGCCTTCAGAATCTCGATCGATTCCTCTCCGTACAGTTGGTAAACCTTGTCGAAGATGAGCTCGTTGATCGCCCGGCTGATCCCCTCGAGGTAGCGGATGTCGTAGCGGACGACGGTCTTGATGTCGAGCACATGCAGCAGCAGACGCTTCATCTCCGCTTCCCGGCCCATGCCGAGCATGTTGGAAATCTTCGTGATTTCGTCGATCGGCAGGGTATAGGCGGTGTCCCGGTCCTTGATCGAGCTATAGGCGATAACGCCCGGCGCGGATTGCAGTAGGAAATAATGCAGGGCCTGCCCCGCCTGCCCGTAAGCCGTCTTGACCTGCTCCATCCCGGCGGCGCGTTCGCTTAAGCCCATGCGGACCGTGAAGAAGTTGCGGTCCTGAATCTGCGCGGCCAGCTTGCGGAACAGCTCTTCGCGCCGGGCCAGCAGGATGAGCCGGTTGTCCTTGTCGTAAAATCGGGTATACGGCTCGCCTTCCTGCAGCAGGTCCTGCAGCAGGCTGTCGACTTTGGTCAGGTACTCGATCCGGTTATCCGGCTGGCGCGACTCGGAGATCTTGATCAGGCCGACATAATACCCCTCGTCGAGCCAATGCTGATCGGCCCGGGCCAGATGCTCGCGAATCTCCCCGGAGCCGATCCGGTCATGGATGAGCACGTAGTTGTACTCGCTCGCGATAAAATCCTCGCGCATGCGCTCGGAGAACAGCGATTTCGCCGCCCATTCGTCCTGCCGCTTGCGTTCCGACTCCAACCGCGCCAGCGTCTGGAACAGCTCCTCGCGGACGATCGGCTTGAGGAGGTATTCCTTCACCTCGTTGCGGATGGCCTCCCGCGCATACTGGAAGTCGTCGTGGCCGCTCAGGATGACGACCGCCGGCTTCTCGGGAAATTCCTGGAGCCGGTTGATCAGCTTGATGCCGTCCATCACCGGCATGCGGATGTCGGTGATGACCAGGTCGATGCCCTCGCGGACGGCGATGGCCAGCGCCTCCTCTCCGTCTCCCGCCAGGAAGAAGGCATATTGACCGGGAAACTGGCGCTCGATCATCGCCCGAAGGCCCAGCCGAATGTTCTGTTCATCATCGACGATCAATAATTTGCGCATCTTGCGGATTTCCTCCGGTCAATATGAGATAAGGCAAGGTGATGATGACCCGGGTGTAGCGCCCTTCCTCGCTCTCCGCGCGAATCCCGTATTCCTTGCCGTAATACATGACGATCCGCTGATCGACATTGCGCAGCCCGATCCCGCTGCCTTCCCGTTCGGAGGGAGGAAGCTGGTTGCGCCGCTCTTGATACTCGGCGTCCTCCATGCGGATCATCAGGTTGAGCTCGAGCAGCCGGGCGGGCGACATGCCGGTGCCGTCGTCCTCGACCTCAAGGAGCATCTGATCGCCCCGGCTGTAAGCGCGGAGGGTCACCGTCAGCCCATCCTCGGCACCTTCGGCGTTCATGCCGTGCTTGACGGCGTTTTCCACGATCGGCTGCAGCGACATCTTCAGCACCTCCTGCTCCAGGAAGGGAGCGGGGATGTCCAGCTTGAGCGACAGCCGGTCGTTGTAACGGATGTTCATGATCGCCATGTAGTTCTGGATATGGCTGATCTCTTCCTGAAGACGGACATGGTTGCTCGTCCACCTCAGATTATACCGCATCATGCCGCCGAGAGAAGTCAGCGCGTCCGAGAGGATATATTGCCCTTCGATCTCGGCCATCATCTTCAGGTTCTCCAGGGTGTTGTAGAGGAAGTGCGAATCGATCTGGTTGCGCAGACTCTTCAGCTCCGCTTCCTTGGCCGAAGCCTGCCGGTTGACCGCCTCGACGATCAGCTCGTTCATCTTCTTCATCATCTGGCGGAAATTGTTGGCGAGCTCTCCGACCTCGTCCTTGCCGTTCACCGGAATCTCCACCTGAAAATTCCCCTTGCGGACCTTCTTCATCGAATCGCGAAGGATCTTGAGCTTCTTCAGAATGATCGATTGGAGAAAATACGAAATGAGCGACAGCAGCACGATCAGGACGATGGTGGCGGCGATGATCGTATTGCGCCAGCGCGTAATTTGCGAGATCGACCCCTTCATCGAGACCAGGTTCAAGACATGGACATCCAGCTTGTCGATGGCGGTCTGGATGCAGAGGTACGGCTGGCCGTTATAGGTAAACGAGAAGCTGGACCCTTCTCCGGCGTGGCGGGAGAATTGGCTCTTGATCTCGCTGATTCCGATGTCGTTGTAGAACCGCGACTGCTTGTTGGTATAGACCCTTCCGTCCCGGTCGATCACCATCAACTGGGTATTGGGGTCCTGCACCGAGCTGAAAATATTGGTGAAAAAATCCTCGATCTGCACGCTGAGTTGCATAACCCCGATGCTGCCGCTGTAGTCGTTGCGGATCGTTCTGAGGGCCATCACATACGTCTCGCGGGTGGCGCTTCCTTCGTAGCGTTTGGTGAGCTCCTTGTCGTCCTGGTCGATCTGCCACCGGACGTTCTCTGCCTGTTTCTTCACCAGAGCCGGCCACGGCTTATCCTGAATCCGCTTCTCCTGAAAGATAATCGGCCAGAATTCGGGCACGTTCGGATTGGCGGTAAAGACGCGAATGGTCAGCGATGGATTGCTGATCGTCAGGTTAAGCAGGTTCTGAAAAGCAAATTCCCGGAAATCCAGCAGTTCGTCCACTTCCGGCACTGCCGTATTTTCAAGCATCTTCTTGAGCAATTTATCGGACGAGACAATCTGGGTGGTGTTCTCGATGCTTTCGATTTTGTTGATGATGCTGTTCTTCTCGGTCTCGAGCAGGTATTCCGAATTGCGGGTTGCATCCGCGAGCTTGCTCGTGTACATCTGGTTGAACAGGTACCAGGAGAAGATGACGATCGGAACCAGAATGATGATGACATACGAAAAGATCAGCTTGAATTGGATGGACAGCCCGTCGATCCACTCTACCATTCGTCCGATGCGGAACCGTCTCTTCCTCATCCGAAATCCCCCGCCCTGTGCTTGCTCGGAGCCCGCTCTGCCGGCGGCCCCTATCCTTAGCTTATCATAGGAAGAAGCCTGACCGAAAACCGAAGTTTAAGGTCAGGCTTACCGAAACCGGATGTTTGCTTACTTGCCGGCTCCCAGCTTCTTCACGTTTTCTTCGTAGGCCTTTTGCTTGTAGGCATCGACCTTGTCTTTGCCTGCGGCCTTGATGTCTTCCTGATATTTGCTCCAGATCTTGTCGAAGTCGGCATCCGACTTGGCCATCAGGAGCTTCGGCAGCGCTTTGCCCCACAGCTGAGCCATCTTGGAGTTGGCGACGCCTTCATCCGAGTTGCCGGTCGGGGCGATGTTGTCGAACTGCGACATGGAGACGGACTTGCCCTTCGTCCAGTCTTCGAGCTGTTTGGACGGTTCCACCGAAGGCGGAGCCCATTGCAGAATCATGTTGGTGTCCTGCATCATCCAGAAGGTGAAGGACGAGCCGAACTGCTTGTCGAAGGCCGAGCGGTCTTTGTTCAGCAGCTCCAGCGCTTCCGGCTTGAACTGATCCTTGCCGTCGATCGTGTCGTAAGAGAAGCCCTTCTCGCCGAGGTACAGGTCCTTGTTGCCTTCTTCGCTGATCAGGTAGCTCAGGAATTCGATGGCGCGCTTCTTGTCCTTGACGTCCTTGGAGATCAGCGTGACCGTCCAGCCCGAGATGCTGGGGCCGGCGAGCGTCGGTTGGTCGCCGTTCGAATTCTTCGGACCGTCGATGGCGATGTAGGCTTTATTCGGGTCCTTCTGGTAGAGGGAGATGTTCTGGTTGGCAAAGTCGGTGCGTTGGTACAGCATCGCGAAGTAGCGGCCTTGGGCGATCTTCTCTTCCATCTGGGCGCGTTTGTCGATGAAGATGTCCTTGGCGAGCAGGCCGTCCTGGTTCGCTTGACGGAACACCTTCAGCCACTTGATGTATTCCGGGTCGGTCGAACGGTCATACAGCTTGCCGTCCTTCTCCTGCGGGATGGCCAGGAAGTTCTGCAGGTAGCCTTCGAGCGAAGTGTTGCCGGTTTCGCCGAATTCGTGCAGGCCGATCGGGATCAGCGGTTGGCCGTCGACGGTCGGGAATTTTTCCTTCGCCAGCTTCAGGGCGTTCAGGAAGCCTTCCGGGGTGCTCATATCGGGCTTGCCGATCGCTTCCCACATGTCCTTGCGGACTTCAAAGGTTTGATTGGAGGTGAAGTTTTCGCCGTATTTCTTGTAGTCCTCCGCGGAAGCCGAAGAGTTCGGATAGCCGTAGACGTTGCCGTCCGGCTGGGTGTACCAGCCCATCTTGGCGGTGTCCGCTACCTTGAAGAAATACGGGTCGTATTCTTTGGCCAGCTCGTTCAGCGGCAGAACCATCTTGCCTTCGATCATCTTCTTGACGGCGTCTTCCCACCAGCCGAGGGTAATGAAGTCAGGCAGCTTGCCGGAGGCGAGCATCGTGTTCAGCTTTTCGTTCTCGTTGCCGGCCGGGACGATGAAGTTGATGTTAACGCCGGTCTTCTTCGTCACGTACTGGCTCGTGGGATCGACGCCCCACTTGTTCGGGAACCAAGAGAAGTTCAGGTACCAGTCGAACGTGATCGGACTCGTGTCGCTCTTCCAGCCCGGTTCGTCCGCGTTGGCCGAAGGTGCGGTCGAAGCGGCTGCGGATGCCGATTCGGACGGCTTCGCCGAGTCGGAAGGAGAAGGACTCGCGCTTTCGGAGTTCTTGCCTCCGGAGCAGGCTGCCAGCGAGAAGACCATGGACGCCGCCAGCAGGGAAGTGGCGATTTTTCGCGTTTTGCCCATCTGATTTTTACCCCTTTTCATGAATGAGATTGATGTATTAGCAATCTTCGCCGGTTGGACAAAGATCGGTAATCGGTTACATTTGGCGGACGATCAAAGGGCGCTTAGCCCTTGATCGATCCAATCATGAAGCCTTTGACGAAGTACTTCTGCAGGAACGGATAGACGAACACGATCGGCGCCGTGGTGACGACCATCGTCGCCAGCTTCAGCGACTGCGAGGTGACGGCCCGGGACACGTTGCTCGGCATGGCCGCGATCATCGTGTTCGCTCCGGTGCTGGAAGAGGCCACCACGCGATAGAGGAAGGTCTGGATCGGCTGCAAATCCATATTGTTGATGTAGATGACGCCCGTAAAGTAATCGTTCCATTGATACACGCCGTGGAACAGCGCGATCGTCGCCACAACCGGCATGGACACCGGGATGATGACCTTGTAGAAAATCTTGAAGTCGTTGGCCCCGTCGATCTTGGCCGCCTCTTCCAGCCCGTCGGGAATTTCCCGGAAGAAGGTCAGGAAGATGATCAGGTCCCAGAAGCTGAAGGCCGCCGGTATGATGTAGACCCAGAACGTGTCGATCAGATGCAGGTTGCGGATCAGCAGGTAGGTCGGGATCAGGCCGCCGCCGAAGAACATCGTGATCGTACCGATCAGCATGTAGAACTTGCGGCCGATCAGCTCTCGGCGGGAGAACGCGTAAGCGACCATCGCCGTAAAGAACACGTGCAATACGGTGCCGACCACCGTTTTGGCGACGGTGATGCCCATCGCCGTCATGATGCCGGTGCTGTGAAACACCGTGCGGAAGCTGTCGATACTGAAGATGCGAGGAAACCAGTAAATTCCGCCGCGCATGGCGTCCGTGCCGTCATTGAAGGCATTGACGAGCACATACCAGATCGGGTACAGCGTAAGAAAGCAAACAATCAGCATCAGGAGGTTGTTCACGACGTCGAAGACGACTTCCCCCCGCGTTCTTCGGTTCATGGAAAACATATTCGGTCACCGTCTCTTCTCTAGAATAGGGAGGTATCGTTGAGCTTCTTCGTCACGGCGTTGGAGCCGAGCAGCAGGAGGAAGGCAATAACGGACTTGATCAGGTTCACCGCTGTGGAATACGAGAAGCGCGAATTGATAATGCCCACCTGGTAGACATAGTAGTCGATGACGGTGCTTCGGACTTCGTTCAGCTGGTTGCGCAGCACGAGGATTTGGTCAAAGTTCGAGTTGAGCATGCCGCTGACGGCCAGAATAAACAGGATCGAGATCGTTCCCTTGATCGAAGGAAGGGTGATGCTGAAGATTTTCTGAAAGCGGCCGGCTCCGTCGATGGTAGCCGCTTCGTACAGCTCGGGAGAGATGCTGGAGATCGCCGCCAGGTAGATGATCGCGGACCAGCCAAGCTCCTTCCAGATATCCGAGGCGACGACGATTGTCCAGAAATATTTCGGTTCCGCCAGATAAGAGATCGGCTGATGAATCCAACCGAGAGACATCAGAATCTTGTTCATTACCCCGACGTCGGCCAGCCAGTTGGCGAGAATCCCCCCCAGGATGACCCAGGACAGAAAGTGAGGCAGGTAGGAGATCGTCTGAATCGATTTCTTGAACAGGACCGAACGGACTTCGTTCAGCAGAATGGCGAAGATGATCGGCAGGGGAAACCCGATGACCAGCTTCAGCAGGCTGATGCCCAGCGTGTTGCGAATGACGTAACCCAGATTCTCGTCGTTGAAAAATTCGCGAAAATGCTCGAGACCCACCCAGGGGCTGACCGAACCGGGAATGATATTGTAATCCTTGAAGGCGATCGTGATCCAGTACATCGGAATGTAGTTGAAAATGATCATCCAGGCGACGCCGAGCAGCGCCATCACTTGCAGATACCGCTGTGTAACCAATTTACCAGCTAGTTTCTTCCATTTACCGGCTTTTTTAACCGGCTTCCTCTCTGTGTTTGCAGCTTCGATTCCGACTGTGGAGCTCATAGCCGGCAGCACCTCCGATTTCTCCTATCCTGTGATGAAAGCCCTTTCTATCTCTAGTTTATTGCCTTTTGGTCCATATGAATAGGACCGGAATTTTATATGGAGGATCATTATTTCAGGTTTCCGGGCCTAAGAGGAAACCGATTTCGTTGACGGGTGCCGTCCTAAGCCCGGATGCCGGAAATTTAAGCGAGCTGCACTTCGATGGAGCGGACACCTCCGCGGCGAACCTTCTCCGCCCAAGCGCCGGAAACCGCCGGACCGTCGACCGTAAGCTCGCTTCCGTCCTTCGCCGTCAGCCGCAGGGAACGCACGGCAGCGGCATTCTCCCCGTAGGTGGAGGCTTTGCCCGGATTGCGGTAGGTCACTTCGGTGTGTCCCAGGAAGCGGAAAGCCACCGACCCTGCTTCGTCGAACAGCCAGGAAGGCAGTACCGGACGAAGCTGCAGCCGCAGCTCGCCGTTCTCCCAGGCAAACGGCTTGGCGCCCGCCATCATGCCGATCCACATGCTCAGGAATTCGGCGGTGGAGCCGCTGAGCCGGGCATAGAAGCCGCGGCCGACCACATGCGGGTCGGGATTGACGGCCGTCGCGATGAACGACGAGTTCTCCAGCGTGCTGCGGCCATAGACGGCCGGGTCCATGAAGGGAACGAGCGAGCGCTGCATCTCTTCCTCGCATTCTTCGTACAAGCCGCTCTTCAGCAGCTCCAGCACATATTTGTAGGACATGTGCATGAAGACGGACTCCCGCTCCAGCCAGCCGGCGGTAAAGGCGCGGATGCGGCCGATTTCATGCGATTCGTTCTCCAGGCTGACCGAGGTCTTGAACATCCGGAGCACCGGGTCGTACAGCTCGGACTGCTTGATCTTGGAATGAATGGCGCGCGCTTCTTCCGGGCTCGCCACGGTTTTGAGGGCGCGGGCCGGGCCCTCCAGGAAATGCGGGAGCGCTTCGCCGCGGAACTCGCGCACGAGGACCTTCGGCAGACCGTAATGCGTCTTGGCCGGTTGGCCGTTCGCATCCAGCACGGGCTCGAACCGCGTCGCCTCGAAGCGGAAGTAGGTGGGAACCAGTCCGCCGCCCATGGCGGTCGCGCGCTCGATGCCGAGCTCGATCACCTGTAGGAAGCGGCGGCCGATGCCGCCGAGCTCGGCCAGAGCGAGCTCTTCCTCTGCGCCGGAGAGGCCGAAGCGGATCGTCTCCCGGTACGCTTCCCGCGCGCCTGCCACCTTATCCCAGTAGGCGAAGGGGTCCAGGCTGCCTGCCAGCCGGTCGTCCGCGAGAGCGGAGACCGTGCGCAGGAAGGCCAGGATCTCCACCGGCACGCGCACGGCGCGCTCCGGGAATTCTCCGCAGGCTTCGGCCAGGAAGGTGAGCAGCCGCTTCAGCTCGAAGGTCTCGCTCATCCCCGAGCCGACGATGCCCGGCAGGCCGTTCATGGCATCGTTCCAGCCCGGCTTGTTGGCTTCCATCTCGATGCCCATGCCGTAGGGATCGAGCGTGGCGAACTTGGTCAAGCCAAGCGACAGAAGCTTCACGGTCAGGTCGGTCGCATAGACTTCTCCGAGGCCGTGTGCGGTCTTCAGCCAGTGCGTTCCCTTGAGGCCGATGCCCAGCTTCTGCATCTTCTCCTCGTCATGGACGATGGCCCCGTACTGGCGAACCTTGCCGTCCTTCAGCACGTACTTCTCGCTGCGCGGCAGCACGCGAACCGGACTGTCGAAGAAGGTGTAGCTCCGCTCGCCGAACAACAGCGCTTCCTTGCGGTCGGGGTAGATCGCCAGATAGGCGTCGATCAGGTCCATGTTGTAGGTCCAGTGATCGGACCAATAGCCTTCGCCGAAGTTGGCCTCGATCCGCTGATCGGATAGGCCGAGCAGCCGGTTCAGGAATTCCTCGTCGCTTACCGACAGCCGGATACCGCGGTCGGCGAGGAACCCGATGACTTTGCCGGGCGTGAAGGCCTTGCCGACCAGCGCGGCAAGCTCCTCGCGGCTGCCGTCCACGGTCTCCTTTAGGCGCTGCGCAAGCTCCTCCGACCGCGAGGCCGGCACCGCGAAGCTGGTGCCCTCCACGCCAAGCGGGTTATAGCCGTCGGCTTGCATCAAGCTGAAGAACATGCGGATGTTGAACGTGCCGACTTCCGGATGGAAGAACACGTCGTTCCGCCGGTTCTGGTTGGCGTCGCGGAAATTGCCGTTGCCTTGGGAATAGAACTCCGGCAGGATCGAGAAGAAGTTGTAATCGCGCTCCAGGTCGCCGTGCTTGCGCGAATAGAGATGAACCACCTTCGGCTCCTCGCCGTCCTTGCCGCCGAACAGGAACGGATAGCCGCCGCGCAGCAGGTTATCCAGGTAGCATTGGCGGGCGTAAGCGTCGACGAGCGGCTTGCCGGTGCGGGTGGCGATGTCGTCGGTCAGCTCGGCGACGAGCCGGTTCGCTTCCGCGCGCTTCGCGCGGACATAGGCGGCGGACACCAGCCGGGACGCCTGGGCGTTGATCCGCTCCGCGCGCGATACATGGCCGATGAACGTGTACACGTTGGCGGCCGCTCCGGCGGCAAGCCGGACGGCTTTGCCCGTGAAGCCGCAGGGGATTTTGTTGTAGGCGTATTGGGGCCTCTCGGTCAGCTCGGCAACGGGCTGCGCGGCGAAGACATCGGGAAACGCCAGCGACGTGTTGTCCCCGAAGACGAGGTCCGGGTCGACGATCGGCGAGAGCAGCTCCTCTTCATCCGAGAAGCTCAGGTAGAAGTGGCCGCTCACCACTTCGCTGACCTCGGCTTCATCCCCCGTGCTGGACCGCACCTTATAGAAAGGAATGCGGTTCTCCCGGTTGCCGACCTCCATCCAGCTGCGCAGCAGGTGGCCGACTTCCTTGAAGCCGCCGTTCTCCACGCCGTACGGGAGAATTTCCGGCAGTCCGTCGAGCAGCTCGAAGCTCCGCTCGCTTCCGGACTCGTTGATGACGGTAACCTGGCGCACCAGGGCGGCAAAGTCTTCGCCGGGCACTTGGAAATAGACGACCTTCACCGTCAGGCCGAGCCGGCGGTGCGTTTCCTCGAGGGAGATCTCGTTGGCCCTCACCCGCATCGTCCGCCGCGCGTCCGGATCGGGGCGCGCCGTCTGGAACGGCTCGTAGAGCTCGCCGTCTTCGAGCTTCAGGAAGGTGCGGAAGCCGCTGGCCGACACCGTTTTGTAAGCAATGGCCGCAGGGGAAAACTCCATGATCGGGCTATTCTTGTCGCGGATGCCAAAGCCGCTGATCGCCTGGCCGCGGTTGACGTAGAAGGTCCACATCGGGATGCCCTTCAGGCCCGCGAGGCCCGGCAGGAAGCTGGCGAACGGCTTCGCTTCCGGGTAGTTCTCGATGACAAACGTATCTTGCTCGAACGAATAATGACCCATGCTCGTTCAGCCTCCGGAGGTCAGATTTTCAGTAAGAGTGGTTCAGTCGGCGAGGACGAAGGTGGCGATGGAATGCGCCGGCAGCTCCTGGGCCAGCATCGTGCCGCCGATTCCGAGCGACAGGGGATGGGGCTCGTCGGTTTCGTTCTGGACCACGGCCGCAATCGTTCCGTCGGGATTGCGGAAAGCAACCGCCTGCACAGCGGCATGGGCGTTCATGAGGCCGATGCGGACGGCTCCCGGCTGGATATGCCGGCTAAAGTGGCCGATGTAGTAGTACGAGCTGTTATAGTGGAGCGTATCCGTACGGGTGTCGGCGATGATCGGCGCGTCGCACAGGTTGCCCACATGATTGGGGCCGCCGGTTTCGTCCAGCACGAGGTTCCAGTCGAGATAGCCCTCGCACCAGTTGTTCAGGTCGCCGATCATGTTGCGGCCGTAGCGTTCGCCGGTAAACCATTCACCCAGCTTCACGCCGCCTTCCTGGCAGCCCTCGGTGAACAGCAGGTGCTTCTCCGGAAACAGATCATGCGTCTGGCCGACGGCGGCGAAGTCCTCGCTCACATACCAATGGAAGCCGGTCCCCCAGACATACCGGGCCGCTTCCGGATCGCTGAACACGGTGGACGCGCGCTCGACGAGCAGGTCGCGGTTGTGGTCGAGGATCAGCAGCTTGATATCCTCAAGGCCTTCGCGGTGAAGCGTCGGGCCGAGGTGATTTTTGACAAAGTCGCGCTCTTCGGCGGCGCTGTAGATGCAGGAGTCCCACACCTGGACGGCAGCCGGCTCGTTCTGGACGGTGAGCGCCCAGATCGGAACGCCCTCCGCCTCGTAGGCGCGGACGAATTTGGTATAGTAGAGTGCCCAAACGTCGGCGTATTCCGGCTTCAGCTGGCCGCCGTTGTTCATCTCTCCGTTCGTCTTCATCCAGGCGGGCGGGCTCCAGGGAGAGGCGAGCAGTTGAATCGGACTGCCCTTGACCTTGGCCGCGTCTTGGATCAGCGGGAGGATCAGCTCCCGGTCGTGGGCGATGTCAAAGCTCTTCAGCTCGGTATCGTAATCGTCGATATAGGTATAATTGCCGAGGGCGAAGTCGCAGCTGTGAATGTGCACCCGCCCCAGGGTGTAGCCCAGCCCTTCCACGGGGTCGAAATAGCGGCGGATTGCTTCCGCGCGGTTTTCCGGGCTAACCCGGGATAGGGTATACGCCGCTGCCTCGGTGAACGCGCCGCCGAAGCCGAGGATCGTCTGATAGGTTTGGTCCGGAGCCAGCTCCAGGTCGGCCCGCTCGCCGGCCGTTCGCTCCGCTTGCTTAGGCGGAGCCTGTTCGCTCCAACGCTCGCCGGTATCCTTGGCGGTGACGAAAATCTTCGTCTGAGTCATGATCATTCTCCTTATAAGGAAGCCATCCGGTTTGATTCTTACCTTTCTAGTTAATACGAAACCGGTTTCGAATGCAAGCAAACCCTAAATAATGATCCTTCGCCCGAAAAATTGTTCCATTTGCTGCCTGGTTTGCTCCTCATGGCCGCCACTGCTGCCCCAAATAGAAAAAAACCGCCCGGGGGCATCGGCCCGCGAGCGGCGCTATCGGTTCGGCCTGTCGGCCCCGCCGATTATTTCGGCAATACGTCCGTCGGATTCAGCGTGGTTTCGCCCTGGCGGATTTCGAAGTGCAGGTGCACGCCTTCGTCCTTCTCCAGTTCGTTGCGTCCGGCTTGGGCGATCACGTCGCCCTTCTTTACTTCGGCTCCAACCTTCACCTTGACGTTGTCCAGGCTCTGGTAGACGGTGACGAGGCCGTCGGGATGCGTGATTTCCACGAGCTGCCCGGTCAGCGGCTGCTTGTCTACCGCAGTCACCTTGCCGCTCTTGGCGGCGAGGACGTCGAAGGTCTGCTCGTCTTCGCGGGCGAGGGCGATCCCGGTTTGCGGGATGAACTGATCCTCCACCTGCAGCATAGCGGCCGCTTTGTCTTCGGCGCTGGCGTTCTTGTCGTAGTAGTTGGACACGATGTCGAGCGCGGTGTGGTCGGTTACCGGCCACTGCATCTCTTCGGCGACTGCGGCGTTGGCGGGCACGGCATCGTCGGGAGCCGACGTCTTGGCATTGTCCGTCTGGCTGACGGCCGCCCCGGCGGTCGTATCCGACCCGGCCAGCTTGTCGCTGACCGATCCCTGATACCACCACATTAACGAAAAGATAATAGCCGCCGCTGCCATGTAGATCGCCGGATAGGCCCATTTCTTGCTGAGCAGCCTTTTCCAGGCGCCGGCGGGTTTGGCGGTTTGCCGCTCCTCTACAGTTTGAGGAGCTTCTTGCAAGTTTTTGTTTTCTTCTTTCATAGGATCATCACCTCATCCCTCATTCTTGCCAGAATGAAAGCTTTTATACGCGAGGTGATAGGGTTGGAGAAAAAAGTGTTGGCCCCTTCCCGCCAAGGAAGAAAGAGCTGGAGAGAAAGGGTAACCCATTTGGAACGGATCAGGTAGAATATGGGTGACTGCATGTTTTGATTGGAAGGCTTGAATAGAACGGGTACTCAGAGAGAATGCGGGAAAGAGGAGATTTGAATGATGCGAAGGATTCTGATCCTTATCTTGACCATTGCCGTTCTGTTTGCTGGAGGGAGATCGGTGTACCTCCATTATTCGGTCTCCAGAATCCTGATGCGTCATGGCCTA
Source organism: Gorillibacterium terrae (assembly GCF_051594785.1). Taxonomy (NCBI): domain Bacteria; kingdom Bacillati; phylum Bacillota; class Bacilli; order Caryophanales; family Paenibacillaceae; genus Gorillibacterium; species Gorillibacterium terrae. The sequence continues at coordinate 53,418 of NZ_JBPPGI010000007.1, forward strand.
TCCCAAGATTCGGTCAAGCTTACCCGGACAATCGGGATTTTCCACGTCTATTTCTATGTAAAAGAAAAAGAGAAACAAATGGGCTTTCTTGTCCTGCGGAAGCGAAGTCCGTTCGGTTGGAAGACGTATGTCGAGGTTGTCGGCTCGGTGACCGGTCCGCGGGATTCTGCCAAGCTGCTCTACCCTATGGTGGTCAACGGCGGCACCACAAGCAGGTCGCTTTGGGGCGGGGTTGTCACCCAAGCCGAGTCTCCGGAGATTCGGATCCGGATCAATGGAGACCTCTATGAACCCGACCAGCTCTCCTACAAGAAAAACGAGTATCTCTATTTTCTGGTGGATTCCGAGAAGGTGGGGCTGATGGATAAACTGACCATGGAAATCAACGAAGATAATTGACCCTTTTCCAAATGGCGATAAGCACACACCCCGGCAGCTTATGTTGGAGACAATGCGCTCGGATGAAACGGCTAACTCACCCTTGTTTCTAACGCATAACACCTCCAAGTTTGTCCTCCATATCCTACGACATGGACGCCTGTTCTTGAAGGTGTTTTAATTGTTTCACGCTATGAGGTCATTTTCGGCGATGCCTTAATAATCAGGGCTCAACCTGTCCTATAAAGCTCAATCTCTCCTCAAATGCTCAGCCCAGCGTCTGCTTACTCTACCGTTTATCTCCCAACAAAAGGCCCGCATTCTGCAGCCGAACTCCCCGATAATAGTAGCGGACGATGTCCTCCGCCGATTTTCCCTCCCGGGCCATGCCCTCCGCTCCCCACTGGCTCATGCCGACGCCGTGGCCGTTGCCGAAGGTGGTGAACTCGATCTGGCTGCCCTTCACCTTCCATTCAAAGGAGGAGGAGCGGAGCCCCAGCTTCTCGCGGATTTCCCGGCCGCTGAAGGAGGCATCGCCGATCTGGACCTCGGCCACGCGATGGCCCTCCGTCCTGGCGGTAATCCGCATGCCGGAAGCGGCGGCATTCGCGCTCAGCTTGCCGGAGAGCCCCAGCTTCCGGACGAGCTGCTTTTTGCTGATGGTCACGGTCGTCTCGTAGCCGGGCGCGTCCTTGTCCCACGGACTGGGCACGCTGCGCAGGTACGGCTCCGAGACGTTCCAGTAGTCCTCGGCGTTCTCCGTGTAGCCGTTGCCGGAGGAGAAGAACACGGCGTTGATCGGCTTGCCGCCATACGTAAGGATAACGCCCGCCGTCTCCTCTACCGCCCGCGCCAGCTTGGCCCGATTGGCGGCATATTCGGCGCCCCAGCTCTTGCGCAGCTGGGCATCGGTGAGAAACGCCTGGTGTTGGACCGTATCGGTCACCCAGGCCGTCTTGTCGGGCACGCCGCTGAAATCGCCGTCCAGGTAGCGGCGGACGATATAGGTGCGGGCGGCCAGCGCCTGCGCCTTCAGCGCCTCGGGCGCGAAGTCGGCCGGCATTTCCGCCGCCACCACCCCGAGCACATAGTCCTCCAGGGGAAGGCGCTGCACGGTCTCCGTTCGGGCCAGGTAGACCGGCACGACCAGCGACAGCTTGCCGGCGAGCGGAGCCGCGCTTGCCGCAGGAACCTGAACAGCCGCCCCGCCCGGTTGCCCGGCGGTGGCGGCTGGAAGAGGAAGCCCCGTTGCCGCCGCGCCCGGCCGGACCGTCTCCTGCGGCTGCGCCTCGCCGCCGCGGTGGCTGAGGAGCCCCGCCGCCATCACGCCAAGGGCGGCGAACAGGGCCAAGCCGAGACACACGGCCGGCAGCGGGGGAGTACGGCGGACCCGCCACACGGCGGTCCCGCTTGCCGGAGCGGGCGCCGCGGCAAAGCGGACGAACACGGCAAGCCGCGGCAGCCGGAACCGGCGCAGTCGGAGCCCGCGAAGGAGGGCGGGCAGGCGAAGCGCAGCCGAGACGAGCTGCCGCAAAGAGGCGGGGCGTCCCGCCGGCCGGGTCTTGGAGTCCCCGGCCGGTCGGGGAAATACGGGTTTCATCGTGATCCACGCATCCTTTCCGGTTCCAAAGTCTATCGGTCTCTCTATCAGGTTGTCCTGCCGGAAGGAGGACAATACCTACTTTATGAGATTGCTAGACCCGATAGAACCGATACCCGGTCCGGAAGCGCAGCGTCGGAGTTACTTCATGCGGTACAGCAGGAGGCCGCCGCCGCCGATCAGCAGCAGGGCGACGATAGTGCCGCCGTACTCGCGCAGGATCGAATTCATCAGCACCGGAGCGGCCTCGGTCATCATCAGCAGGAGGCCCGCCAGCACCAGCACGGCGCCCAGCACGGGAGGAGGAAACGGCAGCCGGTCCAACTCCCGAAGCGTGTAGAGGGGATCGCGGCGGTTGTTCAGCAGGCGGGCCCGATGCACGCTGTCGAACAGGCAGTAGAAATACATCACCGGAATGCACAACGACAGGAGCAGGGTCAGCGGCATTTCAATGGCAAGTCCGCTTCCGTTGTTCTCCACCAGCGCGATGAGGAAGATATTCACGATAAGCCCGACCATATAGGAGGCCCCCCGCCTCATCAGGCCGAGATAGAGATGGCCGAGGCCGGGGATCAGCATCGAGAAGATCACCGAAGCGGCTACGCTCTTCTTGGGAGGCTGCGGCTCAGCAAAAGGCGGACGGGCATACAGGGGGTCGAACTCGTCCGGAAGGGGCGGAATTCGAAGGTCGTCGGAATACATCGGCATTCTCTCCGTTTCACTTGGTTTCCTTTAGTATAGCGCCCGGTTGTCATAGGCCGTCAGTGCCGAGTGTCATCCCGGTTGTCACGACCCGGCCGGGTCAGCCAATGACGCTCGGCCGCCATGCGGGCCGCCTCGGCCCGATTGCGGACATCCAGCTTGGAATACACCGAGCTGATGTAGTTGCGGACGGTACCCTCGGAGATGAACAGCAGAGCGGCAATCTCCTTGTTCGAGAGCCCGTCGGCCAGTCCCTTCAGCACCTGCTTCTCCCGCTCGCTCAGGCCGAACTCGTCCTCCGGCGCGGCCGCTGCAGCCGGTTCGGGGGCGGTCGCGCCGCCCGAGCCGGCCTGCGCGAAGATCACCCGGGCCATCTGCCGGGGAATCAGCGTCTCGCCGCGGAATACGTGGCGGATGCCCGAGACGAGGTCCTTCGGGTCCATCGCCTTTAGCAGATACCCCTCCGCTCCCGCGTTCATGGCGCCGAGGACCAAGTCCACCTCCTGGAAGGTGGTGAGGATGATCACCTGTACCTCCGGCCATTCCGCCTTGATCCGCTTCGTCGCCTCCACTCCGTCCAGCACCGGCATCTGGATGTCCATCAGGACGACATCGGGCCGGTCGGCGCGGCAGCGCTCGATGGCCTCCTGCCCGTTCTCCGCCAGCCACCGCACCTCCAGATCGGGCTCCATGTTGAGCACGATCCGCAGGCTCTTGCGAATCAGCTCCTGGTCCTCGACCAGGGCCAGCTTGATTCTTCCCTCATCCTTCACGGCTCCCGCCTCCTTGCCGATTGTCGATAGTCCGCTCCGTCCCGGCTGACGCTTCGGCGGGCGCCAGCGGGATGGAACATTCCAGCACCGTTTCCACGCCCGGCTGCGACCGCAGGCTCATCCGTCCGTCCAGGGCGGCAATCCGCTCCCGCATCGCCCGCAAGCCGAATCCCGGATTCAGCCGGTCGAAGCCGGAGCCGTTGTCCGCAAGCTCCAGCCGCAGCTCGCGGGGAGTAAAGCTCAGCCGTAGGCCGATCCGCGATGCCTGTCCGTGCCGCTTGGCATTGGTCAATCCCTCCTGCACGCTGCGCAAGGCTGCCAACCGGACCTCCGGCGGGCAGGCCGGTTCGGTACCGGATACGGTAAGCTCCAGCTCCGTGCCGGTCGAGCGCTCGAACTCCGCCGCCACCCGTCCGATCTCCGCGGTCAGGCTCACCGGACGACGCTCCGCCATCTGATGAATGCTCCGCCGGGTCTCGTCCAGTCCCTGGCGGGTGAAGGCGAGCAGCTCCCGCAGGCTCTCCTTGGCCTCCTCCGGGGCGGTATCAATCTGGTACAGCACCGCGTCCATGCCGATGATGGTCGAGGTGAAGGTATGGCCGACCGTATCGTGCAGCTCCCGCGCCAGCCGGTTGCGCTCCGTCAGAGCCGCGACCTCCTCGACCTGCAGCGCATACAGCTCCAGCGTCTCGTTTTTCTCCCGAATGGCATTCGTCAACTCCCGGGCCTTCCGCTCCTCCGAGACCAAGAGATGGAGCGCGAGCCCCAAGCCGTAAAAGGCGAGATAATAGGCCAAGAAATTCACGGTCCCGCCGAGACCGAGCGTGAACGGAGCCTGCCAGCCGCCGCCCAGGCACAGCCCCAACAGAGGCAGCAGCACGACGACGACCGGCGCGGCGTACCATAAGCCTTTGCGTCCGGTCATATAACCAATGGTTAAGGGAAGGTAGAGGAACTTGGAACCGGAATCGCCGTTATTCTGCATGGTGACGTAGACGAGCAGCCCGCCGGTCAGCAGAATCTCCGTTCCGACGTAGGCCAGAGGGCGGATGAGCTGCGGCCGGAAGAACAGCTGGGGAATGAAGTACGATAGGAAGAAAGCGGCCGGCAGCAGAAAATCCTCCATCCGTTCCATCGGACGCTGGAACAAGACCGCCACTCCGGCAAAAAACCAGATGGTCCGAAGCAGGAACAAAAAGGTATCGAGCCCCGTCCATTTTCTCCCGTTGCCAAGCAGGTCCTTCCGGTCCGTCGTGCCCGTTTCTTCCGTCCGATTCATTTGTAAAGTTCGTTCAGATCGGTCGGTTCGGTCGTTTCGCTCCGTCACCGTCTCTTCTGTTCGGTCCGTCCGCCCAGTCCGCTCCACCTGTTCTGTCATGCCGTACCCTGCCTTTCTTCCTGCTGGTTCTTATTATACGGTCCAAATCGCTGCAGCGGGTAGTTACGGATGTCATGGGCTTGTCACATGTCACGGAATGGAGCGGTGCGACGGTTGGAATCATAGCAAAAGCCCGCTGCCGAATGACAGCGGGCGAACTAGGGTCGAATTTATGGTTGATGCCGGAATTTCGCTTCTATTCGGGGTCAAGCGAGCGTGGGCTGCACCTGAAACCGGGGGAGCAGCTCCTTCTCGGATGCCGCCGCTTCGGCTTCCAGCCGCACCGGTACGGGCGCTTCCGTATCCGTACGGGCGATGTTCGCTCCGAGGTCGTACAGGTTGCGGACAATATCGACGTAGCCCCGGTCGATGTGGTGAATGTCGGAGATTTCCGATTCGCCTTCGGCAGCCAGCGCCGCGAGAATCAGCGCCGCTCCGGCCCGAAGGTCGGTTGCCTTCAGCTTCGCCCCAGCCAGCTTGCGGCCGCCGGTGACCACAGCCGTCCGTCCTTCGACGGCGATGGAGGCGTTCATGCTGAGGAACGCGTCGACATGCATGAAGCGGTTCTCGAAGATGGTCTCCGTCACCAGGCTCGTTCCATCCGCCTGAAGCAGGAGTGCCATCATCTGCGACTGCAGATCGGTCGGAAAGCCGGGATGCGGCAGGGTCTTGATGTCCACCGCTTTCAGCCGGGCGGAAGCGGCCCGCACCCGCAGAGCATTGTCCTCCTCTTCCACGCCGACGCCCATTTCCTGCAGCTTGGAGATCAGCGGCCGCAGGTGGTCGGCGATCGCGCCCTCTACCCGAACATTGCCGCCGGTGATGGCCGCGGCGATCATATACGTTCCCGCCTCGATCCGGTCGGGAATGACCGTATGAACGGCTCCCTTCAGCCGTTCGACTCCTTCAATGCGAATGACGCCGGTGCCCGCGCCGCGGACCTTGGCGCCCATGGCTCCGAGGAAATTGGCGAGATCGACAATCTCCGGCTCCATGGCCGCGTTTTCGATGATGGTGATGCCCTCCGCCAAGGAAGCGGCCAGCATAATATTTTCCGTGGCGCCGACACTGGCGACATCGAGATAAATTTTGGCTCCGGTTAACCGGCCTTCCGTCCGCACTTCGATCCAGCCGGTGCCCACTTCAATCTGGGCGCCCATCGCCTCGAAGCCCTTCAAGTGCTGGTCAATCGGCCGGGTGCCGATGGCGCAGCCGCCGGGAAGCGCAATGCGGGCCCGGCCCAGACGGGCCAGAAGCGGCCCGAGGACGAGGAAGGACGCGCGCATGCGGCGCACCAGCTCGGGATCGGCTTCGGTGGAGGTCAACCGGGTCGCGTCGATGGTTACCGTCTGATTGGCATAGTCCACCTCGGCGCCCAGGCTGGCCGCTACCCGGTTGATCGTCATAACGTCGTCGAGCCGCGGCGCTTCCTGAATGATGCTCTTTCCTTCGGACGCCAAGAGGGCCGCCGCAATTATCGGCAGCACCGCGTTTTTTGCCCCGCTGATTTTTACCGTTCCATTTAAACTTTGCCCACCGCGGACGATGATCTTCTTCATGCCGCACCCCTCCGCGTTCTGTTTTCTTCGCAAGTCATCCACATACCATTCGCAGCCTCTTCGGATTTTCGTGTGGTACCGCTTGGCAAGGTCTGCCGTTTTCCGTTCGAATTGATGGGGTTATACCCATTTTGAGCGTTTCCGCTCTTCGTTATGCACCTGTATCGCTGACGCTTCCCGGCATCCTTGGGATCCGGGTCCAGCCATTTCGGAAGGAGCAGCCGCTTAGAAAAAACCCTTCAGCCCCGCCGACCAGCTAATGTAATCGGTGAAGAAGCGCCCCACCTCATAACCCAACGCCACCGCGAGCAGAACCTGCAGGAGCCTTGCGGCAAACGACCTCGGTTCCTTGACGAGCTTGTCGAACTTGAGCTGCTGCAAGGCGATCCAGGCGATCACGATACACGCCAGCATCGTCAGAAGCGAGGTCAGACTGCCGACGGCGACCGTTTGGGAAAGCCATTTCTCATCCACGCATGCATTCCCCTCTCCAACACCAGAATATGTGACATGGGCGGCGATGGTTAATCCGCGAGCGTCAGCTTGAGCGCGTAAGGCTGATCGTCGAGTTGCTCTCCCTTGGCCGCCGACACCAAGACATAATAAACCCCGGGCTTGAGCCGCAGGCCGCTGGTGATTTCGCGGAGCAGCAGATCGCCCTGCCCCTTCTGCGCCTTCCCGGACGCCAGCGGCTTCGCTGTGGAATCGAGCACAGTCAAGTCGAGCATGCCTGCCGTCCACTCGCTGGTCAGCGACAACCGGACCGCCTTCTCCTTGCTGATCTTGAACCGGTACCAATCCTGGTCGGCGGAGGTCTTGACCACGCCGCTGTACGCCACATCGGGCCGAAGCTCGGAGGCTTGATACGGCTTATCGTCCGGCTCGCGCGGGTCTAGCGTCTCTCCGTCGTAATCCACCCGCAGGGTATACTCCCCGGTCGGCGGCGAGGACGATCGCTCAATGCTTCCGACCCGGATGTAATACAGACCCGGCCGGACCTCGGCGCGGTCGATCCGCTCCGGCTGGCCTTCGTCCGCTTGGTCGACGGTACGGCCCGGTTCGTCCGCCCTTTGTAGGAGCAGCGTGAGGTCGATCCGCTGGGACGCCGTCGACGCCTTCAACGTCAGCTTGCCGGGCCGGTCCACCTTCAGCGAGTACCAATCCTCGTCCCCCGAGCGATCGAAGGTGCCGGTGAGAATATGGTTGCGGGGCGTCAGCCGGTATGCGGTGTACGCCCGGTCGTTGTCCTCGAACCGGTCGGGCGCCATCCGAAACAGCGGCGTCAGGTGAAGGGACGCGCCGCTGGGCACGGCCGGAAGCAGCAGCCGAAGGAACAGGGTACCGGTCTTAACCGGCAGCGTATACGTTCCGTCCGCGTTCGGCGAGACCGCCTTCCCCTTCTCTTCGCCCTCGTAATAAGCTTCCAGGACCGCTCCTTTGCCCAGCTTGGCCGACGCCTCCAGGTTCAGGTCCACATAGCCGTCGAACGGCGCAGCGACCGACAGCCAGCCGTCGAAGCCGGCGCCGCCCGCCGGAACGCGGAGATCGCTCTGCTTGTTCATGGGAAGCACCCGCGCCGTCGTGCGGGACGCGCCCGCGTAGACGTAGAATGAGCCGCTGTCGGCGGCGGCCAAAGCCCGGTCGGCCCGCAGCAGTCCGTAGCCGGTCTCGCGGTCCCAGCCGGCTTCCGCCAGGTCTTCCGCCGTGGAGCGAATCAGCGTCCGCAGCTCGGAGGGAGACAACTCCGGATGGCGGGCGAGAACGAGTCCGCCGACCGCCGCCGCCTGCGGAGCGGCCAGGGAGGTGCCGCCGCTGAACCGGTAGGTTCCCTTCAGCGAGGTGGTGAACACATTCCAGGGCGCCATCACGTCCAGCTCCGGACCGAAGTTGGAGAGAACCGCGCGGGAGTTGTCCTCCATGGCTCCGCCCACGGCGAGCACCGTGGGGTAGGCGGCGGGGTATTTGACGTCCTTCCCTTCATTGCCTGCGGCGGCCACCAGCAGCACGCCCTTCTCCTCGGCGTAGCGCACCACCGACTCCATATAAGTGGAAGGCTTGTTGAGGCCGAGAGACAACACCACGATGTCCGCCCCGTGGTCGACGGCATACCGAATGCCTTCGCCCAAGAGGTCTTCATCGCCTGTCCCGTCGGCCTCCAGCGCCTTGACCGGCATGATCCGTGCGTCCGGCAGGATACCGGCGATGCCCTTCTCGTTATCGGCCGCCGCCGCGATTACGCCGGCGACATTCGTGCCATGGCCGTTGTCGTCTTCGGGCGGCGTTCCCGGATGCACCAGATTGACGCCCTCGACCAGAGCCGGCGCCAGATCGGGATGCCACTGCTCGACGCCGGTATCGACGACGGCGATGACCACCCGCTTGCTTCCGGGCGTCATTCCCCAGGTATCGGAGGCGTGAATTTGTCTCAGGTAGCTCTGATGGCTGAGCATCGGGTCATTCGGCGTTGCAGCGGCGACGCGGAAGGACTGGTTGCGCTCGAACGAGACCGCTTCGGCGGAGCTGGCCCAACGCTCGGCCCAGACTTCGGGGTCCTCTCCGCGAACGGGTCTGGCCACGGTCACGCGGGAGCCGTCATGCCGCCGCACGACCTCGCTGTCGTTCAAGAAAGACTGCGGAGGCTCATGCTTCCAGACGGCGATCCAGGAATCTCCGGAAGCCGGGTTATCGGATTTGGATGCGGAAGTTTGCGGTTGTGCGGTTGTCCAAAGAGCAGCGCTTCCCAAGGAAGAAAGGACGAGGACCAAGAGTCCGATGCCTACGGCCAGCCGGTACATGGTATGCTGCTTTCTTCTCATCGCTTCGGGCAACCCTCACTCTGCGGGTCATCTACTTTTATCCGGCATCGCCGCCAAGAAGCGCGGCGCTTCGGGACAAAGACCCAATCTTTTACGATATTCGCGTTATTCTGCGTTTGTCCTGCCTTCCGGGTGGAAAGGGGTCCTAAGTCCCGGTCTGCCCGAGCCCTGGCTCTCCAACGGGAGGACTAAAGGCGGCGGAAGCGAATGTCCTCCGCTCTTTCTTCATCTTTGACTTATCCCCGGGGATTCTAACCCTCCGCTCTCCCGATTGGGCTTCCCCGTCGTGCCGGGAAATTCCGCGGAAACAAAAAAAGGCAGCGAATCGCTGCCTGGTACGCCGTCAGTCCGGGTCGTACGGTTACAGGACGGCGCGCGGATGGGTATCAAAACAAGGAGCCGAATCCCCGCTAAACTACGCTGTCACGGGGTCTTGCCCGCACGTATCCGAGTCGCAATCCGGCTGAGACACGTTCGGTATCAGCATATCATGTCCCCTAGAATAAATCCACGGTCACCGAGAAAATGTTCTGCACCTGGCTGATGATTCCCTGCGGATAAAACCCGAGCAGAATCCCCGCCACCGCGCAGAACCAGAGCACGGCATAGACGGTCCAGGGAACGCGGGCCCCTGCGGTCTCGGGCGCCTCGCTGCGCATAAACGCCTGCCGAAGAATTCCAAAGTAATAGTAATAGGACAGCACGCTCGTGACGACCATGATGATCGCCAGGGCGTACATGCGGACCTGAACCGCTCCGAACAGGATGAACAGCTTGCCGAAGAAGCCCGCCGTCACCGGAAAACCGGCGAGGGACAACAGCAGGAGCACGAGAGCGACGGTCGTGGCCGGCGCCCGGTAGTAGAGCCCGGCGAAGCCGAGCAGCGCCTCCGTGCCGGACAGCCGCTCGACAATGAGGAGCGCCGCGAATATGCCGACGGTCATCAGCAGGTACGCCACCAGGTAGTAGACGAGCTCGGCGAAGTTGGTCAGGTGGACCGCCGAGAACTGGATGCCGATCGGCACGAGCAGGTAACCGGCGTTCGCCACTCCGGAATAAGCGAACAGCCGCTTCATGTTCTTCTGTTTCAGGGCCAGCACGTTGCCGACGATCATCGCCGCGGCCGCCAGGATCATGATCGCCAGGAATACGTCGTATTCCAGGGCGCTAACGTTCTGGCCGTTGATCAGCGTCTGCTGGAAGAACACGCCGTAGAACAAACGGAAGATGACGGCGAGTCCCGCCCCCTTGGAGACCACGGCCAGGAAGGCGGCGACGGGATACGACGCTCCTTCGTAAGCATCCGGCGCCCACATGTGAAACGGCGCGGCGGCAATCTTGAAGCCGAAGCCGGCGAGCAGCAGGAACACCGCCGCATAGAGCAGCGGCGTCAGGCTGGCATCCGCCGCCTGGACCGCACTGTTGATCGCGGTGAGCTCGGTGGAGCCGGAAATGCCGTACAGGAAGGACATGCCGTAGAGAATGAGCGCCGAGGAAATGCCGCCCTGCACCGCATACTTGAAGGCCCCTTCGTTGGCCTTGCGGTTCTTCTTGCGGATTCCGGCCAGCACGTAGCTGGACAGGCTGAGCGTCTCCAGGCCGACGTAGAGGGTAATGAGGTCGGCCGAGGAAGCTAGGATCATCGCGCCGAGGAGCGCGGCGAGCAACAGATACGTCGCTTCACCTTCCGCCGCGATGCCCTCCCGCTCTGCCGTGCCGATGCCCATCAGCAGCACGAGGGCCGTTCCGCCCGCGAACACCAGCTTCAAGACCGTGCCGAAGTCATCCACGCGGAAGCTGCCGCCCAGCAGAGAGACCGGCTCGGACGGGTTCCATTGAAGGGCGAGGAACACGGCCGATACGGCCACGCCTGCGAGACCCAGCCAGCCGATCAGGCTGCGTCCGATCCGGCGCGGCAGGAACAGGTCGAGCAGCAGGAGCAGCAGGAAGCATGCGGCGATGGTCAGCTCGGGCCGCAGATGGACGAGGTCGCCCGCTTTTAGAATTTCCATCCCTATTCACCTGCCTTTGTCACGGCGGACTCGATATGGGTGGTGAAGCCGGCGACCGCCTTCTCCGCCGTATGGCTGACCAAGCCGGGGTAAATCCCCAGCAGGAGGATGAAGGTCGTGAGGACGATCATCGGCACCGCCTCGATGAGCCGCGCGTCGCGATACCCCGCCGCCGGGCGAACGGATTCGGCTGCAGCCGGAAGACCCGGCTCCGCTCCGTCTCCCGCTCGCTCCTCCGCCGTCGCCGAAGGTCCGAAGGTGATGGCCAGCACCGCCCTCAGCATGTAGGCGGCGGCGAGCACGAGCCCCACCAGGCCGGCGGCGGCTATCCAGCGGTACGGGCCGGACAGCCCGACGAAGATCAGCAGCTCGCCCGCGAAGTTCGACAGGCCGGGCAGCCCGAGCGAGGCGAGGCCGGCAAACAACAGGACGCCGCTCATGAACGGCATCGAGGAAGCGAGCCCGGACATCCGGGACAGCTCGGTCGTCCCCGTCCGTTCACTGAGGCTGCCGACCAGGAGGAACAGGAGCGCCGAGATCAGCCCGTGCGACACCAGGAGGAATACCGCGCCGGACCAGCCCTCGGTATTGAAGGCGGCCAGCCCGAGCAAGACGATGCCCATCTGGCTCACGCTGGAATAGGCCAGCGTGAGCCGCAATTCCTTTTGCACGAAGGCGAGCACCGCCCCGTACAGCAGGCTGATGAGCCCCAGCGCGGCGATCAGCGGCGCCCAGGTCTTGGCCGGGTCGGGGAACATCAGGAAGGCAAAGCGGATCAGGCCGTACGCGCCCATCTTGAGCAGGATGCCGGAGTGGATCATGACAACCGCCGGGGGTGCCTCCTGATGCATCTTGAGCATCCAGGTATGGAACGGAAACACCGGCAGCTTGATGCCTAAGGCGACGAGCAGCAGGAAGAACAGGAAGGTCTTCATCCCCGCCGTCATCGTGAACGGGTTATCCGCGAAATGCAGGTAGGCCTGAGGATTATGGAACAGATTGTCCATGATCGTCTGAATGTCGCCGCTGTAGCCGAATGCCATCGTCTGCTCGTTCAGCGAGAAGCCCGCCGTCGCGATCAGAATCAGGAAAGCCGCCAGCATGAGCGCCGACCCGAGCCCGTTGTAGAGCAGGAACTGGATCGCCGCCTTCTCCCGGTTGACCGAGCCCCAGATGCCGACCAGGAAGAAGACCGGCACGAGCGAGGCCTCGAAGAACAGGAAGAACAGGAACAGATCGCGGGCCATGAAGACGCCGAACATGGCCGTTTCCAGCAGCAGGAACAGGATGTAGAATAGCTTGCGCCGCTTTTTGATCTGGACCGACGCCAGGGCCGCCATCGCGACGACCAGAGCGGTCAGGAACACGAGCGGCAGCGACAAGCCGTCCACCGCCAGGTGATAGTCGAAGCTCAGCGTGTAAGAGGAAGCGTCCTTCAGCAGGATCTTATCCAGCGGGATGCGAATCCAGGCATGACGCTCCGCGAACTGGAAATCCGCAAGCCCCGCCTGGAAGCGGACGAACAGGAGGCTGGCGAACGCGAGCGGAAGGAACGAAGCCGCGATCCCGATCCGCTGCAGCAGCCGGCCGTTGTCCTTGCCGACGAACAGCAGAATCAGCACGCCGAGGAGCGGCGACAGCAGGATCAGGCTGAGAAGCGGCAGATTATCCAACATGGAGGAACCTCCTTCCGGCAAAAGCCAGCATCAGCGCGACCAGCCCGAGCAGGGTGACGAGCCCGTAGGTCTGCACCTTGCCGTTCTGCAGGCAGGCACCCAGCCGGGACAGCTGCAGAAGGGCGAGCGCGGTCAGCCGGACGATCCCGTCCACGAGATAACGGTCGATGGCTTGCAGCACGAGACCGAGCCCTTTGACGGGAGCGACGATTCCTCGGCGATAGAAGGCATCGACGTAAAATCCGGCTTCGGCGGCTCGGGCGAACGGCGTAAGCCCGGCTGTACCGCCGCTCGCCGGGCCTGCGCTTGCGCCGAGCGGCGAGCGTGCCTTGCGTCCATAGGCGAGGTAGCCGAGTCCGAGACCGGCGAGGCCGGCCGCCGTGGACAGCAGCAGAACCGGCCAATCGGCCCCGTGCTCGACGCCCTCGCCGGTCAGCCAGCGGCCGAAGCCCGACAGGGCGCTCCCCGGGAGGAACAGGAAGCCCGCCGCTGCGGCCGGAACGGCCAGCGCCACGAGCGGTCCCGTCATCGACCGGGGAAGGGCTTCGGGCGCGGCTGCGGCAGCCTGTAGCCGCAGACCGCTCGCGCCGGCTTCGTCCCGGTCGCTTCCGAGGAACACGAGGATGAACAGCCGGGCCATGTAAAAGGCGGCCAGAACCGTCGTCAGCAAAGCGACGGCGAACAGGACCGGCTTGTCATGGTAAGCCTCCGTCAGGATCGCGTCCTTCGACCAGAAGCCGGACAACGGCGGAATGCCGGACAGGGCAAGCGCTCCGATGCCGAAGGTCCAAGCGGTGACCTTAAGCTTGCCCGCGAGCCCGCCCATCCGCCGGATATCCTGCGTATGGACGGCATGGATGACGCAGCCTGCCGCCAGGAACAGAAGCGCCTTAAAGAAGGCGTGCGTGAACAGATGGGAGATGCCGGCGCTGTAAGCGGCCCAGCTGCCGAGGCCCATCGCCAGCATCATGTAACCCAGTTGGCTGACCGTGGAGTAAGCCAGCACCCGCTTCAGGTCGTTCTGCGCGGCGGCGAGCACCGCTGCGAACAAGGCGGTGAACGCGCCGACGATGGACACCGTCTGGAGCGCCGCATCCGAAGCCAGGAAGACCGGATAGGTGCGGGCCACCAGATAGACGCCCGCGGCGACCATCGTCGCCGCATGGATCAAGGCGCTGATCGGCGTCGGACCCTCCATGGCGTCGGGCAGCCAGGAGTGCAGCGGGAACTGGCCCGATTTGCCCATGGCTCCGAGGAAGATCAGGAGCGCGATGCCCGTGACCATCCCCGCGCTGAAGGGGGAACTGGCCGCATCGGCCGCATGGGCGGCGAAGGCGCTCTGGATCGCCGAGAAATCGAGCGCATGGTCCGGCATCTGCCAGAACAGCAGCAGAATGGCGAAGAACAGCCCCATGTCGCCGACTCGCGTCATCAGGAACGATTTCTTGGCGGCGGCTCTCGCTTCCGGCTTGAAGTGCCAGAAGCCGATCAATAGGAACGAGCAAGCCCCGACCAACTCCCAGAACAGGTAGAACTGAACGAGGTTGACCGAGATCACCAGGCTGAGCATGGAGAAGCTGAAGAGCGATATGTAGCCGAGGAAGACGGTGAACCGTTCATCTTCTTTCATATAGCCGCAGGAGTAGATCAAGACCAGCAGGCTAACGCTGGAAACCACAAGCAGCATGAGGGTATTGAGATTCGTCACCTCGAAGCCCATGGTAATCGAGAAATCCCCCGCTTTGATCCAGGTCCATTCGTTCCACGCGTAATCGGCCGCATGCTCCTTAAGCCGCCCCAGGTAGAGGGCACAGGCCAGGACGAACGAAGCTGCCGCGGCGGCGACGCTGATCGCCGCGCCCAGCTTCTTGCCCTGCCGCCCGAGGGCGGTCAGCGCGAGAAAAGCGGCCAGCGGAAACAGCGGCACGATCCAGGCGTACTGCGAAAGTTCGGATGGCATCAAAAAGGTCCTCCTTTCGTCAATGCTTCAGTTCGTCCATCTCGCTCACATCGGCCGTCGGCTTGTTCCGGTACAGCGCGATCAATAGCGCGACGCCGATCGCCGCTTCCGCAGCCGCCACCGTGATCGTGAACAGAGAGAAGACTTGCCCCGTGAGGGACGGGTTAATGCCCATTTTGGAGAAGGCCACCAGGTTGAGGTTGACGCCGTTCAGCATCAGTTCGATCGACAGGAGCACGATGACCGCGTTGCGCTTGGTCAGGGCTCCGAACAGGCCGATGCAGAAGAGGATGGCCCCCAGCGTCAGATAAGGGGACAGAATGCCGCTCATTCGCTATTCCTCCTCCCGCTTGGCAATGACGATCGCTCCGACGAACGCGGCGGTGAGCAGAATGCCCATGATCTCGAACGGCAAGGCGTAGCGGCTCATCAGCAGCTTGCCGATCTCCAGCGTCGTGTTGGCCGGCAGCGCCGCAGCCGCTTCGGGAAAGCTGGCCTTCTGTATGGCGTAGTATAGGAAGCCGAACAGCGCCAGCACGCCGACCGCCGCCAGGATTTCGTGGAGATGGCCCGGCGCGCGCTTGACCGTGGGCGCTTCCTCGTCTTCCCTCCAGGTGGGACCCGGTCCCCGGCTCGGCTCGTCGGCCGCTTCTGCGCCGGGCCGAGCGTTTGGGGGCTCCGCCGGGACAGCTGCCGATGCCGCTTCCGTCGGTGCAGCTCCTGTCGAGACAGCTCCTGTCGACGAGGCTTCTTTCGGCACGGACTTCGCCGGAGCGGCTCCCTCCGCTTTTCGCGCTTCCCCGGCGGGTCCTGCCCCCTCCTCGCCGTCGTCCGGCCGGTGCTTGGTCAGCATGATGCCGAAGATCATCAGGATCGACACCGCCCCGGCATAGATCAGTACCTGAACGAACGCGACGAAATCGGCTCCCAGCATCAGATAGAGGCCGGCGAGGCTGACGAAGGTAACCGCGAGCGACGCCACCATGTGCACCACCTTGGCGGAGTTCAGCATGACGATGCCTCCGCCGATGGACAGGATGGCGAACAGCATATACAGGTAGCTGGCCGGTTCACTCAGATTGTCGATCAGGTTATTCAGCATCCTTCTTCGTCCCGCCCTTCTTGATCATCGCCGAATTGTTCTCCTGGCGGACATTCGCCGTATTGCCGCTCAGCCATTCCCGGTCCTTGAACAGCTCATCCCGGCTGTAAGCCGCCAGCTCGAAGTTATTCGTCATGACGATCGCTTCCGTCGGGCAGACCTCGGTGCACAGATCGCAGAGGATGCACAGCTCGAAATTGATGTCGTACGTGTCGATGACCTTTCCTTTCTTTTCGGGATCGGGGTTCGGTTTTCCTGTCAGGGTGATGCAATCCGTGGGGCAGGTTCGCGCGCAGGCGTTGCAGACGATGCATTTGTCCGGATCGAAATACTGAATTCCCCGGAACCGGTCCGGCATCTTCAGGGGAACGTTCGGGTAATCGTAAGTGACCTTGGGGCTGAGCATGGCTTTCAGCGTAACCCCGAGCCCTTTGGCCAAGCCTGTTCCCTTCATCGGCTTCTCCCTCCGTTCGCTAATGGCCTTCTTTTACATCAGGAAATGCATATAGGCGGCGGTGATGAAGATGTTCGCGAGGGCCAGAGGCAGCAGCACCTTCCAGCCGAAGCTCATGAGCTGATCGACCCGCACCCGCGGCAGCGTCGCCCTCAGCCAGATCAGGAAGAACACGCAGAAGCTGAATTTCAGCAGAAACCAGAGCAGGCCCGGGATAAAATCGAGGACCGGAAACGGCGCATGCCAACCGCCCAGGAACAGCACGGTGGTGAGCGCCGAGATGGCGAACATGTACACGTACTCGGCCAGCATGTAAAAGGCGAAGCGGAAGCCGCTGTACTCGACGTGGTACCCGGCGACCAGCTCCGATTCCGCTTCCGGCAGGTCGAACGGCGTGCGGTTCAGCTCCGATACGGCAGCCACGACGAACACGGCGTAGCCGACGAGCTGAGGCAGGAAATTCCAGTGATGCAGCCCGCCCGCCTGAAGATCGACGATGTCCCGCAGATTGAGGCTGCCGGCCATCATGACGGTCCCGGTGACCGAGAGCACGAGCGGCACCTCGTAGCTGATCATCTGCGCCGCCGACCTCATGCCGCCGAGCAGCGAGTACTTGTTGTTGGAGGACCAGCCGCCGAGGATGATGCCGAGGGTCGAGATGCCCGAGAGGGCGACATAATAGAGGATGCCGACATTGAGGTTGGCAAAATAGAGCGTCTTCGTAAACGGAATGGCGGCGATGACCGCGAACGCGGGCACGAAGGCGATGGCCGGGGCGATCCGGAACAGGCCTTTTTCCGCCTTTTGCGGAATGGTGTCCTCCTTCATCAGCAGCTTGAGGATATCGGCCACCGTCTGCAGGAGCCCGAACGGGCCGACCTGATTGGGGCCGTGGCGGTACTGCATCCAGCCGATGATTTTACGCTCCGCATAGATCGCATAGGTGACGAAGAACAGCACGATCAGCAGCAGGACGACCGTCAGCCCGACCATGCCGCCGAAGCTGCTCCAGGTGACGGGACCGTTCAACCAGTCTCCCATTTAGCAATCCACCTCCCCGACGACGATGTCGATCCCGCCCAGGATCATGATCAGGTTGGTCATCGTCTCCCCGACGAGCAGCTCGGGCAGAATCTGCAGGTTGACGAACGACGGACGGCGGAATTTCAGCCGGTACGGCTTATCCTTGCCGGTCGAGACGAGATGGCAGCCGATCTCGCCGCGCGGCGATTCGATCGCCGTGTACGCTTCTCCCGCCGGAACGCGCAGAACCTTCGGCGCCTTGCCCATGATCGGGCCGTCGCCCGGGAACACCTCCAGCGCTTGCTCCAGAATCCGCAGCGATTGGCGGATCTCCTCGATGCGCAGCAGGTAGCGGTCGTAGCAGTCGCCGTTCTTGCCGAGCGGCACCTCGAAGTCGAACCGGTCGTAGAGGCTGTACGGCTGCGCCTTGCGCAGGTCGTAATCCACGCCGGTGCAGCGCAGATTGGCTCCGCTGAGGCCGTAGCGGATAGCGGTGTCCGCGTCGTAGCGGCCGACGCCCTTGATGCGGGCGAGGAAAATTTCATTGCCGCTCACCAGCCGCTCGTATTCCTCCAGCTTGCCGCGCATATACGGGATAAACGCCCGCACTTTGTCCAGCCAGCCTTCCGGAGCGTCCCACTTCACCCCGCCCACGCGCATATAGTTGTACGTCATGCGGGCGCCGCACAGCTCGTTGAACAGGTCGATGATGATCTCGCGGTCGCGGAACGCATACAGGAACGGGCTCATCGCCCCGATGTCGAGCAGGTAGGTGCCCCACCAGACCAGGTGGCTCGCGATCCGCTGCAGCTCCATGACCGTAAGGCGCAGGAATTCGGCCCGTTCGGGCACCTCCAGCTGCATCATCTTCTCGACGGTATGGACGAGCACGTAATTGTTGGTCATGGCCGAGACGTAATCCATCCGGTCGGTGTAGGGGATGATCTGGGTGTAGGTCAGGTCCTCGGCCAGCTTCTCCGTGCCGCGGTGCAGATAGCCCATGACGGGCGTCGCTTCGGTGATCACCTCGCCGTCCAGCTTGACGATGATCCGGAACACACCATGCGTGCTCGGATGCTGCGGGCCGACGTTCAAGAGTAGCTCTTCCGTTCGGATCATGGCCGTCTCACACCTCCGGGTCCAGCGGTTCATAGTCCTTGCGCAGCGGGTACCCCACCCAATCGTCCGGCAGAAGAATGCGCCGGAGGTCGGGATGGCCCGGGAACTCGATGCCGAGCAGGTCGTAGATCTCCCGCTCATGCCAATTGGCGGTGGCCCAGACCGGCGTAATCGAGGGGATGGACGGCGCCT
This sequence comes from Gorillibacterium terrae, assembly GCF_051594785.1. Lineage (NCBI taxonomy): Bacteria > Bacillati > Bacillota > Bacilli > Caryophanales > Paenibacillaceae > Gorillibacterium > Gorillibacterium terrae. The sequence continues at coordinate 72,162 of NZ_JBPPGI010000007.1, forward strand.
CGCGGTCGGTTCGGGCCTTCAACGCCAGCTCCTCGCCCGAAGCGAGGGAGCGCAGAATATAGACCACTTCCAGATGAGTCTCGTAATCCGTGCCGGCCATGCCTCGCAGGTAGTCAAACGCCAGCTCCGGGCGGTCGCGCAGCAGCCGGGCGGCCGCGGCGAGCCGCTCCGCCTCCAGCCGCAGATACGCCCGGCCTCCGTCAAGCTCGTTCAGCGCCGCCTCCAACACCGTCCCCTCGCCGAGCTCGCCGTTCAGAAGCGCCGCCAGCTCGGCGAGCCGCTCCTGCCGCGGGTCCGCCGGCGCTGGGGGCTCGGCTTCCTTCGCGGCGGCCTGAGGCTCCGCTGCGGCCGGCTGGTTCAAGCCCGCTTCCGGCGCCGTTAAAGCAATCTCGGCCGCCGCTGAGCCGGTCTGCGCGGCCGCTGCGGCCACTTCGGCTTCGGTTTCTTCGGACACCTGCGACCCGGGTTTATCCGCTTCGCCCTCCGGTCGCTGCTTCGCTTCCCGCTCCGGCTCCTTGCCTGCCTCGCTCATCGGCTCGTCACCCGCTTTCCGGTCTTCGCCTCGTATCGAATCTTCTCTTGCAGCTTGTTGATTCCGTAGATGAGAGCGGCGGGGTTGGGCGGGCAGCCCGGGATGTAGACGTCGACCGGCACGATTTGGTCCACGCCCTTGACGACCGAGTACGACCGGACATACGGTCCGCCCGCCGTAGCGCAGGACCCCATGGCGATCACCCACTTGGGCTCGGGCATCTGATCGTAGAGACGGCGGAGCAGCGGAGCCATTTTCTTCGTAACCGTGCCCGCCACGATCATGACATCCGACTGGCGCGGCGAGGTGCGAAAGATGACGCCGAAGCGGTCCAGGTCGTAATGGGACGCGCCCGTGCCCATCATTTCAATGGCGCAGCAGGCAAGACCGAAGGTCAGCGGCCACAGGGAATTGCTGCGGGCCCAGCCCTTGAGCTGCTCCAGGGTGGTCAGGAAGACGTTGCGGTCCAGCTCCTCCCGCTCTTCCGGCAGGATGTCGTCTAGAGGGAATTCCATTGCAGCACCTTCTTTCTCCAGGCATAGAGCAGGCCTGTCGCCAACAGGCCGACAAAGAGGCACATCTCGACAAACGCAAACAAGCCGAGCTTGTTGTAAGCGACGGCCCAAGGGTAGAGGAAGACGGTTTCCGCATCGAAAATGACAAACATCAGGGCGAACAGGTAATACCGGACATTAAACCGCACCTGCCCTTCTCCTACCGGCTCATTGCCGCTCTCGTAGGTGGTTTTCTTCTCTTCCGTCGGCTTGCTCGGACGAAGCAGTCTTCCGAGAGACAGGGCAAGCACCGGCAAAAGAATGCCGATGGCGATAAACACGGCGACGATCCCATAACTGGCGTTCATGTATCGGGCCCCCGTTCGCTATGAAGAATTGTAAGTGCTTTCTTGATTATACCAAATCGTTAAAAAGTTTGTCTATTCCGTTAACATCCACCGTTGAGTCCATCTTCCCTTTACATACCTACTCGCCGAGCCGCTTTGGCATGCCACCCGTCCCGCGGCTCGCAAACAACAAAAAAAGCGAAGGATCGGCTCCTCCGCTTCTGTTTAATGCTTATGGCTGGCAACGTTAATCCGGTTGACTGCGCGTTTAAGCGCGAGCTCGGCACGGACGGCGTCGTACTCGTCCAGATGGAGCAAGCGGCTCTCGGCGCGGCGCTTCGCTTCTTCGGCGCGGCTAAGGTCGATGTCGCTCGGAAGCTCGGCCGTCTCGGCCAGGATCACCACTTTGTCCTTGCGGACTTCCATGAAGCCTCCGCCGAGCGCGACGACCTCCTCTTCTCTTCCGTCGGTCTTGATCCGCACCGGCGAAATCTTCAGAGGAGTGAGAAGCGGAATGTGGTTCGGGAGAATCCCGAGCTGGCCTTCCACACCCTCCACAACGATCATGTTCACGTCATGGTCATACACCTTGCGTTCCGGGGTCACGATTTCGAGTCTAAATGTGCTCACTTAGCACCCTCCTGACCGTACGGACTGTACTTCTTCCGCGGTCTCCCCGAATCGGAATCGGCTTACGCCCGCCAGCCGGATGGGCTTGGCAGAGGGAAGGCCGGCCTGGCGGGGAGCCTGCGGCGAAGGATGTTCCGTTACAGAGTTTTCGCTTTCTCTACGGCGCCTTCGATCGAGCCGACGTTGATGAAGGCGAGCTCCGGCAAGTCGTCGTATTTGCCTTCCAGAAGCTCCTTGAAGCTCCGTACGGTATCCTTGACGGGAACGTAGATCCCCGGCATGTTATTGAAGGCTTCCGCTACGTGCAGCGGCTGGGACAGGAAGTTCTGAACCTTGCGGGCGCGGTAGACGGTTACCTTGTCTTCGTCGCTGAGTTCGTCCATCCCGAGGATGTTGATGATATCCTGGAGTTCCTTATAGCGCTGCAGGAGGCGTTTTACGCCCTGCGCCACGTCGTAGTGCTCCTGGCCGACCACTTCCGGCGTCAGGATGCGCGAGCTGGAAGCCAGCGGATCGACGGCCGGGAAAATCCCGATGGCGGCAATGCTGCGCTCCAGGTTGGTGGTGGCGTCCAAGTGGGCGAACGCCGTAGCCGGAGCCGGGTCGGTGTAGTCGTCGGCGGGAACGTAGATCGCCTGAATCGAGGTAACCGAACCGTTGCGGGTGGTGGTGATCCGTTCCTGCAGCTGGCCCATTTCCGTTGCCAGCGTCGGCTGGTAACCAACGGCAGACGGCATGCGGCCGAGCAGCGCGGATACTTCCGAACCGGCTTGGGTGAAGCGGAAGATGTTGTCGATGAACAGCAATACGTCGCGGTTTTCTTCATCGCGGAAGTATTCCGCCATGGTCAGACCGGTCAGTGCCACCCGCAGGCGGGCGCCGGGCGGTTCGTTCATCTGGCCGAAGACCATCGCCGTCTTCTCGATAACGCCCGAACCCTTCATTTCATGGTACAGGTCGTTGCCTTCGCGGGTCCGTTCGCCGACGCCGGCAAAGACCGAGATCCCGCCGTGTTCCTGGGCGATGTTGTGAATGAGCTCCTGCATCGTAACGGTCTTGCCGACGCCGGCGCCGCCGAACAGGCCGATCTTGCCGCCCTTCGGGTACGGGGCGAGCAGGTCGATGACCTTGATGCCCGTCTCCAGGATTTCCTGCGTCGGGGAAAGCTCCTCGAACGTCGGGGCTTGCCGGTGGATCGGGCTGTACTTCTTGGGCGTTACCGGCGCGCCCGGGTCGATGCATTCGCCGATGACGTTGAAGACGCGGCCGAGCGTTTCCGGTCCGATCGGTACCGAGATCGGCTTGCCCGTGTCGATGGCTTCCACGCCGCGGACGAGTCCGTCCGTGCTGGACATGGCGATGCAGCGAACCGCATTGTCGCCCAGGTGGAGAGCCGTTTCGACCGTCAGGGAAATGTCGGACTCCCCGGGGTTCTCCGCCTTCTTCTCAATGGTAATGGCGTTCAGAATATCAGGCAGAGCCCCGCGTTCGAACTCGATGTCGACGACAGGACCCATGACCTGAACAACGCGTCCTTTGTTCATTTCAATTCCCTCCTATTTCAATCCACGCAACTTGATCGCAAGCAGGCGAAGCCGGCCGTTTGCCCGGGCTATACCAGCGAGTTGGAGCCGGCGACGATTTCGGTGATTTCCTGCGTAATCGCAGCCTGGCGGGCCCGGTTATACGTAAGCGTAAGCGAATTGATGAGTGTGGTCGCGTTCTTGCTCGCGCTGCCCATCGCGGTCATCTTGGCGCCGAATTCGCTCGCCTTGCTTTCCAGCAGCGCGCCGTAGATCAGCGTTTCCGCGTATTTCGGCAGCAGCACGCCGAGCACTTCCTCCGCGGAGGGCTCATACTGGTAGTCGTTCGCGCTGCGCTCGGCCTTGATGTCCTCCAGCGGAAGCAGCTGCTTGGAGGTCGGCACCTGCACGATCGCGTTGACGAACCGGTTGTAGATGATGTGGATCTCGTCGTAGATGCCGTTCGCAAAATTGTTCACGGCGGCCGAAGTCAAGTCCTTGATATCGCCGAACATGGGCGTGTCGGACAGACCGGTGATTTCCTCCAGCACCGGATAATTGCGGCGGCGGAAGTAATCGCGGCCCTTGCGGCCGACCACGAGCAGCGTGTATTCGTCCTTGGACTGGTGGCGCTCCTCCAGGATCTGAACCGTCCTGCGGATCAGGTTGGAGTTAAAGCCGCCGGCGAGTCCGCGGTCGGAGGTAATCACCAGGTAGCCCGTCTTCTTCACCGGACGCTTCTGCAGCATCGGGTGGCTGACCTCCCGATTGGCCGCGGCGATGTGGGCGACCATCTCGCGTATCTTCTCCTCGTAGGGCCGGGCGGCTTCCGCCCGCTGCTGAGCCTTGCGCAGCTTGGCGGCCGCTACCATTTCCATCGCCTTGGTGATCTGCTTCATGCTCTGGATGCTCTTGATCTGGCGTTTGACTTCGCGCATTCCTTTTGCCATTTTTTTCACCACCTAAGAACTTTCCATCGGAAAGTTCGCATCGTAAGCATCGGCTAAGCTTTTCGTTAGAAAAGTTCGCATCGTAAGCAACCTCTAAACTTTCCATCGGAAAGTTCGCATCGTAAGCAAAATGCTAGCCGTTTATTTCGAGGGAGCGAATCCCTTGCGGAATTGTTCGATGGCATCCTTCAGCGCCTTTTCGTTATCCGCGGTCAGGTCCTTCGTATCGCGGATCGAGGCGAGGATTGCCGGCTGGTTGGCTTCGAGGAACGCGAGGAACTCTTTCTCGAAGCGCTTGATGTCTTCCAGCTCGATCTCGTCGAGGTAGCCCTTCGTTGCCGTGTACAGGCTGGCGACCTGCTTCTCGACGCTCAGCGGCTGCTGAATGCCCTGCTTCAGCACTTCCATCAAGCGGGCGCCGCGATTCAGGCGGGCCTTGGTGGATTTGTCGAGGTCGGAGCCGAACTGCGAGAACGCCTGCAGCTCGCGGTACTGCGCGAGGTCCAGCTTCAGCGTACCGGCGACCTTCTTCATCGCCTTGATCTGGGCCGAGCTGCCGACGCGGGATACGGAGACCCCGACGTTGATGGCTGGGCGCTGGCCGGCGTAGAACAGATCGGATTCCAGGAAGATCTGGCCGTCGGTGATCGAGATCACGTTCGTCGGGATGTACGCGGAGATGTCGCCCGCCTGCGTCTCGATGAACGGCAGAGCGGTGAGCGATCCGCCGCCCAGCTCGTCGCTCAGCTTGGCTGCGCGTTCGAGAAGGCGGGAGTGCAGGTAGAAGACGTCGCCCGGGTAAGCTTCGCGGCCCGGCGGACGGCGGAGCAAGAGCGACAATTCGCGGTAAGCGGCGGCCTGCTTGGACAAGTCGTCGTAGATGATCAGGACGTGCTCGCCCTTGTACATGAAGTATTCGCCCATGGCGCAGCCGGCGTAAGGAGCCAGGTACAACAGCGGCGAAGGCTCTGAAGCGGAGGCCGTAACGACGATGGAGTAATCCATGGCGCCGGCTTTCTGCAGCGTGCCGACGACGTTGGCTACGGTCGACTGCTTCTGGCCGATGGCGACGTAGATGCACTTCACGCCGTTGCCCTTCTGGTTGATGATCGTATCGATCGCGATCGCCGTCTTGCCGGTCTGGCGGTCGCCGATGATCAGCTCGCGCTGGCCGCGGCCGATCGGAATCATCGAGTCGATCGCCTTGATGCCGGTCTGCATCGGCTCAAATACCGATTTACGGGCCATGACGCCCGGAGCCGGCGATTCGATGTTGCGGAATTCGGTCGTGGCGATCGGTCCCTTGCCGTCGACGGGTTCGCCGAGGGCGTTGACGACGCGGCCGAGCATGGCGTCGCCGACCGGAACCTGCATGATGCGGCCGGTCCGCTTGACCTGGTCGCCTTCGCGGATGTCCGTGTACGGACCCAGGATAACGATACCGACATTGCTTTCCTCGAGGTTGAGGGCCATGCCCATCACGCCGTTCGAGAATTCGAGCAGTTCCCCTGCCATACAATTCTCAAGGCCGTGGGCGCGGGCGATACCGTCCCCGACCGTAATGACTGTGCCGATTTCGTAAACCTGCATATCGGCCTGATAGTTTTCAATCTGGCTTTTAATCAGCGTGCTGATCTCTTCCGCTCTTATACTCAAGGAACTCACCCCTATCTACTGTGCTTTGCGTGAAACCAAGCTCTTGCGCAGCCGGGCCAGCTGGCCGGAGAGGCTGCCGTCGTACAGCATATCGCCGATGCGGACCGTCAGTCCGCCGAGTATATCCGTGTCGATGACGTTGACCACCTTGACGGTCTTGCCGATCTTGGCCCCGAATTCCCGGGCGATCTCGGCCGACTCTTCCTCCGTAAGGGGGAACGGGGTCGTTACGACCGCTTCGGCCTGCTTCATTCCTTCGCCTGCGATCTTGCTGTAATCGGCAGCGAGCTCCGGCAGAAGCGCTTCCCGTCGGCGGTCGACCAGAAGCTTCAGCAGGTTTGACACCTCGGTCGACACCTTGCCGTCAAACAGAGCGGCGATCACGTTCTTCTTCGCCTCCGGGGCGATGCTGGGATGTCCCAGAACCCCGCGAAGGTCCTCGCTTTCGGCAAAGGCGGCGGCGACCTGCTTCAGGTCCTCCTCCACGGCCGAGACATTGCCGTGTTCCCGGGCCAGCTCATACAGCGCCTTGGCATACCGTTTGGAAGCTGCCGTGTCCTTGCTCATGAGGATTGTCCCCCAACCTCTTTCAGGTAATCGTCAACCAGCTGCTTTTGCGAGCGGGGATCGATCTCCTTGCGGATGATCTTGGAGGCGATCTGGACGGACATGTCGCTCACTTCGCCGCGCAGAGCGGCGATGGCTTTGTCCTTCTCCGTCTCGATCTGCTGGAGGGCGTCCTGCTTCATGCGGGATGCTTCTTCCCGGGCCGAGTGCAGAATTTCCTCCGTCTGGTGATTCGAGGCCTGACGGGCCTGCTCGACGATACCGAACGCTTCCTTGCGGGCCGTCTCCAGCGCCTGCTTTTGATCCTCCAGGTACTGGACGCTTTCCGCGCGTCCCTGTTCGGCCTTCTGAATTTCGCTCTGGATATATTCACGGCGCTTCTCCATGACGCCGAACAGCGGACCGAACGCGTAACGGTTCAGCAGCAGGTACAGCACCACGAAGGCGACGATGGTGATCAAGAAATTTCCCAGATTAAACGTCACTGTAAATCCTCCCTTCGGCAACAAAGCCGCATGCAACCGTCCAAGTAAAAGGAAGGCGCGGATGGCTTAGGCCTTCCCCGCCAAACCTGGAATATGTGAACTTAGGCGCCAAAGTAGAACATGAAGGCGAGGACGACACCGATGATCGGCACAACTTCGACGATACCGACGCCGATGAACATCGTGCTTTGGAGCGTGCCGCGCAGTTCCGGCTGACGGGAGATCCCTTCGACCGTCTTACTGATAATCAGGGCGTTGCCAATACCGGCGGCGATGGCGCCGAGGCCTACTACAATTGCTGCTGCAAGATATGCATATACTCCCATTGTTTAAAATCCTCCCTAAGCTAATTTTGGATGGGTATGGTGATCCCCGTTCGGAACAAGCGAGCGCTATCCGCGGGGGTGTAGCTGAAATGAAGTGCGGTCTTAACCGACCGAAAGTCAATGCGCGTCCTCGTGCACGGTCGCCTGTGCGATGTAGACCAGCGTCAGGATCGTGAAGAGGTACGCCTGGATGGCGCCGATGAAGATACTGAACCCTTGCCACACCGCCATGAGCGGCGTGCCGAACGCCCCGGCCATCAAGATGGTCGAGATGAGCACTTCCCCGGCGTAAATGTTGGCAAAAAGACGCAGGGCAAGCGTCAGCGGCTTGGCCAGATTTTCGATGATGTTGACGGGCAGGAAGATGGGATAGGGTTCGACATAATGCTTGAAGTAATGCCGTGTATTCTTCGTCATGCCCCTGAAGTGAACGATCGAGATGACGACCAGCGCGAGCGCCGCCGTGACGGACAGGTCGGCCGTCGGCGATTTCCACCAGGAGACCTCGGCACCTTCATGGCCTTTGGCAATAGCATCGTCGATCGCCGCCTGGGAGACCACCGTGTGGCCGAACAACTCGACCGGATGATGGGCTTCCGACGTGACGAAAAACGGGAGGCCGAGCAGATTGCCGATGAAGATAAAGAGGATCAGGGTCATCGCCAGCGACGTGTATTTCTTCCCCGTCTTGAGATCCTGCGTGCTCGCGATCATGCCTTGGATAAACTCCACGACCCACTCCAGGAAGTTCTGCATCTTGGAGGGGTTGGTCACGGACAGCTTCCGGACGCAGAGCCGGGCGATCACGAAGACGATCACGCAGGTCACCAAGAGCGTCAGCAAGCTGGCGAGGTCGATCTTGATGCCATGTCCCAGATCCCATATCGGAAATTCATGCATGGATATAATTCACCCCTTTCCCCGGCCTTGCTCTTAATGGTTTTTAAAAGCGGAGAAAATGCCGTAGAGAATCGTGCCGAACTGAATGAACACCAGTCCGGCGACGAGTCCGACCAGGCTTGCATGGAGCTTGACGGCGATCATGGCGGCGAGGATGACGATGCAGACGCGCGTTATGTAGCCGAAACCCTTCTGCTTTTTCTCCGACTTTTGAACAAGATGATTGGCAAAGCGCTTGGTATGATAACCAAGATTCCAGGAAATCGCCAGGCTGGCCGCCGTTCCGAGCGCAAGTCCCGCGAGCGCCGGTCGGGCCGACGGAAGGAAAAGCGCCGCCACGAGGCAGACGGCGATGAACAAGAGGGCTATAGTGAATAACTTTCTCAAGAGTACGGCCAGGTCATCCATTCGTTTCCTCCAAGTAGCGCTTGATGAGGAGAACCGCTCCGGCGAGTCCCAGCGCGAGACCGGTCAGCGTGCCTGCAATCATCCAGGCTTTGCCGCCGTTCGTCAATCGGTCGATCCAGCGTCCGACCGCGTACCCTCCCAAAATACCGAGCGCCACCTCCACGCCGAGCGTGCCGACCAGTCCGGCAGCCTTCCAAGCTTCATTGGGCTTATGGGAACCGGGGTCCGGCATGTGAGACTCCCTCCTCCAAAAGAAGCGGTTGCAGGTGAGAACTTTCACGGATGCGATCAGCGTAAAAATAGCGCAAACAATCCTCATTCATTGTAGCTAAGGCAGGAACCCATGTCAATTCGGCCAAAAAATAAACTTCTGTGAACGAGCATCAAAAAAACCTTGATAAATCAAGACTTGTGTCGTTTTGTTGCGTTTGCTACCGTTTCCACTGTGACTGAATCTATTGACAATTTCAGATAACTGTTATATGGGGCTTTATACCCAGATTGCGAAAAGAGGCACAAACCCTTGCCAATATTGGGTTTTTCGAGTTGCCCGCCCACAACTTTCATAGCCTTGGCAAAAACCCATCCAGCGCCCGTAGCGCCCTTCCCAGAAAGAAAACAGGCCGGTTCGGGACAAAAGGTCCCGCCGGCCTCCTGGTCGGTTTGCACGCATGCGTTCAGTTCGTTCCGAAGGGCTCAGGCCGCTCCGGGGACAAGCCGAAATGATGCTTGATTGCCTGGACGATCCGCTCCGACGCCCGGCCGTCTCCGTACGGATTGGCCGCCCGGCTCATCCGTCCGTAGAGCGCCTGATCGGTGAGCAGGGCCCGGGTTCGGGCATAGACCTCCTCTTCCTCGGTCCCGACCAGCTCCAGGGTTCCCGCTTCCACGCCCTCCGGACGCTCGGTGGTATCCCGCAGCACGAGCACGGGCACGCCGAAGGAAGGAGCTTCCTCCTGCAAACCGCCCGAGTCGGTCAGAATCAGGTGGGTGTGCGGATAGAAGTTGTACATGTCCTCGACATCGAGCGGATCGATCAGCCGGATGCGCGGATGGCCGCCGAGGATTTCGTTCGCCGGCTCGCGGACGGCGGGGCTCAGGTGCACCGGATAGACGATGGCGATGTCCTCGAACTCGTCGGCGATCCGTTTGACGGCGCGGAAAATCTGCCGATGCGGCTCGCCCTGGGATTCGCGGCGGTGCGCTGTCATCAGCACGAGGCGCTTGCCCTGCGCCCAGTCGAGCATCGGGTGCGTATAGCCTTCGCGCACCATGTAGCGGGGCACGTCGGTAATCGTGTTGCCGGTGACATAGACGCGGTCGGCCGGCTTGTTCTCCTTCAGCAGATTGCCCGCCGACCAGCCGGTCGGGGCAAAATGCAGATCGGCCAGCACCCCGGTGAGCTGCCGGTTCATTTCCTCGGGATACGGCGACAGCTTGTTCCAGGTCCGGAGGCCCGCTTCCACGTGGCCGATCGGAATCTGCTGGAGGAAGGCGGCGTAGCTCGCGAGGAAGGTGGTCAGCGTGTCCCCGTGCACGAGAATGATGTCGGGCTTCGCTTCGGCGAACACCGGCATCAGCCCCTGGATCACCCGAACGGTAATCTCCTCGAGCGACTGCCGGTCCTTCATGACGTTCAGGTCGTAATCCGCCTTGATGGCGAAGGTCTCCATGACCTGATCCAGCATCTGACGGTGCTGGGCGGTCAGGCAGACGAGCGGTTCAATCTGTTCCGGGTGACGCGCAAGCTCCAGCACGAGCGGAGCCATCTTGATGGCCTCGGGCCTTGTCCCGAAAACCGTCATTACTTTCAGACGTTTCATGAGGAACTCCTTTCCCAGACCGTGGCGGCGCGGAAGCTTCCGCGCCGGAGATTTCGGCTTGACCCAAGCTTCGTCAAGCTCCTTTATCGTACGGCCGCGAAGGCCGGGAGTTTCACGACAAACCGGACGTTATTTCGTGCCGAACAGACGGTCGCCCGCGTCGCCGAGACCGGGAATGATGTACCCGTGGTCGTTCAGGTAATCGTCGACGGCGGCGACGTAGAGGTCCACGTCGGGGTGGGCGTCCTGCAGGGCCTTGATGCCCTCCGGGGCGGCGATCAGACACATCAGCTTGATCTGCGTGCAGTTCAGCTTCTTCAGCACGCTGATGGCGGCGATGGCGGACCCGCCGGTCGCGAGCATCGGGTCGATGACGATCAGTTCGCGTTCGGTCACGTCCGTCGGCAGCTTGGTGTAGTATTCGACCGGCTGCAGCGTCTCGGGATCGCGGTACAAGCCGATATGGCCGACCTTGGCGGCGGGGAGCAGCTTCAGCACGCCGTCCACCATGCCGAGGCCCGCGCGCAGAATCGGAATAAGGCCGAGCATCCGGCCGGAGATGATCTTCGATTCGGTCTGGGCTACCGGGGTTTTTACCGTTACCGTCTCCAGCGGAATGCTGCGGGTAATCTCATAGGCCATAAGGGTCGCCACTTCGTCCACCAGCTCGCGGAAATCCTTGGTCGTCGTGTTCTCATCCCGGATGTACGTCAATTTGTGCTGGATCAGCGGATGATCGCAAACATATACTTGTCCCATCAGTTATCCTCCCGAACGGCTTTCCACCGTTTTTTTCATAAAACTTTGTCCATTATAGCACAACCGATTCATTTAATCTTTTCCAAAACCTTGAACAGGATATTCCAAGAAAATGCCGCAATTTGTCGAAAGAGGGGTTCTTCCCTTAAACCGGTTTACCGTCGAGCTTCAAAAAAACAAGCCGCTTTCCTCCCCGGTACGGGAAGAAAAACGGCCTGTTTGCTGCTCCGGCTTTGCTGCTCCGGCGATAGTATAACCACTTACGGGCATCCTTCGGCAAGAACCGCTTCCGCCTCGATCTCGACCAGCAGCCGGGGATCGATCAGCGCCCGCACCTCGACCATCGTGGCCACCGGATCGATGCCCCGGAAGAATTCGCCGTGCGCCCGCCCGATTTCCTCCCAGAGGGAGATATCGGTGACAAACATGCGGGTACGCACGACGTCCTTCAGTTCGGCGCCGAGCGTGCCGAGCGCCTCTCGGATGGTCTCCAGGATGCACCGTGTCTGGGTGTACGCATCGCCCTCGCCCACCACCGCGCCGTCCTTCATGGCGGTCGTCCCCGCCACCTCGATCCGGCCGCCGATGCGGATGGCCCGGCAATAGCCGACCTTGGCCTCCCAGGGCGACCCGGAATAAGCGCGGTGCCGTTCCTGCGGCGGCATCATCAATACGTCAGCCCCTCGTACAGCGGGTACTGGTCGGTCAGCTCGCCCACCATGCCGCGCGCCTTGTTCAGGGCGGCCTCGTCGTTCGGGTTCTTGAGCGCCAGCGCGATGATCTGGCCGATCCGCTTCATCGCCGCCTCGTCCATGCCGCGGGATGTCGCGGCCGGTGTGCCGATGCGGATGCCGCTCGTCACGTTCGGGCTGGCCGGGTCGAAGGGAATGGCGTTCTTGTTGACGGTGACGCCGATTTCGTCGAGCAGGTGCTCGGCGGCTTTGCCGGTGATGTCAATGCTGCGCAGGTCGACCAGCATCAGGTGGTTGTCGGTGCCGCCGGACACGATGGTCAGTCCCTGGGCCATCAGTTCCTCGGCGAGCACCTTGGCGTTCTTCACCACCTGCTCGGCGTAGGTTTTGAATTCCGGCTGAAGCGCTTCGCCGAAGGAAACGGCCTTGCCGGCGATGATATGCTCCAGCGGACCGCCCTGCGTGCCGGGGAAGACGGCCTTATCGATCGCCGCCGCCCACGCCTTGCGGGTGAGGATCATGCCGCCGCGCGGACCGCGCAGCGTCTTGTGCGTCGTCGTGGTAACGAAGTGGGCGTGCGGGACCGGGCTCGGGTGAACGCCGGCGGCTACCAGCCCGGCGATGTGGGCCATGTCGACCATGAACAGCGCGCCCACGTCCTGGGCGATGGAGGCGAACGCCTCAAAGTCGATGATGCGCGGATAAGCGCTCGCGCCGGCTACGATCAGCCGGGGGCGGTGCTTGAAGGCCGCCTTGCGGACTTCGTCGTAATCGATGCGGAACGTGTCCTCGCGGACGCCGTACGCGGCGAAGTTGTAGAGCAGGCCGGACGCGTTGACCGGGCTGCCGTGCGTGAGGTGGCCGCCGTGGGCGAGGTTCATGCCGAGGACGGTGTCACCCGGCTTCAGCGCCGCCAGGTAGACGGCGAGGTTGGCTTGGGCGCCGGAGTGCGGCTGCACGTTGGCGTGCTCCGCCCCGAAGATCTCCTTGGCGCGGTCGCGGGCGATGTTCTCCACGACATCGACGAACTCGCAGCCGCCGTAGTACCGCTTGCCGGGGTATCCCTCGGCGTATTTGTTCGTCAGCACGGAGCCCATGGCCTCCAGAACGGCGGGACTGACAAAGTTCTCCGATGCGATCAGCTCGATATTCCGCTTCTGGCGGGTAAGTTCCTTCCCCATCGCCGCGAGAAGCTCCGGGTCCTGCTTGCGCAAATGTTCCATGTCCATCCTCCCAAGGGTTCATTCTTATGATAAGGGCTGTATCCTCTTGTTCGTTCTGCAGCACGGCCGACACGACCGGCACGGTCTCCGCGCGAAACCCGCTATTCGCAGGTCCCGAGCTCCCGGGCCGCAGCCGGGTCGTACACGGCGCGCGGGCCGCCGATCAGCTTCGGGCGGCTGTACGCCATCGTCACGGCGGCTTCGCCGATCCGCTTCACGCTGGGCCGCACGGGCACGGCCACCGGCTTCAGGTGCATACCGATCAGCGTCGAGCCGATGTCGATCCCGGCGTCGGCCCGCACGGCCTCGATCACGACCGGATCGGCCGCCTGCCCGAAGGCGTAAGCCGCGAGCGACCCGCCGGCATGCGGCACGGGAATCACCGAGACCGGCTCCCAATCCGGCCGGCCCGCCAGCCATTCGCGCTCGGCGACGAGCGCCCGGTTCAGGTGCTCGCAGCACTGAAACACCGGGCGAAAGCCCGCCCGCGCCTGCGCCCGGCGGACGCCTTCCCAAAGAGCGGCGGCGACGCCCAAGCTGCCGGCCGAGCCGATCCGCTCGCCGGCCACCTCGCTGGTGCTCGCGCCGATGACGACCAAGCTGCCCGGCGGCAGCTTGGCGGCGGCGACCAGCTCGCCGAGCGCCCGATCCACGCCCGCCGCCAGCTCCTCGCGATCCGTTCTCTCGCTCATGATGCCTCGTCCTCCTTACGGATGGATGGCCGACGCTCCTTCGAGCCCGGTCACCTTGGCGATCCGGCCCTTATGCCGTTCGCCCTCCGAAAATTCCGTCGAGAGCCAGACCTTCAGAATCTCCTCGGCCATGCCCGGGCCAATGACCCGTTCGCCCATGGCGAGCACGTTGGAATCGTTGTGCTCGCGCGTCGCCTTCGCCGAGAACAGGTCGTGCACCAGCGCGCAGCGGATGCCGGGAATCTTGTTGGCGGCGATGGTCATGCCGATGCCCGTGCCGCAGATCAGCACGCCCTTGTCGGCGGCGCCCTCCGTCACCTTGCCGCAGACGGCGGCCGCGTAATCCGGGTAATCGACGGATTCCGGACCGCTGCACCCGAGATCGAGCACCTCGTGTCCGAGCTCTTTCGCCACCTCGGCCAGCCTATTTTTCAGGGCGTACCCTGCGTGGTCGGCTCCAAACGCTACTTTCATTGCTGTGGTTCCCCTTTCTGTCGCTTGCCCAGTTTTTCCTATTATACCCGAACCGCCCCCTCTTGGCACGATCAACGATTTCGTTCACAACGAAAAAAAAGAGCCCGCCCGCGCGAAAAAAAACATGCGCGTTGCGTCGCTCTTTGCCCAGGCGGCCGGCCGATAGCCCCGAAGCTTCACCGTGGTAGCCCACTATGCCGCCAGTCACTTCGGAGTCTTGCGATTTGCTTCTATGGTAACGGGATTGGACCGGTTTGTAAAGCGGCCTTCCGCACTAAAGACTAGTCTTCCCGCTTGAGCCGCTCGACGATCCGCTTCAGCGCATCCTCGATATCGCGGGCGCAGATGCGGTAATCCTCCAGGGTTCCGCCGAACGGATCGGAGATGTCCTGATCCTGCGCCAGGCTTTCCAGGAACAGCGCGCGTTCCCGCTCGGCCGCCGTCAGCTTGCCGCCCAGCGAATGCTTGGTCACGAGCTCCGCCAGCTCCCGGTCGGCGTCGGCCTGCTCTTCCTCGCTGCCGCTTCCGGCATATTCGAGCAGGGTGAAGACCTTGCCCTCCGCGGCGGGGAAGCGGGACAGCAGCTGGTTCTTATGCCGGACGGTCATCGTCAGGATCAGATCGGCCCCGGCCACGAGCGGTTCCTTCACCGCTTGGGCGCTCCTTCCGCTCTCGATGCCTTTATCGGCCAGCACCTTCTGGGAATGGCTGGAGATGGAGCTCCCTTCCATGGCGGCCACTCCTGCCGAATGAACGTCGAGGGACAAGCCCGCTTCCTTTGCCATCTTGCGCAAAAGCCCTTCGGCCATCGGACTGCGGCATGTGTTGCCGGTGCAGACGAACAATATGGTTTTCCCCATGAAAGTGGTCTCCTTTCCGAAGAAATCGGGTGATTTCTTCATTATACCCCATAAGGCGAGCGATAGGGAAACGGTCTACGCCTTTTTTCAGAATAAAAAACGCAGGCCGAACGTCAGCAGAATCAGCCCCCCGAACGCTTCTCCGTAGCTGCCCACCCATTCCCCGACCCGCCGGCCGAGCATGAGACCCGAGATGGACATCAAGCCGCCGAAGGCGCCGAAGAGCAGGACCGCGAGGATCAAATCCGAGGCGAAAATGCCGAGCGAGACGCCCACGGAGAAGGAGTCGATGCTGACCGAAAAGGCAAACAGCAGCATGCCCCAGAGCGAACGGGCGTTGATGCCCTCGCTCTTCTCGCTGCGCAGGGAGTTGTAGATCATATGGGCGCCGAGCAGCACCAGCAGGATGCCGCCCACCGAGGTCGCCACTTCGCCCAATAGCTCGCCCACGAGATGTCCGGCGAAGATACCGGCGAGCGGCATCACCACGTGGAAGACGCCGATGATAACGCTCAGCTTGAGCACATCGAGCAGGCGGATGCCCCGAAGCCCGATCCCGATGCCGAGCGAGAAGGCGTCCAGTCCGAGCGCGAACGCCATCAGGATGAGGGTAAACCATTCTCCCCACTGCGCGGTATTCATGTTCTTCTCCCCTTTTGCCGGCCTATCCGAGTGAGACGGCATTCGCCTTGTCCGGTTCTTTGTTCATGGATATGCGGACGACCGGGAAAACATGTCCGGCCTATCGGCCAGGAAAGGTTAAGCGAGAGAAGAAGCGGCCGCGCGAATGGAAGAACGCAAAAAAGCCCGTCTCCTCCGGCGTGCCAGGGGAAGCGGACTTCGGGATCAGGGAACGGCACGGACGACCCGGCCGCCGGCGGCCTTGCGCAGCCGGTTCATCACGGCGGCGCCGAGCCCCGCCTCGTCGACGGCTTCGGCGAGGATAAAGGTCGTGCCGGCCTCGTCAAAGGCGCGGAGCGCGTCGTACAAGCCGCGCGCATAGGCGGCGGGGTCGCCCTCCGGGCCGTAGGCGATCACGGTATCGGCGGCGTAGGCCGCGGCGCGCTCCTCCGCGGCGAGCACGCCCGTGCGCTCGCCTTCCGCCTTCCTCCGCACCAGCTCGCGGTTGATCCAGGCCGTGCGGCCGCTCGGATCGCCGGGTTCGGCGGTCACGACGGTCAGATGGCCCTTCGGCGCATAGTGGGTGTATTTCATGCCCGGCGCCTTGGGCGTGCCTTCGGCTTCGGCGTCGGCCTCCGCCGCGACCGGAACGGCGCGGGCGGCTAGCCCGGCGGCCGCAGCCTGCGGATCGGCTCCGGCGGCCGACTCGCGGGCGCTGGTCACCTCCGCCCCGGGCACGGCGAGCCGCAGCGCTTCCGCGCTGACGCCGCCGGGGCGGAGGATGTGGATGCGCCCGCCCGGGCGGCATTCCACCACCGTCGACTCGACGCCGACGCCGGTCGATCCGCCGTCGACCACGCCGCCGATCCGCCCGGCGAGGTCGTCCAGCACGTGGGCGGCCCGGGTCGGGCTGGGCCGCCCGGAGCGGTTCGCGCTGGGCGCGGCGAGCGGGCAGCCGGCCGCGGCGATGAGGGCGAGCGCGACCGGGTGGTCGGGCATGCGGACGCCTACGGTCGCAAGCCCCGCCGTGACGCGCGGCGAAACGGCGCCGGGAACAACGGGCAGCACGACCGTCAGCGGGCCGGGCCAGAAGGCCGCCATCAGCGCCCGGGCGGTGTCGTCCGGCGGAGCGGTCAGGCCGTCCAGCTGGGAGGGGTCGGCGATGTGCACGATGAGCGGGTTATCCGCCGGCCTGCCCTTCGCCGCGAATACCCGCTCCACCGCCGCCGTATCCCCGGCGTCCGCCCCGAGTCCATAGACCGTCTCCGTCGGAAACGCCACCGGCTCTCCCCGGCGGAGCATTTCCGCCGCCGCGCGGACAGCCGGATGCTCCGGAGTCGCCTCGGCGGCGTTCACCTGCCATAGCTTCGTCATCGTCTTCATTCCTCGTTTAGGTTCAGGGAGCAGCCCCCGGATAGATTGAGCGCAAGACCCGCGCCGTTGCCCATTATAGCGAATCTGTCCGGGACTGTCACTTCGCCGGGCTTACCGGAACAGCCCTTTGATCCAGCGGCCGATGTCCTTGAGCAACTCCCACAGGAAGAACTTCGCCTTCGGCTTCGCGTCGTCTGCGCCGGCGGCCGCACTCGCCCCGCCATCCGAATCTGCGGCGGCAAGCTTGCCGCTGTCGGACTGGGCGGCCGAGCCGTCCTTGCCGGCCGAAACCGCAGAGCCGCCCTTGCCGGTCGAGGCCGACGCCCCGACTTTTCCCGCTTTCCGTGCGGCGCTGTCCTCGTCCGCCGATTTTTTGCTCAGCACGGCCTGCTTGAGCGCGGCCCCGTCCTCCTTCTTGGCGACGGCATCGGCAAAGCACAAGGGAGGAAATAGCACGCACCACCAGTTCTGGCCTTCGCCCTTGCCGAGCGTGATGCGGAGCGCTTCATATTCCCCGGCGGCATACAGGCGCGAAGCGAACATTTTATCGGGAAACTCGACCTGGCCGAGTTCCACGGAGTATCCGTATGGGAAGCCGCGGGTGGCGAGCAAGTTACCGACCAGCCTGCCGATCTCCGGCAGATGCTCGCGAATGGCCGTCCGGGCTGCCGCCAGATCGTTCGGCTCCGCTACCCACCCGTTCAGCTCGGCGCCCACCCGGTCGCGGATGACGCGTTTGATCGCCTGATCCTGGATCGTATCGGAATTGGCGACGATGCGGATGCGGATCGATTCTCCCGGAATGCCGCTCCCGCCGAAGGCGGCGTCCGCTTTTTGCGTCTGCCAGTTTAGGACCAGCATCGTTAGGGAAAAAAATAAGAGTGCCAACACTCGGGTATTCGTCCGCTTGACCATTCGTTTCACGCCCCGCTTCCGGCTTCTTGGTTCTATCTCCAGTATGGCCCGGACGCGAATCTCTTAAACCTCTCTATCAATTCCATTTGCTAGAAGGATCACTCCCCGACTCCTACGCCTTTGCGTTTGGTTTGTGTTATGATTTGGCGTAGAGTGTTCACCGTTTTGCTTGATCGGAGGCTTGCCGCGTGCATTGGTACAAAACCTTTTTTGCGAATATCAGCATCCTGCTCACCCTGACCTACCTCGCCAGCGTCTTCAATAAGTACCTGCTGAAAGGCATGGTTCGCCGAACGCAAAATCTCCTCTTCGCCCTGGCCGCCATCCTCGGCGGATGGGTCTCAATGTATTTTGGACTGCCGCTCGCGGAAAATGTCTTGTTCGACCTGCGCTTCGTCCCGCTCATCATTGCTCCCTTGTTCGTCGGCCCCTCCTATTGGCTGATCGTGATCGGCGCCGGTATCGGGCTCACGCGGCTCACCTTTTCCCTGACCACGGCCTCCTGGGTCGGCTGCCTGAACATGACGATCCTGGGCCTCGTCGCCGCGGCCCTGCATGAATATTGGAGGAAACGCGAAGCCGGGTTCTGGAAAAAATGCCTGAGCTTCGTCTTCACCATCAACCTGACGAACGTCCTCGTCATCGCGGTGTTCGGCGTCATTCCCGCCGGTAAATACCTGACCGATATCGCTGTGCTTACCTTTCCGATAAGCGTGCTGCTCAGCCTGGCTTTCTCGCTCATTCTGCGTGATTTTCAGTTGGAATTCCGCCGACAGGATAACCTGCAGGAAGCCAATTACGAGCTTGCCGTCCAATACGAGATCGCCCAGGACAAAACCGCCGAGCTGGTCCGGACGACGGCCGCGCTCGAGGAGCATGCGCATATGCTGCAGCTCAGCAACCAATACAAAAGCGAATTCCTCGCCAACATGTCCCACGAGCTGCGCACACCGCTGAACAGCATGCTGATCCTCTCCCAGCTGCTGGCCGAGAACCGGGCCGGCACGCTCCCGCCCGAGGAAGTCAGCTACGCGGAGATGATCTACTCCTCCGGGCAGGACCTGCTCCGTCTCATCAACGACATCCTCGACCTGTCCAAGGTGGAGGCGGGACGAATCGAGATCATCCGGGAGGCGGTCAACCTGGGCGAGCTGCCGCAGCTTCTGGAGCGCCATTTCCGCCCTCTTGCCCAACAGAAGGGACTCGCCTTCGAGCTCGTGTTCGGACCCGAACTGCCCGCGCTCATCTACACGGACGGCCAGCGGCTGCAGCAGATTCTGATGAATCTGCTCTCCAACGCCTTCAAGTTTACGGAGCAAGGCTCGGTGCGCTTATCCATCCAGGCGGTAGACCGGATGGATGTCCTGGAGGCCTTCTTCCGGCAAGCGGACCGGATGCCGGAGAGGCTGTCGGACTTCGAGATCTTCGGCTCCTTCTTCGAACCGGCGCCGGAGCCCGCTCCCCAGCCGCCGGACCCGGCGAGCGGCGCGTCTGCGCCGTCTTCGTCAACGCCGTCTTCGGCGGACTCCGGCGGCAGCAGTCCGGAATGGCTGGCTCTCGCCGTCGAGGACACCGGTATCGGCATTCCCGAGGACAAGCAGGCGATCGTCTTCGAAGCCTTCCGCCAAGCCGACGGCACGACGAGCCGCAAGTATGGAGGCACCGGCCTCGGATTGTCCATCTCCCGGGAATTCGCCAAGCTGCTCGGCGGGTTCATTCAGCTCGACAGCGAGCCGGGGCGCGGCAGCCGGTTCACGCTCTATCTGCCGTACGGGCGGGAGGTTGAATCGACCCGGTAGGCTAGGGATTCGCCTAATCCAGGAACGTTAGGGAGAGGGAGTACCTCGGGCCGGTCTTGGTCGGTCTTGGTCGGTCTTGGTCGGTCTTGGTCGGTCTTGGTCGGTCTTGGTCTGTCTTGGTCTGTCTTGGTCTGTCTTGGTCTGTCTTGGTCTGTCTGGATCGGTCTCCTTCGTCTCCGTCTGCCGAAGCTGGCCGTCCCCCTCTCGCCAATCTGAACAAAAGGCTTCCGGTCCCCGTTGGATAAACGGGAGACAGGAAGCCTCTTTCAATTCGCCGCATGTGCCGGTTGTCGGTGTGCGTCTCACTCGGATAGGCGATGCACCCGGTCCGCATCCCCAACCGGCTCACGTCAATCCCGGTCGCGGCCGGCGAGCACATGCCGGGAAATTCCGGCGTAGTCCGGCACGATCTCCAGCCAGTCGAACCGGCCGGTCGCCCTAAGCAGCGCCGCCACCTCGTCGGCTTGGCCGATGCCGACCTCGAAGCCGACGAGACGGGGCCAGATGCCGTACTCGGCCATCTGGGCCGCCATCCGTCGGTACGGCTCCAGGCCGTCGCCGCCGCCGTCGAGCGCGAGAAGCGGCTCATGCTGGCGCACCTCGCGCTGCAGACCGGCAATATCGCCGGAGGGGATATACGGCGGATTGGACATCAGGATGTCGGGCTGAAGCCCGGCGGCCTGAAGCGGCGCCAGCAGATCGCCCTCCAGCCAGCGAATCCCCGCATCGGCCCCGCTCCGCTCGGCATTGCCGCGCGCGACCGCGAGGGCCTGCGGCGACAGGTCGACGGCGGCGATGCGCCAGCCCGGGCAGAGGGTAGCCGCCGTCACGGCGATCGCCCCGCTGCCCGTGCCGATATCGGCGGCCAGCACGGAAGGGTCGTTCCCCGCCGCCGCAGCGTCGGCGCCGGGCCACATCCGCTTGCCGTGGCGGACGATGGCCTCCACGAGCAGCTCGGTCTCCGGCCGGGGAATCAAGACGGCCGGCGTGACTTGGAAGGGGAGCCCGTAGAACTCCTGCTCCCCGAGGATATACTGCAGCGGCTCCCCCTCGGCCCGCCGCGCGAGCACGGCCGGCCACCCCGCCGCCGCTTCCGGCGGGAACGGCTCGGGAAAGCGCCAGAGCAGCTCGGTGTCGCTTGCGCCGAGCTGCTTCGCGAGCAGTCGGCGGGCGCTGACCTCCGGCTCCGTGATGCCCGCTTCCCGCAAAAAAGAAGAAGCCTGAACATAGGCTTCGCGAATGGTGGGCTGCTGTTGTTCGTTCATCCGGTTCGGCTCCTTCTTTCTTCCTTCCCGGGCTACCTTCTACCGCCTTAGAAGCGACAAGGAAGCAGCCCGGCACCAGGTTATCCTAGGTCCTGCGTGCTTTTTCGAGTCATTGGCTGGCAGCGTTACTCCGCCTTCTCCAGCAGCTCCGCCTGCGCCGCCACGGTCAGCGAGCCGATGATCTCTTCGAGATCGCCGTTCAGCACGCTGTCCAGCCGGTGCAGGGTAAGGCCGATGCGGTGGTCCGTCACCCGGCTCTGCGGGAAGTTGTACGTGCGAATCCGCTCGCTGCGGTCGCCGGTGCCGACCTTGCTCTTGCGCTCGTCGGCGTACTTGGCCTGCTCTTCCTGCAGGAACTTGTCGTAAATGCGCGCCCGCAGCACCTGCAGGGCTTTCTCTTTGTTCGAGTTCTGCGACTTGCCGTCCTGGCAGGTGGCGACGATGCCGGTCGGCACGTGCGTGACACGCACCGCCGATTTGGTTGTGTTGACCGATTGGCCGCCCGCGCCGCTCGAACAGAAGGTATCGACGCGGATGTCGCTTTCCTTGATGTCGATCTCGACTTCCTCGGCTTCCGGAATGACCGCCACCGTCGAGGTGGAGGTGTGAATCCGGCCGCCCGATTCCGTCACAGGAATGCGCTGCACCCGGTGCGCGCCGCTCTCGTATTTCAGCTTGCTGTAAGCGCCCTTGCCGCTCACCATGAACACGACTTCCTTGAAGCCGCCGAGGTCGTTCACGTTCGAATCGAGCACCTCGACCCTCCAGCCCTGGGCATCGGCGTAGCGGGTGTACATCCGGTAGAGGTCGCCTGCGAACAGCGCCGCTTCGTCGCCCCCTGCCGCCCCGCGGATTTCGACGATGACGTTCTTGTCGTCGTTCGGGTCCTTGGGCAGCATCAGCACGGTGAGCCGCTCCTCGAGCGCTTCCTTGCGCCCGGAGAGCTCCTCGATCTCCAGCTTCACCATCTCGCGCATGTCGTCGTCGAGCTTTTCATTCTGCATGGCCTTGGCGGCATCCAGTTCCTCGCAGACGGTCCGGTATTCTTTATAGGCGTCGTACGCTTCCTGAAGGTCGGACTGCTCCTTCGAGTATTCCCTCAGCTTGGCGGAGTCGTTCGCCACATCCGGATCGCACAGCAGCTCGCTGAGCTTGTCGTATCGGTCTGCCAACGCTTGCAGACGGTCCAGCATGATGGTTCCTTCCTTTCGTATGCGGCTCCCTGAATCGTCAGGGGAAATTGCGGTCATCTTTGCCCGCACGGCTTTCGGGTCACATCGGTCCTCGGCCTCCGGTTCTGGGGTAGAAAGCGTTCAATGGCTAAACGTTAAAGCGGAAGTGCATCACATCGCCGTCCGCCACCACATAATCCTTGCCCTCCAGCCGCAGCTGGCCCTTCTCCCGGGCCGCCGCCATGGAGCCTGCGGCGATCAGATCATCATAGGAGACGACTTCGGCCCGGATGAAGCCGCGCTCGAAATCGGTGTGGATGACTCCGGCCGCCTGCGGCGCCTTCGTCCCCTGGTGAATCGTCCAGGCGCGGACTTCCTGCACCCCGGCCGTAAAATACGTGTACAGCCCGAGCAGCTTATAAGCAGCCCGAATGAGCCGGTTGAGCCCGGACTCGGTCAGCCCCAGCTCCTGCAGGAACATCTCCTTGTCCTCGCCTTCGAGCTCGGCGATCTCCGACTCCACCTTGGCGCTGATCGGAACCACCTCGGCCCCTTCGGCTGCGGCGTAGTCCCTGACCTTCTGCACGTACGGATTGGCATCCGCGTTCCCCGCCTCGGCCTCGCTGACGTTGGCCGCGTAGACGATCTGCTTCATGGTAAGCAGCGGCAGGTCGCGGAGCATCTGCCGCTCCTCGTCGGACAGCTCGACGCTGCGCGCGGGCTTGTCGGCGTAGAGGGCTTCCTTGATCCGCTCCAGCAGCTCCACTTCGGCGGCATACTTCTTGTCGCCGCCCTTCATGTTCTTGCGGGATCGGTCGATCCGCTTCTCGACCGACTCGAGATCGGCCAGAATCAGCTCCAGGTTGATCGTCTCGATGTCGCTCACCGGATCGACCTTGCCGGAGACGTGGGTGATGTTCTCGTCCTCAAAGCACCGCACCACATGGACGATCGCGTCCACCTCGCGGATGTGGGCGAGGAATTTGTTGCCGAGCCCCTCGCCTTTGCTCGCGCCCTTGACCAGACCGGCGATATCGACGAATTCAAAGGCGGTGGGCACGATGCGGTTCGGGGTGACGATGTTCGCCAGGCCCTGAAGCCGCTCGTCCGGGACTTCGACCACGCCTACATTGGGATCAATGGTGCAGAAGGGATAGTTGGCCGACTCCGCGCCCGCCTGGGTAATGGCGTTGAACAGCGTGGACTTGCCCACGTTGGGCAGACCGACAATTCCGGCTTTTAATGCCATCTATGGAACACTCCTTGTCATCTGAAAGAGTACATCCTTTTTATTATACAGAAAAAGCCGCCAAAAGGATAGGAAGGCCCTCAAAAAGTCAACGCTACACGCAAGGACCGTTCGCCCATTCGCGGTTGGCGCCGGATTTCGCCATACGTCAGGACACGAGCGGATAAACCGCATTGCGTCCATTCGCTTTGGCCTGATACAGCGCTTCGTCCGCCCGGTGCAGGAGCCCCGTGAGGGTGCTCCCCTCCTCGGTGCCGTCGGCCAAGCCGAGGCTCGCGGTGAGCGCGATCCGCTCGCCGCCGTGCGTCAGCGGGCTTGCCGCAAGCTCGGCGCGGATCGCTTCGGCTACCCGCCGCGCGGCGGCAAGCTCCATGCCGGGCAGCGCGGCGACGAACTCCTCCCCGCCGTACCGGGCAAACGGATTGCTTTCGCCAAGCAGCCGCTCGCAGATTCCGACCACATGCACCAGCGCGCGGTCGCCGGCAAAATGTCCGTAGCGGTCGTTCACCTGCTTGAAGTAGTCAATGTCCAGCAGCAGGATGCAGAACGGCTCGCCCCGCGAAGCGCAGTCCCGGAACAGCTCGTCCGCTTGCGTTAGGAAATACGCCCGGCTGTAGGTCTGCGTCAGTCCGTCATGGGTCGCCAGGTATCGCAGGCGCTCCTCGCTCACGGCCGCTTCGGTCACATCGAGCAGGCTGAGCATCCGGCCGACGGTTCGCCCGGCCCGGTTGAGGACCGGCGAGGCGTAAACCTCATAATAGAACGAAGCGCCCTCCCGCTCCAGCCGAATCCGCTGGCCCGCTTCCAGATCGGAGGGATTCAGCCGGGCGAGCAGGCTGCCGGGCGGCTCGAAGGCCTGAAGCCGGTCCAGGCGGTAGCCGAGATGCTCCGGCCTGAGCGCGGAGACGATCCGGGCGGCGGCCCGGTTGTAATCGGCCAGCCGGTCGAAGGGGTCGAAGACGACGACGCCGTCGCGCATGCTGTCGAAGATGTGTTCGCGGGCAATGGGCGCGATATCGAGCATCCCGGTGGTTCGGATCGCCCAGATGTAGCAAGCGGAGGTGATCGCGAGCACGAACGGCACCGGATCGATCCCATAGGGCGTAAGCCCGATCAGGTAGAGAAAAGCCGCGAGGATGGGCAGCAGATGTCCCGCCAGCATCGCGGTCACCTGCTTGCGGTAAGCCGGCGTCCGCTTCCACTGCCGCATGAGAATGAGCGCGGCCAGCATCAGGCAGCCGAAGGTGTAGCTGCCCTGGACGATATACCAATCGCCCATGACGACGTCGGTGGTAGGGAAGGGAGAGTCCGCCCGCCAGTAAATGGAGCGGTAGAAGAGGTGATGCCACTCGTTCGTGGCAATGAGGACGAGGGTGATGGAAGGTAGGAGGAACAAGGCCAGCTTGATTTTGGCGCGCAGCCACTTCTCCATGGCGCTGTAGTGCATCACGAGAAGCACACAGAAGGGCGGGCAGAGGGCGATCCCCATATACTCCACTACGGCCCACAGCTTGATTTCCGCGAGCGTGGTGCTGGCGAGCTCCATGGCGAATCCGAATATGTAGAGGGTAGCGGTTACCGAGACGCCGATAAAAGCCCATTTGCCGGTAAAAGGGGTCTTCATGGAGGCGACGTACAGCCCCATCAGCAGGCTGAGGACACCCGAGATCGACACGAACGTGATGAGTGAGGCAGTGATGGAGTTCATGGGCCCCGGTTTCCCTCCGAATCCGTGAAAAATGTCGGAATTTCCCTGAAACTCCCTCATTATAGCACGGCGTTAAGCGGCGGGGCCAGAAAGTCCGCCGCTCCTAGCTGGTCCGGCGGCGAACCGGCATGACGGCGAGCACATTCTCGTTCTTGAACAGACGGGGAGCGCGCCGTTTCCAGCAGTAGGCGGTGAGGCCGTCCGGATCGGCGCTCAGCACGCTGATTCGCCGCTGGGTAAGCTTGTTCTCGCGGTCCAAATAGATAATATCCACCATATGCCCCACATATCGATCAAAGGTACCCGTCATTCGGAAGCCTCCTCGCATCCGTCTTAATCCGTTTCATTCGGAACGTTTGTTCCTATAGTATACTCCCTTTTTCGGAAGATATGCAAACTTACGTTCGCCTATTTTATTGGGAAAAGGTCCGCTTTTTTCCCGGTTTTCTCCTTCGGTCTCGCGCGCACAGGCCCGTTTGCCAATCCCCGCCAAGCCAAGTAAAATAAGTGGAGTTGTCCACCGAACCACCCGGTTATCCACAGAATTATCCACAACATGTTAACAACAGAATGGATGTTCGATGAGTAACATCCGGAAGAAACGGAGAATCGTATGCCTGAGAGCCAAATCGTTCATGACTATTGGATGCGGGAAGCGCTTGCCGAGGCGGCCAAAGCCAAGGTGCTCGGCGAGGTGCCGATCGGCGCAGTCGTCGTTCGCGCCGGCGAGGTGATCGGCCGCGGCCACAACCTGAGGGAAACCGCCGCCGATCCGACCGCCCACGCCGAGATGATCGCCATCCGCGAAGCGAGCGCGGCCCTGAACGCCTGGCGGCTGCTCGACTGCACGCTGTATGTCACCCTGGAACCCTGCCCGATGTGCGCTGGAGCCATTGTCCAAGGGCGGGTGCCGACCGTCGTCTTCGGCGCCTCCGATCCCAAGGCAGGCTGTGCGGGAACGCTCATGAACCTGCTGCAGGAGCCCCGCTTCAACCATCGCGTCGAGGTGATCCCCTCCGTGCTGGAAGCGGAGTGCGCCCGGGAGCTGACCGAATTCTTCCGCGGCCTGCGCCGAAGCAAGGGGACCGGCGGCCCTTCCCCATCGGAAGCTTTGCCGCCGGAGCCTACCGCCGCCGCGACCGAGAGTCCGGAAGGGAACGAAGGCGATTCCGCCCTCGCCCGGCCGGAACGACCCGATGACCGTCAAAAGGAGCGTAACCCGTGAAATCGATATCGAAATGGTTGATCTTGGCCGGAGCCTGCAGCTACGGCGTGCTGTCCACCTTCGTGGTCTTTGCGTACGACCGCGGCTTCACCGTCGACGAGGTGGTCGGCGGCCAAAACTTTGCCGGCTTTCTCCTGATGGCAGCGGCCTATCTGGTCTCGCGGCTCTTGGCCGGACGGACCCGTTCCGGCAAGCGCCCGGGAATCTTCGCCGGGCTGTCCCGGGGAACGCCGCTTGCCGCGCAGGACGGCCTGAAGCTTGCCGGAGTCGGGGCGCTCATGGCGTCGACGGGGATTTTCTATTACGGCGCGCTTCAGAGCCTGCCCGCTTCGTTCGCCATCGTCCTGCTGTTTCAGTTTTCCTGGATCGGCGTGCTCGTCGATGCGCTCCTCTCCCGCAAGCTGCCGTCCGCCTTGGAAGGGCTGGCGATTCTCGTGCTGTTCGCCGGCACCCTGCTCGCCGGCGGCGTCCTGCCGGGCGGCTTCGGCGGAGCGGACCTCGCCGGCGTCCTGCTCGGGCTCGCCTCTGCGGTCACCTACGCCCTGTTCATTCTCTTCAGCAGCCGGATAGCGCCGCAAGGGGCGCCGCTCGGCCGCAGCCTGATCATGAGCGCGGGCTCGCTCCTCGTCAGCTTCATCGTCTACCCGCCCTCGTTCCTCGCGAACGGCGCGCTCGGCCAAGGGCTGCTGCTATGGGCGCTGCTGCTCGCCCTATTCGGCGCGGTGATTCCGACGCTCTTCTTCGCGATCGGCGCTCCCGGAACCGGCGGCAGCCTCGCCTCGATTCTCAGTGCCGCCGAGCTGCCGACGGCCGTGCTCATGTCCGCCCTCGTGCTCGGCGAGACCGTGACCTGGCTGAAGTGGGTCGGCGTGCTCGTCATCCTCGCCGGCATCGCCCTGCCGGAATGGAGCAAGCTGAGTCGCCGGAGGCGAGGGGCATGACGCCCGTTCTCCGGCCAATTCGGGACGCCGGTCGCAAGGCAAGCCGCTTCCTGCGCCTTCTGCCGCCGCGAAAGGCCTGCCTGCTGCTGCTCGGCTTCACGCTGCTGCTGAAGATCCTCTTGGTGCTGGCGGCCGGAACGCAGTACGATTACCGCTCCGACGACCGGGAATACCTGCGCTCCGCCCGCATTCTGCTGGAGCAGGGGACGCTGACCTACAACGATCCGAGCCAACCGACCGCCTTCATCACGCCGGCCTACCCGGCCTTTCTCGCGCTGGTGATGAAGCTGGTCGGCAGCACCGGCCCGGCGGCCGCTCAAACCGTCCGGGTGATCCAGGCGGTGCTGATCACGGCGGCGCTGTGGCTCCTGTTCCGCATCGGCAGCCGCCTGTTCGGCGAGCGGACCGCCTTCATCGCGGTGCTGCTCGCCAGCCTCTATCCGCCGCTCTGGCTGATTTCGAACTTCCTGTTCACCGAGTCGCTGTTCATCGCGGTCCTGTTCCTGCTCATCGCCGCCGCTCTGCGCGCCGAAGCCAAGCCAACCTACGCGAACGCGCTCCTCTTCGGTCTCGCATGGGCCGCCGCGGTCTATGTCCGCCCGACGGTCGCCCTCTGGCCCGGCCTGTTCTTCCTGCTGCTGATCGTCCGCAAGCGGATTCCCTTCGCCCGGCTGTTGCGCTGCGGCCTCGCCGCGGCCCTCGTCTTCGTTCTCTGCCTCACTCCGTGGTGGGTACGCAACGAGCGGGTATCGGGCGGCGAGTTCATCCCGCTCACCAAGTCCTCGGGCAATCCGCTCCTCTTGGGCACTTACCCGTGGACGGTTCCGGCGCTGTTCCTGGACGAACAGAAGACCTGGCATACGACCGACAACCTCTGGGTGAACGACGAGCTCGACACCCGGCACGCCGTAGAGCGGCTGAAGGACGGCTTCGCCCACCGGTTCTGGGTGTATGCCAGCTGGTATACCGTCGGCAAATTCCTGCTGTTCTGGGGAGACGTCTTCTACTGGATGCCGCTGCCGGGCATTCCGCTCGCCGCCGCCATTGCCGCCCATTACCTGCTCCTCGCCGCCGGGTTCGTCGGCCTGTACCGGGCTCGCCGCAGCCGCGACGCCGTCACCCTGATCAGCCTGCTCGGCTACTTCACCCTGCTGCACATGGTCTATCTGCCCCATTCGCGCTACGCGCTGCCGCTCATGCCGATCGTCATCCTGTTTGCCGCCTCCGCTTACACCGGATGGAATAGACGCATGCCAAAAAGGCAGATCCTGTGACCGGCAGGACCTGCCTTTAGACGGGAGAGCTTCTTTCCTGGTCTCCTTTATCTACCTGGATCAGCAGCAGAAGATTGCTCGACGAACAATTCAAGCGCTCCCGTGAAATAATAAAGATCTTTCGAGAACTGATTCCGAATGAGCTCCTTCGCATGTTCATCATCTGTCATCACAACCACTTTATTGGCCGCGGTATCTATTCCCCAGGAGACGTTCACCCTCTTCCCATTTTGCTCCGGATAATGACGTTCGTCTGAATTTACACCGAATAAACGATTTATCTCCAGCACCGTGTTTTCCAACTGGTATTGGGAGTTCTTTACCCGCCTTACGGTGAACCGGCTGTCCACGGTCGAGGCCAGCACATCTACCTGTTCCTTGGTCCCTGCCAGCAACAAGACAGGTTGAGCTTCGTCAAAGTAAATACCGCCAAAGGAATCGGGATGATTGGCCTCCATCTCCTTCTTTGCCTTATCCATAAGGTAAAGCATGGCATTTTGCTTCGCGGAGATCTCCATAAACTCGTCTTCCGTCATGATTTTCTCCCCGCTCGCCGAGCTGGACGAAAGCGAGAGAACGAGCATCGCTGCCAATGTGAGCAGAGCGGTCAACCGGGTTATCTTCAACGTATTCCCTCCCTGGCG
Organism: Gorillibacterium terrae; assembly: GCF_051594785.1. Classification (NCBI taxonomy): domain Bacteria; kingdom Bacillati; phylum Bacillota; class Bacilli; order Caryophanales; family Paenibacillaceae; genus Gorillibacterium; species Gorillibacterium terrae. Next base: position 101,690 of record NZ_JBPPGI010000007.1, read on the forward strand.
TAGAATCCCTTGCCATCCCCGCTGGAATGGCCGAGAACGGCTGTCTACTATAGAGATATACACTTCTTCTTAAGGGCGGGTTGCATACCATTTCTACTTTTTTTTGGATTAGAGTCTGCTAAAAAAAGGCCGTTTCCCGGCTGATCCGAGCATCTGCTCGATCAAGCCGGAAACGGCCTTTTGGTAAGATCGGTCTGAGGGGTTATTCCTTTATAAAGGAAAGCCTTCTTCCATGACCGCGAGAGCTTCATCGACGAGCTCGACAAAGGCCCGCTCGGGGTGGCGGGCGACTTCCATCTGCGAGGCGACGATGACGCCTACCCAGAGGTGAAGGTCCTCACCCTCACATCGCATCGAAGCGACCCGGCCATACCGCTGGATCGTTCCTGTCAATTGATATCGGAATTATTTTGGCAAATCGTAAAATCGGGTTTCTTTGCCAGCGGCGGACAGGGAAAAGGGGAACCGTGTCGAATAGGTAGGGAACGGACGAAATAAAGCGGGTGTGCTATGGGTAAAGAATTGGTCATCAACGGGGCGCTTTTGATCGCCTTTCTCTTCTTCTTCTATCAATTGACGGATCGGATCGGCGATGCCTTGTCCCGAGCCAAGGCGCAGGTGCTGCACGGACTGGGCTGCGGACTGCTCGGCATTCTGCTCATGCTGTTTACGGTAAAAGCGGCCGAGCACGTAATCGTCGATTTCCGCGCGGTTCCGGTGATGCTGGCCGCCGCCTTCGGGGGCCCGTTCGCCTCGGTGCTGGCCGCCCTTGTCATCGGCGCCGTCCGGGTGCTGCTGTACGGCGTTAACTTTGCCTCCGAGATTGCGGTGGCCAACCTTTGTCTGATCGCCATGGGCGCCATTCTCATCAAGCGCCTGCGGCGCCCTCCCTTCCAGGAATGGATCTGGATGAACGCCAGTACGGTGGCCTTTTCCGCCGTCTGTCTGATGCTGGTCATTCCCGGAACGCTCCCGGCGTTAAAAACGACAGCCCTCTACTGCCTCATTCTCATCCCGGTTAGCTCGCTCAGCTACCTGTTCGCCAGCGAACAGCTCCGCTCCCACGACAATGCCCGGGAGCTCAAGCGCAAGACCACCGAGCTGACGCAAATCTTCGACCATGTCGGCTCCGCCATCTGGTCCTGGAACCAGAAGACCGGCGAAATCTCCGTTTCCCGGGAAATCGAGAAGCTGTGCGGCTACGACCACGCCGCCTTCCTCAAAGACCCGCTGTTCTGGCGGACCATCCTGCATCCGGACGATAATCTGACGTACGAAGCCGTCTGGGAGAGAATTGCGGCGGGAGAGAACGTGACCCGGGAGTGCCGGCTGATCCAGCCGGACGGGCGGGAAATTTGGGTGCAGGAATCGTTTCGGCCGCTGCTGGACAAGGACGGGAGCCTGGAAAAGGTGATCGGGTCCGTCGTCGATGTCACGGCCCTGAAGGAACAGGAGCAGCAGCTCCGGGAGAGCCGCAACCGCCTCTCGATCACGCTGGACAGCATCGGAGACGGCGTGATTACCACCGACGCCGTCGGCGACGTGCAATACCTCAATCCGGTCGCCGCCCAGCTCACCGGCTGGAGCTCGGAGGAAGCGCTCGGCCGGAAGATCGAGACGGTCATGCCGATCTACCACGAGCAGACGCGGGAGCCGGTGCTGAGCCCGATCTATCGGGCCATCTCCGAGCGGCGTCCGGTGGACATGCCCGCCGAGACCTGTCTGGTCCGCCGGGACGGCAGCGAGCTGCCCATCGACGACAGCGCCTCGCCGATCTATGACGAGCAGGGCCGGGTCTCCGGCGTCGTGCTCGTCTTCCGCGACATTCAGGAGAGACGGCTCCAGGAGGAGCGCATCCGCCACTACGCCTTCCACGACGCGCTCACTGGCTTACCCAACCGCCGGTTTTTCCGCGACAAGCTGGCGGCCTGCATCGAATCCCAGCCGGCGCACTCGTCGCTTGCGCTGCTGTTCATCGACCTCGATCATTTCAAGCTCATCAATGACTCGCTCGGCCACGAGATGGGCGACCAGCTCTTGATCGAGGTGGCCCGCCGCCTGAAGGAATGCGCGAGGGAGCAGGATACCGTCTCGCGCCTGGCCGGCGACGAATTCACGGTGATCCTGCGGAACGTTACCCTGAAGGAAGCCGGCGAGCACGCCCTCTACATCAAGCAGTCGCTCAGCCGCAAGTACCGGCTGGGCGAACGGGAATGCTTTACCAGCCCCAGCATCGGCATCAGCCTCTACCCGCAGGACGGACAAGACGTCGACACCCTCATCAAGTGCGCCGACACGGCGATGTATCACGTCAAGACGCACGAGAAGAACCACTTCCGCTTCTTCTCCGCCGATATGACCGAGAAGGTGCTGCGCAAGGTCGAGATCGACAAGGGGCTGCGCAGCGCCCTGGAGACCGACAGCCTGCGGCTTGAATACCAGCCGAAGGTCGACCTGGAAACCGGCAAGCTCACCGGGTTCGAAGCGCTCTTGCGCTGGGATCATCCGGAATGGGGCCCGATCTCGCCGGATGAATTTATTCCCGTCGCCGAGGAGAGCGGGCTCATCATTCCGCTCGGCGAATGGGTGCTGCGCACCGGCTGCCGCCAATTCCGCAAATGGCTCAGCACCGGCAACCCGGGAGAGCGGCTCGCCGTCAACCTGTCGGTCAAGCAGCTTCAAGACCCCGGCTTGCCGGCGCTGGTGGAGCGGGTGCTGGAGGAAGAGCAGCTCTCCGCCGATCAATTGGAGCTGGAGATCACAGAGACGATCATGAAGCAGGGCGAGCACACCGTGCACATCCTGGAGCATCTCAAGGCCATGGGCATCTACATCTCGATCGACGACTTCGGCACCGGCTATTCCTCGCTGAGCTACCTCAACCGGCTGCCGATCGATGCACTGAAGATCGACAAGTCATTCATCCGCAACATCTATACCGACCATGCGGATTCGGAGATCGTTACCACCATCATCACGCTCGCGAAAAGCCTGAACCTGAAGGTCATCGCCGAGGGCGTGGAAACGGCCGAGCAGCTCGATTTTCTGAGGTCGAACAACTGCCACGAGGGTCAGGGCTATCTGATCGGCCGCCCCTCGCGTCCCGAAGCGATCGAGGAAGCCCTTCTCTGCCGTTGAAGCCAACAGAACCCGCCCCCGAAGACGTTGCCTCGGGAGGCGGGTTCTTATGCTTAGTGCAGCGCAGGAGCGTACGGCGAGCCGCCTCAGAACAGCTCGCGGCGCTCGAAGAGACGGATTGAAGCGGCTAAAGACAACAGGTAGATGACGACCGCAATCGCGAACAGCAGCACCGCCCAGAGGGACGGGGATAACCGCGACGCCTTCTCCAGCAAGTCGGTCAGCCAGGCGGGCGGATCGTCGCCCTTGGAGCCGAACGCGGAGAAGAGGAAGCCTCCGCCTGCACCGATGGCGAAGAGCCCGATGAGGAAGAGCCTCTGAAACGTCTGCGCCTTGATCATTCCCAGCTTGAAGGCCATCGGCAGATAAAGCGAGACCAGCAGGCTGAAGCCGAAGAGCGTTGCGCACAGGCTGAGCAGGGCGAGCTCGGTCCCTCCTTCGTTCAGCCCAAACAAGCTTCCGATTCCCCAGAAGATTACGAGCAGGCCGAGGAAGACGATCGCAATGCTGACATATTTGGCCTGGACGATCTTCCGCCGAGGGAGCGGAAAGGCGAGCAGCAACCGAAGCGAATGATTCCGTTCGTCCTCGTACAGGGTGCGATTGGCAAAGCTGTAGCCGACCACGAATACCGGGAAGATCGTCGTCGCCCAATTGGCGTCTCCCATCGATGCGTACATGAAGAAGATCATGAGGCCGATGGCAAAGAACAGCACGAGCGATCGCTTCTGCACGGCAAAATCCTTGGCGATCAACGCGATCATGACGCCACCCCTTCCCGGGTTAGCCGGAGCAGCAGCTCGTCGATGGTCAACCGCTCCGTCTTGAAGTCGGCTCCCGGAAAAGCCGCCGAGAACGTCCGCCGGAAACGGACCGGGTCCTGGACGATGCCGCTGTACCCGAAGTCGGTGGCCTTGACGCCGGTCAGCAAGGCGTCCACTTCCCGGCTGCGGAAACGGTTGTCCGCCTTCACGATCGTCCAACCATCTAAGAGCTCGTGCTTGCCACTTGAAAGGAGGACCCGCCCATTATCGAGCAGGGTGATGTAGTCGGCGATCTTCTCCATATCCGACGAGATATGCGAAGAGAAGAACACCGTGCAGCGCTCATCCTGGATCAGCTCCAGGAAAACCTGAAGCAGCTCGTTGCGGATAACCGGGTCGAGCCCGGAAGTGGGTTCATCCAGGATCAGCAGCTCCGGCTCGTGGGACAGGGCGAGCGCGAGCGACAGCTTCACCTTCATCCCGCGGGACAGCTCCTTGACCTTCTTGCCAGGGTCGACCTGGAACCGGTCCAGCCAACCGGCAAACCGTTTCGCGTCGAACCGCGAGTAGAACCGGCTGACGAATTTGCCTGTCCAAGCCGCCGTCATGTCCTCATAGAAGTACGATTCCTCGCTGACATACCCGATCCGGTCGCGAACGCCGATCCGGTTGGCCGCTTGATCTTTGCCAAACAGCCGAATCGTGCCGCTGTCCCCCTTGATCAGATCGAGAATGCATTTGATCGTCGTCGTCTTGCCCGCCCCGTTGCGGCCAACAAAGCCCATGATATACCCGCGCGGAATACGGAAGCTGACATCCTTCAGCTCGAACCGCTCGTACCGCTTGTTCAGCCCCTCCACTTCCAGGGCGAATTCGCTCTCCTGCATGCTTTACTCCTCCTTCTGACTTGTTCCAAGTTCCAACTCCGCCGCCTAACCGGACCGCGCCGCTACAACTCCTTGAGCAGCAGATCCAGAGTATGCCGGATCTCGCCGTCTTCCATGCCGAGCTCCCTTCCCTTGGCGATGGCTTCCTCAAGCGAATCCTGCATCGCCTTCAGCTTCGCCTCGCGGACGAAAGCGGCGCCGGCCTGCGCCACCACCGAGCCTTTGCCCGGCCGGGTGACGATGAAGCCTTCCGCCTCCAGATCGTCGTAGGCTTTTTTCACCGTGATGACGCTGATCTCCAGCTCCTTGGCCAGCGCGCGGATGGAGGGCAGCGCTTCTTCGGGAAGCAGCTTGCCGGTGACGATCTGCTCGGTGATCTGCTTCTTGATCTGCTCATAGAGCGGCAAAGGATCGCTATTCGACAATATGATGTACAAGCCCTCACCTCGTATGCCAAGTTCAACTGTTAATATTATTATATACACAGTTTAATCTTTTTATGTACAGTGTCAAGCCCTTCGGCCAAAATAAAAAAAACCGCCTCCGAAAGAGACGGTATCTCTGCAGTCAATGCAACCCGTCGGCATCTGCGACGGCCTGGATGGATTCGATTCGGACGCTTAGGAGAGCAATCGCCTTGCCTTTAGCCTCGGGGAGGGAATGGATCGTGGCCGAAGCTGTTCTTCTCGCGGATTCTTCCGTCCCTGCCGTGAATCAGCACCTCCGAGTGCTCCTTTCGGGCAATCTTGTTTGCCCGCTTGATCGCCTCCGCCTGAGTGTCCGTCCGCGCCGTCGCCCGGCCGTTGCCCTCGCCGATCACCTGCCAGCCTCCCTCGGGATGGGGAGCGACATGCTGATGCTTGCCCATAGGTTCCTTCCTCCTCGCCGCCCCATTCGGGGGTTTTCTTACTTCTTACCCGGGGGAGGAAAGTCCAAACGGCGATTCGGCGCTGCGCCGCAGTCGGGCCATGGCCCGGCCCTAAGTCCGGTTGACCGCTTACGCTCCGCTACCCGAGCCTCCGGAAATCGTCCTTCTCGAATTTTTTTCGATCCCGCCTCTCGTCTATATGCGCCACCACCGAAATCAAGCCCATCGTTCCCACTACCACGACCGTCGTCCAAAACAAAGCGGCACCCAACATAGCGCTATCGCTGCTCCTCAGATCGGCTCTTCCCGTCAACATCAACTTCCGAGGTGTCTTAGGCCTTTATTCCCAGGAAGGAAATCCCTGTATTCCTACTCATTCGACGTATTGGTTATAATGTCCTTCTGTTCATAAATTCGGAAGCCAAACTCCCTCCGCTTCTTCGGCGAAGGGTTCCTTTTCGGTAGCAGCCTCAAGCCGGTCCGCCAGTTGCGCCACGAGCGGCCCGGGTGGTATAATGTTAGTTGCTGCGTTCCCGTAGCTCAGCAGGATAGAGCGACAGTTTCCTAAACTGCAGGTCGGAGGTTCGAATCCTCTCGGGAACGCCATTTTTATGTCCGCTCTCTAACCTCAAATAGTCCCTGTCGACGGTCAACCGTCGACAGGGACTTCTTTAATTAGAGATAGTTCCGCCCATTTCTTACGGCGCCCCGGTTAGCTGCCCTTTCTGGGTGGATTGCCGTTCCAGGATCGTGGAGGGCAGCAGAATGCTCTTATTGACCACGGACCCGGGCGGGGGGTCAATGAGATCCATCAGCATTTTAAACGCTTCACTCCCTAGAAGGTGGGGGTTCGGGTCTACACAGCTGACAGATGGGGAAACCTTGTCCAGGAAGGGAGCATTATTAAAGCAAAGAATGCCTACTTCTTCCGGAACCCGCAGTCCGTTGGTTTGACAATACTTCAAGGCGCTTAAGGAAGTGATGCTGTCCATCGTCATGATCGAGTCGAACGACACGCCTCTTTCCCGAAGTTCATCAAGAGTCCGGTTTAAGTCCGACTCGTCATCGCTGCAAGGAACAATATGCGTGTGGGACAACTCAAGGCCCGCCTCCTTAACCGCCCGCTTGTACCCGTGAACCCGGTCGTAAATCACATCCTGCTTCAGGTTGGGAACCAGCAGCAGCATCTTTCGATAGCCCTTATCCAGAAGATAACGGGTCGCCATATAGCTATCCCGAATGTTGTCGTTATGAATGGAGAACATGTTGTGGGACATATTGCTGCCAATCAATACATAAGGAATCCGGTACTTTTGCATGTTTTGAAGCAGTTCATCCTTATCCTGCGAGAGAACGCTGGTGAAGATAAACCCGTCCACCTGTTTTTTCTTGAACAGCTTGATGCACGAGGCCATTTGCTCCTCAAAGGTATGAAAGATCGCGAACTGAAGATTGTAGTTCTGCAATTTGGCCGCGTCGGAAATTCCGTACAGCACATCGCTGAAAAACGAATTCCCGAGGATTTCCCTCGGGTTTCTCGCAATCGTAAAGCAAATGGTGTTTGTTTTTTTTAAGGACAGGGATTGGGCATGCGCGTTGGGCACGTAATTCATTTGTTCCATGGCCGTGGCAACCTTCTGCCTTACCTCATCCGAAGTATTCCCTTTATTCGTCATGACTCGGGATACCGTAGCTGGGGAAACGCCAGCCATCTTGGCAATATCTCTTATGGTAGCGATTCGAAGTCACCTCATTTTGACGGACAATTACTCAGGCGTCGTCTCATCTGACACTTTCTATATTTTACTATGACGCCAAGAAATGGGCCAGCCATTTTATCCACCAAACTCGATAGAGGTTACGTCCGGAATTTCTTTAAGGCTTTGCGCAAAAGCAATCCATGACATGGTTTTGGACGCGGTGTATTGAAGCGAGATTTCTTGCAGAGGCGCCCCTTCCATGTCCTTTTCCTGAATGCTCAACTCGCTGATCCGGGCTTCATTCAACGTTAAAACCTCGTATACTTTGTTGGAGTGAGCCGAGCCCGCTTTCAGGGTGATCGTGATGGCCCGGGAGGTGGTCGGGGTGAAATACCGGTGCTCGATCTTGTTAAGGATGCGCAAAGAGATGAATACCATCCCGCACGTGAGGATGGCCGGGTAGATAAACCCGGCCCCTACGGCCAATCCGATTGCTGCCATCACCCAAAGCGTCGCCGCCGTGGTCAGTCCCTTCACGAACATGCCCTTTTGCATGATGGTTCCGGCTCCCAGGAAGCCAATTCCGCTGATCACTTGAGCGGCTAGCCTGGCGGGATCGAGCCGAACGCTGGTCTCGTCGACAAACTGGCTGAATCCGTACATGGACAACAGCATGATCAAGGTCGAGCCCATGCACACCAATATGTTGGTTCGGAGGCCGGCCGCGTGCCGATTCATCTCCCGCTCAAACCCGATGATCCCCCCGAGGATAAGGGACAGAGCCAGCCTTAGCGTCATGTCCAGCGTTCCAATATGCCAAGGATCCGCCATTACCCCTCACCCACTGTCTATTATGAATTCATCTAAACCCCATTAGCTCTTGGTTGCGCCGGAGGTCAGTCCGGAAATCAGATAGCGTTGGAAGAACAAGAACACGGCAGCGATCGGGACGGCGATCAGAATGGAGCCTGCGGCGAAACGGGTAAAGTTGCTGCCGAACTCCTGGTTGACCAGGTTGAAAAGCCCCAGTGCGAGCGTATAGTTTTCCGGGCTGCGAATGACGATTCGCGGCAGCAGGAAGTCCATGAACGGCGCCATGAAGTTAAACAAGGCAACCACGGCCACAATCGGTACGGCGAGCGGCAGGATGATCTGGAAAAAGATCCGGAAGTGGCCCGCGCCATCGATTTTTGCCGATTCGTCCAAGTCCCGGGGGATGGTATCGAAATACCCTTTGACCAGAAAGGCATGGGTCGGGATCGAGGTCCCGATGTAGACCAAGGTCAACCCCACCAGAGAATCCAGGAGGCCCAACAGGCTCAGCAAGATATAGATGGCCACCATGCCCATCAAGACCGGGAAGATCTTGATCGTCATGAGCACGAAGAGGCCGTTTTTCTTGCCGACAAAGTTATACCGCGAAAATGCGTAAGCCAGGAACAGCGTAACCGTCAGCGACAGGACCGTCTTGACGCTGGCGACAATAAGCGTATTCTTGTACCACAGCAAGTAGTTGCTGTCCGGGTTGGTGAACAGCCAGCGATAATGCTCCAACGACGCATGCTTGGGGATGATCGTGGCGCTGTACATGCTTGTTCCCGGATTCAGCGAGATTCCAAACACCCAGACGAGAGGGTAGATGATGATCAGGAAGGCGACCAGAAGAATAAGATAGATGCCGGTAACTTCCAGTTTGGACTTTAGTTTGGCACTCATTATAACTTGCCTCCCTCCTTAAAGGATCGGGTTCTTCTGAACTGGAAGAAGGCCACTGTCGCGACAATAATGCCGAGCATAATCGAAATGACCGCAGCCATATTGTAATTGAGCGTATCAAACGTCAGCTTGTACACCCAGGAGATGACAATATCGGACGACCCTGCCGTTTGGCCCCGTACCGGCGGCCCGCCTTGGTTGAACAGATAAATCAGATTGAAATTGTTGAAATTGCCGGTGTACTGCATAATGAGCAGCGGCGCCGTCGCAAACAGCACATGGGGCAGCGTGATATTGCGGAACTTCTGCCACTTGCTGGCTCCGTCAACCTCGGCCGCTTCGTACCAGTCCCCGGAGACGCTTTGAAGAACCCCGGTAAACAGTGCGAAGACGAAGGCGGTTCCCAGCCACACCTCGATAAAGATAATCGCAACTTTCGTCCAGAACGGATCGCTCATCCAGGGGATGGACAACCCAAACACGGACAAGATTTGATTGTTGATCGCGCCGAACTGATCGTTGAACATAGCGGCGAACGTCAAGATCGAAACAAACCCGGGCACCGCCCACGGAAGAATCAATACCGTGCGGATCAGCTTTTTGAACCGGATGCGCTTGTCGTTCACGATGATAGCCAGGAACAAGGCCGTGCCGATCTGCAGGGTGGTGGCCACGATCGTCCACACGACCGTCCAGGATAAGACGGAGAAGAAGGTTTTGCGCCAAATCGGTACGGAGAAAATACTGATGAAGTTCTTAATTCCTACCCAACTGAGCAAAAACCGCGGCGGTGCATTGTAAATGTTGTAGTTGGTAAAGGCCAAGGCAATCATGAAGAAAAGCGGCAGCATCAGTACGAAAACAACCATCAGAAAACCGGGAGCTACCAACAGGTAGGGAAACCCTTTATCCCAGGATTGTTTGAATCCCTCGCGCAGGGTTGATCTTCTCCAGCCCCGGCGAATGCGTTCCGCTTCTTTCTTGGCGTCCCTCAAGTTAAAGACATAAACCCCTAGTCCAAACACGGTCAGGATGATCGAAACGATCCCCTGAATGAGCAAGACCCGGGAATCGTCAACGCCCTGCAGCGTGCCCAGGGTAACAATTCCCCAATATCCGATATTCAGAAAATTTCCGAACACCAAAAGAAAGGAAGCCATAATGACAAAGAGCAGGATGCCTTTCATGTATCGCCGGTTATAGACCTGTCCCAGTCCGGGAACGACAGATAACAGCATGGCCAGGCGCGGGTTATGCCGGTTGTAAGGGGGGAGACTCTGCCCTTTCGGATCATCCATATCGAACTACCTCCTGACGATAGCGAGAGGGAAATCCGCAGTGGATCTCCCCCCCATTCATCTGCTATTTCTTCGAAGAATTATTTACTTTGATTTGCTCTTTGATCTGATCCACGGCCTCATTCAATACTTCTTGGGCATTGTTCCCCTGCGAGAGGAACACGAAGGCATTGTGCATCGGCTCCCAGGTCTGCGAGATCTCCGGAATATGCGGCGTAGGCGTGGCAAACTTGGCTTGCTCGGCAATCGGTCCGAAGAACGGATCCTTGGCAACCAGGTCGCTTTCCAGCATGCCGGTGGTCGCCGGAATTTCGCCCAAGGCTTCGAAATGGTGTTGAAGCGATTCCTGGCTGGTCATAAACCGCGCCAGTTCCTCGGCCCATACTTTATTCTTGGAGAACGGCGACAGGACCCATCCCTTGATGCCCAGGAAGGAAGGCGGACGTTGTCCGTTGGCCAGCTTGGGAATGGGGGCGACGGCCAGCTTATCGCCGAGGGCCTGCTTATAGTTCACCATGGAGGAAGGCACGGATACGACCGCTCCAACCTTGCCTTCTTTGAAGAGACCGTCCATGACGTCACCGGTGATCGACTTGGGCAGGTAGCCCTTTTGGAACCAGGATTGGATCAACTCCGCTCCCTTAACGGAACCGGCATTGTTCAAGCCGACATCGTCTACATCGAAGCCATTCTCATTGGTCTTGAAAATGTATCCGCCGTTGCCCTGCAAGAACATATTGGTGTAATAGAAGTTTGCTCCGTCAATCAGGAAGCCGTATTTCTTCTGGGCTTCATTATTGTACGTAGAGGAGAACGTCTCGAGCTCTTCCCAGGTTTCCGGGGCCTTCGGCAGCAGCTCTTTGTTGTAGTAAAGGACAGCCGTTTCGACGACCATCGGCAGGCAGTAAATGTTATTGTCGAGCGTAACCGCCTTGATCGTATCTTCCGAGTACGATTTCAGCTGCTCTTCACTCAGCTTAAAAGGTTCAGCCAACCCTTGAAGGACGTTCTTCCCCATCGAGTTGTGGGTAGCCCACCAGAGATCGGGTCCGCGGCCTGCAGGTCCGTCGAGCGAAAAGGATTTGGATTGTTCCCGGGCATTGAACGGAATGACTTCCACCTTGATGCCGGTTTTCTCGGTGAATTTCTCGGTCATATACCGAATCGACTGAACTTCCTTCTCCGATTCGTTCGCCCAAATGGACAGCTTCTCCGGCTTCGGCGCTTCGGCGCCTTGCGTGGCTGTCGGGACAGCGCTCGAGGAGTCTCCGCTTGGAGCAGCGTCACGCTTTGGACCGCATGCGGCAAGACTCAGAACCATAGCGCAAGACAATAGGAGCAAACTCGGCTTTTTCAACATAGAAATCCCCCTCCAGTTATTCCGTAACGTACGCACCCAGATGCTCGGTATGTACCTTCGCGGACTGACATACTCCGTTCTCATCCAATTCAAATTCGACGATTCCCGCGTTATAGACCGGTATCGTATCCCCGGGGTTGGCAATTTGTTTCAAATCGGCAGTGGATTGGCCATGTCCGACGACCACGATATGGTCATCCGTCCCCAGATAGGGAACAAGCTCGGCATCAAAAAACCGCTGCACGCGCGCCCGCACCATCGCATGATTTTCCGGCCATACCGGCCACCACTGCTTCTCGAGGTCCTGGGTAGCGATAAAATCGGCCTGGGGGAAGCTGCTTGTCACGTGGGCGCATCCTTCCCAGTCGTAGTCCCGGTAATCCTTCCATTCTTCATTGAAAATTTCCGACATCTCGGGAATAAGAACGATCCGCTGCTGCTTAGACTCCGCCAAGGGCAGTGCGGTCATAATGGTCCGCCGCAGCGGGCTGCAATAGATTTTCTTGATCGGGATCTCTTTAAAGAAAGCTGGGATTTGCTCCACCTGCCACTGCCCCGTTTCGGACAGCGAACAGTTCGGACCTCCTCCTTGACCGATATTCATGGTGGATTGACCATGCCGAATGACGTATAAATGCAACTGACTGTTCATCTCCTTTGTTCATGCTAACGCTTTCATTTTCGTTACTTAGCGGCCCCGCCGATTAGGTTCGAAGAGAAGGTTCCAGGTGCCCGTTGTTGTTGAGCTCTCTGACACCGGTCGTTCCCGTTCCGAAGGAAAAATGGCTGATGCCCGTATTCCATTGCAGGAACTCCATGTGGGTGGAACCCGAAATCTCAAGAATTTCCCGGATCAGATAAGCATTGAACATTCCGTGGGCGAACACAGCAACCGCTTCTTCCTCAAGCTGGCGAATTCGGCTTACAACCGCCTTAGCCCGATCCATGGCATGCTGGGGATTCTCTCCTCCCGGATAGATCCACCCGCCCTCTTCCATGTCTTCCGGAAAAACGGCTTGGGGTATCAATCGGCGCAGCTCTTCCCGTGACGGTCCCCCAAAGGAGCACCCTTCCCGGTATTCGTACAACTCTTTCCACACTTCAATGGGGAGGGAAAGCGCATTCGAAAGCGGAAGCGCCGTTTGCATAGCCCGGATTAACGGACTTGCGATGATTCGTGCGACGGGTTGGTTCTGCAGATAGGCCGCCAGCTGTTCGGCTTGGGTTAATCCTAAGTCCGTAAGGGGCGAGTCGGGCATATCCTGACTCATCGTATTGCCTAGGGATTGACCGTGGCGAACAAGAAATAACTCCATACGACCTCCATTGATTCAAAGATCCATGTAACAAATCATGATTTTTTCTGAAACCGGTTTCCAGTTCATTTAATCATTTAATTGTGAGTTTGTAAACAAATATTTTTTGTTTTCTAATTTCATTTTTCATGAAAACTGAAGGAAAATGTTATGAAACGAATCAATTTGTTTCAGAATAAATGCTAAATTGCTTCATATACTTGACCTTGGTGGTTCATTGCCCGAGCAGTCATGCAGTCCTCTGCCGCTAAAGTAAAGCGTTCGTTGAGTGAAATGCGGCGGCTGCCTTAGAGCAGCTCGCGACAAGCCGTATCCCATGCACACCAATTCGATTAGCCCACCGGCATAGAGCCGGTGGGCTTTGCTGAAAAATCTGGAGTACCGCTTAAATAGCCCCGGCCTGTGCGATACCGCTGAAGGCGACCGGTCCCGTAATGGTGACAGCGGGCTCTCCGCCGGTATGGGCTGCAAACATCGTGTAACGGAGCTGACCGGAGGCCGGGATCGCCGGGTGGAAGTCTGCCGCATGGAACGTGAGTAAGTTATCTCCGGTGGAGAGGCCCGGACTCGCCGTATAGATGACCGTCCCCGTACCAGGCGTTGCCGTTCCCCCTCTTTCCACCGTAATCGTAACCGTGTCAGCGGCCGTTCCCGATACGCCCAAGGTTCCCCACAACTCGATGCGGACGTCCGCTTCATTGGGCGTCCCAATGACGAGGGCCACTTGCAGTCCGATGTCGCCAACCAAGAGAGCCGGGCTTACGGGCAGGATCCCCGTGCCGGTGTTCGTGTTGCTGAGCTCCGACGTCCGGGAATCCAAAAACTGAATGGTCATGAACAACTCTCCTCTACCAGATTCCTTCGAAGGTAGTTCATTATATGAAAACCATTCACGCTGACTTGTGCCAATGACTTCGGATAAGGAACCATATTTGCCGACGCTCAGCCATTGTCGATCATTTTGATCACCTTGGCCGGATTGCCGCCCACGACCGCATGGGCGGGGACGTCCTTGATCACCACTGCCCCCGAAGCGATAACCTCATTCCCGCCGATCATCTTTTCTTTTTCCGTTTTGGTTGGCATCCGGACAATCTCCTTCATGAAGTCGGGTTGGATTCCATTATAAGCTCCAACCGGCCGAGCGCCAAAAATCAGGATGCGCAGAACAATATATTTCCTATATAATTCTATATATTTACAATATAATCCATATATCGTATAGTAGAAGGGTAGCGTATGTTAGCGCTAACAAACCTTGGAGGTGCTAAGATGAAAAGGAAACAAGGAATCGCTCTGTTCATGGCCGTAATCTTGACGCTGTGCCTCGCTTCATCCGCATTTGCCGCCTCGCAGACGTTTACCATTCCGTATCTGGATTACTTCGTACAGCACGGCATGAGCAAAGGCGATACCTCCACTTTCGTCTATACCAATACCACCGGCGCGAATCAAACCGTCGTCTTCCGCATCACCAACGTGAATTACAATGACAACAGTACCACGGACGTGGTCGGCAAGCTGAGCGGCTCGTACTTGTTGAGATATGCCAACGGCACGACGTATAACCTGGGAACGATCGGCGGATCGGTTATGTCGGGCGGGCTGACCAACTACCTGGCCCCGGGAGCCTCCTTCGTCGTCAACCTCAAACCGGCAGACGGAGTGAACCAAGTGGCCTTTAAGATCAAGTTTGATGCCCATTGATTCGCCGATCGCGGACAAGCGGACAAAAAAATCCCCGCAAGGGCCGAAGCCCTGCGGGGATGCGCCTGGGGAGGATTAACAGAAAGCGCGCAGAATGATCACCAGAAGGATGAACAGCACCAGAACAAAGCTGAATGCGCTGCCGCCTCCATAAGGTGCAACTACGCCGCAACCGCAGCCACCGCCGTATCCGCCATACCCTGCTCCATAGCCGGGGAAGTAACCCATGTTTCCGCACTCCCTTCATTGAAGATACTGTAGGATATGTGGAAGCCATGGTTTGGTCTGGTCATTTGCAGCGGTTCATTCGCCCAAAAGTTTGCTGCGCTTACAGCGCTTCGGCAAACAGCTCGAAGACTTTTTTCGGCTTCAGGCAGGTCGGGCATTTCTCCGGCGGGTTCTTGCCCTCGTGGATATGGCCGCATTCGGTGCAGATCCAGACCACCTTCTCCTCTTTCTTGAAGACCGAATCCGTTTCCACCTGTCCCGCCAGCTTCAGGTAGCGGGCCTCGTGGCGCTTCTCGATATTCATGATCAGCCTGAAGGCGCCGGCAACTTCCGGGAAGCCCTCTTCCCTCGCAATCCGTTCGAATTCCGGATACAGCTCGGTCCATTCCTCGTTCTCGCCGCTCGCTGCCGCTCTCAGGTTCTCGGCGGTTGTGCCCTTGGCAAACGGGAAGGAGGCGGCGATCTCCAGACTGGCCGGAAGCTCTCCGCCGTAGCCGGCGACGAGCAGGTTGTAGAAGCGCTTGGCATGCTCCCTCTCATTGTGGGAGGTGGCTTTAAAGATTGCGGCGATCGGCGTCAGACCTTCTTCCTCCGCCACCTCCGCGAAGATCGTGTAGCGCATGCTCGCCTGCGACTCCCCCGCAAACGCTTTCAGCAGGTTTTCCGCGGTGCGGGTTCCGATAAGGCTTTTCATCTTCCATTCCTCCCAGGTATGTAACGTTCGAATCAGGACTTGTTCGATTTTTCACAACTTAAGAATAAGTATAAATATCGAAACCCGACAGGACAAGTTATCATTCTATGGATATTGATAGCTCCTCTCAGCGGCATGCCTCCCGGATGCAAAAACCCCTCCGCCCAAAGAGCGGAGGGGTTGCTTGCCGTTCACGGAAGCCACGGCGTACTTAGGCCGGAAGTCCGGATTCGTTCGCCAGATCCTTGTGCTTGTTGAACTGAACGCTGTAGTACAGCAGGCCGAGCAGCATGAAGACCACGATGAAGCCGATCAGCACGCCGGCGTTCTGCCACATGGCCGTAAAGTGGCCGCTGGAGATAACATCCTTGAAGCCGAATACGGAGTACGTCATCGGCAGCAGGCGATGGAACTTCTGCAGGAAGTCCGGCAGCAGCTCCTTGGGGAAGGTACCGGCAGACGTCGTCAGCTGGAAGATCAGCAGCACGATGGCGACGAAGCGGCCGGCGTTACCCAAGGCGGACACCAGGAATTGAATGAGGCTCATGAAGGCCAGACTGGTAATGATGGATAGAAGGATGAACAACGGAACGCTCTTCACCTCTAGGCCCAGTACCGTCAGCAGGAAGATGTCGAGCACGACGGCCTGGATGACGCCGACGAGAACCGTCACCATGAACTTGCTGAAGTACCAAGCCACGCCCGATTTAGGCGGCACGGCCGGATGCTTGATCTGGAACACGATGGTGAGCAGCAGCGCGCCGATGAACAGGCCGAGGGACATGAAATACGGGGCGAAGCCGGTCCCATAGTTGGGAACCTCGGTATAGCGCTGCTCAGTGACTTCCACCGGACCCGCGAACATTTCGGCGTTCTTGTCGCCGGTATTCATCGAGCCGGTCTGCTTGGTCGCGTCGCCCAGCTTGGTCGCGAGCTCCGTGTTGCCGTTCGCGAGCTGGTCGGCGCCGTCCTGCAGCTTGCCGGTTCCGGCGTCCAGCTGCTTGGCGCCGCTGGCGACCTGCTCGGCGCCGTTCGCCAGCTTATGCGTGCCGCCAGCCAGCTGCTCCGTGCCGTTCGCCAGCGCGCTGGCGCCTGCGGCGAGCTTGCCGGTTCCGGCGGTCAGCTGACCCGTTCCGGCGTTCAGCTCGCCTGCGCCGGCCGACAGCTTCTTCGCGCCGGCTTGCAGTTGACCCGCCCCGGCGACCAATTGATCCGCGCCGCCGGCCAGTTGGCCGATGCCGGCGCTGAGCTGCTCCGAGCCGGCCTGCAGCTGGCTTGCGCCGGCGGCCAGCTTCTCGCCGCCCGCGGCCGCTTCGTCCAGCTTGGCGGCAACGGTGTCGAGCCCGGTCTTCAACTGGGTCGACCCGGCCGACAATTGAGTCGCTCCGGCGATCAGTTGATCCTGGCCGGAGGTGACGGCGGTGAGGCCCTGGGAAACCGACTTGCTCGTTTCCAGCAGCTTGGCGAAGTTCGGGTCCTGCGCCAGCTCGGGATGGGCCTTCGCGTAAGCGGCCAGCCCGTTGGAGATGCCGTCGGCTCCGGCCGACAGCTTGGTCAGGCTCTCCTTGGAGGCGGTCAAGCCCTTCTCCAGCTGAGCCGCACCGGTACCGGCCTTATCCGCTCCCGCGGACAACTGCTCCGCGCCGGTCTTCAATGTCCCAAGCCCCTGCGACAGCGAGCTTGCGCCGGTGTTCAGCTCGGTGAGGCCGCTGCCCAACGCGCCCGCCCCGGTCTGCAGGGAGGCGATGCCGTCCTTCATCGGAGCGGCACCGGCCACCAGCTTGCCGAGTCCGGCGTCGATGGCGTCGGCGCCCTTCTTCAGCTCGGCGGCGCCGGCGGACAGCTTGCCGACATTGGCATTCAGCGTATCCAGCCCGTTCTTGAGCTGAGACGCGCCGGAGACCAGCTTGCCGGAATTGGCGTCCACCAGCTGCACGCCGTTGTTCAGGTCGGTCGCGCCCGAAGCCAGCTTGTCGAGGTTCTCGCGGACCGTCTTGATACCGTTGTCCACTTCCTTCGAGCCGTCGGCGAGCTTCGAGGCCCCGTCGCCCGCTTGGCCGATGCCGTCCGCCAGCTTGTTCACGCTGCTGAACACGGCCTTCGAATACGCTTCGGTCACATTCTCCGACAGCTCGCCCTTAATCCGCTCGATCGCCGTCTTGCCGATCTGGGCGGCCAGGAAGTTGTAGCTCTCGTTCGGGATGTACAGGACTTGCGCCTTCTGCGGATTCTCGTCGGTGACGGTGACCACCTTGGACGAGAAATCCTCGGGAATTTCAATCGCCATGTAATACGTGCGGTCGGACAAGCCGTTCACCGCTTCTTCCTTGCTGACGAATTGCCAGTCGAAATCTTTGCCTTCTTTCAGCTTGTCGGCCAGTTCCTTGCCGACGTTCATCGTCTCTCCGTTGAAATCGGCGCCTTTGTCGCTGTTGACGACCGCCACCGGAAGCACGTCCATCTTCGCATACGGGTCCCAGAAGGCCCACAGGAACATGCCGCAGTACAGCAGCGGAACGAGCAACACAGCGATGACCGGGATCAGCACCCGCTTATCGCGCACGATCGAAGACAGTTCTCCTGAAAATGATCTCTGCTTCATGAATTTCAAATCCTACCCTTCTTTTTTCAAATTGCTATTCCGGTCGCCAGCCGGTCTCTAAGGCACAGCGGCGAAACCTTACGCTAACGCGGAGCCGTTGCCCGCCAGGGGCTCCGGCACGGCCAGCCCTTCGGCCAGATACAGATGAAATAGCCGGGCAATCTCTTCGTTGGAAAGCTTGCCCCGCGTCTCGTTCCATTCGGAGACGAATGCGACATACAGCTTCAGCATGACGAACGCCGTTATCTCGGGATCGCAGGCCCGAATCTGGTTCCGCTGGGTGGCGGTTTCGATCTTGCGCCGGATGAAGCCGATAATGGCCCATTCCACCTGCTGCATGGCTTCTATGGCCGCCCGGGTCCCCATATCCTTCACTTCATGGGTAAGCTGAATGGTAAGCCGATGCGATTCCCGGAAGTTCACCATATGGAGCAGAACGTTGTGGAGATTCTCGAAAAAGGGCAGTTCCTCATCCATCACCGACTCGGCGATCTCTTTCATCTGCAAGATGAATTCGTCCAAGATGGCCTTGAACAGCTCCTCCTTGTCGGCAAAAAACGTATAGATCGTCCCTTTGCCCACCTTCGCATCCTTGGCCACTTGATCCATCGTGGTGGCCTTATAGCCGTAAATGCTGAAGGAGCGGGTTGCAGCATCCAGGATCTGCTGCCTCCTGTCTACCGTAGCGATTCTTGATCCCTCCCTTCCCGCGCGCCCTTCCATCGGGCCTGTCATCTGGTGTTTCGCTAAAAACTGACCAAATTACTGATTTGGTCATTTCGTACTGAAGCTGATTCTACTCCCATCTCCGTCCGTTTTCAAGTCCTTTTTCATAAGTTTCTTCCCATCCGCTGAAAAAAATTCTCACTGTCTTGTCCCCTTCATTTAAAAAAAGGCTTTGCTTTTTTGATTCGACCTTGTTATAATATTTCTTGCTGGTCCTTTAACGACCATCGAGACGTGGCTCAGCTTGGTAGAGCGCTTGCTTCGGGAGCAAGAGGTCGCAGGTTCAAATCCTGTCGTCTCGATTCCGCATTAAACCGTAAGACAACCCCCTCGCGGCATGAGGGGGTTGTTTTTTCACCGCATGGAAAAAGATTCTCGGTATCCGCTCTTGTAATCGCTCCGCCTTGTGGTATAATCTTGTCTGTTGGCCCTTCAAACGGCCTTGACGAGACGTGGCTCAGCTTGGTAGAGCGCTTGCTTCGGGAGCAAGAGGTCGCAGGTTCAAATCCTGTCGTCTCGATTTCATTCCACCCCTAAAGACAACAACCTAACGGGCAGAAACCGATAGGGGGTTGTCTTTTTTGCTGTGTGCTCCCCCCGTTACATAAGCCCCCTTTACTTTCCCTAAGACACACCCTATACTCGTAGGGTGCAATTCACAGGGCTTGCAGCTTTGGCTATCCCTGTAGAGAAAGGTTAGGAGGAATTCCCCTGCAAGACGCTCTTTTCCATCGGGTGGCGGCCCGGATCATGGACCGCTCCGCCTGCACGGCTGCCCTGCGCATCGAACCAAGGTTTCCGGGAGACCGGCTGGTCGGAGGGAAATACAACCTCGCCACCCACACCGTCTTCCTTTATAAAGAAGATATCCTGATCCAATGCGGCCGGTTGTTCGGCTCGACGGACCGCGCCGAGGAATACATCGCCGTCATTCTCGCCCATGAGCTGGGCCATGCCCAGGACGGGCAGCTGCGGGAGTTGGCCGATTCCCTCGATCTGCCGATTTCGGAGGCCGAGAAGGCGCATATCCGCCTGCGCATCGAAGAGAACGCCTGGGCCTATGCCGAAGCGCTGCTTCCCGAAGCGGACGCCGCCTTCCTCGGGACGATCATCGAGCACTCCCTCGCCGCATACCGAAGTGTCATCGCGGACGTCGCCTAACCAACATTAAAGCAGGGCCCCGCTCCTTCGTAAAGGAACCGGCCCTGCTTTTTTTAACATTCGACTACTTTATAGGAAAGACTTCAGTCAGTCGCGCTGACGGGCGCGGGCTTCGCCGCCCTTGCGTCCCGCTTCCTCGCGGCTCATCTTGCCGTTACCGCCGGAGGAGCTGCTTTGGCCGCGGGCTTCGCCGCCTTTTTCTCCGATTTCTTGGTAGAACTCACGGCCATGGGATTCCGAGGTGGCTTCGCCTCCCGTTTGGCCGATCTCTTGGTAGAACTCGCGATCATGCGTCTTCGAGGTTGCCTCTCCACCCTTACGTCCTGCTTCTTCCCGGCTCATCTTCCCATTCTGGTTGTCGCGTGCCATGGTGAATTCACTCCTTATCAGGTTTTGAGTTTTGGTGTTGCCCTCCCTACTTAACCCCCTCGTCCTTCCGGTGAAACATCCTTTTTGGGAGAACTTCCCCGCCTTGCGTTTGCCTCTTCCATATGCTACACCCTCTCTATTCTCCATCCTGACGCGGAAAAACAATCTCATAATTTCGGGGGGAATTCCCTTTAGTTTCAGGATGGGAAATCGTCCCAGACCAAGCTAGAATGAAGACGTTTCCCATTTGTAAGCGATTTCAATTTGAGGAGGATGAGGATGAAAAGAGTGTGGAATGCCTCGCTTGCGGTTCTCCTGCTGATCGGCCTGCTGGGGCCGCGTGCGGGCGGCACCGCGCTGGCGGACAGCAGCCCGCCGGTGGTGGCGAGCTACGACTTTGAGGGCGGCACGGCGCAGGGCTGGTCGCAGCTCGGAAGCGGATCGGTCCAGGCCGTGGGACAGCCGGAGTATGCGCCGTTTGAAGGCAAGTACAGCCTGCTGACCAGCGGGCGGACGGATGCTTGGAACGCGCCCAGCTTGGGCGTAACATCCCTCCTTAAGGCGGGGGCTGTTTATACCATCTCCGCCGAAGTGAAAGCCGTGGCCGCCGAGGATGCGGGGAAAGCGGCGATTACGATCAAGCGCACCGATTCCGAAAAAAAAGACGAGTACAAGCAAGTGGCCGCCGCAGCCGTCAACGAGCAGGGCTGGGTCAAGCTGGAGGGAACCTACACCTATGAGACCGCAGCCAATCTGCTGCTCTATATCGAGAACGACGTCAAGACGGCACGCTACCTGATCGACGATGTCCGGATCGTGGAAACCACTCCCCCGCCGGCTAATCCGGGAGGTGGCACTCCGAGTCCGGGAACAGGCTCGGCTCTGTCCCTTCATGCCGATTTTGAAGACGGAACCCCCGCCGGCTGGGCCAGCCGCACCGGCGGCGAGAAGGTCGCGATCTCAACGGATGCCGCCCACACCGGCAGCCACAGCCTCGCCGTCACGGGGAGAACCGAAACCTACCAAGGCCCTGCGCTGGATCTGACCGACAAGGCAACTACCGGCGCCAAGTATCGCCTCTCTGCCTGGGTGCGGCTGCTCTCCGGAGAACCGCCCGCCAAGATGCGAATGAGTCTCCAGGTCGACAAGCAGGGAACGGATACCGCCTACCTTACGGTGGTCGGCAACACCGATGTCACCGACGCTGCCTGGGTGCACCTGAGTGCCGATTATACCTTGGACAGCTCCTTCGACAAGCTCTCGCTCTATCTCGAAACGGCAGAGGGAACCCCTTCCTTCTATCTCGACGATTTTGAGCTGGATTCGATCGGGACGCTTCCCGTCCAGACCGATATCCCCTCGGTCTATGAAGCTTTCCGCGACGATTTCCCGATCGGCGCGGCGATCGAGCCCGAAGAGACGAGCGGCCGCTACGGGGAGTTGCTCACCCGCCACTTCGACAGCATTGTCGCCGGCAATGCGATGAAGTGGGATGCCACCGAGCCCAAGGAGAATCAGTTTAACTTCAGTCGAGGCGATGTTTTGGCCGATTATGCCAAGTCGCGCGGCATCGGTATGCGCGGCCATACCCTGCTCTGGCACGCGCAGGTTCCGGATTGGCTGTTCAAGCATGCCGACGGAACGGATCTGACCAGCTCGGCGGAAGACAAGGCTCTTCTGCGCTCGCGTCTGGAGAATCACATCAAGAACGTGGTCGAGCATTTCAACGACATCGTCTATACGTGGGACGTCGTCAACGAAGTCATCGACGAGAGCCAGCCGGACGGCTTCCGCCGCAGCAAGTGGTTCGAGATTCTCGGTCCGGAATTCATCGATGACGCCTTCCTCTATGCCCGCAAATATGCCAAGCCGGAGGCAACGCTCATCATCAATGATTACGGGACGACGAATGCGAAGAAACGGCAGTTCCTGTACGATCTGGTGAAGGGCATGAAGGCCCGCGGTATTCCGGTGGACGGCGTCGGCCACCAGATGCACAACACGCTGGAAAGCCCCTCTCCCGCAGAGGTCAAACAGACCTTGGAGATGTTCGCAGGACTCGGGGTAGAAAACCAGGTCACCGAGCTGGACGTGAGCGTCTACCCGAGCGGCTCTACTCCGGCGTACTCCTCGCTTTCCGATGAGGTTGCCCTCAAGCAGGCGTATTATTACCGCGACCTGTTTCGCCTGTTCAAGAGCTTGAAGATGACGGCCCATCTGACCGGCGTGACCATCTGGGGAATGTCGGACGACAAGTCCTGGCTGTCCAAGCCGGAGCGAACCGATTACCCGCTGCTGTTCGACCAGCAGCTGCAGGCCAAGCCCGCCTATTGGGCGCTCGTCGAGCCTTCCAAGCTGCCCGTGCTCATCGAGAATGCCGTCGCGAGCCAAGGCACACCGGCGATCGACGGCAAGAGCGAAGCG
Source organism: Gorillibacterium terrae (assembly GCF_051594785.1). Classification (NCBI taxonomy): domain Bacteria; kingdom Bacillati; phylum Bacillota; class Bacilli; order Caryophanales; family Paenibacillaceae; genus Gorillibacterium; species Gorillibacterium terrae. The sequence goes on from NZ_JBPPGI010000007.1 coordinate 124,648, forward strand.
CTCTGGGAGGCGGTGAGTCCGCTCCCGGTCAAGACGGCGGACGGGACGTCCCCTGCCTCCTTCAAAGCCCTGTGGAACGCCGACCGCTTGTTTGTCTATGCGAGCATCGACGATGCCCGCAATCAGGCAGGAGACAAGGTGGAGCTGTACCTGGACGGGGACAACAGCAAGTCGCCCGCCTACGGGTCCGACGACCGGCATTACACACTGAGCCGATCCGGCAGCCCCTTGGAGGGAGTGGACTATCGGGTTAGCGAGCGCGCCGGAGGTTATGTGCTGGAGGCGTCCGTCCCGCTTGCGGGCGGAGTCGTCGGCCGGAAGATCGGCTTTGACGTACGCGTAACCGATGCGGACACCGGTGCGGCCGCCGCTTGGAACGACTTTACCGGTTCGCAGGATACGGACCCTTCCATATTCGGCACACTTACGTACGGTCCCGCCCTCCAGCTCGGGGAAGCCCTTCCCGCGTCGCCGGTCGTCGACGGCCTGGAAGAAGGCGTCTGGGCCGGTGCGCCCGCCTACGCGACGAATGTGCAGGTTGAGGGCACCGGCGGAGCGACAGCCACCTTCAAGACCCTATGGGACGAGAACTGGCTCTACGTCTTCGCCCACGTCGTAGATGCCAGCCTGAGCAAGGCCAGCGCCAATGCTTATGAACAGGATTCAGTCGAAATCTTTCTGGACCGAACCAACGGCAAGACGGCGTTCTATGAGCCCGATGACGGCCAGTACCGGGTGAATTACGCCAACGAGCAGACCTATAACGGGGCGGCATCGGCCGATGTCTTCAAGACCGCCACCCGGCAGACGGATGTCGGCTACGACGTGGAAGCGGCGATCCGGCTGACCCCAACGGCGGCGTCCGGCAGCCTGCTCGGCTTCGATCTGCAGGTCAACGACGATCGCAACGCCGACGGCGTGCGCGACAGCGTAAGGATCTGGAGCGATCCGAGCGGGCAGTCCTGGCAGAATACCGCCAAGTGGGGAACGCTGCTACTGAAGGCCCCCTCCTCTCCCGGCAACCCCGGCGGCACGGGTACGGGGACGACGGGCACGCCAAGCTCCTCCGTTCAGGAAGGCAGCATCAATCTAACGACAGGCGGAACGTTGTCGCTGAACGGCGTCACCCTGGTCTTCCCCGCCGGAGCGCTGAGCGGAGAAGGAAGCCTGCGCGTAACGGTCGGCAAGGTACCCGAATCTGCAAGACCCGCTACGCCCACCGGCCATAAGCTGCTGAGCGACGTCTATGAGATCGCAGCAAACCGGACAGGCGCGTTCCAACAGCCCGTCACGCTGACGCTGCCCTTCGACCCGGCCAAGCTGGCGGAAGGCGAAGAAGCGCAGCTCTTCGCCTTCGACGAAGCGGCAGACGCCTGGGCGGCGGTCGGCTCCTCTGCCGCCGACCTGAAGCACGGGACGGTGTCGGCCCGCGTCGAGCGCTTCTCCACGTTCGCCGTTCTGTCCGCTCCTAAGCCGAACGCCGGATACGAGCCGAGTGACATCGCCCGGCACTGGGCCCAGGCCGCCATCGAACGGCTGGCACGGCAGGGAATCGTGTCGGGCTATCCCGACGGAACCTTCCGGCCCGACTCCGCCATCACGCGCGCCGAGTTCGTTACGCTCCTCGCGAACGCCTTCCCCCTTCCCGAGCCGGCTGCCTCGGCCTTCGCCGATACCCGCGGCCACTGGGCGGAACGGGCCATCGCGCAAGCGGCAGCGGCCGGGATCGTACAGGGCGACGGCGGCGGCCGGTTCAAGCCGGACGCTCCGCTCACCCGCGAAGAGCTCGCCGCCATGCTCGCCCGGCTGGGGCTGCTCGACCTCTCCGCCGGTCCGGCCGTTCCCGCCTTTAAGGACAGCGGCGAGATTTCCGCATGGGCCAGGGCTCCGATCGCCGCGCTAGCGGCACAGGGATACCTGCAGGGCTATCCCGACGGGACGGTGAAGCCGGTTCGCGCCTGCACGCGTGCCGAAGCGGCGGTCCTGATCGCCCGGCTGCTGCAAGCGGCGGACTGACCGATAACGCAAAAAAGGGTGCCCCTGGCTGTTTCCGAACCAGGAGCACCTTTTTTGCATTACACGATAAATTTGCTTGTCAACAGCTGCAGTTCCTCCGCCAGCTTGCTCAACGCGGCAGTCGATGCGGTAACCTCTTCCATAGAGGCCAGCTGTTCTTCCGTAGCCGCCGATACCGACTGGACGCCACTCGCATTCTGGACCGCCACTTGGGTCACCAGGTGAACCGCCTCTGCGGTCTCCTCGACTCCGCCTGCCATGATCGTCACCTTGTCCGAAACCTGCTGAATCTGACCGGCAACCTGGGCAATGGCCTCATTGATGTTGCGGAAATGATCCCCGGCTTGGGTAATGCTGCCGATTCCTTCATGAACTTCCTGTAGCGAGCGTTGCATCACTTGGGAGGCTTCGCCGATTTCCTGCTGAATCGTCTGGACCATCTGCGCGATCTGACCGCTGGAGACGGCGGATTGCTCGGCCAGCTTGCGCACTTCTCCCGCCACGACCGCAAAGCCTCTTCCATTCTCCCCGGCGCGTGCCGCTTCGATCGCCGCATTCAACGCGAGCAGGTTGGTCTGCCGAGCAATACCCGTGATAAGGTCGACGATTCGTCCGATTTGCTCCGAGCGAGTGCCCAGCACATTGACGGATTCTGAGAGCCCTTCGACCGATTGGGCGATGGAATTCATCTGCCGGACGGCCTTCGTAGCTGCTTCATTGCCCTGGATGGACTTCTCCGATGTTTGAGCCGCAATCTCTACGGCGTACCGGATGTTCTCAACCGCCTGGTTCACGTCCTGTAGAATGACCTGCATGCTGGCCGAGCTGTGCTCGGTGCTATGCATTTGGGTACTGGCCCCCGCCGCCATGTCCGTAATGACGCCGGCAATCTGTTCGGCGGCTTTACTGGTCTGTTCCGATCCGGCAAGCAGTTGTTCAGCCGATGCAGCCACTTGCACGGAATGTCCGCCGACATCCCGAATCAGGTTGCGCAGATGGTCGGACATCGCATTGAAGGCCGATGCCAATTCACCGATCTCGTCCTCCCGATGAACCGGGATAACCTCCGTCAAGTCGCCCCCGCTGATTTTCACGGTTGCCGCCCGGATGGCTCGGATCGGAAGAAGAATCGAGCGGATAATCAAAAAGACGACTATGCCGCCGATGAGAATAGCCAACAGGTTGATGAGCAGGGAGTTTCGGAGGATCGGAACCATAGCCTGGTCGATCTCCGACTCGTACATCGTTCCCGCGATCACCCAGCCCGTCTCCGGATTGGCGGCAAATACCATCAGTTTGTCATCCCCGTCGTACTGATACTCGAAGGATCCGGCTGGGCTTTCGTATAGCTTGTCCATGAAATCACTACTGGCCGTGGTTCCCCTTTTGATGGTGGGGTGATGGATATACTTGCGCTCCTTGTCGATCACAAAGGCATATCCCCTTTTACCGATTTTGGCCAGCTGGGTTAGCTCGGAGATTTTCCCCAGACTCAGATCAAAGCCGACAACCCCCGTGCCGTCCTCCAACATCTTCGCCAGGGTCACCACGATTTCGCCGGTTGAAGCGGAGATATAGGGATCGGTGAGGACGACGGCTTCCTTTTCCTCCTGGGCTTTGAGGTACCAGGGCCGCTTGCGGGGATCAAAGTCCTTTGCCAACGTAGCAGATGTCGTGTACATGTCCCCAGTGGCTGTACCGACGAACACGCTGAGCAGGTCTTCCTGAAGCGCGAAAAAGTGGTTAAGGTCTGCCTCGAAGGCAGACTTGCCCTGCCGGGTTATGGCCTCCCCTTGATAGTGCTCCGCCAGGTAATCGAGCTGCCCTTCCTTCTCCTTCATCATATTGCTGATAAACGAGTTCAGAAGCGTGACATTCTCTTGCGCGCTTTGGGTCAGCCTCTCCCGCATTTCTCTCGAAGCGCTGGAATAAGAGGCCCAACCCATCACCAGGGTAGGAATAATCAGAATTCCGGCAAACGATACAATCAACTTCTTTTTTAGATTCATACGCCAAACTCTCCGTAGCCGGGACCGCCCGTTTGCCACTCTCTTCACATGTATCCACTCCGATTTAGTGAAACTGTTCTCAATCTCTATGAGCGAATGCTACAGAGTTCTCTTGAACGTGTCAATATATGAGAATTTTTGTCGAAATAACTCCATAATGTTTAAAATTCCTGATGTATTTTGTCATTTTTAGCTGAAAAGAGAAACAAAGCTGATACACCCCGCCGTACAAAAAAAGCTATTCCCAGGAGCATAGCCTGCCCCTGAGGATAGCTTCGGTTATTTATGTATACTCGCTTGAACTCTGTTGCTGCTTGAACCCTGTTACTTAGCCTTACCTTGGTAGGTAGCCTCAAGCCCCTTCCGGGTCGCCTCGGACGACGCCTGTTGCTAAGTGGCTTCTCGTTCCTTTGGCTTGGGCCAGTTCGGCCACGCTCCAGAAGGCGGCCTTCGGCTGGCGCTGCTCGTCGAACAGGAACGGCCAATTCTTCCGGCCCGGAACGGGGAAGTGGTCCAGCCAGGTGTAATCGTCGGCGACTCCCCAGAAGGTCACGGAGTCGATGACCCCGGCGTATTCCAGGAAGAGCCGGAAGATCTCCTCGTAGCGGAGCCGCTGCAGCTCGGCGAGCCGCTCGGACGGCGCCCGTCCCTTCAGGACCTGCCGGTCCTCGAACGCATACAGGGACAGGTCGAGCTCGGTAATGTGCAGCCGTAGGCCCAGCGAAGCGTAAGCCTCGATGGCCTGCCGAATCTCGTCGATCGAGGGGCCGTAGATGTTCCAATGCGCCTGTAGGCCGATGCCGTGAATGGGCGTCCCCTGCTCCAGAAGCGTATGGACGAGCGCCCGGATTTTGTCCCGTTTGACCGGATCGGTCTCATTGTAATCGTTATAGAACAGCAGCGCCTGCGGATCGGCCTCGTGGGCCGCCTCGAAGGCGAGTCGGAGGAAATCTTCGCCGATGAGATCGAGCCACTTGGACCTGCGCAGCCGCTCGTGGCGCTTGTCCTCCACGGCCTCGTTGACCACATCCCAGGCGTACGCCCGGCCCCGGTAGCGGCCGACCACGGTCCGGATATGGCTGCGCATCCGCTCGATGAGCAGCTCCCGCGAGGCCGGTCCGCCGTCCGGCCCCTCGAAGATCCAATCCGGCGTTTGGTTGTGCCAGATGAGCGTATGGCCGCGCACGCCCATGCCGTGCGTTTCGGCGAAATGAAAGAGTCGATCTGCCGCTTCAAACGCATACGCGTCCTCGGCCGGATGAATTTCCGCCATCTTCATTTCGTTCTCTGCCGTAACGCTGTTAAACTGCTTGGCAATGAAGGCTCCTTGCGAGGCCAGCACTCTCGTGCTGACGGCCGCGCCGATGCGGAACCGGTCCCGAAATAGTTCGCGGAGAGCGGGAACCTCCCTTGTTCTTCCTTCCCTCATGAACAATCCCTCCTGATCGAGCTCAGGGCCGCGATTGGCGGCCTTAAGCCCATCATACCGGTTCTGTATCCGCTTTCCATCACCAGATTAAAGCGTTTTCCCCCTCATCCTTCATCCCTGCGGAGCTTTCGGTAGACGGCCGGCTTGAGCGCCGTACGCTTCTCGAATTCCTTGAGAAAATGATGATAATGCTGGTATCCGACCTCCTCGGCAATCACCCGGATGGTCTCCTCGGACTCGGCCAGCCTTCGCTTGGCTTCCTCGATCCGGAGGTTGTGGACGTACTCCAGGAGACTCACGCCATGCTTGCGCAAAAAGGCTTGCCCGAGGTAGACCGGATGGATGTAGAAGCGTTCGCCAATCTCCTTGATCGTCACCGGCATGCGGAAATTCTCCTGCAGGTACCGTTCCACCTTCTGCAGCGGATGCCGGGAATCCGCCTCCTTGTGCCGGCGGATCAATTCGATGTCTTGCCTGAGAAAATCCTGGAGCGCCTGCTTCAGGGCAGCGAGCGATTCCGGCTCGGTGCGGAGGAAGCCGATACAGTCGCGCCAATTCTCCGTGGCCACGCCCAACTCGCGCAGCACCTCAAGGCTTTTCAGCACGACATGCGCGCTGATCATGTAGACGACGCCGGGTGCGGTCCGCTTCTCCTCAAAGCGGGCGAACAGCTCGCCGATCAGCGCGACCGTTTCTTCGTCCTGCAGCCGTTCGGCGGCGGCCATGATCCGTTCCACCAGCCGAACCGAATCGATGTCATAGCTGAATTCCGGCCGTTCGGATGTTTCGCTGTCAACCAGGCCGCTTGCGTCCGGCTGGTAAAAAAACGGGATCGCCGCCTCGACCGCTCCCGAATACGAGATGGCCAGCTCGCGCAGGCTGGCGACGCGCGGTCCGACCGCAATCAGGACCGGCTTTCCACGGCCGCGCAGCTCGTCGTAAAGCCGTTTGGCGAGCGGCAGGGCGGTCTGTTCTCCCTCGGCGACGAATCCCGCTTGGCCGGGCCCCCGTTCGACATACACCGCTTGGCCAGGCTGCGAGAATCGGCGGCACTCCTCCCGGTCTTCATCCCGCAGACCTTCCAGATGCAAGTATCGCCAGCTGGCTACCGTTCCGTCTAACCGAGCCATCCGCTCGGAAGCACTGCTGTCCGCATCAAGGCTTTCATCCCGCAGCATCCGGGCGATAGCCAGCGACAGGAGCCGGCTCTCGGCCCGGTCTTCCTGCCCGCGCAGCCGTTCGCGCTCTTGCAGTTCTGCCGCTACCTCTTTGAGCGTTAATTCCCACTCCTCCTCCATCACCGGCTTGAGGAGATAGTGCCTGACCCCGCTGCGCAGAGCGGTGCGGGCATAGTCAAAATCGTCGTGTCCGCTCAGGATGACGAACATCGCTTCGCTTCCGGATTCACGGGCCTTCCGGATCAGCTCCAACCCATCCAGGCCCGGCATGCGGATGTCGGTGACCACGAGGTCGGGCCGGCACTCCTGGATGGCCAGCAGGGCGTCTTCCCCGTTATCGCAAGTGCCGCACACCTCATAGCCGAGCGCTGTCCAATCGGTCATCAGCTCGATGCCTTCCAGCGCCATCTGCTCATCGTCGGCCAGTATCACCTTATACATGAGGCTGCTCCAAAGTCAGGCAGTTCAAGAACTCCCGGGGGATGCCGATCCGGATCGCCGTGCGCTCGCCGGGGATGCTTTCGATGCTGAACTGAGCCCTGCCGGCGTAATACAAGTTGAGCCGCTTGTACACATTGCGCAGCCCGATATTTTTTCCGGACGGACTTTCGGAATCCAAATTGCGGACGATCTCGTTCAGCTTGTCCTCATCCATCCCAATCCCGTTGTCATCCACCTCGATGATCAGCTCCTCTCCAAGCCGGACTGCGACGCGAATCCGCCGCAAGCCCTTTACCGATTGGAGGCCATGCTTGCAGGAATTTTCGACGAGCGACTGGATGCTCATCTTCGGAATTTCACAGTCATGTGCCGCCGGATCGACATCCAGCTCATACGTGAACCGGTCTTGGAACCGGAACTTTTCAATCTGCAGATACATGTCGATGAAATCAAGCTCCTCTTTGACGGTGACCCAGTCGTTCTTCCAACTGAGCAGCCGCCGCAGGATCTGAGACAGGTTGCGAATGATGTCGGTAACTTGATCGTACTGATATTTCTTGCACACGACCAGAATAGCGTTCAGGGTATTGAACAGAAAGTGCGGATCCACCTGACTCTGCAAGAAATTCAGCTCAGCCCGGACCTGCTCCAGCTCCAGGTCCTTTTTCTGGATTTCCAGCTTGTAGACATCGTTGATCAGGTTGCGGATTTTTTCGGTCATCAGATTGAAGCTGCTCAGCAGCCCGCCGATCTCGTCCTTGCCCCCATAGATGGCGATTGGCTCAAACCGCTCGTATTTGACCAGCTTCATGTGCTTGTAGAGCAAGCTGACTCGCCGGTTATACGAACTGAAGATGACCATGATCAGGACAGTGGGGACCACGATCGTGATCAGGGACAATTCCAGGAAGAATCGGGAGGTCACGTGCATCTGCCTGTCGGCCAGGCCCCGGTTGGGCGTACCGATCAGTCTCCACCCTGAGGTATAGCTGGCCGTGTTGAGTGTACTGACAAACCGGTTGGGGGCCTCTTGGCCCTGCTCTTCATCCGGTGAAAGGCCTTCGAGCTGCTTGCCTGTGCCAAAGTACGAATGACCCGTCTCCAGGACCACCCGGTTCTGTTCGTCGACCAACTGGAAGCGCAAGTAATCCCGCTCGTTGCTGAACAACTCCAGCCAATGTTCGAGCCGGAGGTCGATGCGCAGATATTTGCTGTGCTTAAGCAGGTCGGGATAGTTGTCCAGACGCCGGATAATGCTGACGTAGATCATATTCTGCTGCGGGTTCATCGGATTGGTATCGAGAAAAGAGACCAGCAGCACCTTTTCCTTGGTCGAATTGATGTTGCGGTACCAATCGCTGGTAAGGTCGGCCGGTCGGATGGAGAAATAACTGCCGCCGTTCTGGATGGTCGGATTGGAGGTGTAAACCCCGAGCCAGGATATGTAGGAATGCAGATTCGTATACTGTCGGAGCTTGTCGCGCAGCACATCATTGTAGCTGTCGTAATAGTCGCCATAATCGGCATAGTTCTGGTCCAGCAGCTCATTGATCACCCGGTCGGCGGCTACCGTATTGCCGATGGCCACGCATTCGTTGATCATCTGCTGCATTTCGTATCCGGCCCGATCGACCGATATTTGCAGATTCTTGTGCTGCTGGGCTTCTGCATTGGCGCTGATTCGCACGTAGAACAAGGCATTGATGGTCAGAATCGGAATCAGGACGCAGAATACATAGATGAACAGGAACTTCATCTTGAGCGGGATGTCGTTGATGAGTCCGAGCGGATTCCATCTGCTCCTCATGATAACCCTCCTGCCGGTTCTTTGCCTTTCTTGTAAGCGGAAGGCGAGATTCCGTTCAACGTCCGGAATTTCTCGGTAAAATGGTCCGTGTCTCCATACCCGACCCGCGAGGCGATATCGGCGATGGATAAATCGGTGCGCCGCAGCAATTTCTTCGCTTCTTCCATCCGTACCTCGTGGAGGAATTCATTGAACGGAATGCCAAACTGCCTCTTGAACCGCTGGCCCAGGTAAGCGGCATTGATATGAAACTGCTCGGCCACCTGCTGGAGCTGCAGCTTCTCCCGGAAGTGGGCCCGAATGTAATCGCCCACCTCGTACTCCAGCGCATCTTCCTTCCGGTCGCGCCGCTCGGCAAACCAGACAGCCGCCTGATAGACATCTTCCAGGGCGGAACGCTCCGAATGGGCGGCCAGGTCCTTCCGAAACCAGGCAGCTTCCCAACTAGCCCGATCCCCTCCATGCCGTTCGATTTCCTGCAGCAGTTCGAGCTTCAGACTTGCCAACCAGGCGGCACACCACGTATCCGCCACCTGGCTGGCCGTAAGCGTTCGAACCAGGTCGCCGGATTGAGACCGAACCGCTTCGAGTTCGCCCGCCACCACCGCCTTCCGCAAGCGGTCCGCCGCTTCCGGGGATAGGGCGGCTTCCGGTGAGACCGGTCGTTCCTTGCAAGCGCGGATCCCCTTCTTATCGGTGCCTTGCCCGGCCCTCTCGATCGTCTGGGCTTCCCGGAAGGCCGCCCGGGCAGAGCCTACGCCGGCATGTTCCGCGCTCATCCAGAAGCGGGCTTCCCGGGCAACGTCCGCCGCATACCGTTTCGCCAAGGCGGAAGCCAGTTCGACGGAGGCACCCGCTGTCCGGGCCGCCGCGAGATATCCGCATCTTCCCATGCGCAGCACAAAGGGGAGCAGCCGGCATGCTCCGGCGTTCCCGAGGGAGGCCATGATCTGTTGCAGGCGGAACGGAAACTGGACGGCGCCCCCTTCGTTCGCTGCAAACACGCAGCAGACCGATGCCTCCTCCCAGTCCGGGTCCAGGTTGAGTGTATAGGCATTCAGCAGTGCCTTGTCCTCCTCCAGCAGCCGTCCGACAGACTCTGCCCGCAGGAAGCTTTCCGCCTCCAGCTGCTTGTCCAGCGCGGCCTGCTCCATGTGGATCTGCTCCGCGGCCGCCCGAACCGCCTCTTCCAGCTCCGCCTCTTCGAGCGGCTTGGTCAAGTAATTCGAGATGCCGTATTGCATGGCCCGCCGGGCATAGCCGAAGTCGGCATGGCCGCTGAGCAGGATGAATTTGCAGGCCGGGTAGCGGGCTGAAGCGAGCCGGATCAGGTCCAGGCCGTCGATCACCGGCATGCGGATATCCGTAATCACCAAGTCCGGCCGGTTCGCCTCCATCACCTGCAAAGCATCTTCCCCGTCCAGGGCTTCGCCGCAGACGGTGAAACCAAGCTTCTCCCAGTCGATCATCAGCCGAAGCCCTTCCAGCATGATCGGTTCATCATCGGCAAACAGCACCTTCAGCATGAGCGCATCCTCCTTTGACGTGCTTCTGCCGGGGGTTCCCACCGCACCGGGCTTTAAACAGGAGAAACCGCTCCAGCATGAGCTGAAACGGCCTTTCTCCTCTATTCGGTTGATGCTCGCAAGTATGGACTATTCCTTCACGCTGCCGAGATTCAACCCGACGACGAAGTAACGCTGCAGGAACGGATAAACGAACAGGATCGGAAGCGCTGTGACGATGGTGATGGCAGACCGAATGGTTTCCGGGGTGACCATGGCGGAGGATTTATCCGGATTTACGCCATGTTGTAGACCCAAATCGCTGTTCGAGCTCATCGTCGTGCCGATCAGCTTCATCATCTCGTATTGGAGCGTGCTCAGATTCTGCTTGGAGGAAGCATACAGCATCGTATCAAACCAGGAGTTCCACGAGCCGACGGCGATGAACAGCGCGACGGTCGCCAGCACCGGCGTACAGAGCGGGAAGATGATTCGCAGGAAGATGCGGAAGTCCCCGGCTCCGTCGATCTTGGCGGACTCGATCAATCCGTTCGGAAGCCCGCGGATATAGGTCCGCACGACGATCAGGTTGAAGGCGCTGACCAGACCCGGCAGCACATACACCCAGAAGCTGCCCAAGAGGCCCAGGCTCTTGATCAGGAAGTAGTTCGGAATCAGACCGGCATTGAAATACATCGTCAGAATGAAGACCATCCCAATGCTCTTACGGAAGACGTAGTGGGGCTGGGCCAGCGTGTAGGCCAGCATCGTGGTCAGGAACACGCCGAACACCGTAGACAAAATCGTCCGGGCGACCGAGATGAACGCGGCGTGATAGACGGCACCCGATGCGAAGATCGACTCGTAGTTCTTCCAGGTCCAGCTCCGAGGCCAGAGGTAGATACCACCCCGCATCGCATCGTTACCGTCATTGAACGAGATCGCCAGCGTATGGAGAAAAGGATACAGGGTCACCGTGACCAAAAGCAACATAAAGATTGTATTCAAGGTGTTAAAAACGTATGGCTCCACCGAGGTTTTCTTCAAACGTGAAGTTTCCATGGCCTACTCCCCTTAGATCAACCGCTCTTCGCCGAGGCGCTTCGCGATGGAATTGGCGATCAGAATCAGCCCGATGCTGACAATGGTCTTGAAGATGCCCGCTGCCGTCGCCAGCGAGTAGTTGCCCATGGATATCCCATATTTGAGCACGAAGATATCGATGGTCTGCGACCAGTCAATGACAAGCCCGTTGCCGAGCAGGTACTGGAGCTCGAATCCGGCGTCGAGGATGTGGCCGATGTTCATGATGAGCAGAATCACGAAGGTCGCCTTGATTCCCGGCAGGGTAACGAAGCGCATTTTCTGGTAGCGGGAGGCTCCGTCTATGGCGGCCGCCTCATAGAGCGAGGGGTCGATGGACGTGATGGCGGCCAGGTAGATGATCGTGTTCCAGCCGACTTCCTTCCATACGTTGGAGGCCCCGACGATGCCCCAGAAATACTTGCCTTGACTCAGCCACATGATCGGATCGTTGATCAGATGCAGCTTCATGAGCAGTACGTTGACGATGCCATCGTTGATGGAGAGCGAGGTGGAAACGATGCCTGCCGCAATGATCCAAGACAGGAAGTGCGGCAGATACGATATAGTTTGAACGGCGCGTTTGAAGATGCGCACTTTGATTTCATTCAGCAAGAGGGCGAGCAGGATGGCCGTTACGAACCCCAGGACCAGGTTGATGAAGCTCATGGCCAGGGTATTGCGCAGCACGCCGAGGAATGCGTCATCCTGGAACAGGAACTTGAACTGGTCGAATCCCACCCATTTTTGATCTTTGAACGGCAGGGCCGGCCGGTATTGCTGGAAAGCCATCGACCATCCCCAGATCGGAGCATAATTGAATAGAATCACGTACAACACGAGCGGAACCGACATGAAGATCAGCTGCTTCTGGCTTTTGATCGTCTTCCAACTGATGGCGACGCCGATCTCGGGATCGACTCTCCGTTTCTTTGCGGCCTTGGATTTGACCGCCGGTATGGCTTCGGCCATCGATATTCCCTCCTGTACCGAGGGCAAGCAGAGCGGAGAAGATTGCCTCTTCTCCGCCTTGCCGCCATTCTGTTTATTTGCTGGACCAGTTCTGGATGCGCCATTGGAGCTGTTCGTTGATGCGGTCTTCATACGCCTTCATGTTGATCTTGGAGATCTTGTCGACGTATTCCTTCCAGAGAGATTCGAAGTCGGCAGGCTTCGCCATAACCAGCTTCGGCAGGTACTTCGTGGACAGTTCGTTCAGCTTGGTATCAGCCAGCTTAGCGGGCGAACCGTCAACCAGGTCGATGCTCCAGGCCGGGTAGTAAACCGGGTTTTCCGCCGGCTCCTTGAAGAATTCAGCCCAAGTCTTGTGTCCATAAGCTTTCAACACTTCTTGGTCAACCGGCTTCAGGCTGTCGAAGAATTCCTGCGGCTGGCTGCCCGGATCGGTAGCATTGCCGTCGGCATAGGTTCCCTGCATCTTGGGGGCGTTCTTCCAGAAGTACTCGGCCTTGTTGGACAGCTTCCAAGTGGTATCGTCGGCATTCTTGCGTTGTTCAGGGGTGCGGTAGTAAACGCCGTCCTTGACCATGTAGTCTTCGCCTTCGATACCCCATTGCAGCGTCTTCTGCCAGTCTTCGGTCATCAGAGAGTCGAAGAACTTGATAATGCGCACGGCCTTGTCCTTGGCCTTGACGGAGATGCCGTAACCGCGGTTGATGTTAAGGGTCGGACGGTCACGGTAGTATTCGGTGGCGCCTTCATAAGTCAGCGGGAAGCCGACATACGTGCTGCCGTACTTGCCCTGCGATTTCAGCGAGTTTTCGCCGTCCCCGAAGTTCCAGTGCTGGTCGAACATCCCGATGACCTTGCCGCTGGCGATCTTGGCCAGGTACTGGTCATAGTTCTGTACGAGAGCTTCCTTGTCGATCAGTCCTTGAGCATTGACCTCATTCAGCTTCTTGTAATAGTTCTTGGCGATATCCTTGTCGGCGAAGATCTGGGCATGGCCGTTCTCGTCGACGATAACGCCGCCGTCGTTCGGGTGACCTGCCAGATGTTCCGGGGGATTCCGCAGCGGGAACGTTCTCCAGTCGAAGTTCAGGGTCTCGAACCCGATCATGTCGGGATGTTTTTCCTTGTATTTGGTAATGATGTCGAAGTATTCGTCCAGCGTCTTCGGTGTCGGCCATCCCATCTCCTTCAGAACATCCTTCTGGAGATAGAAGCCGGGACCCTCGTAGGTGGTTTCGTTGAACTTACCGGTGAAGACGTTGTAGTTCGGCAGAACGTAGAGATGGCCGGATGCGGGATCCTTGATCTTGTTCCACACGGATTCGTAGTGCTTCTTCAGGTTCGGAGCGTACTGCTCGATCAGGTCTTCCAGCGGAATGAAGGCGCCGGCTGCAATCAGCTTGTCGTCGCCGGTCATGATGTCGGCATAGTCGCCGCCGGCGGTCATGACGCCCAGCTTCTGCTGGAGGTCGCCAACCAGGAACTCCATGTTCAGGGTGACGCCGGTTTTTTCCTTAATCATCTTGTAGATCTTGTTATCAGCGGCGGCCTGTTGCCCCGGTTCGCCGATGAACATCGACAGCGTAATCGGTTCCAAAGCTTCCGGCGAAGCAGCCGGACTAGCCGCATTCGTCGCGGCTGCCGTTCCGGCGGCCGTCGGTGAAGCGCTTTCTTTCTTCGAGGAATCCGACTTGCTGCAGCCTGACATGATGAGGCTGAACGCCATAACGGCGCTAAAAGCGGTCATGACGGAGACTCTTGCCTTTTTTCTCATTCCTTGCCCTCCCTTTTTTATCCAAACCCTCTGACAGCCAGAATGGAACTGGCTTGAACACATTCTTGCACCCGGGTAAGTACTATTATACGACGAGAGAATGCGCTTACAATTAACAAAATAAAGGTCTACCCCCCCGAAATTAGAGGACACTCGAACGGCAACCATCCGCGATTGTGCCGGACCCGGACCCGCCGGTATCTCCCTGGTCGGAGAAAAAATCGGGCTGCCCCGCGATTTTGCATGCGGGTGCAGCCCGATTGGGGATTGTCGCTCGATCGGTAAGGAGCTTCTTACGGGTTCAACAGGCGGCAAAGCGCTTGGGCGCTTTCGGCCCGGGTGAGCGAATCGGCGGGAACGAACCGGCCGTCGCCGCGGCCGTTCAGCAGCCCCAGTTCGGCCGCCTGCCGCACCGCGTCGCGGGCCCACTCGTGCACGGCGGCTTGATCGGCGAAGGAAGCGAAAGCCTCAACGCCGGGCAGAGCTTGGACGGCGCCGGCCTTGACGCCATAGGCGTAGGCCCGCATCAGCATGACGGCCATTTCCTCCCGGGTGATGGCCGCGTTTGGAGCAAAGCTGCCGCTCCCCTGGCCGGATACGATTCCCGCCCCGAAGGCTGCGCCGATCGCATCGGCGTACCAAGCCATCGCGCTGACGTCGGCGAATGCGGCCTGCTGCGGCTTAAGCTCCAGCGCCCGGGCCAGCATGGCGGCAAACTCGGCGCGGGTGATCGCTTTCTCCGGAGCGAAGGTCCGCTCCGTCGTGCCGTTCACCAGGCCGCGGGCCGCCAGGAGCTGCACGGCGGGCGCGGACCAATGCCCAGCCGGCAGGTCGACGAAGGTACGCACGGCGGTGAGGAGCGCATAGATCGAAGCGCCGTCGGCAGGCACGGTCCAGCTGGAATCGGCGCTATTCCAGACGCCGCGCACGTAAACCGCGGTCCCCGCTCCGTCGAAGCGGTAGACGTTGGCCGTCTTACCCGCTGCTTGGGAGGCGGCGGCGAAGCTCAGCTTCATGCCGGATGCCGTGACGGCCCGCTCCGTTCCGTCGCTCGTCTGCACGGCGAGCTTGGCGGCAAGCGGAGCTTGCACCGCCGCCACCGAGGCAAAGCGGCCCTGCCGCTTCAGCGCGACGTACCGCTGCTCGGCATCGGCAGCCTTGACGGCATCGAGATGCAGCACCAGGCTGCCGGTTCCTTCTGCGGCGGCCTTCGCCAGGACTTCCTGCGGCAGTAGCACGGCTGTGCCGCCCCGTTCGATGCGGACGACAGCGCCCGCGGGCAGACCGGCCGCTTCGCGCGGCAGGACGATGCTCTCCACGCCGCTGCCGATCCGGACGCGGGCCTCCCCGCTTGCATCCGGCTTAAGCTCGGCCGCCGATACGCGATAGGTTGTCGCGCTCGGCGTTGGCGTCGCGCTTGGCGTCGGCGTGCTGCCCGGCGTTGGCGTCGCGCTCGGCGTCGGCGTGCTGCCCGGCGTCGGCGTGCTGCCCGGCGTCGGCGTCGCGCTCGGCGAAGGAGAGGCGGTCTCCCCGCTCGTGCGGGTGATGGTCACCGGAATCGTCTTCGTCGCCTTCTCTGCCCGGCCTTTATCCGTGTACCAGGGCAGTGCCAGCGTCTCGGCGGTCGGCTCGATGTGCAGCTCGAATTTGTTCTCGCCCGGCTGAAGAGGCATGCTTTCGACATAGACGTTGCCCTTGGCATCCATCGCTCCCTCCGGCAGCGGCTGGCCGTTGATCGTAAAGGCCACGCCGTAGGGAACGTTTGCGCTCAGCGTCCAATGATCGTCATCGGTCGAGTATTGAATGCCTTCGCCATAAGAGATCCGCGGCTGCAGGAGGATCATCGGGATATCCACCCAGCGGAGGACATAGTCGTCGACCACCATGCGGTTGCCGCCCTGATTATTAATGGTGAGCTGCATGTTGGTATCGGTCGAGCTGTACGCCCAGTTGCCGGGGTCCTCCGTGTCGCCCGCGAGGTGCTTATGGCTCGTGAGCGCTTCCTTGTTCCAGTCGCCCCGGGCGTACTTGTATTGAATGGATTTGCCCGCCATCATCTTGAACGAGTATTCCACCACGCTGCGGTTGGTCGCGCCGCTCGGCACGAGCAGCTTGGTCGAGCTCACGTTCCAGCCGTTGAAATCCCCGGCAATGGTGATGTCGTCGGTGCTCGGCGTGTAATCGGGCAGGTGCAGGCGGAGCAGGACATCGATCATGACGAGCTTCGGCGTCACCGCCTGCTCGTTCGACTCGGCCCGGTTGTAGGCCAGATCGTATCCGGCCACCTTGTAGCGGTAGGCCGTGTCGTTGCTGACCGTGAAATCGGTGTACGTGCGCTTGCCGCCTGACACGGCGGCGATCCGGACAAACTTCCCGTCGGCCGGAGCCCGGTAAATCTCAAAGCCGTACACCGAGCTGTCCTCGCTCGTCCAGTTCAAGACGGCGCGGCTCGATTCCTGAAGGATCGGCGCCAGCGCCGGCGCTTCCGGCGCTTCGGCATCCTCCCGGTTCGGGTAGACGATCACCTGGGCATGCGAAGCGGAGTCGGTCCAGGTCTCGCCGTTGTCGGTGGAGAAGGAGGCGTAATAGTCATACACGCCGGCCTGCAGCGGTTCGAACGAAGCGGCGTACACCTTCGTCCCGTCCGCTCCGTCCTGCTTGAATTTGAGCGGCTTGGCGGAGACGGCTTCCGGCTCGCCCGCCGGAGCGAAGGACAGCTTGCCGACCAAGCCGGACGGCGCCTGTCCGGGATTTCCGTCGGTCAGGCCGGGTGCGAGGACGGATACGGTCATTTCCCCCGTCGTGCTGCCGACTCCCAGGTACACGGCCTCCGTCACGCCGGACACGGCGGAGACCGCCGCGATCGGATAGGAAGGCGTAGCGGACGCCGACTGGCCCGGCAGTCCCTGGGACGCGCCTTGGTAGGCGGCCACGCGGTAATAGTACTTGGTTCCGTTCGTTACCTGGTCATCGGTATAGGCGGCGGTCGGACTCGTTCCGATCGGCTCCAGCTTGCCGCCGTCGAGCAGGGACCGGTAGATGCGGTAGCCTTCCGCTCCGTCCACCGCCTGCCAGGAGAGCTGAACAAGGCCATTGCCGGAAACGGCGGCGAGTCCAGTCACTTCGCCGATGGGCGACAGCGTGCCCTCCGAGATCAGCATGACGCCGGACAGAGCCGGAAGGGTGTACGTCAGCTTCCCGTCCCGGACCACGGCGCTCACGCCGCTGCCGAGGCCGTCGGTGAGCTTCAGCCCTTCCGGCAGATAGCCGGTCACATCGGCCGTCACCGTCTGTTCGGCCTCTCCGCGGTTGATGGAGACGACCGCGGCCTTGGTGTCATCCTTGCGGGCATAAGCAATAACGTCGCCGGTCGCATAGACCGCCTTTAGGTCGCCCGTGCGCAGCACGGCTTCGCTCTCGCGCAGCTTGGCCGCCTTCTGATAGGTGGCGAACAGGTCCGTATACACGCCCGTCGCCGAGAAGCTCTTGCCGTCGGCCCCGTTCGTCTCGGCTACCCGTTCCCAGGGGAAGGAACGGCGGGAATCGGGGTCCTTCGTGCCGGTCAAGCCGACCTCGTCGCCGTAATAAACGGTGGGCGCCCCCGGATACCCCATCTGGAACAGAGCGACCAGCGCCTGCTGCTTCAACGCCTTGGCGCTCGCCTCCTCCGCAATCTTGAGATGCTCCTCCTCGTAGTTCGGGTACATCAGCTTGGTGATCGAGCGGGTCGTATCGTGCGAATCGACCAGGTTGAGCATCGTCCGCCAAGCTTCCTCCGGATAATCCTCGCGGATCGACTCCAGCGTGTCGTTGAACGTTTTCGCGTCGCCCCCGATCAGGAACGCTTGCAGCGCCCCGCGGAAGCGGTAGTTCATGACGGAGTCGAACTCGTCTCCGAGCAGATAGCGAGTCGCCACGCCCCATTCCTCGCCGAGAATGATCGGATCTTCGATGGCGTTGCCGTTCGCGTCCTGCCGCCCCGCCGTCGATTTGACGGCCTCGCGGAACTTCCGCCAGGTTCCGTCGGATACGTCGGGCGCCACATCCAGCCGCCAGCCGCTCGCTCCCATCCAGGGCCAGCGCTGCGATACGGTGCTCTGCATCGCCGCCGACGCGTCGCTGTCGCTCTTGCCGGTCAGAGCATGGCCGATGACCGTCTCGCGGTAATTGACGTTATTCCATTCATGCGTCTCGCCGCTTGTGCCGATGGCATCGCCATCGCCGGGCTGCGGCGTCTTGGCATCCATCGCCGGCAGGGAATCGAAGCCCCACCAGGCATCGTACCGGTAATGCGTGCCGCTGTCGTCCTTCACCTTGACGTTCTCCACGGTGAACCAACTGACGAATTCAAAATCCTTCGGGTAGGCGTAAGGCTTGCCGGTCGCCGGATTGGTTTGGGCGGTAAACCAGGCCTGCGCCTCCCGCTCGGCGTCCGCCTGCGCGAGCGTCTTGCCCCGCTCCTTGGCCGCATTTTGCAGATCGTAGACCTTGGCCCAATATTCATAGGCGCCGATCTCCGGATATTTGCCGTACCGGTCGAAATAAATGCTGTCGTCCCCCACATGGTTGAATACGCCGTCCGTGATCAGGTGCATGCCGCGCGCCTTGATCTCCTTGGCGAATTCGATGAACACCTTGTCGGATGCCTTGCGCGTCTCCGCATAGTTGAGCCCCGAAGTCGGGTCCCCCGGCTTGTTGTACACCGGCTGCCCGAACATCGGGTCCAGGTGCTCGTAGTCGGTGGCATCGTATTTATGGTTGGAGGCGGCCCAGGCGACCGGATTGAGGTAGATCGCCGTCACGCCGAGCGATTGCAGGTAATCGAGCTTCTGCCGGATTCCCGCGATATCGCCGCCGTAGAACTCGTTCGACCACGTGCCGTCCGAGATCGCGTCCGGGTAATACGGCTTGTTCTCCGCCTTCACCCGGTCGGGATTCTCCGGCACGTCGCTCCACTTGCCCCACACCTGGTTCGATGCGGGATCGTTCGGCACTCCGCCGTCGAAATATTGCAGCGGCAGCGCACGAATCCCTTCGTCCTTGTTCGGGCGATCCTCGTCGCGGACGCCCCGCGCTCCATCCACCAGCTTGGCGCGGTTGTTGGAGGAGTCTCCGTCAAAGAAACGGTCGGGGAAAATCTGATAGACGACCGCGTTCTTCATCCAGTCCGGCGTCTTGTAATCGGCCCGATAGACGGTGAGATCGAACGGAATGGCTCCGTCGTCGGTCACGACCCCCGTGCCGCCGCGGCCCGTCGTGCCACTCTTGTCGTCGCCGAGCTCCGCCTTGGCCGAGCCGTCGATCAGGATAAACTTATACCCCCATACGCCGATGCCGGTGAAAACCGATTTCGGAATGACGGCTTCCCAGTAATCCTTGCCGTCCACGGTCGTCGCCTTGCGCATGTCGAAGGTCGACGCCAGTCCATTCGCATCCGTCAGCTCGACCCGGGCGAGCTGGACGTCGTCCTGAGCGGTCGCCACCCGCAGCGTGAGATCGGTGCTGTTCTCGGCAAGGGCGCCGAAGGGGTTCTTAAACGTCTGGGAGCGGCTGTCGAAAGCCACGGCGTCCTTGTCGATCCGCCCATTCGAGCCTCCGCCAGCCGAGAACGTCTCGCCCTTCAGCTTCTTCTCTCCGGCGTAATCGATGCTGTAGATCGCGTAGAGGTCTTCTCCGCCGACGAGCTTCAGGTTAGCGCCTTCCTGGCCGGTCTCGCCGTAATTCTCGCTCCAATCCGGACCGAAGGCCACCTTTGCCTCATAGAGGCCTTCGGGCAGCTTGACCTGCGACATGTATACGCTTCCATCAAAGTTGTAGTCAATGAAGTAATGCGTCGCATCCGCCGGAGACCAGTCGTTCGCCTCCCCGAGCTCCGTCTGCAAATTCCCGACGAGCCGAGGCCAGCGGTCTGCGGCAAGAGCCGGCGCATAGGATGGCAGACCCGCCACTCCCGGTACGGAGATGCGAGCCTGACCCGCGTCCTCGTTGATATAAAAAGCGACGGTCTGCGGCTCGCTCAGCGTCAGTTTAAAATTGTTGCCGCTATCGACAAACCCGTCCCAAGTGCCGTTCTTGGTCAGCTTGAACTCGTACTGCCCCGCATCCAAAGGCGCCTCGTAGGCATAGAAGCCGCCGACCAGATGCTTGAATTTCCAGGCTGCATCGGCATTGTTCCAGCTGTTGACGCTTCCGGCTATGTACCAGCTCGTCTTGCCTCCGGGCTGATCGGTCAAGCCCGCTGCCGGCCCAACCGGTCCGATGCCCCCATTGTCAGCGCTTACAATTGGCGCATGCCAAAAGCCCGCTACCAGCTGCAGCACCAGCAGGAAGGCAATCAACGCGTTCGTACTCCGGTTTCGGATCATCCGCTGCCATCTCATGGATTTGCACTCTCCTTTTAGTTTGAATTATTAATGCAAACGTTTGCATTCAATGCTATTACTAAGAATATCACTCTGTTTTCCCGACTGTCAACGAAAATAAATCGCTTTCATTCGTTAGATTGTGCGACTTCTGAGCTAGTCCCTTCCGCCTTTCGGCGGTGATCCATGCAATTATACCTATTCATTCACTCGGTTCACCTGTGCATGGCACGAACTTTTTGTAGAAAATGGATCAAATTTGCGCAATTACTTCTTTGTCTCCCCCCATTTGCCTCGCGTCTGCGGCAAAGGTAAGATGGAGACAGATACCGCAGACCGACCGCTCTTCGCGGGAAGCCCGCTGTTACGATCGGGGCCGCTTGGGGTACAATGAAGACGACTTCCCGGCTTGACCCTATTTTCATACCTAGACCAAGGATGGGTGATCCTTTTGTACAAGCATGGTTTTGCCAGGGTGGCCGCTGCCTCTCCGGAGCTGCGCGTGGCCGACTGCCCCTATAACGCAGACCGCATTCTGGACGTGATTCGGCAGGCGGCGGAGCGTCAGGTCGAATATCTGGTGCTGCCCGAGCTCTGCCTCACCGGCTACACCTGCGCCGACCTGTTCCTGCAGCGCCAACTGCTGGACGGAGCCCTGGAAGCGCTGCGGCGGATCGCCGAGGGCACGGCAGGCCAACGCCTGATCGTCATCGTCGGCCTGCCGGTCGATATCAAAGGGCGGCTGTTCAACTGCGCCGCCGTGCTGCAGAACGGGCGGATTCTCGGTCTGGTGCCGAAGACCTGCATCCCCGGCTACAGCGAATTTTACGAGCCGCGCTGGTTCGCCGCCGCCGAGGAGCTGGAGACGGACGAGCTGTTGATCGGCGGCGTCCCGGTACCGGTCGGCAACGACCTGATGTTCGTCTCCGAAGAGAACGACAACCTCGCCTTCGGCGTGGAAATCTGCGAGGACCTTTGGGTGCCGGCTCCGCCGAGCAGCCTGCTCGCCCAGGCCGGAGCGGTGCTGTTGTTCAACCCGTCGGCCAGCAACGAGCTGGTCGGCAAAGCCGATTACCGCCGGCAGCTCGTCTCCGGCCAATCGGCCTCCTGCGTGGCAGCTTACGTCTATGCCGCTTCCAACACCGGCGAATCGACCACCGACGTCGTGTTCGGCGGCCATTCCCTGATCGCCGAGAACGGCCAGATGCTCGCCGAATCCGAACGCTTTACGCATGAGAGCCGGCTGATCGAAGCCGATATCGATATCCCGCGCCTGCAGTATTCGCGGATGGTCATGGGCACCTTCCGCGCCGGCCGCGGCAGCCGGGGCTACCGTACGGTTCGCTTCTGCGATCCGGCTTGCGCCCTGCCCGCCGGCCGCAAGCTGGCCCGGAAGATCGACCCCAGCCCGTTCGTTCCCGGCAATCCGCAGGTCCGCGACGAACGCTGCCAGGAGATTCTGGCCATTCAGACCTCCGGGCTCATGAAGCGCGTCCGCCATATCGGCTCGAAGCAGCTCGTGATCGGCATTTCCGGCGGGCTGGATTCGACGCTGGCCTTCCTGGTCGCCGTCCGCGCCATGCAGCGGCTGGGGCGTCCGGCGAGCGACGTGCTGGCGGTGACCATGCCCGGCTTCGGCACGACCAACCGCACCTACGACAACGCCGTCGGACTCATCAAGGCCCTCGGCGCGACCCTCCGCGTGGTCGATATCAAAGCGGCCTGCCTGCAGCATTTTGCCGACATCGGCCATGATCCCGAGCAGCACGACCTCACCTACGAGAACGTGCAGGCCCGGGAACGGACGCAAATTCTGATGGACCTCGCCAACAAGAACGGCGGCATCGTCGTCGGGACCGGCGATCTCTCCGAGCTCGCTCTCGGCTGGTGCACCTACAACGGCGACCATATGTCGATGTACGGGGTAAACGGCGGCATCCCGAAAACGCTGATTCAATATGTGGTCAAGTGGTATGCCGACCACGAGGCTGACGAGACGGCGCGAGGCTACCTGGAGAGCATCATTGCGACGGGCATAAGCCCCGAGTTGCTCCCTCCCTCGCCGACCGGCGAAATCGTCCAGCTCACCGAGGATATCCTCGGCCCGTACGTGGTGCATGACTTCTTCCTCTACCACATGCTTCGGACCGGCGCCGGGCCCAGCAAAATCCTCTATCTTGCCGAAGAAGCCTTCGGCCAAGGCTATGCGCGGGAGCAGCTGATCGGCTGGCTGAAAGTGTTCTATACCCGCTTCTTCACCCAGCAGTTCAAGCGCTCCTGCCTGCCGGACGGCCCCAAGGTCGGCACCGTCAGCTTGTCGCCGCGCGGAGACTGGCGCATGCCGAGCGATGCGTCCGCCGCCCTGTGGCTGCGCGAGGTCGAGGAGCTTTCCGGAGCGGCGGCGAGCGACGCTGCCCGGTGATCGCAGGTACATCGTTTCGATTCGGAAGGGGCCATCGGCTCCTTCCTTTTTGCATTCTCTATCGAAGAGGCGGCCAATCGGCAGACGGCGGCTTTCGGCTTTCGGCTTTCGTCTTTCGGCTTTCTGCCGCGTTTGGCCGGAGCCCTCTTTCTCCCGCGTTCGGACTCGGGCCCGAAGACAGGAGTGGCGGTTGCTCCCGTTTCCGAACTCGGACGCTCTTTTCATCCGCGCAATCGGCAACCGGCGTTTGAGCGGCGGCCCGCCCGGGTAATGGGGAATACAGGAAACGCTTATGAATCCGCCCGCCCCGCGGGCTTTTACAAGGGGGAATGGATATGCTGCCGTATCGCAAAATCGCCGCCGCCCCTCTCCTCTTGCTTCTCCTGCTCGCTGTCGGCAACGGACCGGCGGGAGCCGCCGTTAAGGACGCAACAAGTCACGCCTCCGTTCCAACCCAAGCTGCCATGCACCTGCCTGCCGCCTCCGAACCGCTGGAATCCGCCGCCGTTCCCGACGCACCGCTTGTCCGGCCCAAGGACGGATCGTTCTCGCTGTCCCTGCCCGACGGCTGGACGGAAGACCCGGCTTTGAACGCCTACGCCGAGTTGTCGGCATCGAATTCCGCCGGCGACCGGTATCTGATAATATTGTCCGAGCCTAAGCCGGGCGGCGGCAAAGAAACTGCGCCTAGCCTGGCCGACTACCGCAGCTTGTGGATGAAGGAATACGCCGCGTCCTTGTCCGGGATGAAAGCCGAGAAGGAAGCCGCCGTCCGGCTGAACGGCCGCGAAGCCCGCTTCGACGAATTTTCCGGCTCGATGGACGGAACCGCCCTGCGGTATGAAGCGGTATTCCTGGATGGAGGCAGCCGCTTCTACCAGCTGTTGTTCTGGTCTTCGGAAGACCGCTTTGCCGAAGCACGGGAGGATTTCTACGCGATCGCCCGCTCCTTCCGCTTGTCCGGCTCCGGGACAGATGCCGCCTCCTTGAGGGCTCAATCCGCCTCTTCCGCAGTCGATTCGCCGCTCAGGATCACCGGCGAGGACGGCACGCAGATGATGCTTCCGGGAGGCTGGTCAGAGAACGAGGGAGCTTTACCCGGAGCCACCATGCAGGCCGACGACGAGGCCCGTTCCCGGCATCTCGCCGTCATCTCCCAACCGGATGAAGCCGGTATCACACCCGGCCCCTTCGGAAAAGCCGAAGAAACCGCATTGCGGCAGA
Source organism: Gorillibacterium terrae (assembly GCF_051594785.1). NCBI lineage: Bacteria > Bacillati > Bacillota > Bacilli > Caryophanales > Paenibacillaceae > Gorillibacterium > Gorillibacterium terrae. The sequence continues at coordinate 148,870 of NZ_JBPPGI010000007.1, forward strand.
AGCTGGCCGCCTTCCTCGCCGACGCTTTTGCTTGGCAGCGGGCTGGCTCGGGCACCGCTTGGAAGCCGGAAGCCTTGACGGTCAACGGATTTCCCGCCCTTCAGACGGATCTTGCCCTACCGAACGGCGATACGCCGGTCGGCATCTGGGTGACAGCCATTCGAATGCCGGACGCCGTCCAATACCTGATCTTTTGGACGGCGGAGGATGACCTTGCCGCGATGAAGCGGGACCTCCTGCCCTCCGTGCTCTCCTTTCAACTCCAATAGCACGCCCGCCCACGCGTACTATCCGGGCCCGGAACCACGTTCCGGGTCCGTTTTGCGGCTGCGCTTCCTTCGAGTACAATAGAAGGTGACCTTATTCTCCTTAGGAAAGGAGCGTTTCCGCCATGAAGCTTCGCATCGGTTTTGTCGGCACCGGCGGGATTTCCCGGGCCCATCAGGATCAACTCTCCCGTCTGGGCGATGTGGAGGTAACCGGCTTCGTCAGCGGCCGGTTCGAGAACGCCGAGCATTCGGCCCGCCGCTGGCCGAACGCCTGCGCCTACGCCACGCTGACGGACATGCTGGACGCCGGTCCGCTCGACGCCGTCTATCTGTGCGTGCCTCCCGACAGTCACGACGGACTGGAGGAGGTTCTCGTCGACGGGGGGATTCCCTTCCTCGTCGAAAAGCCGCTCGCGGCCGACTGGGAACTGCCGGCCCGCGTGGCCGCGAAGGTTCAGGCCAGCGGCCTCCTCACCTCCGTCGGCTACCACTGGCGCTACCTGGACTCCGTGGCCGCCGTTCAAGCAGAGCTCGGAACGACCCCGGTCGGCCTCGTCCACGGCTATTGGATGGGCACCATGCCGCGTGCCGCCTGGTGGATCGACTACAACCGCTCCGGCGGCCAGTTTGTAGAGCAGACCACGCATATCGTCGATCTCATGCGCACCCTGTGCGGAGAGGCGGTCGAGGTCTACGCCGCTTACGGAGCACGGGTGATGCAGGACCAAGTTCCGGGAACGACCGTGTACGACGTCGGTTCCGTCACCTACAAGCTGGAGAGCGGCGCGGTGGCCACCATCTCCAACACCTGTCTCCTCCCGCACTATCACAAGACCGGGCTCGATCTTTACACGGAAAAAGGCGTGATCGAGCTGCGGGATACCCTGGTTACCGTTCTGGAAAACGGCCGCAAGCTGGAGCAGCGCCACGACGGACAGGCTCTCCGCAAGGAAAACGAAGCGTTCGTGCACGCCCTGCGCACCGGCGACCGGTCGCGCATCCGCTCCGATTATGCCGATGCGCTGAAGACCTTCGAGCTGACCTTGGCGGCCAACCGATCCGCCCGGACCGGCAAGCCGGTCACGATTGCCGAGAAAGGATGGAGAACCGATGAACCCGACGAAGATTGAGCTGCCCGGACGCCCGTCCCTCGCGGTTGACCAGCAGGGAGCGGGGGCGCCGCTCGTGCTATTGCACGGATTCTGCGGCAGCTCCGGTTATTGGAATAGAATCGTCCCGACGCTTGCGGCGAGCCGCCGCGTCATCGTTCCCGACTTACGCGGCCACGGCCGCTCGGAAGCTCCGGACGAGCCGGTCTATGCGATGGAAGACTTCGCCGACGATATCGCCGCCCTGATCCGTACGCTCGGGTTGACCAAGCCGGTGGTGCTCGGCCACTCCTTGGGCGGCTACATCACCCTCGCCTTGGCGGAGCGCTATCCTGAGCTCCTCGGCGGCTTCGGCCTCGTCCATTCCACCGCTTTGCCCGACACGGAAGAGGGTCGCGCGGGCCGAGACAAGGGCATAGCGACCATTCGCTCCGAGGGCATCGCCGCCTTCGTCGATGGGCTCGTCCCCAAGCTGTTCGCCCCCGACCACCTCGCTTCCATGCCGGAGGCCGTGGAGGACGCCCGGCAGATCGGGTACGGGACCTCCGCCGCCGGCGCCGCGGCCACTCAGGAAGGGATGAAACGCCGCCCCAACCGCAACCGGGTGCTGACGGAGACGGAGCTTCCCGTTCTGCTGGTCGCCGGCGCGAAGGACGGCATCATCCCACCGGAGAAGGTTTTCTCCGTCGAGCGCGATTCCATTACCCGGGTCAAGCTGGAGAGCGCCGGACATATGGGCATGCTCGAAGCGCCCGATGCGCTCGCGGCGGCCATTCTCCACTTCGTCGCCGAGTAGCCGCCCCGGTGCCCAATTGCGTACTGCTCTTCAGGGTCGCACCGCGCCAAAAAAGAACAAATCCGGCTCCGCAGGCCATGCGGGGCCGGATTTGCTTTAAGTCCAGGATGTTCCACGTGAATCATTGGCCTTTTCGGCCGTTTTTGTCCCGCCGCTCGCCGAGAAACAGCCAGACCCCCCCGACAATAAACAGAACGGCAATCGCGGTTGACTGGAAGTAGCGGTAGAACCAGACGGAGAAACGATTGTTTCCGAACAGTTGGTCGATCAGGTCGAGGCCGATGAACTGGAACAGGCAATAGACGCCAAGTGCGATCAAGCCAAGCCCCACCGCCCGGTGATGAGTCCGCAGGCCTGCGATCAGCGGCTTATCCGTGAGCGGCTCGCGGCCGTATTTGGAGATGGTCTGCAGCGCGTCGAACAGCGCATAGAACCAGATCAGCGGAATCAGCAGCAGGAACAAGGAGAGATGCAGCGCGTCCAGCAGGTAGATGGAGATGAGGAAGCCGGCCATCAGCTGGAGACCGCGCGTCTGCAAGCCAAGATACATATGGCCCGCTCCCGGCAGAATCGCCAGCAGCGTCGCCGCCATCCGGCTGCGCTTGCCCTCTTCCCGGCTCTTCTCCAGATCGTCGAACAGCGAACGATCCTCCAGCAGCTCGCCGTTCTGCTTACGGTTCACCAGCTGCACGGCATCGAACATCGCGTAGAGCCAGATGACCGGCAGTGCCAGCAGGAAGGTCAGGAAGCCCTCCACGCGGGTGGTAAAGGCGACGAAGCCGACCAAGGCGAAGAGGCCGAAGAACGAGACGAGGAAGGTCAACCCCCTCTGCATCAGGCCGAGCTGAAGGTGGCCGAGTCCCGGGATAATCGACAACAGAATCGTGTAAAAGCGTTCATTCTGCGATTGCGCGGCCGAAGCATTCGCTCCCCGTTGCCCCGAGTAAGGGGGAATCGGCCCGCTCGTCGGACGAAAGGCATCCGAGCGCGGATCGTAAGGCTCGGGCGTCCGCCGGGGCGACAGCAGGAAGAACAGCGCGTCCAGCATGTTGATCAGCCAGATGCCGGCCGCGGCCAGAACCAGCAGCGCCGCCGCCTCGCCCGAGTGCGCGAAATCCGCCAGGAGCGACAGGAAGAGGGCTCCGAAGAATCCGGCGGAGTAGAGGAAGGCACGGGCCCGGCGGTTTAAGTAAAAGTGCCCGAGCCCCGGCACGAACGACAGCAGGAAAGCCAGAATCGGATTAGGGTACACGGCGAGTTCCTCCATTTTCTTTCGGTTGAATCGTATCCAGCAGAGAGGTCGTGCGTTCCATCAGCCGGTCGGCGACGCCGGGCTTCGCCGGCTGGGCCGCAGCCGTTTGCTCCAGCCGATCGAGACCCGTCCGCATCGCATCCAGCACGCCCGTCGAGAGGATGGCGGCCGTAATCGCCGCGGCGGCCGCGTAGTGGACGAGCTTCCGCTCGAACCAGCGTTCCCGGCGGCGGAGGGGAGCCGGCTGGGGAAGCTCGCCGTTTTCCCCGGCGGCATAAGGCGTTAGCCGCTCCATGATCGCGTCCGTCCAGGCCGCCGCTTCCACGGCTTCGGATGCTCCCGTGCCAACCGCCGACCGGTCCAGCGCCGGCTGCAGCGCTTCGAGATACAGCGCGAGGCAGCGGTCGCAGCCTTCCAGATGTTCCTCCAGCTTCCTTCGCTCCTGTTCGGTCAGCAAATCCTCCTGATAGCTCCGCCAAGTATCGAGACTGTAATGCGTCACCGAAACTCCTCCTCCTTCCAATGCCGCCGAATCCACTGGCGCGCCCGGTACAGCTTCGACTCCACCGTCTTCATCTGCACGTTCTGCATATCGGCGATTTCTTGATAACTTTTCTCGTGAAAATAATACGCCAACACCACGTCGCGGTAATTCTCCGGGAGCTCGTTGATTCTCCGGTGCAAGAGCTCCCGCCTTTCCCGGTCGAGCAGACGCTCCTCCTGAGGTGGAAGGGAATCGTCCATCACCTCGGCGCCCAGGAAAGCCGGGTCATCCGGCTCCTCGCGGCGGCGGCGAAGCTTCCTCGCCTGGTCGATCGCCTGGTTGGTGGCGATGCGGGTGATCCACGTCTTGAAGCCCTGCTGGCGGTATCCGGGGAGAGCGGAGTAAATTTTCAGGAAGGCCTCCTGCGTCACATCCTCCGCGTCCTTGGGATTGCGGACGACGGAGAGGGCGACGTGGTAGAGGTACATGCGGTAGCGCTCGACCAAGAGGCGGAAGGCCTCCGTCTCGCCGGCAAGAACCGCTGCCACAATCGCTTCGTCTTCGATCTCTCTCTCCCCCTCTCCATCCATAGACGTCCCGCCGAACAGCTCCCCCTGCACCCTTTCTCGACTTCCGACCGCTGGTTGTCAAAAAAAAGACGCGCATGGGGCGCGGCCACTTCAAAAGTCAGCGCTTCGCATGCGGATCGTCCATTCAATCGCTTTCGCTTTTACAAGACGATTCCGCACATTCCGCTTTCCTATTTCCGTGGCCTTACCCGAAGCGCGGCTCCGTCCGGCCTCCAAGCGGCCCGGCCCGGTTCTTAAGGAGCGGTAATGGATGCCCGGTACAGCCGGTTATCCCAGCTTACCTGACCGCCGAGCGCCGTCACGGCAAAGCGCAGCGGCACAAAGGTTCGCCCGTCCGCTACCACCGGCGAAGCGTCCAACGCCACGCTCCTGCCGTTCACCACGGCCTCGCGGCTGTTCAGGCGAAGCTTGAGCTCGGTTCCGCCGCGCCGCACGGTCAGCACCTGCCCGGTGCCGTCCCACGCCATCGTCGCGCCGAGCCGCTCAAAGATCCCCCGCAGCGGCACCATCGTCAGGTCCTTTTCCATGTAGCCATAGATTTCATTGACCATCCGGCCGTTAACGAACACTTGAACCTGCGGCTTGGCATACCGCTTCACGATGATCGCGTTGCTGAGCTCGCGGCCCGGCGTCCGTTTCATCGCCCCGCCGGCATACAGGCCGGAGCTTGCGCCGCCGTCGAGATTCATCGCCTCTGTCAGCCCCAGCTTCACCAAGGCTCCGGCCAGCTCCTTGATCGTCGCCGCCGAGGATACGCCCAGCACAAGCTGGCCCTTGGCGTCGACGCCGGCGAAGCTGCGGGTTCCGGAACCGGTCGTGATCTTGGCATCGGTAAAGCCGTCGCGGGACGGATTGACATCCGTTTTGCCGTTTGTAACCAGCTTCGGCCCTACGCCGACGGCGGCCTGAAGCTCGGAGGTTTCGTAGACCTTGCCGGTTTCCAGATCGATGACCGTCTGTCGAATCTCCGCCTGGTTGCCTGCTTTCACCGAAGGAAGGATATTCCGTTGGTTCATGTCGGCCTTGCCGATCAGCAGCACCTGGCCGTCCTCGGGGACCGTCGCCGTCCCTTCCGTGACGGATACGATCCTGCCGCCCTTCACCACCGCCTTCACGCCGGGAAAGGAAATCCGGGTTCCGAACGCGCGGGTAAACAGCACCGCCTGCTCCGCATTGGCCGTTCCATAATAGCGGTTCACGCTCCAGGGCTTGAAGGTATAGCGCTCGCCCGACGGGGCGGTCAGCGTCATCTCCACCTTCAGGCTGAGCCTGCGGATATCCGGGACCTTGCCGACCGGGATCGCAAGCGCCTGATTGCTGCCGGAAAACACCGTTTCCCCCGCGTTCAGCAGGAGGCCGTTCGGATACCGCTCGGCAGCGTTTGCGGCGTAGGCATCAAAAAACGTCCCGTTGACCGCCACCGACGCCCCGGTCCGCTTGACGAACGAGGCCAGGCTTTCGATGTGGCCGATTCCGCCTTGGGCGGTGACCGACATCACCCGCAGATAAGGGTTATTGACGTCAATCCGGGCCAATTGCAGAGCGATGGTTTTTCCGCCAACGCTGAGGGTTTGGCTCTCGTAGCCGAGGCCGGTTCCCGCCGCCGTCGCCATCGGGCCGACGGAAGCCGAGGCCGTAATCAGGCCGCATGCGAGGAGCAGGGTCAAGCCGATTCGGCCGATTCTGAGTTTGTTCATAGGGCTCTCTCCTTCGCGCCAAGGGTTTTGTCCACGGCAGCACTAAGTCTCTTGTTCTCCCTTTACCCGCCGAATTCCTTTATTGACGCGTTGAGAGAGGCCCTTTCGTTCCCGTTCCCGATAACGTCCTTGGATAAAAAAACCGCGGCTTCGCCGGCCGCGGAATTTCAATTGGTTATAAGCTTCGCCGCTTGTTAGATGAACCCCAATCAGGCTCTGCGGCATTCCATTCAGCTTCCCTCGCCGTGATTCTGGCGCGAATGGTTCCGGTTCTTGACCTTCTTGGAGCCGGACAAGGGCTCCGGTCCGCCGGACGAATCCCGCTTCTTGCGCGGCTCGCCGTCATGAGGCGGATTGACCGGCTGAGGAATATCAACAGGCATGCGAATCTCCTCCTTTCGGCAACCTGTCCTACACGACCCCGTTCACCAAGGTCAGTTGTAATTTTGGCGGGACGACCGCTTGCGCCGGTCATCCTGATCCTGCTGAAGCTCGGCCGCATGCTTGCTGTTCACCGGATTGCGCTCCAGCTCCTCGACCGTATTCTGCAGGTTCTTGTCCGCCTTCGGCTTCTTGCCCATGGCCTCCACCTCCCTCCCGTAAGCGGCAGGCTGCCTTCCAGCCGGCGACCTGCCCGTTCAGGCGTGCGTCACCCGCTGAAGCAGCTGGGCGCACTCGTGAATATGCCGGACATAGTCTTCGATAAGGTTCTGAACTTTGTCGATGCTCTCGTCCACCGTAACCCCATCCTTGTCGACGTCCACAAAACCGACCTCAATCTCGCGGTCATCGACATACCGCACCGTAAAATCAAAGGTATACCCGGAGCGCCCTTCCGTATCGATATGAATACGCAGTACGTTCGGGTCATGGCCATCGGGCCGGACCTCGGCTTCGTCGGACGGGTTGAGGCATTCCGGCAGATGCTCCTGCCAGCCCGCGATCAACGTATCGTTTACGACCGGAGTAAGTTCCTCATTCATGGGCTTCGCCACCTCCGTCCTTACCTTTTGCCATTCGCCGCGTTCTTATCCATGCCTCCGCTCCTGCAGGCTTGCCGCCAAAAACGGACGGTCAGGCTTCCTGCCTTCGATAGTCCAGCCTCATGAGCCGCTTGCCGGTGGGCAAAGGATGCTCCTGCCGCAGGATAGGGGTATAGCCGATCCGGAAGAGCGCCGCGGTCCACTCCTCCTCCGCCACATCCCGATGCACGCCGGTTAGCCCGGCGAACGCTTGCTCATAGGGCGAAGCGGAGACGAACCCGCCGTCCGAATTGAGTTGAATCACGCTGGAGAGATAAGCCGGCCTTGCTTGTCCGATCAACCGGCTGAACGGGTCAACGCCGATATACTCGACGACCAGATTGGCAATCACCAGATCCGTTATCGGCAGCGAAGCGTCGCCGCTCGCCAGGTCCATCCGTTTCAGGATGAGGACCGGTTCCAAGGAGGCGTAACGCTTGCGGCAAGCTTCGAGATAGCCGGCATTAATATCAATGCCGTAAACGGTTTGCAGGGGAGTCCCGGCGATGTGCTCCAGCCCGTTTCCGCCCGCTACACCGGCGATCAGAGCCGTTCGGGCCGGATAATCGGTCAATTGCTCCCGCATAATTCGATTCAGTTCCCCGAGCTGGCCGACAACCGGCAAGCTCATATGCGCTTCATATTCCTCGAGCGGAACTTGCTCCCACGGATGCTCCATGCTATTCTCTCCCTGTTCTTTTCGTTTCCTCGTGGTCTGATTCCCACCATCTTACCATATCCCTTGGAAAAATCGCTCCATTAAGCCGAGGACAACCGCCGATAATTTTCTAATTTCATCTTGACAGTGTAAAGATAATCCCGTAATCTTGACATTGTCAAGATAGAACCCGCGAGGAGCCGCTTCCGTGAACGAAAAACCTTACCACCATGGGGATCTGCGCAACACCCTGATCGAGGCCGGCATCGGCTTAATCAACGAAGAAGGCATCAGCGGTTTTTCGCTGCGCAAGGTCGCGTCGCGCTGCGGCGTGAGCCATGCCGCTCCGTACAGCCATTTTCGGGACGTGCAGGACTTGCTGGCCGCCATGGGAGCTCATGTGACGGAACAGTTCACCGCCGCCCTGCAGGCTTCCGTAGAAGGGCTGGAGCATCCGCACCTCGCCATCCGCGAGCTGGGAACCGCCTATATTGCTTTTTTTGAGCAGCATCCCGCCTACTTTCCCTTTCTCTTCTATCATTCGGGTATCGCAATTCAGGTCGAGGAGACGGCAGACGGCGAACCGCCTTATCCGCCGTTTGCGGTGTTCCATGCGGCCGCCGGGCGATTGTTTCGCAGCCTCGGCCTACCGAACCGGAACGACTCGGGGAGGCTGATGGCCGTATGGTCGACCGTGCATGGCATCGCCGCCCTCATTACCAGCCAGAGCATTCATTACCCGGGCAATTGGCGTGACATTTGGCAGTTATTTTTGGATTCGGGAGGAAAAATCCAATGAAACTCATTGTCCATGATTTGGCGATTACGGACACGGCGCCCTGGCTCGGGGACCTGCCGGCAGACGCCGAGGTGATCGCCAACACCGGCGGAATCCGCGCCTGCACCGGCTGCTTCGGCTGCTGGGTCCGCACCCCGGGGAGATGCGTGCTGAAGGACGGCTACCAGCATATGGGCGAGAAGCTCGCGGCTTGCGACGAGCTCGTCATCGTCAGCCGCTGCGTCTACGGCAGCTACAGCCCCTTTGTCCGCAATATTCTGGATCGGAGCATCTCTTATGTACTGCCTTACTTCGTCTCCCGCAACGGAGAGACCCATCACCGCAACCGTTATGACCACCGCTTTAAGCTCTCGGTCCACTTCTACGGCGACGATCTGACCGAGGCCGAGCGGACGACCGCCCGGAGGCTGGTCGAAGCCAACGCCGTCAATTTGTATGCCGACGTCGCCCAAATCGAATTTCATGAAACCGCGCAAGCGGCAGGGGAGGGCTGGCAATGAAAATCGTCCTGGTCAATGGAAGCCCCAAGCCGGCCAAATCCAATTCCGGCTTCCTGCTGGCCGCGCTCGAACCCCTCGTCGCTGAGGGGAACGAACTCGTGTCGCTGCGGGTCAATCCCAAACCGCTCCTTCCCTCCCAAGTGGAGGAGTTGTGCAGCGCCGATGCGATTGTCCTTGCTTTTCCGCTCTATGTCGATGCCATTCCCTCGCAGCTCATGTCGGTGCTGGTCGAAGTGGAAGCGCTGCGGCGCCGGGACTCCTCCAAGCGCGTCCGCGTCTATGCGCTGATCAACAACGGGTTCTACGAGGGCCAACAAAGCCGAATCGCGGTGGACATCCTTCGCCATTGGTGCGACCGCTGCGGCTTCCAGTTCGGGATGGCCGTTGGGCAAGGAGCCGGCGAGATGCTCGGCTCTATGGAGAAGGTCCCCCTTGGCCATGGCCCGCTGAAAAACCTCGGCAAGGCGATGGAGAAGCTGGCCGCCGCCATCCGGCGAGGCGATAGCGCAGAGTCGGTGCACATCCAGCCCAATTTTCCCCGAATCGCCTGGAGGCTCGCCGCCGTCCACGGATTCTGGCATCCGACCGCCAAGAAGAACGGCTTGAAGAAGAAGGATCTGCTGAGACGTTTTTAGCGGCGGGACAACTAAAAAAGCTTGCTGAGTCGGTTCCTTTCGGGAAAGCACCGATTTCGGCAAGCTTTTTTTAGCATTGTCCTGAGGGAGCCCGACGGGTCCGAATGCCGTTCGATCGTCCTTTAAGCTCACCGCAAATACAGGAACCCCCGGTCGTTCTTAGGTAATCTGCTTCAACAGAACGGGGGCATCTGTCATGAATGCAATTGGTCCGCGTCCTCTCTGCCGCTTCTCCGCAACGACCGCCGGGGGATGGAGTCAGGCCTGCATGGCTTCGGCGATCTTTCGCAACGTATTGACGTTCCGCGAGGTCAGCTTTTCGCGATACCGCTTGTTGCCCAGTACCTTTGAGCCGAACTCGGAGGTCAGCGTCAATCCCTTGGGGACGGTCCAGTAGGCGCTATTCCCCACGGCCCAGAACCGCTCTCCGTCCGCCGGCGGCAGCTCGCCAAATTTCTGCTCCAGCTCCTCCGACAGCCCTTCCTCCTCGCAGACGAACCAGTACAGATGGCAGCCTTCGGGAACCTCCTTCGACTCGGCTTGAAGGACCGCCTGGCGAATTTCCGCTTCCCCGCGAAGAAACAGATGGGCTTCGTACCCGAAGCGGCGGCTAAGCTCCCGCTCCAACGCGTCCTTTGTCTCCTCCAGGCTCGTCCCGTCCGGCAAGGTAAACACCACATTGCCCGTGGCCAGGAGCGTCTTAACCTCGCGGTAGCCCATTTCCGCAAAGGCCGCCTTCAAATCCGCCATCTTGATCGCAATCCCGTTGACATTGACGCCTCGCAGCAGTGCGCAGATCCGTGCCATATCCCGGCCTCCTGTCTTTATATGCCCTCTGATAGTAAAAAGAAGCCAACTGCCTATTTGCGCAATTGACTTCGTTGTTCTTCAGCATTCAGTTAAAAGCGGAGAGGGTGGGATTCGAACCCACGGTACCCTCGCAGGTACGACGGTTTTCAAGACCGCTGCCATAAACCACTCGACCACCTCTCCAGGTGCGCTTTCCGCCGGTTTTTGCTTGTGCGCCGGGGCAGCACAAGCATTTTACCATACGGAAAGCAGCGGATACAATGGTTAATTTCACCGCTCGAAGCGGCGGAGTTACTTCTTGGAGATAATGCGTACGCCGCCCATGTAGGGTACGAGCGCTTCCGGGATGACGACGCTGCCGTCTTCCTGCTGCCCGTTCTCCAGGATGGCGGCGACGGTCCGGCCGATGGCCAGGCCCGACCCGTTCAGCGTGTGCACGAACTCCGGCTTTGCCTTCGCGTCGCGGCGGAACCGGATGTTGGCACGGCGAGCCTGGAAATCCTCGAAGTTGGAGCAGGACGAGATTTCCCGGTACATGCCGCTGTTCGGCAGCCAGACCTCAAGGTCGTACGTCTTCGCCGACGAGAAGCCGATATCGCCCGTGCAGAGGCTCAGCACGCGGTAAGGCAGACCGAGCTTTTGCAGCACGGTCTCGGCATCGAGGGTCAGCTTTTCCAGCTCGTCGTAAGAATCCTCCGGCTTGGTCAGCTTGACCAGCTCGACCTTGTTGAACTGATGCTGGCGAATCAAGCCGCGGGTATCGCGTCCGGCGGAACCGGCCTCGGAGCGGAAGCAGGCGCTGAACGCCACAAAATACTTCGGCAGCTCGTCGGCGCCGAGAATATCGTCGCGGTGGTAATTGGTGACCGGCACCTCTGCCGTCGGAATGAGGAAGTAGTCCATGCCCTGAAGCTTGAACACATCCTCTTCGAACTTGGGCAGCTGGCCGGTTCCCGTCAAGCTGTCGCGGTTGACGATGTACGGAGGAAGCATCTCCTCGTAGCCGTGCTCGTTGCTGTGCAGGTCCATCATGAAGTTCATGAGGGCGCGCTCCAGACGGGCGCCGAGCCCCTTATAGAAGACGAACCGGGAGCCCGTTACCTTCGCAGCGGCTTCAAAGTCGAGGATTCCCAACTCCTGAGCCAGTTCCCAATGAGCCTTCGGCGCAAAGGCAAATTCGCGAGGCTCTCCGTGACGGCGAACCTCGAGGTTGTCGTCCTCGCTCAGCCCCACCGGGGTAGAAGCATGCGGCAGGTTAGGCAGCGACAGCACGATGACGTTCAGATCGGCCTCCAGCACGCGAATCTCTTCGTCCAGCTCCTTGATCCGATCGGACACCTGCCGCATCTCCACGATGAGGCCCTCGGCATCTTCGCCGTTCCGCTTCTTGGCCGCCACCTCCTGGGATACGGTATTTCGGCGGTTTTTCAGTTGCTCCGTCTCCTGCAGCTTGTCCCGCCGGCTCCGGTCGAGGGCGGCGAACCGGTCCAGGTCGGGCAGCGGCTTGCCGCGGTGCCCGAGTCCGGTCTTCACTTCGTCAAATTGATTTCTCAGCAGCTTCACGTCAAACACGTAAAATTCCTCCCAAAGGGACCCCATGCCCGTCCGCGGGCCAGGGTCGGCCTATTGAATGCGTTCCTTGCCCGCTGGGGGTCAAGCCCGATACTGGCGAACCATATCGGCAAAGTAGACGTGCAGCCGATGGTCCTCGGTCAGCTCCGGATGAAAGCTCGCCGCCAGCAGATGCTCTTCCCGGGCCGCCACGATGTCCTCCCGGTGGGTAGCGAGAACCTCGACTCCCTCCCCCACCTGCTCGATCAGCGGAGCGCGGATGAAGACCGCCCGAATCGGATCATCGATTCCCTTGACGGCAAGGTCGGTTTCAAAGCTTTCCCGCTGGCGGCCAAAGGCGTTGCGCGCCGCCCGGATGTCCATCAGCCCCAGGTGGGTATCGGCCTGTCCGGCGATTTCCTTGGCGAGAATAATCAAACCGGCGCACGTACCGAAGATCGGCCTCCGTTCCTGCGAAAAGCTCCGCAGCGGCTCCGTAAAGCCATAGGTGCGGATCAGCTTGCCGATGGTCGTGCTCTCCCCGCCGGGAATGATCAGCCCGTCCAGATCGGCCAGCTCGTCCGTCCGTTTCACCGGAACCGCTTCGGCCCCCGCCCGCTCCATCATGGAGAGGTGCTCGGCCACGGCGCCCTGCAGCGCCAGAACTCCAATCTTCATTCGCGGTTCCCTCCTGCCCGTTCCATCCAATCGGCCTATTCCTGATTCTTCCCGAAATGACCCCGCATAAAACGGGAGCCCGTCCGCCGGAGGCGGATCTCTCCGCTTCCGTCAGCAGGCAATCAGCGGTTTATGCCGATCGGGTTTCCGTTTTTACCCGCGCTGTTCGATTTACCAGCCGCGTTCCTGCATCCGTTCCGCGGCCGCCAGCTTGGAGATCTCGATCCCCTTCATCGGCGTACCGAGGTTCTTCGACAGGTTCGCGATCAACCCGTAATCGGTGTAATGCGTCGTGGCTTCCACAATCGCTTTGGCAAACTTCGCCGGGCTGTCCGATTTGAAGATCCCCGACCCGACGAATACGCCGTCCGCACCGAGGTGCATCATGAGCGCCGCATCGGCAGGAGTGGCCACGCCGCCGGCCGCAAAGTTGACCACCGGCAGCTTGCCGGTTTCATGCACCTGCAAGAGCAGCTCGTAAGGAGCGCCGAGGTTCTTGGCTTCCGCCATCAGCTCGTCGGTCGACATGGCCTGCACCTTGCGCATCTGGGCCACCATCATCCGCATATGGCGCACCGCTTCGACGATATTGCCGGTTCCCGGCTCGCCCTTCGTGCGGATCATCGACGCGCCTTCGCCGATCCGGCGGAGCGCCTCGCCCAGGTCGCGGGCTCCGCAGACGAACGGTACGGTGAACTCGCGCTTGTTGATGTGGAACAGATCGTCAGCCGGAGTCAACACTTCGCTTTCGTCGATGTAATCGACGCCGAGCGATTCCAGTACCTTCGCTTCAATGAAATGACCGATGCGGGCTTTGGCCATAACCGGGATGCTGACGACCTTCATGACTTCTTCGACGATGGTCGGGTCCGCCATCCGGGCCACTCCGCCCGCTGCGCGGATATCGGCGGGTACGCGTTCCAGCGCCATGACGGCGGATGCCCCCGCCTCCTCGGCGATCTTCGCCTGCTCCGCGTTCATGACGTCCATGATGACGCCGCCCTTTTGCATTTCCGCCATCCCGCGCTTCACGCGGCTGGTCCCTGTTTCGTTTGCCACTGTGTTCAAGCCCCCTCAGGTGTGCATGATCATGCTATATGGAGATTCCTTTAAAACCAGCCCTTAACGGTGTGGCCCAGTCGGGAGAAGAAATCCCCCACGCCCCGCCAGAACAAGCGGAAAGCCCCTGCCTTCTTCACATCTTCGGCCGCAACCAATTTGACCGTCTTGGTAACCTTGCCGTATGTGACGGTCATCGTTCCGAGCTCCTGTCCCTTTTTGACCGGGGCCGTCAGCTTGCCGTCCGTCGTATCCTTCGCCGTCTTCTTGATGTCGCTGTCCTTGGCGTCCTTCGGCAGGATAAGGGAAACCGTGTCACCGACCACGACCGGTACGCTGTTCTTAAGGCCCTTCTTCACCTTGACGGTCGGTACGGTGTCGACCGCGGAATCCTTGGCAACCACCGTCTTGGTCTCGAAGTTATTGAAGCCGTAGTCCAGCAGCTTGCGCGTCTCGATAAACCGGGCGGCCTCCCGCTCCGATTTGTTCGGGTTCTTCTTGGTCGATTGGGCATTCATGACCACGCTGATCAGCCGGGTGCCATTCCGCACCGCGGTTCCCGTGAAGCAGTAGCCGGCTGCGTCGGTGCTTCCCGTCTTCAGGCCATCCATGCCGGGATAGGCAAATTGCTTTTGAAAATCGGTCGTCGCCTTGCCTTCCAACATCCAGTTCCAGTTCTGCATAGGGAACTGATCCGATTCGCGCAGCTTCTTGCTCGGAATCTTGGTAAATTCGAGGATCGACGGATGGTCCTTGATCAGCCGCAGACCGAGCGTCGAGGCATCCCTCGCCGACATGAGCGTATCGCCTTCCAGCGGGTTGTTCTTCAGCTCCGGATCCTCGATATCCTCGCGGGTAAGACCGGTTGCGCTGGTAAAATGGGTCTTGCTCATTCCCAGCTCCTTCGCTTTCTCATTCATGAGCGCGACGAAGCTCTGCTCGTTGCTGGCCATGTATTCCGCCAGCGCGACCGCAGCGTCATTCGAAGAGTAGATGGACAGCGCGTACAGCATATCCTTCACGGAGAGCTGTTCGTTCTCCGCCAGCATTCCCCCGGATCCGCCGACATTGGCGGCGTAGTGGCTCGTGGTTACCATGCTGTCCCAGCTGAGCTTGCCGCTGTCGATCCGTTCCATGAGGATATATTCCGTCATCATCTTGGCCATACTGGCCGGCGGCAAAGCCTCGTCGGCATTGTTCTCATAGAGAACCTGCCCCGTCGCCGCGTCGATGAGAATCGCAGATTTCACATTAAGTTGAAGTTCGGGCGCTGCCCATGCCTTCGAGGAGGAAGACGGAACGTAGGCAACCGCCAGGGAGACAGCCAACACCAGAGAAAGTCCTTTTTTGAGACCTGACAACCGTTTCACTACTCACACTCCCATAGGTTTACTTGATTTCATTTTCCTATTGTAGCACAGGCCCCCCATCAAAAAAAGAAAAACCGGGAGCTTTCGCCCCCGGCTTATATAAGCTTTTATGCCGGCCGTCTGCGATTCCAAAATCGCAACCGTCGTCGTTCCCGGCTTCTCCTTCTTCGGTCCTCGTTACTTGGTATTCAAGGAGCTTACCCTTGTCCCCTTTTCCCGCTACCCGGGGAGTTGCGATCGCCGCTTACCGTACAATTTGACCGCTCTTCCGACTTACAGGGAATAGTTCGGCGCTTCTTTGGTGATCTGAACATCATGCGGATGGCTTTCCCGCAGGCCGGCGCCCGTGATGCGGATAAAGGAGGTATCCTCCTTCAGTTCCTTCAGCGTGCGTGTGCCGCAATAGCCCATGCCTTGGACCAACCCGCCGACCAGTTGATGAACCGTATCCTTCAGCGGTCCCTTGTAGGCGACGCGACCCTCGATGCCTTCCGGTACCAGCTTGGTCTCGTCTTCCTGGAAATACCGGTCCTTGCTGCCTTCCTTCATCGCGCCGAGCGAGCCCATGCCGCGGTAAACCTTGAATCGGCGGCCTTGGAAAATCTCCTGCTCCCCGGGGCTTTCTTCCGTGCCGGCCAACAGACTGCCGACCATGACGGCATCCGCTCCCGCCGCCAGCGCCTTGGTGATGTCGCCGGAGTATTTGATGCCGCCGTCTGCAATGATTTGCACCCCATACTCGCGGGCGACGTTGGCACAGTCGTAGATGGCCGTGATCTGAGGAACGCCGATCCCGGCAATAATCCGGGTGGTGCAGATCGAGCCCGGGCCGATCCCCACCTTCACGACGGATGCACCCGCTTCGATCAAATCGCGGGTTCCGTCCCCCGTCGCCACATTGCCGGCGATGATCAGCAGCTGAGGATACGCTTCGCGAAGGCTGCGAACCGTGTTCAGGATGTTGATGTGATGGCCGTGAGCCGAGTCGACGACGATGGCATCCACTCCGGCCTTCACGAGAGCATCGGCACGCTCCTTCCAATCCTTCGAGACCCCGATGGCGGCCCCGACGACGAGACGGCCTTGAGCGTCCTTGGCTGCATTGGGGAACTGGATCGCCTTTTCAATATCCTTGATGGTGATAAGACCCTTCAGCTCGTTGTTCTCATCGACCAGCGGCAGCTTCTCGATCTTATGCTGCTGCAGGATAACCTCCGCTTCCGCCAAGGTGGTTCCAACGGGAGCCGTCACCAGGTTATCCTTAGTCATGACTTCGGAGATGTTCATGGAGAAATCATGAATGAACCGCAGGTCGCGGTTGGTAATGATCCCGATCAGCCGATTGCTCTCGTCCACGATGGGAACCCCGGAGATCCGGTACTTGCCCATCAACTCTTCGGCATGGTAGACCTTGTGCTCCGGTGTCAGCGAAAAGGGATTGGTGATAACTCCGCTCTCCGAACGTTTGACACGGTCAACCTCCTCCGCCTGCTGCGCCACCGACATGTTCTTGTGAATGATGCCGATCCCGCCCTCCCGGGCGATGGCGATCGCCATAGCGGCCTCCGTGACGGTATCCATGGCCGAACTGAGAAGCGGAATGTTCAGCTTAAGCGTCTTGCCGAGCGTCGTCGATACATCCACTTGCTTCGGCCCGAATACTTCGGACCGCCTCGGAACCAACAGCACGTCGTCAAAGGTTAACCCTTCTTTGTCAAACTTGGATTCCCACACGTATGGAAGCCTCCCTTTTTTCTGTCCCTGCGTATATTATTGCAAGTTTAACAAAAGCTTATTTTTAGTGTCAAGGCACTCCAACCAGGAATATAAAGTCGATTTATCAGAATGATAACCATTTATTGCATCCCTCGGAAACATCCGGCAAAGACAACAAAAAACCCCGCATCGTAAGATGCGAGGTTCATTGTGCTTGGCGACGTCCTACTCTCCCGGGACCCTGCGGTCCAAGTACCATCGGCGCTGGAGGGCTTAACGGTCGTGTTCGAGATGGGAACGCGTGGTTCCCCTCCGCCA
>NZ_JBPPGI010000008.1:0-99737 GCF_051594785.1 Gorillibacterium terrae
CCCATCTCGAACACGACCGTTAAGCCCTCCAGCGCCGATGGTACTTGGACCGCAGGGTCCCGGGAGAGTAGGACGTCGCCAAGCACAATGAACCTCGCATCTTACGATGCGGGGTTTTTTGTTGTGAAATTGCCTGATTTTCGGCGGGAAGGCTTGAACCGGAAGGCTCGGGACCCTATGATTAAAGGGGTTCTTATGGACAAAGCCCAACGAATTGAGGACGACTATGACATCTTGGACGCGATACATCACGGCAGGGCTTTGCCTTATCAGCTTGCTGCTCTTTTTCCTGTACCGGGAGGAGGGACGCCAAGCCGACCATGCCGTTAATGGCGTGCTCGACCTGGCCGCCACTTCTGTGTCGGCGACTCCCCTGATCCCTCTAAACGGAATATGGGAATTCTACTGGGGAAAGTTGCTTCAGCCGAACGACTTCGCCGAAGGCAAGCAAGGCAAACCCGGATGGATGAGAGTGCCCGGCAATTGGACCAAGGGGACAGACGGTCGCTCCTATGCCAACACCGGACTGGCGACTTACCGCCTCAAGCTGGAGCATGTTCCTCCCGGGATGACGTTCGGCATCAAAAAGGAAAATATCCGCAATGCCAGCCGGATTTACGTCAACGGCACGCTTGTCCTGGAGAACGGGGAGTTTAACGCTCAGAAGACGATCGTCGAAAGCAACTACCCGCAAACGGCGTCCTTTCGGCTTCCGGTCCCCACGGCGGACATTATCGTTCAGGTAGCGAACCATAACTACCTGATCGGGGGCATTACCGGCCCCCTGTTGTTTGGGACCCAGGAAGCGATCGTCCTTCACAACAACCGTCACATGATCGCCGAAACCTTTGCCGCTACGTTGATCTTGGCGATCGGCGTTTTTTATCTTCTTCTGTACGCAGGGTCGTCATATTTTCGTCGGAGAGACTTGGCTATCTTTCCGTTTGGCCTCACATGCCTGTTCTCGGCCGTCATGCTTGGCTACCTCAGCCAGCGGACTATCTCGCTTTTGCTTCCCGGGATTGGCTATTGGAGTTTGTTTCGGATTGGCCATATGGCTTCCTATTGCAGCATCATCGCCTTAATTCTCATCGTTCATCGGACGCACGAACCATTCTTGGCGAAGCGTGTGAAGCAAGCCATAACGCTCGTCTATGCATGCTGTATTCCCTGTGTGGCCCTATCTCCTCCGGCCGTCTTTATTCGGCTTGCGGGGGTGATGGGAATCGTCAATTTATCCGTTGTCCTGGGCGTTTTCATCTCCGTACTGGTCAGCTTCTATCGGGGGAGAGCGGCCGTGGAGGCGAGTGTGCATGCGACGCTGATAGCTGCCCTCTATTTGGTTACCGTCTATACCGCGGATGTAGGCCTATACAGCCTCGGACTGAAGGCCGACATGAACATCGGCATCCTGTTCCTCGTTCTTTATTCGTTAAGCTTGGCCGTGCTGGTCATCATTCGGTATTATCTGATTTTCCGGAACAGCGAGCAGGTCTCGCAAGCCCTCGGTAAGGCGGAGCAGAGGTCGCGTCAGAGCGAGACCGCTTTTTTGCAGGCGCAGATCAAGCCGCACTTCCTATTCAATGCGCTGAACAGCGTCATCAGCCTGTGCTACCTCGATGGGGCTAGAGCGGCGGAGGTTCTCCACAAGCTGTCCCGCTACTTGCATCAGTCGTTCGATATGGACGCCAGCTCCGACTATGTCACCATCGCCAAAGAGCTGGAGCTGATCCGCTTGTTTGTGGATATCGAGCGAGTTCGTTTCGGGGAGCGGCTGCAGGTGGACTATGCCATCGATCCGGATGCGCTGGGCGTTCGGGTCATTCCGCTGGTCATCGAGCCGCTTGTGGAGAATGCCATTCGCCATGGCGTTATGGAGAACCGGGAAGGCGGCGTGATCCGACTCAGCATTCGCCGCGAGCGGGAGCGCCTGTGGGTGACGGTGGAGGACAACGGCAAAGGAATGTCCGCCCAGCAGATCCAGGCCGTTCAGGAGGGGGGCGGCAGGCTGCGGAAGGCCGAGGGGAATGGCATCGGCCTCATCAACATCAATGGACGGCTGCGGGAGTTCTACGGCACGGAGCTGCGTTTCGAGACGGAAAGCCATGGGACGAAGGTAACGTTTGATGTTCCCGCCGAGGCGGAGGAAGAGGAGGTACGGGATGATTCGAGCGGTACTTGTGGATGACGAGGCATTGGGCCTCGCTCTTCTCCGGAAACTTCTAGAGGATACGGGACAGGTGGAGATCGTCGGCGAGTACACGGACCCGGAGACAGCGTTAAAGGAAATTCCGCGGCTGCAAGCCGATGCGGCGTTCCTCGATATCGAAATGCCGGAAAAGGACGGAATCAGCCTGGGAACCGAGCTGTTGGAAGGAACGGAAGAGCTGGAGATCGTCTTCGTCACGGCTTATGAACGGTATGCCGTGCAAGCGTTCAAGCTGAACGCGGTTCATTACTTGCTGAAGCCGGCCAGCCCCGAGGCGATTGCCGATACCTTGCTCCGCATCGTCAAGAAGAAGCCGGTGCCTGTCAAGGCGGCGTCGGAGCCGATCAGCTTGCGGTTGTTCGGGGATATCGAATTCCGCAGGAACGGCAGGCCCCTTAAGGTCAATTGGATCACCGCCAAGGTGGAGGAGCTGTTCGCCCTCCTGGTCAGCGAGCCGGGCGGGAAGATCAGCAAATGGCGGATCATGGACCTTCTGTGGCATGAGCTCGAACCGCAAAAGGCGGAGCAGAATCTGTATACGACAGTTTTTCGGCTGAAGAAGGCGCTCAAGGAAGCGGGCATTCAGGCGGCCGTCGAAAATGAGACGGGCGTCTATCGGCTGGTTCTGGAGGCCGTGAGCTGCGATTTTTATGAACTCGAGCACAGCAGCGAGAAGGAAGCGCCGTTGGAGAATTGGCCGGCGGAGCAGACGAACCGGGCGCTCGCGGTCTACCGGGGAGACCTGTTCGGAGAACGAGCCTACCCCTGGAGCCTGTGGCGGCGCGAGTTGTGCTATAACCGGTTCGTCTCTCTGCTGAAACGAGCGCTGGTTCTCTATGCGGCCGAGAAAAACCGCAACGGGGCGAAACGGCTGCTGCTGCAAAAGCTCCCGTTCCTTCTTGAGGAAGATAAGAAAGATGTCAATGACATTTTTCTCAGTTTATTTTGACATAATTCGTCATGAACAATAGGTTCGATTTCATGCTCGAATGGCAGAAAGCCTTATTTTATAAGGCTTTTTTTGCATTTTGGCGTATTTTACCGTGTAAGAATCTTGTAAGCCGGTTCCCGATATTATGACATTATGCCCATAACGAACAGGAGGAACTAACGTGCATAGGCAAATGGTCCTAAGAAAAAAGATCAGCCTTCTTCTCGTCTCAACCCTGCTTCTGTCTTTATTGTCCCCCTTCTTCGCCCAGAATGTCGCACTTGCCGACCCCGGCCAAGCCGGTATCGAGGTTGCGGTAGCACTGGGAAACAGCAGCCAGGATGTGAGTGCGTTTGAACAAGATCTGAAGACGGTGCTGCAGCAGGTTTACGGCATCCCCGGCGATCGGGTCCGTGTGAACGTGTTTGACGAGGCCAACATCAAGGCAACCAATCCTGCCAATTGGCAGACGTACGATCATTATTTCGATAAGAGTTATCCGACGAACGGAAGTGTTCCGGCGGGTTGGGATAACCTCCAGGGTTATCGTCCCTACTTTTATTACAAAGAAAAATATACCCCCGACGCCAATAAATATTTCACGGATATTAGTTCGGCCGACGAATCGCTGACGGGTACGTACTATCGGCTCAAGCATGTCTATGCCAAGGACGGCGACGTTCATTTCCTCGGGTACAGCGAACCCGCGTACAAGGACTTCATGCTGTATCCCGATACGAGCCAGTGGCAGAAAACCATCTCCTTCACCTTGAGCGAGGGAAAGATCGACGTTCACACGCTGGAAGGCGCCGGTTTCCTGTTCAATACGGCGATCGATTCCAACGGAAAGCTGAACGGGTATCTGATTCTGTACGATTACAACGATCCCGCACAGGAAGCGGAGTACGATGAAAATTATGTGGTCACGGCCTATCATCCCAACATCAAGCTGTACAAGCTGACGAACGTGGACGCCGCCCAGTTCCACAACGTCAACAACAGCACAATCAGCGGGCTGGCCGGCGTTCAGTTGTTGAAGACGAAGCCCAGTCAAACCGCATCCTCGATCAAGAATATCTCGATGGACGTCTCCTCGACTAGCCTGAAATTCGTGGAAAATGGTCTAACGATCTATGACACGGCCCGAATCGACCAGGATGTGCAAATCGCGGTCACGAACGGATACGGCTTTGGTCCGCTCGTCAGCTACGTTTCCCATGGCTGTACGGTTCTGACCTACTTTACCTTCAAGAACATCACCATGACCAGCAAGAACACGAAACCATTCAATGATGTCGTTCGGGAGCCGAACTGGGACCCGGGCACGAACCGCTACATCGTCAACTTTACCGATACGGTGGAGCCGGACTTTACCAAGAACAACGATGCCCATAGCGAAGTCCTCTACCGCTTGGGCAAGGATGATGTGCATTACATCGGCGTCGGCAACGACGAACCGACTCTCCGCGAGGAGACGGACAAGCTTGTCCAAGAGAACGATGGAAAAGGCGCGTTTATCCCCAACGAGAATTACCAAAAAACGATTGAAGCGATTGCGGGCTACATCGCGCATAACCTCGCCCCGTCGAGTGCCGTCTCCTTGCCGGTAGCCTCGATTGTCTATACGGCCGAAAATGGCCTGCAGAGCGAGTCTTACGACCCGAACGGCAGCCCCCTGACGGAGCTGTGGAAGTGGAGAACGGTAGGCCAGCCGGATGATCAGTGGGTGCCGGGCAAGCCGGATACCGTGAGCGATTTCGTGTACGCGGACGGCTACTACCTCGTCCACTTGCAGGTCGCCAATGAGGCGCAGGTTTGGAGCAAGCCGGATATGGAGTATCTGTCGCAGAACGGTTTAGCGCTTCCGGTGGCGGAGTTCCACTTGTCCGGACGGGTATTGAAGCACCATGAGGGCCAAACCTCTCTGGTTCTGAACCAGGATTCCTTCCACCCGGCCGGCAGTTCCATCGACGAATATGCCTGGACGATCACCGATTCCATGGGCAACAAGGTCTATGGAAGCGACGCCGCTGAACCCACCGTTGACGTGAGCGAATTCCCGACGGACACCTACACGGTCCAGTTGAAGGTGAAGTCCGGCGACAACTGGTCTTCCGCCTTCACGCAAAAGGCGACCGTCATCAACGACCAGACGGCCCCGCAGATCGAAACCAATGCCGCCTCGAACAAGACGGTAACGAACGGCGTGTTCCAGATCATGGACATCGGCGGCAGCGGGATTCAGGGCTACCGGGTGAAGAAGAACGGCGGTAAATGGAGCGAATGGGTCTCCGGCACAAGCGGATTCTTGGAAGCCGGGGAATGGAACTCGTATGAAATCGAAGCCCGCGACAACGCCGGCAATGCTTCTACCCTCCTCTTATCCAATCTGACGGTCAAGGATACGACCCCGCCGGTATTGGCGAAAGCGACGATTAGCGGCGAAGGCAAGTATGGCGCCGTTCTGGAAGCAACCAGCAACGAGAACGGGAAGCTTTACTACGTTGCCGTTCCGGCGGGCGCTCCCGCGCCATCGAATCAGCAGGTGAAGGACGGACAGAACGCGGCAGGCAAGCCGGCGATCAACGGCCATGCCGCCCTCGGTGCCGATACGCCGGCAACCGTAACGGTAACCGGACTGACCCCGGGGACCGGCTATGACGTATACGCGGTTGCGGAAGACGCGGCAGGCAATCTGTCGGCTCCGCAGAAAATTGCCATGACGACGGCCGAGCTGAAGATTCCGCAGCTTTCGGCGGAGCTCTCTCAGGTGAAGCAGCGGGAGGTTGAAGGAAGAGCGAACAGCACGGAAGCCGGATCGGTCTACTACGTGCTTGTTCCGAAGGATACGGCCGCTCCGAACCGGGAGCAGATCGTCGCCGGGCTGAACGGCGAGGACAAGGCAGCCTTGAAAAAGGGCTCCATCCCGTTGGAAGCGGGTATGGACGCGACCTTCACGGTAAAGGGACTCCAGGTCGAGACCGCTTATGACCTCTACGCGGTGGTACGCAACACGGATGGCGACGCGTTCTCCGATGTCGTCAAGCTGAGCTTTGCCACGCTCGACAATCACCGCGAGCTGGCGGAAGCCGACGCGGCTGCCCTAAAGATCGGCTATGCCGGTCGAGATAACGAGCAATTGGTTACCCGAAATGTCGGATTGCCGGGCGTTGGCATCTACGGCAGCGAGATTACCTGGACGAGCAGCAACCCGGACGTGATCTCGGCGGACGGTGAATTCGTCAAGCCGGACGCTAATACGTACGTCACGCTGACCGCCACTATCCGGAACGGCAAGGAGACAGTAACCCAGACGTTCGTCGTCCGGGCGGTCGCCGACATCCTTCCGCCGGAGTTGACGCTGGCCGGCGAGACCACGGTTAGCGTTAAGCAGGGTACCCTGTACCGCGAGCCGGGCTATACGGCCCAGGACAACTTGGACGGTGACCTGACCCGCCTGGTCACGGTCAGCGGCTATGTCGACACGAACAAGCCCGGTACCTATACGCTGGTTTACAGCGTCAAGGATGCAACGGGCAACGTAACGGAGGTTACCCGGACGGTCATCGTGACGGCCGCCGCGGTCTCGGCGGATGCGGTTATCCCGGCCGGCAACGGCGATGTCGTACCGGACCGCAAGGTCGATGACGCGATCGAAGGCGCCAAGCAGCAGGGAGAGCCGACGATTGTGGTGAAGGTCGACGAGACCGTGACCGTCGGCAACCCGGTCGAAGTGGAGCTGACCAAGGAGAAGGCGCAAAAGGCGGCGGACAATGGGCTGACCCTGACGCTCGAGACCCGCAATGCCTCGATCGAGGTTCCGCTGACCCAAGCGCTGCTCGATTCTCTGCCCGACGGCTCCCGCTTGAAGCTCGTCTGCGAGCAGGTGGATACGGCCAAGCCGGGCAACGAGCCGCTGACGGCCAACATCAAGTCCGGCATGGGCATTTACCAGAATCAAATTTACGACTTCAAAATGGTCAACGTTCAGCTCGATGCGTCCGGCAACGTGCTGAAGGAGCAAGTGATTCCGTCATATGCCTCCGATAGGGACATCAAGCTCGGCATGATGATCGGAGCGGGCATCGACGATCAGGTCTTCATGACCTTCTATTACAACGAAGCGAAGGTGACGTGGGAATACATCCGCGGCCAATACGATTCGGCGAGCGGCCGCATGACGCTGCTTACCCGGCACCTGAGCATCTACTCCGTGATGACCATGACCTTGGAGCAGAAGCGGGCCGAATTGCTCGGTTTGATGAACGGCGGGGGATTGACGATCGAGGAAGTGATCGCCATCGTGGAGGACCCCGATGCGGGCTTCCGCCCGGCAGCGATGGAAACCTATCGCGACTACACCCCGCAGCATCGGGATAATGTCGCGAAGGAGCTTCGCGATGACGCTCCGTATGCGGATTATACCGGTCTGCTGGACAGCTTTGACCAAATCGTACAGGCCGAAAAGGACGGCATCGCCTCCGACCTCATCGCACCGGTGGTCACGCTGAAGGGAGACGCGAGCCTCACCGTTTACGTCGACAGCGCGTTCGCCGATCCGGGCGCGACGGCGGTGGATGACCGCGATGGCGATATCACCAGCCGGATTATCGTGTTGGGCCGCGTGGATACATCCAAGCTCGGCGATTATGTGCTGACCTATACCGCCCGCGACCAGAACGGGAACATCGGCAGAGCCGAACGGCGGATCAGCGTCGTCAACCGCCCCGTCTCCGTCCCGGCGAAGGATACGCTGGAAGTCGTCAAGGGCAAGGAGACGGTTAAGCTTGTCGAGCTTCCGGCAACCGGCACGCCGGTGCCCAACGATGGAGGCATGAAGCAGATCGGCGGGGCTTATGAACTCACTCCGGCCGCCTCCGGAGACAAGGTTCAAGTGACCGTGGCGATTCCGTACGACCCGACTCGGGTAGGTTCCGCCGAGCACCTGTCGGTGTTCTATTACGACGAGACGGCAAAAGCCTGGAAGTCGATCGGGGGAGTCGTCGACAAGGAGAAGCACACCGTATCGGCAACTCTGACCGTCGCCGGGGCGACCAAGGTCGCTTTGATGGAGTACACCAAGTCGTTCAAGGATATTCAGGGACACTGGGCGCAATCGGTTATCGAGCTGCTCGCTTCCCGCCAGATCCTGGAGGGCGACAACACCGGCAGCTTCCACCCGAACATGGGCATCACCCGAGCCGAATTCGCGACTTTGGTGACGAGGCTGTTGGGTCTACCGGTCAAGCCGGAGGAAACCGGCTTTGCGGACGTGTCGGCGAAGGATTGGTACGCTCCTTACATCGCCGCTGCCCGCAATGCGGGCTTGATTAAGGGGATCACCGACACGGAATACGAGCCCGGCCGGATCGTCAGCCGGCAAGAGATGGCGGCGATCATCATGCGGGCTTACCGAAAGACGGCAGGGACAGACATCCTGCCCGAGGCGGCGGAACGCTTCATCGACTCGGGAGCGGCCGGATTCTGGGCTGTCGAGGAGGTCCACGAAGCCAAAGCGCTGGGACTGGTGGAAGGCCGGGGCGGTGATGCCTTCAAGCCGAAGAGCCAAGCCCAAAAGGCGGAAGCCGCTGTCTTGATCTATCGCTTCCTGAAGCTGCTCGGCGAGATTTAACGCCGGAAACGCATCAAGGTTCAAGGCCCAAAAAATACCGGCTTCGAGGGAGTCTTCCCTCGAAGCCGGTATTTGCCTTTTACTCGAATATCCTCAGGGCATATAATAGGAAACTTCCCGCTTGCCGTAGCGGATCAGTCCGCCGGGTTTCAGACGAAGGAAAGCGAGGGCGGCGGCGTAATGCGGCAGCACGAGCCAAGTATGGACGAGCAGCCCGCAGGCGGCGTAAACGGGCGGGAACCAGACATAGAGAAGACCGGCAATGGCCGCGCCCAGGAAGGCGGTCTGATGCAGCATGCGCAGGCAGCGGCGAAACGGAGAATAGCCGGCGGGCAGATAGCCGGCCCAGGGCGAACCGAGGCGGAACCGCCAGGCCTCGGGCAGCGCGCCGCTCAGCCGCTTGTACAGACGGGCGATGAGGAGATGGAGCAGCGGGATGCCCAGCAGGGCGGCCGCGGCCGCATAGGCTCCGTGACTCCCGAACCGGAAGACAAAGGCGGCGCACAGCCCCCCCAGGAGGAGGGCGTAGACAACGCTGATGGCAACCGGTACACTCAGCTTACGGACAAGGGTATAGGTATAGTAGGTGGAATCCTTGGAGAGGGTGCGTTCGGGCATGGGAACCTCCTGTCTCGGGTCTCTTCCTACATATCGGAAAAAAGAGTCGAGAAAAATAGTTTTTGCGAAAAAAAGGCGTACAGACACCGGAATTGGGCGCGCCGCATACCGATAAAGCAAGGAGAACGGAGTTTGAAAGGCTGAAAGATGGGCCATCCTAATAGAAAAAGGAAAGGGGTGAACGAGAATGGAAGAAACGTCCGAGGTGTGCATCATCTGCGGCGAGACGGGCAAAAACGGCATCACCATTATATCCGGATTCATTTGCGAAGACTGCGAGACCGAGATGGTGCGGACCGATGTGCAGGACGAGAAGTATCCGTTTTTCATTCACCGGCTGAAGGCCATCTGGATTCAAAAAAACGCATAAAGCCTTGGCGGCAGCGCGGAAATCGGCGCAAACGGGCTTTTCTTTGGTATAGTGGAGGAGTACCCGAATGGGAACTGCTCCTTTCTTTTGTTTAAAGAGAATCATGGAGGTTGACTATAGCATGACGGACTTTGCGAAGCAGGAACGATCGGGGGATGCCCGGACGGCGGCGAAGGGACGGGCTCCTCTCCTGGAGGCGCTGGTCGATTACCGGGACCGCAAGCTGGGCAGCTATCACGTTCCCGGCCACAAGGGCGGGCTTGGGCTGGACCCGGCGGGCGAAGGGCTGTTCCGAGAGGTCATGGCTATCGATTATACGGAAATCACCGGGCTGGACGATCTGCATCATCCGGCGGGCATCATCCGCGAGGCGCAGGAACTCGCCGCGGCTTGCTTCGGCGCGGACGAAACCCGCTTCCTGGTCGGCGGCAGCACGGCCGGCAATCTGGCGCTCGTCCTCGGGCTCTGCGGCCGCGGCGACTTGCTCCTGGTGCAGCGGAACGCGCACAAGTCGGTGCTGAACGCGGCAGCGCTCGGCGGCGTGCGCTGTGTGTTCCTGCCGGGCCGCACGGACCCGGCGTCGGGGCTCGCCGCCGGGGTGCCGCTCGCGGCTCTGCAGGAAGCGCTGGAGCGCTACCCGGAGGCGAAGGGCGTCCTCTTGACCAATCCGAACTATTACGGGATGGCGGACGACCTGCAGGAAGCCGTCGAGCTGGTCCACCGCCACGGCAAGCCGATCGTGGTGGATGAGGCGCACGGCGCCCATTTTGGCTTTCATCCGGCGCTGCCGCCTTCGGCAATGCAAAGCGGGGCCGATGCTGCGGTGCAGTCCACCCACAAGATGCTCACGGCCATGACCATGGGCGCGATGCTGCATTTGCAAGGCGAGCGGCTCGACCGTCCGCGCATCCGCCGGGTGCTCGCCTCCCTGCAAAGCTCCAGCCCGTCTTACCCGCTGCTCGCCTCGCTCGATCTGGCCAGGCTCCAGTTGGAGACGAACGGCCGGCGGATGCTGGACGAGGCCATGGCCCGTCTGAATCGGCTGACGCAAGCGGCCGAGACATGGAAGTGCTTGGAGCTGCTGCGCCGGGAGGCGGATTCGGCGTATGGCGCCCTCGATCCGTTTAAGGTTACCGTGCGCGATCGCAGCGGCTCGCTGGACGGGTACCGGCTTCAGGAGCGGATCGAAGCCTTCGGCTGCATGACCGAGCTGGCCGATCCCGTTCATGTGCTCTGCCTGTTCACCCTCGCTTCGCCGGACGAGAATGTCGACCGGCTCACTGCTGCTCTGTCGGCAATCGACGCGGAAATTCCGGGAGGAATGCAGGAAAAACGGCAGTTTATGGCGAATTTATCGGAAGATACGCCCGATTTCGAGCTTTCTTTGCCGATTGCGGTGCCTTGGGATTTGGAAAAGGCGCTCTCCTCCGCCTCCGTTCCAGTAGAGGCGGTGCCGCTCGCCGAAGCCGAAGGCTGCTATGCGGCCGAGATGGTGATTCCCTACCCGCCCGGCGTCCCCCTGCTCTATCCCGGCGAGCGGATTACCTCCGCCATGCGGGACCGGCTTCTGCGCTTGGCGGAGGCGGGGGCCCGGTTTCAGGGAACGGCCGGCGACATCCGGGCGGGGCTGAACGTCACCCGCCGGCCTTGGGCCGAAGAATAAATGCAGCTTGGCAAAGGGCCGACTGGAGCAAGGCAGTCTGCACCGATAGAGAGATCAGAACTGCGCGCCGAACCGAAGGGAGAACCCTGAGCGGTTCCGGCGCGGTTGGAGGAACAGCATGAACGGCTACAGCGGTATGTTTATCACCTTTGAGGGGCCGGACGGCTCCGGCAAGACGACCCAAATCGCCCGGGTTGCCGAGGAACTCGCCCGGCAAGGCTTTCCCGTCATGGCCACGCGCGAGCCGGGAGGGACCGCGATCAGCGATAAGATCCGGTCGATCATTCTCGACCCGGAGAACGGGGAGATGGCGGACCGCACGGAGGTTCTTCTCTATGCGGCCTCCCGGGCACAGCATGTCGAAGAGAAGATTCTTCCCGCCCTGCGGGAAGGACGGATCGTGCTCTGCGACCGGTTCGTGGATGCGAGCATGGCTTACCAGGCCTACGGGCTCGGGCTATCGGCCGAGGCGGTGGCCGCAATCAACCGGTTTGCCACGGGCGGGCTCGTCCCGGACCGAACCTACCTGATCGACGTGCCCGTCGCGGTGACGCAGGAGCGGCTCGCCGCCCGGGCGGCGCGGCATCCGGCCCTTGGCCTCGATCGGATCGAGCAGAAGGACGCCGGGTACCACGGGCGGGTTCGCGAGAGCTTCCAAGCGATCGCGGCGGCCGAGCCGGAGCGCATCCGGATCGTTCGGGGGGACCGCCCGCCGGACGAGGTGTTTGCCGAGCTGAGCGGCAATTGCCTGAGCTTGCTTGCAAAGCGGGTAAAGCGATAAGATAGAAGAAGAGGAGGAATTCACGATGAAAATGGTCATAGCCGTCGTGCAAGACAAGGACAGCAACCGCTTGTCCAATGCCCTCATCACCGCAGGCTTCCGTTCCACGAAGCTGGCGACAACCGGCGGATTCCTGAAGGCCGGCAACACCACCTTCCTGATCGGGATCGAGGACGACCGGGTCAGCGAGGTGCTCCAGGTCATCAAGGCGAACTGCAAGGTTCGCGATCAGCTGGTGACCCCGGTATCGCCGATGGGCGGCACCACCGATTCTTACATTCCTTTCCCGGTCGAAGTCCAGGTAGGCGGAGCGACGGTGTTCGTTCTTCCTGTCGAACGCTTCGAGCATTTCTAAAGGCATGCGGATCGATCCGGTTCGCGGCTCTCTGGTCCGCAGCGTAAGCCCCGCTTCCCAAAGCGGAGAGCAGGCGGTTTCCGGCAAAGCCTTCTCCGACTTCCTGCAGCAGCAGGAGAGAGGGCGGCGGGACCCGGAACTCGCGGAGGCGCTGGAGGAAATCCGGCAGCAATCCGACCGCCTGGCCCGCTCCATGACCATGCGGGAGCTGCATGCGTACAAGCGCCTAGTTAAGCGTTATCTGGAACGCACCGCCCGCAAGGGTGTGGGGCTGAAGGATGCGAGAAGCCGCGACCGCCAGGGGCGGGATCGCCAGTACCTGCTCCTGGACGAGATCGACCGGGAGCTTCTGTCGCTTGCGGACGAGCTTCTGGAGACGGAACAGGGGCGCATGGCTCTCCTGACGACCGTCGGAGAGATCAAGGGGCTGCTGTTTCATTCTCTGTCTTGACCTATGTCTTGAATCCAAGAATACCGGGCGAACGGGCCGGAAAGGAGGAGCCATGGGGCTGCAAGAAAAAACGGGGCAAGAGCGGATTCGGAGCATTCTCCGCGCAGCGGTGAAGAACCGGAGCCTGTCCCATGCCTATATCATGAGCGGACCGAGAGGTTCGGGCAAGCGGGACATGGCCCTCTGGCTCGCCCAGGCCGTCTACTGCGAGAGATTCCAGGAGGAGCCGTGCGGCGAATGCGCGGAATGCCGCAAGGTGCTCCACGGCAACCACCCGGATTTTCTCTGGACCAAGCCGGACGGGGCATCCGTCAAAATCGAACAGATCCGCGACCTGCAAAAGGAGTTCAGCTACCGCTCCGCGCAGGCCCGCAAAAAAATATATGTCATCGAGCAGGCCGACCGGATGACGGTGCAGGCCGCAAACAGCCTGCTCAAATTCCTGGAGGAGCCCTCGGCGGATGTCCTGGCCCTGCTCCTCACGGAAAACGGTCAAGCGCTGCTGCCGACCATTCAATCCCGCTCCCAGTGGCTGTCCTTTGTACCGGAGAATCCCGAGACCATGGCCTCGGCGCTGATCGCGGAGGGAATTCCCGCGAGTCTGGCCCGCACCGCCGTCCGCCTCGCGGCGGGGCTGCCCGCGGCCCGCGAGCTGGCGCAAGCGGAATGGTTTGCCGAAGCGAGAACGACGATGGTACAATTGGCGAAGGAGACGCTGACGCGTTATCCGGCGGCGCTCCTTACCGTACAGCAGAAACTGGTGAAGGGCGAGCTGGCCGAAAGGCTGGATACCGTCCTGGATCTTTGGCTCCTGTTCCTTCGGGACATGATTCAGCTGCAGTGCGGCCGCCGCGAACAGTTGGTTTTTGCCGATCAGGTCGACTGGATGGCGGACAAAGCCTTTTCCCGGGGAGCCCACGATTGGGTTCGGGCCATGGAGCAGGTAACCGACGTCCAGAAGCGGATAAGATACCATGCGAATTCCCAGCTTGCTGTGGAAAAGCTGATTCTGGACATGCAAGGAGGTTAGATTTTGTATTCTGTAGTAGGGGTGCGCTTCAAGCGGGCGGGCAAGGTCTTTTATTTCGATCCCCACGAGCTGCCGGTTGAAAAGGACCAGAGCGTCATCGTCGATACGGCGAGAGGCCTGGAATACGGCAAGGTGGTGATCGGCAAGCGCGACGTCCCGGAAGACGATGTTGTCCTGCCGCTCAAGAAAGTCATTCGGATCGCGGACGCGAACGACGCCGTTCTGGTGGAAGGAAACCGGAAAGCGGCGGGCGACGCGTTTCATATATGCCAGGCGAAGATCAAGGACCATAACCTCAAGATGAAGCTGATCGACGTCGAGTATACGTTTGACCGCAACAAGATTATCTTTTATTTCACCGCAGACGGCCGGGTCGATTTTCGCGAGCTCGTCAAGGACCTGGCGAGCATCTTCCGTACGCGGATCGAGCTCAGGCAGATCGGGGTGCGCGACGAAGCCAAGCTGCTCGGAGGGATCGGTCCCTGCGGGCGAATTCTCTGCTGCTCCTCGTTTTTGGGCGATTTTGAGCCCGTGTCGATCAAGATGGCCAAGGACCAGAACCTGTCGCTGAATCCGACGAAGATTTCCGGTCTGTGCGGCCGACTGATGTGCTGCCTCAAATATGAGCATGATAATTACGAAAGCGTCCGAACCGAGCTGCCGAAGCCGGGCAAAATTGTCCTCACCTCCTATGGAACCGGCAAGGTGCTGAGCCTGAACACGGCGGAGCGGTCCGTTAAGGTGCAGATCTTCGATCTGAACAACAAGGTGATGGAACTGCCTGCGGACGACGTGGCCGAGCAGGATTGATCGCTGCCCCGTGGCGCTTGAGCCGGAATTGCCGCTAGCTACCCGTGAACCTTGAGGTGAACGAACTCATGAAGGATATTTTTCTTCAGCTGGAGCAAATTGAAGACAAGATGGGCTTGACCTATGCGGACTTGGGCGTGCTGAAGCAGAAGATCGTGGCGCTCCTCGAAGAGAACCAGCGGCTTACGCTGGAGAACCAGCAGCTCCGCGATCTGTTGAAGAACGGAGAATTGCCTCCGCCCGCGCCGGAGGACCCGGAAGCCCCGGGAGTCGGCGAAGGATTCGACAATCTGCTGCGCTTATATAATGAAGGGTTTCATATTTGCAACGTGTACTATGGACACCTTCGGACCGAGGGAGACTGCCTGTTCTGCCTTTCGTTCCTGAACAAGTAGGACAAGCGGGCATCGGCGAACGGTAGCGAAGCCGCAGGGACAAGGTCCCTGCGGCTTTTTTTCAAAGCGGCGGACCGCATTCAAAGCGGCGGACCGCATTCAAAGCGGCGGACCGCATTCAAAGCGGCGGACCGCATTCAAACTGGCGGACCGCAATCAAAGCGACGGCCCGCATTCAAAAGCGGCGGCGGCAGCCAAACCGGCCGACCCCGCGAAAAGCAACGGTAGAGCGTTCGCTTAAGGGGCCCGGCAGCGAGCCGAGGAACCCGGATTAGACGGAGGTAAGCGTGTGGAAGAACAACCGAACGAGCTGCGGCTTAGGCCCGGCGAGCGGATCGATGATCTCTTAAGAAACGACCTTAAACTCATTCAATCGGCTGAAGTGTTTTCCTTCTCCATGGACGCGGTGCTGCTGGCGCATTTTTGCTCCGTTCCGGCCAAAGGACGGGTCATGGACCTCTGCACCGGCAACGGCGTCGTGCCGATTCTGCTGACGGCGAGGACGAGGGCTTCGCTGTGGGGAGTGGAGATTCAGGAGCGGCTGGCCGACATGGCGCGGCGCAGCGTGCGGCTGAACGGGCTCGGGGAGCGGGTTCAGATCGACCGGTTGGACCTGAAGGAAGCGCCTGCCGCTTACGGGCATGGCCGGTTCGATCTGGTGACCGTCAACCCGCCCTACCTGCCGGTGCAAGCGGGCGAGCAGAACGGCAATCCGCATGTGGCAGCAGCCCGGCACGAGATCCACTGCACGCTCGAGGAGGTGACGGCTTCCGCCTCGCGGCTCGTCAAGGCGGGAGGCAAGGTTGCGATGGTGCATCGGCCCTCGCGGCTGGCCGATATCCTGATCCTGTTCCGGCAGTACCGGCTGGAGCCGAAGCGGCTGCGCTTCGTCCATCCCCGCGAGGGGGAGGAAGCGAACATGGTGCTGATCGAGGCGATCAAGGACGGCCGCCCGGAGCTGCGGCTCTTGCCGCCGCTGATCGTCTATCAGGCCGACGGACGTTACTGCCCGGAGCTGCTGCGGGTGTATTACGAGCCGCTTGCGGCAGGGCCGGTTACGGAAGATTCGGAAAGCGCCGGGGCGGCGTCCCCGTTAGCGGTCCCGGAGGAAACCCACACCGAGAAATCGAGCAGAGGAGAGACGGCCCGATGAACATTCAGAAGAGCTTTCGGGACGAGCCGGTCACCGGCACGCTGTATTTGATCGGCACGCCGATCGGGAACCTGGAGGACATGACCTTCCGCGCCGTTCGGCTCTTGAAGGAAGCCGACCTAATCGCCGCCGAGGACACCCGGCAGACGCGCAAGCTCCTGACGCATTACGAAATAGCGGGGCGGCTCGTCAGCTACCACGAGCACAACAAGGAGGCGAGCGGCCGCGAGCTCCTGCGGCTGATGGAGGAGGGCCAGACCGTGGCGCTGGTCTCCGACGCCGGCATGCCGGCCATCTCCGACCCGGGCGCCGATCTCGCCCGGGGGGCGATCGAGCGCGGCATCCCGGTGGTGCCGGTGCCCGGCGCCAACGCGGCGCTCTCCGCGCTCGTCATGTCGGGGCTGTCCACCGAGCGGTTCTTGTTCTGCGGCTTTCTGCCGCGGGAGAAGAACAAGCGCTCGGAGGAGCTGGCGGCGCTTCGCGGAGAGAAAGCGACGCTCCTGTTCTACGAGTCGCCGCACCGGGTCGCGAAGACGGTGGAGGCGATGCTCGCCGCGTGGGGCGACCGCGAGGCGGCGCTCGTGCGGGAGCTGACCAAGCGGCATGAGGAGGCGGCGCGCGGCACGCTCGCGGAGCTGCTCCGCCACCTGGAGGAGCAGCCGCCGCTCGGTGAATACGTGCTGGCGGTGGCGGGGGCTTCCGAGGACGGCGCGGCCCGGGAGGAGGACGCCTGGTGGGGCGGACTCAGCGCCGCCGAGCATGTCCGCCGCTACGAGGAGGGCGGCGAGGACCGCAAGACGGCGATGAAGAAGGCCGCCGCCGACCGGGGCGTATCGAAGCGGGACATCTACCGGGAGCTGCTGGAGGACTAGCGAAGCAAAAAAAGATCCCCGAAGCGCGCGGCTGCCGTTCCGCGCAAATCGGGGACAAGGAGTATGAAAAAGGTTATAAATAACAATGGGATTTCTTTCATTATACTATAGGTGGATTACTTTGTCACCGGTTCCGGCATATCTTGAATGCAGTTATTGCAAACAATTTTGCCCTTGAAATACGTTACGTTCTCAGCGTTGCCGCAGAAGATACAAGCCGGTTCATACTTCTTCAGCATGATGCGCTCGCCGTCTACATAGATTTCGAGAGCGTCCTTTTCACCGATGCCGAGCGTGCGGCGCAATTCGATCGGAATCACCACACGCCCCAGCTCGTCTACTTTTCTCACAATCCCAGTTGATTTCATCATCGTTTATCCCTCCGCGTTATATGTAGGATCGCCTTATCGCCATAATTCGACAGGAAACTCTCTGTATGATACCAACCATTCCCATAATAGTCAATAGAGAAAATTGGCTTCTTTTTGCGAGGGGAGACAAAATAGCGCTAATCCTAGAGAAAACGGCTGAAATGGCGATTAATTCCCCTGAATTTGGCCGGATGACCGGTCCGATAAGGCGGATTGAAATGTCAAGCGAAAGATGACATCATTCGACATTCCGCACAGGTGCTGTCGAATTAGAAGGAGGCGTGGCAACGAATGGGCAGACTGAAAGAGGAAAAGGTGTTTAAAGATCCGGTCCACCGGTACATTTATGTTCAAGACGAGATCATCTGGAATCTGATCAATTCGCCGGAACTTCAGCGGCTTCGCCGGATTCGGCAGCTCGGCACTTCGTACCTGACGTTTCACGGAGCGGAGCACAGCCGATTCTCGCATTCTCTCGGCGTCTACGAGATCGTCCGGCGAATTCTCTCGCAATTCGAGCGCAGCGGCTACGGAGAGCTAACCGAAGAAGAGCGGCTCACCTGCCTCTGCGCCGGCCTGCTGCACGATGTCGGACACGCCCCGTTTTCTCATTCGATGGAGAAAATATTCGGCGAGCATCACGAGACGTGGTCCTGCCGGATTATTCTGGGGGAAACGGAGATTCACCGCATCTTGAGCGAAGCGGGCGACGGATTTGCCGAACGGGTGGCCGGGGTGATCTGCAAAACGCATCCGAACCCGGTGGCGGTCAGCCTGATCGCGAGCCAGCTCGACGCCGACCGGATGGACTATCTGCTGCGCGACGCATATTTCACCGGGGTCAATTACGGCACGTTCGACCTCGACCGGATTCTGCGGGTGCTGCGTCCGCTGAAGACCGGGGTCGTCGTCAAGGAGAGCGGCATGCACGCCGTCGAAGACTATCTGATGTCGCGGTATCAAATGTATTGGCAGATTTACTTTCATTCGGTCACGCGCAGCGGGGAGATCCTGCTGACCAAGATCCTCAACCGGGCGAAGACGCTGCACGAGGAAGGCTACCGCTTCGCCTATATGACCGCTCCGCTCCGCCGTCTTCTGGAGGGGACGCTCGATGTCCGCAGCTACCTGAAATTGGACGAGGCGCTCATGCAGGCGGCGTTCTCCGAGTGGGTGGAGGAAACCGACCCGATTCTCGCCGATCTGTGCGAGCGGTTCCTGAACCGCCGGCTCTTCCGCTATGTGCCTGCCGAAGACATGCCGGGCCAGCTGTTCGAGGAGCTGCGCCGGGAAATGCAGCGCATCGGCTGGGACCCGGACTACTACCTGGAGATCGACTTTCCCTCCGATTTGCCGTATGATGTGTACCGACCCGGCCAGGAGGACGAGAAGCGGCCGATCCTGCTCTTGGGGCCGGAAGGAGAGCTGAAGGAAATTTCCCGCGCTTCCGAGATCGTCCGCTCGATCAGCGGAGTTCATTCCGGCGAGAGCCAGCTCTACTATCCGGCGGAGCTGCTCCAGGACGACCGCCTGCCGCAGGCGGTGCGGGAGCTGCTGATGAACGGCAAGCGCCGCTCCTAACCCAAGGACGAAGCGCAGGAGAGCCGGTTGTAAGCGAGCGGAAGGGCGGTAGGCGCAGGAGAAGCCGGAGAGGGCAAACCTGCGATCAGCGGGAGGACACCGGCGGCCGGAACGAACGGCGACCGGCAGCGGCCCCCTGGGGCAATCGATCCATTTCCCACAGCAAGATTACCAAAAGGAGACGAAGGCTATGCTTACGGATTCGCATGCGCATCTGAACGCGCCGGAGTTTGACGAAGACCGGGCGGAGACGATCGCCCGGGCCCGGGAGGCGGGAGTGACACGGATCGTCAACATCGGCTTCAACCGTGAGACGATCCCCAGCTCGCTCGCGCTCGCCGAGGCTTATGATTTCATCTGGACGGCGGTCGGCTGGCATCCGCAGGATGCCAAGGACATGCAGCCCGGGGATTTGGAATGGATCGAGGAACTGACGCGGCACGAGAAGGTGGTCGCGATCGGCGAAATCGGGCTCGACTATTACTGGGACACGTCTCCCAAGGACGTGCAGGACCGCGTGTTCCGCGAGCAGATTCGGCTCGCCCGCAAGGTGGGCAAGCCGATCATCATCCACAACCGCGACGCCCATCACGATATCGTCGAGACGCTGAAGCAGGAGAAGGCCGCGGAGGTCGGCGGCATCATGCACTGCTACTCCGGCAGCTGGGAGACGGCGAAGCAGTGCCTCGATATGAATTTCTATATCTCCTTCGGCGGCCCGGTGACGTTCAAGAACGCCCGCCAGCCGAAGGAAGTGCTGGCTCAGGTGCCGCTCGACCGGCTGCTCCTGGAGACGGACTCGCCTTATCTGACGCCGCATCCCTTCCGCGGCAAGCGCAACGAGTCGGCGCACGTGCGGCTCGTCGCCGAGGCGGCGGCCGAGCTCACCGGGCTGTCGGTCGAAGAGATCGCCCGCATCACGACAGAGAACGCCATCCGGCTGCTCGGCATTCGATAAGGAAGGCGCGGTGCTTCGAACGGGTGCCGCAGCCCGATTGACACGTGCAAGCGTTCCCTCGCTTGCAACGGGCCATGTTAAAACAAGCCCCCCGATTCGCCGCAGGTACGGCGAGCCGGGGGGCTTGTTGCTGGAATTCCGCAAGCGTGCGTCCGCATGCGGGTTGAAGGGCTTAAGCGGCGTAGAAGTCATCCCGCCGCCGCTTGCGGCTTTGCACGAGCCCGAGGGCGGCGGCGAAGGCGGCTCCGCCGCAGAAGCAGGCGGCGGCGAGCGGCCAAGCCACTCCGCCGGCAGCCAGGACGAGCGCCAGGACGAGCGCCTGAACCGTCAGCGCGGCCGCGGCGATGCGGCCCGCGGCCGCGCTCGCCGCTCCGGGAGCCAGCGGATACAGGTAGAGCCAGGAGCTGTAGCGGTGATAGCGCGGCAGCGACGCAGCCTGCAGGCCGGACAGCAGCAGGGCCAGGATGAAGCAGGCGAGCTGCGCGGGAGCGGAACGGAAGAGCAGCATCAGCAGCGCGAACACCACGGTTACCCGAAGCGACATGGCAAACGGCTCGCGGCGCAGGTAGGTCTTGGCGAACAGGTAAAGGGGCGCGCTGCCGGGACGAAACGGGAGGCGGTCCGCCAGTCCGGCGAGCACGGCCCGCCGCTTGACGGCCCCGGCCAGCTCCGGCACATCCGTGAACCAGCTCAGGAAGTGAAAGTGCCGGGCCGCGTGCCGCTGCTCGAGGCCGATCAGCCGCTCCCAGGGCAGCGGCAGCTTCCGCCCGGCGGCGAATAGCGCAACCGCGACCGCCCCCAAGGCGACGGCGGCCCCGAGCGCGGCGGCGAGCCCGAAGCGCCAGAGCGCGAAGCTGGCGGCCGCGGCGAGCGCCCAGCGCAGGGCGGCGGCCGTCCGGCCGAGCGCCGGGCTCGTCAGGCGCGGCTGCCCGATGCCCGCGGCCAAGGCGGCCGCTTTAGCCGCGAGCGCGGCGACGAGCGCCGCCGCATAGGCCAGCCGGTCCGGCCCGGCGGCGCGCAGGTAGAGCGGCCACAGCAGCGTGAGTGCCGCTGCCGTGATCAGCGCTTGCTTCACCGCCGCCGAGCGCACGGCGCGCCGGAGGTACGCGGCCATCGCCGGCTCGGCCGGCAGCAGGAACACCCGGTCGGCGCGCTCCAGGTAGGTACGGACCGGGCTCCAGCCGATGGACAGCGCCAGCACCGGGACCGTGATCCAGCGGTACGGGAAGTCGGCGGGCAGCCGGTCGAGCGCCCAGGTGTAGGCGGGCCCGGCGGTGAGCAGGGCGAGCGCCGCCAGCATTCCGGCGCCGCTGCGGAGCACGTCGCGCCAATAGGGCAGCACCCTGCGCAGCCAGCGGGCCCGGCGTTCGCGGTAGAGCGCCGCCGTGTCCAGGCCGGAGCCGCGGACACCGGCCGCCTGACGGCTCGGCGCGCTCATAAGACCCCTCCCTCGCCGCTGCCGCCGACCAAGCGGAAGAAGATCTCGTCGAGTCCGGCGTCTGTGCCGAGTCCGGCTTGGGTGCGGATGTCCGTCAGCGTGCCGCTCGCGGCCATCTCCCCGTGATCCAGCACCACATAGCGGTCGCAGTATTTCTCGATGGTCGAGAGGATGTGCGAGCTGACCAGGAAGCTGCAGCCCTTCTGCTTGAACGCCGCCATCAGCTCGAGCAGCGAGCGGATGCCGAGCGGGTCGAGACCAAGGAAGGGCTCGTCGATGATGTAGAGCGGCGCCTCCGTCAAGAAGGCGTTCATCAGCATCACCTTTTGCCGCATGCCCTTGGAGAGGTGCCGGGAGAAGCTGTCCGCCTTCTCCGTCATACGAAACCGGGCAAGCAGCTCCTTCGAGCGGGTTTCGTACGTGCTTCGGTCCAGCCCGTACACCCGCGCGGTCAGCTCCAGGTGCTCGCGGATCGTCAGCTCCTCGTAGAGCTCCGGGCTCTCCGGCACGAAGGCGAGCGAGCCGCGGTACAGCCCGGGGTCTTCGGTTAGGGTGACGCCGTTCACCCGAATTTCGCCCTGCTCCGGCGTCATCAAACCGAGAATATGCTTGATCGTGGTACTCTTGCCGGCCCCGTTCAGGCCGACCAAGCCGACCATTTCGCCGGACCCCAGAGAAAAGCGGATATTCCGAATGACCGGCTTGCGGTAAATGTATCCCCCGTACAGCCCGTCCACCGTTAAGACCGATTGCATGACAGCGCCTCTCCTCCACAAAAATAATTCAAAAAAACCGCTTCCATTTTTCGTTCGCTCCGCAACTTTTTTGTTCATCAAAACGTTAAAATAGAGACGAATCGAGTCCCCTTTATTATAAACCGGGGATACCGGGAAGCAAGAAAACTATAAAAAACCGAGTATCGCTCCGATTCAGGGCGATTTAGCGAGCATTGGCCTCTTCTCTTTCGGCGATTTCCGCTTATCAGGCGGATTTGGCCCTTTTTTGCTGCATGCGGACCGTTTGGCGCCCTTTACATGTCTCGCCGTCAGGGCGTATCATACATTCAGGATAACTTAATATACCATGCCAATTTTCCAAAAGTTCGCTGAGTTCCATTTGGGAAACGGGGGAACCGCAAGCGAAGGGCCGCTTATCCAAACGGGCCGTTCGCGGGTTTTAGGGGTGAATCGCAAGGGGAGGAGAACGTTCCTGTCCGAGCGTAGGGCGACTCTCTCGTCCGAATCCGTCAGCTAACCTCGTAAGCGTTGAAGAGAGAGGTATTGATCGGGCGGGTCTACGTAGCCACGAGAAGTCCTCTTCTTATGGCTTTTTTGTGTCCAAAATCGCCATGAGAATCTCAAATGGGAAAAAACAGGAACGGAGGTGAGGAAGCGGAAGTGCCGTTTTACGATCTGGCAAATGGTAAACGGAAATTGGCGAAGTGAGAGTTCCGCAATCGAGCGTTCCTTATCGGCGCGGTTGCGAAGCAAGACGACTACCAAAATCCATAGTCACGTCAGATGGAATCATGCATAACAGTCGATGGCGAGGCTTTCAAGGAGGACCGAAACAAGTGGGAGATCAGGCAAACCGAACCCCCCATGAGAAACGATCATCCAGCATGTCCTTCGCATTGCGTTGGAAGCATGAAAACGTGCGCAGGTTTACATTTCTTGCCTTGTTCACCCTCGTGGTGACCACTATGTTTTTCATGTTGCTGAACGGCACCCAGACCAAGAGCGTGGCTCTGGTCGTTAACGGCGAGGAGCAGGTGCTTAAAACCAAGCACCACACCGTCGAGCAGTTGTTGGATGAAGCGAATGTCCAGGTCGGCGCATACGACCGCATCTCGCTGGCGCTGGACGCGCCGCTGAAGCATGGAGACCGGATCGCCATCGAGCGGGCCCGGACGATCGAATTGGACGCAGACGGCAAGGTGCAGACGTTACATACGGTAGCGAAGACCGTAGAAGCCGCATTGGACGAATTCCATATCGCCGTGGACCAAGACGACCGAATCACTCCGTCGCTGACCGCCGCTCTGGCGGAGAACAATCAAGTCAAGATCGTACGCGTCACCAAGGAAAAACAGCAAGTCGCCGTACCCATTGCCTTCAAAACCACCACGAAGCAAGACGCAACGCTGCTTAAAGGCAAGCAGCAGACCCTCCAGGAGGGCAAGGCTGGCAAGAAAATCGTGACCAAGGAAAGAATTTTCGAGAACGGCGTTATGGTCAAGGAAAGCGTCCTTGGCGAAACCATCGCCGCCCAGAGCGTGGCCAAAATCGTTGCAGTCGGAACCAAGAAACCGGTGGTTGCCCTGGCGGCAAAGCCGGCGGTAAAAACAACCGCGAAAACGACCGCGAAAACGACGGCCGCTAAGACAGAGAAAGCAAAGGCGCTCACCGTGGTGAAAGGCGGCGTGCCCATCAGCTATAAGAAGATCTTGAACAACGTAACCCTCACCGCTTATTCCGCAGGCGTTGAATCCACCGGCAAACGGCCGGGCGATTCCGGCTATGGCCTGACCCGCACGGGCACCCGGGTGACGGAGGGACGGACCATTTCCGTCGATCCGAACGTCATTCCGCTCGGCTGGTGGGTCTATATCGAAGGCGTCGGCTACCGGCGGGCCGAGGATACGGGCAGCGCTGTGAAAGGCGCGAAAATTGACGTTTACTATGACAGTGAGGATTACGCCCAGCAGTTTGGCCTCAAGCGAGGCTACACCGTGTATGTGATCGGGCCGAAGAAGCCGACGGTGGAGTAGGTCCGGGCATTGCGCCGGAAGGGGAAAATCCGTATACTTATCTATAACCAAGGAGAGGCCCGGTGCCTCTCCTTTTCGCACGGATTTCCCATTTTTTTGCTGGCGGAACCGTGTTCGAATAAACGGAGGGTTCAGCGCTTTGATAAAGGAAATCATAGTGGTCGAGGGCAAGGACGACACGACAGCCATCCGCCGGGCGGTGGAGGCGGAGACGATCGAGACCGGCGGCTCGGCGATCAACGAAGCCGTCTATCGGCGGATCGAGCGGGCGCAGGCGACGCGCGGCGTCATCATCTTCACCGACCCGGACCATGCGGGGGAACGGCTGCGCAAGCTGATCTCCGCCCGCGTGCCGGGCTGCAAGCACGCTTTCATCACCCAGGAGGAAGGGCGGAGGAAGGACGACATCGGCGTCGAGAATGCGTCGCCGGAGACGATCCGCTCGGCGCTTATGCGGGTGAAGAGCGAATTCCGCGAGCAGCCGGGAGAGATCGGGCTGGACGATCTGATGGAAGCCGGACTGCTCGTCCATCCCGATGCCGCCCGTCGGCGGCTCGCCGTCGGCAATGCGCTCGGCATCGGGTATGCCAACGGCAAGCAGTTCCTGAACCGGTGCCG
Organism: Gorillibacterium terrae; assembly: GCF_051594785.1. Lineage (NCBI taxonomy): Bacteria > Bacillati > Bacillota > Bacilli > Caryophanales > Paenibacillaceae > Gorillibacterium > Gorillibacterium terrae. Next base: position 25,007 of record NZ_JBPPGI010000008.1, read on the forward strand.
GATGTTTCAGATCACCCGGTCGGAATTCGCAGAGGCGGTGGCGGCTATGCTGGCCGAGTTGGACCCTGCCGGAATGGAGGACGAGTCCCATGAATGAACCGAGAGCCGATATCGCCACGCCCAAACGGACCCAGGAGATCGTCCGCCGCTACGGGCTGACCATGAAGAAGAGCCTGGGCCAGAACTTCCTGATCGACCGCAATGTGTTGGCCAAGATCGTGGGAGCCACAGGGCTTACGGAAGACCGCGGAGCCCTGGAGATCGGCCCCGGCATCGGCGCCCTGACCGAGCAGCTCGCCCGCGCCGCAGGACGCGTCGCGGCGATCGAGATCGACCAGCGGCTCTTGCCGGTGCTGCAGGAGACGCTGGCCGATTACGGCAACGTGAAAGTCATCCACGGCGACGTCCTCAAGCTGCCGCTCGGCGAGCTGTTCGAGCGGGAATTTGCCGGATGCGCCGAGGTGAGCGTCGTCGCCAATCTGCCTTATTACGTGACGACGCCCATCATCATGAAGCTGCTGGAAGAGAAGCTGCCGCTTGCGAACATCGTCGTCATGATTCAGAAGGAGGTGGCGGAGCGGATGGCCGCCTCCCCCGGCACCAAAGACTACGGCAGCCTAAGCGTCGCCGTCCAGTATTATTGCGAGCCGGAGCTCGTGGCCATCGTGCCGCATACGGTGTTCATCCCCCAGCCGCAGGTGGATTCGGCCGTGATCCGGCTGCGGCTGCGCAAGGAGCCGGCCGTTCGGGTGCGGAACGAGCGGCTGTTCTTCGAGACCGTGCAGGCGGCCTTCGCCCAGCGGCGGAAGACGCTCGGCAACAACCTGCTCGCCCGCTTCTTCGGCAAGGGAGGGCGCGAGGAGATGACCCGGCTTCTGGCGGAGCTGGACATCGACCCCGGGCGCCGGGGCGAGACGCTGAGCCTGGAGGAATTCGCCCGGCTGGCGGACGCGCTCGACGGTCGCGAGAACGCCCCGGAGAGCTGACAACCGCCCCGTTCGGCGCCTGACGGAAACCGCCCGCCCGCCATACACCAAACGCCCACCCGCTCCATAGGATGATGGGGGAGGCGATGGAATGCGGCAGGGCGATCTGGTAGTGCGCAACTCGTACGGCGGGGACCTGATTTTTGTGCTCGGACCCGTCTATCAGGGGCAAGCGCTTCTCAAGGGGCTGGAGCTCCGGCTGTTGGCGGATGCGCCGCTCGAGGATTTGCGTCCGGCAGGTCCGGATGCGCTGCAGGCGGCCATAGACGACGAAAACCGGCGCGCGCGCCGTTCCATCCGGCAGCTCGACCGGCTTCGCGCGGCCCAGCACACGGGCATGCGCCAAAGCGGACGGCAGCAGACCGGTTATTTTGAAGTGCCCGGACGGGTGCTCCATCTCGACGGCGATCAAGGCTACCTGCGCAAGAGCATGGCGCTGTATAAAGAACTGCGGGTGCCCGCGGAAGGGTATTACGTGCCGGAGCCTTCGATGGCGGCGGCGGTGAGCTCGCTGCTCCCCAAGGTGAATCCCGACATCCTGGTGCTGACCGGGCACGACAGCATCCTCAAGGAGAGAAAGGCGCGGGATATGCAGAGCCTGGCGAGTTACAAGAACTCCCGCAACTTCATGAACGCCGTGCAGGCGGCGCGGCAGTTCGACCGCGGCAAAGACAGCCTGGTGATCGTCGCGGGGGCGTGCCAATCGCACTTCGAGGCGCTCCTGCAGGCCGGGGCCAACTTTGCCAGCTCTCCCGCCCGCGTGCTGATCCATGCGCTCGACCCGCTGGTGATTGCCGCCAAGGTCGCGTATACGCCCTCGAACAGCACCATGCGGATTCCCGAGGTGCTGTCCGGAACGCTGAGCGGCTTGGAGGGATTGGGCGGAATCGAGACGCGGGGCGTTTATCGAGTCGGGATGCCACTGGTCGAATGGAAGGAATCCGGCGAAACGGCCACAATAGCCAGTCAAAAGACGAGTAAAACAGGAAAAAGGTCAAGGTAATTTCCCTTAAAGCCGAGATTCGGCTTTTTTTTTCGAATTTTAACCAATATCCCCGTTGACAACGCAATTGTCCTGCTGATATAATAATTTGTTAATTTGACAAACGCCTCTGTTTCCGTTATAATGGAAAGAAGGAAAGAGGTGGTTTGGAGACAATGGCTAAAAATGCGCTATTGGAAATCAAACGCAGTCTTGAGCCCCATGTGGGACAAAAGATCATGTTACGGGCGAACGGCGGTCGCCGAAAGACCATCGAGCGTTCCGGTGTGTTGGAAGAGACCTACCCTTCTGTGTTTATCGTCAAACTCGACGAGGAGCAGCATTCGTTCAAACGAGTGTCCTACAGCTACGCCGACATCCTGACCGAATCCGTGGAGGTTACCGTGTGCCAGGATGAGGAAGAGCTTCGAATTACGTACTTAAGCCACTGAGCCGAATGGCTCGGACATAAGCGGGACGGCAGCCGGATAAACGGCTGCTGTGTTTATTTGACGAGGCCTCCCCGGAGTACTTTCCGGCGGAGCGCCGCATACTAGTTGGAGACCGGCGGGGGTTGCGCCGCCGGTCTCCAGCTTTTTTATTTATCCACCACGGGGAGGGCAAAGCCAGTGAGCAGACGACGCGGCGGCATGATGTCCGATTCGTTCAAGTATGAGCTGGCCAAGGAGCTCGGTTTCGCCGACAAGGTCGACAAGGACGGCTGGGGAGCGATCACGACGAAGGAAGCCGGCAGCATGGTGAAGCGTGCGATCCAGCTGGCGGAGGAGGCCGCGCGCAAGCGGACCTAACCGCGGGCAGCCGGTTCAAGAAGCGAAGCGATGAAGCGAAGAAAGCTCCGAGCGCCTACGGAGGCGGCTGAAGAATGAGCGGGTGGTGCGGAATCGTTCCGGAAGAGCATATCGTCCCGGATGAGATGCGCCGCCGCGAAGGTCTAACAGTCGCCTCCTGCCCGGGGCTTTTTTCGCGTTTGCGTTCGGTTGCGCGGGCTTGCGGAGATGGCCTTGGTAGGGGGCGCTCCCGCTGCCGGGCAGCGCTTTCGCACCGGATGTCATTTTCCGGGGGCCTTTGTTATAATGGATAGGCCTGTACCCGTTAACCATGCCAGGGTTTCAGGGCTTGCAGGGACCGTTACCTGCCGTAATCGGTGCGAAAAGAGGGGTTCACGTGAAGATCTGGGAAAAGGCCCCGGCCAAAATCAATTTATCCTTGGATGTTTTACATAAACGCCCGGATGGCTACCACGAGGTGGAGATGGTCATGACCATGGTCGATCTGGCCGACCGCCTCGAGATGAAAGAGCTTCCCCGGGATACCATTATGATCTCCAGCCAGGCGGGCTACATCCCGCTCGACGAGAAAAACCTGGCCTTCCAGGCCGCCAAGCTGATCAAGGACCGCTGCGGGGTGGAGCGGGGGGTTTACATTCACCTCGACAAGAACATCCCCGTCGCCGCCGGTCTTGCTGGCGGAAGCAGCGATGCGGCGGCCACCCTGCGCGGCCTGAACCGGTTGTGGAAGCTGGGGCTGACGGTGGATGAGATGATGGAGCTGGGGGCGGAGCTCGGCTCCGACGTGCCCTTCTGCGTGTGCGGAGGCACCGCCTTGGCGCAAGGCCGGGGAGAGCGGCTTACCCGCGTCGCTTCCCCGCCCGCCTGCTGGGTGATCATCGCCAAGCCGCCGATCAACGTCTCCACGGCTGACGTCTACGGCAAGCTGCGCGCCGCAGAGATCAAGCGGCACCCGGATACCTCCGGCCTGCTCGGTGCGATCAAGGGGCGGAATTTCTCCGGCATCTGCGACTTGCTCGGCAATGTGCTGGAGGAGGTCACGCTGTCGCTGTATCCGGAGGTGCGGCATCTGAAGGCCTGCATGGAGCGGCTCGGCGCTGACGGCGTGCTGATGTCCGGCAGCGGACCGACGGTATTCGGCCTGGTGGAGAAAGAGACGAAGGCCGAACGGATCTACAACGGGCTTAGGGGCTTCTGCAAGGAGGTTCATGCCGTCCGGCTGCTGACAGAACCGATCTGCTGATCGCCAAGCCGTGGTTGAATAAACACGGACATAAATGGTATAGTGAGTACAAAATATTCGGATTTTACGGGGGTGCATGATGAAGAAGCTGAAGCGCAGCGAGCGGTTAGTGGAGTTGACCCAATACTTGCTGTCCCGCCCCCACTCCCTGATTCCGCTGACCACGTTCGCCGAACGCTACCAATCGGCCAAGTCCTCCATCAGCGAAGATTTGGCGATCATCAAGGAAGTGTTTCTGGAGGAAGGGGTCGGCGACCTGCAGACGATGGCGGGCGCAGCCGGAGGGGTGAAATTCCTGCCGAAGGCGCAGGCCGCCGATTCGCTCGCCTTTGTCGAGTCGATCTGCCGGGAGTTGACGGCGTCTGACCGGATTTTGCCCGGCGGCTATATGTACATGTCGGACATCCTCGGCGATCCCAAGACGGTCAACGAGATCGGCCGCATCTTCGCTACGCTGTTCGCCGAGGTCGAGGCGGACGCGGTGATGACGGTGGAGACGAAGGGGATTCCGCTCGCCTACGCCACGGCGGGGTACCTGAACCTGCCGGTCATCATTGTCCGGCGGGACCACAGCGCCGTCGAAGGCTCGGCAGTCAGCATCAATTACGTCTCCGGCTCGGCCAAGCGGATGCACACCATGTCGCTCGGACGCCGGGCGCTGAGGGAAGAGTCGCGCGTGCTGATCGTCGACGACTTCATGCGCGCGGGCGGCACGATCCAAGGGATGAAGGACCTCTTGGCGGAGTTCCGGGCGCAGGTGGCGGGCGTGGCGGTCTTTGTCGAGGCCGGGGATGTGGAAGAGCATCTGGTGAGCGATTACGTCTCGCTCGCCCGCATCCACGACATCGACACGAAGAGCAAGCTGGCCAGCGTTACGCCGGGCAACTACTTTGCGGCCGTCCGCGAGATGTCGGCGGCCATCCAAGGAGGAGAAACGCCATGACGATCGAACGGATTGCAACGGGCCAAGCTCCGGCGGCCATCGGGCCGTATTCCCAGGCGGTTCGCTTTGGCCGCCTGCTCTTTACCTCGGGGCAAATTGCGCTGACGCCGGCGGGCGATTTCGCGCAGGGCGGCATTGAGGCGGAGACTCGCCAGGTGTTCGCCAACTTGCAGGCGATCCTGGAGGCGGGCGGAGCCGCTCCCGGGGACGTGATTAAGGCGACGGTATTCCTGAAGGACATGGACGACTTTGCGCGGGTGAATGCCCTGTACGCCGAATTCTTCGGCGAGCATAAGCCGGCCCGCTCGACCGTTCAGGTAGCCGCTCTCCCCCGAGGGGCCCGCGTGGAGATCGAATTAATTGCCTCGTGTTCTGCCGAATAATGGGATTGATTTTATAATTTTGCATATTGAGATCAAATAAGTAAAAAAATCTGGGACTTCTTCACCAAATCGAGAAGGAATTCCACAATTTGCGTGGAATTATATACCAAGTCTTCTTGAGCCAAAGGTGGTGATCCCAAGATGCAAATCACTGACGTAAGACTCCGCCGAGTCAACTCCGAAGGGAGAATGAAGGCAATCGCTTCCATTACCATCGACAACGAGTTCGTCGTTCACGATATCCGTGTGATCGACGGCAACAACGGTATGTTCGTGGCAATGCCGAGCAAGCGCACTCCGGATGGAGAGTTCCGCGACATCGCACACCCCATTTCGTCGGCAACCCGCGAGAAGATTCAAATCGCGGTTCTGACCGAGTATGAGAACGCCGCCGTGGAAGAAGAGGTCATCGAAGAAGGGGCCTGAGTGTAGGGGGGCCTTGAACCGAACGCAGATTAACCTGAGGGTCCGGCGCGCCATGCGCCGGCTCTCTTTTTTTGAGGGAGCCTCCGGGCGCAGCGGGGCCGGGGGTTTTCATCGGGAAGGAATTCCGCTATAGTGGGGTGGAATGCCGAAGAATGGAGTGAGGACGTTTGCGGATCTATGGAATCGTATTGGCCGCGGGCCAAGGCAAGCGGATGAAATCGAAATTATATAAGGTGCTGCATCCGGTATGCGGCAAGCCGATGGTGGGGCATGTGGTCGATCTGCTCGACCGGCTGGCGTGTGAAAAGCGGATCGTCGTCGTCGGACACGGCGCGGAAAAGGTGAAGGCTTATCTGGGCGATCGGACCGACTATGCCCTTCAGGAGCAGCAGCTCGGAACCGGCCATGCGGTTCTGCAGGCGAAGGACCTGCTGGCCTCGGAAGAGGGACTCACGTTCGTGCTGTACGGCGACACGCCGCTGATCCGCGAGGAAAGCCTGCGGGAGATGATTCGCCTCGTCGAGCAGGAATCGGCGGCGGGAGCGGTGCTGACGGCCGAGATGGATGTCCCGTTCGGCTACGGCCGCATTCTGCGCGACGGCGAAGGCAATCTGGCCGGCATCGTGGAAGAGAAGGACTGCACGCCGGAGCAAGCGGCCATCCGCGAGATCAACACCGGCATCTACTGCTTCGACAACCGCAAGCTGTTCGCCGCATTGGCCCAGGTGACCAACGAGAACGCCCAGCGGGAATATTACCTGACGGACGTCATTGCCATCCTGCGCGGCGCGGGCGAAGCCCTGCTCGCCTACAAGACGCCGGACTGGACGGAAGCGATCGGCGTCAACGACCGGGTGGCCTTGTCCGAGGCGGAAGCGGTGATGAAGCAGCGCATCAACCGGATGCACATGCTGAACGGCGTCAGCATCCAGGACCCGGCCTCCACCTATATCGAAGCGGACGTGGTGATCGGCTCCGATACCCGGCTTCTTCCGGGAACCGTGCTGCGGGGGGCTACCGTCATCGGCGAGGATTGCGTCATCGGACCGAACGCCGATATCACCGATTCGCGGGTGGAGAACGGCGCGACGGTCAAGCATTCCGTCCTGCTGGAAGCGGAAGTGGGACCGGAAGCCGCGGTTGGACCGTTCGCCTACCTCCGTCCAGGCGCGAAGCTGGGCGAGAAGGTCAAGGTCGGCGACTTCGTCGAGATCAAGAACGCCACGCTCGGTGCGGGCAGCAAGGTCTCCCACCTGAGCTACGTCGGAGACGCGATCGTGGGCAAGAACGTGAACATGGGCTGCGGCTCCATCACGGTCAACTACGACGGCTTTAACAAGCACAAGACCGAGATCGGCGACGATGCCTTCGTCGGCAGCAACGTCAACCTTGTCGCCCCGGTGACGATCGGCAAGGGAGCCTTTGTGGTGGCCGGTTCGACCATTACGCGGGATGTCGAAGAGGATGCGCTGGCCGTCGCCCGCGAGCGGCAGGTCAACAAGCCGGGCTACGCCGCCAAGCTTCGCAGCCGCTTGAAGAACCGCAAGAAGGAAGAAGACGAGTAAGAGGGTTCACCGGATTGCCACAATTTTTGCAAGCAAGCTTGTTTAAAACCTCCTTGAAAGGTGTAAACCATTAGGTGAAACCTATTTCTCTCATCCGCGTCGGAAAACACGGAAGTTCAAGGAGGTTCTTTGGTATGTCCATTCAGTTGAAAGCGGAGCTTCGCACGGGCCAGACCCGTTCGGCTATCCGGGGGTTGCGGAATGGCGGGCGGGTACCGGCTTCGGTATACGGCAAGAAGATCTCGTCCGGGGAATCCATTTCGGTGGAGGAAAAGGAACTGAACGCGATCCTGCGCAAAAGCCGGCACGCCGTCATCGACCTGGCGATGGGGGACAAGGGCACCCAGCCGGTCATCATTAACGATATTCAGCGCGACAAGCTGTCCGGGAAGGTGCTGCATGTCGACTTCCATCAGATCAGCATGGATGAGCCGATTCATTCTTCCATGCCGGTCGAGCTCGTCGGTACATCCGCGGGCGTGAAGGAAGGCGGCATTCTCACCGTGGAAAGCCACGAAGTGGAAATCCGCTGCTTGCCGAAGGACTTGCCCGCCAGCTTGACGCTCGATATCAGCGGACTCGGCATCGGCGACACCATCCACGCCTCCGCCATCGAGCTGCCTGCCGGGGTGGAGCTGATCTCCGAACCGACGCTGAGCATCGCCTCGGTTCTGGCGCCGCAGAAGGCGGACGAATCGGACGCTGGCGAAGCGGCGGAAGAAGCTCCTGCCGCCGACGAAAGCGCCGAATAAGGACATTTGCGGGGCCGAAATGGGCCCTCCCGCATTCGAAGGCCGGTCGGCAAGGAACTTCCTTGCCGGGACCGGCCTTTTCCTATGGCGGGATAAGCGGCTATAATAGGCAGCAGGCGCCGCTTTCGCATCCGGCGGTCGGCCGCCGAGGACTACGCAAGCCTCCCGTAGGAGGCGAAAGGAAGAACGGCATGAAATGGTTTGTCGGGCTGGGCAATCCCGGCCGGGAATACAAGGATACCCGCCACAACGCGGGCTTTATGGCACTCGACCGCTTCGCGGAGGAGCGAGGGTTCGTCTTCAAGGAAAGCAAGCTGAAAGGGTGGCTGGCCGAAGGGCAAGTGCAGGGACAGAAGGTCTATCTGCTCAAGCCTTCCACGTATATGAACCTGTCGGGCGAGTCGGTGCACGCCTTCCGGCAATTCTATAAAGCGCGGCTGGAAGACATGGTCGTACTCTATGACGACCTCGACACCGAAGTGGGCCGCATGCGGCTTCGCTACCAGGGAAGTGCGGGCGGACACAACGGCATCAAGTCGATCATTCAGCATACGGGCACCCAGACGTTCAACCGCATCCGCATCGGCATCTCCCGCCCCCAGCCGGGGCGGACCGTCGTCGATTACGTGCTGGGGGAATTCTCGAAGGAGGAGCGCAAGCTCTTGCCCGAGGTGTTGGACCAGGCCTGCGAGGCCATGCTGTACAGCCTGGACCATACCTTCGAGCAGACGATGGCCCGCTTCAATAAGTAAGTTCGGCGGCCTCGGATGTTAGGCAAAAGGCAATCGCTCCGGGCACGGATCATTCTTCCAATCGCTGTTGCCCCCGGATTTTCTGAATAGGCTTCTTAGTGGTTAAAATCCGTGGACAAAGGCGACCGCTGCGCTTTTCCAGAACGATTCCGCACCCTCCGCTCGATTTCCGACGCCTGGCGACCTCTGAGGGGTAATCTCCCGCATTTCCGGGCATACTGGGGACTATTAGGAAGGCGAGGAGGATTCAGTCCCATGACCATTCAGTATGTCTGCCGCCACTGCGGCTCGGTGATCGGGGTGCTCGACGGAGGAGCGGTAAGCGAGTCGCGGCTCGGCCTCCATTTCTTGACCCTTGCGGAGCGGCGGGATATAATAGCATATAACGCTGACGGAGGAATGACCGTAAAGGTGGTCTGCGAGTTTTGCCGGGAGGCCCTGGAGGCCAACCCGGAGCTGTCCCTGGTCGGCAGTCCGTTGCAATAATGCCGTTCCTGTACCTGTAATCCCCCACAAGACGAGCGCGCTTCTCATTCGCGCGACCCGTGTTTGGGGGTTCTTTTGCTGGGCATTTGTCCGCAGTTTGCCAGGAGGTGTGTCATGCGGGAGTTGATCTCCGCCTTTAAGGAAGACAAAGATTTTGCAGCGATAGCCGCCGGCGTCCGCTCCGGCATGCGGGAGCAGCTGGTGGCGGGTCTCGCCGGTTCTTCGCGTCAGGTGATGATCGCTGCGCTGATGGACGAGACGGAACGCCCGGTCATGATTGTCACCCATAACATGTTCGCGGCTCAAAAAATAGCGGAAGATTTGGTAGAATGCGTATCCGCCGACAAGGTGCTGCTGTATCCGGCCCAGGAGATGCTGGCGGTGGAAGCGGCGGCGGCCAGCCCCGAGACGGAAGCCCAACGGATCGACGCGCTCACCAAGCTCGCCGCCGGCTTCCGCGGCATCCTCATCACGCCTTACGCCGGGCTTCGGCGTCTTTTGCCGGAGCGCAGCGTTTTTGCCGATTCTACGATTTCGGTGAAAGAGGGCGAGGAGCTTGCGCTGGAAGAATTCCTGCGCCGGCTTGCCGAGCTCGGCTACGAACGGACCGAGCGCGTCGAGAAGAAGGGCGAGTTCAGCGTACGCGGCGGTATCGTCGATCTGTATCCGCTTACATCCGCGTCGCCCTATCGGATCGAGCTGTTCGACGTCGAGGTCGACTCGATCCGCTCCTTCGACCCGGAGACGCAGCGCTCCCAGGACCGGCTGTCGTCGCTCGAGATTCCGCCGGCCCGGGAGATCATCGCGTCGCGACGGCGGTTTGAGAACGCCGCCCAGCATGCGGCCGATCTGCTGGAGGTTCAGCTCGGCAAGATGGCCGACCGTCAGGCCAAGCTGCGCCTCGGAGACACCATCCGCGACGAGCTGGGAAGGCTGGAACAAGGGACCCCGTTCGCCGGGGTGTCCAAATACATCTCGCTGCTCTATCCCGAGCGGCAGACGCTCTTCGATTACGTGCCGGCCGACACGCTGCTCATGATCGACGAGCCGGCGCGGCTGATGGAGACCGCGAAGCAGCTCGAGCGCGATGAGGCGGAGTGGGTAACCGGCCTGCTGCAGGAGGGCAAGACCCTGCCGCAGCTTGCGCTGTCCAAAGCGTACGACTCGCTCCTGCACCGCAAGCCGTTCCCGACGCTGTACCTGTCCCTGTTCCTGCGGCAGGTGCCGAACACGCAGCCGCAGAACATCGTCAACTTCATGTGCCGCTCCATGCAGAGCTTCCACGGGCAGATGAACCTATTGAAGGCCGAGATGGAGCGGTGGAAGAAGTCCGGCTCCCGGGTGATGATCCTGGCGGAGGGCCCGGAGCGCCAGGACCGGGTGCGCCGGGTGCTGACCGATTACGGCATCGACGAGCCGGAGCTCGTGAGCGGCAACCTGCAGAGCGGCTTCGAGCTGCCGTCGATCCGCCTCGTGGTCATCACCGAGGGCGAGATGTTCTCGCAGAAGCAGCGCAAGGCGCGCCGCGTCGACAAGCGGATCGAGAATGCCGAGCGGATCAAGAGCTACCAGGAGCTGCGTCCCGGCGATTACGTCGTGCATGTCAATCACGGAATTGGGAAATATATGGGGATCGGCACCCTCGAAGTCGGCGGGATTCATAAGGATTACATGCATATCCTGTATGCCGGCGGCGATAAGCTGTCCGTCCCGATCGACCAGATCGACCTGATCCAGAAGTATGTGGGCTCCGAGGAGAAGGAGCCCAAGGTCTACAAGCTGGGCGGCACCGAGTGGAACAAGGTCAAGACCAAGGTGCGCGCCTCGGTCAAGGACATTGCCGACGACCTGATCAAGCTGTATGCCGAGCGGCAGAGTGCACCGGGCTACGCCTTCGGCAAGGACACCGCTTACCAGAGCGAGTTCGAAGCTTTGTTTCCGTACGAGGAGACGCGCGACCAACTGCGGGCGATCTCCGAGATCAAGCTGGACATGGAGAAGACCCGGCCGATGGACCGGCTCCTCTGCGGAGACGTCGGCTACGGCAAGACGGAGGTGGCGGTCCGCGCCGCGTTCAAGGCGGCCATCGAAGGCAAGCAGGTAGCAGTGCTCGTCCCGACGACGATCCTCGCCCAGCAGCATTACGAGACGTTCCGCGAACGGTTCAGCGATTACCCGTTCAAGATTCAGGTGCTGAGCCGCTTCCGCTCGAAGAAGGAGCAGACGGAGACGATCAAGGGAGTCAAGGCGGGCACGGTGGACATCGTCATCGGCACGCATCGCATCCTGTCCGCCGACGTCAAGTTCAAGGACCTCGGGCTCCTCATCGTCGACGAGGAGCAGCGCTTCGGCGTCTCGCACAAGGAGAAGCTGAAGCGGCTGAAGACCAACGTCGACGTGCTGACGCTGACCGCGACGCCGATTCCCCGCACCCTGCACATGTCGATGCTCGGCGTGCGCGACCTGTCGGTCATCGAGACGCCGCCGGAGAACCGTTTTCCGGTGCAGACCTACGTGCTGGAATACAGCATGGGGCTGGTCCGCGAAGCGATCGAGCGCGAGCTCGCCCGCGAGGGACAGGTTTACTACCTGTACAACCGGGTCCAAGGCATTCAGCAGATGGCGGATCAGATTTCGGCGCTCGTTCCCGATGCCCGCGTCGCCTATGCACACGGTCAGATGGGCGAGCAGGAGCTGGAGCGGACGATTCTCGACTTCCTCGACGGGGAATACGACGTCCTCGTCAGCACCAGCATTATCGAGACCGGCGTGGACATCCCGAACGTCAATACCCTGATCATCCACGACGCCGACAAAATGGGTTTATCCCAGCTGTACCAGCTCCGCGGGCGGGTCGGACGGTCCAATCGGATCGCTTACGCCTACTTCACCTACCAGCGCGACAAGGTGCTGACAGAGGTGGCGGAGAAGCGCTTGCAGTCGATAAAAGAGTTTACAGAACTTGGGTCAGGGTTTAAAATTGCTATGAGAGACTTGTCCATCCGAGGCGCTGGCAACCTGCTCGGGGCCGAACAGCACGGGTTTATTGCCTCCGTCGGTTTTGACATGTACTCGCAGATGCTGGCCGAAGAAATCAACAAGCTGAAGGCGGAAATGGACGGGGGCGCTCAGGTTCCGCTTCAGGATTTCACGACCCAGCTCGATCTGCAGATCGACGCTTACTTGCCGTCTGATTATATCTACGACAGCATGCAGAAGATCGAGATCTATAAGAAAGTCGCCGGTATTACGACGCTTGAAGAAGCAGGGGACCTCCAGGAAGAACTGGTGGATCGTTTCGGGGATCTGCCCGAGGCTGTGGACAATCTGCTCGCGGTCGCAAGGGTTAAAGTATACGGTTCTTTGTTCAAGATCGAATCGATCGTCCAGAAGGGAGAGGATTTCCAGCTCAAATTTCATCCCATCCAAAACGACCGTCTGGACGGCAAGCGCCTGGTGGCCTTGTCCGCCGAGTTCGAGAATAGAATCCGGCTCGTGCCGGGCGTACAGATTCAGATCGAGATCAAGGGGAAAGGCAATAAAACGGGCCGACCGTTCCTGCTTCTCGAGGAAATCCTGAGCAAGATGACGGAGGCCCACATCCTGAAAGGAGAATTACAGAATGCAGCAAAGTAAACAACGGAGCTGGACGAAAGCCTTGGCGATCTGCCTGGCGCTGGTCCTGGCCGTTTCCCTTACCGCCTGCGGCAAGAAGAACGATGCCAAGGGTGCCGAGAAAGACAGCAGCAAAGTCGTCGCCACCTACAAGGACGGCCAGATCACCCAGAACGAGCTCGATACCTTCGTCGGCGTGAACGCGATGATGGACTCCACGGGCCAGGTTTCCCAGATGCTGGCGAGCGAGGAGCTGAAGAGCTACATTCAGGAGCAGTTCCTGCAGCAGCTCGCCGTATGGAAGGTGCTCGACGTGAAGACGTCCGCCGAGAACCGCAAGGAAGGCGACAAGAAGGCCGAAGAGCTGGATACCCAGATCAAGGGCATGGACGAGACCTCGAAGAAGTCCTTCGACGAAGGGCTCAAGACGAACAAAATTTCCGTCGACGATATCAAGAAGTACGTATCGATGACGTACGGCATCGTGCATCAGATGGAACAGCAGGTGACCGACAAAGAAGTGCAGGCTGCCTACGACGCCAATGTTAAGGCCAACGCCCACTATTACGACGTGGTGAACGTCCGCCATATCCTGATCGCCACCAAGGACCCGGAAGACCAAACCAAGGAAAAGCGGAGCAAGGATGCCGCACTTAAGCTCGCCAAGGAAGTTAAAGCCAAGCTGGATGCCGGCGGCGACTTCGCCGAGCTGGCCAAGCAGTATTCGGAAGATACCGGTTCGAAAACCAATGGCGGTCTGTACGAGAACCAACAGGTGGGTACCTCCCAGTTCGTTGAACCGTTCCTGAAAGCGATGAGCGAGCAGGAAGTCGGCAAGGTCAGCGAACCGGTGGAAACCGACTTCGGCTACCACATCATCAAGGTGGATTCCCGCAAGACGCTGGCGTTCGCGGATGAGAAGGAATCCCTGCGTTCCTCGCAGGCGCAAACCAAGCTGTCCGATTTCGTGCAGAAGGACTTCGCATCGTACAACTTCAAGTCCTTGCTGCCGCAGCCCTCGGCCGCTCCGTCGGCGAGCCCGGCCGGAAGCGCATCGGCCGCTCCGTCGGCAAGCGCCGCGGTCAGCCCGTCTGCTTCCGTGGCTCCGACGGCCAGTCCGTCCGCCAGCACCAAGTAAGCGGAGGAAGACGCCAACATCTACCAGGGACCTCTTCAGGGGGGTCCCGTTTCTTTTTCCAGCATTCGGGCATAATGAGGGGGACAGAAAACCGCCGCAGCCAGTCGGGGCGAATTGCCTTAAGGCTTTCGAGCCGGAATGCATAAGGAGCCGTCCGTGGAGAATACTGAGCATACACTTATATCCAGTGAAATCATCATCTGAGGAAAGCGAGGCATCACGAGCATGAAAGCAACTGGAATTGTCCGCCGTATCGACGACTTGGGCCGCGTCGTCATCCCCAAGGAAATTCGCCGCACCCTGCGGATCCGGGAAGGCGACCCGCTGGAGATTTTCGTAGACCGCGACGGCGAAGTGATTTTGAAGAAATATTCCCCCATCGGGGAGCTCGGCGATTTTGCCAAGGAATATGCGGACTCGTTGTTTGAAACCACCAATCACATCGTGCTGGTCACCGACCGGGATAACATCATCGCCGTATCCGGGGGCTCCAAGAAGGATTACATGGACAAGCAGGTCGGCAGCTTGGTCGAGACGTCAATGGAAAACCGCCGCACGCTCTTGGAGAGCGGCAGCGGCAGCTATGAGATCGTCAAGGACAGCAAGGATACGTACTCGTCTTATGTGGTATCCCCGATTGTCGCGGGCGGCGATCCGATCGGCGCCGTGATCATGCTGAGCAAAGAAGAAGGCGTCAAGATGGGCGAGATGGAGCAAAAGATGGCGGAAATCGCCTCCGGCTTCCTCGGCAAGCAGATGGAGCAGTAACCGGCAAGCCCGGCCATTGAACGAGAAAACCAAGGACTCTTCCCCGCTAAAAGGCAGGGAGGAGTCCTTTTTGCATCACGTCAGGAGCGCTTGCGTTCCGTGAGGAAGGCGAGCAGAGCGAGCAGGGGAAGGGCGGCGCCGATCCAGATGGCGAGCGTCCAGCCGCTCTGGGCGTAAGCCCAGCCGCCGACCGCCGAGCCGACGGCGCCGCCGAGGAAGAAGAGCGACATGAACAGCCCGTTCAAGCGGCCGCGGGCTTCGGTACCCAAGGAGTAGATCGCCCGTTGACCCAGCACCAGGTTGCCGGAGACGGCCATATCGAGCGTGACGGCCGCGATCAGCAGCAGGGCGAGGGCGAAGCGCGAACCGCTTGCGTCGAGATGGAGCACCAGGAAAGAAGCGGCGGCCATCGCGAGCGCCAGGGCCGTCAGCGGCCGCGTCCAGCCCTTGTCGGCGAGCCGCCCGGCGATCGGCGCGGCCACGGCTCCGCCCACGCCGACCAGGGCAAACAGCGCGATTCCCCGTTGGGATAGACCGAATTGGTCGGTGAGGCGCAGGGGAACCGTCGTCCAGAACAGGCTGAACGCTCCGAAGAGGCAAGCCTGGTACAGCGCGCGGCGCCGAAGGATGGGTGTATGGCGGAACAGTGAGACGAGGGAGGCGATCAGCCCGCCGTAGGACAGGGTCGGCGTCGGCTTGCGTTCGGGAAGGGCCCGGGCGAGCAGGACGATGAGCAGCAGGATGATGCCCGCCGACAGCGCGAAGACGCTGCGCCAGCCCCAGAGGCTGGCGACCAGGCTGGCGACGGGACGGGCGAACATGATGCCGAGCAACAAGCCGCTCATCACGTTGCCGACGACACGGCCCCTTTGGTCTTCGGCGGACAGGTAAGTGGCGAAGGGAACGAGGATCTGGGCGACTACCGAGCCGAGTCCGATCAGGAGCGAAGCCGTCAGGAACAAGGCACCGTTCGGGGCGAGGGCGGCGCCGATGAGCGCGGCGACGGCGAGACCCAATCCCGCGAGCGTCAAGCGGCGGTTCTCCAGCAGATCGCTCAGCGGAACGACGAACAGCAGGCCGGCCACGTACCCGAGCTGGGTCAGCGTCACGATCAGCCCGGCGGCCCCCGAGGACAGGCCGGTGGCTACCCGGATCGGGCCTACCAAGGTCTGAGAGTAATACAGATTGGCGACGATTAGGCCGCAGGCGGCGGCCAGCAGGAACAGCAGGCGGCCGGACAGCCGGTTTTCCGGGGCGGGTGTTGCGGATTGCATATGAATTCCTCCTTTGAGTGCGGTGCGGTTCCGACAGAAGAGCGATACGGAACGGGGCAGCGCCAATTCGCTTGAGTTAATAATATACTGAACGTACAGTATTGTAAATAGCAAATTGCTCTTGCCGGAAAATAATTCTATAATGAACGTATCGTTTTTCTAAGGAAGGGAAGGATTGTCATGGAGAAGAAGCGCGGCCGCCCGCGAAACTTGGAGACCCAGAACGCCATCCTGAACGCCGCCTACGAGCTGCTGCTGGAGGGCGGCTTCGATGCGGTGACCGTGGAAAAGATTGCGGAACGCGCCGCGGTCAGCAAGGCGACCATCTACAAATGGTGGCCCAACAAGGCGGCGGTGGTAATGGACGGCTACCTCCATGCCGCTTCGTCGCGGCTGCCGGTGCCGGACACGGGCTCCGCGCGGCAGGATATCCTCCGGCATGCGGGCAATCTGGTCCGATTCTTGACCAGCCGGGAGGGCCAAATCATCACGGAGCTGATCGGCGAAGGCCAGAAGGACGCCGGGCTGGCGGAGGCGTACCGGACCCGCTATTTTCAGCCGCGCCGGCAGGAGGCGAAGCAGTTGATCGAGCGGGGAATGGAACGGGGGGAGCTGCGATCCGATCTTAGGCCGGAAGCGTGCATCGACCTCATCTACGGGCCGCTCTTCTACCGGCTGTTGGTTACGGGAGACCCGCTGACCGAGACCGAGGTGGAGAGCTTAACCAACCTGGTCTTCACCGGCATTGCGGTTCGCTGAGAAACCGGGCCGCGGTTGGTGGCGGTTCGCAAATGCGGTATAATGGAGGCTATGCGGTCGGGGAGCCGGGACAAGCGATTCGTCCGGCCGCGTACGAGCTTGCGTAAGGGACGGGACCAGCGCTCATGAAAAGCACCGGCAACGGCTACCTGAAGGGCGCAGCGGTGCTCGGGGCGGCAGCCATCGTGTCCAAGCTGCTCGGTACCCTGCAGAAGATCCCGCTGCAAAACCTTGCGGGGGAAGAAGCCTTCGGCATTTATAACATCGTTTATCCGCTGTATACGTTCATCCTCACCCTGGCGGTGGCCGGTCTGCCGCTGACGGTATCGGCCTTCGTCTCCGAGGCGCGGGCCACCGGCAAGCCGGGCGAGGCCCGCCGGGTGCTCCGCACCGCTTCGGCGGCGCTCGCCGCGACCGGGCTCGTCGGCTTCCTCGCGCTCTACTTCGGCGCGGAATGGATTGCCGGCTGGCTCGGCGCGCCCAAGACGGCCGCAGCCATCCGCAGCGTCTCCTGGGCGCTGGTGTTCGCGCCGGTCATGGCCGCGCTTCGCGGTTATTTTCAGGGCTTTGGCGAGATGGTGCCGACCGCCGTCTCCCAAGTGGCCGAGCAGTTCGTCCGGGTCGCGGTGATGATCGCGCTCCTGCTGTACTTCCTCGGCCTCGGCGCAGGGCCGGCGCGGATCGCCGCCGGGGCTACGTTCGGCTCGGCGGCGGGCGCCGTCGCCGGTCTCGCTGTCATGCTCGGGTATTGGCGCCGGGAGAAGCGGCGCCTGCAGCCCGCCGCCGACGGCGCAGGCCGGGAGCGGGCGGCGGCGCGCTCGGTTCCGCCGCAGGCGGGAGTCAAGACGCCGTCCCGGGCGCCTTCCGGCGAGTCGACGGCGGCCTTCGTCCGCCACTTCCTGCGGGCGGCGCTGCCGGTCTGCCTGGGCTCGGTGGCGCTGCCGGTGCTCACCCTGGTCGATTCGGCCTCCCTGCCCCGCCTCCTGGCGGCGCAGGGGCTTGGCGAATCGGCCCGGCTGCACGCCATCGGCCTCTACAATCACGCCCAGCCGCTGGTGCAGCTCACCTCGCTGATCGCCACGTCGATGACGGCGGCGCTCGTACCCGCCATCGCCGAGGCCAAAGCGGCGGGTCGGCCCGGGCTCATCGCCCGGCGCACCGAGCTGCCCGTGCGCTTCGCCTGGCTGATCGGCTTCGCCGCTTCCTTCGGACTCGCGGCGGCGGCGAAGCCGATCAACATCATGCTGTTCACGTCCGCCGAGGGGACGCGGACGATGGCGCTGCTCGCCTTCACCGCCGCCTTCTCGACGCTGCAAATCGTCAGCGGCAGCGTGCTGATCGGCCTCGGCCAGGCGAAGCGCCCGGCGCTCTACCTGTTCGCGGCCGCCGCCGCCAAGCTGGCGCTGAACGCGCTCCTCGTGCCGGCCTTCGGCATCGCCGGAGCCGCCGCCGCCGGGGTGGCCGCCAATGCGCTCGCGGCCGTGCTGAACCTGGCCGCGCTGACCCGGCTGACCGGCGTGCGCTTCGCCGCGCCGGATTACCTCGGGCGGCCGTTCATCGCCGCCCTCGCCATGACGGCGGCGGTGCTCGCCGTGCGCGTCGGCCTCTCGGGCCTCGGCGATGGCCGGGCGGCCGCGAGCGTCACGGCGCTCGCCGCCGTTCTGCTCGGCGCCGCCGTCTACGCCGCCGCGCTCATCCGCGCGGGCGGGCTCACGCGCGCCGACGCCGCGGCCCTGCCCGGCGGCAGCGGCAAGCTCGTGCCGCTGCTGGAGCGGCTGCGCCTGCTGCGCTGACCGGCGGCCCGCGGCCCGGCCTGCGGACGCCGCAGGCTTGCCGCAAGCTGCCGCGCGCGTTTCCGTCGCTCTCCGCCTGCTCGCTTGATGCCTGCGTTGCGCCCGTCGTCCTGCTTGCGGCGCCGCCCGGCGGTGGAGCCGTCGGTCCAATACATAGCCTGCATGCGTCAGGCGGAAGGAGCGTGCCACATGGCCGCAACCCTAACGGTCATCGGACTGGGGTCCGGTGACGAGAATCAACTCACGATCGGCATCTGGAAGAAGCTCCAGGCTGCCGATCGGCTATACCTGCGCACGGCCCGGCATCCCGTGGTCGCCTTCCTTCAGGAGCACGGCATCGCCTTCGAGAGCTTCGATGCCGTGTATGACAAGCATGGCGATTTCTCCGCCGTCTACGACGAAATCGCCGAAACCCTGCTCGCCGCGGCGGAAGCGGCGGACGGCGGCGAGCTTCTCTACGCCGTGCCCGGCCATCCGTCCGTGGCCGAGCGCACGACCGTGCTCCTTCGCCGTCAGGCGGCGGAGCGGGGGCTCGCCTTCGAGGTGCTCGGCGGCGAGAGTTTCCTCGACCAGGCCTTCCTGCGCTTCGGCTTCGACCCGGTCGAGGGCTTTCAGCTCGTCGACGCCGCGGAGCTGGACGCCGGCCGGCTCGACCCGCGCCAGCACCTGATCGTCACCCAGGTGTACGACGCCTTCACGGCTTCGGACGCCAAGCTGGCCTTGATGGAGGTCTATCCGGACGATTACCCCGTCACGGTAGGCCACGCCCTCGGCGTCGCCGGAGAGGAGCGGATCGTTACGCTGCCGCTCTACGAGCTCGACCGCGAGCAGGGCTACGGAAACCTGTCGCTCGTCTATGTCCCCCGTTCCGACGAGGAGACGCTGAGAACCCGCAGCTTCGGCCGCCTGCACGAGATCGTGGCGATTCTGCGAAGCCCTGGCGGCTGCCCCTGGGACCGCGAGCAGACGCACGAGAGCCTGCGCAAGAATCTGATCGAGGAAGCCTACGAGGTGCTGGAGACGATCGACGAGGACGATCCCGACCACATGCAGGAGGAGCTGGGCGACCTGCTGCTTCAGGTCATGCTGCATGCGCAGATCGAGGAAGAGACCGGGGCGTTTACGGTCTACGACGTCATCGGCACATTGAACGACAAGCTGATCCGCCGCCATCCGCACGTCTTCGGAGAATCGGCCGCGAAGGATGCCGACGAAGCGCTCGCCAATTGGCAGGAGATCAAGAAGCAGGAACGGGAAGGCTTGGAGAAGCCCCCGGCCTCCGTGCTGGACGGCATTCCGCGCGAGCTGCCCGGCCTGATGAAGGCGTACAAGCTGCAGAAGAAGGCAGCCGCCGTCGGCTTCGACTGGACCGATATCCGCGACGTGTTCGCCAAGGTCGAGGAGGAGCTGGAGGAGGTCCGCGAGACGATCGTGGCCGAGGAAGCCGGGCTCACGCCGGGCGAGCTCGGGGACCTGCTGTTCTCCGTGGTCAACCTGGCGCGCTTCCTGAAGATCGACCCGGAAGAGGCGATGGCCGCGACCATCCGCAAATTTTATGCCCGATTCCGCTATATCGAGGATCAAATCCGTTTAAACGGCGGAAATTTGGACGAGACTGGTCTTGACGAGATGGAACGCCTCTGGCAGGAAGCCAAGAGCCGGATTCAAGAAAAATAACCGGAATAAGCAGGAATTATGGCGGAAGCAAAGAATATAGTCAGGGTTAGCTTAACTATTTAGAGGAGGACTATTAATGAACAAGACGGATTTGGTTAACAATATCTCGCAAAAAAGCGGCATGTCGAAAAAGGACGTAGAAGCCGTTCTGAACGGTTTCTTCGGTGAAGTTACCGACGCTCTCTCCCAAGGCGACAAGGTTCAGCTCGTCGGCTTCGGTACGTTCGAAACCCGCAAGCGCAACGGCCGCACGGGCCGCAACCCGCAGACCGGCGAATCCATCAGCATCCCGGAATCGGTCATCCCCGCATTCAAGGCCGGCAACAAGCTCAAAGAAGCCGTCAAGTAATGCGCATCGACAAATTCCTGAAGGTGTCGCGTCTCATTAAACGGCGCACGGTTGCGAAGGATGTCTCCGATCAGGGACGCGTCTGGATCAACGGCCGGGAGGCCAAGCCTTCCAGCACGGTTAAGCCGGGAGACGAACTGACGGTGCAATTCGGCCAGAAGAACGTCACCGTGCGGGTGGAGCGCATCGCCGAGAACGTCCGCAAGGACGACGCGGGCGAGATGTACACGCTGCTGAGGGAAGAGCCGAGACAGCCGTCCCAAGGGTAAATCGTTATACACATGCAAGCTGCCAAGCAGGCACTTCGAAGCCGGTTCGCCGGACGCGGGGTGCCTGTTTTTGCTCCAAATGGCTTGTTCTAAAACCGGGCTTCCCTCCATAGGGTAGTGGTAAAGGAGGGAACGGCATGGTCGAAACCCAAGGGAAGATGAAGCGCCAGGAGATCCGAATGCTGAACCGGAAGGTGATGGAGGTCACCGGCGTTCTGAATGTGGACAGCTTCGACAGCGAGGAGTTCCAGCTTGAGACCGAATGCGGCTTTCTCACGATCAAGGGGAGCAATCTGCATATCAAAAACCTGAATCTCGAGCAGGGCCTGGTCGCGATCGAGGGGCTCGTCGATCAGCTGGCGTACCGGGAAACGGGAGCCCCGGCCAAATCCGGCGGCCTGCTCGGCAAGCTGTTCAAATGACGCTCGCCACGCAAGCGATCACCCTCGCGGTCATGCTGGCGTGCGGACTGGCCATGGGCACGGTCTTCGACGCCTACCGGGTGCTGACCTGGCAGCTCCCCTTCCTCCGCAAGCTCCTGCCGGTTCTCGATCTCCTGTATTGGGCCGGTGTGACGGTATTCGTCTTTCGCGCGCTCTACGGGAGCAACGAGGGACAGCTGCGTTCGTTCGTGTTCATCGGCCTCGCCGCCGGGGTACTCCTGTACTATTTTCTGTTCAGCAAGCCCGTCGTTTGGCTCGTCCGCAAGGGACTCGACGGCGTTCGCTGGACCATCCGGCTCGTTCGCAGACTGTTTGAAGTTCTTGTCATAAAGCCGGTTCTTTTGCTGTACAAGCTGGTGCTTGTCATCCTGGGAATTGCGGCTTCCGTCTCTATTTTCCTCCTAAAAGTTGTGCTACAATTGCTTTACCCTATTCGGATGCTGGGCCGTTTTCTCTGGCGGCTGACCGGAGGAAGGGTGAACTGGCGGGGCTTCGCCGACTGGCTGCTGAAGGTCACTCGGGTGTACAAGCTGGCCCGATTCCGGGAGCCGATGAAGAAAATATGGAACAAGCTGTTTCACCGGTGAGCGAAGCGTGTAAGTATCTTAGGTTGTGCCGGACGCCGGTTAACGGAAAAGCCGGCCCATTTTGGAACGATCGACGCAAAGGTTGAGCCAACCTTACATACACTAATAACCGACAAGGCAGGAGGTCCGCCGTATGCCGTCACAACCCAGCCAGCCCAAGAAGGGAAAAGCGTCCGTGCGCCGGATGAGGCTGGTTCTCCTGGTGGTCATTTCGATCATGGTTCCCATCGGCTATTCCGCCTGGGGGCAGCACGCCAAGCTGAAGGAAAGCAACGCCCAACTGGAAGAGCTTCAGGGACAGCTGGGAGCGAAGAAGCAAACCAACGCCAAGATGGATCTGGAACTGAAGCGAATGAGCGATCCCGAATACCGGGAGGAGATCATCCGCAGCGAGCTGAACCAAGCGAAAGACGGCGAGACGGTCTTCGAGACCGTCAAGCCTGTGAAATAGGTTACGGAGGGCGGGTTGCCGTTCGGGAACGGGCCGCAGCGCAAGCAGCGTCGGGTCTCCGAACCCCGGCGGATTTTGCCAACCCTTGCAGGGCAAGGCTTTCTTGCTTTCAGGTCAGGCATCGGGTATAATCTGCATAGCCCTTGTTTTTCTAACCATTATGAGGAGGAACGTATTACCTTATGGCCATCGAAGTAGGCGCCAAACTGCAAGGCAAGGTGACAGGGATCACTCACTTTGGAGCTTTTGTTGAGCTTCCGGAGGGAGGCACCGGTCTTGTCCACATCTCCGAGATCGCGGATAACTACGTCAAGGACGTGAACGATCACCTCAAGCTGGCCGACATCGTGACGGTCAAAGTGATCAATGTGGACAAAGACGGCAAAATCGGTTTATCCATCAAGCAAGCTGTCGATAAACCGGTATCCGAAAGGCCCGTTCGCACCGGACCTGGCGGGGGCGGCTTCGGCGAAAGGAGAGAGGGCGGCGGCGGCTTCAATCGCGACCGCGGCGGTCGTCCGTTCAACAAGTCCGGCTACGGCAACAAGCCCAGCTTCGGCAAACCCTCCTTCGAAGACAAGATGAGCAAATTCCTCAAGGATAGCGAAGAGCGGATCTCCTCCCTGAAGAAGAACACCGAAGGCAAGCGCGGTGGACGGGGAGCCCGGCGGGACTGATTCCTTGCGCGACGATACCACCGCGGTCGGCAGATGCCGGCGGCGGTGTTTCCTGTTGGGGGAGCGAAAAGCGGCTCGTCCCATTGACTCCGGCTCCCTGCGCGAGGTATAATTCAGGACATATGGCGGTGTAGCTCAGCTGGCTAGAGCGTTCGGTTCATACCCGAAAGGTCGGGGGTTCGATTCCCTTCGCCGCTACTTCTTTTATGAAAAAGGTCCCGGGTCCGGGGCCTTTTTTTGATGCGCTGCGCGGGTATTCGGGCGGGTCCGGGCATCGGCTTACCGGCCCTTGGCCGCTCGCCGGAATCCGGCATCGATTTCCGGGCTCCGGCATCAGCCTGCCGGAATTCGGCCCAGCCGACCTCCGCCGACAGCGGCGGACGGCGCCTCCCTCTTAAGTCCCCACGCGGCGACAGCATGCGGGCAGGGTCCGCAAGGTTTGGGGAACGGACGAACGGGGAAAGCGGCGCTTCACGGACGAGGCGCAAACTTATCGACAGCTTCCCCGGGGGGAGGCGCAGCCGGCAAATCCGCGCGGCAGAAGGGCGGAGCCGGACCCGGGCAGGCGAGGAACGCCCGTTGACGGCACTCCTGCCGCCGAAAGGGGACATCCGCTCGACACGGCCCGCTGTCAGGTTAGGCCGCTTTCTCCCGTCCTCATCCCCCGAACCCTGCCGGTTCCCTTGTCTTCGAAAGCGGACGGACCCGCGCCCCGTCTCGCCTTCGGCTTGTCGAAGGCATCCGCGTCCCGCGTGTCGGAAATTTCTTCCACCCCCATCCCGATATGCGACAAACTTTCCCGGGGACAACCCGTATAATAGGGTCCACTATACCGCTAGGGTGGTGTCCAAGAGAATGGAGAAGAAGAGCGCGGCAAGCCGGATGGTGGGATGGGCTAGCGAGGGGTGGAACGCCTGGAAGCTGGCAGGCTGGGACCTGCTTCAAGGAAACAAGTGGATGCAGGCGTGGACGGTGAAAAAATGGGGGATGCTGCTCGCCTTGATGGCGTTTCTCCTCGGACGGGCGGCCATTCTGGATCAGCTCGCTCCGTTTGCCCTCGCTTATTTTGCGGTGATCTATTATCTGCGCAAGGACCTGATCGCCTGGGTGGGCATCGGCACCGTCGCCGGCTGTCTGCTCTCGCCGGTGGCGCATCCCTGGTCGCTGCTCGGTGAACTGGCGGTGTTCCTCCTGTTGCAGAAGGCCATGGAGAAATTCGAGCGGACGGACCTGTCCCAGGTGCCCGTGCTCGTCGGCACTTCGATCCTGCTGGTGCAGGGCTTCCTCGCGCTCGTCGGCCAGACCGGCGGCTGGTTCCCGATCGTCATGGCGGCCATCGATGCGGCGCTCGGGTTGATTTTGTCCTTGATTTTCGTCCAAGCCATTCCGATCTTCGCACCGGCTCGCAAATCGTATCACCTGAAGAACGAGGAGATCATCTGCCTGATCATCCTGCTCGCCTCGGTCATGACTGGCACCGTCGGCTGGACGCTCGGCCCGGTGACGGCGGAGCATGTGCTGTCCCGCTATTTGGTGCTGCTGTTCGCCCTGGTGGGCGGTGCGCCGCTCGGCGCTTCCGTCGGGGTCGTCGCCGGGATGATCCTGAGCTTGGCCGACCCGAACGCCGTCTATCAGATTAGCCTGCTTGCGTTCTCCGGGATGCTGGCCGGGCTCCTGAAGGAAGGCGGCCGATTGCCCGTGGCGCTCGGCATGCTGCTCGGCTGCTCGATCCTGTCCTTCTACATCGGCAACCAGACGGCGGTGCTCAACTCCACCTGGGAATCGCTGCTCGCCATCCTCGTCTTCTTCCTGTCCGGGCGGACGCTGATCCATACGCTGTCCCGCTATGTGCCGGGAACGCAGGAAAACCTCAAGTCGCATTATGAATATGCCAAACGGGTACGGGATATTACCGCAAGCCGGGTCGAGCAGTTCTCGGAGGTGTTCCGCCAACTGTCGCGCAGCTTCACGCAGCTCGCGGCGGACGGGGCCGGCGGGGAGCGCCGGAAGGCCGAGCAGGAGCATTTTATGAACGCGGTGGCCCAGAAGACTTGCGCGAACTGCTTCCGGCAGAAGACCTGCTGGAATGAGAAGTTCTATGATACCTACGCGGTGATGACCGAGATGATGGCCTCGATCGACGAGGAGGGCAAGAAGGCGAAGGGCGAGATTCGTTCCGAGTGGCGGGCGGCCTGTAAGAAGCCGGAGCAGGTGATGGCGGTGATGCGCGAGCAGTACGGCCTCTACAAGAACGACCAGCACTGGCGCAAGCAGATCATCGAGAGCCGCCAGCTCGTGGCCGACCAGCTCGTCGGCGTGTCCCAGGTCATGGAGGACCTGGCGCGGGAGATCAAGCGCGAGGGGCAGCAGCTCTACCTGCAGGAGGAGCAAATTCGCACGACGCTGGAATCGCTCGGGCTGTCCGTTCACAGCATCGACGTGATCAACCTGGAGGAGGGCAACGTCGAGATCGAGATCGTGCACCAGTACACGCGCGGCTTCGACGAGTGCCGGAAGATCATCGCGCCGATGCTCTCCGATATCCTGGGCGAGACGATCACGGTGACGAAGGAGCAGCCTAACGACCGCGGTCCCTCTTACAGCCTCGTCACCTTCGGCTCGGCGAAGGAGTTCGAGGTCGAGACCGGCGTCGCCGGAGCGGCCAAGGGCGGCGACCTGCTGTCCGGCGACAGCTTCACCGCCGTCGAGCTCGGCAACGGCAAATTCGCCGTCGCGCTGAGCGACGGCATGGGCAACGGCGAGCGGGCGCGGCTGGAGAGCAGCACGGCGCTGGAGATTCTCCAGCAGCTGCTCCAGTCCGGCATGGACGAGAAGCTCGCCATCAAGTCGGTCAACTCGGTGCTGATGCTGCGCTCGCCGGAGGAAATCTACGCTACGGTGGACATGGCGATCATCGACCAGTACAGCGCCGAGACCACCTTCATGAAGATCGGCTCGACGCCGAGCTTCATCAAGCGCGCCGGCGAGGTGATCCCGGTGACCGGCAGCAACCTGCCGGTCGGCATCTTGAGCGACATCGAGGTGGACCTGGTGACGGTCCAGCTCCTGCCCGGCGACACGCTCATCATGATGACCGACGGCATCTTCGATGCTCCCGGCTACGCCGTGAACAAGGAGCTGTGGCTGAAGCGCGTTATTCAGGAAATCCGCGCCGAGGACCCGCAGGAATTCGCCGATTGCCTGCTGGAGCGCGTCGTGCGCCATCAGCAGGGCGATATCCACGACGACATGACCGTGATCGTCGCCAAGGTCAACCGCTACCAGCCGGAATGGGCCACCTTCCGCTGGCCGGGCGTCAGCCGCATGGAGCGGCCGAAGGTGGTGAGCTAGGGCGCAACCCATGTGCTTGAATGTCGATGAAAGTAAGGGCAGCCATCAGGCTGTCCTTTTTGATGGCATCATACCGTTATTAACAAAATTTTTACAAAAGAACGCTGCAATCAACCTATATTTGGGTTATAAGGAATGAAGGACAATATCGACTATGTTATTCCAATAGTCGCTTTCATGGGGGTGAACAAACAAAATAATGGCGTAATCAAATACATTATCCCAAAGATTAGTTGTGATTGAAACAGACAGTGGGAAGCGGATTTACAAATTGAGAAGGAGGAACCAATTGTGAACAAACGTTTTTTTTCGGCATGCGCGACTGTCTTGTTGACCATCGGGTTGATTATCCCACCTGTAAATACCTATGCGGACGCTCCCGATACGACGTTAACAAAGCGCATCTCTCTTGACCAAGCGGTAAATCCGAATGAGCAGACGGCGAAGCAGGATCTACAGACGTTCCTCGCTCAAGATGGAGCCACATTGGTTTTTACCGGCGCGGATATTGATAAAGTGAGCTTGTATAATACGTATCTGAAAAAGTTGAAGGTTCCGCTTTTTTATGATAAGCATGAGATGGACCAACTAAAAGGAGAACTTACGAAAGAGGTATCTCCCGATCTGTCGGAAAGCAAGAATTCCGGGGAGAGTGTAACGACCGCGGTCGCCTTATATAATTATAAAGGCATGCTTTTTGTAATGGAGAACAATGAAGGAATAGGCCCGGACGGTTCATCGCTTGCCAAAAGCAGCGAGAGTTTATTAAATCAACAGATTGAGAGCTTCAAGGCAGACATGCAAAAAACTTATGCAGGGCAAGCGGATAAGGCCTCTCTCAATTCGGTTCAACCCCTTGCTGGCGGTGCACCAACCATTTTGACAACCATTCGGGTTAACTACGATGTTAATGGGACCTATAAAAATGGTGTAGGTACGTCCGTCTCATACAAAGCAGGCAAAGCGACAACGGATTATATTGTGTATCGGGAAGACGACGCAGATGCCAACTATGATTATTTAATTATAAGTGCGAGCTCTCAGATTTGGCCTGCTGGTGTTGCAGACGGAAACAATCTGGTTTTAACGAATGCGCTGAAATCCAATTTGCGTAAATCGGCCTCTTCGGACTCTTTGTTAAGCTGGTCCCCAGATACTACTGGATTGAATTTAAATTCCGGCACCCAATACTCGTTTTCCATAGGCTATCCATGGGCTGTAAATTTCGGCTTTACTTGGGCTGGAAGTTCGAGTACCAAAATGAATTCAACCGGTGATAAGAATACTGGACTTGCTACTTGCTTCATATACCGGACATCCAACAGTTCGGCAATCGCGACAAAAGCTTTTACCTTGAACAACAGCATTGAAATTAAAAGTTCGGGCAAGCAGCTAGTGGCTTATGCCAGCATACAATTTGGAAACAGCGATTTTTACCATCCGGATAACAGGGATTGGTTCTCCTCGTCGTCTCAATATCTGTTTTGGAATTATTGATAAAACCCCCGTTTTCAACTGAAGAAGGTTAGGAGGGAGCTTCCATCAAAAAGATCATTTTCGGCGTCGTATGCCTTCTTTGCAGTGCCATGGTGTACGGGGCTCGCCTGATCGCAGCCAGTATCCTGGTGACGAGCAACTCCATCAAGGGCGGCAATGGCAGCATCGAGAACGGACTGGACTGGCTCGGCAGCGGACCCTTGTGGATCTGTATTCTCCTTTTGCTCATAGGTTTGCTGTTTAGCGGGTGGGGACTCTGGGAGAAACGGGAGTAGAGGAATGAGATGCGCGTTTATTAAGCCGTCTGCAGCAGAGATTGATTATGCCACGTTAAGTCGCTAAGGGTAAAACCGGAGGGTACTCCTCCGGTTTTTTTGCGCTGCTTCCGTATCCCAAGGAACATGCCAAATATTGCTAAACGTGTGGTATAGTGAGATTGATCATCCACCTAGATAACACCCGGGACCCATTCACCAGATGAGAGAAAGGTTCGGACTTCTACTATAGAAAGGTGGAGCTAAACCCATGTCTGCGAATCCCAAACCGCGAATTTCCTATGCCGCTTTCGAGGAGGGAATCCAATTGCCCATCCTGGACATTACCCATCCCCTTTTCCAGGCGAGCATCGATGAACAGGCGTATCATTCGAACGTGGTCAAATCGGCCCGAAGCATTGAATCCCTTAAGAAGATGCCCGGCTTTATCCAGAAAATCTTCGTGAGAATGTCCAATGTCGACAATACCCATCTCAGCGGCATGCGGACGTTGCTGTATAAACTCGGTCCCGACTTAAGCCGGGGGCTGAAGCTGAGCTTCCGGGACAAGTGGGCGGTGAAGCAAACCTCCTTCATGGGCCTTCGGATCAGGTTGAGGGAGCTTTGTCGGCGGCAGGCGGGCATTTTGCTGCCCCAGCTTAAGCAATTCCCGGAACGGAACCTCTGTTTCTTCAGTATTGCCGGAGGATCGGGTGCCGACAGCATCAACACCCTGATTCTCGTTCAAGAGGCGGACCCGAGCCTGCTCCGGGGACGGAAGATCGAGATTCATCTTCTGGACATCGACCCTTACGGCCCTGCTTTTGCCAAGCGGTGCATTGATGTCATGAAGCAGCCGGGAGAACGATTCCATGGCCTGGACATCAGCGTTCATCCGACTCCGTATGACTGGAGCCAGCCGGAGGCCCTGCAGAAGAAGAGTGCGGACCGCAGCGGCTGGATTCAGCTTTGTTCGTCGGAGGGCGGGCTGTTCGAGTACGGTTCGGATGCCGACATCGCCGCCAATCTAAACCGATTCCATGCCAACTCCCCGGCGGACGCTCGGGTCACGGGTTCGTTGATTTTCGACCGGGCCCATTGCAATCCGGGCTATCTGGGATTTACCGAGTTCATCGGCGTGCAGATCCGCTATCTCGGAGTGGAGGGGCTGCAGCGGATTTTGGCCGAAACCTCGTGGGTGCTGGAAGACTATCAGGAAATCGACACGATCTATGTGTTGTTTACGTTGAAGAAGGCTTAAGGCGGGGTGAAGGCAGTCCTTTGAGCATTCAAACCGTTTCATTAAGAGCAATAGCAAGGAATGGTCGCCTTCAAAGATTGACTTCAAGAACAATACATAGGAAGCAGGGGAAGAAATGCTTGAACTTCTTGTCGTTAGACATGGCCAATCGGTAGCGGATATTGAGAATCGATTCGAAGGCAGGGCGGACTTTGAACTGACGGCTCTTGGCATCGAGCAAGCCACATGTGCGGCCCAATTTATTAAAAATTATTATCAACCCCACTTTATAATCAGCAGCCCATTGAAGAGAGCAAGAAAAACGGCAGAAATCATCGCTGCTGCCTGTGAAGTCGAAGTGGTTTTTGAAGAAGAAATCATGGAATGGAATAACGGATTGCTGGCCGGCTTACCGAGAGAAGAGGGGAATAGAAAATTTCCGATGCCGCCTGGTGGAAGAAGACCGTACGATACCTTTGCCGATACCGAATCCTATATCCAATTCCGGGCTAGAGCAGAAACCTTTTTATCCAAGCTGGCAGATCAATATTCTGAAACGGACAAACGCATCTGTATGGTCTCCCACGGAGAATTCATAAACATGTTGTTTAGATCCTTCTTGAGGCTGCCGATAAACATGGATATTTCTATTGCTAGCGGAGATACGGGAATCCATTTATGGAAAATGGCTGGGGATCAGCGGGAAATTATATTTGCCAACTATCAAGAACATCTCAGAGATATATTATAAACGAGCCGAGCAGCGGGCGGCGGGGGCTTAGGCGCCGAGCAAACTAATTCAGCCGGAGAGTACCTTCGGCTTTTTTGTCATTCACAAAGCATTGCCGGCTTCGTTATTAATCTTTCAATTTTGCAGTAAAAAGTAAATATATTCTTCGAATGGAGCCTCTTTTAGAAAATCGAAATCCACAACGTGGGGATACTTAACAAATTAATACTTAAAAAGCATTTTATTTTATTGTGGAAACCCTTACAATTAGTCTGTTTTCTAATAATTCCATAGAAGGGAATACCCAGATGAAGAGAGAGAAAAAAGAGAGGAATTTCGGTTTTGTCCAAGGTTTATCTTGCATGTTGGCTTTTCTGATTACTATGCTATCGATTCCTACAGAGGCATTCTCGGCAAGCGTCTTTGAAATGCCCCCATCACCATCGGTAAGTGAGAGTGTGTATGGAGGGAAGATCGGAAACAACGAGAACTTAGACTTAACGGTTGACGAAGCGACTTATAGCTCGGTAACTGATGCGATTTACGGACCGTCCGCCAGTTATTTGATTACCTTAAAAAAAGGGAAGAACCCGGATAAGTTCGCTCAAAAGAAATTACTTCGCAGCAAGGCGAACAAGAAAAGCAAAAAAACGAATATTATTGAAATGAAATTGAACCTGGAAGAAGCCCGTCTGTTGCAGACAGACGAAGATGTTTTGTATATAGAGCCTAATGCTATAGCATCAACCCTCTCTATTGGAGAGCCTAGCAAGGAACGGGAAGCAGTTCGACAAACCAGTTTGGGACAGCAGATTATTCCCTGGGGGATTCATTCCATTGGGGCCGATCTTGTTATGGAAAAGGACAATCGTGTAAGGATTGCCCTTTTGGATACCGGTGTAGCCGAACATGAAGACTTGAATGTAGCCGAACGAGTTTCTTTTGTTGAAGGAACTCCGGCAGGGCTCGATGATAATGGCCATGGTACCCATGTGGCCGGTACGATTGCCGCTTTAGACAATGAAATAGGCGTTGTCGGAGTTGCTCCGAACGCTGATTTGTACAGCGTTAAAGTACTGGATGCGAGCGGAAACGGAACCTACGGGCAAATTATCCAAGGTATTGAATGGGCAATAGAAAATCAAGTGAATGTCATATCGATGAGCTTCGGCGGTAGTTCCTACAGCCATGCGTTGGAAGAAGCTATTCGAGCGGCTACGGATGCCGGTATTATCGTCGTGGCATCCTCAGGCAACCAAGGTTATGGGGAAGAGACCGAGTTATATCCAGGTCGACTGCCTGAAGTTATCTCGGTTGGGGCTGTAAACAAAACCCATCAGTGGGCTTACTATTCTAGCTCCGGGAATGAAGTCGACCTTGTCGCACCTGGTACCGAGATCCTTAGTACCACTATGGATGGACAGTATGGAGTTCTTTCAGGAACATCCATGGCCGTTCCCCATGTAACGGGTTCCATCGCAGTTTTGTGGTCGAAGCATCCGGAGTGGTCAAAAGACCAGGTGCTTGAACAACTCTATAGCACAGCCACTTCAAGTGCAGATGCAAAGCGATACGGACATGGTCTTATTAATTTGGCTAAAGCCATGGAAGTTACGGATTCTCCAATTGCTCCGGTTTTTGATACGGCGGAATTTGATAGTATTCGAATCGATCAAGAGCTTCTCCAACTTCAGCTTCAACTCCAAGCCTATACCGACGCCGCGAAGATCAAGCATAATCAAGATGCGGAAGAACTGCTAAAAGTGCGGATAAATGAACTTCTGGAAAGAAGCAACCGACTTCATGAGCTCCCGTCGGAGATGCTGTCGATCCCCAAAGAAGAGCAAGACGTTTTTCTCTATGAAAGCAATAAATATTATGAGCAGAAAAGTGAGGAATTTACTCAGCTTTTAAATGATTATTACAACGCAACAGTGGAATTTTCCTATGTGACAAAAGGAAACGAAGTTGAAATTACAGGGACAGAGGGAGATGCCAGTCAACAAGATCTGGTTTCCCAAACGGTAACCTTTCCTGAACGTTTGGAAAATAGCAGCCCCCAGCAGAAGACCGTAAAAATTCCCTACCTTAAAGGTGTAACCAGTGTAACTACATCTAATGGGACGGTATCCAGTTCAGTCGATGGAGAGAATGTAACCGTAACTGTTCAGGGGGGAAATCCCAGGCAAGTAAACAACCCCACCAAGTATAGTAAATCAGCTAAACAAGATGTCTATCGAGATTCGGAAAGCCAGTTTCCTCTAACATGGCCTTATTCGGAGGATGGCTATTCAGGAGAATTACCTAGGGAGGGGAACCCGAACGCGTTTGCCGGTTCCGTGACGACCTATCCCAACAAAACAATCAATCAGACCAACTCTGGAGACAGTACCACTACTTTTCCTTCCTATATCGTCTATGATGATGCCGATGGTTATCATGGCGCTCTGTACACAACAGGGACGGCATACCAAAAAACTTTGACCAAGACTGGTTCACGGACAGCTTCCACAAGCGACGGGCATCCAGAGTACATCGTATACGACGATGGCGCCTATCGTGGCGCACTCTACAAGACGGGCACGAGCTCGGTTGTAAGCGGCTCCTATACAGCGCCGGTGCAAAAAACGGTTACCGATGTTAGAACGGGAACGGCCACAACGACATTCCCGGAATACTTGGTTTACGATGATGCAAGTGGTTATCATGGCGCGATCTATAAGAGTGGAACTCCTTATCAACAGAGCGACACAAAATACGGCACAAGAGATGCTAGCACAAGTGACGGGCATCCCGAGTACATCGTCTATGACGACGGAACGTACAAAGGCATTCTCTATAAGTCGGGTACCAGCTCGGTTATTAGCGGATCATACGTTGCTCCTCAAACGAAGACGGTGAATGACACCAAAAGCGGTACAGCAAGCACGGTATTCACTGATTACATCGTTTATGACGATACCAGTGGTTATCACGGAGCGCTCTATAAAACGGGCAGTAAGTATCAAGCCTCAAAGTCGGCTAGTGCTACAAGGGACAGTTCGTCCAGTTCTGGACATCCGAGTTCGGTTTCTTATGACAGTGGTGGATACTCCGGAACCCTGTCCAAATCGGGATCCAGTTATGTGATCAGCGGCTCCTATACCCCTTCATCCAGCAAGTCATTTTCCGATAGCTGCAGCAACACGGTCACGGAGTACTACAAGTATGGGGTGTTTCAATCCCAATCCAGCAGTGGAAGCTGTCCGAGTTCCATAAGCATTAACTCAGACGGCTACTCGGGCTCCATTCCGAGAACCAGTACGGACAGCGTCTCCGACTCGGGCGCTTGTTCATCAACAAAGGCCAGTTGTACACGAACCAAAACGTATAGAGCCAATTACTCGGGTACCCTGACGAAGGCTGCTGTGGACACGCGGGTTTGGCGACAGGATTACTCCGGAACGGTCTACGGCTCTACCTATTATCAAGATTATCGAGGGGATGTGACCAAACCCGGTTCCGATTCACGGGTTTGGCGGCAGAGCTACAGAGGCTCTGTATACAGCAATACCTATTATCAAGATTATCGGGGAGATGTGACCAAGCCTGGAACGGATACCCGCGTTTGGAGCCAAGATTACCGAGGGGTCGTTTCCAGCAACGCTTACTACCAAGACTACCGGGGAGAAGTGGCTAAACCACCTCTCGATACCCGCCAATGGGTTCTGCGTTATAGTGGAAACATCTACAAGGCGGGCATCGACAACTACTATGGGTATGTGGTGACAATTAAGGCCAATATCACGCCTCCCGATACGACTCCGCCCACTGCGCCTACTAACTTGCGAGTAGAATCGATTGGCGACTTATCGGCACAGCTTACTTGGAACCCATCGGCAGAAGCGGATGTAAACGGATATTACATTTACCGAAACGGTCTACTGAACGGGACGGTAAGTAAGGATTCGACTTCATTTCGAGCAGAAGCGTTGAACCCGCAAACGGCCTATACCTTTACGGTAAAGGCTTTCGACACAACCGGTAACCTATCCCCGGCCAGCAATGCTCTGTCGGTAACAACATTGCCGCTTAATAATACGCCGATTCCGATCTCAGCAGGAACTTACGTGGATATCAGCCTTCCGGCTGGGAATACCAGACAATTCAGCATTACGCCCTCTGCTACGGGAACCTATCATTTGTTTACCAGTTCCTACGGAAATGAAGGGGGGACCAACGATACAGTACTGAGTTTGTATGCGGACAGCAGCTTCACGAATTTGCTTTCGACCAATGACGATGCCAATGCGAACCGGTTTTCTCAGGTCGATTATTCGATGACAGCAGGGACGACCTATTATGTGAAAGTAGCCCATTATGATCTCGCTTTGGCGTTACATGCACGATTTAATGTTCAATTCTTAGGAGACAACACTCCGCCGACCGAGAATCCAGAAGTTTATTATGACTGGTATTACCAAGAGGAGACGGATGATAGTGGTAATACTATTGAAGTCTACTACTCAGATATTGCTGGGACAACTCGAAAAACTCC
Organism: Gorillibacterium terrae; assembly: GCF_051594785.1. Classification (NCBI taxonomy): domain Bacteria; kingdom Bacillati; phylum Bacillota; class Bacilli; order Caryophanales; family Paenibacillaceae; genus Gorillibacterium; species Gorillibacterium terrae. Next base: position 59,743 of record NZ_JBPPGI010000008.1, read on the forward strand.
GGGGACTATAAGAATAATCAAAAAAGCAAGCAACGATACGGTATGGAAAGAGTATTCCTATGATGAAAACATGGATAGCTTTAGTGATACAGGTTTAACCTATGCGGTTAACCCGATTTTAACGGAAGGAGCGAATACAAACAGTCTAAACCCCTTGAAGATATTTCGTTTAAAAGAGAAAATAAATCAAAAGAAACAAGAATTACTTCAATGGGTTTATGAAAAAACAGATTTAGTCCCAGAGTTTCTCTCATCCGAGAACGTTAGAATGTTATATACCGGAATATCTTTTAGCGTCGATGACAATGTATTGCTTGGCTTCATTCAATGGCTTTATCGGGCCTCCCCCCCCAATGATAATCTCTACTTTTTAATTGGAAGAGTGTTTGCAGACAGCATCTTTAGTTCAGCTTTTGCAATTGGTTCATCCGGGAGTGCTGCTGCTGCTTACCGATCCCTTGAAAGTGCTGGTGTATTAGGAATTATGGCAGCCGGTACAAGCGCAACGGGAGTAGGGGGCGTTACTTTTGGGGCCGCTGCAGTAAGTCAATTGGGGAAAGCAGGTATACTAGCGGGGGTCTCCGTGATTTCTGGTGCTATGGCAGTCAGATCGGCAAATATATTACTGAGTGACGGCGGCAAGTTGCTTTACTTATATGAACATAATGGTAACAATATTAAGTATAAGCCTAATGAAAGTGGATATTTTGGAACTACGGGTAACAATCCTAAAGTAAACAAAGTTAGAAATATCAGTGGAGGCGATAAAGCAGCGAAAGAGTTCTTTGAAGAAAAAACTAAGGGCTATGTTAAGGAAGTTGTAGAGATACCAGATGAGCATATCCGGAGGCAGCTAAACGATGGAACATGGATAACATATCGGAAAGTATCCTCGTCTCCTGATAAATCTCCGGCAGTAGATATCTATGGAGGGAATACCTATAAGGGCCAAAAAATACATTTCGTAGAGTAAGGAGGTAAATGGGATGCTTACTTCTAAAAAAAGCTCGTTCCCAGCTTGGATTAAGGATGAAGTAACTCAACCTTTTATTTCTGCAAATTATGGTGCAAAAGATTATATAACTAGTTTTATTCCAAAGCGATATGAGGCTTATTGTAAGCTAATGAATCCTGTATATAGAGATCGTACCGTTCAAGACAAAACGATTATGTGGAATTTAGAAAATGAAAACGAAGAGGAAGGGGCGGTATTCGATGAAAGGGTAAGATTCGAGGAACTGGCAAGAGAATATAGTATTCCTCTCGAGCGAATAACCATCGAAATGATCTCTTATAAATGTGGTCATCAACTGCCTAGATACTTATCTGGTTCTGAGGTAGGAACTTTGGAAGAGAATGAGTGTGTAAAACTTGTAGAAGAATTAAAGCCATTTACAGGAACACAAAAGTGTTTCTTCTATTTTGATGATATGAAGGTAATGGCAAGCGGAAGTTTTTCTGGAAAGGAAAAGGATATTTCTGGTCGGTTATATTCGGGCAAATTGGAGGAAGTATTAAGTTTCTATAAAGGAACAGAAGTCGACTTCTCTCCGACTTATTGGTGGCCCGAAGATAAAAGTTGGTGTGTTACAACAAATTATGATAACTCTTATACCATTATCGGAGGTTCGAATCCGCTGATTGATCAGCTTGTTGGGAACAAAGAACTGGAATGTATTAAGGTGGACGGAAGTCTCAAAATCTCTCTATACTAAATTTAACATTATTTTTATTATGACTATCCTGTAAGCCCATCTAGATGCAACACCAGGACAAATAAAAAAGAGCTGAGCGGCGACCGCTATTCGGAAACCCCGGAGAAACGGTCGCCGGTAATCAGTCGTTATGCCGCAGTGGTCTTGCTTGTGGAGTTAAACCTTCTCGGCTTTCAGATGGAAAGAGACTCCATCAAGTATTGTGAGGGCGAATTCATTAAAGAAGTGTAGTTTAATTTACCTGATTATGAGGTAGAAATTTTGTACGGAGTCAGTATAATGTCTAGATATATCACTGGCTTTTAAGGAACAGAAATTCGCATTTGGAAGATACCAGATTGGGCCGGATCTCTTTAAATAGATAGGTTGATTAATGGAGGATAAACGGCTCCAATCGCCACTCTTCCTGCCGGAACGGAACACTTCAGGACAACTGACCTCCAACACAAAAAACGGCCGACGAGATGTCGGCCGTTTTTCCTTGCGCGTTCCTCTACTCCCCCGCCGGAAACGAAAAATCCAAAAACCGCGCCGTATCCGGCCGCTCCCGGCGGAAGACGCCGGGCGTGCAGCCGACCCAGGCGGCAAACTGGCGGGTGAAGCTCGGCACGTTGGCGTACCCGAGCCGGTGGGCCACCTGTTCGATCGTCATGTCCTCGTCGTTCAGCATCCGCATCGCTTCCTGCTGCTTGAGGATCATCAGGTAATGGCGCGGCGAGATGCCGTACGTCTCGCGGAACACCCGGTGGCAATGGCGGCGGCTGATGTTCAGCCGCTGGGCGATCTCCTCCAGCCAGTGGTTGCCGTTCTCGCGCAGCGTAAGCAGCTCCGCGGGCGTCACATCCCGGCCGCTCTCCTCCAGCACCGACCGCTGCAGAAGCCCCTCAATCTCCCGCGCGATTCGATAAGCCAGACTGCCGACCGCTTCCTGGTCTCGCGCCAGCCCCGGCTCCGCGGCTTCCCGCCGCGCGTAGTCTCCCAGCGTCTCCAGAATCTGCAGCACCCGGATCAGGATGCCCGTTCTTCGCAGCGGCTCCTGCCGAAGCCCCTCGAACAGCCCGCGGGCGTGGCCGCGCAAAGCGGCGTTCACCGGGCTGTCGGCCGCAAACTGCCGCACGCCGCCGTTTTCGAGGATGTCGAGACCCGTATCCTCGCCGCTGAACTGCACGTGAATGATGCGAAAGGTGGCCTCTCCCGCTTCCACCGCTTCGTAGCCGTGGAGCTGCATGGGCGGAATGAACAGCAGGTCGCCCTCGGCCAGCTTGCGTTCCGTGGTGCCGGTGTAAGCGTTCAGCTCGCCCCGCTCCATGAACAGCAGCTCGAACAAGCGCTGGTGCAGATGGCGGCCGCAGCGCCAGCCGCGCGTCACGGTGCGGATATGCGGCGAGTATAAGCTGATGTCCGAGTGAATGTGCGGGTAGAAGACCGCCTCGTCCTTATGTCCGCTCAAAGCTGTCCCTTCCTTCGTTGACCGATTATGCTAAGAAAAGGCCGAAATCGGGCCGCTTATGTGATGGAGTTATCCGCCCGCTCTCCCTATACTGACGAAGGTAGGCTTTTGCCCAGAGCAGATAAGCTTTCATTGGTTTTCATTATAGAGGATAAAGGCGGGGAATACGATGGCCAAAACCGAACCGTCCCTGGATTACGCCAAATGGTTCCAGGCCGAGCAGGAAGAGCGCGACGGCAAGCTGAATCCCGTTCGGCTGTTGTCGCACTTGCTTGGCGAGCATAGGAAGAAGCTTGCTTTGTCGCTTGGCTTTTACGTGTTGAAAACGTCGCCGGTCTGGGTTCTGCCCGTCGTCACGGCCAACATCATCAATATCGTCACCTACCCCGGACGCCATACCATGGCGGATTTTTGGGCGAATTTTGCGGCGATCTTCCTGGTCATCCTGCAAAACATCCCCACCCATACCCTGCACATCAAGTATCTGAGCCAGGCGGTGCGCCAGGTGGAGGCGGGGCTGCGCAGCTCGCTCGTGCGCAAGCTTCAGCAGCTTTCCCTCGGCTACCATGGGGACATGAACGCGGGGCGGCTGCAATCCAAGGTGCTGCGCGACGTCGAGGCGATTGATTTTCTGTCCCGGCAGCTGCTGATGACCCTGATCCCGGCGGGCATCAACCTGCTGGTGGTCGTCGTGCTCACCCTGTACCATAGCTGGATGGTGGCGCTGTTCTTCGCCCTGATGGCGCCGATGGCGATCCTGCTCGTCCGGATCTTCCGCGGCAAAATGTCCAAGAACAACCGCGAAGTGCGCCGCAACATCGAAGAAATGTCCGGCAAGGTCTCCGAGACCGTCGAGATGATCCCGGTCACGCGGGCCCACGGGCTGGAGGAAGTGGAGATCCGCAAGGTGGACGCGGCTCTGGAAAACATCCGGCAGCGCGGGCATCTGCTCGATGTGATCGAAGCGTATTTTGGCTCGTCGAGCTGGGTCGTGTTTCAACTCTTTCAGGTGACCTGTCTGTTCTTCACGGCCTTCCTGGCCCACCAGGGCTATATGGAAGTCGGCGACATCGTCATGTACCAAGGCTTTTTCTCGATGATCATCGGGTCGGTGACCTCGATCCTGAACGTCTACCCTAACCTGGTCAAAGGCATGGAGTCGCTCCATTCCGTATCGGAGGTCATGCTCTCCAACCAGACGGAGGAGTACAAAGGACGGCTCAAGCCGGAAGAGCTTCGCGGCAGCTACAGCTTCCAGGGTGTCGGCTTCCGCTATACGGAATCGGACCGGCATGTACTGGAGGATTTCACGCTGATGGTGCGCGAAGGCGAGACGATCGCTTTTGTCGGCGAGTCGGGCTCGGGCAAGTCGACGATCCTGAGCCTCATCATCGGTTTCTACAAGCCGCAGGCCGGTACGATCTTCGTGGACGGCATCCCGATGGAGGAGCTCAGCATGCGCCGCTATCGCAAATCGCTTGCCATCGTGCTGCAAAACAACATTCTGTTCTCCGGCACCATTCGCGAGAACATCACGTATGGGCTTCCGAACATCACCGAAGAGCAGGTGCAGCAGGCGGTGGAGATGGCCAACCTGCAGGACGTCATCGACAGCCTGCCGCAGGGGCTGGACACGCGCGTCGGCGAGCACGGCGGCAAGCTGTCCGGCGGCCAGCGCCAGCGCATCGCCATCGCCCGGGCGCTCGTACGCGACCCGAAGATCATCATCCTCGACGAAGCGACCTCCGCGCTCGACAACGTCTCGGAGCGGCATGTGCAGAATGCCATCCACCAGCTCATGCAGGGCCGCACGACCTTCATCGTCGCCCACCGGCTGTCCACCATCCAGAACGCCGACCGCATCGTCGTGATGAAGAAAGGCCGCATCGCCGAGATCGGCACCTACGACGAGCTGCTCGCGAAGCAAGGGGAATTTTACAAGCTGAAGAACATGTAAAAGGGATGGAAACGGCCCGTATGCCTTGGTGCATGCGGGTTTTTTGGTGTGACAAAATTTTCCGGTGGTGTGGTATAGTGGGGTGAGTAAATATTGATCAAGGAATTACATGATATATTTTATTGTGAAGTTTATTAAGTGAGATGAAATACAAGTTATAACGCAAAATTATGTAAAAACAAGTACAAAAATAATTAAAATAAGGTGATTTTAGTGACGATAATGGAAGAATACTATCAATTACCATCATACCAACCGAATGACGATCTTTTATTAAGCATTAACGGAATTCAGGGAATTATTAATAATCTTAATGCTCGAAGAGATAGGGGCCTAAACCCGAACCTAAAAGAAAAAATTATGCGACACCTTAAAATATCACATGTTTATAATAGTAATGCAATCGAAGGGAATATTTTAAGTCTCCGCGAAACTGAACTTATACTTGAAAACTTAACTGTAAATGAAAGGCCCTTCAAGGATCAAGTCGAGGCTAGATCACTAGGCGTGGCTATTGATTATCTATATGGATTAATAAATGGTAATGAACCAATTAATAAAGTTAGCTTGCTTAATGTTCATCGATTAATTTTGGGGGAAATTGATATTAAATATGCTGGGACGACAAGAGAAGAGAATGTAATAATTAGTAAATCAGTACACACCCCACCTAAATGGGAATATATTAATGATCACCTTGATGATATGTTTAAATGGTACGACAGAGAAAAAAATATTTCACCAATAATAAAGGCAGCAATTCTTCATCATTGGATAACTTGGATACATCCATTTAAAGATGGAAATGGAAGAGTTAGTAGATTAATGTTGAATTTCCATCTACTACAGTATGGGTTTCCAGAGGTAGTTATTAGAGTTGAAGATAGAGATCGCTATTATAATGCTTTAAGTGAAGCAGATGCTGGCGACATCACGTTATTACTAGAGTTATTGTGTGATAAACTATATGAATCTGTTTCAATATATGAGCAATTCATGAACGAGGAAATTCGGGAAAAAGAATGGGTGGAGAAATTCTCTAGGAGGGTGTTTGACCAAAAGATTGAATCAGCAAGATATAATTATGAAGTTTGGAAATCTTCAATGGAGGTATTCAGAACAAGATTTATACAAACTGTAAACGCCATTGATAGTCAGCTCGAAAACATAAATATGTATGTAAGAACTTATGACATAATTTCATTGCATCAGTATTTGGATATCATCGAAAATAGAAGTGTTAGTAATACTTGGTTTTTTAAGTTAAGAATTAAGGAATTCAATGGCGATGATATTACATTTATTTTCTACTTTGAACGTTGGTGGCCCCAAAAGGCATCACATTATAAACAAAATCCGTTAATAAAAATGTTTATTTCTGTAGTTCAAGGAGGTCACTCTAAGAGGCTCGATAATTCAGTTGATCTTGTTAATGTTGGTGTGATGAAAGATCGACTCGTAATAGGGTTGAGGGATAGAGATATTAGAAATCGCGTTAAATCAATGGAATCTTTACCGGGTCCAATAATTACAGAGTTTATTGATCAAATTTTATTGAGCTATTTTAAGTTTAAGTAGGTATCATTATAATTTATCTACAATATGTTCTAATGAATGTAGACTGCCAAGCTTCGAGGAGTACGCGCCTATCCTGGCGTATTCCCTGTTTTCCACCCATCCATAGTGAGTTTCGGATGAGGAGATCGAGCTTCTGGAAGAAGTGATCCAATTATATGGATAATCCTCTTTCTTGTGGAAACTGTCGGCTTTTGACGAAGCAAGGTATAATGACGAAGAAAATTCGAACAACACGCGATCCGGCCTTAGACAACGATATCTCAGGCAGGGTCGTTTTGTTTTTCTGGGATGTTGAACACCTTTTATCCGTCTTAGAAAGTCCTGCTCCTGGTTAGAAATGAAAATAACCGACTACGAACGAAGGGGGGGATGGCATGATTAGCTACAAACCCTTGCAGAAGTTGCTGATCGATCGGGGTATCAAAAAGCAAGAAATCATCAAGCTGACGGGGGTATCCTCGGCGACGATGGCAAAGCTGAACAACAATGGGTATGTTTCCTTGGAAGTCATCGATAAGATTTGCTCGGCGTTGGGGTGCCAGCCCGGTGATATATTGGAACATCTGCCGGACCGGTCCGATTTGAATGGACACCATTAGAAATTCATCAAACCATTCATTTGGGCTACGACGTGCGGTTCCTTAACATCTAGGCGTTTTCCAACGGGGCGAAATTCGGCACATTCGTGTCCTGCTGATCAATCGGGACGAGGGGCGGACGGCATGCCTCCCCAAACCACAAAACCCAATTCCATCCTGCGGTCCTTCCCGGATAAAAATAACCCAATGATTGGTTATTGTGGTATAATTTAATGGCAATAGGATGGCAATATGGGCGGTCGGCTATCCTCTCGGAAGGGAGGTTATGCCTTGTGGAGGTATACCAGGCACTGAGCTTAATGTTCATGTTCGGCATGTTCATTATGGCGCTGCTGTCATACCTAAGCAAAAAGAAATAGGCCGCCCGCGGTAGGGATTCGGCCCATTTCTGCTGATGATCCTATTGGAAGCCACCGCCCTTAGAGCGGCTATTGCCAAGGAGCCGTGTTCCAGCACGGCTCTTTAGCATTTTAAGCTTCTTCAGGAGATAGTATACCACACTGTTTTTTACAATATAATACGTTTTTTCGGTGGAATTGTGATTTGTTGTATCTTTTACCCAAAGGAAACGGGGGAGAAACCTTGATTCAGTCCATTGTCCACATCGCCTTGGTCGTGAAGGACTACGACGAGGCCATCGAGTTCTACACGAAGAAGCTTCATTTCACCCTAATCGAGGACACGTACCAGCCGGAGCAGGACAAGCGCTGGGTGGTGGTGGCCCCTCCGGGATCGGTCGGAACGACGATCCTGTTGGCGCGGGCGTCGAAGCCGGAGCAGGAGCCCTTTGTCGGCAACCAGTCGGGCGGCCGCGTCTTTCTGTTCCTGAACACGGACGACTTTTGGCGGGATTACCGCGACATGCAGGAGCAGGGAATCGAGTTCGTCCGGCAACCGCAGGAGCAGCCCTATGGCTGGGTCGCGGTCTTTAAGGACCTGTACGGCAACCTCTGGGACCTGCTGCAATTGAAAGAGGACCACCCGATCGCAAAACGGATCAAGTAAGGTCCTCTCCAGGAATCGTCTATTCCATCTTTTCCAGGACGCCTTTCACCAGTTGAACGAAGGTGGTGCGGACTTTGCCGGCCACTTCGAGAACTTCTTCATGGTTCAAGGGCTGATCCAGGATGCCGCAGGCCATGTTGGTCAGGCAGGAAATGCCCAGCACCTTCATTCGCCCATGGGCGGCCACGATCGCTTCCGGTACCGTGGACATGCCGACCGCGTCCGCGCCGAGTGTGCGAATCATCCGGATTTCGGCCGGAGTCTCGTAGGCGGGGCCGCTCCACCAGGCGTAGACGCCTTGTTGGAGGGTCAGGTTTTGCTCCTCGGCGACCTGCAGCGCCAACTGGCGCAGGCCCGGATGGTACACCTGGGACAGGTCGGGGAACCGGGTGCCCAGCTCGTCGTTGTTGGGTCCGATCAAGGGATTCGTACCGACCAGGTTGAGGTGGTCTGTAATCAGCATCAGGTCCCCGGGATGGAACGCGGTGTTGACCGCGCCGCAGGCGTTGGTCAGGATGAGGCTTTCCACGCCCAGCGCCTTCATGACCCGCACGGGAAACGTCACTTCGTCCAGGCTGAACCCTTCGTAATAGTGGAACCGTCCCTTCATGGCGACGATCGTTTTTCCTTGGAGCTCCCCGATGACCAGCTCGTTGGCGTGACCCGCCGCTTCGGACTTGGCAAAATGGGGGATGTCGCTATAGGGGATTCGGTAGGGATTTTCGATTTCATCGGCAAGCGTACCCAAGCCGGACCCGAGGATCAGTCCGACGGTAGGACGGTAGTTCGTTTGACTCCGGATCAGATCCCGGACTTCGTTAATCTCTTGCGATTGGTGCATGATCGACTCTCCCTCTGCGTGAAGTCGTGGATGGAACCACTGTGGAGCGATTCCAGTGTAGTCGATAGGCGAGGCAAAGTAAACCTGGCACATCCTGAGTACCGAAGCAAGGCGAGGCTACGGAACGGGAGTGTGGATCGAGTTGTATGACCAATTACTTCGGGAAGGGAAGTCCCCCCCTCCTTGTTCTATGCCAACCCGGCCGCAAGATCGGTATATAAAAACTTGGGCATGACGGAAGTATGTGAATGGCGTATCATTGCGTTAAAAAAGTAAGTGAGACCTAACTTCGGCTTATTCAGTACACGAGATGAGATGATACATGGGAGGATATCCATTGACCGAGAAACTGAACATATTGGATCAACTGAATCGCCACTACAATGTCTACCTGGACGAGATCGAGCTGCTGCGCGAGGGAGGCAGCAAGGCCTACCGCGTATCCAGCGGTAACGAACGATATTTCCTGAAGGCGGTTTCGCCGGTGTTCCGGGATACGGTCAAGGCTTCCCTGGAGGTTCTCTGCTATCTGGATCGGAGCGGGGTGGCCGTACCGCCGGTTCTGGCGGCCCGAGACGGTCTGGCATACATGGAAACGAACGATTCCGGCGAAGACCGGCTCTACGCCTTGTTCGGCTACGTCGAGGGCCGGGAACCGGAAGAGGACGAGGCGGTGGAGGAGATCGGCGCCGCGGTCGGGAAGCTCCATCGGACGATGGACGGGTATCCCGGCGAGCTGCGGGAGCAAGAAAAGGCCTTCTTCATCGGCCGCTACTTGGATATCCTGGAGCGTAAACAATACCCCGAGCCCAAGCTGGCCCGGTTCCGCGACTACGGAGACGAGCTGTGGGAGCGGGTGAGCCGGTTGCCGCGCGGCTACTGCCACGGCGACCTGCATCGGGGTAACGTCCTGCTCCAGGCCGAGGGGGAACCGGTTCTACTCGACTTCGATTCCTCCTGCCGGGCTTATCCGATGTTCGATATCGCGACCTTTTGCGACGCGACGGATTACTTCCGGTTCGATCCGGAAGGTTATGGGAAGGCGGCGGCCGTCCTGGAGCGGTTTCTCGCCGGCTATACGAAGCACCGGAGCCTCGCGGCCGACGAGATCCGCTCTTTCACCGATTGGATCGCCATCCGGCATTATCAGCTGCAGGCGACCATCCTGGAGCTGTACGGGATCGACGCCGTGGATGAGACGTTCCTCGACGGACAGCTCGATTGGCTGATGCGCTGGCGGGAGCAGGATCAGTCGCTGTCCGGCCGGGGGATTTCGTAGGTTACTGTCTCTTCGGTATGGGTGAGCGGATGCTTATAGCGAAAGATCAGCTTCTGCCCATCCCGCCGGAGGAACGTCAGACCGTCGCTGGGGTAGTCAACAGCGGTCCATTCCCAGCCGTCAATGATCTTTTGATCTTCAACCGGCACCAGCTTCCGGTAGAGGAGATCGGCGGTATCTGTGCGCAAGTCGATGCCAATGAGCGTATAGACTCCATTGGGTCGGACGAGGAGGTAGTCGTCGAAGACCTGTTCGACGGTGAAGACGTCATCCAGCCCGGTGATTTGTGGCAGGTCCACCTCGCGGAGCACCGTTCCTTGGCTGTTTTCCAAGCGGAGCCGCTTCCCGTCGAACAGAAGGGCGCGGTTATCGAAGCTTAGCGGATTGACGGGGTTTAAGGAAACCGCCCGCATGTGAGTCTGATATACGGCCACAGAAGTATCGACCGCTTTCCGCCCGTTCACGAGCACCCGGTAGTCGGCGTAGAAGATGCCGGGTTCTCCATAGTTGATGGTGAACGAGGCGAGAACCGCACCGCCGTTCAGCTTGCGGACTTGCAGCTCGGCTTGGTGAATTCCGTACTTGACCCGGGGCAGCGAGGTCGGCACGACCACCGGCATAGAAGTCGCCTCATCCAGGTAGGTGACCGTCCGCTTGAGCGAATCGAACCAGACCAGGGTTCCCTGATCGGATGCTTTCCAATACCGCGAAGCGGAGTGCAGCTCGATCGTGCGGTCGGCGGCGTCCCAACCGGCCTGGACACCGAGAAGCCCGGCAAAATCCTTGAGCGGAACGAAGATTCGTCCGCTCCGGCTGATGGCTTTGTGCGTAAGCGTCACCGGTTTGCCGTTCAAGCTGAGGCGATAGGGCGAGAGGGAGAGCGTCAGGCGGCCCGATGGACTTAAGTAGACGGCAGTTTGAGTCCTTTCGTCCCATTTCAATTCGTCGCTGAGAAGCCGGGCTAAATCCCGAACATGGACATACGTGGTTCCGTTCAGCAGGATCGGGGGTTGGCTCACCGGATTGGTGTATTCATCGTTCAAGGTGATCGTAATGCTAGGCGGGGAAGCCTCATCTGCGGCATGTGCGGGTACTGCGCCACTGAATACCAAGCTGCCGCTGAGCAGAAAAAGCAGTGCGGTTGTCTTGTTCATCTTTGGTTCGTGCCTCCATTTCCCCTTGCAATTGGAATTTGCCTTCCTCCCATTAACGACGGCACGGGCCTCCAAGTTGCAGAGTCGGAGAGGGGACGACAACTATTCGGCCACGGGCGTCCACTTCCGGTCGTCTTCCCATTGGTAGGATCGAAGGAAGAAATTGGACATATGTAGCTGTTTATCCGAAGCGGAAAGAGGGATGACCATGGAATGCTTAGGTTGCCGGATCGTGCACCAATTGGAGCCCGCGGTGAACGTTGTCTATGAAACGGAGAGCGTCATCGCCGTGCTGGATATTGATCCGTTCAACGACGGCCATTTGCTGATTTTGCCAAAATCCCATTATGTCGAGCTTGAAGAAATGGATGAGGGGACCAGGAGGGCGATTATGGAGACGTCGGTGGAGCTGTCCCGCTTGCTGAAGAAGGCCTTTCAGCCCGATGGAATCACCGTTTGCCAGAACGGAGGGCGGTTTAACGACCTCGGCCATTATCATATGCATCTCATTCCCCGCTACGAGGGGGACGGGTTTGAATGGTCAAGCCCGAAGGAAGCCTTTAAGACGAATCGAACCCTGCGGGAGATTCAATGCCAGTTGGCGGCGGCTCAAGCAGCGTCTATAGATGGAGGAGAAACAAGATGATTCATTTGGAATCGGAGCGCTTGGCGATCCGGAATTTTACGCCGGAGGACTTCTATGATCTGCATGAGTATTTATCGCAGGAAGAGGTTTTGAAATACGAGCCGGACGGGCCGAGCGATCTGGACAATTGCCGGAAAATGGCCACCGAACGTTCTCAGGGAGAGGCCTTCCTGGCTGTCACGCTCAAAGAATCCGGCAAAATGATCGGGCATGTCTATTTGGGGCAGACCGAACCCGCACACTTCCGGACCTGGATGATCGGCTATATCTTCAACCCGTCGTTCTATGGTAACGGGTATGCAACGGAAGCCTGCCGCCGGATCATGGACCATGCCTTCGCAGAGGGGAATGCCCACCGAATCGTCGCCATGTGCAACACGGAGAACGCCCCATCCTGGAGGCTGTTGGAACGGCTCGGCATGCGCCGGGAAGGACACTTTAAGCAGGAAGGCTATTTCCGGGAATCGGCGGACGGACAGCCCATCTGGCACGATGCCTACCAATATGCGGTCCTGGCGGAAGAGTGGATGCAGCGGAGCTGAGCTGAGCGGGGCGGCAGCATCGCCTGCGGCAGCAGCTTGTTGACATTCTTAACTGTGACTAATATAATAACAGTAAGCACAACGGAAGCAGGGGAAGCGCAGTGAACAGCGAATTTACCATTGCAGTGCACAGCCTGGTCTTTCTGACCTATCAGTCCGGCGGAATGGCCACGAGCGATGAGATTGCCCATAACGTCAATACGCACCCGTCGCGTGTTCGCAAGGTCATGAGCTGTCTGCGCAAAAGCGGCTACGTTGCCACGAAGGAGGGTCTCGGCGGCGGTTACCTCCTCAGCCGAAGCCCCGGCGAGGTGACCTTGGCGGAGCTCTACGGAGCGACGTCCGTCGGCTCGATCAAGCCGGGCTGGTGCTCCGGCAGCGAGGAAGCCGAGTGCATGGTCGCCTGCCATATGGCGGAGGTCATGGACCATATCTTCGGTGAAGCGGAGCGGGAGATGCTGATCTACTTGGAGAAGCTGACGATTCGCGACGTGCTCGACCGGATTCGGTCTGCTGAGGCCCAGAAGCGCAAGCCGATGTAAGTTATGTTTAACCGGGACCATCGTCCCCCCATTCCACGGGGAGACGATGGTGAACGGACGAGTTCGCGGTTGCTGTTCTTTTTTTGCTCAAACTGTTACTGAAATCATGCCAGATTGAATTCCATGAAAGCAGGTGAACGAGGATGAATGCTTCCTATTCGGGAATGATTCAAGCGGGCGATTGGGTCGGCGGCACGTCGCAGGCGGATGAGCGGTTTATCGGCTTCGTTGATTCGCTGCTGGCGGACGGTACGGTGAAGGTGCGAGTGACGCAATCGGACCGCGAGGAACTTGCCGGAGCGCTGGTCGAGATTCGGCGCTCCAAATTGAAGAAGCTGCCGGATGCCGTTCCGTCCAGCCGGGAGGAACTGCATAGCCTGATCGAGCTCGCTTTGCAGACGCACGATGCGGAATGGTTCGCGGAGCTGAGCACCCGGCTCGGCAGCTCCCCGCCGGCGGCGAATGAGTCCCCGGCGCCGCCGCGGCAAAGCTTCCCTCCCGGTCGGCTCGGCATCCTTCCGAAGAATACACCGGGGAACTAAAGCAAGATTTTAAGCAAGAGCAAGCATTTCCATTTCGAGAGGAGCGGTTAAGATGGCTATTGTAAATGTAACGGATGCGAAGTTTCAAGATACGGTGATGAAGGACGGTGTCGTGCTGGTCGACTTCTGGGCGCCTTGGTGCGGTCCCTGCAAGATGATCGCGCCGATTCTGGAGGAGCTGAGCGACAAGCACGGCGACGCCGTGACCATCGCCAAGCTGAATGTGGACGATAACCCGGAGACGGCGGGCCGGTACAACGTGATGAGCATTCCGACGCTGAAGGTGTTCAAGAATGGCGAAGAAGTCGGCACCTATATCGGACTTCGTCCGCTGGCGGAATTGGAGCAAGTGGTACAGGCGCAGCTTTGATCCGCGACGTACGATAGACAGGGTCCGATGCGACCCGGACGAACCGCCCCGGCTACAGCCGCGGGCGGTTTTGCTTTTTTCGTAACCGAGAACCTTTCTCCGGTTTGTTTTATGAACATACCTAATAATCGCTAACGAAAACCATAAGTTAGCACAAAAAGATACAATAAAAACTAAATTGATCCATTTAAACCGCTTTCATTTACCTGTATTTTGATTATACATTCATTTCCATATCGAGCATCTCCCCCTCTGGCCAAAGAGAAACGGCCCGACCTGCCGCCTTTTGAAAGCGATTGCTGTTCGTTCGTCGGGATGGTATTCCGTTCGGTTCTTTTTTCTATCCCTAGTCATGGTCGGAAGGGGGGCAGCCGCTATAAGCCTCAGGGACGGAAATTTGAATAATAAATTCCTTCTGGAGGTTAGGAAATGAAAAGAGTATTCATCTGCTGGTTGGTGCTGGGACTGTTGGTCGGCTTGTTGCCCCATTCATCTGTAAGCGCTGCCACGAACGTGGCGTTGGCCAAATCCGTATCGGCCAGCTCGGTGGAAGATTCCGGGAAGGCGGCCGCTTATGCGGTGGACGGCAATGCTTCGACGCGGTGGTCCTCCCAGTATTCGGACCCGCAGTGGATCACGATTGACCTTGGTGCTGCAACGACTGTGAACGGAGCGATGTTGAATTGGGAGGTGGCGTACGGGAAGTCCTACCAGCTTCAGACTTCCCTGGACAACCAGAATTGGACGACGGTTTATACGACAACTAACGGCGACGGAGGCATCGATAATATTGGGTTTACCGCTACGAGCGCCAGGTATGTCAAGATGAACGGCCTGGCGAGGGGGACATCCTATGGATATTCCCTGTGGGAATTTGAAGTCTATGCGGCCGGAGGCACAGGAGACACCTCGTCGCCTTTCGCACCGGCCAATCTGGCCGCTTCTTCCGTAACGGACACGACGGTCGGCTTGAGCTGGTCGGCCGCGACGGACAACATCGGCGTGGTCGGCTATGACATTTTCAAAGGCTCGGTTCTGGTCGGGTCCACCACGGCGACGTCCTTCGTGGTAACCGGACTCACGGCCAAGACGGCTTACTCCTTTACCGTAAAGGCCCGGGATGCGGCGGGCAATGTGTCGGCTTCGAGCAACGTGGTTACGGTCACGACGATTTCGGCGAGTACGGACATCGTATCGGGTGCGGTGTATAAGCTGACGGCTCGGCACAGCGGCAAAAAC
Source organism: Gorillibacterium terrae (assembly GCF_051594785.1). Lineage (NCBI taxonomy): Bacteria > Bacillati > Bacillota > Bacilli > Caryophanales > Paenibacillaceae > Gorillibacterium > Gorillibacterium terrae. The sequence continues at coordinate 75,202 of NZ_JBPPGI010000008.1, forward strand.
CTGGATGTGGAGGGGGGCTCCGCCGCCGACGGGGCCAAGGTTCAGCAGTGGACAGACAATGGGAACGCTCAGCAAAAGTGGAAGGTCGTCGATGTCGGCGGCGGGTATTACAAGCTGCTTGCCGAGTCCAGCGGAAAAGCCTTGACGGTGGCGGGAAATTCCACGGCCGATGGCGCGAGCGTCCAGCAATGGACGGACACCGGCGGCTCGAATCAAAAGTGGAAGATCGTAAGCTTAGGCGACGGCTCCTACAAGCTGCTCGTCGAGTTCAGCGGCAAGGCACTGGATGTCATCGGGGGCTATACGAATGATGGGGCGGCCGTCCAGCAATGGACCGACAACGGCAATGCTCAGCAAAAGTGGGTATTCACGCGGGCGGAATCGACCGCCGACACCACGCCGCCGACCATGCCGACGAATCTGCAAAGCGTCGCGAAGACGAGCACCTCGGTAAGTCTCGCTTGGACGGCGGCCACGGACAATGTGGGCGTTACCGGCTACGACATTTACAACGGCACGGCGCTGGCCGGCTCCAGCAGCACGACGAGCTTCACGGCAACGGGCCTTTCGCCCGGCACGGCGTACAGCTTCACCGTTAAAGCAAAGGATGCCGCCGGCAATGTCTCGCCCGCGAGCAGTGTCGTCCAAGTCACCACGGATTCCGCTGCCGCGCAAACCGGCTTCTACATCAACGGTACCACGCTGTATGATGCGAACGGCAATCCCTTTGTGATGAGGGGCATCAATCACGCGTACACCTGGTACAAAGGTCAGGAGTCGGCGGCGATCCCTGCCATCGCCCGCACCGGAGCGAATACGATTCGTCTCGTGCTCTCCGACGGTCAGCAATGGACGAAGGACGGCCTGGCGGCGATCCAAAATCTGATCACGTTGGCGGAGCAGAACAAGCTGGTCGTCATACTGGAGGTCCATGACGGCACGGGGTCCGACAGCGCCGCAGTGCTGGATAACATCACCAACTACTGGATCGAAATGAAGAGCGCCTTAATTGGCAAAGAAAAGACGGTCATCCTGAACATCGCGAACGAATGGTTCGGCACGTGGGATGGGGCCGGCTGGGCGCAAGGCTACAAGGCGGTCATTCCGAAGCTTCGGAACGCCGGGATTCGGAACACGCTCCTGGTGGACGCGGCCGGTTGGGGGCAGTACCCGAAGTCGATTTTCGATTACGGCAAGCAGGTCTTTAACGCCGACCCGCTTCAGAATACGATGTTCTCCATTCATATGTACGAATACGCCGGAGGGGATGCCGCCACGGTGAAGAGCAACATCGATCAGGCGCTGAATCAGAATCTGGCGCTGGTCATCGGAGAATTCGGCATCCGGCATACGAACGGGGACGTGGACGAGGCGACGATCATGAGTTATTCCCAGCAAAAGGGGGTGGGGTACCTCGGCTGGTCCTGGAAGGGAAATGGTTCGGGGCTGGAATACTTGGATATGTCCAACGACTGGCAGGGTACCTCTTATACGGAGCAGGGACACGCCATTATCGAGGGAGTGAATGGCATACGGGCGACCTCCAAGCTCAGCACGGTATACGGCGGCGGCTCTACGGATACGCAGAAGCCCTCCGCGCCCGCCAATCTGACCGGAACCTCTCCAACCTTCTCGACCGTCGCGCTAAGCTGGATCGCGTCCACGGACAATGTGGGCGTATCGGGCTATAACGTCTACCAAGATGGGGCGCTGATCGCGATCAGCCCGTCACCCGCTTATACGGTGACCGGGTTAAAGGGCAGTACGGCTTATACCTTCTCGGTCAAAGCCGTGGACGCGGCCGGGAATCTGTCCGATGCCAGCAATGCCGTCACGGTGAAGACGCAGGCCAGCAACGATCAAACGCCGCCCACCGCTCCGGCCGGGCTGACGGCGATCCCTTCGATTACCACGGCGGCGCTGTCTTGGACCGCGTCCACGGACAATGTCGGCGTCGCAGGCTATACCATCTGCAAGAATGGGGTGGAGGTCGGGACGAGCACGACGACAAGCTATGTGGTCTCCGGTTTGACCGGACGTACGGCCTATACCTTCACGGTCAAGGCGTTTGACGACGCGAACAACCGGTCGGGAGCGAGCAACGCGGTGACCGTGACGACGGGCGACCCGAACCAGACCCCGCCGATCGACCCGGGAATTCTCGACGATTACACCGGCTGGTACGTCGGGATCAACGGAGCCGACAAGCCGGCGTCCACGGTGGCAAAGCTTGCTCCCTTGGACGGCGGCGGCCTGCAGCTCGCGTTTGACCTGAAAGCCGAGAATTATCCCGGCATTCAGCTCGACCCCAGTCCGGCGGCCGACTGGAGCTCGCATCAGACGATGAATCTCGTCCTGACGAATCCGAATGCCGCGGAGCTTCAACTGCAGCCGATCGTCAAGGACGGGGCTTGGAGCTGGGTTGAGCTGGGCTCTTATTTGAAGATTCCGGCAAAAACCACCATTCTCGCTGCGGTTCCCCTGGATAAGCTGGTCAATAAGCAGGTGAACCGGATCATCCTCCGCGTCCAGAGCGGCAGCGGCGGGCTCGCCGGAAGCCTGCAACTGCATGCGGTCGATTTCGACCTGACGGCGGGTGCCTATGCCGCAACCCTGGCCGAGATGAACCGGCCGAAGTCGGCCAGCTATTACCCTTGGACCTTCGTGGACTCCGCCTTCACGGGGACCCTGTCCGGCGGACTCGTCGAAGAAAAGCTGATCGTACAGTACGGCTCTTCGCTGAATGATTCGGTCGCGGCCGGCGTGGCGACGGAGACGAAGCCGGGCCTTGGCGTAGGAGACGACTGGTCGCAGTATTCGAGCGTCTCCTGCACCCTGACCAACACCAGCGCGAACGCCATCCATGTGTCGCTGGTACTGCGGACGGGCGGTGGTTGGGTCTGGCAGGAAACCGGCGGGCAGACCCAGACCGATTCGGCGGCCGAGCGGGTGCTCGCGCCGGGAGAATCGGTAGATGTCACCTACGATTTCCATGCGCCGGTCTGGAAATCGGCTGCGACCGGGTGGATACACCAGGCCGCCGTATCCGGCTTGACGGATATCCGGGCCGTGGAATTCAAGGTCTATCCGGGCTCGGGAACGGCCGTGGCCCCGGGAACGCTGACGATTGCGAATTTTCAAGTGAATTTCTAGCCTCCGATTGCCTGAGCAACCTGCCGGCCGCTGCCGGCGGGTTGTTTTTTTATCTCGGCAGCAACTTGCGGTGCTGCCGGGCGACGAACCGGATATAGCGGAGCAGCAGCCGATGCGCGCCGTAGGCGATGGCGCCCAAGAAGAGAGCGATGAGGAGCGAATACGGCAGGCTCCAGGCAGCGGGCACGTCATTGGGGCCGAACAGGCTCATGCTGACCCAGCTCGCTCCGAGGGTACGCACAAGTCCGGCAAACGGCGCGATCACGGCGACGAAGCCGAAGCCGTAGGCGACGGTGGCGATGACCGGGACGAGCATGGCGCTGAGCAGGCCGGTGGTGCTGTAAAAGCCGATCAGATGAAAAACCTTCATCAAGGACATGCGTCCTCCGCTTTGCAGGAAATAGTCGCTCTGATACGCTCTCGCCAGCCGAACCGGGTCGCCCAACCGGCGCAGGATCGCTTCCTCCGACAAGCCGTCGGCCAGACCGTCGGCGATGGTGCTGTCGATCTCCCGGATCGCATCCAGGCGTTCCTCCTCCGGAACATGACGGAGCCGATCGCCGAACACTCTCAGATAGGTGTCTCTAGTCCACTTCACAAGCTTTTCCTCCTTGTTATTCGTCCTGCAGGTCCTGAACGGCCTGCGTAATCTTCGTCCATTCGCGGGACATGGACGTCAGCAGCTCTTGTCCGCTCGGCGTCAAAGAATAATACTTGCGGGGTGGACCGGCCGGCGACTCCTTCCAGCTCGACTCGATGAACTTCTCTTTCAGCAGCCGGCGCAACAAAGGATAGAGCGTTCCTTCGGTCACCGCGAGGAAATCCCAGCGGTTCAGGGTCGTCACCAGCTCGTATCCGTAGCGGGGGGCCACCCCGATCAGGCGCAGCACGCAAAATTCCAGCAGCCCCCGGCGCACCTGGGAAACCCATTCGGTCATTTCCATGTCTTTCTCCCCTTTGGCAACAATGTACCATACAGTACCTTGCTGTGTACAGTACTGTTTTTGGTTTTTCGTTGAATTGGCGATTCCCGGCAGGACTGGCGGAAGCGGGACCCGGGTTTAAAGGCCGTCATGCGTTCGCTCGTTTAGATCTCTCTCTGAAAGGCAAGACTGGAAGAAGAGAGACTAAGAGGAGGCGGCAGAGATGAAACAGATTATCCTGATCACGGACGGCTGCTCCAATGTCGGCGTGAGTCCGGTGGTGGCGGCGGCGCACGCGCTGTCGGAGGGAATTACGGTGAATGTGGTCGGCGTCGTCGACCAAGGGGAGATCGGCGAGCTCGGCTCGGAGGAAATTCGCGAGATTGCCCGCTCGGGCGGCGGGTTGTCCCGGCTCGTCGGCTCGGCCACCTTGTCGCAGACGGTGCAAATGATGACGCGCAAGACGGTATCGCATACGATCCGGCAGGTGGTCGGAGCCGAGCTGAAGGCGATCATGGGCGAGGAGTCGGCCGAGCTGACCGACCTGCCGCCGGACAAACGGGCCAAGATCGTCCAGGTGATCGACGAGATGGAGGAGACGGCGCCGCTCGAAGTGGCGCTGCTCGTCGATGCGAGCGCCAGCATGAAGCCGAAGCTCACCGCCGTCCGCGAAGCCGTCCGCGATCTGATGAAGAGCCTGGAAGCCCGCTCCGGGGAGAGCCGGCTGGCGGTGCTGCGGTTTCCGGGAACGGGCGGGGAAGAAGTCCGCGTCGAGCAGGCCTGGTCGAACCGCCTTGCAAAAGTGGGAGAGTTATTCTATAACATTAACATGAAGGGGACGACTCCGACCGGCCCAGCTCTACTTCGCACCGTGCGCTATTTTGCGGAAGGAGAAGGGAAGGGCGGATTGCCGGCTGAGGGCGTTCCGGGATCATCCGCCGCTCGCCGGCTGACGAAGGACGGGATCTGGAGTGACTACGTCGTATAAGCCCGAACCGGCCGCCGGCAGCCTCCTGACAGGCAAATGGAAGGGGCGCCCCTACCGGGTATTGGGCAAGCTGGGCGAGGGCGCGAACGGGGCCGTTTACCTGGTGTCCGGCGGCGGCCGCCGGTTCGCGCTGAAGATCGGCCTCGACGCGGCCGATGTCCAGTCCGAGGTCAACGCGCTGACCGCGATCACCTCGGGAGCGGGGCCGCTCGCCGGGTTTCTCGTCGATACCGACGATTTTGTCTGGCGGGGAACGAGCTACTCCTTCTACGTGATGAAGTACGTGGAGGGCAAACAGTCCTCGCAGTTTCTGGACAAGGAAGGGCCCGAATGGCTCGGCGTCATCGGGCTGAAGCTGCTGGCTCAGCTCGCCCATCTGCATGAGCGCGGCTGGGTGTTCGGCGACCTGAAGACCGAGAACGTGCTGGTCTCCGCCTACGGGGACGCCCATCTCGTCGACTTCGGCGGCTTGTCGCCGATCGGCCGCTCGGTCAAACAGTTTACCGAAATCTACGACCGCAGCTACTGGAACGCCGGCACCCGCACCGCCGACCCGGGGTACGACCTGTTCTCGTTCGGCGTGCTCTGCTTGCGGCTCTTGAACGCGGGCGGCGAATGCTTCCGCCCCGGTCTCCTGCCGCAGAACCGCAGCCCCGAGCTGCTCCTGCGCGCCGCCGAGACCACTCCGTCCTGCCGGCCTTATCTGCCCTGCCTCCGGCGGCTCCTCACCGGAGGCTATTCGTCGAGCCGGGAAGCTTTCGAGGATTGGCGGGCGGGCATCTATTCCCGCTATGCCCGGCCGCGGGGGAGCGGCGGCGCGCTCGGCTTCGGCTTCAAGACGGGAATTGCCGTGTCGGCGATTCTTTTTCTGTCGGTGGTGTATTTATATATACGGGATCTGCTCTGACCGATCCGGATGCGAAGGGGTACGAATGGAATGCTGACGGCCAAGATGCGCAACCATATTCGCGAGGAAGGCTTGCTGCGGCCGGGAGAGCATGCGGTGGTCGCCGTCTCCGGCGGACCCGACTCGATGGCGCTGCTGCATCTCTTGTGGCGGCTGTCCGGAGAGCTCGGCTTCGCCCTGACCGTCGCGCACGTCAATCACGGCTTCCGGGGGGAGGAATCCGACGAAGAAGAGCGGATGGTGGAGGCTTACGCCCGCGGGCTGGGGCTTGCTTTCCGGGTCGCTCATCTGGATATGCCCGCCTACATACGCGACACCGGAAGAACCGGGCAGGCCGCTTCCCGCGAGCGGCGCTATGCGTTCCTGGCGGAGACGGCCGCCGACTGCGGAGCGGCTAAGATCGCGCTGGCCCATCACGCCGACGACCAGGCGGAGACGGTGCTGATGCGCGTGCTGCGCGGAACCGGCCCCCAGGGTCTGTCCGGCATGCTGGCCGAACGAAGTTTTGCGAATGTGGAACTTATCCGGCCCTTGCTTCGTATAAACAAAGAAGCTCTTGTCGGCTATTGCCGGGACGAGGGAATTCCTTACCGCATCGACAGCAGCAATGCCAAGCGGCACTATACCCGCAACCGGCTGCGCCTCGATACGATGCCGCTCCTGCGTCAGTACAATCCTCGGCTGGAGGATGCGCTGGTCCGTCTCGCGGACGTCATGCAGGGCGAGAACGCCTATCTGACGGACGCGGCGAAGGCGGCCTTCGACTCGCTCGTCCGGCCGGAAGACGGCGGTTTTGCCTTTTCCCGCAAGGCTTTCCAGGGCCTCCATCTCGCTTTACAAAGGCGGTTGATTAAACTACTATTAGATTATCTTGCCGTCGGACCGGACCAGCAGGATGATTTTGGCTACGTGTTGACCGAGGGAATCCGCCTTGCGGTCTTGCGCGTTGGACCGCCGAACGCGTCGCTCGATCTCGCGGCGAATTTGCGGTTTTACCGCGAGTACGACCGGATTCTCATCGCCGCTCCGCACCATCCCGAACCGTTTCTTCATTATATAACGGAAGAAGCGGCGACGGCGGGAACAGGCGGAGCCTGGCAGCTCGTCCTGCCGAACGGGCGGACGCTCCGGGCCGCCGTCGCCTCGGACCGCAACGTTTTGCCGGCGGAGGGGCGAAATGGCCGCGACCGTGCCATTTTTGACTGCGACAGCCTGGTATTTCCGCTTACGGTGCGTACTCGCCGGGAGGGCGACCGCATCCGCCTGATGGGATTAAAGGGCGTCAAAAAAGTAAAAGATATCTTCATTGACGAGAAGCTTCCTTCCCGCGAGCGGGCGGTGTGGCCGGTCGTGACGGACGGCGAAGGAAGGGTTCTTTGGCTTCCCGGCATACGTCAATCGTCGCACTCCACCGTGACGGAGGAGACCTCGCGTTATCTGGGGATGACGTTCACGGGGCCGTGAAGGCGGTTTTCGGTCCGAATGCATCACCGCATCCATTCATAGGATAATTTGTAGGAGGGGCAACCGTTGCAAAACGACATGCAGAACGACATTAAGGAAATCATGTACAGCGAAGAACAGATTGCGGCCAAGATCCAGGAGCTCGGGGAGACGATCAGCCGCGATTATGCGGACAAAAACCTGTTTGTCATCTGCGTCCTGAAGGGCGCGTTCATTTTTATGGCCGACCTTGTGAAGACCATCCGCATCCCGCTTGAGCTCGACTTCATGGCGGTGTCCAGCTACGGCGCCTCCACCCGTTCGTCCGGCGTCGTCCGGATTATCAAGGATTTGGACGTGCCGGTGGAAGGCCGCGACGTCCTCATCGTGGAAGACATCATCGACAGCGGCATGACGCTGAGCTACCTGATCGAATTGCTCCAGGGCCGCGACGCCAAGTCCGTCAAGGTGGTGGCGCTGTTCGACAAGCCCGCCCGCCGTACGGTCCCGCTGCAGCCCGACTACCGCGGCTTTGAGATTCCCGACGAATTCGTCGTCGGCTACGGCCTCGATTATGCCGAGAAGTACCGCAATCTTCCTTATGTCGGCATCCTCAAGGAATCGGTGTATTCCGATTGAATTTACGGATTTTGTTCATTCCCGCCGCGTCCCGCCGGCACCTCGGTTCAGTTGAGAAGCCAAAAGACGCTGTGGTAAAATAAAACAAGCATGAGAGGAGGTTGGGGATGAATCGAATCCTCCGCAGTACCGGATTCTATTTGCTCATCATTTTAGTCATTATCGGAATCGTGCGCGTCATCAGCACCCAGAACGAGATCGAAGTGACGAAGCCTTACAGCGAATTCCGGAATGAACTGCAACATATAGTCGATCAATCCAAGACGAATAATATCGCCAAGCTGGCTGTTCAGCCCGATCAAGGCATGTACGACATCCACGGAACCTACGACGACGGCAAGACGTTCCGCACCGTTGCCCCCGCGACCGAGGAGACGGATAAGCTCATCGGGGCTCTCACCGATACGGCCGAGAACCAGAAGAAGGAAGTTCAGTACAACTATGTAAAAATGCGCGGCACCAGCATTTGGGTGACGTTCCTCGGCTCCATCTTCCCGCTCGTGCTCATCTTCATCCTGTTCTTCTTCATGATGAACCAGGCGCAGGGCGGCGGCGGCAAAGTGATGAACTTCGGCAAGAGCCGCGCCCGCCTTTACAATGAAGAGAAGAAGCGGGTCACGTTCGAGGACGTGGCCGGCGCAGACGAAGAGAAGCAGGAGCTCGTCGAAGTTGTCGAGTTCCTCAAGGACCCGCGCAAGTTCGCGGCGGTCGGGGCCCGCATTCCGAAGGGCGTGCTGCTCGTCGGACCTCCGGGAACCGGTAAGACGCTGCTCGCCCGCGCCGTGGCCGGGGAAGCCGGCGTTCCGTTCTTCAGCATCTCCGGCTCCGACTTCGTGGAAATGTTCGTCGGCGTAGGCGCCTCCCGCGTCCGCGACCTGTTCGAGAACGCCAAGAAGAACGCGCCCTGCATCATCTTCATCGACGAAATCGACGCCGTCGGCCGCCAGCGCGGAGCCGGACTCGGCGGAGGCCACGACGAACGCGAACAGACGCTGAACCAGCTGCTCGTCGAGATGGACGGCTTCGGTGCGAACGAGGGCATCATCATCGTCGCCGCCACCAACCGCCCGGATATTCTCGACCCGGCGCTGCTGCGTCCCGGCCGCTTTGACCGGCAGATTACGGTGGACCGCCCCGACGTCAAGGGCCGCGAAGCCGTGCTCAAGGTTCACGCCCGCAACAAACCGCTCGCCAAGGATGTCCGCTTGGATACCCTGGCCCGCTATACCACCGGCTTTACCGGTGCGGATCTGGAAAACCTGCTGAACGAATCGGCGCTGATCGCCGCCCGCCGCAACCGCAAGGATATCTCCATGGCGGAAGTGGATGAAGCCTACGACCGCGTCATCGTCGGTACGCAGAAGAAGAGCCGCGTCATCAGCGAACGCGACAAGAAGACGGTCGCCTTCCACGAAGCCGGCCATGCGATTGTCGGGTATTACGAACGCAATGCCCAGATGATCCACAAGGTCACGATCGTGCCCCGCGGACGGGCAGGCGGTTACGTCATGATGCTGCCGAAGGACGCGGAGGACCCGCTTGTAGTCACCAAGTCCGAGCTGCTTGACCAGGTGACCGGGCTGCTCGCCGGACGCGTATCCGAAGAGCTGTTCATCGGCGAGATCGGAACCGGCGCTTACGACGACTTCCGCAAGGCAACCGATATCGTCCGCCGCATGATCGTCGATTACGGCATGAGCGAGAAGCTCGGCCCGATGCAGTTCGGCCACACCCAAGGAGGCCAGGTGTTCCTCGGCCGCGACCTGGGTCACGAGCAGAACTACAGCGACGCCATCGCTTACGAGATCGATCAGGAAATGCAGCAGATGATCCGCCGCTGCTACGAACGGGCCCGCGAGCTGCTGCAGATGCACTCCGACAAGGTCCATCTGGTGGCGAAGACCCTGCTTCGCCGCGAGACCCTCGACAAGGATCAGATCATTCAACTGATCGAGAAGGGCTTCATCGAAGGCGAGGAAGCCGTGGATGTCGAGGCTACGCCGACCGCCGCCCCCGGCTTTGCCGAGGACGTGAAGGTCAACATCCAGAGCCAGGATCAGGACAGCAGCTCCAACCGGTTGGGGGACATCGGCCGTGGTCCGGGAAGCACACCCGAGGACGGAGAATCCACCGACGACAAGTAAGCCATTCGAACTCTGACATGACCGAACATGAGAGCCGGACTTCCATCGGAAGCTCCGGCTTTTTAAATGGGCAGACGGACCGTTCTGCTCTTTCAGTGATAAAAATCACACCAAACGGCGGATTCCCGCCCTCCCCGCGTTGACACCCGCCGCAAGTTTCTGTAAATTAGGTTTAAATTCATTTCATACAGCCAGGGGATGGTCGAATGGAAGCTCTCGCGCTAGAGCGCAAGGAACAGCAGAACCGAGAGCTCAAGGAGCGGATTCTGCGGCTGAAGCAGGAGAAGAACGCGATTATACTTGCTCATTATTATCAGCGGGACGAGGTTCAGGAAGTGGCCGATTTCCGCGGCGACTCGTTCCTTCTCGCTCAGAAGGCGGCAAGCACGGACGCGGAGGTCATCGTCTTCTGCGGCGTCCATTTCATGGGAGAGAGCGCCAAGATTCTCGCTCCGAACAAGACGGTGGTAATTCCCGACGAGCGGGCGGGCTGCCCGATGGCGGATATGGTCGGCGTCGAGGGCCTGCGGGCGCTCAAACGGCAGCACCCGAATGCGGCGGTGGTGGCGTACATCAACACCTCGGCCGATGTGAAGGCGGAGACGGACATCTGCTGCACATCCGCCAACGCCGTCCAGGTGGTCAATTCCGTCGAGGCCGACGAAATCATCTGGGTTCCGGACAAAAACCTGGGCAACTATGTCTCCAAATTCACAAACAAGAAGATGATCCTCTGGGAGGGGTACTGCAACACCCATGACATGCTGACGGTTAAGGATGTCATGGAGATGCGGGAGAAATACCCGAACGCCGAGTTCGTCGTTCATCCCGAATGCCGGCCCGAGGTCGTGAAGCTGGGCGATTTCGTCGGAAGCACGACCGCCATCCTGAAATATTGCAAGGAATCCCCGGCGAAGGAGTTCATCGTCGGTACCGAGGACGGGGTCGGCTACCAGCTCCGCCTCGACAGCCCGAACAAGGCCTTTCATTTTGCCACCAAGTACCTGGTCTGCCCGAATATGAAGGTCAACAACCTCAAGAAGGTCGCCCAGTGTCTGGAGACCTTGTCTCCCGAGATCTATGTGCCGCCGCAAGTCGCGGACAAAGCCAGACAATCTCTCGAGCGCATGCTGCTGGTGAAGTAGCATGCGCTGCTTCATGTCTTCCCGGCTTAGGCCACGTTCCCTATCAACTACAACGAGTAAAGACAGGTGAAGGCAATGATTCCACGGTATTTGACGGACGTTTCCTGGCAGGACCTGCCCCGGCACGAATACGGGACCCTCGTCATCGGCTCGGGAGTGGCCGGACTGTACACGGCCATCAAATCGGCCAAGTTCGGCAAGGTATTGATGATCACCAAGAAGGCGCTCGACGAGAGCAACACCCGGTACGCCCAAGGCGGCATCGCGGCGGTGATCGCCGACGAGGATTCGCCCGATTTTCACCTCCAGGATACGCTGATGGCCGGTGCGGGCCTGTGCGACGAGGATGCCGTCGATGTGCTGGTCCATGAAGGACCGGCCCGGGTGAACGAGCTGATCCGCCTGGGCACGGAGTTCGACCTGGAAGACGGCGAGCTGGCGCTTACCCGCGAGGGGGCGCACAGCCAGCGGCGGATTCTGCATGCCCACGGCGATTCGACCGGAGCGGAGATCGTCCGCGCGCTTGCCCATCAGGCCCTGGAACAGCCGAACCTGGAAATCTGGAACGATCACTTCGTCATCGACCTGCTGACCGTAGGCGGGGAATGCTTCGGCGCGCTGGTTCAGCGGCCGGACGGAAGCCGGATCGCCGTGTTCGCCAAGGCGACCATTCTCTGCTCCGGCGGTGCGGGACAGCTCTACCGCTACACGACCAACCCGGAGATTGCCACTGCCGACGGCATCGCCATGGCTTACCGGGCGGGAGCCGAGGTGCGCGACATGGAGTTCGTCCAGTTTCACCCGACGGCGCTGAGCTATCCCGGCGCTCCCCGGTTCCTCATCTCGGAGGCGGTCCGCGGCGAAGGGGCCTACCTGCGCAACGCCCACGGCGAGCGCTTCATGGAACGCTACCATCCGCTTCTGGAGCTGGCGCCGCGCGATGTCGTGGCGCGGGCGATCCTCGACGAGATGGCGCGGACGAAGACGACCTTCGTCTACCTCGACATCACGCACGAGCCGCGGGAAAAGGTGCTGCACCGGTTCCCGATGATCTACACCACCTGCCTGCATTACGGGCTGGACCTCACCTCGGACTGGATTCCGGTCGCTCCGGCCGCGCATTACATGATGGGCGGGGTCAAGACCGATCTGTACGGAGAAACTACCCTTAAGCGATTGTTTGCCTGCGGCGAGGTGTCCTCGACGGGAGTTCACGGCGCAAACCGGCTGGCGAGCAACTCGCTGTCCGAGGCGCTGGTGTTCGGCAAGCGGATCGTGAAGAAGCTGACCGAGCTGCCCGCACTGGAGCTGGCGAAGCTTCCGGGCGGGTTCACCGACCGGCTGACCATGGCGCTGCGCAAGGATGTGCCGATGACGCCGGTGGTCGAGAAGAAGCTCAAGCTGCAGAAGGTGATGCTCCGCCAAGTGGGGCTCGTTCGGACGGAGGAGGGCCTGGAGAAGGCCATCGAAGAACTGAAGCGCTTGACCTCGCTGTTCGAGTCCCGGCTCACCAAGCGGGAGGAATACGAGTTCGCCAACATGCTCACCGTTTCCCTGTTGATCGCCGTGGCGGCGCAGATTCGCGAGGAAAGCCGGGGCGGCCATTACCGCAGCGACTTCCCGTCGCCCGACGATGCCGGCTGGCGCAGGCATATCGTCTTCCAACGCGAAGGCGGCACCTTCGTCGAGCCGGTCCGGCCGCGAATCGCAGCGGCAGAGCCGTCCGGCGAGCTTCCGGCGGCGCAGGCCCAGTGACGAAGGCCCGGTAACGGCAACCGTGACGCCCAGGCCCACAAGTCGCAGGCGGCTCCGTGAGGGCCGCCCCTATTCCAACCAAATGCAGGAGTGACCATCCCATGCAAGCCTCTCTCTTGGAGCTATATAAACCGAACCTGATCGAATCGATCCGCCACTGGCTGGAGGAGGACATCGGCACGGGCGACGTGACCACGCTGTCGACCATCCCGGCGGACAGCGTCTCGACCGGCATCATCCATGTCAAGGAAGACGGCATTCTGGCCGGTCTTCCGGTTGCCGAGGAAGTCTTCCGCGCCGTCGACCCGGCGCTCGTCTTCGAGGCCCGCGCCGCCGAAGGCGGGCCGCTCCGCAAAGGCGACCTGATCGCCGTCGTCAGCGGCAGCACCCGCAGCATTCTGCTGGGCGAGCGGCTGGCGCTCAATCTGCTCCAGCGGCTGTCGGGGATCTCCACCCGCACCCGCTCCTTCGTGGATGCGCTGGAGGGACTCCCGACGCGGCTCGTGGATACGCGCAAGACGACGCCCGGCCATCGCCTGCTGGAGAAATACGCCGTCCGGGTCGGCGGCGGCCACAATCACCGCTTCGGCCTGTATGACGCCGTGATGATCAAGGACAATCACATCAAGGGAGCGGGCGGCATCTCTGCCGCGGTGCAGGCGGCGCGGGCCAGCATCCCCCATACGATGAAGATCGAAGTCGAAGTCGAGAGCTTCCCGCAGCTCGACGAGGCGCTCGCTGCGGGAGCCGACATTATTATGCTGGACAACATGAGCGTGCCGGATATGACGGAAGCGGTGAAGACCATCCGCTCGTCGGCTCCGCATGTCATCGTCGAAGCCTCCGGCAACGTCAACCTGAACACGATTCGGGGAATCGCTTCTTCCGGCGTGGATGTCATCTCGGTCGGCCGGCTGACGTATTCGGTGAATGCCCTCGACATCAGCCTGGACCTGAACGAACGGAAGGAGAGCTCGCTGTGATCCTCGTCGTCGACGTCGGCAATACCAATATTGTGCTCGGCCTGTACCGGGGCAAGGAGCTGCTGCACCATTACCGGATCAGCACAGACCGGACCGCTACCACCGACGAATACGGGATGAAGATCTACAGCTTGTTTCAGCACGCGAATGTGAAGGTGGAAGAGATCGAGGGGGTCATCATCTCCTCCGTGGTTCCGCCGCTCATGCACACCCTGGAGAAGCTCTGCGACAAATACCTGGGGCGGACGCCGCTCGTCGTCGGCCCCGGCCTGAAATCCGGGCTCAACATCCGGTACGAGAACCCGCGCGAGGTGGGAGCTGACCGCATCGCCAACTCGGTGGCGGGAATCGAGCTGTACGGCGCCCCGCTGATCGTCGTCGATTTCGGTACTGCGACCACCTTCGATTACATCGACGAGCAGGCCCGGTACCTTGGCGGAGCCATCGCTCCCGGCATCGGCATTTCCACCGAGGCGCTCTACGAGCACGCGGCCAAGCTGCCGCGCATCGAGCTGGCGCGGCCCAAAAGCACGGTCGGCCGCAATTCCGTCGCCTCCATGCAGGCGGGAATCATCTTCGGCTTTGCCGGGCAAGTGGACGGCATCGTCGAGCGGATTTGCGAGGAATTCGCAACGGCCCCGACCGTGGTCGCCACCGGCGGCCTGGCCGGGATGATCGCATCCGAATCGCGGACGATTCAGATCGTCAATCCGCTGCTGACGCTCGAAGGGCTTCGGCTCATCTACATTCGAAACGTATAAGGAGGGGACTCGCTCCCATGAAAGACGAATTGATCCGGGCGACGGCGGGGGACGGAAAGTTCCGCGCCTTCGCCGTTCGAACCACGGAACTCACCGAAGAACTGCGGCAGCGCCACCGGACGACGCCGACGGCCACGGCGGCCCTCGGCCGGACGGCTGCGGCCGGCGCGATGATGGGCGCGATGATGAAGGGCAATGAGAAGTTGACCATTCAGGTGAAGGGCGGGGGACCGATCGGCCAGATTGTGGTGGACGCCAATGCCCGCGGCGAAGTCCGCGGCTACGTGGATCATCCGGAGGTCGACCTGCCCCTGAACGAGCGCGGCAAGCTCGAT
This sequence comes from Gorillibacterium terrae, assembly GCF_051594785.1. Lineage (NCBI taxonomy): Bacteria > Bacillati > Bacillota > Bacilli > Caryophanales > Paenibacillaceae > Gorillibacterium > Gorillibacterium terrae. Next base: position 90,378 of record NZ_JBPPGI010000008.1, read on the forward strand.
GTGCGGGGAGCGGTCGGGACCGACGGCTTCATCTACATCATCCGCGACCTCGGGCTGAAGGAGCCTTACCTCGGCAGCACGCCGATCGTCTCCGGCGAGCTCGCCGAAGATTTTACCTACTATTTTGCCAAGTCGGAACAGACCCCTTCGGTGGTGGCGCTCGGCGTTCTCGTCGACACGGATTACACCGTTAAAGCGGCCGGTGGCTTTATCGTCCAAGTGCTTCCCGGGGTCAGCGAGGAAGAGATCGACCGGCTCGAACAGCGGCTGAACGGAATTACTTCGGTCACCTCGCTGCTCGACGGAGGTGCAACTTTAGACGAAATTCTGGCGTCTATACTAGAGGATGTCCAAGTGCTCGAGCGCATGAACGTCGCATTCCGCTGCCAGTGCTCGCGGGAACGGATGGAGCGCGGCTTGATCAGCTTGGGCCGCGAGGAGCTTCAGACCATTTTGGAGGAAGACGGGCAGATGGAGCTCGTTTGCCATTTCTGTAACGAAACGTATCATTTTTCCGATAAAGAGATAAAGGACGTTATCGCCCGGATCGGCGAATAAGGCGAAACGGCGGCCGTCAAGGCCGAGAGGAAACCCGAGGGGATAGAGATGAGAAATGCGAAGCTGTTGTGGGGCATCATCGTCATCTTGACGGCGGCCTGCCTGGTGCTTACGCGTGTCGCCATGACGGAAACGCGCGCTCCGGGTCGGGATTCAGCCGCAAGCAAGGGCGAGGAGAGCCGCGTGGTCGCCCGGATCGGCGACAAGACGATCACTTCCGAGATGGTGAGGCAGAAGGTATACAGCAAGTACGGAATGGAAATGCTGAACCAGATGCTCGACCACCTTGCCATCCAACTGGAGGCGGATGACCGGGGACTACGCGTCGAGGAGAAGGAGATCGCTTCCGAGCTCACCCGCATGCAGCAGGGGTACGGCAGCGAAGAGGAGTTCTACCAATCGATGAAGGAACAGGTCGGCATGACCCGCGAGGAGCTGCATGAGGACGTGTATTTCAAGCTCTTGGTGGAAAAGGCCGCCACCGCCGACATCGTGGTAGGAGAGAACGAAATCAGCGACTACATCAAGCAGCACCCCGAGGAATTCGCCAATACCGAGCAGTTTCATCTCCAGTATATCCTGAACGAGACGCTGGAGCAGGCCAACCGGACGTATGAGCTGGCCCGCAGCGGCAATGATTTTTCCACGCTGGCCAAGGAACGGTCGTTGGATGTCAACACGGCGAGCGAGGGAGGCGACCTGGGCTGGATCGAAGAGAACGACCCGTTCGTCTCGCCCGGCATCCTGAAGGCGGCCAAGGACATGGAGATCGGAGCGGTCAGCCAGCCGGTGCAGACGGACGGCGGATACGCAATCGTTAAGCTGATCGAACGCAAGGAAGACAAGAAGGGCGATCCCGAGGCCATCCGGGAGACGGTGCGCAAGCAGCTGGCATTGCAAAAGGCTCCTCCCATCAAGGACTTCACGGAGCAGCTGCGCGACAAATGGAAGGCGACGCTCGTCGACACGGATCAGGAATTTGGCACTCCGGGCACAGCCGCCGCCTCCTCCGCCCCCTCCGGCGGACAATAGCCTTAAGCTCAAGAAGGGATTCCGAAGCTCCACAGCGGGCGGCGGAACCCTTTTCACATTCCAGTTGACAAGGAACAGGCGGATTGGTAAGATGAAGCTATAATACCAACCGGATTAGTCGGAAATATGCGAAGGAGGGTTTCATTCATGGCCAAAATCGTAGACAGCGTCACCGAATTGATCGGAGGAACTCCGCTTGTGCGCTTGAATCGCGTCGTCCCCGAGGACAGCGCGGAGATTTACGTGAAGCTCGAATACCAGAACCCCGGCTCAAGCGTCAAGGACCGCATCGCCATCAGCATGGTGGAGGTGGCCGAGCGGGAAGGCAAGCTGAAGCCCGGCGACACCATTGTCGAGCCGACGAGCGGCAACACTGGGATCGGTCTGGCCATGGTCGCCGCCGCCAAGGGCTATAAAGCCATTCTCGTCATGCCGGAGACGATGAGCCTGGAGCGGCGCAACCTGCTCCGCGCATACGGCGCGCAGCTGGTGCTGACCCCCGGAGCGGAGGGCATGAAGGGCGCGATCAAGAAGGCCGAGGAGCTCCAGGCGGAGAACCCGACTTATTTTATTCCGCAGCAGTTTAAGAACCAGGCGAACGTGAAGGTCCACCGCGAGACAACCGGACCGGAAATCGTCGAAGCGATCAACGCCAAGGACGGCAAGCTGGACGCCTTCATCGCCGGCGTCGGAACCGGCGGAACGATCACCGGCGCGGGCGAAGTGCTGAAGCAGAACTTCCCGGACATCGAGATCTACGCCGTCGAACCGGCCGCTTCCCCGGTGCTTTCCGGCGGCAAGCCCGGCCCGCACAAGATTCAAGGCATCGGCGCCGGCTTCGTGCCGGATATCCTCAACACGGAGATTTACAAGGAAATCATCGCAGTCGAGAATGAGCAGGCCTTCGAGACCGCCCGCCGCGTGGCGCGCGAAGAGGGCATCCTCGGCGGGATCTCTTCCGGCGCCGCCATCTATGCAGCCCTTCAGGTCGCCAAGAAGCTGGGACCGGGCAAGCGCGTCGTCGCCGTTCTCCCGAGCAACGGCGAACGTTACCTGAGCACCCCGCTGTATCAATTCGAAGAGCAATAAGGTCCGTTCGCGAACGGACTCGGCATCGAAAGGCAGCCCCTATCGCAGAGGGGCTGTCTTGTTGCGTTTGGACGGGGGTTGTCCTCTAGGTTGACGGGGAGCGCAATATCCTTTTAAATAGGGGAAAAGGCTAAGGAGTGAGTCGGCTGTGATCTTGGTTATCGATAATTTCGACTCGTTTACGTATAACCTGGTTCAGTATTTGGGCGAGCTGGGGGAGACCGTCGAAGTCCGCCGCAACAACGAGATCACGCTTGCCGGGATCGAGGAGCTGGCGCCGGACCGGATTCTCTTGTCCCCGGGACCCTGCACGCCGAACGAAGCCGGCATTTGCCTCGACCTGATCGAGCATTTCAAGGGCCGGATTCCGATCCTCGGCGTCTGCCTCGGCCACCAAAGCATCGGCCAAGCCTTCGGGGGCGAGGTGGTCCGGGCGGAACGGCTGATGCACGGCAAGACCTCCGCCATTCGCCATGACGGCGAAGGGGTGTTCGCGGGGATCGAATCGCCGTTCACGGCTACCCGCTACCACTCGCTCATCGTCCGCCGGGAGACGCTGCCGGCCTGCCTGACCGTCAGCGCTTGGACGCAGGAGGGCGAGGTCATGGGGCTTCGCCACAAAGACTACGCCATCGAAGGCGTACAGTTTCATCCCGAATCCATTCTGACCGATCACGGCCGCAAGCTGCTGCAGAATTTTCTGTCGCTTCAGCCGACGGAAACGATCGGCTGACCGATCTCAATTCAAGGAAGGATTTAGCGCCATGGAGGACAATCGTTCCGCCCTTTCCGCTTTCCCCAGCCCGGCCGGCCCTCCGGACCGGGTGCTGGACTGCCGGGGCCTTCCGCTGCGGCTTGGCGAAAAGACGCGGATCATGGGCATTTTAAATGTAACGCCGGATTCTTTTTCCGACGGCGGACGCTACATGGAGGTCGCCGCCGCCGTCGAGCACGCCCGGGCGATGGTCGCCGCCGGAGCCGATCTCATCGAAATCGGCGGCGAATCGACCCGGCCCGGCTCGACCCCGGTACCGGAGGAAGAAGAAATCCGCCGGGTCGTGCCGGTGATCGAGGCGCTCCGGGAGGCGATCGACGTTCCGCTGTCGATCGACACCTTCAAGCCGGGGACGGCCCGGCGGGCGCTTGAGGCGGGCGCCCATCTGCTGAACGACATCTGGGGCTGCCGGGACCCGCGCATGGGCGAGCTGGCGGCGGAATTCGGCTGCCCGCTCATCCTCATGCACAACCGGGTGCAGCCGGATTACGGCGATTTTCTCGAGGACGTCGTCACCGATTTGAAGGAGAGTGTGCGAAGCGCGCGCCGGGCGGGCGTGCGCGACGAGCAGATCATCCTCGATCCCGGGATCGGCTTCGCCAAATCGCATGAGCAGAACCTGCTCCTGATGGGCAGCCTGGACCGGCTGACGCGTCTCGGTTACCCGGTACTGCTCGCGGCTTCGCGCAAGCGGACGCTGCGCCGGGTGCTGGATTTGCCAAGCGGGGATATCGTTGAGGGAACGGTGGCGACCACGGTGCTGGCCATCGCCCAGGGCTGCGAGCTGGTTCGCGTGCATGACATCAAGGAGAACGCACGGGCGGCGCAGATGGCCGATGCCATCGTCCGCCTCCGGCCGGATAAGGGGACTGCCGCATGGACAAATTGACACTGAGCCGCATGGAATTTTACGGGTATCACGGGGTGTTCCCCGAAGAAAATAAGCTGGGCGCCCGCTATTATGTGGATGTAGAGCTGTGTCTTCCGTTATCCCGGGCAGGCGCCGGCGACGAGCTGACGGAGACGATCAACTACGCCGAGCTGTACGGCCGAGTGAGAACAATTGTCACCGAGCGCTCGTTCAAGCTGATCGAAGCGCTGGCCGAGCACATCGCGCAGGACCTGCTCGCCGCCTACCCGGTGCTCGGGGAGGTGGTCGTTCGCGTCACGAAGCCCCATCCGCCCTTCGATATCCACTTTGCCGGCGTGACGGTCGAGCTGCGCCGCGGTCGGCCGATCGAGGCGGCGATCGGGCTCGGTTCCAACCTGGGCGACCGGGCCGGCACCCTCGCCGAAGCGTTGCGGCTGCTGTCCGCGCACCCGCGGCTGAAGCTCGTCCGGCAGAGCCGTCTCTTCGAGACCGAGCCGGTCGGGAACACCCGGCAGGGCCGATTCCTGAATCAGGCCGCCGTTTTCTCCACCGACCTGCCGCCCGAAGAGCTGCTCTCGGAGCTCCTCGCGGCGGAGAATCGGCTCGGGCGCGAGCGCTCGGAGCGGTGGGGCCCACGGACGATCGACCTCGACCTGCTGCTGTATGGGCAGGCCGAGCTGAAGCTCCCTCGCCTCGCCGTCCCGCACCCCCGGATGGCCGAGCGGGCCTTCGTATTGGTTCCGCTGGCCGAGGTCGTGTCCGACGACGCCGTGCCGGGTCTCTGCTCCCTGGCGGAACGGATTGCCGCTATGCCGGATAGAAACGAGGTCGTCGCATGGACACCATGAAGCTTGCCCTGCGTATCCGCGCGTTCCGCAAACTGAAAGGGCTGACGCAGATGGAGCTCGCCGATCGGATGAATGTGTCCGTATCGGTGCTCGGCGCCCTGGAGCGCGGAACGCGCAAAGCGGACGCCAAGCTGATCCGGCTGATCGCCGAGGTGCTGAGCGTCAAGGAAGAAGAACTGTTGGACCGGTAGCCGTTCTCTGAACGGCTGCCGCTTTTAGAATAGAAAGGAGCCTGTAATGCTGAAAATTGGGAATGTAGCCGCCCCGAACAACGTTGTCTTGGCCCCGATGGCCGGTGTCTGCAACCCCGCTTTCCGGCTGATCGCCAAGGATTTCGGCACGGGACTCGTCTGTGCCGAGATGGTGAGCGACAAGGCCATTATGCACGGCAACAAACGGACGATGGAAATGCTCTACGTGGACGAGCGGGAAAAACCGCTCAGCCTGCAGATCTTCGGCGGCGATACCGAGACGCTGGTGGAAGCGGCCAAGGTCGTCGACCGAGAGACCAATGCCGATATCATCGATATCAACATGGGCTGTCCCGTCCCCAAGATCACCAAATCGGACGCCGGGGCGCGGTGGCTGTTGGCTCCCGATAAAATTGAACAAATGGTGTCGGAGGTCGTAGCCGCCGTATCCAAACCGGTCACGGTCAAAATGCGGATCGGCTGGGACGACGACCACATCTACGCCGTCCAGAATGCGAAAGCTGTCGAAAACGGCGGGGGCTCCGCCGTCTCCGTTCATGGCCGCACGCGCGTTCAGATGTATAGCGGAACGGCCAATTGGGAGATGATTAAGGAGGTCAAGCAAGCGGTGGGCATTCCCGTTATCGGCAACGGCGACGTGTTTACCCCGGAGGACGCCAAGCGCATGCTGGACACGACCGGCTGCGACGGAGTCATGATCGGGCGCGGCGCGCTGGGCAATCCGTGGATGCTGTACCGGACCGTGCGCTACTTGACCGAGGGGGTGCTTTCCCCGGAGCCGACGGCGGAGGAAAAGATCCGCATCGCCATCCTCCATATGGACCGTCTGATCGCCCTCAAAGGCGAAAACATCGCCATCAAGGAGATGCGCAAGCACCTGGCCTGGTACCTCAAGGGGCTGACCGGAGCCGCCCGCGTCAAGGACGCCCTCATGGAGATGGAGGAGCGCCGGGACATCGTGGAGGCGCTGGAGGAATTTGTCGAAAAACTGGCCCAAACCGGCGAAGCGGAAGCGGAACCGTCGGAGATTCCCGTCTCCTGATGATCCCTTAACCGCTGGTTAACCGTAGTTCTGGCTTCGATTGACAATTGAAGGGGCTTGCAATATAATCAGTCGTAAATCTTGAAGCCAAGCCGCCATTGTCATGACGTATCTACGCGAACCATATAGTAAAGATGAAGCCGCGAAGCCGTTTGGCCTTGCGGCGCCTTTTATTGAATTCACACGACAGGAGTTTTGTTGGAATGAGCGAAAAAGAAACGATTCTGACTCAGGAAGGCCTGAAGCGGCTGGAGGAAGAGCTGGAAAACCTCAAGTCGGTCAAACGCCGCGAGGTGGCGGAACGGATCAAGATCGCCATCGGCTACGGAGATATCAGCGAGAACTCCGAATACGATGATGCCAAGAACGAGCAAGCCTTCATCGAAGGCCGCATTCTGCAACTCGAGAAGCTGCTTCGCAACGCCCGCATCATCAACAACGAAGAAGTGGACACCAATACCGTCAGCATCGGCGCCAAGGTAACGCTTAAGGACCTGGAATTCGGGGATACGGTGGTCTACACGATCGTCGGAACGGCGGAATCCGATCCCTTCGAGAATAAAATCTCCAACGAGAGCCCGGTCGGCCGTTCGATTCTCGGCCAAAAGAAGGGTTCGACGGTGGAAGTCAGCGTTCCCGCGGGTATTATCCAATACCAGATCATCGACATTCAAAAGTAAGCGGACGAACGGATGGACCAAGACGCCCTACAAGGCGAAGGAAAAGCTTCCTCAGCGGGAAGCTTTTTCGCATTTTCCGGATTCAAATGGGGAAAAGGCTTTTGTTTGACCCGGTTTATGAGTACAATGAAGGAATGGATTCGATAAGGTGAAGGAGTTTTGAGCGATGAGTCAGGAACTGGAACTGAATGACCTGCTGGTGATCCGCCGGGACAAGCTGGACGAGCTGAGGAAGCTCGGCATGGACCCGTTTGGGCACAAATACGTTAGAACGCATAGCGCCAAGGAGATTCTCCGGGCTTATGATGAGATGGACAAGGACGAACTCGAAGCGCTCGCCCCGAAGGTGAGCATCGCCGGCCGCATTATGCAAAAGCGGAGCATGGGGAAGGCCTCCTTCGCCCACATCCAGGACCTGTCCGGCAAGATTCAGATTTACGTCCGCAAGGATTCGGTGGAAGAGACGCAGTATGAAGCCTTCGATCTGCTGGATATCGGCGACATCATCGGCGTGAGCGGCGAAGTCTTCAAGACGAAGACCGGAGAAACGACCGTCAAGGCGACCAGCCTGGAGGTGCTCACCAAATCGCTCTACCCGCTGCCGGATAAGTTCCACGGGCTGAAGGATGTTGAGATGCGCTACCGCCAGCGCTATGTCGATCTGATCATGAGCGAATCCGTGAAGGAAACGTTCATCACCCGCTCGAAGATCATCCAGGCGATCCGCCGTTACCTCGATACGAACGGCTACCTGGAAGTGGAGACGCCGACCCTGCATGCCATCGCCGGCGGCGCTGCGGCGCGTCCCTTTGTCACCCACCACAACGCCCTCGATATGCAGCTGTTCATGCGCATCGCCATCGAGCTGCACCTGAAGCGCCTGATCGTCGGCGGAATGGAGAAGGTGTACGAGATTGGCCGCGTCTATCGCAACGAAGGCACCTCGACGAGGCACAACCCGGAATTTACCCTGTTGGAGCTGTACGAAGCCTATGCCGATTACGAAGATATCATGAAGCTGACCGAGGATTTGATCGTTCACGTCGCCCGCGAGGTGCTCGGAACCACCGAGATTCACTACCAGGGGAAGACGATCGATCTGGCTCCGCCGTGGCGTCGCGTTTCCATGGTCGAGGCCGTCAAGGAAGCCGTGGGAATTGACTTCAGCGTAGAGATGTCCGACGAAGAAGCCATCCGGCTGGCCAAGGAGCATAAGGTTCCGGTCGAGCCGAGCATGACGTTCGGTCATATCGTCAACCAGTTCTTCGAAACCTTCGTCGAAGAGACCCTGATCGAGCCGACGTTTATTACCGGACATCCCGTCGCCATCTCTCCGCTGGCCAAGAAGAGTGCCAAGGACCCGCGCTTTACCGACCGGTTCGAGCTCTTCATCGTCGGTCGCGAGCACGCCAATGCGTTCACCGAGCTGAACGATCCGATCGACCAGCGCGAGCGGTTTATGGAGCAGCTGCGTGAACGGGAGCTCGGCAACGACGAGGCGCATGAGATGGATGAAGACTTCGTCCGGGCGCTGGAGTACGGCATGCCGCCTACGGGAGGTCTCGGCATCGGCATCGACCGGCTGATCATGCTGCTCACCGATTCGGCGTCGATTCGCGACGTCCTGCTGTTCCCGTTGATGAGGGACCGTTAAGCTCGCGGAATGCGGGCTTGGAGGAAAAGCGGAAGGCCTTGGGGCTTTCCGCTTTTTTATTGGTTCCGGAGGTCAAGGAAAGAATGAATAAAATAATGCTTGCATTGCGAAGGCGTTCTATGGTACATTACTTCTTGCCGCTTCGAGAGCCGCAAGGCACAGCAGGCGGTGCAAAGTGAGAAAATGCTTCTCTGGTAAAAATTGAGGGTTGCATGATTAAAACTCACTGTGCTATATTATAAAGGTCGCGCTTGACGCGATGCATGCCCTTTGAAAACTGAACAACGAGTGGATAGGACGCAGAATTCGGGCTTCGGCTCGAAGGACGCACAAACAACACGCAAGTGTTAATGAATGAGCTTAAGAGAACGATCTATAGAGTAACTTTTATGGAGAGTTTGATCCTGGCTCAGGACGAACGCTGGCGGCGTGCCTAATACATGCAAGTCGAGCGGAGTTGTTCCTTCGGGAATAGCTTAGCGGCGGACGGGTGAGTAACACGTAGGCAACCTGCCCTCAAGACCGGGATAACCTTCGGAAACGAAAGCTAAGACCGGATACGTCCTCTTTGTCGCATGGCGAAGAGAAGAAAAGCGGAG
>NZ_JBPPGI010000009.1:0-61199 GCF_051594785.1 Gorillibacterium terrae
CGCTTTTCTTCTCTTCGCCATGCGACAAAGAGGACGTATCCGGTCTTAGCTTTCGTTTCCGAAGGTTATCCCGGTCTTGAGGGCAGGTTGCCTACGTGTTACTCACCCGTCCGCCGCTAAGCCGTTCCCGAAGGAACAACTCCGCTCGACTTGCATGTATTAGGCACGCCGCCAGCGTTCGTCCTGAGCCAGGATCAAACTCTCCATAAAAGTTACTCTATAGATCGTTCTCTTAAGCTCATTACTTAACACTTGCGTGTTGTTTGTGCGTCCTCCGAGCTGAAGCCCGAATTCTGCGTCCTATCCACTCGTTGTTCAGTTTTCAAAGGGCACTTATGCGATCGTCGCTCCCGTCTCAAGTTGAGTCAGAATCAAGCGCCGACTTTTATAATATACCACAGCCCGTTACTGCTTTGCAAGTCTTTTTTTCGAAGATTTGCGTTTTGACCGTGATGGCCGCCTTCACCAGAAAGCTTAGCCGTGAAAGGGCGAGACTTAATGTACCACAGGGCTTGTCCGGAAGTCAAGACTTTATCGCTATTTTCTTTAGGAACGGACCTTGCTTCTGGCATATCGCGAGATTTCCTGGGGCGAAGCGAGCCTGGCGTACATGCGGAAGATCACTTTGTACCGTCCTTCCACCGCCGTTCGAATTTCCCGATTCAACTGATCGTCCTTCAGGTCATACATCATTTCGTCCATTTCCTTGCGGAGCATGTACTCCAATTCGCGGCATTCTCTCTCGTTGAACAAAAAACCGAGCATAACCCGACTGTCCCCTTCCGCCCTAATGATAACGCAGGTGAGGCTGCCTTATAGTTATGCTCAAGATTGGCAAATTTTATGAGCCCCGCTGCGAACATTTCACGAGGACAGGAACGTTTCCAGCGCCGTGCCTGCCAGGAGCAGCACAAACAAGACGCCCATGAGAGGGATCAGCACACGAACATACTGAATCAGGTTTGTTTTAACCCGCGCCCTGCCCTTGGCACTCAGGAAGCTGAGGAGCCCGTCCAACAGCAGGAATCCGAAACGGATGCCATAAGCGGAGGCGAGAACCATCGCCGGCCACTCAAAGATGCCGCTCGGCAACAGCTGGGCAATATAAGATAGCACAGATCCGTTGGCCGCTTCCTGAACGCCCGAGTACCCGATGGCCATACCGTTCATCATGAGAAAATAAATCGGTACGATCCCCAGGACGACTCCGCCGTAGAGAACCGACGCGAGCGCGCTCAGATTATTGAGCAGGAGAAGTGTGAAAAGGCCAAGGTGATAGCTGGGCCATTGTTCCGCCGATTTGGTCAGATCGGTCATGCTTTCCAGGGTAGTCCGCATGACTTCCTCATACCGGTTGGTACACCCCAGAAGGATTCCAAGCGCAAACACCGCTGCCGCTACCACTAGGTATTTGCGCATCCCCTTCAAATGCTGATAAAGCCGCCGCAATCCCACGTCATGCTCGCTTCCTTTCGTTTCTTATGCTGGTCTATGGAGATCACTGTCATATCCGCCGGGTACAAGCATACACTTGGACTACAAGCGAACCGCCCGCCGGGCTTTAGGAGGTAGAACCTATGAACGGGTTTTATGTATGGAACGGCCGCAAAATCAAACAAGCTTTGGTGATTGCCGTGGCGCTTCTGTTCGGTGCCGGAATCATTTACGCGGAAAAGGAAAACTTAACGGTATTCGCCCAGAAGCAACCCCTCGCCGTCTATAACGTCAAGACGGACCAAAAAGCCGTCGCCCTCACCTTTGACGTCAGTTGGGGAGACAAGCTGCCCGATCCGATCATCGATTTGCTGAAGGACAAGGGAGTGGATCAAGCCACCTTCTTCCTGTCCTCCCCCTGGGCCAAGACTCATCCCAAGGTGGTCGATAAGCTGGTGAAGGACGGCTACGAAATCGGCAGCCATGGCCACAAGCACCTCAATTACACCACGCTCAGCGAAGATGAAATCCGCAACCAGTTGCAGACGGCTCATGCCATTTTGACCGACGTCACCAAGAAACAACCGGAGCTGCTTCGCCTGCCCAACGGCGATTTCGACAAACGGGTGCTGAAGATTGCCGATGAGCTGGGCTATACCGTCATTCAATGGGATACCGATTCCCAGGACTGGATGGATAAAAGTGCGGACGCCATCGTCAACCGGGTCGTAAGCCGCGTTCATCCGGGAGATATCGTGCTGCTCCATGCCAGCGATTCCGCCAAGCAAAATCTGGAGGCCCTGCCGGCCATTATCGACCAACTCCGAGCCAAAGGATATGAATTCGTATCCGTGTCCGGTCTGATTCATCAAGCGGACTTGAAGGAGGAGCCCGTTCAGGACCACGCGTCCAAGTCGCTGCCCGCCGCTTCACCGTCCGCTTCTCCCACCGCTTCCCCGGCGTCCCCGGCGAAACGGTAAGATCCTCCCCGCTGCGAGCCGGTTTGGTCGGCTCCGGCGGGCTTTTTTTGCCTTCGGCGGCCTCTTGCTAATTGTACCAACGTTCTCAGAAAAAAGCGATCCAATCCCGTGGTGAAAGCCCGCCGCCCGGCCCATACTACGGGTACGGCAAACGGACGAAAGGAGCGCAGACTTTCATGTTGGGCATATCGAAAAAAGCGACAACCGCCATGCTGACGCTGCTCCTTGCCAGCGGCTGCACCGCCCCTGCCCAATCTTCCTCGGATCAGGGGCAGAGCTACAAGGACACGAAGACCATGGTAATGGATATCCTCAAGAGCGACGAAGCCATGCAACAGCTTCAGCAGTCTTCCGGAAAAAGCTCCAGTATGCGGCTGCTTGCCTCCCAGCAAGGGGGACAAATCCAGGAAACCGTGAAGAACGTGCTGACCGGGTCCGACGGAGTTAAACTGCTTCAGGAAACCTTTACCGATCCGGCGTTTGCGGCCGACTTCGCCAAGGCGCTGCAGGAGAACAACAAACAAATTCAAAAAGACTTGATGAAGGATCCCGAATACCAAAAGCAGGTCGTCCAACTGATGAATGACCCGGAATACACCAAGATCGTCGAAAATGTCCTGAAAGGACAGAGCTTCCGCCTCACCATGATGACGGTAGTCAAGGAATCGCTCTCCTCCCCCCTGTTCCGTGCGGAAATGGTTAAACTGATGGGAGAAGCGATCGAGCAGGAAACGAAACCGAAGAACGTGAAGGATCTCAAGGCGCAGGATCAGGAAGGACAGAAGAAATCCGAACAGAGCAAGGGCGGGGAGGATAACAATCAACAAGGGCAAGGCCAGGGCCAAGGCGGCTCGAGCAGCTAAAAAAACTAAAAAACAGGACCCTTCCGCTCTTGGGGAAAGGTCCTGTTTTGAGGTTAAGCTTCCAGTTTGTTTGTCACCCGCAGAGCCAACTCCTCATACAGTCGTCCAGCCGGAGTTTCCGGCTTATACACGGAAGGAGAGTAATCGGGATCGGCGGCGGCGTTGTCCGGTGCTCCCAGCGGGATTTGGGCCAGCAGTTCGGTGTGAAGCTCCTCGGCGAGCTTGGCTCCGCCGCCTCTTCCGAACACATATTCGACTTCGCCCAATCGATTTACGTAATGCGACATGTTCTCGACGACGCCGATGATGGCATGCCCCGTTCTTGCGGCCATAGCGCCCGCTCTGGCGGCCACAAAGGCCGCTGTGGCATGCGGTGTTGTGACGATGATCTCCTGGCTTGCCGGCAGCATTTGATGCACGTCAAGAGCCACGTCGCCCGTCCCGGGAGGCAGGTCGAGCAGCATGTAATCCAGTTCTCCCCACTCCACCTCGGCGAAGAAATTTTGCAGCATTTTGCCGAGCATCGGTCCACGCCAAATAATCGGAGCATTGTCTTCGACAAAGAACCCCATGGAGATGACTTTGACTCCGAACCGCTCTACCGGGATGATCTTGTCGCCGGTTTCGGAGGTGCCCGGCCGCTCTTCGATACCCATCATATCGGGTACGCTGAACCCGTAGATGTCGGCATCGATAATTCCGACTTTGCGTCCCAAGCGCGCGAGCGCCGATGCCAGATTGACGGTCACCGTCGACTTGCCGACGCCGCCTTTGCCGCTTGCGACTGCGATGAACTTGGTCTTGCTGTCCTCGGCAAGCAGGGAGTTCTGCAGCGGGCTGCGTCCCGGCTTGTCCGCCTGCGGGCGTTCCGCTGCGGCATGTCCTTGCGGAGAAGCCCCGCCGTTCAGCTTCGCTTCCAGCGCCTCCCGTTCGTATTCCGTTATCGGGCGGAATCGGATGTGGGCGGAGGCCACGCCGACGGACCGCAGCGCTTCCTCCAGCTCTTGGCGGTACAAGGCGGTGTTGGCTCCCTCCTCGGTCACCACATACGTCAGATTGACACCGCTTTCTTTGACAACCACATCTCGAATCAAACCGAGCTCAACGGCCGACCGATGGTATCCGCCGTCGTAGAAGCCAGTCAGGACTTCAAGAATCTGTTCTTTGGAAATCATGCTTATGCACCTCGGATAGATAGGGATGATGCAGCAATCCCTTTTATCACCAGTATAGCATATTTATAATCCGGGATTGGAGCTCCCTTCCGGAAGGGCGGAAGCCGGAGCTTTTTCTCCCGATACGTAGCGTAAAATTCCCTGATAGACCGCTGCGGCCAGCTTTTGCTGATAACTCGGCTGGCTCAGGCTCCGCGCCTCTTCCGGATTGCTCAGGAAGCCGAGCTCCACCAATGCGCTTGGGACCTGCATCATTTTCAGCAGGTAGACGGTTTTGTCTACCCGCTTTGCCACCCGCTCGGTGTTGGCCAGGTTGCGTTTGATCTCATCCTGAATCAGAGCCGCCAAGGCGGCGTTGTCCGGATGGTTTGCCGTATAGAACGCTTGGGCTCCCGACCATTTGGGGGAGGGAATGCTGTTCATGTGCACCGTGACAAACAGGTCGATGCTCCGGGCGTTCAGCGCTTGCGCCCGTCTCACCAAATCCTCGGTCTTGCGCTTGCTGTATCCTTTGGTCCCGCTGTCCGCCAAATCTTTATCGGTCTCCCGGGTCATGACGACGAGCGCTCCCGCCTGCTGGAGATAGTCCCTCAAGTATAAGGCGACGGCGAGGTTCACGTCCTTCTCTACGACCCCGCTGTCGCTGATCGCCCCCCCGTCGGGTCCGCCGTGGCCCGCATCGATGGCAATGACTTTCCCGGACATAGGGAGGCTCCAGGAGGAGGTTGTGGGAGTGGCAGGCAGCTGATAGCCGAATACCAGGACCATCAAAAAAAGCAAAACAAGAGATGCCGCGATCTTGATTTTACCGGGCAGCGTCATCCAGACGACAATTCTCTTGCGGAATATGCGCATAAAAAAGTCCACCCCATCCCCTAGATTTCACTTTCATCTTATGGGACAGGATGGATGAATATGACAAGCCGGCGTGTCTATCGCGGGGATCTAAACCACCGGCACTTCCGGCTCCTGTATGCCCTCGATCAGCACGCGCGCCACCTCGGGACGGGTAAACTCGGGCGGCGGACATTCTCCCGAACGCAAGAGAGCCCTCACCTTGGTTCCGGAAAGCGTCATGTGGCGGGATTTATCGTGCGGACACGTCTTGCTGGACGCCATATTGCCGCAGGCCGTGCAGTAGAAGCTGTGCTCGAAGAAAAGCGGGGTAATGCCGATATCCTCCGGCGGGAACTCGCGAAAGATTTCCTGGGCCTCATACGTGCCGTAATAGTCCCCCACGCCGGCGTGGTCCCGTCCGACGATGAAATGGGTGCAGCCGTAATTCTTGCGGACGAGGGCATGGAATATCGCTTCCCGAGGGCCCGCATAGCGCATGGCGGCCGGAAAGACGCTGAGCTGCACCCGGTTCGAGGGATAATAATTCTCCAGCAGAACGAGGTAGCTTCTCATTCGCACGTCTGCCGGAATATCGTCGGACTTGGTCTCGCCCACAAGCGGATTGAGAAATAAGCCATCCACGATCTCTAGCGCGCTCTTCTGGATATACTCGTGGGCCCGGTGGACCGGATTGCGGGTCTGGAAGCCGACGATGGTCTTCCATCCCTTCTCCTCGAAAATCCGCCGCGTCTCCGCAGGATCCTGATAAAACTCGCCGAACCGGTCCGGCTGCTTGCGGTTCAATACCCAAACAGGCCCTCCCGCATAGACCGACGAGCGTGAGCGCAGTTTTTTGACACCCGGATGAGCGTCATCCGTCGTTTTGAATACCTTTTCCGCTTCGTTGGCATGATCAGCCGTGTATAGCGATGTCAGCTCCATGACCGCATAGATGACCCGGTCCTCGGCGCCCTGCAGGGCGACACGATCTCCCGGTTTCAGTCTTTTCGCCTGAAGAGGATCGACCGGCAGCGTAACCGGAATGCTCCAAACCAGGCCGTTCTCGAGCCTCATGCGTTCCACGACCGAGCGGTAGTCCGCTTCGTTGAGAAATCCGGTTAACGGGGAAAATCCCCCGACCGCGATTAAATCCAGATCGGATATCGTCCAGCTATCGATCGGGATCACCGGCAATTCGGAAGCCTCGTCGAGCAAATGTTGGCGTTCCGGGCCTTCCGCCAGGCGGTTGACCAGCGTGCCCCCGTGGGCTTTGATGGTTTCGGGCATGTCAATCCTCCGCTCTATCGCTTAAATTATTTGTGCAGGCCGCACTCGGTCTTCTCGAAGCCGGACCAACGCCCCGCGCGGGGATCTTCGCCGGCCAACACTTGGCGGGTGCATTTCTCGCAGCCGATGCTGGGGTAATTCCGGTCGTGAAGCGGGTTGTAATACAGGTTGTGCTCACGGATATAAGCCCAGACATCCTCGGCGGTCCAATCGGCCAGCGGGTTGAATTTGACGAGTCCGAACTTGGTGTCGTATTCGACCTTGCGGGCATTCGCTCGGGTGGGCGCCTGGTCGCGGCGGATTCCGGTGATCCAGGCCTCGTAACGGCTTAAGATGTCCGCAAGCGGGCTCACTTTACGGATGTTACAGCAAGCGTTGGGATCAACCGTCCACAAGTTGTCCCCAAACTGCTCCGCTTGTTCATCCAATGTCAATTTGGGCAGGACTCGTATAAAGGTTTTACCATATAGCTCTTCCAGCCGATCCCTCGTCTCATAGGTTTCGGCAAAATGCAGGTTGGTGTCCAGGTAGAACACATCTGCATCAGGCTTGACCTTATGGAGCAGGTCCACAAGAACCACATCTTCGGCTCCGAAGCTGCAGGCAAGAGTTAAGCGGGGAAAGCTCTGTACCGCTGCCCGGATGACATCCTCCGCCGTTTGCGAATCAAGCGTCTGTGCCGCCTGCGTGATCCAAGCTTCCTTTTCAAGCAGATTCATACCCTGCCCTCCTATTTCACACTATTCTTATGTGTTTTAACGATTTACTTTATTATAGAATGGCACAACGATTTGTCAACTGTTCCCGGCGCATCTCCTCCCGTTTATCATGATATTCCGCTTGCACTGTCCCGGGTGACGGAAGGAGTGCAAAAACAATAAAGACCCTCAAGTCCTAAGGACTGAGGGCCTTTCTCAAGGGTATACCGAATAACGCGCTGGTTGGATCGGTATTTATTTCACATCCGGCTTGAAGATAAAGGTCCCGTCCAACAAGGATTCCCATTGCTCGAGCACTTGCCAGTCGTCTTCGCCGTTCTCTGCTTCCGTTGCGAAGCTATAACGGGATCGAAGCGTTTTCACAAATTCCGTCCGGTCCATTTCCCGGAAATCCTGTTCCATGTTGAACCACCCCCGTTCCCTATATGCTCACTAGCAGTATATGTAGGGGAGTTGGTTCTCAAACGGCGCTGCGCCCGCCAATTATGATCAATTTGGAACAATTGCAGTCAAGGGGTGCCCAAAAGGTGGTTGTTCTCTTCACAGGATAATTCCCATGTGCGAACTTCGTACGTCTCCGTACCCGACGCAACAAACGGATCGCGCTTGGCGATCTCTTCCGCCTCCTCTCGCGATTCCGCTTGGACGATTACCATTCCGCCGGCATAATCCAAAAAAGGGCCGCATAAAACCAGCTTTCCCGCCTGGTCCAGCTTGCGCAGATGCGCCACATGCGCCTGAATCAAGTCCTGGGTAAACTTTCGGCCTTCGTTCATGTTGAGCAGGATGACATACCTTGTGAATTGGTCCGTTTCCGCCATCGGTCTATTCCTCCTTGGTTCCTTCCTGAATTCTTCCAGAGTCTATTCCCCGTTCTCCCGTGAATTCCTCCTCCCTGGAATGAAAAAAGCCTTCGACCCAGACGGGCCGAAGGCTTGATGTATCCCTTGCGGGAAGTGACGATTAACGCTTCGAGAACTGCGGAGCGCGGCGAGCGGCCTTGAGGCCATACTTCTTACGTTCCTTCATCCGCGGGTCGCGGGTCAGGAAGCCGGCTTTCTTCAAGGAACCGCGGAATTCCGGGTCGGCCTTGAGCAGGGCGCGGGAAATGCCGTGACGGATGGCTCCGGCTTGGCCGGACATGCCGCCGCCATGGGTAATGACCAACACGTCATACTTCGACGCAGTTTCGGTCAGGTTCAGCGGTTGCTTGACAATCAGCTTCAACGTTTCCAGACCGAAGTACTCGTTCAGGTCCCGCTTATTGATTACGATGCGTCCTTCACCCGGTACAAGGCGCACACGCGCTACCGAATGCTTGCGACGACCGGTTCCATAGTATTGCACTTGTGCCATGAAACTGTCCTCCCTTTATTATCCGCGAAGTTCCCAGACTTCAGGATTTTGTGCTTGATGCGGATGCTCGGATCCGGCATACACTTTAAGCTTCGTTTTCAGAGCATCTCCGAGGCGGTTCTTCGGAAGCATGCCATGAACGGCGAGTTCGATCATACGCTCGGGCTTGTTCTTCAGCATGTCCTGAGCGGAAGTCACTTTCAAACCGCCGGGATAAAGAGAGTGGCGGTAGTACATTTTCTTTTGAAGTTTTTTGCCGGTCAGTACGACCTTGTCGGCATTGATGATGATGACAAAATCCCCGGTGTCGACGTGCGGAGTGAACTCCGGTTTGTGCTTGCCGCGGATGATGCTCGCTGCTTCGCTCGCCATACGCCCCAAGGTCTTGCCTTCTGCATCAATCACGTACCATTTGCGCTCAACTTCGTTCGGTTTCGCCATATATGTGGTACTCATTTGCGTATCCTCCTAAACTTCGTTAAAGACCCGGCAACGGGTCCTTGCGGTTCGTAAAGATGAGCGGTAATTCCAACTCGGGGCCGTGGGAAGCCAGTCGAAACACCAATGATTATCATACTATACGTCCGACTATTAATCAAGCCCGGTTTGAAAAAACTCGTACTCCACGTTCCACAGCGTCAAACCGTGGGCCACGGCCGTTGGACCGGCCAGCTCGCGGTTTCTTCCCTTCAGGATAGCGTCGATCCCCAGCGGGTCCCGCTTCCCTTCTCCCACCTCGAGCACCGTTCCCGCGATGATGCGAACCATGTTGTACAGAAATCCGTTGCCGGTCACCTCCAGGTGGATCACACCTGCGTCGCCATCGTCCGGATCTTGATAGGGCTCATAGAGGAGCCTCGTCCCGAATATGGTGCGCACGTGTGATTCAACCGGTGTTCCCACGGAACAGAAGGATGTGAAATCATGCTCTCCGACGAAAGCAGCCAGCGCCGTCCTCATCGTGTCTACCGCCAGCTGGCGGGGATGATGAAAGCGGGTCGTCCGGTGAAAGACATCCGGAAACTTGGACCGCTGAATGGAGTACCGGTAGGTCTTTCGCTTGGCCGAGCGCCTCGCGTGGAACGACTCAGGAACCTCCCGGGCCGACCGCACGACGATATCGTTCGGCAGACGCGAATTGAGAGCCAAGCACCACCGCTCTACCGGCACCCGCGAGTCGGTCAGGAAGTTGAACACCTGCCCGCGAGCGTGAACGCCTGCATCCGTGCGTCCCGATCCGGTGATCTTGGTTCTCTCGCCGGTTAACTGCCAAATTCCGGCCTCCAGCTTATCCTGAACGGTGTTGCCGTCCGGCTGGGTCTGGAAGCCGTTATAGCCCGTTCCGTCATAGCTCACCAGCATGGCGATGTTGCGCATGGGCTTCACCTCGAAATCCGGAACAAAAAAAGGGCTTCAGCAGAATCCGGAGATTCTGTCCACCCTTTCCCGTTGTTCGACTTAGGCTTCGTCCTTCACCAGTTCCAGGTAGACCATGGGCGCAGCGTCTCCGCGGCGAGGTCCCAGCTTGAGGATCCGGGTGTATCCGCCTTGCCGGGTGGAATAGCGCTCTGCCAGTTCCGTGAACAGCTTCTGAATGGCGTCCTGGTCGCCGGCGGATTCGCGGCGAACGAAGGCTGCAACTTGACGGCGAGCGTGCAGGTCTCCCCGTTTTGCCAGGGTGATCAGCTTCTCGGCGATGGAGCGCAGTTCTTTCGCTTTCGCTTCCGTCGTCTGGATGCGTTCGTAAATGAACAGATCGGTCACAAGATCGCGGAACAATGCTTTGCGCGCGCTTGCGTCACGACCCAATTTTTGATATGCCATGAGGTTCCCTCCTCCTCTACGTACTGATTATTCTTCGCTGCGAAGGCTGAGTCCGAGCTCGTCGAGCTTCTCTTGAACTTCCTCCAGGGACTTGCGTCCCAGGTTCCGCACCTTCATCATGTCTTCTTCGGTCTTCGTGATCAGCTCCTGGACGGTGTTGATCCCGGCCCGCTTCAGACAGTTGTAGGAGCGAACGGACAGATCGAGCTCTTCGATGGTCATTTCGAGGACCTTTTCTTTCTTGTCCTCTTCCTTTTCCACCATGATCTCGGCATCCTTCGCTTCGTCGGTCAGACCGACGAACAGATACAGATGCTCGGTGAGAATTTTCGCGCCGAGGCTTACCGCTTCTTCCGGACGAATGCTCCCGTCGGTCCAAACTTCCAGCGTGAGCTTGTCGTAGTTGGTCACTTGACCGACCCGGGTATTTTCCACGGTGTAGTTGACGCGCGTAATCGGCGTGTAAATGGAATCGATCGGGATCACGCCAATCGGTTGGTCATCCCGCTTGTTCTTGTCCGCCTGCACGTAACCGCGGCCCCTGTTGGCATGAATCCTCATGTGCACACGGGCGTCCGGGGAAAGCGTTGCGATATGAAGGTCCGGGTTCAGGATTTCCACGTCGCTGTCGGCACGGATGTCGCCGGCAGTAACGCGGCCTTCGCCTTCGGCGTCGATCTCCAGAATCTTTTCCTCGTCGGAATGAATCTTGAGCGACAGTCCCTTGAGGTTAAGGATTATTTCCGTAACGTCCTCCATGACTCCCGGAATCGTCGAGAATTCGTGAAGAACCCCGTCGATCTGCACGGAAGAAACAGCGGCGCCCGGAAGCGAAGAAAGCAGGATGCGGCGCAGGGAGTTTCCCAACGTGGTGCCATAGCCGCGCTCCAGCGGTTCTACGACGAATTTGCCGTAGTTGCCTTCTTCGTTCACCGTTACGGTTTCTATTTTCGGCTTTTCGATTTCTATCATGAAACTGAACCCTCCTTCGAAACGTCGTTTCCTCGGGATTACTAACGGATAATAACCGGGTAGTATGCCCATCCTTCTCCAGTTTGAACCGGAAACCGGATAAATATACTACCGAGCGATCCTTGGGTTACACGCGACGACGTTTCGGAGGACGGCAGCCGTTGTGGGGAATCGGGGTGACGTCCTTGATCAGGTTCACTTCAAGGCCAGCGGCTTGCAGAGAACGGATAGCGGCTTCGCGGCCGGATCCCGGTCCCTTAACCATGACTTCAACAGACTTCATGCCATGCTCCATGGCGGCCTTGGCTGCGGATTCCGCGGCCATCTGCGCAGCGAACGGGGTGCTCTTCCGGGAGCCCTTGAAGCCCATGTTGCCGGAGCTTGCCCAGGAGATCGCGTTGCCGTGCGGGTCGGTGATGGTGACGATGGTGTTGTTGAAGGTAGAACGGATATGAGCAACGCCGGATTCAATGTTCTTCCGGTCGCGGCGTTTGGTACGGGCGATCTTTGCTTTCGGTTTAGCCATTAGTGGTTTCCCCCCTTATTATTTCTTCTTATTCGCTACGGTACGACGCGGACCTTTACGCGTACGAGCGTTGGTCTTCGTGCGCTGCCCCCGAACGGGCAGGCCGCGGCGGTGGCGAACACCGCGATAGCAACCGATTTCGACCAAGCGCTTGATATTCAGCGAGATCTCACGGCGCAGATCGCCTTCCACCTTCAGATTCTTGTCGATCGCATCGCGCAGACGGCTAACTTCGTCTTCCGTCAGGTCGCGTACGCGGGTATCGGGGTTTACTTCGGTCATGGCAAGAATCTTTTGCGACGTGGTTTTGCCGATACCGAAGATGTAGGTCAGGGCAATTTCCACACGTTTGTCACGGGGTAAGTCTACTCCAGAAATACGAGCCATTCTAGGCTACACCTCCTTGTTATCCTTGTTTTTGTTTGTGCTTCGGGTTTTCGCAGATGACCATGACGTTGCCTTTGCGCTTGATGACCTTGCACTTTTCGCAAATCGGCTTGACCGAAGGTCTGACTTTCATGGGTATGCCTCCTCTTCAAGCTTTTCGGCGCAGCTTCGCCTGCGGGAAAGCTTATTCGTAGTTACGTATGCTTCCCGGCAAGGGAAAGCCCGTCGAACCGTCCGCTTGGACCAGCGGCTATGGGATACTTCCATACAGGAAGGGATGGTTGCAGCTTATTTGTAGCGGTAGGTAATCCGGCCGCGCGTCAAATCGTAAGGCGACAGCTCGACCGTCACCTTGTCGCCGGGCAGAATGCGGATGAAGTGCATCCGGATTTTGCCGGAGACGTGGGCCAGAATCTTATGCCCGTTCTCAAGCTCTACGCGGAACATGGCGTTCGGCAAAGGCTCGATGACGGTGCCTTCGACTTCAATCACATCATCTTTGGCCACTTTCATTCTCCTCTCTCATACGCTTCGCGCTGAAGGTCCGCTTTCTTCCGGAAGGAAAGAATGGCGTGCCTCAGCTTTCCGTTGGTAACACGTCCCGTCTCGTTCAGGCTGTCCGCCACTTCCCGGCTAACCTCGTCGAGGAGCTCGAGATGGAGGACATTCTTCTTCTTGGGCTGGTCAAACTTGCGTTTGTCGCCGTCCGCCACCCAAACGAAGCGGGCATCTTCGATGCCGATAATGACAGCAATCTGTTCCAGGCCGCGGCCCCGCAGGATTCGCACGAGCTGGCCGATCTGAGCCTTGCCCATTTTGTCTGTCACCCGGCTTTCGTCAGGATCTCATACCCGTCCGCCGTAATGGCGATGGTGTGCTCGAAGTGAGCGCAGAGAGATCCGTCCACCGTAACCACCGTCCAATTGTCCGCAAGCGTCCGAACGTAGCGTTCGCCTGCGTTCACCATCGGTTCGATCGCCAGCACCATTCCCGGCTTCAGCCGCGGTCCCCGGTCGGCTGGGCCGAAGTTGGGGATCTGCGGTTCCTCGTGCAGCTCCGTTCCGACTCCGTGTCCGACGTATTCGCGGACGATGGAAAAGCCGGCGCTTTCCGCATAGGTCTGAATCGCATGGGAGATGGTGAACAGCCGCGCGTCCGGCTTCGCTTCCGCGAGTCCGGCGAACAAGGCGCCTTCGGTGACTTCAAGAAGACGTTTCGCCTCGGGTGAAACCTCTCCGACCGGATAGGTCCAGGCCGAGTCGCCGTGGTAGCCTTTGTACTGCGCGCCGATATCGATGCTGATGATATCGCCCGTGAGGAGCGTACGGTCGCTGGGGAAGCCGTGTACCAATTCATTGTTGACGGAAGCGCAGATGCTGGCAGGAAAACCGTTGTAGCCTTTAAATGATGGTACTGCTCCCTGACTTCGGATGTACTCTTCCGCGATCCGGTCAAGCTCCCGGGTGGTTATACCCGGTTTAACCGCTTGGGCCAGGAGACG
Source organism: Gorillibacterium terrae (assembly GCF_051594785.1). NCBI lineage: Bacteria > Bacillati > Bacillota > Bacilli > Caryophanales > Paenibacillaceae > Gorillibacterium > Gorillibacterium terrae. Next base: position 13,862 of record NZ_JBPPGI010000009.1, read on the forward strand.
GTGAGTCTCTCCGACGATGCGGCCCGCCTCGCGCATCCATTCAAGCTCTGCTTCGGTTTTGCAGATGATCATTCCGCCTGCCCCCGCAGGATCGAATGAATCTCCTCCGTCACCGCGTTGATATCCTGTTCGCCGTTCAGCTTGCGCAGCTTGCCCTTCGCCTGATAATAGTCGAGGAGGGGAGCGGTCTTGTTGATGTACTCGTCAAGCCGGGTACCCACCTTCTCCACGGTATCATCGGCGCGTTGGTACAGCTCGCCGCCGCATTTGTCGCAGACGCCCTCCTTGGCGGGAGGGTTGAACAGAATGTGATACGTCGCCCCGCAGGAGCGGCAGATCCGCCGGCCGGTGATCCGGGCGAGCAGCTTGTCGCGGTCGACATGAAGGTCGATCACATGGTCGATTTCTCTTCCCATGGCCGTCAGCATGCCGTCCAGCGCTTCGGCTTGCGAGATCGTCCGGGGAAAGCCATCGAGGAGAAATCCGTTCTCACAGTCTTTCTCCTGCAGCCGTTCGCGGACGATTCCGTTCGTGATCTCATCGGGAACCAGCAGCCCTTGGTCCACGTAACGCTTGGCTTCCAGGCCCAGCGCCGTTCCCTGCTTCATGGCCGCCCGGAAAGCGTCGCCGGTCGAGATGTGCGGAATGCGGTAGTTCTCCACGATCCGCTCCGCCTGCGTCCCTTTGCCCGCTCCCGGGGGTCCCATAAATACGATGTTCACGTGTATGCCACCTCCCCGTGGGTGTTTGGCAAAACCCGGTTCGTGCTTACTTATTGATGAAGCCCTTGTAATGGCGTTTGATCAGTTGGCTTTCGATCGTCTTCATCGTTTCGAGGGCGACCCCGATCAAGATGAGAAGCGACGTACCGCCGATCTTCAGGCTGGCCGGTAAGCCGACGAGGTCCGTAAAGATCAGAGGAAGCACCGAGATCGCGGCCAGGAACAAGGCTCCGGCGAGCGTCAGCCGCGTCATGACCCGCGTCAGGTAAACCTGCGTGGTCTTGCCGGGGCGGATGCCCGGGATATAGCCGCCATTCTTCCGCATGTTCTCCGCCATTTGCTGCGGGTTCATCTGAACGAACGTGTAGAAGAACGTAAAGCCGAGGATCAAGAGGACGTACAGCGTGATGCCGATGCCGGCCGGCTCTTGAATCGTAATGTTGTGCTGGATCCAGTTGGCCCATGCCTTGCCGCTCCAGAACTGGGCAATGGTTGCCGGGAACATGAGCAGCGAGACAGCGAAGATAACCGGGATAACGCCAGCGGCGTTGACCTTCATCGGGATGTGCGTCGATTGACCGCCGTACATCTTCCGACCCACCACGCGTTTTGCATATTGAACCGGGATCTTGCGTACGCCCTGCTGGACGTAGATGACGCCGGCTACAATGGCGATGACCACGATGACGAGCACGATAAACTTCACGATGTTCAGGAACAGCTTGTCGCCGGCGTCGATGAACATCTGCTGGGTCAGCTGACGCAGACCCGTCGGAATGTTGGCGACGATGCCGGCAAAGATCAGAATCGAAATCCCGTTGCCGACTCCCTTCTCGGTGATCTGCTCACCGAGCCACATCAGGAACGCAGTACCTGCCGTCAAAACGAGGGCGATCAGCGCATAGGTGGAGAACTTCGGATCGATAACGACCTGAGCCGCTCCGCCGGTACGCAGCAGGTTGTTGAAGCTGATCGCGGTGCCGAAGCCTTGGATCAGACCCAGGACGATCGTGCCGTACCGGGTAAACTGAGCCAGTTTCCGCCGACCGCTCTCTCCTTCCTTGGCCCACTCCGCGAACTTCGGAATGACATCCATGGAAAGGAGCTGAACGATGATCGACGCGGTGATGTAAGGCATAATCCCCATCGCAAAAATGGAGAAGCGGAACAGAGCTCCGCCCGAAAAAGTGTTCATCAGGCCGAAGACGCTGCTGCCCTGTTCGTCCAGAGCTTTCAGCGCTTCGGAATTGATGTTTGGTGTTGGAATAAAGTTTCCGATCCGATAGACGATCAAACAAAGAAGAGTAAAAATGATCTTTTTGCGGAGATCTTCTACCTTCATAATGTTGGACAATGTTTTGAACATTAGATCACCTCGGATTGACCGCCGGCAGCTTGGATTTTCTCGACTGCGGAAGCAGAGAACTTATTCGCTTTGACCGTCAGCTTCACGGTCAATTCACCATTGCCCAGAATCTTGATTCCGTCCTTCGGGTTTTTGACCAAGCCGGTTTCCAACAGCAACTCGGGGGTTACCACGGTTTCCGCTTCAAACGCGTTCAGGTCGGCCAGGTTGATCACGGCGTATTCCACGCGGTTGATGTTCTTGAAGCCGCGCTTCGGAAGACGACGGTACAACGGGTTTTGTCCACCTTCGAAGCCGGGACGAACACCACCGCCAGAACGAGCTTTTTGGCCTTTATGACCTTTGCCCGCCGTTTTGCCGGTACCGCTGCCGAGACCGCGGCCGATGCGCTTGCTGACATGGGTCGAACCCGGAGCCGGGGAAAGTTCATGGATTTTCATCGCTCAAGCACCTCCTTGTATGTCTTTTCTATACCAGCCTGATCCCAGGCTTTGCTGCGACTTAAGCTTCGACTTCGATGCATTCAACCAAGTGCTTCACTTGTGCGACCATGCCGCGAATAGCCGGATTGTCCTGCTGCAGCACCGTTTGGTGCATTTTGTTGAGACCCAGCGTCTTAACGGTGATGCGCTGCTTCTCCGGACGTCCGATCAAGCTCTTCACGAGGGTGATTTGCAGTTGCTTTGCCATGGTTAACCCTCCTTAACCCATCAACTCTTCAACGGTTTTACCGCGAAGCTTGGCGACTTCTTCTGCCCGTTTCAGGCGCTGCAAGCCTTCCAACGTAGCGTTGACCATGTTGATCGAGTTGGAAGAGCCGAGCGACTTCGTCAAAATATCGCCTACGCCGGCCAGTTCCAGAACGGCACGAACCGGGCCGCCCGCGATTACGCCGGTACCTTCGGAAGCCGGCTTCAAGAGAACGCGGCCTGCGCCGAAGCGACCGGTGACCAGGTGAGGAATCGTCGTTCCGACGATCGGGACATGGATCAAGTTCTTCTTGGCGTCTTCGATGCCCTTCTTGATCGCATCGCCGACTTCGGAAGCTTTGCCGATCCCGGCGCCAACCCAGCCGTTGCCGTCGCCGACGACAACCAGTGCGCTGAAGCTGAAGCGGCGTCCGCCTTTGACTACTTTCGCTACACGGTTAATGTGTACGGTTTTGTCTTTCAATTCAAGTGTATTCGGATCTACGCGCAAGTCCTTAACCTCCTTATTGACAAAATGGATCAGAATTCGAGTCCGCCTTCGCGGGCTGCGTCGGCCAGAGCCTTGATGCGTCCATGGTACAGGTATCCGCCGCGGTCAAATACGACCTTTTCGACTCCTTGCTCTTTGGCACGCTTGGCAATCAGGTTGCCGACTTGCACAGCAGCTTCTATGTTGCCGCCGTTTGCGACATTCTGCAGTTCTTTATCTTGAGTCGACGCCGCTGCCAGGGTCTTGCCGTTGACATCGTCGATGATCTGAGCGTACATGTGCTTGGAAGACCGGTAAATGCTCAGGCGGGGACGTTCCACCGTTCCCTGGATTTTCTTACGCACACGCAGGTGCCGTTTCAAGCGAGCTTCGTTCTTATCGCCTTTGGTGATCATGGGGAACACTCACTCCTTTCAGCTTATCTTGGACACGGTCTTTGCCGTATCAGGCTGCTTCCTTACGGATTGTCGGCTTACTTCTTCTTACCGGCTTTGCCTTCCTTGCGGATGATCCGTTCTCCTTCATACTTGATGCCTTTGCCCTTGTAGGGTTCGGGTTCGCGTACGGAGCGGACTTTGGCAGCCGTTGCGCCGACGAGTTCCTTGTCGATGCCGCGGACGATGATCTTGTTCTGAGCCGGAACTTCAAACTCGATGCCGTCTTCCGGGGTGATTTCAACCGGGTGGGAGTAGCCGACGTTCAAGACCAGCTTGTTGCCGTTCTTGTTGGCACGGTAGCCGACGCCGACGAGCTCGAGGGATTTGCTGAATCCTTCGGTAACTCCGCTCACCATATTTGCAACCACGCTCCGGGTCGTTCCGTGCAGGGAACGGTGCAGCTTGTTGTCGGAAGGACGCTCAACGGTGATGACGTTCTCTTCCAGGTTAACCTTCATATCTTTATGCAGTTCGCGGGACAAGGTGCCTTTCGGACCTTTGACCGTGATCAGCGTGTTGTCGAACGATACGGCAACACCGCTGGGGACTGCGATAGGTTTACGACCAATACGGGACATGTTTACACCTCCATTCGTTCACGTTAGCCGATTACCAAACGTAGCAGAGAACCTCTCCGCCTGCTTTGGATTGACGAGCTTCTTTATCCGTCATGACGCCCTTGGACGTCGAGATGATCGCGATGCCCAGTCCACCCAGTACGCGGGGGATCTCCTGGCTTTTCGCATAGACGCGCAGGCCCGGCTTGCTGATTCTCTTCAGACCGGTAATGACGCGTTCGTTGTTCGAACCGTATTTCAGGAACAGGCGGATGATGCCGTGCTTGCTGTCCTGAACATATTCCGCGTCACGGATGAAGCCTTCCCGTTTCAGAATCTCGGCGATTTCGCGTTTGATCTTCGAAGCGGGGATTTCCACGGTTTCGTGACGGACGATATTGGCATTGCGGATGCGCGTAAGCATATCGGCAATAGGATCAGACATTACCATGTAGCGAACCTCCTTCCCGTAAGCGGGGTGATTACCAGCTGGCTTTCTTTACGCCAGGGATCTGGCCTTTGTATGCTAATTCACGGAAACAAATCCGGCAAATCTTGAATTTGCGCAGGACGGAATGGGGACGCCCGCAGCGTTCGCAACGGGTGTACGCCTGGACCTTGAACTTCGGAGCGCGTTGCTGCTTGATCTTCATCGAAGTTTTTGCCACTAGATTACACCTCCATAGTAGAAATTACTTGGCGAACGGCATGCCGAGCTGCGTGAGCAGTTCACGGGACTCTTCGTCCGTCTTGGCGGTCGTGACGATGACAACGTCCATACCGCGGATCTTATCAACCTTGTCATATTCGATTTCCGGGAAAATCAATTGTTCCTTGAGACCCAGCGTGTAGTTTCCGCGGCCGTCAAAAGCCTTGGAAGAAACACCGCGGAAGTCGCGAACGCGGGGAAGGGCCACATTGAACAATTTGTCCAGGAAGTAGTACATACGATCGCCACGGAGCGTGACTTTCACACCGATCGGCATGCCTTCGCGAAGCTTGAAGCCGGCGATGGATTTCTTGGCGCGGGTGATGACCGGTTTTTGACCGGCGATCAGCTGCAGATCCTGAAGCGCGGAGTCAAGCACTTTGGAGTTGGCAACTGCGTCGCCTACGCCCATGTTGATAACCACTTTCTCCAGCTTCGGAACTTGCATAACCGTCGTATACTCGAACTTCTGCATCAGAGCAGGAGTGATCTCGTTGAGGAAACGATCTTTCATTCTTGCCGTCATGGTAAAGGGTCCTCCTTTCTTGCGGTTTCTTATTCGATAACTTCTCCGGAGCGCTTGGCTACGCGGACTTTCTGGCCGTTTTCGAGAACTTTATAGCCAACGCGGGTCGGCTTGCCGCTCTTCGGATCAGCCAGCATAACATTGGACACGTGGATCGGGGCTTCCTGGTGAAGGATTCCGCCCTGCGGGTTCTTCTGGGTCGGCTTGGCGTGTTTCTTCACCATGTTGACTCCTTCGACCAGCACGCGGTTCTCACGGGGATAAGCGGCGAGGACGCGGCCCTTCTTGCCTTTATCTTTACCGGTAATGACAAATACCGTGTCGTCTTTTTTCACATGAAGCTTGTTGCTGTGCGATTCCAGCTTCTTCTTTGCTTTCGGCATCTCTGGTTACACCTCCTAGTGGCGGATAAAAGGTCCCTGTCTTAGATAACTTCCGGAGCCAGGGATACGATCTTCATGAAATCGCGGTCGCGGAGCTCGCGGGCAACCGGTCCAAAAATACGGGTTCCGCGGGGGCTCTTGTCGTCCTTGATGACGACGGCTGCGTTTTCGTCGAAGGAAATATAGGAGCCGTCTTTCCGGCGAGCACCGAACTTCGTACGGACGATAACAGCCTTCACTACATCGCCCTTCTTGACAACGCCGCCTGGTGTTGCTTCTTTGACGGAGCAGATAATCGTATCACCGATATGTCCAACGCGACGACCGGTTCCGCCCAGCACGCGAATGCACATCAGCTGCTTTGCGCCCGAGTTGTCGGCGACATTCAAACGGGATAAAGGTTGAATCATGGGGATACCCTCCTTTCGGCTTCGTTAGGCCCTTAGATGATAACGGCTTTCTCTACGATTTCGACCAGTCTCCAGCTCTTGTCCTTGGACAGCGGGCGGGTTTCCATGATCTTCACCGTATCGCCGATCTTGGCCTCATTCTGTTCATCATGAGCCTTGAACTTCTTCGTATATTTAATCCGCTTGTGGTACAAGCTGTGCTTTTTGTAGGTTTCAACGGCCACGACGATGGTTTTGTCCATCTTGTCGCTGACGACCTTACCGATTTGAACCTTGCGTTCGTTGCGTTCTGCCATGCTTCATCCTCCTCTCTGAACTTGGACCGGATTAACCGATGCCGAGTTCCCTTTCGCGCAAAATGGTTTTGGCCCGTGCGATTTCCTTGCGCACGTTGCGGATTTGAGTCGGGTTATCCAATTGGCCGGTGGCCAGCTGGAAACGGAGGTTGAACAGCTCTTCCTTGAACCCGGCCATCTTTTGCTCGATTTCGGCCGAGGTCAGGTTGCGGAGATCGCTAGCCTTCATTCTGCTTCACCACCCAGTTCTTCACGTTTTACAAACTTCGTCTTGATGGGCAGTTTGTGAGCGGCGAGACGCATCGCTTCACGGGCAATCTCTTCGCTTACGCCTGCCAATTCGAACAGGATCTTGCCGGGTTTAACAACGGCAACCCACTTCTCCACGTTACCTTTACCGGAACCCATGCGGACTTCAAGGGGCTTCTGGGTAATCGGCTTGGAGGGGAAAATCTTGATCCAAACTTTACCGCCGCGCTTGATGTAGCGGGTCATGGCAATACGAGCGGCTTCGATCTGGCGGTTGGTTACCCAAGCCGGTTCCAGAGCTTTCAAGCCGTATTCACCGAAGGATACTTCGGTTCCGCCCTTGGCGTTACCCTTCATCGTACCACGGTGCTCCTTGCGGTGCTTGACGCGTTTAGGTACCAACATGATTAGTTTCCTCCTTCCCGAACAGCTTTCTTCTTCGCCGTAGGAAGAACCTCGCCGCGGTAGATCCAGACTTTTACGCCGATCCGACCGTAGGTGGTATGAGCTTCAGCGGTGCCGTAGTCGATGTCCGCACGCAGCGTGTGCAGCGGTACCGTGCCTTCGCTGTAGCCTTCAGTACGGGCGATTTCCGCTCCGCCCAGACGGCCGCTTACCGAGGTCTTGATTCCTTTGGCTCCCGAACGGATCGTGCGCTGGATCGCTTGCTTCATCGCGCGGCGGAACGATACGCGACGTTCCAACTGCTGAGCGATGCTTTCGGCGACGAGGATCGCGTCGAGCTCGGGGTTCTTGATTTCGGTGATGTTGATGTGAACCTTCTTGTTCGTCAGCTTGGACAGGTGCGTGCGGATGTTCTCCACTTCCGAGCCGCCCTTGCCGATGACCATACCCGGCTTCGCCGTATGGATGGTTACGTTGACGCGGTTAGCCGCGCGTTCGATATCGATATGGGAAACGGAAGAATCCTTCAGCTTTCCCTTCAGGTATTCACGAATCTTGACGTCTTCCATCAGCAGCGTGCCGTAATCCTTGCCGGCGTACCATTTGGATTCCCAGTCACGGATAATGCCGATACGAAGTCCGATCGGGTTTACTTTTTGACCCACACGTTTTCCCTCCTTATTTTTCGGATACCACCAAAGTGATGTGGCTCGTGCGTTTATTGATGCGGCTTGCGCGACCCATGGCGCGCTCCCGGAACCGTTTCATCGTCGGGCCCTGGTTGACATAGGCCTGGGAGATGACCAGTTTGTTCGGATCAAGCGAGTAGTTGTGCTCCGCGTTGGCGATTGCCGAGTTCAGAAGCTTCTCGAGAATCGGGGATGCGGCGCGCGGCGTGTTGCGCAGAATGGCGATCGCTTCGCCCACTTCCTTGCCGCGGATCAGGTCGATGACCAGCTGCGCCTTGCGGGGAGCGATGCGAATGAACTTCGCATTTGCAGTTGCTTGCATGGGGTAAACCTCCTCTCATACCGTTGAAGTCGATGTGTTCGGCGTCGGTAAAACCGGTCTGAAGAAAGACCGGTTTTTAGCGCTTGCCGGTCTTCTTGTCGTCGCCCGCGTGTCCTTTGTACGTACGCGTCGGGGCAAACTCGCCGAGCTTGTGTCCTACCATGTCTTCCGTAACATACACGGGAACATGCTTTCTTCCGTCGTACACCGCGAACGTATGTCCGATGAACTGCGGAAAAATCGTAGAACGGCGCGACCAAGTCTTGATGACCACTTTACGGGTGGTGGTATCACCGGCCTGTTCGACTTTCTTAAGCAGGTAGCTGTCCACAAAAGGTCCTTTTTTCAAGCTGCGTCCCATTGAAGATCCTCCCTTCCATAAGCCTTATCTCGTACGATCTTACTTCGTGCGGCGACGAACAATGTACTTGTTGGAAGCCTTGTTCTTCTTGCGGGTCTTGTAGCCGAGGGTCGGTTTGCCCCAAGGAGACAAAGGCGATTTGCGGCCGATCGGAGCGCGGCCTTCGCCGCCGCCGTGCGGGTGGTCAACCGGGTTCATGACGACACCGCGGACTTCCGGACGCTTGTTCATGTGACGGGCACGGCCAGCTTTACCGATCTTGACGAGCTCATGGTCGCCGTTGCCGACCGAACCAATCGTCGCGCGGCAAACCTTCAGCACGCGGCGAACTTCGCCGGAGGACAGGCGGATCGTAACATATTCTTCTTCTTTACCGAGCAACTGAGCTTCGGTGCCGGCTGCGCGAACCAGCTGGCCGCCTTTGCCGGGTTTCAGCTCGATGTTGTGGATAACGGTACCGACCGGAATGTTTTCCAACGGCATGGCGTTGCCCACTTTGATGTCGGAGCCTGCACCGGACGTGATAACGTCATCGACTTTAAGGCCCTTCGGGGCGATGATGTAACGCTTTTCCCCGTCGACATAATGAATCAAAGCGATATTGGCCGAGCGGTTCGGGTCATACTCGATCGTAGCAACGCGACCGGGTATTCCATCTTTGTTCCGCTTGAAATCGATGATACGGTATTTGCGCTTCGCGCCGCCGCCTTGATGGCGTACCGTGATCTTGCCTTGGTTGTTGCGGCCGGCCTTCTTGCTCAAGGGCGCAAGCAAGGATTTCTCCGGTACGTTCGTGGTGATCTCTTCAAACGTCGAGACGGACATCGAACGACGAGCCGGCGAAGTCGGTTTGTATTTTTTTACGGGCACTTGGATTCCCTCCTTACTCGAAAGATGGTGGTCTTACACGGTTTCGAAGAATTCGAGTTCCTTGCTGTCCGGGGAGAGGGCCACGACGGCTTTCTTCCACTCCGGACGGAAACCGGAATAACGGCCGTAGCGCTTCGGCTTAGCCGGCATGCGGAGCGTGTTCACGCTGACAACCTTCACTTTGAAGATCGCTTCAACCGCCTGCTTGATTTCGGTCTTGTTGGCGCGGATGTCCACTTCGAAGACATACTTCTTCAGGGCCATCAGGTCGCTGGTACGTTCGGTAATGACCGGGCGCTTGATTACATCGCGGGGATCCTTCATTACGCCAGCACCTCCTGTACTTTCTCGACCGCTTCCTTGGTGATGATCAGCTTGTCGTGCAGCATGACGTCGAGGACGTTAATGCCGGTTGCGCTGACGAACTTGACGCCCGGAATGTTGCGGGCGGACAGAGCGACGTTCTCGTTGAATTCCCCGGTGACGACCAGCGCGCGGCGGTCAGCCTTCAAGTTCTTCAGCAACGAAACGATTTCCTTCGTCTTCGGTGCGTTCAGGGTCAGCTGATCCAGAACGAGAATGTTGTTGTCGATCACTTTAGAAGACAGTGCGGATTTGATTGCAAGACGGCGAACCTTCTTCGGCAGCTTGTAGGAATAGCTGCGGGGAGTCGGTCCGAATACAATACCGCCGCCCTTCCATTGGGGAGCGCGGATGGAGCCTTGACGGGCACGGCCGGTTCCCTTCTGTTTCCACGGCTTGCGTCCGCCGCCGCGTACTTCGGAACGACCCTTGGTGCTGTGCGTGCCGGCGCGCAGGGAAGCCTGCTGCATGACGACAGCCGAATGGAGCACGTGTACGTTCGGCTCGATGCCGAATACGGATTCGGACAGTTCGATTTCTCCCACTTCCGACCCGCTGACGTTGTAAACTGCTACTTTAGGCATGATGATCCTCCTTTCCGCTTTCTTACTTTTTGACTGTCAATTTGACAGAGACGTAGCTATTTTTAGGACCCGGAATGGAGCCCTTAACGAGCAGAACATTGCGTTCCGTATCGACCTTCACAACCTGCAGGTTCTGCAGCGTGACGGTTTCGACGCCCATGTGTCCCGGAAGGTGCTTGCCCTTCGGTACGCGGTTCGCTTGGATCGAACCCATGGAGCCCGGACCGCGGTGATAGCGGGAACCGTGAGCCATCGGGCCCGTGTGTTGTCCCCAACGCTTGATGTTACCTTGGAACCCTTTACCCTTGGAAGTGCCCGTGACATCAACGAATTCGCCTTCGGAGAACACGTCGGCCTTCAGTTCCTGGCCAACTTCATAATCAGACAAAGTTACTCCGCGGAATTCCTTAATGTAGCGCTTAGGGGCCGCGCCCGCTTTCTTCGCATGGCCCAGCTCAGGTTTGATGGCGTTCTTCTTCTTATCGTCAAAGCCGAGCTGGATCGCTTCGTAGCCGTCGTTCTCCAGGTCTTTCTTCTGAAGGACTACGCAGGGACCGGCCAGAATGACGGTTACCGGAATAACCGTGCCATCGGCAGCAAAAACTTGAGTCATGCCCAGTTTTTTACCTAAGATACCTTTTGTCATGTTGACACCTCGTTTCATTCACATGTGGATAATTCGTTTCTACTATTAAAGCTTGATCTCAATGTCCACACCGGACGGCAGGTCCAAACGCATGAGAGCGTCGACCGTTTGCGGGGTCGGGTTGACAATGTCGATCAAGCGCTTATGTGTGCGCATTTCGAATTGTTCCCGCGAATCCTTGTACTTGTGTACCGCACGAAGAATCGTGATGACCTGTTTTTCGGTCGGCAGCGGAATCGGTCCCGATACACCTGCACCGGTACGTTTTGCCGTTTCAACGATTTTCTCTGCGGACTGGTCAAGAATCCTGTGATCGTATGCCTTCAAGCGGATACGAATCTTTTGCTTTGCCATATGAGTCCCTCCTTCTATCGCCCAATTTTGTAATCGGACATACTCCGCGGAAATTCTCCGATCGCCCTGCCAATGGCAAAGGGGCCGGGTGTATCGGCAACCTCCCGCATCATCGCAACGTCACAGACCAACGTTCACTATTATATAACAACGCCCAGATAAAAAGCAAGAAAAAGATATAACATTTTCACTCCAACTTAAAAAGGAGCTTCTGTCCAGGACAGAAGCTCCTTTTTGACAAAGTCGGATGCTTATTTGGAGATGGAAACGACGGATCCGGCGCCAACCGTGCGGCCGCCTTCGCGGATCGTGAACTTCGTTCCTTCTTCGATAGCAACCGGAGCGATCAGCTCGACGGTAACGGTGATATTATCGCCAGGCATAACCATTTCGGTGCCTTCCGGCAGTTGGATAACGCCGGTTACGTCAGTCGTCCGGAAGAAGAACTGCGGACGGTAGCCCGTGAAGAACGGCTTGTGACGGCCGCCTTCTTCCTTGGTCAGAACGTAGACGGAAGCGGTGAAGTTCGTGTGAGGCTTAACGGAACCCGTCTTCGCCAGAACCTGTCCGCGTTCGATGTCCTTGCGGTCAACGCCGCGAAGCAGTGCGCCGATGTTGTCGCCGGCTTGAGCGGAGTCAAGCAGCTTGCGGAACATTTCAACGCCCGTTACGACGGTCTTGCGGGTTTCTTCAGCGATACCGACGATTTCAACTTCGTCGCCAACCTTGACCGTACCGCGCTCAACACGGCCGGTAGCAACCGTACCACGACCGGTGATCGTGAACACGTCTTCGACCGGCATCAGGAAGGGCTTGTCGGTCTGACGTTCCGGCAACGGGATGTAAGCTTCGATTTCGTTGAACAGTTCAACGATCTTCTCAGCCCACGGACCGTCCGGGTTCTGCAGAGCTTCGCGAGCGGAACCGCGGATGATCGGCGTGTCGTCGCCCGGGAATTCGTATTCGCTAAGCAGGTCACGGATTTCCATTTCAACCAGTTCGAGCAGCTCTTCGTCTTCTACCATGTCGCACTTGTTCATGAAGACAACGATGTAAGCTACACCTACCTGGCGAGAAAGCAGGATGTGTTCGCGGGTCTGCGGCATCGGGCCGTCAGCAGCGGATACAACCAGGATAGCTCCGTCCATCTGAGCAGCGCCGGTGATCATGTTCTTGACATAGTCGGCGTGTCCCGGGCAGTCAACGTGAGCGTAGTGACGGCTGGCCGTTTCATATTCAACGTGAGCCGTGGAGATCGTGATGCCGCGTTCGCGTTCTTCCGGAGCTTTGTCGATCTGGTCGAAAGCTACGGCTGCGCCGCCGTATTTCTTGGAGAGAACGGTGGTGATCGCTGCCGTCAGAGTCGTTTTACCATGGTCGACGTGACCGATGGTACCGATGTTCATATGCGGCTTCGTGCGTTCGTATTTAGCTTTAGCCATTGAAACGATTCCTCCTTAATTTAACTGATTATGATGGTTATGCACCTTTGTGCTTGGCCACGATTTCTTCGGAAATGGACTTCGGCACTTCTTCGTAATGGGAGATTTCCATCGAGTAAACGCCGCGTCCTTGCGTCCGAGAACGCAGAGTCGTGGAGTAACCGAACATTTCGGACAGCGGTACCTTCGCACGGATGATCTGGGCGCCGTGACGGGCGTCCATCCCTTCAATGCGTCCGCGGCGGGAGTTCAGGTCGCCCATAACGTCGCCCATGTACTCTTCCGGAACGGTAACTTCCACTTTCATGATCGGCTCGAGCAGGACAGGGTTGCACTTGTCCTTGGCGGCTTTGAGTGCCATGGAGCCGGCAATCTTAAACGCCATTTCGTTCGAGTCGACGTCGTGGTACGATCCGTCGAAGATCGTTGCTTTGATATCGACAAGCGGGAAGCCGGCCAGAACGCCGTTCTTCATCGATTCTTCGATACCGGCCTGAACCGGAGCAATGTATTCGCGCGGAACGACGCCGCCGACGATCTTGTTCTCGAAGAGGAAGCCTTCGCCCGCTTCGCGCGGTTCGAACTCGATCCAGACGTGGCCGTATTGGCCGCGGCCGCCGGACTGACGAACGAATTTGCCTTCCACCTTGGCCGAGGAGCGGAACGTTTCGCGGTAAGCAACCTGGGGCTTGCCCACGTTGGTCTCTACCTTGAATTCACGCAGCATGCGGTCGACGATGATTTCGAGGTGGAGTTCGCCCATCCCCTGGATAATCGTCTGGTTGGTTTCTTCATCCGTGTAGTACCGGAACGTCGGATCCTCTTCCGCCAGCTTGGAGAGGGCGATGCCCATCTTGTCCTGGTCGGCTTTGGTCTTCGGTTCCACGGCGATGGAGATAACCGGATCCGGGAAGTTCATGGATTCCAGGATAACCGGGTGTTTCTCGTCGCACAGGGTATCCCCGGTGGTCGTGTCCTTCAAGCCGACGGCAGCCGCAATATCGCCAGCGTAAACTTCCTGGATTTCTTGACGGCTGTTGGCGTGCATCTGAAGAATACGGCCGATGCGTTCGCGCTTGTTCTTCGTAGCATTCAGGACATAGGAACCGGAGTTCAAGATCCCCGAATAGACACGGAAGAACGTCAGGCGGCCCACATACGGGTCCGTAGCGATTTTGAAGGCAAGCGCAGAAAAGGGTTGGTCGTCCGCGGATTTACGGGCGACTTCCGTGCCGTCTTCCAGATGACCCCGGATATCCGGAACGTCGATCGGAGCGGGCAGGTAGTCGACGACGGCGTCCAGCATCGGCTGAACTCCCTTGTTGCGGTAAGACGAGCCGCAGATAACCGGGAAGATCTTCACTTCGCAGGTACCCTTGCGGAGGGCCGCTTTGATTTCCGGAATGGAAATCTCTTCGCCTTCCAGGTACTTCATCGTGAGCTCTTCATCCAGCTCGGCGACTTTCTCGACGAGCTCCAAACGCAGCTCGGCGGCTTTGTCTTTCATATCGGCCGGGATTTCAACGGTGTCGTAATCTTTCCCAAGGTCGTCGTGATAGACGTGAGCCACATTTTCGACCAGGTCGATGATTCCGACAAAGCCGCTCTCGGCTCCGATCGGAAGTTGAATCGGCACGGCATTCGCTCCGAGCTTCTCGCGCATTTGCTGCACGGCTCCGAGGAAGTCGGCACCGATGATGTCCATCTTGTTGACGTAAGCGATGCGGGGTACTCCATAGCGGTCGGCTTGGCGCCATACCGTCTCGGATTGCGGTTCAACGCCTTCTTTGGCACTGAACACACCCACTGCTCCATCCAGAACGCGCAGGGAGCGTTCAACTTCAACGGTGAAGTCAACGTGTCCCGGGGTGTCGATGATATTGATGCGGTGTCCCTTCCACTGAGCAGTGGTCGCGGCAGACGTAATCGTAATGCCGCGCTCTTGTTCCTGCTCCATCCAGTCCATCGTGGCGGCACCTTCGTGCACTTCCCCGATCTTGTGGGTACGGCCGGTGTAGAACAAAATCCGTTCCGTCGTGGTGGTCTTCCCGGCATCAATATGAGCCATGATCCCGATGTTACGCGTATCTTTCAAGGAGAACTCTCTTGCCATAGGGTATTCTCCTTTCGTTTAACCCGGTTGTACCGGAGGGTTTACCAGCGGTAGTGGGCGAACGCTTTATTGGCTTCCGCCATCTTGTGCGTGTCTTCGCGTTTCTTGACGGAAGCGCCGGTGTTGTTGCTGGCGTCGATGATCTCGGCGGCCAGACGTTCTTCCATCGTCTTCTCCCCGCGGAGGCGAGAGTAGTTCACCAACCAGCGGAGTCCGAGGGTGGTGCGGCGTTCCGGACGAACTTCTACCGGAACCTGGTAGTTGGAGCCGCCGACGCGGCGAGCTTTGACTTCCAGAACCGGCATGATGTTCTTGATGGCGGCTTCGAATACTTCCATCGGATCCTTACCGGTGCGTTCTTGGATCGTCGTGAACGCATTGTACAGGATCTTCTGGGCGGTTCCCCGCTTGCCGTCGATCATGATGCGGTTGATCAGACGGGTGACCAGTTTGCTGTTGTATATGGGATCAGGCAGCACGTCTCTGCGTGTGACAGGACCTTTGCGCGGCATAGTTATCCCCCTTTCTTACGGAATCATTCACTTCGGATTCGGCCGTCTTACTTCTTGGCGGCTTTGGGACGTTTCGCTCCGTATTTGGAACGGGCTTGTTTGCGGTTGTTGACACCAGCGGTATCAAGCGCACCGCGAACGATGTGATAACGAACACCAGGCAAGTCCTTGACACGACCGCCGCGAACCAGCACGACGCTGTGCTCCTGCAGGTTGTGTCCGATCCCCGGGATATATGCGGTCACTTCGATCCGATTGGAGAGACGTACACGAGCGTACTTGCGGAGAGCAGAGTTCGGTTTTTTCGGCGTCATCGTACCGACACGAGTGCAGACACCACGCTTTTGCGGTGCGCTCAGGTCGGTTTCTTCCCTCTTCAGTGCGTTGAAGCCAATTTGCAGAGCCGGCGACTTGGACTTGACCACCTTGGCTTTGCGGCCCTTACGAACCAATTGATTGATTGTCGGCATTTCAGCACCCCCTTCCAGTCATTCTTGAAACCTCGTATTGCAAGCCCACAGATCCAGGTGAGTCGCAAACGGACAAAGGAAACGTTTTTGCCGCCGGCTTCCCGGCAACAAAAACGGAAAGGTCCTTTATTCGGTTGCAACTGCCGCCACGGCGGCTCCCACTTCGATTCCGCAAGCTTTTCCAAGCTGCTTCATGGAATCGACATAAGTAACTTTCACTCCGCGTTTGGCGCAGAGGTTGACTACTTTTCCGGTGAGACGCGGATCCGCATCTTTGGCAACGAAGACCTCAGTCGCTTCTCCAAGCTCGATCATTCTTGTTGCCTGCTTTGTACCAATCCGAATCTTTGAAGCCTGTTTCACTTTATCATAAGACATAAAAATCATATCCTCCAAAGCACAGGAAAAACATTCGATTTTGGCACACTCCGACATAATATCATTTCACCGAAACCGTGTCAAGAAAAGTTCGAACTCTCCACACGGAGAATTGAACTTTTCTTGACTTCGGCAAGGAGTTATCCCCTTGTGGATCGGTTTACTGCACTTCCACCGCGTCGGCTTGCTCTGCGGCTTGCGCTTCCTGTTCGGTCTCTTCCGGCTCGCCGATGAAGCCGTTGGCATCGCTCAGACGGATGCTGCGGTAACGGGACATCCCGGTACCGGCCGGAATCAACTTGCCGATAATAACATTTTCCTTCAGGCCGAGCAGCTGGTCCACCTTGCCCTTGATCGCGGCATCGGTAAGAACGCGGGTCGTCTCTTGGAAGGAGGCCGCCGAAAGGAAGGAATCCGTCTCGAGCGAAGCCTTGGTAATCCCGAGCAGTACCGGTTTGGCTACCGCCGGCTCATCGCCGTTCAGGAGCGCCTCCAGGTTGGCCGCTTCGTATTCGTGCATGTCGACGAAGGAACCCGGCAGCAGCGTCGTGTGGCCCGCATCGATGACGCGGATCTTGCGCAGCATCTGGCGGATCATGACTTCGACGTGCTTGTCGTTGATTTCAACGCCCTGGTTCCGGTAAACGCGCTGAACTTCCTGGAGGATATAGTTCTGCACGCCGCGGATGCCCTTGATGCGAAGCATATCCTTCGGGTCGATCGAGCCTTCGGTCAATTCGTCGCCGGCTTCCACCTGCTGGTCCTTGAACACGCGGATGCGGGAGCCGTAGGTGACGGAGTAGACCTTGGACTCGGCTTCGCCCTGGATTTCGATCTCGCGGCGATCCTTCGCTTCGCGGATATCCTTGACGACGCCGTCGATTTCGGAAATGATCGCCTGCCCCTTCGGATTCCGGGCTTCGAACAATTCCTGAATACGCGGCAGACCTTGCGTGATGTCATCGCCGGCGACGCCGCCGGTGTGGAACGTACGCATCGTCAGCTGGGTTCCCGGTTCGCCGATGGACTGGGCAGCGATGATGCCGACCGCTTCGCCGATCTCGACGTGGTCGCCCGTTGCCAGATTGCGGCCATAGCACTTCTTGCAGACGCCATGGCGGGCGCGGCAGCTGAGTACGGAGCGAATCTGCACCTTCTCGATGCCGGCCTTGATGATCTCGTCGGCAATCTGCGGCTCGATCAGGTCGTTGCGGCGGACGATGATCTCGCCCGTCTGCGGGTGCTTGACGGTCTCGAAGGCGTAGCGGCCTTCGATCCGGTCGTACAGGTCCTCGATGACTTCCTTGCCGTCTTGAATCCGGCTTACGGAGAAGCCCTTGTCCGTACCGCAGTCGTCTTCGCGAACGATAACGTCCTGCGCGACGTCGACGAGGCGGCGGGTCAGGTAACCGGAGTCGGCGGTACGAAGCGCCGTATCGGCCAGACCCTTACGGGCACCGTGCGTCGAGATGAAGTACTCGAGTACCGTCAGGCCTTCGCGGAAGTTCGAGATGATCGGCAGCTCGTAGATGCGTCCGGTCGGCGTGGCCATCAGGCCGCGCATGCCGCCGAGCTGGGTGATCTGCGATTTGTTACCGCGCGCTTTGGATTCGACCATCATGTTGATGGAGTTGAACTTGTCGAGCGACTTCATCAGGATGTCGGTCAGTTCGTCCTTGGTGCGGCTCCAGATGGCGATGACGCGGGTATAGCGTTCTTCGTCGGTGATCAGACCGCGGCGGTACTGGTTGGTGACCGTGGCGACCTTCTCATTGGATTCGGCGATGATCTGCGCCTTGTTCGGCGGGATCGTCACGTCCGAGACGGCGATGGAGATCCCCGCTTTGGTCGAATACGTGAAGCCGTTCTGCTTGATCCGGTCGAGAATGACCGACGTTTCCGTCGTCCTGTAGCGGCGGAAGCATTCGGCGATGATCGAACCGAGGTATTCCTTGCCGACGCCCTTCGGTTCCGGAGCGTTCTTGATCCGCTCCTGGATATCGGCGCCCTTCTCGAACACGAAGTGCTTATCGGAGATGCCGTTCAGCAGGTTCTCCTTCGTCGCTTCGTTGATATACGGGAAATCGTCCGGGTAGATTTCGTTGAAGATGATCTTCCCAATCGTCGTGATCAGCATAGCGTTCTGTTGTTCCGGGGTGAAGCTCGTCTTGTGCAGAATGCGGGCCGGAACGGCCACAACCGCATGCAGGGAAGCGATGCCCCGTTGGTACAGGGAGATGGCTTCGTGGATCGATCCGATCACGGCGCCCGTGCCTGCGGCGTTCTTATCGGCGACCGTCAGGTAGAAGCTGCCGAGAACCATGTCCTGGGAAGGCGTGACGACCGGCTTGCCGTCCTTCGGGTTCAGGATGTTGCCGGAGGCGAGCATGAGCAGCCGGGCTTCCGCCTGGGCTTCGGCCGACAGCGGAACGTGAACGGCCATCTGGTCGCCGTCGAAGTCGGCGTTGTACGCCGTACAAACGAGCGGATGCAGCTTGATGGCCTTGCCTTCGACGAGGATCGGCTCGAACGCCTGAATCCCCAGACGGTGAAGCGTGGGGGCACGGTTCAGGAGAACCGGATGCTCCTTGATGACCTCTTCCAGAACGTCCCATACCTCGGCGCTGCTGCGCTCGACTTTGCGCTTCGCGCTCTTGATGTTGTGGGCGAGGCCCTTGTTGACGAGCTCCTTCATGACGAACGGCTTGAACAGCTCGAGCGCCATTTCCTTCGGAAGACCGCATTGGTACATCTTCAGGTTCGGGCCGACGACGATAACGGAACGGCCGGAGTAGTCGACGCGCTTGCCGAGCAGGTTCTGACGGAAGCGGCCCTGCTTGCCCTTCAGCATATGGGACAGCGACTTGAGCGGACGGTTGCCGGGACCCGTCACCGGGCGGCCGCGGCGGCCGTTGTCGATCAAGGCGTCGACAGCTTCCTGCAGCATGCGCTTTTCGTTCTGGACGATGATGTCCGGCGCGCCCAGATCGAGCAGCCGCTTCAGGCGGTTGTTGCGGTTGATGACGCGGCGGTACAGGTCGTTCAGGTCGGAGGTGGCGAAGCGGCCGCCGTCCAGCTGAACCATCGGACGAAGCTCCGGCGGAATGACCGGCAGCACGTCCAGGACCATCCAGTCGGGCTTGTTCTTCGAGTTACGGAACGCCTCGATGACTTCCAGGCGCTTGATGGCGCGATTGCGGCGCTGGCCCTGGGCCGTACGCAGCTCTTCCTTCAGCATCTCCAGCTCGCGGTCGAGATCGATGTCCTGCAAAAGCTTCTTGACGGCTTCCGCACCCATGCCGGCCTGGAACGCATAGCCGTATTTTTCGCGGTAGCTGCGGTATTCCTTCTCGGACAGCAGCTGTTTCTTCTCCAGCGGCGTGTCTCCCGGGTCGGTCACTACATAGGAGGCAAAGTAGATGACTTCCTCGAGCGAACGGGGAGACATGTCGAGAGCGAGGCCCATGCGGCTCGGGATGCCCTTGAAATACCAAATATGCGAAACCGGAGCGGCCAGCTCAATGTGGCCCATGCGCTCGCGGCGAACCTTCTGGCGGGTGACTTCGACGCCGCAGCGGTCGCAGACGACGCCTTTATAGCGGACACGCTTGTATTTGCCGCAATGGCATTCCCAGTCTTTGGTCGGCCCGAAAATCTTTTCGCAGAACAGGCCTTCCTTTTCCGGCTTCAGCGTGCGGTAATTGATCGTTTCCGGTTTTTTGACTTCGCCGCGGGACCAGGAGCGGATTTTCTCCGGCGAGGCGAGGCCGATTTTCATGTACTCAAAATTGTTTACGTCGATCAAGGAGCAACCCTCCTCAAGATTGAAAAGCATTGGGAAACGGAAATGACACGGCGGCTTGCCGAAGGCCCCGGCTTCGGCAGGCGAATTCCGGGGCGCATCTTCGAGCAAGCGATCCATTATGCGACAGTCCGATTAGGACTGCAATCTGTGACAACCGGGAGTTATTCGACGCCGTATTCTGCGCCTTCGAGGTTGAGGTTCAGCTTATCTCCGCTGACGTCGTCCTCGTCGTCGAGCTCTTTCATTTCGATCTCCTCTTCGTTCTCGGAGAGGATCTTGACATCCATGCCAAGACTTTGCAGTTCCTTGATGAGAACCTTGAAGGATTCGGGCACGCCCGGCTCCGGCACGTTCTCGCCTTTGACGATGGATTCGTAGGTCTTGACGCGGCCGACCACATCGTCGGACTTCACGGTCAGGATTTCCTGCAGCGTGTAAGCCGCGCCGTAGGCTTCCAGCGCCCATACTTCCATTTCCCCGAAGCGCTGACCGCCGAACTGGGCTTTACCGCCCAGAGGCTGCTGCGTAACGAGCGAGTACGGACCGGTCGAACGGGCGTGGATCTTGTCGTCGACCATGTGAGCCAGCTTGATCATGTACATGACGCCGACGGTGACTTCTCGTTCAAACTCTTCGCCGGTGCGTCCGTCATACAGCTTGGTCTTACCGTTGCGCTGCATGCCGGCTTCGACCATGGTATCGAAAACGTCATTCTCGTGCGCGCCGTCGAAGACGGGAGTCGCTACGTGAATGCCGAGGCTGCGGGCCGCCATACCGAGGTGGACTTCCAGCACCTGACCGATGTTCATACGAGACGGAACGCCGAGCGGGTTCAGCACGACCTGGACAGGCGTGCCGTCCGGCATGAAGGGCATGTCTTCTTCCGGCAGAATCCGGGCGACAACCCCCTTGTTGCCGTGGCGTCCGGCCATCTTGTCGCCTTCGGAGATCTTACGCTTCTGGGCGATGTAGACGCGAACCAACTGGTTGACTCCGGGCGGCAACTCGTCGCCGTTCTCGCGGGTGAACACCTTCACGTCGACGACGATGCCGTCGGTGCCGTGGGGCACATGCAGCGAGGTATCGCGCACTTCGCGCGCCTTCTCGCCGAAGATGGCGTGCAGCAGGCGCTCTTCCGCCGTGAGCTCGGTCACGCCCTTCGGGGTAACCTTGCCGACGAGGATATCGCCTGCGGCGATCTCGGCGCCGACGCGGATGATGCCGCGCTCGTCGAGGTTCTTCAGCGCTTCTTCGCCGACGTTCGGGATGTCGCGGGTGATTTCTTCCGGTCCGAGCTTGGTGTCGCGGGCTTCGGACTCGTATTCCTCGATATGAATCGAGGTGTAGACATCTTCCTTGACCAGCTTCTCGGATAGCAGAATGGCATCCTCGTAGTTGTAACCTTCCCACGTCATGAAGGCGACGACTACGTTGCGGCCGAGCGCAAGTTCGCCCTGTTCGGTGGAAGGTCCGTCGGCGAGGATGTCGCCGGCCTGGACGATCTCGCCGCGGAAGACGAGCGGGCGCTGGTTGATGCAGGTGCCTTGGTTAGAGCGCTCGAACTTGTGCAGCTTGTATTTGTCCAGGTTGCCGGTGACGAGCTTGCCGTCGACGGTTTCCTGGCGGCGTACCCAGATTTCGTTCGCAGAGGCCCGTTCGATCACGCCGCCGTGCTTGGCGACGATGCAGACGCCGGAGTCCTTTGCGGACTTGTGCTCCATGCCCGTTCCGACGAACGGAGAGCGGGGCACGAGCAGCGGCACCGCTTGGCGCTGCATGTTGGAGCCCATCAGCGCGCGGTTGGAGTCGTCGTTTTCCAAGAAGGGAATCAGCGCGGTTGCGACCGAAACGACCTGCTTCGGCGAAACGTCCATGTAATCGACGCGTTCGCGCGGCAGCGTCAGGATCTCGTCCTTGAACCGGACGATGACACTCTCATCCTGGAAGCTGTTTTCTTCCGTCAGCACGGCGTTCGCCTGGGCAACGACGTAGTTGTCTTCCTCGTCGGCCGTCAGGTAATCGATATGCTCGGTGACGACGCCGGTCTTCGGATCGACACGGCGGTAGGGAGCTTCGATAAAGCCGTACTCGTTGATGCGGGCGAAGGTCGACAGCGAGTTGATCAACCCGATGTTCGGACCTTCCGGCGTCTCGATCGGGCACATCCGGCCGTAGTGGGACGGGTGAACGTCGCGCACTTCCATGCCGGCCCGTTCGCGGGTCAGACCGCCCGGACCGAGGGCGGACAAGCGGCGCTTGTGCGTCAATTCGGCCAGCGGATTAGTCTGGTCCATGAACTGCGACAGCTGGGAGCTGCCGAAGAACTCTTTAATCGAGGCGATGACCGGACGGATGTTGATCAGCGCCTGCGGCGTGATGACATTGGCGTCCTGAATCGACATGCGCTCGCGAACCACGCGCTCCATGCGGGACAGCCCGATGCGGAACTGGTTCTGCAGAAGTTCGCCCACGGAACGCAGACGGCGGTTGCCGAGGTGGTCGATGTCGTCGATGTTTCCGATGCCGTGCAGCAGGTTAATAAAGTAGTTAATGGACGCGATGATATCCGCCGGCGTGATGTGCTTGACGGACTTGTCGATGATCCCGTTGGAGATGACCTTGATGACCTTGCCGTCTTCCTGAGGCGAGTAGACGTTAACCACCTGCAGCGGAATGTCATCCGTATCGGACACGCCTCCGGCGACCGGGAATGCCTTGCCGTTCAGGTTCTGCTCCAGATGCGGCAGAATCTGATCCAGGAGGCGGCGGTCAAGCATCTGACCGGCTTCGGCCAGAATCTCGCCCGTTTCCGGATCGATCAGCGTCTCGGCCAGCCGTTGGTTGAACAAACGGTTCTTGATATGCAGCTTCTTGTTGATTTTATAGCGGCCGACATTGGCCAGATCATAGCGCTTTGGATCGAAGAAGCGCGCTACGAGCAGGCTCTTCGCATTGTCCAGCGTGGGCGGTTCGCCCGGACGCAGACGCTCGTAGATTTCGATCAAAGCTTTTTCGGTAGAGTCGGTGTTGTCCTTATCCAGGGTGTTGCGAATAAACTCGTCGTCCCCCAGAAGATCGAGGATTTCCGCATCCGAGCCGAAGCCCAATGCGCGCAGCAGCACCGTCACCGGAATCTTGCGCGTGCGGTCGATCCGTACATAGATGATATCCTTCGCGTCCGTCTCCAGCTCCAGCCAGGCGCCGCGGTTCGGAATCACCGTTGCCGTAAAGGTCTTTTTCGCATTTTTATCGGTTTTCGTGCTGAAATAGACGCTGGGGGAACGAACGAGCTGACTGACGATAACGCGTTCTGCGCCGTTGATAATAAAGGTGCCGGTCTCCGTCATAAGCGGGAAATCGCCCATGAAGACTTCCTGCTCCTTGACTTCCCCGGTCTCCTTATTGATCAGGCGGACTTTAACCCGAAGAGGAGCCGCATAGGTGACATCGCGTTCCTTGGAATCGTCGACCGTATACTTGGGTTCACCGAGGCTGTAATCGATAAACTCCAAGACCAGATTGCCCGTAAAGTCCTGAATTGGGGAAATATCCTGGAACATTTCCCGCAGGCCTTCATCCAGAAACCATTGATAGGATTTCTGTTGAATTTCAATCAGGTTCGGGACTTCCAAGACTTCGTTGATCCGCGCGTAACTTCTGCGTGTGCGTCGTCCGAATTGTACAAGATGACCTGCCAACTTTTCTTCACCCCTTGTGTCTACTCAATGAAACGATCGGCTATTCGAAAATTCGTTTCCGCGTTCCCGGGAAGCGCCCTTTCGAACAGCGATAAAACAAGAAAAAGCTTCACGGATGAAGCCTTCCGCGACTTCACCTGCCGGTATCCGGGGCACAAGTCTTCCTTCGATGTGCGGCCGAAAGACTTCCGAATTCCCGCACAAGCGGGCCGCCGAAAGAGAAACGTATCGACAGACCGTCGGCGAAACGCCTCAAGCCCAACGATAACAAAACGGCCGAGTCTCCTACTTAAGTAGATATTGCCCAAAAAACGATTATTATACGCCGTTTGGACAAACTTTATGCGCAAGCCTCCTTTGCCCGATTCATTACGCCGGCCGGCTGCAATCAGAGCAACGAAAAAGTCTTGACATTTTAGTCAACTAAAGACATGGAGCCCATTTTATACTGACATTTAATTATGATACCACAAAACAAATAGAGAGTCAACCAAAAAGATGACTCCCTCTCGGGCCTGCTAGACTTTGTTACTTCACGCAAACAATGACCCGGTACCCTTTGTCCTTTTCCGCTTCGCGGACCGAGGAAAACAGCGTTTCCAGCTTGGCGACGGCGGATGGCGCGCCTTGCTTTTTCTGAATCACGACCCACAGCTTGCCGCCGGGAACCAGGCATTCCGCCGCCTCCTCGAAGATGGCGTGGACGGTCTCTTTTCCGGCCCGGATGGGAGGGTTGGTCAGGATGCAGTCAAAGCTCTGCCCGCGTACGGCGGCCAGCTTGTCGCTGACGAACGCCTCGACGTTATGCGCTCCGTTTCGCTGTGCATTCTCCCGGGCCAGTTCTACGGCCCGTTCATTGACGTCGAGCAGGGTGACGGTGCAGGCGGGGGCCAGCTTCGCCGCGGTGATGCCGATCGGCCCATAGCCGCAGCCGACGTCGAGCACGCGACCGGCAGCCGGAATCTCCATCGAACGGATCAACGCTTTGCTGCCGTAGTCGACGCCGCCCTTGGAGAATACGCCCGCGTCGGTCCCAAACGCCAGGTCCATGCCGCGCAGCGTCTCCGCAACCGTCCGCATGTCGTGCTTAACGGTCGGCTTGTTCGTATAATAATGCTCGCTCATGCGGTCTCTCCTGCCTCTTCCGTGATGGGAGAAAAACCCCCTTGAAGGCAACCTTCAAGGGGGTTTGGTCAAAGGGTTAACCTTACTTGACTTCGACGGTTGCGCCGGCTTCGGTCAGCTTGGTCTTGATGGCTTCGGCATCGTCCTTCGATACCTTTTCCTTGATCGGCTTCGGAGCGCCGTCGACCAGGTCCTTGGCTTCCTTCAGGCCGAGGCCGGTGATTTCGCGGACAACCTTGATCACGTTGATCTTGGATGCGCCAGCGTTCATCAGGATAACGTCGAATTCGGTTTGTTCTTCGACTTCGGCTGCAGCTGCGCCGCCGCCTACCATAGCTACCGGAGCAGCTGCGGTTACGCCGAATTCTTCTTCGATGGCTTTCACGAGATCGTTCAGTTCCAGAACGGTCATGCCTTTGATGGCTTCAAGGATTTGCTCTTTGCTCATGATGGAACCTCCATAAAAATGTATTTGGGCTTCGTACGAAGCGGTTGGTCTTGCGGTTATGCGCTATACGGCGTGTGCCGGAAGCTTACGCTTCCTGAGCGCCGCCTTCTTGCTTCTCGGATACGGCCTTGACTGCGAGCGCGAAGTTGCGCATCGGAGCCTGCAGCACGGAAAGCAGCATGGACAGAAGTCCTTCGCGGGAAGGAAGATCCGCCAATGCCTTGATCTGGTCGAAGCCGACGACCTTGCCTTCGACGACGCCGCCCTTTACGCTCAGCTTGTCGTTCTTCTTGGCGAAGTCGGACAGGATCTTGGCCGGTGCTACCGCGTCTTCTTTGCTGAACGCGATGGCGGTCGGTCCCGTCAGGTATTGGTCAAGCTCGGACAGCTCGGCTTCCGCCGTAGCGCGGCGAACCACGGTGTTCTTCAACACTTCGAATTCCACGCCGGCTCCACGCAGCTGCTTGCGGAGCTCGGTGACCTGCGCCACGTTCAAACCGCGGTAGTCCACCACAACGGTCGTGGTGCTTTCCTTCAGCTTGCCGGACACTTCCGAAACCTGCTGTTGTTTGCTTTCCAGAACTTTTGCGTTTGCCATCGTTACACCTCCTGTTACATTCATTCTGCCTGGAGAACGTTTGGCCCGATCGTAAATGAAAGGACCTTCGCGCTTCCGCACGAAGGTCCGTTAATCCGATGCTCATCATGAACAGTCGAACTGTATTCGAACGCCTCGGGAGGAAATTAAGCCCGGCGAGCGGGCACCTACTGTCTACGGCAGACTATTCGATTCCAAAAACCTTATCCAGCTTAGCAGACGGAGCAAGCCCTGTCAAGCTTAGCGGAAGGATTGCAAATTCAGCTTAACGCTCGGTCCCATGGTGGACGCAACCGCAGCACCCTTCAGGTATACACCCTTAGCGGCGGCAGGCTTCGAACGAACCAGGGCGTCGATCAGCGAGCGTAGGTTGTCGACCAGCTGTTGTTCCGAGAAGGACGCCTTGCCGATCGGGGCATGAATCTGACCCGCGCGGTCCAGACGGTACTCGATCTTACCAGCCTTGATTTCCTGCACAGCCTTCGTTACGTCAAACGTAACGGTACCGGCTTTCGGGTTAGGCATAAGGCCCTTGCCCCCGAGCAGACGGCCCAGTTTACCGACTTCGCTCATCATGTCCGGCGTAGCTACGCAGACGTCGAAGTCGAACCAGCCCTGCTGAATCTTGTTGATCATGTCCTGATCGCCGACAAAGTCAGCGCCGGCTTGTTCCGCTTCTTTGGCCTTGTCGCCCTTCGCGAACACGAGCACGCGCTTCGTTTTACCGGTTCCGTGCGGCAGTACGACGACGCCGCGGACGGCTTGGTCTTGTTTCTTCGGGTCAACGCCGAGACGCACTGCCACTTCGACGGTTTCGTCGAACTTGGCCGTCGCGTTCTTCTTGACCGCGGTCACTGCATCGAGAAGCTCGTAGAGAGCATCCTGATCGATGGTCTTGACCGCTTCAGCATATTTCTTACCATGCTTCGGCACGTCTTGTTCCTCCTTTGTGGTGTTAACGGAATATCCTCCCACATACGGCTCCTGGGGAGCCGATATCCAAATGGTAAACGGAATGTCTCCGCGAACGGAGAACGAATCGGTTTCGGGAAGCTTGCATTTGGATGACTGCTGCGAACGCGCGGACGATTAGTCGGCGATCGTGATGCCCATGCTGCGGGCGGTACCTTCGACCATGCGCATTGCGGCTTCAACCGACGCTGCGTTCAGGTCTTCCATCTTTTGCTCGGCGATTTCGCGAACCTTGTCGCGCTTAACCGTAGCGACTTTCTTCTTGTTCGGTTCGCCGGAGCCTTTCTGGATGCCGGCAGCGACGCGAAGAAGAACAGCGGCGGGCGGAGTCTTCGTAACGAACGTGAAGGAACGGTCTTCGAACACGCTGATGACGACCGGGATAACCAGGCCGGCTTGATCGGCGGTACGAGCGTTGAATTCCTTACAGAACGCCATGATGTTCACACCTGCTTGACCGAGGGCCGGACCGATAGGCGGAGCCGGATTCGCTTTCCCTGCGGGAACTTGCAGTTTGACCATTTTGATAACTTTCTTAGCCATGAGGGACACCTCCTTGCTGGAATGTGGTCGAACGGGATAAACCCTCCCACCTAAGGCAAACGGCCGGTTTCACACGGCGGACGAATCCGCCGGCGTCATAGCCGGTAACCGCGGGGCCGGACCGAAGAATCGGCCGGCATCCATGCTTCGTCCGGGGGACGAGCGTTCGCGAAACTCCAAGAGGACGGCATACCGGTGCCAACAGAGCCCGGCGTGTCCTATAATTTCTCGACCTGGGTAAAATCCAGCTCCAGAGGAGTTTCCCGCCCAAACATGTTCACGTGCACCTTCAGCTTGTTCTTGTCGAAGAGAATCTCTTCGACCGAGCCCACGAAGTCGGCGAACGGTCCAACCTTCACGCGAACGGTTTCCTTGAGTTCAAAGTCGATCCTCGGTTTCGGCTCTTCAATGCCCATATGGCGCAGAATTGCCTCAACTTCCTCGGCCAATAGCGGAGTCGGCTTGGAACCTGAACCGGTGGAGCCCACAAATCCGGTAACGCCCGGCGTGTTGCGGACCACGTACCAGGAATCGTCGGTCTGGATCATTTCCACGAGAACATAGCCCGGATAGACCTTGCGCATGACGGTCTTCTTCTTGCCGTCCTTGCTCACCACTTCCTCTTCCATCGGAACGAGGACACGGAAGATCTTGTCCGTCATGTTCATGGACTCGACACGTCTCTCCAAGTTGGCCTTTACTTTGTTCTCATACCCGGAGTAGGTATGGACAACATACCATCGTTTCTCCATGATTGTCTCCTTGCGTCACTCTTATTTAGTGACCAATCTCACGATCTCGGAAATGATCAGATCCAAGACCGTAAAGTAGATTCCCACGAAAATGACCGTGGTGATAACCACGATCGTGTAGCTGGTCAATTCCTTGCGGCCCGGCCATTTGACCTTGCGCAGTTCCGCCCAACTTTCCGCGAAGAAGGAGAACGTGGAGCTGAATCCTTGCTTCATTCTGGCTACGAATCCCACAACAGCACCTCCGTATTACCTTAACGGGTCTCGCGATGAAGCTGATGAGAATTGCAGAATTTGCAATATTTCTTCTTCTCCAAGCGGTCAGGGTTGTTACGCTTGTTCTTGTTGGACGTGTAGTTTCTTTGTTTGCAGCTCGTACAAGCCAACGTGATAATAACCCGCATGGATCACACCTCCCGAGACAACCTGAATTAAAGAACCCCGATTGTCCTGAGCAGACTCCGACAAATAGGGTTACCTAAAATAATTTAGCACACCGTCAAGCCTCTGTCAAGAAAAAGGTTCTCGTTTGGGAAACTCGCAGCCCCTTGCATCGCTAGGAAAAGAGAACCTGCGCGGACAAGTTCTCTTTTTCAGTATGGTCCGGTTTGCCGCCGCCCAAACCCGCTCCCCGGCGTATTCGGCAAAAAAGCGCCCATCCCTCGCGGGAGGAGCGCTCCGATTTTCGTAGGTTAGGGCAAATCCCGGGCTTCCAGGTATTTCTCCAGCTTGCGTTTAACCCGCTGCAGGGCATTGTCGATCGACTTCACGTGGCGGTCCAGGTCGACTGCGATTTCTTGATACGAACGGCCGTCGAGGTACAGCATGAGCACGCGGCGCTCCAGGTCGCTCAAAATCTCGCCCATCTTGTCCTCCAGGCCGGAAAACTCCTCCTGGTTGATGATCAGCTCCTCCGGGTCCGTCACCTTCGGACCGCAGATCACGTCGAGCAGGGTCCGGTCGGATTCCTCGTCGTAGATGGGCTTGTCCAAGGAAACGTAGGAGTTCAGCGGGATGTGCTTCTGACGGGTGGCGGTCTTGATCGCCGTGATGATCTGACGGGTGATGCACAGCTCCGCGAACGCCTTGAAGGAAGCGAGCTTGTCCCCGCGGAAATCCCGGATCGATTTGTACAGGCCAATCATGCCCTCCTGCACGATATCCTCCCGGTCCGCCCCGATCAGGAAATAGGAGCGGGCTTTGGCGCGGACGAAGTTCTTATATTTGTTGATCAGGTGCTCCAGCGCTTCGCCGCTACCTGCTCGAACCGCCTCGACATTGTCCTCATCGGATATAAGGGCATAGTCCTGCTTTCTTAACTCATTGAGGTCAATACCCACGAAAATCCCTCCGGATTGGCCTGTCAGGCAGCGAATGCAATTCGCAGAAAAATGGGAAAATAAGCAAACATATGAAACAAGTATACCCGATGTATCCGATTATCGTCAACCTGCATCCGGTTCCCAAACGGCCGACGGGACGCGGAGCGGCGCGCCTTTTACTCCCTGCGCCACCTTTCCAGTTTCTCCCGCTGCTCGTCGCTCAGCCGGCTGTCGAAGGTATTTCCTCCCCGCTTCGACTCCTCTTCCAGCCTCTTGCGGACTTCCTTGCGGCTCTCTTTGACCTTCGTCAGCAGTTCACGCGCCGGCAGCCGCAGCGCGCCGCGGCCGAACACCACGTGCTGCTCCGCCATGTCGGAGGTGGCCACATAGACCTGACGGCGGCGCCCCGTAAAGTCGGAGACGAGCCGCTCGATCAGCTCATCGGCCGTCTCCTTCTCCTTGGTGTAGACCACCTGCAGCCGGCTCTGCTCGTACTTCCCCCCGGTCCCCGGCACCTGATGGGCGTCGAACACCAGGTAGACGTTAAGTCCGGAAAAGGCCTGGTAGTCGGACAGGATGTCGATCAGCCGGTCGCGGGCGTCCTCCAGCCGGATGTCGCGCAGACGGGCGAGCTCCGGCCAGGCGCCGATGATGTTATAGCCGTCGACGATCAGATAGTCCTTCATCGCGGGCCTACTTGACGATCCGGCGCTGGCGTACGACCTCGTACATGAACAAGGAAGCGGCGACCGAGGCGTTCAGCGAGTTGATGCTGCCGAACATGGGCAGCTTGACGAGAAAATCGCACTTTTCCCGGATCAAGCGGCCCATCCCCTTGTTTTCGTTGCCGATGACGAGGGCGAGCGGCATGCGAAAATCGGTGCCATAGATGTCCTGCTCCGCACTGCCGTCGGTTCCCGCCACCCAGATGCCCTTCTCCTTGAGCTCATCGATGGTCTGGGCGAGGTTGGTCACCTTGGCTACGGGCACATATTCGATGGCTCCGGCCGAGGTCTTCGATACGGTCGCCGTCAACCCGACCGAGCGGCGCTTCGGGATCACGACGCCGTGCACGCCGGTGCATTCCGCCGTACGGAGAATGGAACCGAGGTTATGCGGGTCTTCGATCTCGTCGAGCAGGAGGAGAAACGGCGGCTCCCCGCTCTCGGCGGCGGTCCGCAGAATGTCGTCGAGCTCGGCGTATTCGTAAGCCGCCACCTGGGCGACCACCCCTTGATGCTGCACGCTCCCGGCCATCTGGTCGAGCTTGCGCTTGTCGGCCGTCTGCGTGACGATGCCGAGCGCCTTCGCCTCCGCGGCAATGGGCACGACGAGGTGCTTCTGCGCACCCTCGGCGAACCAGATCTTGTGAATGGGTCGCCCCGAGCGCAGCGCCTCCAGGACGGAGTGCTTGCCGGCCAAATATTCTTCCATGGTCCTTCTTCCTCTCTGTCGTTGCTTAGCCGATGATATCGGGATATGGGGTCACGCTGATCATCAGAAGATCGTGCAGCCGTTCGTGCTGCTGCCGGTAATACAAGTAGCCGATCAGGCATTCGAAGGCGGTGCTGTGCCGGTAGACCAGAACGTCCGTATTCTTCGGCACGGTGCCGCTCTTGGCATTGCGTCCCCGCCGCACTACCTCTTGCTCCTCCTCGCTGAGCAGCGGCAGCCATCGTTCGAGCGCCCGGGCCTGGGCCTTCGCGGATACGAACTTGCTCGCCTCCCGGTGCAGATGATGGGGGCGGTGATTGGGCTGCGCGATGACATACTGCCGGACGAACAAATCGTAGATGGTGTCGCCGATGTAGGCCAGCGCGAGCGGATTCATCAGCTTGGGGTCCTTGGCAGGCGGAATAAACAACGGTTGGGTTTCCATAGGAGGCCGCTTCATTTCCGCCGCCAGCGGACGCCCTGGGCCGTATCTTCCAGGAGAATCCCCCGCCCGGCAAGCTCGTCGCGGATTTCGTCGGCCCGGCCGAAGTTGCGCGACCGGCGCGCTTCCTGCCGCTCTTCGATCAGCCGCTCGATCTCGGCGTCCTCGCCGGTATCGGCCGCATTCATCAACAGCCCCAGCACCGCGTCCATCCGTTCGAACGCCCGTTTCAGCGCCTGAAGCACGTCGATCGAGGCATGGTCGACAAGCAGGTATTTGTTCGTGGCGGCCGTCAGATCGAACAGGGCCGTGATGGCATCGGGCGTGTTGAAATCGTCGTCCATCCGCTCGCCGAACCGTTTCAGGGCGAGCGCCGATTCCCGCAGGGCTTCCGCCTCCGCCGTCTCCGCGCCCCGTTCCTCGTCCGCAAGGCCGGCGGTCTGCAAGGCCTCGGCTAGCTGCGCGTCGAGCTTCTCGGCCGTGAACGGCTGCCACCCGGTCTTCGCCTCCGTCAGGATACGCAGCCGATGGATGAGGTTGCCGTAGCTGTTGTTGATCCGCTCGATTCCCGCTTCCCCCTGGCGAAGCGATTCGTCGCCAAAGTTGATCGGGCTGCGGTAATGGGCTGAGAGAATGACGAAACGAACCGCCTCTGGCTTGGCCGATTGCAGAATGTTGTGGACGGTCAAGCCGTTGCCGAGCGATTTCGACATTTTTTCACCGGCGATGTTGAGGTAGCGGTTATGCATCCAGTAGCGGGCGAGCGGCTTGCCGGTCAGCGCCTCGGACTGGGCGGCCTCGCACTCGTGGTGCGGGAATTCCAGATCCTCGCCTCCGCCGTGGATATCGATGGTCTCGCCGAGGTACTTGGCCGCCATCGCCGAGCATTCGATATGCCAGCCCGGACGGCCCTCGCCCCAGGGGCTGGGCCAACGGATCTCGCCCGGCTTCGCCGCTTTCCACAGCACGAAGTCATGCGGGCTTTCCTTGCGCTCGTCCACGTCGATGCGGATGCCGTGCTGCAGCTCGTCGAGGTTTTTGTGGGACAGCTGGCCGTACTTGGGGAACGCCTTGGTGCGGAAAAAGACATCGCCGCCGCTTTCGTACGCCGCCCCCTTTTCCACCAGTCCGGCAATAAACGCCACAATTTCGTCGATGTTCTCCGTCACCCGCGGATGGAGGGCCTTCTCCGCCCCGAGCGCCCGGGCATCCTGCAAATAGGCGTCGATAAACGTATTGGCAAGCTCCGGCACGGGAACCCCCCGTTCCAGGGAGCGCTTGATCAGCTTGTCGTCCACGTCGGTGAAATTGACGACATAGTTCACTTCATAGCCGACATATTCCAGGTAACGGCGAACCGTATCGAAGAAGATCAGCGGGCGCGAGTTGCCGATATGGATGTAGTCGTAGACGGTCGGTCCGCAGACGTACATGCTTACTTTGCCCGGCTCGATCGGACGGAACTCCTCCTTGGTCCGGCTCAGGGTGTTGTAGATTTGTAAGGTCATCGTTTTGGCTCCTCTGTGTATTCGAGTACCTCGCACGGCTTCCGCCTCTCCAGGGAAAGCACCGCCTTCAGTTCATCAATCTGCTCCTGCAGGGAGCGAAACATCTCGCTCGAAGGGTCCGGCAGGTCGCCGTGATTCAGTTTATTCACCCGCATCCCGTCGCGACGCACAATGCGGCCCGGATTTCCGACCACGGTACAGTTGGCGGGAACCTCCTGAAGAACGACCGCGTTCGCGCCGATGCGCGAATTGTCTCCCACTTTAAACGAGCCGAGCACCTTGGCGCCCGAGCCCACCACCACATTGCTGCCGATCGTGGGATGGCGCTTTCCCTTCTCCTTCCCCGTCCCGCCCAGGGTAACCCCTTGAAACAGCACCACGTCGTCGCCGATCTCGCAGGTTTCCCCGATGACGACCCCCATGCCGTGGTCGATGAACAGCCGGCTGCCGATGACCGCGCCGGGATGAATCTCGATGCCGGTCATGAAGCGGCCGAACTGCGAGATGGCCCGGGCGAGAAAGAAGCAGCGGCATGTATAGAACCAATGGGCGATCCGGTGAAGCCAGATCGCATGGAGACCGGAATAGGTAAGCATGACTTCGATCGCGGACCGGGCTGCCGGATCGTTGTCGAAAACGGCCGAGATATCCGCACGAATGCGCTGAAACATGAAACAACCCCCTGCAATCCCCAGATTGACGGTATTCGCCCTCTCTCAAACGATGAAAAAACGCCTCCACAGCCTTGCGGCTGCAGAGACGTTGATCACGCGGTTCCACTCTGCTTGAAGACTTGTCCGTCGGGCACCGTAAGCCCGAATACCGTCTTCCCCTTGGCGTCCGTATCGGGGACGTAACCGGCGGGATCTACGGTGAACCATTCGATCCCGCTGCTCCCGGGTGCATTTCCCGGCCGGGGGAAGGAACGACTCGCAGCCGGGATGCCCGAAGCGGGCATCCGGTCGTTCTCTCTGCAGCTTCCCTTGCGGCGGTACTTATCCGGTCATAGCGTTCGCATCATGTCGGAATTTCTTCCGAATTTGTAATCAGTATATCCCACTGCACCGGCTTATGACAACAAGGCGGCGATCCGGGAGACGGTTTTTTCGCGGCCGAGCAGGGAGATCGTCTCGTTCAGGTCCGGACCGTGCATCTGCCCGGTGACGGCGACACGAATCGTCATAAACAGCTGCATGCCCTTGTAGCCGGTGGACTTCTGCACGCTCTTCAGCATGGCTTTCACCGTCTCCGGCGCCAGCTCGCCGCCTTCGGCCGCCTGCAGCTCGTTCAGCATCCCGCCGAGCACGACCGGGACGTGTTCGCCGGCCAGCACCGCTTTCGCTTCTTCGTCCGTCTGAACGGCGTCCTCGAAGAACAGCCGGCTCTGCTCGACGATGTCGGCTCCGCAGGTCAGCTTGTCCTGGAACAGGCGGATCAGCCGCTCCGCCCAGGCGCGTTGCGCTTCGTCCAGCTCTTCGGGCAAGTGTCCCGCTTCCTGCAGAATCGGCAGGCAGAGGGCTACGATCCGCTCCGGATCGGCGTTCTTGATGTACTGGCTGTTCATCCACGCCAGCTTATGGGTGTCGAACATCGCCGGGCTTTGCGACAGGCGTTCGGGGTTGAAGGCCGCAATCAGCTCGTCCTTGGTAAAAATTTCGTTCTCCCCTTCCGGCGACCAGCCGAGCAGGGCGATGAAGTTCATCAGCGTCTCGGGAAGGTAGCCCAGCTTGTCGTACTGGGAGATGAATTGGACGATCGATTCGTCGCGCTTGCTCAGCTTCTTGCGGTTCTCGCCGACGATCAAGGTCATATGCCCGAAGACGGGCGGCTGCCAGCCGTACGCTTCGTAGATCATAAGCTGCCGGGGCGTGTTGGAGATATGCTCCTCGCCGCGCAGCACATGGGAGATCTTCATCAGATAGTCGTCGATGACGACGGCGTAGTTATAGGTCGGGATGCCGTCCTTCTTGACGATGACGAAATCGCCGATCTCCTCCGTCGTGAAGGTAATCGGCCCTTTGACCATATCGTCGAAGGAATAGGAGCGGCCCTCGGGAACGAGAAACCGCACGCTCGGCACGCGCCCTTCGGCTTCCAGTGAGGCGCGCTGATCCGCCGTCAGATGACGGCATTTGCCCGAGTAGCGCGGCGTCTCGCCCTTTTCCTTCTGCTCCTCGCGCTCGCTTGCCAATTCTTCCTCGGTACAGTAGCACGGGTACGCCAGGCCGCGGTCGAGCAGCTCCTGCCAGTGGCGCTTATATATGTCGAGGCGTTCCGTCTGCCGGTAAGGGCCGTACGGGCCGCCGATGTCCACGCTCTCGTCCCATTCGATGCCGAGCCATTTCAGGTAATGCAGCTGGCTCTCCTCGCCGCCGGCCACATTGCGCTTCAGGTCGGTATCTTCAATTCGGATGATGAACTGGCCGCCGGCATGGCGGGCAAACAGATAATTGAACAGGGCCGTCCGGGTATTGCCGATGTGCAGGTGCCCGGTTGGGCTCGGCGCGTAGCGGACGCGGACTTGTTCCGTCATGGTCGTTCCTCCGTTCGTTCTGGAAAACAAGATTACATGCTATGATAGCACATTCGCAAAAAGACAAACAACTGCCTGCGCGGCGATTCCTTCCTCGCGTCCCGGAAAGCCGAGCTTCTCGGTGGTCGTCGCCTTCACGTTGATCTGGCCCGGCTCTGCGCCGAGCGCCTCCGCCAGAATCTCCGCCATGCGCGGAATGTACGGGGCCATCTTCGGCCGCTGCGCGATGATTGTCGCGTCGAGATTCCCGAGCCTGTAGCCTCGTTCTTCGGCCAGGGCCCAGACATGCTTCAGGAGAAGCAGGCTGTCCGCATCCTTGAAAGCCGCATCCGTATCGGGAAAATGCTTGCCGATGTCGCCGAGCGCAAGCGCGCCGAGCACGGCGTCGGCCACGGCGTGCAGCAGCACGTCGGCGTCGGAATGGCCGAGGAGGCCCTTCTCGAACGGAATGTCCACTCCCCCGATGATGCACTTGCGCCCTTCGGCAAACGCGTGAACGTCAAAACCTTGTCCGATCCGTATCATGGTCGTGTCCCTTCCCGCCGTCTCCCGGCGGGCGAGATAGGACTCCGCCCACTCCAGGTCCTCCGGCGTGGTGATTTTGATATTGTCGTAGCTGCCTTCCACCAGTTGCACCGGAGCGCCCAGCCGTTCGACCAGGCTGGCATCGTCCGTGCCGGTGAACGCCTGCCGCGCCGCCGCCTCGTGAGCGGCTTCCAGCAGGCTGCGGCGAAAGGCCTGCGGCGTCTGCACCGCCCAAAGCGTGCTGCGCTCGGGCGTGCCGGTGACGCGCCGCCCGGCGTCCGCCGTCTTGATGGTATCCTTCACGGGAACGGCGAGCACCGCCGCGCCGGTTTCGCACGCGGCGTCCAGGCAAGCCGCGATCTCGGGCTCCGCCGCGAACGGCCGGACGGCGTCGTGCACCAGCACGTACGCCAGCTCCTCCGGCAGGGCGGCAAGTCCCCGGCGGACGGAGTCCTGCCGCTCAACACCGCCTGCGACGATGGCGGCAACCTTGCTCAACCCGCAATCGTGCACGATC
This sequence comes from Gorillibacterium terrae, assembly GCF_051594785.1. Classification (NCBI taxonomy): domain Bacteria; kingdom Bacillati; phylum Bacillota; class Bacilli; order Caryophanales; family Paenibacillaceae; genus Gorillibacterium; species Gorillibacterium terrae. The sequence continues at coordinate 50,448 of NZ_JBPPGI010000009.1, forward strand.
CGGCGGCAGCGCTCCAGGTCTTCCTGCCCGGTGACCAGCACGACGCTCGCCACCTGCGGCAGCCGTTCGAACCGCTCCAGCGTGTGCGCCAGGATCGGCTTGCCGGCGAGCGGCAAAAACTGCTTGCTGACGGAGCTTCTCATGCGCGAGCCCTTGCCCGCCGCCACGATCACCGCTCCGAAGGCTATTGTCGGATTCTTCATTCCAGCTTCCATCCCTTGCATCGCTATGCCCCGCTACGAAAAAAAACAGCCGGATGACGGCGGGCATCTCCATGCCCCCGCCCCGCCGGCTGTTTCTATCATAATCGTTTTACTGCGCTTTTTCCAACAATTTAGGCTTGGCGAAGATCATCCGGCCGGCCGACGTCTGCAGCACGCTCGTCACCATGACCTCCATGGTCGTTCCGATGTAATCGCGGCCGCCTTCGACCACGATCATCGTGCCGTCATCCAAGTACGCCACGCCTTGGCCGTGCTCCTTGCCGTCCTTGATGACCTGGACGACGATCTCCTCGCCCGGCAGCACCACCGGCTTCACCGCGTTGGCCAGGTCGTTGATGTTGAGCACCGAGACGCCCTGCAGCTCGCAGACCTTGTTCAGGTTGAAATCGTTGGTCAGCACCTTGCCGCCCAGCACTTTGGCCAAGCGAACCAGCTTGCTGTCCACCTCGGCGATTTCCTCGAAATCGCCTTCGTAGATTTCCACCTTTACGTCCAGTTCCTTTTGGATTTTGTTCAGAATGTCGAGCCCGCGGCGGCCGCGATTGCGCTTCAGCAGATCGGACGAATCGGCGATATGCTGGAGCTCCTCCAGGATAAAGCCCGGTATCACCAGCGTCCCTTCAATGAATCCGGTCTTGCAAATATCGGCGATTCGGCCGTCAATGATGACACTGGTGTCGAGGATCTTGCGCTCCTCCCATGCATCGCCGGCTTCATCCGGCTCGGTTCGCCGCCCTTCCTTAAGCGCCTTCCACAGCTCGCCCCCCTTGGAGCGGGCCAGCCGTCCGCCATACCCCACCGCGAACACGGTGAGCGCGAGCGCAAGCACCGGGCTGCCCCCGGCCAGCGCGGTCATCAGCGGGTAGAGCAAGGCCGAGAAGACGAGCCCCGCCGTTACCCCGGCCCCCAGCATGAGCAGCTCCGGAGCCTGCATGTGTTTCAGGGCCGCTTCCGCACGCTGCAGGGTCCGCATCAGCCATTCTCCGCTAAGTACGGCGGCCAGCAGGAACACGAGCGCGACGACGCCGGTGCTAAGCAGATCCCGGCCCCCGTCCGACAGCCGATCGAAGCCCATTCCCCCCATCCGGGCGAGCAGCCTACCTACGTCAAACCGGTTCTGATAACCGACAAAAAAGCCCACGAGCAAGGCAACTGCTTGAATTCCTTTTTTCATTCTCCATCACCTCCGTTAAGACTGATCTTCCCCGGAATTCCTTCCTGTTTCTGGTAGGGATCTCCGTGTTAACCAGTATGGTCGAAAGCAAGGGGGTCTAAACCTTCCGGCGCCGCGCCTTCCCGAGTTCGCCGCGGATTTGCAAATTGAATTGTACTGAACGTTCCGATATAATGGCCTTAAGTGCTTATGAGCCTATCCATAGTTGGGGTGAAGAGAGAATGAGTTCGCTTAGCCTAACCCAGTTTCAGAATCAGGTATCGGATCTCCTGCTTCGCCACCGCAGCCTGCTCGATGTCTTATCCAAAACGACCCAATCGAACGCGGCGGTCAGCCGTACCGTTACCAAGGCCGTAACCGAATGCGGCTGTGTCCAGGTTCATGCCGGCAAGCAGCATTATTCCACGGAAATGACCATCGAGGATGCGAAGAAGCTGCTCGACACTCACCTCTCAGGCGAACTGTGCGAGAACTGCACCGAAGCGGTCTCCGCCGAGCTCGGCCGCAATCTGTTCTACCTCGCTTCGCTGTGCAACCTGCTCGGCATCGACATGCAGCAGGTGGTCGAGGACGAATCGAAGCGCTGCTCCACGCTCGGCTTCTTCAACATGTCCTGACCAAGCTGCCTTTTCTCAGCGTCCATCCCATTCCATAACGAACGAAAAGACCGTCGGGGTTTCCCGGCGGTCTTGTTGCATGGATCGATAAGTTGTCCAGCTCGGCAACCCCAAGGACGTCTCGTTAACGCTTGCGTTTAAAGCCCATGAACGTTCCATAAAGGGCATAGACGACCAGCGGCACGAAGATGAGCCGCGACAAGTAGTTGGGGAACGCGATGACTGTGATCAGCGCCACCGCCACGCAGAGCAGAGCGACGAGCGCGGCTTTCTTGGTGAGGCGGACCTTCTTGAAGCTGGGGTATTTGACCCGGCTAATCATGAGGAACGAGAGCAAGAGCGATGCCGGAATCAGAATATAGGAGCTCAGTTCCTGGTGAAACAGAGCCAGGGTACAGAGAATCACGCCGGCGGCCGGAATCGGCAGTCCGATGAAGAAGCCGGGAATCCCTTCGATGACGTTGAAGCGGGCGAGCCGCAGAGCGCCGCAGATGGGAAAAATAGCGGTGGTTATCCAGGCCATCGGCGGATAGACCGACTCGTAGGCTACCACGTACATAATAAACGCCGGAGCCACGCCGAAGGAAATGACGTCGGAGAGGGAATCCAGCTCTTTGCCGAATTCGCTCTGTACGTTCAGAGCCCGGGCCAGTCGGCCGTCGATGCCGTCCATCAACATGGAGATGATCACGATGATGGAAGCCAGATTGGCGTTGTCGATCTTCGGAAAGACCGGGGTGTCGTTCAACACCAGAATGATCGCGATGATGCCGAAGAACAAGTTTAATACGGTAAACATATTGGGAACCGATTTGCGCAGCATGGGGCCCACCTTTTCATCCGCCGCTCTCAACCGGCAGAAGGTAATCTACAAAATTGTAGTCAATTCAGATTTGTCTGTCAATGAATACCTGTTCCTGGAAGCGGCGAAGTCCTTCTTTGATCGCGCGGGCGCGGACTTCGCCGATGCCATCCACTTCGTCGAGCTGTTCGATGGAAGCGGAAATGATCTGCGGCAAATACTCGAATTTCTCCACCAGGTTCGAGATGATGATCGACGGCAGGCGGGGAATCTTGTTCAGCACGCGGAAGCCGCGCGGGGACACCTGCTCGTCGAGGATGTTGTTGGTGACGTTGTACCCCAAGAGCCGGACGATGGCGTGCAGATCGAGCAGCTCCTCGCTGCTCAGCCTCGACAGGCCGGCGCGAATCTCCTTGATCTTCTCTTCGGTGTTCTCGCGGCAATAGTCCCGGATCAGCAGGACGAACTCGTGCTCGATGTGAGCCACCAGTTCCTCGAGCTGCATGCTGATCAGCCGCCCCTCGACGCCGAGCTCGTTGATGTAACGGCGGATTTCCGCCTTAACGCGAAGCACCATTTCCGCCCTTTGCAAGGCGTGAACGGCGTCCTCGTACGTCACCGCGTCTTCAAACTCGGTCGCCCCCAGGTTGATCAGATTCTGGTCGAGCACCGATTTGTACTTTTCCAGCGTCTGCATCGCCTGGTTCGCCTTCGTCAGGATCACGCCGATGTCCTTGAGGGAATAGCGGAGATTTCCCTGATACAAGGTAATGATATTCCGGCGCTGGGAGATGGAGACCACCAGCTTGCCGGTCTGCTTGGCGACGCGCTCGGCGGTTCGATGCCGGATGCCCGTCTCATTGGATGCGATCGTCGGGTCCGGATTGAGCTGCGTGTTGGCGTAATGAATCTTCTTTACATCCTCGCTCAGGATGATCGCTCCGTCCATCTTGGCCAGCTCATAGAGAAAATTCGGCGTAAACTCGCAGTTGATGCTAAAGCCGCCGTCCGCCAGCTCCATGACCTCCGGACTGTAGCCGACCACAATAAGCGCCCCGGTTTTCGCCCTCAGTACGTTTTCCAGTCCCTCGCGAAATTGGGTGCCGGGTGCGACCAGCTTGATGATGCGGCTCTTGATTTCTTCTTCCTTTGCCATCATGGACCCCCTTTTCTCTCTATCCCCAGCCTGCAGCTTGGCTTGACCTGGCCAAGCGCCTAATTCTCGATTATCGAATTTTAGTATACCCCACAGATTATCGGCAGCCGGACGGCTTTCCGTTAATCGTCCAACGCTGCCGCAAGCGCCTCCGCAACGGTGGTGACGCCTTTAATGAGAATGCCCTCCGGCGGCTCCCAGCCCTTCAGGCTGATGGCGGGCAGGATCACCCGCTTGAAGCCGAGCTTCTGGGCCTCCCGAACCCGCTGTTCAATCCGCGAGACTCCCCGGACCTCTCCGGTCAGGCCGATCTCGCCGAAGATCACGTCATCCGGCCGGGTCGGTCGATCCCGGAAGCTCGATGCAATGCTGACCGCCACTCCGAGATCGACGGCGGGCTCGTCGAGCCTCACCCCTCCGGCCACATTGAGGTAAGCGTCCTGCGACTGCAGGAACAGCCCGTTGCGCTTCTCCAGCACCGCCATGATGAGCGACATGCGGTTGTAGTCGAAGCCGGTGGACATTCGCCTGGGCGACGGGAAGGTCGTCGGCGAGACCAGCGCCTGCAGCTCGACCAGCATCGGCCGCGTGCCTTCCATGCTGGCCACCACCGTCGAGCCGGACACTCCCTTCGGCCGTTCCGACAGAAACAGCTCCGACGGATTGGCGATCTCGGTGAGGCCGCTCTCCCTCATCTCGAAGATGCCAATTTCGTTGGTGGAGCCGAAGCGATTCTTAACGGCGCGAAGCAAGCGGTAGGTGTGATGCCGCTCGCCTTCAAAATAAAGCACGCAATCCACCATATGCTCCAACAGCCGCGGCCCGGCAATGGCTCCTTCCTTCGTCACATGGCCGACCAGAACGATCGCGGTCCCCTTCGTCTTGGCGAGCCGCATGAAGTGGGAGGTGCACTCCCTTACCTGGGAAACGCTTCCGGGCGCCGATGTCACCGCCGGATGGAACACGGTTTGGATCGAATCGATGACCACGAAATCGGGCGCGACCTTGTCGATCGCTTCGTCGATCCGCTCCAGGTTGGTTTCGCAAAGGACATACAGGTTGGGCGACAGAGCGCCCAGGCGATCCGCCCTCAGCTTGGTTTGGCTGGAGGACTCCTCACCGGAAATATAAAGGGCTTTGCGCCCGTCGAGGGTTAAGGAATAGGAAGTTTGCAGCAGCAGGGTCGATTTACCGATGCCGGGATCTCCGCCGACCAGGATGAGGGAGCCCGGGACGATGCCGCCGCCCAGTACCCGGTCCAGCTCGCGATTCTGCGTGCGAATCCGCGGGTCCGCCGCCCCGGCGATCTCGGTGATGGAGACGGCTCTCTCTTGAGTAAGGCCGTTGAGGGGAAGCACTCCCTGCGTCACGACCTTGGTCTCCACTTCCTCGACCAAGGTGTTCCAGGCGCCGCAGCCGGGGCATTTGCCCAGCCACTTGGGCGTCTCATAGCCGCAGTCCTGGCACACAAATTTGGTTTTTGCTTTTGCCATAGCCATCTCCAGCTCTATAAAAAATCCACGCTCTCAAAAGTGTACCATGTTTGAGAGCCCAATGAAAATTGCCGATGATACAATCCATTTTTCCCGACAGCGATTGTATAATTATAGCAATCTGCCGTAGCCGCGTACAGCTATTCCAGCCGACTTCCAGCGAAAAAAGCATCCGATATCCGCCGACTCTCCCCGAAAGGAGAAGCGGCGAACCGGATGCTTTTTCATGCGTTATTCAAGGTTGCGAAACCGACAACTCAGCCGTTGCGAACGACGTCGAGCGCGCCTTCCTTTACATCGATTGTCAGGGAATCGCCCTTGGCAATATTGCCCTTCAGCAGCTCCTCGGACAAGCGGTCCTCGATGTGCTTCTGAATGGCCCGGCGCAGCGGCCGCGCTCCGAAGGCGGGATCGTACCCTTCCTTGGCCAGGAACTGCTTGGCTTCCTCCGTCAGCACGAAGTCGACATCATGCTCCTTGAGCCGCTTGCGGAGGTCCTCCGCCATGAGCGAGACGATTTCTTGGATATGGGCTTCCTCCAGGTTGTGGAAGACGATGATCTCGTCGATCCGGTTGAGGAATTCCGGACGGAAGCTCTTCTTCAGCTCGCCCATCACCTTATCCTTCATGTTCGTGTATTCGCGGCTGTTGTCATTGGAAGCGGTGAAGCCGAGTGTGGAGTTGCGCTTGATCGTTTCCGCTCCGACGTTGGAGGTCATGATGATCAGCGTGTTGCGGAAGTCCACGGTCCGGCCTTTGGAGTCGGTCAAACGACCGTCTTCCAACACCTGCAGCAGGATGTTGAACACTTCCGGGTGGGCTTTCTCGACTTCATCCAGGAGGACAACGGAATACGGCTTGCGGCGGACCTTCTCGGTCAATTGGCCGCCTTCTTCATAGCCGACATACCCCGGAGGCGCTCCGACCAGACGCGAGGTCGAATGCTTCTCCATGTACTCGGACATGTCGATCCGAATCACGGCGTTCTCGTCGCCAAACATCGCTTCGGCGAGCGCGCGGGCGAGCTCGGTCTTGCCGACCCCCGTCGGTCCGAGGAAGATGAACGATCCGATCGGACGCTTCACGTCCTTCAGGCCGGCGCGGGCCCGACGGATGGCGCGGCTGACGGATTTCACCGCTTCGTCCTGGCCGATTACCCGTTGGTGAAGAATCGATTCCATCTGCAGCAGACGTTCGGTTTCTTCCTCGGCCAGCTTCTTCACCGGAATACCGGTCCAGCTTGCCACCACATCGGCGATGTCGTCCGGCGTCACTTCGGAATCCGTCCGTCCCTGCGTTTCCTTCCACTGGTTGCGGGTATCCTCCAGCTCTTCCTTCAGCTTCTGCTCGGTGTCGCGAAGAGCGGCGGCCTTCTCGAACTCCTGGCTTTGCACGGCTGCATCCTTTTCCTTGCGGATGTCTTCCAGCCGGTTTTCCAGCTCCTTGAGCTGAGGCGGAGTGGTGTAAGAGCGGAGCCGCACCTTCGAACCGGCTTCATCGATCAGGTCGATCGCCTTGTCCGGCAGGAAGCGGTCGCTGATGTAGCGGTCGGACAGCTTCACGGCCTGGACGATCGCCTCGTCGGTGATTTTGACCCGGTGGTGAGCTTCATACCGGTCGCGCAGCCCATGGAGAATCTGAATCGCTTCGTCCGGCGTCGGTTCGTCGACCTGAATCGGCTGGAACCGGCGCTCCAAAGCGGCGTCCTTCTCGATATACTTGCGGTACTCATCCAGCGTCGTCGCCCCGATGCACTGCAGCTCGCCGCGGGCCAGCGCCGGCTTCAGGATGTTGGAGGCATCGATGGCGCCCTCTGCTCCGCCGGCTCCGATCAGCGTGTGCAGCTCGTCGATGAACAGGATGATGTTTCCGGCCTGACGGATTTCGTCCATGATCTTCTTCAAGCGGTCTTCGAATTCGCCGCGGTATTTCGTTCCGGCCACGACCGAACCCATATCGAGGGTCATGACCCGCTTTTCCCGAAGCGTCTCGGGAATTTCGTTATTGACGATCCGCTGGGCGAGTCCTTCGGCGATGGCCGTCTTGCCGACGCCGGGTTCGCCGATCAGTACCGGGTTGTTCTTCGTCCGGCGACTGAGCACCTGGATGACGCGTTCGATTTCCTTGCTGCGGCCGATGACGGGGTCGACGTTGCCTTCTTTGGCAAATGCCGTCAGGTCGCGGGCCAAGCCATCCAGCGTAGGCGTATTCACACTCGCTTGCGAGCCGTGATTGGAAGAGACCGATTCGCTGCTGCCGAGCAGTTGCAGCACCTGCTGGCGCGCCTTGTTCAGCGAGATACCCAGGTTGTTCAAGACCCGTGCCGCTACGCCCTCGCCCTCCCGGATCAAGCCGAGCAGGATATGCTCCGTACCGACATAGGTATGGCCCAGCTTGCGGGCTTCGTCCATCGAGAGCTCGATGACCTTCTTGGCGCGGGGAGTATAGGCGATGTTGGTCGGCTGCTCCTGTCCGCGTCCGATCAACGATTCGACTTCATCCTGAATTTTCTCGAGGCCCAGGCCGAGGGCCATGAGTGCCTTGGCGGCAATACCCTCCCCTTCCCGAATCAGACCGAGCAGGATATGTTCGGTCCCGATATTGTTGTGGCCGAGCCGAACCGCTTCTTCCTGAGCCAACGCCAGCACCTTTTGTGCGCGTTCCGTAAATCTCCCAAACATCATTCACTAGCACCTCCGTTATAAAATTCGAGTGGACCGCTTTCGTTATCCGTTATCCTGTACCCGTTCGCGGATCAGCTCCGCCCGCCGGATATCACGGTTCTCGGCCGTAAGCAGTTCCCCCGAGTGCTTCTGCAAAAAGCCAGGCTGCGTCATCACCAAAAGCTCATTCAGCGTCTTCGGCTGAATCCCGGTCAGAAGTCCGAGGTCAATACCGAGACGCACGTCCGACAGCCGCTGCATGGCTTCCTTGGAGTCCAGGATCACCGCATGGGACAGGACCCCAAAGGACCGATGAATCCGGTCCGCCAGACGGTACGGCGCATCCTCCTGCATCCGTTCCCGCGCGGCGCGTTCGTGCTCGATAATCTGCTGAACCACGCTGTACAGATTGGCGATGATCTCCTCCTCGGATTGTCCCAGCGTAATCTGGTTGGAAATCTGGAACAGGTTTCCCGAGGAATCGCTGCCCTCGCCATACATGCCCCGCACCGCCAATCCCACTTGGGTAACGGCCGATAAGATCCGGCTGATCTGCTGGGTCATCACCAGAGCGGGCAGGTGAATCATAACCGAAGCCCGGAGCCCCGTTCCGACATTGGTCGGACAGCTCGTCAGGTAGCCTCGTTTTTCTTCAAAAGCAAAGTTCAATTGACTTTCCATCATATCGTCAATCCGATTGGCCATATCCCAGGCCTCCTGGATTTGAAATCCGGGTGTTAAGCATTGGATGCGAATGTGATCCTCTTCGTTCACCATGATGCTGATCGATTCGTTCTCGCTCAGAATGACGGCTCCGTTGCGGGACTCGTTCGCGAGGTTCGGACTGATGAGATGCTTCTCGACGAGCACCTTCTTCTCCAACTCGCTGATGCCCGAGAGCGGGATGATCGAAAAATCCCCCAGCTCCTTCAAGTCCTCGTTCTCCATGACCTCGGTGACTTTATCCAGCACCTCCCGGGATTGCTGCCCCGTCGCCAGCATCGGAAACGGGAAGCCCCTGAGGTTGCGGGCAAGCCGGATGCGGCTGGATAGAACGATATCGGATTCGGGTCCTTCCCGTTTCATCCAATCGCTGAGAGCCTGTTCGGTAAAATGTCCCAGTGCCATGATGCGCCTTCCCCCTTACTCGGAGATCCGTTTTTCCAGCTCGCGGATTTGATCGCGAACGCCGGCGGCCGCTTCAAACTCCTCCTGCTGAATAAGTTCGGCCAGCTTCTGCTTGAGCCCATCCAGCTCCCGCTTCTGTTGCAGGACTCCCCCCGAGCGAAGGGGCACCTTTCCGCTGTGGGTGGTACTGCCATGCACCCGCTTCAACAGCGGGTCCAGCCGGTCGCCAAAGGTTTGGTAACAAGAGCTGCAGCCAAACCTTCCGAGCTTGCTGAATTGCGCATAAGTGAGGCCGCATTCCTCGCAACGGTTATTCGCAGGGGGAGCCGTCATGCCCGGGGTCACCGTAGCCGAGTCATAATTGAGCAGGCCCGACAGCAAATTGTGAATGGAAAACCCATTCGGTGTTCCGGGAATCATTTCTCCTTTTTCCCTGGCGCAGGTTTCGCACAGGTGCGATTCCGTCTTTTCCCCGCCGACGATCTTGGTAAAATGCAGAGTCGCCGGCCGTTTTCCACATTCCTGACAAAGCACGGATACTCCCTCCTTATGGATGGCTAAGCAGCGATAAAAGCATAGCCTTCAGCAGCCGAGCCCGGATCTCATCCCGAAGGGGAAGCTTGAAGTACAGGATGTCCCGCGACATGGCGGCCTTGATGAGGCCAGCCTCCCGGCAGGTGATGAATCCGCCCTCTTCCAGCTGATACAGCAACCCTTCCGAGCTGGTCTGGTCGATGTGGTCCCCGATGGTGCTGAGCACGTGATCCAGGATGACGCCCTGGGAAGACAGCTGCACTTTCTGAATCCGAATGTAGCCGCCGCCACCCCGTTTGCTTTCCACGATATAGCCCTTTTCCAAGGTAAAACGGGTGCTGATCACGTAATTGATCTGAGAGGGAACACATTGGAATCGCTCAGCCAACTCATTGCGCTGAATCTCGATAACGCCGGCTGGGCTCTGCATCAGAATATTCTTGAGGTATTGTTCAATCATATCCGAAGCATTGCGCATCCGTTAACCCTCCGCTGCCAAGTTTGGAAAGGCCGTGAACCGCAACCAGAAGACGGACACCCGACTTGCGGGCAGCAAGCCTTTCTCCATCCACTGACTTTGACTTTCTTTGACCTTATAATCATTATAGCAGGTTTTTTTCCGTTTTCAACCTCATCGCCCTGATATTATTGTCTGCGGATTGGCAAAAGGGTATACCCGCTTAGAGTGCTCCCTTTTTCGGGTCTCCGTGAATTACTTCGTATGTATAAAAGCTCAGGCTCCCCCTGCGGGCAGGCAGGAATGAACGGGAAAGGGGTTATTACAACCATTACCCTCGCCAGGGGGATCGAAACGGAACAAATGTGGCAATCCGGTTACAACAAAAAACCCCGCATCGTAAGATGCGAGGTTCATTGTGCTTGGCGACGTCCTACTCTCCCGGGACCCTGCGGTCCAAGTACCATCGGCGCTGGAGGGCTTAACGGTCGTGTTCGAGATGGG
>NZ_JBPPGI010000010.1:0-50946 GCF_051594785.1 Gorillibacterium terrae
CTAAGCCGTCCCCGAAGGAACAACTCCGCTCGACTTGCATGTATTAGGCACGCCGCCAGCGTTCGTCCTGAGCCAGGATCAAACTCTCCATAAAAGTGGTTCTATAGATCGTTCTCTTAAGCTCACTCGTTAACACTTGCGTGTTGTTTGTGCGATGCTCACAAGGATCATCGCGCGGCATTTCTCACTCATTTGTTCAGTTTTCAAAGAACTTCGTCCTCTGTTTGTCCGCCGTGTTTTCCGGCGGTCATTCGCGGTGACAAGAATATATATTATCAGCTTGCCCAAGAAAACGCAAGTGTTTTTTTAAATCTTTTTATTCCGGTTCTTTTCCCGTCAAGGAATTGCTTATTTAGTATGCCCCTCTTCCTATATAGGAGGATAAACTCCCATAAAAAAAGGACCGGCTGGATGGCCTGTCCTTTCGTATGCGCTAAGTTTACTTTCCGAGCCGTACCGTCATGCGTTATGCGGGACGCTTTTGTTCTTGCCGTTCTTTCGCGGATGGGTGCTGCGATAATAGCCGCCTCCGACGAGCAGAAGCACGCAAAGGGCGATGAAGAGCCATTTTCCGATCCCGTCCGAAATCACCAGTTGGTCGAGAATCGGTTCCTCCGCCACCATCTTGCCCGCCGTAAAGGCGATCACGCCCGCCCCTACATAGAGAATCCAGGTGAACCGGTCCATCAGCTTGATGAACAGCGTGCTGCCCCAGACCACGATCGGAATACTGATGAGAAGCCCGATAACCACTAACCGAAAATCGTCGTGGGCCGCTCCGGCTACCGCCAGCACGTTGTCCAGTCCCATTGCGGCGTCGGCCAGTATGATCGTCCCCACCGCTCCCAGCATGGAATCCTTGGCTTTGATCTCGTGCGAATCGCCGCCGGTCATCAGCTTGTAGGCGATGACCATGAGCAGCAGGCCGCCCACGAGCAGCAAACCCGGCAGGTCGAGCAGCCAAGCTACGGCCAGGGTGGCAACAATGCGGATGACGACCGCACCGCAGGTCCCCAGCAGAATCACCACTTTCTGCACCTTCTTGGGCACGTTGCGCGCCGCCATGCCGATCACAATCGCATTATCCCCCGCCAGCACAAGATCCATGAGGACAATCGACACAAGGGCGCTCAGGAATTTCAGCGAAAAGAGTTCCATTTTTCCCACTCCCATCTTAGTTTGGGCTCGGTCAAGATCTTGGCTTCTCCGGGTCAAAAAGAAAAGACCTTTACCGTCACCGGCAAAGGTCTTGCTAACAACGTCTAACGTTGCCGATAAAGCCGGGATGCCGATTGGACACCCGAACTGACGACTTTACCGTAGGAAGCTACTCCCCTTTTGCTCTTCTAATTATAACGAGATTCCTAGGCTTGGGTCAACGAGGAAAACCGCAAAGGTTACTTCGCCTGTTCCCGAACCTCCTTGACCGGGTCCTCGGCGCTCTTCGCCTCGCTCTTGCCGCTCAATAACCAGCCGACGGCGGCGATGAGCACGAGCACAAAGTAGAAGCTCAGCTTCCAAGCGGTGCTGTGCGCGAACGCCTCCGACAGAACGGCAACGTCCGGATGAGCCAGCGTGACGACGGCCAGCTTGACGCCTACCCAGCCGACGATGGTAAAAGCGGCGATTTCCAGACCCGGGCGAGAGTGGAGCAGCTTGACGAAGAAGTTGGCGGCAAAGCGCATGATGAGCAGGCCGATAAAGCCGCCGGCGAAGATCACCAGAAAATGTCCGCCGTCCATGCCGCCGATATTGGGAAGGCCGCTCGGGGGCAGCACGACGGCCATCGCCACCGCGGCCAGGATGGAGTCGATGGCGAAGGCGATGTCGGCCACTTCGACCTTCAGCACGGTCATCCATAGGCCCGCTTTTTTCCGGTTCCGTTCCTCCGGCACCTCCTCGCCCGCCTTCACCGCTTCATCCGACTTGCGGCGCTTCAACACCTTGCGGACGATGTGGTTGATCGAGATGAACAGGAGGTACAACGCGCCTATCGCCTGAACCTGCCAGATGTCCACCAGGAACGAAATGATAAACAAGGAGGCCAACCGGAACACAAATGCGCCGGCCAGTCCGTAAAACAAGGCTTTCTTGCGGTCCTTCTCGGGCAGATGCTTGACCATGATAGCCAGTACCAAAGCGTTGTCTGCGGCAAGCAAGCCTTCCAGCGCTACCAAGACGACGAGAACCCATAAATATTCCAAAATCATGCCGCCGATCCCCTTTCCCTTCTCAAATGAATAAGGCTTAGTGTATGCAAAAAAGACCTTTTACCCCGGACCTCCCCTGTCGATGAAAACAGGAAAAATTCGGGATAAAGGTCTCGCTAACACGATTGTGTCAATAAAACCGGAGCAATCAGCACTCGTATTGACGGCTTTATTGTACAGCTACTCCCCTTTATCAGGAAGCTATTCGGTTCCGGGATAAATCCGGTCTTGTGAGATAGATGATAGAGGATTGGCAGCCCCGTGTCAATAGGAGCGCGCGGCTTAGACGCCGGATTCCCGGAACAGCCGCAGGAGCTCCTCTTCGTCTTCGATCACGGCGATGCCGAGCTCGCGGGCCTTAATCAGCTTACTGCCCGCGCTTTCGCCGGCGATGACGAGGTCGGTCTTCTTGGAGACGCTGCCCGTCACCTTCGCGCCGAGCCGCTCCAGCTTCTTGCCCGCCTCGTCCCGGCTCATCGACGAGAGCGTCCCGGTCAGCACGACGGTCTTGCCGTTAAAGAAGCTGTCCTCGGCCGCAGCGGGAAGGGCCTCCGGCTCTTCCATCCGGGGATTTACTCCCGCTGCGCGCATCCTGGCGATGCTCTCCTGCATCAGCGGATCGGCGAAGAAGGAAACGATGCTGTCGGCGACGATGCCGCCGACGTCGGGCAGAGCGATCAGGTCCTCGGCGGTGGCGGCCATGACCCGATCCAGGCTGCGGAAGTGCTCCGCCAGCACGGAGGTCGTCTTCTTGCCGGTGTTCGGGATGCCGAGCGCGAAGAGGAAGGAGGACAGGTCGCGCTCCTTGCTCTTCTCGAGGGCGGCCAGCAGGTTCGCCGCCTTCTTCTCGCCGAAGCGGTCGAGCGTCAGCAGCTGCTCCAGCGTCAGGCTGTAGAGCCCGGAGGGATCGTTCACGCCGAGACTTTCGTACAGCTGCTCGGCCGTGGCCACGCTGAAGGTCTCGATATCCATCGCGTCCCGCGAGGCGAAGTGGGCGATCCGGCCGATCAGCTGCGGCCGGCAGCCGAGCCGGTTCGGGCAGAAGATATGGGCCCCGCGCAGCTCGAGCGGCGTGCCGCAGGCCGGACAGACGATCGGGTAGACGATCTCCTCGCCGTCCGTCTCCTCGGTCGCCTTGCCGAGAATCTCGGGAATGACGTCATTGGACCGGCGGATGTACACGAGCGTGCCGAGCCCGAATTTGAGGTTCTTGCGCTCGATGTCGCCGATGTTGTTCAAGGTGCAGTTCTGCACGGTGACGCCGGCCAGCTCGACCGGATCGACCTTGGCCACCGGCGTCAGCTTGCCGGTGCGCCCCACCTCCCAGCTCACCGAGCGTAGCGTCGTCGTCGCCTCTTCGGCCTCGAACTTAAACGCGACCGCCCAGCGGGGGAACTTGTCGGTGTAGCCGAGCGCCTCGCGGGTGCGGAAGTCCGTCACCTTGACGACGGCTCCGTCGATCAGGTAATCCATGCCGTGGCGGATCTCGGCGATGCGCTCGACCTGCTCCGCCACTTCCTCGATGCTGTCGTAATAGTGGGTCTCCGAATTGACCTTGAAGCGGTTGTCCTTCAGAAACTCCACCATCTCGCGGTGGTTGGAAAAGCGAATTCCGTCGGAGTAGCCGACGTTGTAAATAAAGGCGTCCAGGTGGCGCGAAGCCGTCACGGACGTGTTGAGGTTGCGCAATGCCCCGGCCGCCGCGTTGCGGGCGTTCTTCAGCGGATCGGCGGCGGTCTTGTTGTATTCCTCCAGCACAGACAGGAACATCAGCCCCTCGCCCTGCACCTCGATCACTCCGTCGCGGTAAGGAATCGACAGCGGGATGGAACGGATGGTCTTGACCTGCGGCAGAATGCCTTCGCCGACCACGCCGTTGCCGCGGGTGGCGGCCTGCACCAGCTCGCCGTCCTCGTACGTGAGGTTCAAGGTGAGCCCGTCGAATTTCAGCTCGACGACAAAGGTCGGCTGCGGCAGCGGGTCCTCCTCATGGTCTTTGTTGTACTGGGCGACGAGCTTCTCTACCCGCGCCAGCCAAGCGAGCAGCTGCTCGTGGTTCTGCGCTTTATCCAGACTCCATAGCCGGGCTTTGTGGCGGTGCGGCTCAAAGCCGATGAGCAGCTCGCCGCCTACGCGCCGGGTCGGGGAATTCGGGTAGACGACGCCGGTCTCCCGCTCCAGCCGGACGAGCCGGTCGTAGAGCACGTCGTACTCCTTGTCCGTCAGCTCGGGCTGGTCGAGCGTGTAGTACAGGTAATTGTGCCGGCTGATCTCGGCGATCAGGGCCTCCATCTCTTTGAGGGCTTCCGGAGAATTGCCGGTAATCGGATCGGCCACGTCCCGCTCATCCTTTCTCGCGTGTCTACGTTCTCTTTTCTTTCAGTATATCCGTCTTTTCCGGCCGCTCACACCTTGGTGATCGGGGCGAATTTGGCGAGCAGCCGCTTCACGCCGACCGGCGCGGGAAAGGCGATCTGCAGCTCGGTGTCGTCGCCGGAGCCTTTGACCGAAGCGACGACGCCGGTTCCCCATTTGCCGTGGGCCACCTTGTCGCCGGCTTTGAATTCGCCGGGGTCGGTGCGCGGAGCGGACGAAGCCGCCGGGCGCATGCGGGAAGCGTCCGCCCCCGCTGCCGAACCGGACGCCGCGCCTGCGGCGGGACGGCCGAAGGGCGTGCCCGGCGCTGCCGCGCCTGCTCCACCTCGGCCGTAGCCGCCGTAAGCCCCGCCGCCGAAGGGCGTGGCCGAGCGGGCGAACCGCTCCCGCGAGGGAGAGCAGTCTTCCTTCAGCTCCTCGGGGATTTCCTTCAGGAACCGGGAAGGCGCGTTGGCGTTTGTTCGGCCGAACAGGGTGCGCATTCGGGCGCAGCTCAGGTACAGCGTCTCCTCGGCGCGGGTGATGCCGACGTAGGCGAGGCGACGCTCCTCCTCCAGCTCTTCGTTGTCCATGAAGGCGCGGCTGTGCGGGAACACGCCCTCCTCCATGCCGACGATGAAGACGCTCGGGAATTCCAGGCCCTTCGCGCTGTGCATGGTCATGAGCACGACGGCGTTCTGCGGCCCTTCGGTCTTGTCCATCGTGTCGATGTCAGCAATCAGTGCGAGATCCGTCAGGAAGGCGATCAGCGACTTGTCGTCGTTGCGCTTCTCAAATTCCATCGTAACCGAAAGGAATTCGTCGATATTCTCGACGCGGGAGCGGGCCTCCAGGGTATTCTCCTTGAGAACCTCCGCGCGGTATTCGGTCGTTTGCAGTATCTGCTCGGTGAGCTCGGTTACCGACAGGTAATCGGCCATCTGGTGCAGATTCTTGATCTGGTCGCGGAATGCGGCGAGCGGATTGCGCGCCCGGTTCGTGATATCCAAGAGATCGAGATCGTCCAGCAGAGCAAACATGGAGATGCCGCGCTCGCCGGCATACTCGCCCAGCCGGTCCACGGTGGTGTCGCCGATGCCCCGTTTCGGCACATTGACGATGCGGGCGAAGGAAATGTCGTCGTCCGGGTTGGAAATGAGCCGCAGATAGCCGAGCAGGTCCTTGATTTCCTTGCGGTCGTAGAACTTGATGCCGCCGACAATCTGATAAGGGATGTCGGATTTGATCAGGATTTCTTCGATTACGCGCGACTGGGCGTTGGTCCGGTACAGGATGGCGTGGTCGCCGTATTTGCCGCCCTTGTCCACATTTTCGCGGATGCGGGAGGAGATGAAGTAGCCTTCTTCATGCTCGGAATCGGCTTGGTAGACCTGAATCTTGGCGCCCTTGTCCTTATCCGACCAGAGGTTCTTCGGCTTGCGGCCGAGGTTGTTGGCGATCACGCTGTTGGCGGCGTCGAGGATCGTCGAGGTCGAGCGGTAGTTCTGCTCCAGCTTGATCTCGGTCGTCTCGGGATAGTCCTTTTCAAAATTGAGTATGTTGGAAATGTCCGCACCCCGCCAGCGGTAGATCGACTGGTCGCTGTCTCCCACCACGCAGATGCGGTGATGCCGGTCGGCGAGCATCCGGCAGAGCAGGTATTGGGCCCGGTTGGTGTCCTGATATTCGTCTACGTGAATGTAGAGAAACTTGTTCTGGTAGAACTCCAGCACCTCGGGCACCTGGGTGAACAGCTCGATCGTCGCCATGATGAGGTCGTCGAAGTCGAGCGAATTGTTCGCCTTGAGCTTCTTCTGGTAGGACTTGTAGACTTGGGCGACGACGCCCTGGTAGTAATCGCCGGTCTTCGCCTCGTAGCGCTCGGGCGTGGTCAGCTCGTTCTTGGCGGCGCTGATCGCCGCTTGGATGCCCTTCGGCTCGAATTTCTTCGGATCGACGTTCAGCTCCTTCAGGCAGTTCCGGATGACGGACAGCTGATCGGTGGAGTCGAGGATCGTGAAGTTGGAGGTGAAGCCGATCCGCTGGATGTCGCGGCGAAGAATCCGGACGCACATGGAGTGGAAGGTCGATACCCAGATGTCGCGCGCCTGGGGACCGACGAGCGCCTCCACCCGCTCCTGCATCTCGCGGGCGGCCTTGTTGGTGAAGGTGATGGCAAGGATGCTCCACGGAGCCGCCTTGCCGGAGGCGATCAGGTAGCCGATGCGGTGGGTCAGCACCCGCGTCTTGCCGCTGCCCGCTCCCGCCATGATGAGGAGCGGCCCGTCCACCGTCTGCACGGCTTGCTGCTGCTGCGGGTTCAGCCGCCGGATGGCGTCCTGGATATCGTTCATCTGTACCATTCGTTGTCCCTCGTTTCTATTCTTTTCCGCTTCCCCGGCACGGTAGCCAGCGCAAGCGGCAGGTTCTCATAAATCAGGTTGCCGACGACGATCGTGTCGGCCGCGGCGGCGGCTTCCTCCGCCTGCTCCGGCGTGCGGATGCCGCCGCCGTAAAACAGGCGGGCCTCGTTCAGCCCGGCCTTCGCTTCGCGCACCCAGGCCATATCGCCCCAAGCGCCGCTATATTCGACGTAGAAGATCGGCATGCGGAAGATTCGGTCGGCGAGCAGAGCGAACGCGCGCAGGTCGCCGGCATCGGCCGGCTTTCGGGCCCCGCTCACCCGCGCTGCCATCGACCGCGGATTGAGGATCACATAGCCCTCGGGAACGATCCGCTCCCAGTCCAGACGATCCGCATAATGCCGCAGCGCCTTCTGGTGCAGTCCGGTGATCCAGTCGCCGTCCGGGGTGTTCAGCACGACCGGCAGCAGGTAGAGATCGAATCCCGGGACCGCCGCCTCCGCGTCGGACAGCTCCAGCGCGCAGGCCACCTCGTACGCGCGCACGCGCGCGAGCAGCTCGGCGGTGTTGTCATAGGTAATGCCGGACGATCCGCCGACGACGACGGCGTCCGTTCCCGAACGGCAAACTTGCTCCAGCGCCGCGTCGTCGATGGATTTATCGGGATCGAGCTTGAAGACATGCCTCCAAGCGGTATAATCGGGCTTCACGCACAAATCGTCCCATCTTGTCTGGAATCGTCTGCCCCTGCAAAGGGGGCTTGGCGGACCGAACGTCCGCTCCTGTTACAAGTCTAGTTCAGGGAGGGGGCTCCGTCAATCGCGGCCCAGCGAAAGCGGCGGAGTTTTTCTTGGGGTTCATGGAAAAAATCCACCTTGGCCGGGAAGGAATTCGGCGGTTTTCGCAGAAGTGAAAGGGGCATATCCCTAACAAAGAACCGAAGTTTTATTTTCTTTTACGCAACAAACCTAACATATCCTAACAAACGACGGGTCTCCTTCCTTTCTCCGGCTTTGCGGAAGAAGGAGAGCCGCCCGAGGAAGAGGAGGATCATCATGATCGAACAATCGCTTGCCGGAGTCTGGCGCTTTCGGCTCGACCCGGACGAAGTCGGCGAGAAGGAGGCTTGGGCGCTCGCCACACTGGGCGACACCATCCAGCTCCCCGGTTCAACGGCGGAGCGGCAAAAGGGTCCCGGCAATCCGGAGCAAGCCATCGCCCATCTGAGCGAGAAATTCCCCTATGTCGGCAAGGCCTGGTACCAGCGGGACATCGAGATTCCCGAGGCCTGGGCGAACAAGCGCCTTCGCCTGTCCTTCGAACGTAGCCGGGTTACCCGGGTCTGGCTGGACGGCCTCGACTGCGGCAGCCGAAACAGCCTCTGCGCGCCGCACCGCTACGAGCTTGGCCCGTTGACGCCGGGAAAGCACCAACTGACGGTCTGCGTCGATAACAAGCTTCTGCCCATTCCCGGCGGTCATATGACTTCGCCGGATACCCAGACCAACTGGAACGGCCTCCTGGGCCGACTTGCTCTGGAGGCGAGAGAGGCTGTGTCTCTGGAGGACGTGCAGCTCTATCCCGACGGCGGCGGAGAGTCGGTTCGCATCCGCTTTCGCATCGACAGCGCCGGAAGCGAGCCGGTCGAGGCGGCGTGGAGCGTCGACGTGCTGAACGGACCGCGGGTAGACGAGGACGGACGGCTCTGTTCGCCCGATGCGGAAGCCGCCGTTCTGGCCCACGCGGAACTCACCTTAACGGCCGCACCCGGCGAATCGTACCACGAAGCTGTCTGCCCGATGGCCGAGCGCGGCGAAGGCTGGGAAGAAGACCAGCCGGCGCTCTATCAGGCGCGCATTCGGCTCGATGCGCCCGGCAGCCGCGACGAATTCTCCGATGTCTTCGGATTCCGCCGGTTCGAAGCGGCAGGCACCCAGTTCGCCGTCAACGGCCGCACGGTGTTTCTGCGGGGCAAGCACGACGGGCTCGTCTTCCCGCTGACCGGCTACGCTCCGATGGACACCGAGGCTTGGCTGCATACCCTGTCGGTCGCCAAGTCCTTCGGCATCAACCATTACCGCTTCCACACCTGCTGCCCGCCGGATGCTGCTTTCCGCGCCGCCGACCTGCTCGGCGTGTACATGGCTCCGGAGCTGCCCTTCTGGGGAGCCTGGGAGGAAACGGACGAAGAGGGCCGCTTCGCTTATCTGCGGGAGGAAGCCTTCCGGATCCTCGCCGCCTACGGCAACCATCCCTCGTTCGTCATGTTCGGACTGGGCAACGAGCTGCACGGCAGCCGCGAGGCCATGGCCGGGCTGCTGCGCGACCTTCGGCAGCGCGACGGCCTCCAGCTCTACTCCGACGGGGCAAACAATTTCTTCTGGGCCCCCGAGCGCGAGGAGGCGGCGGATTACTGGGTCACCATGCGCACGGCGCAGGGACCGGTGCGGGCGTCCTTCTCGCACGCCGACCCGCCGCTCGGACATGTCCAGGCCGGACCCCCGTCGACACAGACGGATTACCGCGACAGCCTCGCCGGGGTGCCGGTGCCGGTGATCGGCCATGAAATCGGCCAGTACCAAGCCTACCCGGATTTCCGCGAGATCGCCCGCTACACCGGTGTCTTGGAAGCGCGCAATTTCGCCGTCTTCCGGGAACGGCTGGCCGAACGGGGAATGCTGGACCAGGCGGCGGCCTTCACCGAAGCCTCCGGCAAGCTCGCCGAGCTCTGCTACCGCGAGGAGATCGAAGCGGCGCTCCGCACGCCCGGGCTCGGCGGCTTCCAGCTTCTGGACCTGCAGGACTTTCCCGGCCAAGGGACGGCGCTCGTCGGCGTCCTGAACGCGTTCATGGAGCCGAAGCCGTTCCTCGATGCTGAGCGTTGGCGGCAGTTCTGCGCTCCTACCGTGCTCCTCGCCCGCTTCCCCTCGTATGTCGCGACGGCGGGAGACGCCTTCTCGGCCGAGCTGGAGCTCGCCCATTACGGCCGCGGCGATTGGCCGGCCGTTCATGTCCGCTGGGCGTTGACGGAGAACGGAGAACCGCTCCTCGGCGGGGAGACCGGGCCGGTCGCCGTCCGGCAGGGCTCGCTTGCCGGGTTGGGGCGGCTGGAGTTCAAGCTTCCGGACCGGAACGAGCCCGCCCGCTTCGACCTGGAGCTGTCCTGTCCCGAGACGGGAACGGCGACGGCTTATCCCCTCTGGGTCTATCCCCCGGCCGAGCCGGAGCAGGAAACGGAGAAGGAGGAGGCGGTCTGCCGCACGGTCGAGGATGCCCTGCGCGTCTTGGAAAAGGGCGGACGCGCCCTGCTCATCCCCGATCTGAACGAAGCGCGGCCGGCAGCTACCGTACCCGGCTTCTTCGCCTCCGACTTCTGGAGCTACCCGATGTTCCGGGCCATCTGCGAATCCCGCGACGTGCCCGTGGCCCCCGGAACGCTCGGCCTGCTCTGCGATCCGCAGCACCCGGCATTCCGGGAGTTCCCGACCGAGTTCCACAGCAACTGGCAGTGGTGGACGATCCTCGAGAACTCGGCCGCGCTCGTGATGGACTCGCTTCCCGCCGAGGTTCGGCCGGTCGTCCAGGTCATCGACAATTTCGAGCGCAACCACCGGCTCGGCCTGCTGCTGGAAGCCCGGGTCGGCGAGGGCAAGCTGCTCGTCTGCATGAGCGATCTCCCCGCCTGCACCGACCGGCCGGAAGCGCGTCAGCTGCTGCGCAGCCTGTCCCGTTATGTCGCTTCCGACGAGTTTGAGCCGGCGCATGCGCTGACGCCTCAAGCTCTCGCCGCCCTGCTCGATCCGCAGCAGGCCGGCCTGGACGATACCCGCCGCGACGCCGTCCACAATCCGTCTTACTTCAACTGATCGAGCGGCGGCAAGCCCGCTTTCGCAACAAAAGACCCGCGCAAGATGATGCGCGGGTCTTTTTGCTGGTTTCAGGCGGGACGGCTCGTCCCGCAAGCTTCATGCGAAGCCATGTTTCATGCACGGCCCCGAGGGGCCTCCGACCTCGAAGTCCCAAGAGAGGGCAGGTCCCCGGCCTGCCGCAAACCGGCTAGCGGGCAAACCGGTGGTGCCCGATATCCGCCGTGGTCGGCCGGGTGCGTATCCACCGGGAAGTCGCCGTGTCGGGGTTGTAATAATAGATCGCGTCTCCTGTCGGATCCGCCCCCTGAAGCGCCTCCTTGGCCGCCCGGTAAGCCGTGGCGTTCGGCTTCAGCCGGTATTGGCCGTCGCTGACGGCCGTGAAGGCTCCCGGCTGCAGAATCACCTCGCGGATCGTGTCGGGGAAACGGCTGCTCATCACCCGGTTGACGACGACGGCGCCGACGGCCACCTGCCCCTCGTACGATTCTCCGCGCGCTTCGGCGTAGATCACCTTGGCGAGCATATCCAGCTCGCCGGGCCCCACTTCGACCATCGGTGCGGCGGCCTTGGCTTTCGCCCGGGAGACCGTCTGCGCCTGAGCTTTGACGGCCTTCGCGGCTTGGGCGGCCTTCGCGGCCTTGGCTTCGTCCGCGACAGCCTTCGCCTTCCGGGCCCGCTCGGCTTTCGCCTTCGCCTCCTCTGCGGCGGCGGACTTCTCCGTCCCGGCTGGACTCAAGTCGCCGACAGCCGGGCTGTTCGATGCGTCGGCCGAGGCGATGACGACCTTGCCCGTCTTGGCGGAAGCGGCAGCCTGACCGCGAACGGCGGCGAGCGCCGACGCGGTCAGGACATGCGGCAGCCCGGAGCCCGGCTCGCGGGCGACGAGCGCGGCGCCGACGGCGGCTAAGCCGGGGGCGTCCGCCCGCCAGGCCGACGGCGACTGCTGCAGGGCGAGCCAGTCTGCGGCCGAAGCCGCCGGGTCCGGCGTCGCCGGGGTTCCGCCGAGCGCCGCGGCAGGCCCGCCTGCCGGCTCGAAGCCGGGCAGGGCCGGGGCCGGAGCGCCGCGGCGCTCCAGCGGCCGCCC
The DNA here is from genome assembly GCF_051594785.1 of Gorillibacterium terrae. Classification (NCBI taxonomy): domain Bacteria; kingdom Bacillati; phylum Bacillota; class Bacilli; order Caryophanales; family Paenibacillaceae; genus Gorillibacterium; species Gorillibacterium terrae. The sequence continues at coordinate 11,882 of NZ_JBPPGI010000010.1, forward strand.
TTCCGCCGTCTCGGGCTTGTCCCACCCAAGCGGCAGCGTCAAAGCGGCCAAAACTATGCTAAACAAGAGAAAAGACCAAAATCGGTATTTCATGCAAGACCTCCTGTGGTCCTGCCGGAGCGCCAATAGGCGGTCCGACAGGGGATTGCAGGGGGATCGGCTGGAACGCGGCTTCTTCCGCTTCGGTTATGTAGGAACTTCCGGCAATCCGACATCCGACAGTCCGGCACAGTCCGGCGGCTGGCCTGCGGGCCGAGCCGATAACCCCCTGTTGGATCGGGGAGAAGGACTTCAACCCTAACCTTAACCAAAAGTTTCGGAATTGACTCACTCGGAGAATCGGACACCGGCGCTCCGCTGTTCGGCAGCGCGGGAAAGAAGGAAGGGCATGCAGGCCCGGAAGGCAGCGCGGACGGATGCGGACAAGCAGACGGGGCCGAAGCGCAAAAGCCGGAAAGAAGCGAGGCGGGAAGCGGAATTGCGCCTTCCATAGGCATGGCATACATACAGGGTTTGCCGGAGTCTGGCAGGCTCCCGGGAAGCGTCGCGAAGGAGAAGAATCGGTGAGGGAAAAAAAGTAGGAGGAAATTCGAGGGAATGCAACGGAAACCGCCGGTTTAGCCGTGGAGAAAGAGAAGAAACGCCACCCTCTTACGGGGACGTCTCGCCGTTCTCGTTCTCGTGCATCCTGACAGGGGTCGAGTTGGCAAGGACAGGCCAAGCAAAAAAGCCTTGGTCCCATGGAGCTCCGGATCAAGGCTGTCTTTGATTGGCATATCGGGCGTTACCGACTGGGCTATCCGTTCTTCCTGAGCGCCCGCCGCACGAGGAATTCCATCAACCCGCTAGGCGGTGTCCGGGAAAACTCGGCTTGATCGGCAAACAGCATGTGGAACGGGGCTTCGGGCGTACACGGCTCCCAGACAGGCATCGCCTCTCCTGTAGAATCCGGACCGTTCGGGTTTCCGGAGCGGATGAAATTCGCCCAGTAGTTGCACATCTGGCGAGCCAAATCGTAGTGTTTGCCGACAAACGGCCGCCAGCATTTCGCAAGGGTCTCAAAGAAGAACCAGAGATCCACCGAGTGGAAAGTGCCCGGGTTATCCCAACCCGGAATTTCCGCGTCGAAGCAATAGCTGTACAGGGAGGGTTTGGTCTCGGAGTCGGCAACCGCTTGCATGGCCAGGCGGATTGCGAAGTCAATGCTGTTGACGGAGGCGTTCCGCTTCACTTCCTCCAGGCTGGCCGATTCGGCGCCGCACAGAGCCAAGAACGCATCGGCCTCCTCCCCGAACATGTTCTCCGCCAGCTTCTTAAGTTCGGAAAGGGTGTCCACGTTCGGAACGCTGATAAACTCGTTCGTGGTATAGCCGAGGAGAATCGGCACCATCCACCGCTTATTGTCAAGAAATTGGGAAAAGGGGTTGCCTGTGTTAAATTCCCCATCCTCGACGGTCCCCCAGAACTTCTGATACTCCACCGCCTTGTCGCGCAGATAGACCGCATCGAGCTTCCGGGCTTCCGCCAGCGAGGAGACACCGAGGTACTCGAAGAACTTAACCCCTTCCTGCTCGGCTTCCGCCATCCGGGTCCAAAACTGGGGGACATGGGGCTGGGGGTAAATTACCGAAAATACTCCGCTTTGAATGATCGCCCTTTGGAACAGCCCTTCGTTCTGAGGAGAAACGAGTTGAGTCATCACACTTGCGCCCCCGGCCGACTGTCCTCCGATGGTCAGGTTGTCCGGGTCTCCGCCGAACGCCGCGATATTGCGCTTCACCCATCGGGTCGCCGCCTGTTGATCGAGATGGCCGAAGTTGGCGGGCGCCGTCGGCGCCTCGGCGGTAATTTCGGGGTGGCAGAGAAAGCCAAAGGCATTCAAGCGATAATTGACCGTGACTACCACAATTCCCCGCCGGGCGATGCGCTCCCCGTCGAACTCCATCTCGGCCGTATGGCCAACCTGGAGCCCCCCGCCAAAATACCAGACATAGACCGGCAGCTTTTCGTCGGTGCGATGGGCCGGGGTCCAAACGTTGAGGTACAGGCAGTCTTCGTCCATGGCAATGTCGGGCTCCACGGCCCATTCCCGGGTGTAGATGTTCGCATCGTCGATCTCCTGCCGCACTTGCATCGAAATCGGCGCGAATTCATAGGCTTTCCGTACGCCCTCCCAGTCCTTGGCCGGTTGCGGCGCGCGCCAGCGGTTCTCCCCGACCGGCGGCGCGGCAAAGGGAATCCCCTTAAAGCTGGTGATTCGGGGATCTGCCGCCGGCAGTCCCTGCACCATTCCATTCTCGACTTTTGTCAGCCTGAGCATCTGTTGCTTCTCCCTTCATGAGGAAAATAAATAGATGAATGCTGAAAATCCGCCGTGCTTACCCCGGTTAAAGGTAACCGCTTTCAATCCTGCTTGAGAAACATCTCGTTGTATCCGGGTCAGGGAATCCTGCCGACCGTGCAGCCGCTCGTTCCTGCCACAAATCGGAACCGATCCCAGGGATTCTTTGCCTTCAAAAAAACTTTATATCACTCTTCCGGCCAATGCCATGATGAATCCCGAGAACTAATTGATGCAAGCTAAGATAGGTAAGAAAACAGGCCGCCGGAAATCCCGGCAGCCTGTTTGCATCCTTCGTCGAAGAGCGGTTATTTCTGAGCTTCTCCGGCTGTCTTGCCGGCATCGTATAGCGCTTGGACGTCGGCCAGCTTCAGGGCGTAGGCCCATGACCCGCCGTCCTTGACCAGCGTAACCGTCTCGTCCTTCACCTTGCCGCGGAAGACGCTCTCCGCAGTCTTCCCGTCCTTCAGCTCGGTTACCTTGATGACGAGCTCGGGATTTGCGACATCGGCCTTGGCGGCCGGGGTCATCAGCCCGTCGGCGTAGAGGCCGGTCAGCTTGTCGAGCACGGCGCTTCCCTGCTCGGCGGTCAACTCCTTGGCATCCCGCTTCCACTTGCTCTCGTAGGCCGTCTTGGACGGTTCGGTCTTCGCCAGCTTCCAGCTCTGTCCCTTCCAGGTCAGATCGACGGTCTGAACATCGTTGTAGGACGCGTCGACCGCCTGGGTGCTGACAAAGGAGGTCGCCGAGCTTTCCAGCGTGCCGAGCGACGTGTCCTCCACTTCATACACCTTCGGATCGCCTTCCAGTTGGACGTAAGTCGTTCCGCTGACGGGCAGCGGCTTGCCGACGAGCACCTTCTTGGTTGTTCCGTCCGCGAGCGTGGCGGTAAAGCTCTTCTCCGGTTCTTTGAGCCCGTACGGGGCCAGATCGGTCGGCGCTTCGTCCACCACCGACTGGTAGGCGAGGGAGGCAAAGGCGCTTGCCCAGTTGTCGGCTCCGTAGGTATTCAGCGGATAGGCGTCCGGCTTGGACATCGACCAGTTCTTGTCTTTCTTCGAGAGAACGATATCGTCGGTCTTGGAGTGAATGGCGATGCCCGCGACGTCATCGGATTTCAGCGTGAAGAAGGGCTTGCCGGCGGAGTCGTCGGCCGTCTTGCTTTTGAGAAACCCTTTCTCCGAGGCGTACCAAAAGCCGGCGATGCAGATCACGACGAGCAGAAGAGTGGGCAAGAGGCGCTTCATCCTCTTCTCCTCCTCCACCAGACCAGCCCGCCCGCGAGAAGGAACAGCGCCGGAATGACGATGATCGTCACGATAAAGATCGTGTTGTTCTGCTTCGCGGTCAGATAGACCTGCTGCATCTGGGCTTCCTCGCGCGGCCGGATGGTGAGCGACGATTTCTCCTCATGCAGCCAGCCGACGCTGTTCAGCGCAAAATCCTTGTTGGCCTGCTCGGACAGGTATTGGTCCTCGACGAACAGCCCGTTGCCGACGACGACGGCCTTCGGCTTGCCGTCCTTGTCCTTGACCGCGTAGGCGAGCGCGAGCGGCCCCTCCAGATCGCCCTTCGCCTTCTCGATGTCCTTCTGGGTGAGCTGCTTCTTGAGCAGCTCGGCCAGGTTGGTCTTGCCGTACCCGGCGTCGGTTGTGGCGAGCAGCTCGTCGACGGTGTACCCGGTCGAGCCGGCTTCGGCGCTGAGGGCGATCGAGCCGGGCATGACGGTGATGCGGCTCGCTTCCTTGAGCTTATCGGTGATGTCATGGTAGCTGTAGTCGGGAATGATCGTCAGCGGATCGCTGGACAGCGAGCTGTTGGCCTCCACCGCCAGCGCCTTCGTGTTCTTCACGCCTACTCCCGCGAGCACCGCATCCCAATTCTTCCAATTGCCCATCTGATCCGACAGGCCGAGGGCGAAGAACAGCTTGCCGCTCGCCTTGGTGTAGTCCTCGATCAGCTTGGCTTCCTCGGCCGTCAGGTCCTGCTGCGGGGAGAGAACGAACAGCGCTTCCGCGTCCGTCGGAACCTTGCCTTCCTTGAACAGGTTCAAATCGGCCAGGGTGTAATTCTCGCTCTCCAAGGCCGAGACGAACGAAGCGGCGTTCGTCACCGACTGTTCACCGTGGCCGGTGACGAAATAGGCCTTGTGCGCTGTACCGGAGGTCAGGCTCATGATCGCCTGGGTGAACTTCTCCTCGCCGGTGAAATTGTAGGTCGTCTGATCGGAGCCGTACCCGAACAGATCGCTGTAGAGCACGGTCTTCTTCTTGTCGCCGACCTCGAAAACGATGGTCCCGTATTGGGTGATGCCATACTGCTCGGCCAGCGTCGGTTTTTTCTTCGGGTCAACCTCCTGGAAGGAAATCTTGCCGTTATGCCGCTTGTAATCGGTGAGCAGATCGCTCACCTGGCGGTTGTAATACTCCTGGCTCGGGTTGGTGAAGGCGATGACGTTGACCTTCTGGTCGAGCTTATTCAGCACCGTCACGGTTTGGTCGGACAGGGTGAACTGCTTGGTTTTGGTCAAATCCCACTGGAGGCCGCTCGCGGAGTGCAGGAAGACCGTGAGCAGGATAAAAATCCCGATGACAGCCGCCGACAGGACGACGGCGTTGGTGCCCTTGATCCATTTTTTCACGACTACTCCTCCTTATTTCCAGCGTTTGCGTTCCAGCGTTTGAATGCTCAGCACGACGAACACGACGATGAACGACAGATAGAAAATCACATCGCTCCAGTCGAGCAGTCCTTTTTGCAGGTTGGCCGTGCGGGAGGCGATGGAGAACTGCTGCAGCCAGTCTCCGCCCTTCGGCAGCAGGCTGCCGCTCAGCCACTCGATCATCCACAGGATGAGCAGCATCGCGAAGCCGGCGATCCCGGCGACCATCTGATGGGCGCTGAGCGTCGAGGCGAACAGGCCGACGGCCATCATCGCCGCTCCCAGCAGGAAGAGGCTGAGGTACGACAGCCACATCACCGGCAGGTCGAGCGCCCCGAAGCGCGACAGGATGAAGGGATATACCAAGGCACCGGCCACCAGCAGGAATTGCAGAATGACCGCGGCCAGGTATTTGCCGACGACGATCTCGGTCAGGCTCGCCGGGGACGTAAGCAGCAGCTCATCCGTGCCCTGGCGCATTTCGTCGGAGACGAGGCGCATCGTGAGCAGCGGGATGACGAACAGGTAGACAATCATGAAATTGCCGAACAGCGGCCGGATGTCGACCGTCTGGTTGCCGAGGAAATCCATGCTGAAGAAGAAGCCGCTGACGAGAAAATAAAAGGCGAACGCCACATAGGCCGTGGGAGAGAAGAAATACATCTGCAGCTCCTTGCGGCAAAGGGCCCATAGTTTACGCATGCTCATCTTCTCCTTTCGCGGTTTCTTCGGCGGGCTCGACCGGCTCGGAAGGTTCTCCCGCAGCGGTTCGCGCCGCGGCCGCCCCATCAGCCGGTTCGACCGCAGTCAATTCGGCCAATCCGGCCGCTTCGCCGGGCTCGGCCGCTTCGTCCGTGGTCAGCTTGAGGAAGACATCCTCCAGGCTGAGCGATACCTTGTTCATCTCCAGAATCGGCCGACCGAGCTCGGCGAGACGGAAGAACAGCGCCTCGCGCACGTCGGTCCGGTCCGCCGAGACAACCTTCAGCCGGACGGTGGAAGCGCCGTCGGCTTGCGCTGCAACGGCATCCGCCGGATCGGTCGCCGGGGCTTCTCCGGCATCCGCCGCTTCGCCGGATGCTTCTGCCAGCACCGTCACCTCCGCCACTTCCGGAATGGCCGAGAGCGCTGCAACCAGCTCGTCCCGCGAGCCGCGCACCTCCAGCTTGACCTCGAAGCGTTCGGACAGCGACCCGGCGATCTCATCGGGGCGGCCGTCGGAGACGATCTTGCCCTGGTTGATGATGATCACGCGGTTGCAGATGCTGTTGACCTCGGGCAGAATATGCGTGCTGAGCAGGACGGTATGCTTGTCGCCCAGCTCGCGGATCAGCTTGCGGATCTCGATGATCTGCTTGGGGTCGAGGCCCGAGGTAGGCTCGTCGAGCACCAGCAGATCCGGCTCGTGAAGGATGGCCTGTGCCAGCCCGAGCCGCTGCCTATAGCCCTTGGACAGCCCGCGGATGACCTGCCCTTCCCGCCCGGACAGCCCGAGCATCTCCACCACCTCGCCGATCCGCTTCTTCTGCGAACGGGCCGGGATGTCCCGAAGGTCGGCGACGAATTTCAAATAATCGCGCACCCGCATGTCCGGGTACAGCGGCGGCGTTTCCGGCAGGTAGCCGATTTTGCGGCGCACCTGCTTGGGATGGTCGGCCATCGACATCCCGTCCACCAGAATCCGGCCCTGGGTCGGATTCAGATAGCCGGTGATCATGCGCATGGTCGTCGTCTTCCCGGCGCCGTTGGGCCCGAGAAAACCGACCACTTCCCCGCGGCTCATGGAGAAGTCAATTCCGTCCACTCCCCGGCGGTTCGTGTACAGCTTGCTTACCTTTTGCACTTCAAGCAAGACCGTTTCCCCCTTTGCTTCATTCCTGACATTGATTTGACATGGATTGGTATGAGCTGCCGGAGCTTCAATGAGTCCCATCCCGACGGGTTCTCAAGCCAGCCCGCGGAAGCAGCCAGTCTTACTATAGGAAAGCGAGAATAATCTGGGCTTAAAGCAAGATGAAAGGAAGCTTAATTTATTGTGTCTAAAATGTGAACTTCGAATGAATTAATTATTTATCTAATTAGCCACTTGACAAATCGGTTGGAAATTCTTTATGATTCGATCAGAATCTAATTAGCTATTCATCTAAGGAGTGAGGCTCCGGTGCAACTGGAGAAACTCGTCAGCTACCATAAGGCGCTCTCCGATCCGACCCGCTTGCGCATCCTGCGGCTCGTCGCCGAAGAATCGATGAGCGGCCAGGAGCTTGCCGTCCGGCTTAACGTCAGCGCCCCTACCATCACCCATCATATCGCCAAGCTGCGGGAGGCGGGCTTGCTGTTCGAATGGCGCGAGAAGAACACGATCTATTTCCGGCTGAATTCCGAGATGCTGGAAGCCAAGTCGCGGGGAACGGTGGCGTTTGTCTCGCCCGGTTCTTCGGGAAAGGAGGACACGGACATGGCGCAGATGACCGAAGCCAAATTCCGCGAGAGCGTACTGAAGAACTTCTTTACCAAGGAAGGCCGCCTGAAGACGATTCCCGCCCAGCTCAAGAAGAAGATCGTCATGCTGGAATCCCTGGCGGAGCGGCTGGAGATGGGCCGAAGCTACCCGGAGAAGGAAATCAATGCCTTTCTGAAGGAATTCCACGAGGATTACGCCACCCTGCGGCGCGAGCTGATCATGCATCAGTTCATGTACCGCGAGAAGGAAATTTACGAGCTGAACCCGCGGGAGGTCTGGACCGACTGGCGCAAGCTTTCGTGAGCCGGCGATTTCTGCGGTAAAGGATGAACGGACGCCGACGACAACGGACGTGCGTTGGCCGCCGCGGAGTGCCTTGTAACCGGGAACAAACGGCGCTCTTGATTAGCCGCAAGGCGTCGCAAACGGGATCGAACGGCGTTTTTCATTAGCCGCAGGCTAACATGCGGTCGACGCCGGACGAAAGCGCTAAGGAGACGGGATTTGTCCAGAGAGGGGGCAAGGATATGCTGATATGGGAAAAGACAGGGCCCGCCAATCTTTTGCGCGAGCTGGCCCTGCGCAACACCGATTCGTTCTACAACCGCGTGGCGGAGGGCAAAGAGACGCTCGCTCCCGCGGATATCGAGGCCGACCGGTCCGAGGCGGAAAAGCTCGGCGCGGAGCGCTTCCTGCTGCTTCGGAACGGCGAGGATGTCGGAGTAATCGACTACCTCGACCGCAATCCGGCCGACGGCTATGCCTGGCTCGGCTTTCTCTTCATCGCGGAACCCTGCCGCAAACAGGGGCTCGCGCAGGAAGCGCTGACCGGCTATGCCGCCCGAATGAAGGAGCGCGGCCTGCGGGTCTGCCGCCTGGGCGTCGTCGAAGGCAACGCCCCCGGACGCCGGTTCTGGGAGGCGCGGGGCTTTGCTTTCCTCGACCGGAAGGCGAACACGAACGGAACGCCGGTGGATGTCTACGAGAGGATGATCGACGATGATTTTGTTTCAAGCGCTGACAGTCGATAAGACGGCGGACGGCTTCACCCGGGAGATCCGGACCTGGCGGACGGAGGACCTGCCGCAAGGCGAGCTCCTGATCCGCGTCAGCCATTCCAGCCTGAACTACAAGGATGGGCTGGCCGGCAAGGAGGACGGCAAGATCGTCGGCCGGTATCCGTTCATTCCCGGCATCGACCTGGCCGGGACAGTGGCGGAATCGGCGGACCCCGCCTTCGCCCCCGGCGACCCGGTGCTCGTCACCGGCTACGGCCTCGGCGTCTCGCATTTCGGCGGCCTCGCCGAATACGCGCGCGTGCCTGCGGCGTGGGCGGTGCCGCTGCCGGCCGGGCTCACGTCCGCCGAGGCGATGGCTTACGGCACCGCCGGCTTCACCGCGGCGCTCTGCGTGAGCCGCCTGCTCGGCCATGGGCTCGCCCCGGCCGACGGGCCGGTGCTCGTCACCGGCGCGAGCGGCGGCGTCGGCAGCGTCGCCGTGGCGCTGCTCGCGCGGCTCGGCTTCACGGTCGCCGCCGCCACCGGCAAGCCGGAGGCCGAAGAGCGGCTGCGCCGGCTCGGGGCCTCCGAGATTCTGCCGCGGGAAGAGCTGCTTCCCGCGAAACCTCGTCCCCTCGCCCACGAGCGTTGGGCGGGGGTCGTGGATGGCGTGGGCGGCCCGGTGCTCGCCCACGCGCTCGCCTCGCTGCGGTACGGCGGAGCCGCCGCGGCATGCGGGCTGACCGGAGGCGGGAACCTGCCCGCCACGGTGTATCCCTTCATCCTGCGCGGCGTCACCCTCTACGGCATCGACTCCGTCGAATGCCCGATGGACGAGCGCCGGCGCGTGTGGGACCGGCTCGCGGCCGATTGGCGGCCGGAGACGCTGCCGCTCCTCTACCGCGAAATCTCCCTCGCCGAGGTTCCCGCCGCGATGGACGCCCTCCTCCGCGGCGAAGGGCAGGGCCGGCTCGTCGTCGACCTGAGCCGCTCCTTCGCCGGTTAAGGAAAAACCGGGCGTACGGTCGCGGCGGCATCCGCTCAGACTTGACCCTACGCCCGCCAAGAAGCAAATGCGAGGTGATTTAAGTATGGAATCCGTCCAAGCCTATATCATGGAGTTTGTCCGGGAGGACCATCCCCGACTGCGGACCATTCGCGAAGAAGAACAGCGCCGCAACGATATCCAGCCGAGTATCGGCCCGGAGGTGGGCCGGCTCCTCGGTCTGTTGATCCGGCTCACCGGAGCGACACGAGTCCTGGAGTTGGGCACCTGCCTCGGGTATTCCACCGTCTGGTTGGCCGAAGCCTTGAAAGAGACCGGTGGCCATGCAATATCCATCGAATGGAACGAGAAGCTGTACAAGACAACCTTGGCCAACCTGGCTGCCGCCGGTCTGGCCGATTGCGCCGACGTCCGGCTGGCGGATGCCCGGGAGGCGGTCCGAACGCTGTCCGGTCCATTCGATCTGATTCTGCAGGATGCCGACAAGCGCCTGTACCCGGAGCTGCTGGAGGACTGCATCCGTTTGCTTCGTCCCGGAGGGCTGCTGATCGCCGATGACGCCTTGTTCAAGCCGATGGGCATAGCGGCGCCATTCAGCGATCCGGTGGATGCCTACAACCGGCGGGTGTTCCAAGATCCCCGCCTGTACACCACCCTGCTGCCCATCGGCGATGGAGTCGCCGTCAGCCTGAAGCTTCAGGAGCGACGGCTCCAGGAGTAAGCGTGCCACCGCAGCAGGCCTGTCACCGCCACAGGCCTGTACGCAAAAAAGAGTCCTTCGCAGCAACGGCGCGAAGGACTCTTTCCCTGTTGTCGCCCGCCCGGACGGGGCGGAGCGAGCACGTTCCATTAATTCAGTTCATACGTGACCGTCACGAGCGCGGTCACGTCGACTTGCCCGGCCTGGACGCTGGTTCCGGCGGCGTCGGCAGTAGCGGCGGCAGCCTTCATGGCCCCTTCGTAGAACACCGGACGGCTTCCGGTATCCTGCTGGATAACCGTGGTGACCTGACCGAGGCTGCGCTTCGCAGCCTTGGCGATCGCCGAGGCCTTCACGCCCGCGTTCGCCATCGCTTTTTCCAGCGCCTGCGCTTCGAACGCCGCAGGGTCTTCCACCGAGAAGCTGGCGTTGCCGATGTTGTTCGCTCCGGCATTGGAGACATCGTCGAGCAGCGCGCCGACCTTATCCAGATCGCGGTAAGCCACCTTCAAGGTATGGGTCGCGTTGTAGCCCTTGACCTGCTGGCCTTCCTTTTCGCTGTAGCTGTAATTCGGCTGGACCGTGAACTGGACCGTCTGGATGTCCTTGTCGGCGATTTTCCATTGATCCTTAAGCACCGCCGTCACCTTCTTCATCTTGGCCGCATTCGCCTGCTGTGCCGCCTGCGCCGTGGCCGCCGTCGTGTCGACGCCGATGGTCAGATAGACAATGTCCGGCTTCACGGACAGCTCACCGTTCCCCGTTACCTGAATCACGTTCTTCTGCGCCTCCTCTGCGTGCGCCTTCTCAGGGGCCTTAAGCGCCCCGCTCAGTCCCATGCCGCCCAGAATCAAACTGCTGGCCAGGAGCGCCGCTCCCACCGTTTTTGCCCAACCCTTCATCTCATTCATCCTCCTCAAGTAAGGGATTCTATCGAATCGTACCCTCTAGACGAGAAATTCTGGAAAAGGTTGCAGGGCGGCGAAGCCTATGAAAAAGATTTTACCCAATCCTTGAACCCGAGAATCGATCAACTAGGTTTGCCCGGCAATCGCCATTGTCCAACCCCATAATCCGGGCCACTGCCGGTTTGTTTAGCCTTAGCTTCCCCTGTTCGGTAACCAAATGGAAATCGTCGGCACCCATTTCCTTGATGGAGAACGGCCCGTTGATGGAGTGTATTCCATTGGTCCTCCGATCTATTCGAGGAATCAAGCGCTTCAGGAATTCATGGACGGAGATCACCTACGCGCTCAAAACCGGTATTCGCTCGGATAGCCGTAGCCCCGGGGCTCTTCCCCGCGAAGCCGGTTCCACAACAGCGACACCGCCCAGCCGAAGCCGAGCATCAGGAAGGCATACAGCGGATAAGCGTACCGCGCCACCGGGATGAAGGCGAGCTGGATGACCGTGAGCAGCAGCAGACCGGCCGCCAGGAACCGCAGCGGGCGGCTGCGGAAGCTGAGGAGCGCGAGCCAGCCGACCCAGGCGAAGATCAGATGAAACACCGTGAACAGATCGGCGAGCGGACCGGGCAGCGTCAGACGCGGCGTCTTAAACAGCACCATGAATTTGCCGACGGTAAACCAGCGAATCCACAGCCACGGATCGTCCTTCAGGCCCTGCTTCAGCCGCTCCAGCCCTTCCTTGAATTGATCGCCCTTCTGCGCCTCGTTCCAATCGATCGTCCCCTTGAAATACGGGTCGGTGCCCGCAAGGAAGGGATTGCCCATGCCTCCCTTGGCGGTCAGCACGAATTCATGCAGCGTGACGGCGTTGCGGAGCCACCACGGCAGCATGACGACGGCGAAGGCTGCGATAGCGGCCAGAATTTCCCGGGTATACAAGCGCCGGTCGCGAACCCAGAGGAACACGTACGGAATGACAGCAAGCGGCAGCACCTGGGGCCGGATCAGCACGGTCAGGGCGACCAGCGCGCCCGCGACGACATGGTCGCGCGGACGATTCTCTTCCACGACCAGCCACTGGGCGTACAGCATGCCGAGGAATGCCGTCAGGAACAGCGTCTCCGTCGTAATGAGCTGCGGCGACCAGATATACGTCGGGTAAAAGGCCGCGACGGCGGCGGCGACGAGCCCGGCCCGCCGGCTCCACAGCCGGGTGCCGAGAGCATAGAACAGGAAGACGGCCCCTGCTCCGACGGCGCACTGCAGATAGCGGACGGTATTCTCGACCGCGTTTAGACGGTCCGTTCCGACGATCCCTGCCACGGCCGCCACAAACAGCGGGTAGCCGGGCGTTACCCGGGCGTTGGGCTCGTCTTCGTTATAGGCATATACTCCCTTGTCCACCAGGCGGACGGCCTGCTCCAAATAATTCTTCTCATCATGCGACAGCTTGCCGCCGTCCGTCGTCACGGCGTAAGCCAGCCGCAGGGCGAAGGCGGCCGCGATCAGCAGGATGAGAGCGATTCGATAGCGTCTAGTTCTCAAGGAAATCGGTTCCTTTCGCAGAAGAGTCAGCTTCTCCATTTGATTACAGAATAGCATGTCCGTATGCGAGTCGGCCAGCCTTTGCCCGATCCTTCGGGTGTCCGTAGGCAGGCATGCCAAAAAGGCACCCTGTCCCGTAGGGGGGATGGGGTGCCCGTGTGTCGAGGCTTGGCAGGAAGCGGCATTAACCGGCGTTAGACGCCCGTCACGCCCTGCAGCAGGTACGTGACTTCGCCGCTGCGCGAGTAGATGACCGACTTGGCGCCGAGGCAGCGATAGATCGGACGGGGGATGCTGTTCTGGGAGATGACGTAGACCGGCCCCTCGGTCCAGGTGCTGCACAGCTTCAGGTAGCGGCAGGTCAGGTTCAGGCTGTCCTCGAACAGCACGACCATGCGCGGCGGATCGCCGGCCACGGCTGCGAGGTCCGTCACCTTGGTGTCCACCTGAACAAAATCCTGTACGCCCAGCTTCGCCAGGCGCTCCTTCTGATCGGGGTGGTTGATCAGGACGGCGAAGGGGATTTTCTTATACTTCAGCATGCGGATGAATTGCTCCCCGGCGGGGCCAGGCGCGGAGACGATCACCCGTCTCGCCGCGTCGGGGCCTTCCTCCCGCTCGGCGGAGCTTCCCTCTGTCCGGCCGGCTTCCCGGCCGTCCCGGTTCGCTGCGGTTGTGGCAGTCGCTTGACTCATGGCTGGATTCCTCCCGGTTGATCCGAACCGGCGCGCGGGCGCCGGTTCGGATCGAATTGAACGTGTTCGTACAGCACCGGCAGCCTTTTATGCACAACAAAAAAGAAGCCGGGGAAAGAGACTCTTTCCCGCGGCTTCTCCTTATCAAGTCCCTGGACGGGACGATCGGATCGGCGTGCGCGTTCAAACAAGCCCCTCTCGAGACGCTTGCGAGGTTAGCTGTCGGATTCGGACGTGAGAGTCGCCCTACCGCCGGTATTCACCGGCGGATTCACCCCTGCGGCGCATGCGCCGCCTCGGTTCCCCCGTTCCCTGTTCGGGATTCAGCGTGTGTCGTAATCACGAAACGTATCATACTCCCGCCGGGCTTTCCTGTAAAGCCCGGCCTCAAGGGGCTTAAGCCCTCTCCGGGGAATGCGGGGGTTGAAAAACGCTTTCTTCCCGTCCGCTCTTCGCCGGGCTGGCGCTAGGTCGGCAGCGCTCCGTTTTGCGTCGTTTGCGCCCGCTTATCTGACGAGCTGGCCGCGCGTGACGCCGAGCTGGTTGGTCGCCTTCAGGGTTTTCCAGACCTGCGTGCCGGGAATCGTCCCGGCGAGCGCCTGCCGGTACAAGCCGAGCACCTCGCGCACCTTCTCTGGCGTCTCCTCCAGGAACTCGACCCGGAAGCGGCGGACGCCGAGCGCGCGGAACTGCGGCAGATACTCCGCTCCGGACTGCTCGATGGCGTTGTAGACGGTGTTGCGGCAGCCTTCGTCCACCCGGACGGGATGCGACATGCCGATCCGGTCGCGCAGCGAAGCGCGGTGGCTCTCGCACGGCCGTCCGCAGTTGGTGTAATCCGTGCCCTCGCTCATGAAGGTGCAGTAGACGCAGTGCTCGGTATGGTACATCGGCAGATGCTGATGAAGCACCAGCTCCGTGCGCGAAGCGTCGGTCCGCTCCAGGAGGTCCAGCATCTGCTGGATGTTCAGGTCATAGGAAGGCGTAATGCGGCTGAGGCCCGCCTCCAGGAACAGCGCCGCCGTCTTGTGATTGGCGACGTTGAGCGAAAAGTCACCGATCAGCTCGGGGTGAGCCGCACCGGGATGAAGCTGCCGCTCGCGCATAAAGTAGTACAAAGCGCCGGTGTTGCGCACGAGCACCGCATCCGGCCGAAGCCGGAGGATGTGCTGGAAGAAGCCGGTCTCGCCGGGCATGTGAATGCGCGGCGTCGCGAGCGCGATCCGGGCGCCCGCCGCCCGCACGGCTTCCACCGCCGCCGGGAATTGCTTGATGAATTCGAAGTCGGCGTACAGGAACTCCGCTTCGGCGGCCAGAGCGGCGTGCACCTGCTCCAGCGTGCGGCAGAGCACCGTCAGCTCGGGCTTAGGCGCGGCGGTTTGTGCCAGGCCAGCCGTTTCGTTCGCCGCCGGTTGCCGGAGAGCTTGCTCCGGGCGGAAGTCATCTTCGGCGCAGGACGCGAGCACCTCGGCTTGGCTGCGCAGCGTGTAGACGGGCGGCTGCTCGCGCGCGGCCGTCAAGACTTCGACTGCTTCGCGGCGGATGCGGTTCAGCTCGCGGACCGGCACGATCAGCTCGTCCGTCAGGACGGCATCGAGCTCCGCCAGCTCGAACAGGGTGCCGCCGAGACGGCCGAACTGCTCGGCGAGCACCGCCTCGTCGAGCGGACGCTTCAGCGCCTGCTCCAGCAGCGCTTCGGACTCGGCCTGTACGGTCGTGCCTGTGGCCAGATCGGTCCACCAGGTCTTGAGCGGCGCTCCCAGCACAGCCAGCGCCTTGACCTTAACCGGGAAGGTCCGATAGGGCTTATCGGTCTCGAAGGTCTGGCGCAGCCGCTTGTCGAGCTGCGGATCGTTGGTCTTCCAGACGCGATCGCCGACATGAATCCGGCCGAGGGCGACGTCATTCCGGCCCGGAACGATCTCGATCAAGCCTCCGGGCGCTTCGCCCTCCAGCTTGACGCCCTTGCGGCGCAGGTCGTAGACCCGCCCGCCCTCTTCCTTCTGCGTCGGGTCGCCGGCGTCGAAGACGATGCCGTCGCCGCGCTTCAGCGGCGCTTCCAGCTCGCAGAGGACGGCGTCCCTGAGCACTTCCTTGACGCGGCCGAGGTACACCCCGCGGCTCTTCGGGAACGTGCCCTCGACCAGCGTTTTGTTGTTCGTCCCCTTCAGGAAGCCGTAGGTGAAGCCGCGCGAGAAGCTCTGCTGCAGCTCGCGCAGCTCTTCGGCCGACGGCGCGGCGTCCTCTCCGGCAAAATGGCGGTCGATGGCCGCCCGATACTTGGCGGTCACGTTGGCCACGTACTCGGGGCTCTTCATCCGCCCCTCGATCTTGAAGGACGTCACGCCCGCTTCAATCAGCTCCGGCACAAGCTCGATCGCCGCCAGGTCCTTCGGCGACAGCAGGTAGGTGATGTCGCCCATCGGTTGATGCACGCCGTCGACCATGAGGTCGTAGGGGAGGCGGCAGGCCTGGGCGCATTCGCCGCGGTTGGCCGAGCGTCCGCCCCACATCTCCGAGGTCAGGCACTGACCGGAATACGAGACGCAGATGGCCCCGTGGACGAAAATTTCCATCGGCTGCTTGGCGTGCTCGCCGATCGTGCGAATCTGCTTCAGGTTGTTCTCGCGCCCGAGCACAACCCGCTCGATGTTGTACGGCTTCGTGAACTCCACCGCCTCCGGCGAGGTGATCGTCATCTGGGTCGAGCCGTGAATGGGGAAATCCGGCGAAATCTCGCGGATCAGCCGCACGAGGCCGAGGTCCTGCACGATGACGGCGTCCACGCCCGCTTCGACGCAGGCGCGGATCAGGCCGCGCGCCTCATCCAATTCGTTCTCAAAGATCAATATGTTGACGGTAAGAAATCCCTTCACCCCGTAACGGTGCAGGAACGCCATGATCTCCGGCAGCTCCTCGGCGCGAAAATTGTTCGCACGCGCCCGGGCGTTGAATTTCTCCACTCCGAAATAGACCGCGTCCGCCCCGTTCGCCACTGCCGCCCGCAGACAATCCCAGTCTCCGGCGGGGGACAGCAGCTCGATATCCTCCTTGCGTATGGTTCCCATGCTTCCTCCTGTCGGCGCCGGTCTTCGTCGAACGGCGCCATATCCTTCTAGTCTACCGGAAATGCCGGGCTTTTTCCATCCGGACGGTGAAGGGAATCACATCCTGCGCCCGGCTGCCTTATTCGGCAAAAGTCCCCGGAGCATCCTCGGTTTCTCCGCAGGTCTAGCCCGGTTCCCTTCCAAAAAACAACGATGCCGTTCGAAGCAAAATGTGAGATAATTAACATCAAAGTTTGAGAGACGGAAGAAGGCGATGCGCATGATCGGGTTTGTGATCAATCCCGTATCCGGGAACGGACGGGGGACCAAGGTCTGGCAGCGGGTCGAACAGGAGCTGACCCGACGCGGCATTCCGCATGAAGCCCGGTTTACCGCGGGAGCGGGCGATGCGGAGCGGCTCGCCCGCGAGCTGGCCCTGAGCGGCAGGATTCGCACCATCGCCGCCGTGGGCGGAGACGGCACCTTGAAGGAAGCGGCCGCCGGACTGATGGCGTCGGGACCGCTGCCGTCCGCTAAGGAGATGCACGGCCCGATACCGCCCGAGGGCTGCTCGCTCGGGTACATCCCGGCGGGCTCAGGGAACGATTTTGCCCGCAGCACCGGCATTCCCAAGGACCCGATTGCGGCGCTCGACCTGCTGCTCGCAGCGGTGCCGGAAGGCAGCCCCGTCCAGCTGGACCTGCTTCAGTTGGGCGGTACGATCGCCGTCAGCTCGATCAGCTTCGGCTTCGACGCGCAGGTGGCGATCACGACCAACGGGGCCTCCTACAAGCGCTGGCTCAACCTCATCGGAGCGGGCAAGCTCGCATATGTGTTCTCCGTCATCCGCGTCCTCTTCACCTACCGGCCGCAAGCCGTCACCCTGCGCGTGGACGGCCGAGAGAGCCGGTTCGAGCGGGTGTGGCTGGTCGCCGTGAGCAATCTTCCTTACTACGGCGGCGGCTTCCGCATCAATCCGGACGCCGAGGGCACCGACGGCCTCGCCTCGGTGTGCGTCGCCTTCGGGATTAGCCGCTGGAAGCTTCTCCGCCTGTTCCCGCTCGTGCTCTCCGGCAAGCATGTCGGGCAGCCTGCCGTTCGTTTCTTTACCGGCAAGCGAATCGAGCTTTTGCCGGAGAGACCCTTGGCCGTGCAGGCGGACGGCGACCCGGTCCGGGAGGAGCGGCTTCGCGTCGAAGTGATTCCCGGCCCGCTGCCGGCGATCCTTCCATGCACCGCCCGCTCCCGTTCCGATTCCCGGCCGGAGTGTCCCATTGACGAACCGGCTTGACCGGAGGGGCCGGCGGCGCGATTCTCTTTTCGATCATTATGAAACAAACGGGGCCATACCAAGTAGGCACTCCTCCCTTGGCACAGCCCCGTTTTCCCATTCGGTTCCTATTCTTTGTACTTCATTCCGTTTCCGAACAAGGCCGTAAACTCGCGGTTATCCTCCAGCGGTTCGTACTTGCTCCCCAGCATATCCATGCGAGTGCCGAACCCGAGGCCGCCCAGCATGGCCCCTCCGAGCAAGACCGGCAGAAGCAGCGGGAACGAAAAGCTCACATGGGGAAAAACCAGATACACCGCAAGCGGATAGAGGAGCAAGAGACTGAGGCCCGCGAGCAACTGAATCGGCTTCCTCCTCCCGCCTCGATGGTGCATTCGGCGAATGTGGCGCTTCAGCTCCCGCATCGGCCCAAGCGTCTGCACCGCCGCTTGAAAAGCTTCGTTCTCCGACATTCCCTCCCGAAGATAATCTTCCATGGCTTCCTGCAAATGCGCCTCGAGCTCCTTACGCAGCTCCAGCAGCCGGGGACCGCACGGATACGGCAGCAAGCGATTCAGAAAACCGTCGATCGGACTCGGTTGGTTAAGCATGTCCCAGCACACTCCCCATGGATTTGGTGAACAGCTTCCATTCCTCTTCCTTGCTCCTCAGCTCTCCTCTGCCGTTCGGCGTAATGTCGTAATACTTCCGCTTGCGCCCGTTCACTTCCGTCCATTCGCTCTGAATCAAGCCGTCCTCTTCGAGCTTGTACAGCGCCGGATACAGCGTCCCATCTTTATACGACAGCACGTTGTCGCTGCGCTCCTGAATGAGCTTGGAGATCTGGTATCCGTACAAGCGGCCTTCCCGATGGAGCAGGGAAAGGATCAGCAGCGCCGTGCTTCCCTTAACGATTTCGCGGTCGATCATCCGGCTTTCGCCCCCTTCTGCATAGCTAGACTGTCTAAGTATCAGTATACCAAGATATTCTAGGTATGAACAGCCCTTTCTCGACCGAACCGCTTAGGGACAAGTAACTCAAAGTTATTTAGGAAGGCTTAGGTCGCCCCCCGGATGTCAGGCTTCGATAATGGGGAATAGCCAATAGCAGCGGCATGCCGCTTCCGAATATAAAGTGCCGTTATTTAGGGTGCGTTCCCTGTATTTCGGATGCCCGCTTGTTTTATTCCACGATGTGGTATACTCTTGCCGAAAGCCGATATTTTTTGGAGGTGCCACGATGAAACTGGGAGTATTCAATCCCCTCTTCAACCAAAAATCATTCGAGGAGATGCTCGACATCCTTGCGGCCAAAGGTCTTCAGGCCGTTGAGATCGGAACCGGGGGATATCCCGGAAACAGCCATTGCGACCTGGACGGGCTGCTCGCCGACGAAGGCAAGCGCAAGGCGTACCAGGCGCAGCTCGACTCGCGCGGCATTATCGTAAGCGCGTTCAGCTGCCACAGCAACCCGCTCCACCCGCAAAAAGCCATCGCCAAAGAAGCGGACGAGCTGATCCGCAAAACCATCGACCTCGCCCAGCTCATGGGCGTGCCGGTCGTCAACACCTTCTCCGGCTGTCCCGGGGATCACGAGGATGCCAAGTATCCGAACTGGCCGGTTGCTCCTTGGCCGAACGATTACCAGGAGATTCTCGACTGGCAATGGGAATACAAGGTCATTCCGTATTGGAAAGAAATCAACCAATACGCCACCGAGCGCGGCATCAAGATCGGCCTGGAGCTGCACGGCGGCTTCTCCGTTCATACGCCCGCCACGCTGCTGCGCCTGCGCGAGGCGACCGGCGAAGCCATCGGCGCCAACCTCGACCCGAGCCACATGTGGTGGCAGGGGATCGATCCGGTCCAAGCCGTGCTGATCCTCGGCAAGGCCGGAGCGCTGCACCACTTCCATGCCAAAGACGCGTCGCTTGATCCGAACAACATCAACCGGTACGGCGTGACCGACATGCAGCCCTATACGAACATGCTCGACCGCGCTTGGCAGTTCCGCTCCGTCGGCTTCGGCCACGACCTGAAGGTCTGGGCCGATCTGATGAGCGCGCTTCGGCTCGTCGACTACGACTATGTCGTCAGCATCGAGCACGAGGACGGGCTGATGTCCGTGGACGAAGGCTTCTCCAAAGCCGTCGCCAACCTTCAGCAGGTGCTCATCACCGAGCCGCTCGGCGAAATGTGGTGGGTCTAAGCCTTCTCCGGCTTTCCTTCGTTGTGTCTATATAGCAGCAGAATACACCTTTCCGTTAAGCGCATTATTCCCTCGGGACAGGGAAGCGCTGACGGAAGGGTGTTTTTTCGTTTCCTGCCCTCGCCGGGTCAGGGAACCGAAAAGGCGGGCAGACTCCCGTTGCGGCTGCGCAATTTTACCTAGTCTACATATGGCGTTAACTCGGCGCTGATGGTTTCCCGGTAGGATGGGAAGACTGGTAGAGAGAGTCCACTCGGAAAGGGAGACTGCCATGATGAAGAACGCCGCCCGGACGCTGCTCCTGTCGATCCTCGGCAGTAGCCTGCTCCTGTCCGCCTGCTCGGAACGTCAGCATCCCGCAGGACGAGGTCCTGCTGCCCTCTCTTCTTCCTCCTTCGCGCACACCTCGCTGCGGGAAAACGATTCACCGGAATCGCTTCGCAAGCTGGCGCACGACCAAGCGGCCGCTGCGGTCGGACAGCCCCGGACGGGCCTGGATCAAAAAGCGGCCAATCCGGATTACCCGATCGAGGCGCCGACCTTCCCCGCTCCCTCTGTCTCTCTGCCGCCTGTAGAGAAGACAGCGCTCGGCCGATAATTCATGAATCTTAGCCATTTGAAAGGCTGTCCCGGCGGGAAGAACCCGTTCGCGAGACGGCCTTTTTTGCGTGCATTCGGATTTTGGCTAAGCTGCATGGCTCTTTATAAGATTCTGCTCCACGCACTATAAGGAATCGTTATGGCTTCATCCGTTTACGGGCAAGGACACATGTGTTACGATACGCTTAATCATATTGTTTTTGTCGGAATTAACACCCCCCGATTCTCGCGACTGCGCTCAAGGAGGTTTCTCTATGGCCTATGAAGCCATCTGGGCGGATGATCCGTCCAAGCTGAACAAGATGGAACTGCTCAAGCTGGAAAAGGACGGCCTGGATATCATCCGTTCCATCATCGAGACCCATGCAGCCGGCGGCTACGCGTCCATCCCGGAGGACGACCTGAGCCGCTTCAAATGGGCCGGCGTCTATGAGCAAAAGCCGAAGGACGGCCATTTCATGATGCGCGTGCGCATCAACGGCGGCCGGATGACCAGCTCCCAGGCGAAGGCGCTCGCTTCCATCGCCCGCGATTACGGCCGCGAGCTGGTCGATGTGACCACCCGCCAAGCGATCCAATTCCACTGGCTGCGGGTGGAGAACCTGCCTGATATCTTCAAGCGGCTGGAAAGCGTCGGCCTCTACTCCTTCGAGGCTTGCGGCGATTGCCCGCGGACTATCGTCGGCAACCCGCTGGCCGGGATCGACAAGGATGAGCTCCTGGACACCACCGCGCTCGTGGAGGAGGTCAACGACTTCTTCCTGCTGAACCGCGATTTCTCCAACCTGCCGCGCAAGTACAAGATGTCCATCTCCGGCAGCTTCTACAACACCGCCCACGCCGAGATCAACGATCTGGCCTTCACTCCGGCGGTCAAGGACATCGACGGCCGGGAGGTGCCGGGCTTCCATGTCTGGGTGGGCGGCGGCCTGTCGGCGAAGCCTTATCTGGCCCAACAACTGGATGTCTTTGCCCGCCCCGAAGACGTGCGGCCCATTGCCGCAGCGGTCGCGACGCTGTTCCGCGATCACGGCTACCGCGAGAAGCGCCATCATGCCCGGCTGAAATTCCTCGTTGCCGATTGGGGACCGGATAAGTTCCGGGAAGAGCTGCTCAAGCTGACCGGCGAGCTGCCAACCCGGGGAACGGACAAGATCATCGGCTGGAACGGCGCCTACTTCGACGGCGTGCATCCCCAGAAGCAGAGCGGCCTGAGCTACGTCGGACTAAACGTGCCGGTCGGCCGCTTGTCGGCTTCCGAGCTGACGGAGCTCGCCCGGCTGTCCGAGGAATACGGCGACTCCGAGCTGCGCACGACCATGTCGCAGAATATCCTGCTCACCGGCGTTCCGCATGAGAAGGTCGAGGCCCTGCTGGCGGAGTCGGTCCTGGAACGGCTCACTCCGTTCCCGAAGCGGTTCACCAGCCGGACGGTCTCCTGCACCGGCAACGAGTTCTGCAACCTCGCCATCGTCGAGACCAAAGAGCGCGCCCGCCGGGTGGCCGAGTACCTCGACCGGGAGATCGAGCTTGATGAAGAGGTGCGCATCCACTTCGTCGGCTGCCCGAACAACTGCGGCCAGAAGTACATCGCCGATATCGGCTTACAGGGTGCGCTGGTCAAGACCGAAGCGGGCATGACGGATGCGTTCGACATTTCCATCGGCGGCATTCTCGGACCGGGCGCCCGGCTGGTCACTCCCCTGAAGGGACGGATCAAGGGCGACGACGTCGGTCCGGTGCTCAAGCACTTGATCGAGTTCTACCGACAGAACCGCGAGGCCGGAGAAAGCTTCCACCGCTTTGTCCACCGCGCAGGCGTTCTCGCGTTTCAGGAGCAGCTCGACGAGGCGGCCCGGCTGGTCAGCGCAGGCTGAGCGGACTCCTCTGTCTCAACTGCGTGACCGTTCACGGTCAGGGTTGCAACCAGGAGAAGAAGCTAGACGGCACCACACTCTCCACGATGCGGCCTGCCGCCGCAGTTCAAAAAAGCCTGCCGATCGCTGGATCGGCAGGCTTTTTGCTGGTTCGGGGGAATTGGCTATACCATGAGCTAAGCTTGGTTGGGGTGAACGGCTAAGCCATGTGTTGAGCTTTTGTTGGGATCTTGCTGGACTTATACGGAGCTGGGCTTGGTGAAGGCTTTGCGAGTTTATGCTTAATTTGGTCAGTTGGATAAAGAGAAGGGACTCCTTGGCCCTACGGCCCTTTGGAGTCCCCCTTGATTTTTATTCGGCCGGACGATTAAGCCAGCGCGTCCTTGCGCTCCTCCGCCGACTCGCTTTCGTCTTCCGATCGGCTCGCCTTGGCCGCTTTGGCCTTTGCGCCTTTCCCGCGCTTGCCGTCGGCAGGCTTCTCGCCGAACAGTTCGGCGGTCCGCTTGCGGTCCCGTTCCAGAACCGGTTTCAGGTAGCGGCCGGTGTACGAATCGGGGTTCTCGCAGATCTGCTCCGGCGTCCCTGCCGCGATGATCGTGCCACCCTTGTGGCCCCCTTCGGGTCCCAGGTCGATCAGGTAGTCGGCGGTCTTGATCACGTCGAGGTTGTGCTCGATGACGAGCACGGTCTCGCCGCTGTCCACCAAGCGCTGAAGCACGACCAGCAGCCGGTCGATATCGTCGACATGCAGGCCGGTCGTCGGCTCGTCGAGGATATAGAACGACTTGCCGGTGTTGCGCCGGTACAGCTCCGCCGCCAGCTTGACCCGCTGGGCTTCACCGCCCGACATGGTGGTCGCGGCCTGACCCATTTTCATATAGCCCAGGCCCACGTCAAGCAGAGTCTTCAGCTTGCGGTGAATGCGCGGGATATTCTCAAAGAAGTGCGTGGCGTCTTCGATGGTCATGTCCAGCACTTCGGCGATGTTCTTGCCTTTGTAGTGGATTTCCAGCGTCTCGCGGTTGTAGCGCCGCCCTTTGCAGACCTCGCAGGGCACATAGACGTCGGGCAGGAAGTGCATCTCGATCTTGATGATCCCGTCGCCCTTGCAGGCTTCGCAGCGCCCTCCCTTGACGTTGAAGCTGAAGCGGCCCTTCTTGTAGCCGCGAATCTTGGCTTCGGTGGTCGTCGAGAACAGGTCGCGGATATCGTCGAACACGCCCGTATAGGTCGCCGGGTTTGAACGCGGCGTCCGTCCGATCGGGGATTGGTCGATGTCGATGACCTTCTCGACCTGCTCCAGACCGAGGAACTCCTTGTGCTGGCCGGGACGGACCCGGGCCCGGTTCAGATCGCGGGCCATCGTCTTGTAGATGATCTCGTTGACCAGGGTGCTCTTGCCGGAGCCGGATACGCCGGTGACACAGGCGAACACGCCGAGCGGAATCTTCACACTCAGGTTCTTCAGGTTATTTTCCTTGGCCCCACGGACCTCCAGCCATTCCTCTCGCGGTTTGCGGCGAGAGGTCGGAACCGGAATCAGCTTCTTGCCGCTCAGGTATTGGCCTGTGATGGAGTCCGGGTTCGCCATGATCTCCTGCGGCGTTCCCTTGGCGATGACGTGGCCACCGTGAATGCCTGCTCCCGGGCCGATGTCGATGATGTAATCGGCCGCCAGCATGGTGTCCTCGTCATGCTCGACGACGATGAGCGTATTACCGAGGTCGCGCATGCGCTTCAGCGTCCCGATCAGCCGGTCATTGTCGCGCTGGTGCAGCCCGATGCTCGGCTCGTCGAGGATGTACAGAACGCCCATCAGGCTGGAGCCGACCTGAGTCGCCAGCCGGATGCGCTGCGCCTCGCCGCCGGAGAGCGTGCCTGCCGCCCGGCTGAGCGTCAGGTAGTCGAGGCCGACGTTCACGAGGAAGCCGAGGCGCTCCTTGATCTCCTTGAGAATCAGGTTGGCGATCGCCTGCTCCTTGGCATTCAGCGTCAGGCCGTCGAAGAAGGTATGCGCGTCGCCGACCGCGAGGTCGGTGACATAGGAGATATTCTGCTCGCCGACGGTGACCGCCAGCACCTCCGGCTTCAGCCGCTTGCCCTTGCAGGTCTCGCAAGGCTTGCCGGCCATGTACGCTTCAATGTACTCGCGAATGCCGTCCGAGGCGGTATCGCGGTAACGGCGCTCGAGGTTGGTCACGATGCCCTCGAACGATACCCAGGCCTCGCGGCTCTGCCCGAAGTCGTTCTCGTAGCGGAAGTGAACGCGTTCCGTTCCGGTTCCGTACAGGAGCTTCTCCATCAGCTCCTTGGGCAGCTCGGAGACCGGAACGTTCGTCGGGATCTTGAAATGCTTGCAGACCGCAGCCAGGTACTGCGGGTAATAATTGGACGTTCCGCCCGCCCAGGCTTCGAACGCTCCTTGTTCGATCGACTTGCTTCCGTCGGGCACGAGCAGCTCGGGATCGACGATCATCTTGCTGCCCAGGCCGTCGCAATCGGGGCAGGCCCCGAACGGGCTGTTGAAGGAGAACATCCGGGGAGACAGTTCGTCCATGCTGAAGCCGCAGATCGGGCAGGCGAGGTTCTGGCTGAACAGCAGCTCCTCATGCTCCATCACGTCGACCAGCACGCGGCCCTCGGCCAGCTTCAGCGCCGTTTCCAGCGAATCGGCCAAGCGCGCCGCGACGTCGTCCTTGACGACGATCCGGTCGATCACCACTTCGATCGTATGCTTCTTGTTCTTCTCCAGCTCGATGGTCTCGGACAGCTCGCGGAGCTCCCCGTTGACCCGCACGCGGACATAGCCCTGCTTGCGGATATCTTCCAGCAGCTTCACATGCTCGCCCTTGCGCCCGGAGACCAGCGGAGCCATAATCTGCAGCCGGGTCCGCTCGGGGTACTCGAGAATCCGGTCGACCATCTGCTCGACCGTCTGCGAAGTGATCTCGATGCCGTGAACCGGGCAATGAGGGTGGCCGATGCGCGCGAACAGGAGCCGCAGGTAATCGTAAATCTCCGTCACCGTGCCGACCGTGGATCGCGGGTTACGGCTTGTCGTCTTTTGGTCGATGGAGATGGCCGGAGACAGTCCCTCAATGGAGTCGACGTCCGGCTTATCCATCTGCCCGAGGAACTGCCGGGCATAAGCGGACAGCGACTCCACATAGCGCCGCTGTCCTTCCGCATAGATCGTATCGAACGCGAGCGACGACTTGCCGGAGCCGCTGAGTCCCGTCAGCACCACGAATTTGTCCCGGGGAATCGTGACGTCGATATTCTTCAGATTGTGGGCCCGGGCCCCTTTGATCACAATATTGTCGATGGCCACTCTCTCACACCCTTTTTATCTAGTAAGCTGTCCTTCCAAGCCATGGCCACGGGGCTACCGCTCTTCGTCCCGATAGACGCAGCCGCGCCGTCCGAACCCTCGCTTTGAAGCTTATGAATACGCGGCTCGCCCCGCACGGCGGCCTGTCCCTTACGGAACGGCCGCCGTGCGGGTTAACCGCGCTCGTCCTCTATTCCTTATCCTCGGTTATCCTCATCTTCGGCAGATTCCCGCCCGGCGATACGCCGTCTTCCCCGAAGGCGCGGCGTCTCGTCAATCCTGCGCCTTCAGCTCGAGGACCGCATCTCGCAGCTCCGCGGCGCGCTCGAACTGCAGGTTCTTCGCCGCTTCCTTCATTTCTTTCTCCAGCCGCTCGATCACGGCCGCCCGGTCGCGCTTGGACAGCTTGCCGCCTTCCTTCACGCCGGTGAGGTAATCCGACTTCTGCTCGGCTACCTTCGTCGCTTCGATCACGTCGCGGACCCGCTTCTGGATCGTCGTCGGGGTAATGCCGTGCTTCTCGTTGAATTCGATCTGGATCGCGCGGCGGCGAGCCGTCTCGCGGATCGCCTTGTCCATCGAGTCGGTGATCTTGTCGCCGTACATGATGACCTTACCCTCGGAGTTGCGAGCCGCCCGGCCGATGGTCTGGATGAGCGAACGCTCCGCGCGCAGGAAGCCTTCCTTGTCGGCGTCCAGAATGGCGACGAGCGATACCTCCGGCAGGTCAAGCCCTTCCCGGAGCAGGTTGATGCCGATCAGGACGTGGAACGTGCCGAGCCGGAGGTCGCGCAGAATCTGCATCCGCTCCAGCGTCTTGATGTCGGAGTGGAGGTAGCGTACCTTGATGCCGATCTCCTTGAGGTAATCGGTCAGGTCCTCCGCCATCTTCTTCGTCAGCGTCGTCACCAGCACGCGCTCGTCCTTGGCGATTCGGTCGTGAATCTCGCCGATCAGGTCGTCGATCTGTCCCTTGGTCGGGCGAACGTCGATCTCGGGGTCGAGCAGCCCGGTCGGGCGGATGATCTGCTCAACCATCGTCGGGCAGTGCTCGATCTCGTACGGTCCCGGCGTAGCCGATACATAGATGATCTGTTCGAACTTCTGCTCGAACTCCTCGAAGCGCAGCGGCCGGTTATCGAGCGCCGACGGCAGCCGAAAGCCGTGCTCGACCAACACTTCCTTGCGGGCGCGGTCGCCGTTGTACATGCCGCGGATCTGCGGCAGCGTCACATGCGATTCGTCGACCACGACGAGCAGGTCGTCGGGGAAGTAATCGAACAGCGTGTACGGGGTCGCTCCCCGCTCGCGGAAGGTCAGCGGTCCGGAATAGTTCTCGATGCCGGAGCAGAAGCCCATCTCCAGCATCATCTCGATGTCGTAGCGGGTCCGCTGCTCGAGCCGCTGCGCTTCCAGCAGCTTGCCCTGGCCGCGCAGCTCCTCCAGCCGTTCCTCCAGCTCGCGCTCGATATTGACGACCGCCCGCTTCATCGAATCCTCGGCGGTCACGAAGTGCGACGCCGGGAAGATGGCGATATGGTCGCGCTCGCCGATGATCTCGCCCGTCAGCACGTCGATCTCGGTAATCCGCTCGATCTCGTCGCCGAACAGCTCGACCCGCACCGCATGCTCGCTGTGCGACGCCGGGAAAATCTCGACGACATCGCCGCGGACCCGGAACGTGCCGCGCACGAAGTTGATGTCGTTGCGCTGGTATTGGATGTCGACCAGCCGGTGGAGAATCTCGTTCCTCGGCTTCTCCATGCCGACACGCAGCGACATGACCAAATCCCGGTACTCCATCGGAGAACCGAGACCGTAGATGCAGGAGACGCTCGCCACGATGATGACGTCGCGCCGCTCGAACAGCGCGCTCGTCGCCGAGTGGCGCAGCTTGTCGATCTCCTCGTTGACGCTGGAATCCTTCTCGATATAGGTATCCGAGGACGCAATATACGCCTCGGGCTGATAGTAATCGTAGTAGCTGACGAAGTAATCGACCGAGTTGTTCGGAAAAAATTCCTTGAATTCGCTCGCAAGCTGGGCCGCCAATGTCTTGTTGTGGGCGATGACCAGCGTCGGACGGTTCAACTGGGCGATGGTCTGGGCGATGGTAAAGGTCTTGCCCGTTCCGGTCGCGCCGAGCAGGGTCTGATGCCGCTTGCCCGCCTTCACGCCCTCGACCAGCTCGGTGATCGCCCTCGGCTGATCCCCTTGCGGAGAATAGTCCGACTGCAGCTCGAACGGCCTGTTGCTCATGACAATTTCGCTCATGGTCCTCGTCGTCACCTGCCCCTTTGCGCAAATGCTCTAAATTTTATCGCTTCCGGTTCCGATATAGTGTAAGACGAGCTTTATCGGAAAATAGGAATACACGTTCGTTTATTATACCTTTTTTCCACCTGTGTTGCAATCTTTGGAAGCATCTTACACAGGCTGCATCCTACCTCAGAACTGGAGTGGACGTTCGTGGACATTACGACAATTATCGGTATTCTGCTCGGCTTTATCTCCCTGATCGCAGGGTTTGCGCTCGAAGGGGGGCACCTGGCTTCCCTCTGGATCTACACGGCGGCCATCATCGTATTCGGCGGCACCTTCGGCGCGGTCATCATCAGCTTTCCGCTCTCCAGCCTGAAGGACTTGCCCGCCGCTTTCGGAATGGCCTTCAAGGAAAGCAAGCGCAACCCCGCCCAGATCATCGATGAAATTGTCGACATGGCCACGATCGCCCGCCGCGAAGGCGTCCTCGCCTTGGAACAGCGCGCGCAGGATCACCCGAACCCGTTTCTCCGCGAAGGGCTCCTGATGGTGGTCGACGGTACGGACCCCGACCTCACCCGGCAGATCATGGAGCTGGAGATGGATGCGCTGGAGGACAAATACGAAGGGTATGCCAAAATGTTCGATTCGGCCGGCGGCTACGCACCCACGATCGGCATCATCGGCACGGTGCTCGGCCTGATCCACGTGCTCGGGAACCTGGAGGACCCCGACACGCTCGGACCGAAGATCGCCGTCGCCTTTACGGCTACGCTGTACGGCGTGGCGAGCGCCAACCTGATCTATTTGCCGATCGGAACCAAGATCAAGAACCGCAGCAAAGCCCTCGTCTCCGACATGGAGCTGATGCTGGAAGGCATCCTGGCCCTGCAGGCCGGCGAGAACCCGCAGCTCATCAAGAAGAAGCTGACCTCCTTCCTGCACGACAAGAATGGCCGAAAGAACACGGAAGCGGGTGCCGATGCCAATGGCGAGGAGAAATAAGAAGAAGCACGCCGAGCACGAAAGCAACGAACGCTGGCTCGTTACCTATTCGGACTTAATCACGCTCTTGCTGGTATTCTTCGTCGTCATGTACTCGATGAGCAAGGTGGACATGGACAAATACAGCCAGTTGGCCCAATCCCTTCAATTTACGTTCAGCAAGTCGGACTCCATGATCGCGAAGAACGGAGCCGGCGGCGGCGTCCTCGGCGTCATCAACCCGCCGAACAACGAGGCCGACAACAAGCAGGACAATAAAGAGGAAGACCAATCCGGCGCCCAGACGGAGGCCGACAAAAAACGCAAGGAGCAGGAGCTGCAAGGGCTCCTGAAGATCATTACCCAATATATCGAAGACAATAAGCTTCAGGCCACCGTCTCCGCCGTCGACACCGACCGCGGCATCGCCGTTACCCTGAAGGATTACTTCCTGTTCGACCTCGGCAAGGCCGAACTGAAGTCCGGCGCCTATCCGATCCTGGACAAGATGGCGAGCCTCTTCCCGAGCCTGCACGCCAAGATCAGCGTGGAGGGCCACACGGACAGTCTGCCGATCAGCGGCGGCGGCCTCTACCAGGACAACTGGCGGCTGTCGTCGGAGCGTTCGCTCTCCGTCGTTCGCTACTTCGAGAAGAAGGGCCTGTCCCGCGACCTCTTCCGCTCCGTGGCTTATGCCGACACGGAACCGATCGCGAAGAACGACACCGAAGCCAATCGGCAGAAGAACCGCCGCGTGGAGATTGTCGTGCTGCGGTAATCCTAACTGTGAATCGAAAGCGAGAGTGCCAGGGGCGTTCCCCCGGCACTCTCGCTTTTTACATATCTGAGTAAGCACTTCAACTATCAGGATCAGCTTTCGTAAAGACTCAAATCAAGGAAAATATGGTTCTTTCTTTAGTAAGATCCCTATGTGTCATATAAACCTTAACCAGTCTTATTTCATTACCACCCTCTCTTGATTTTGTTCAGCCATGCGGTGGCTTTGAGATTGCAAAGGTAGTTATCCGAACGAGCCTTCCTGTTATATTCTGCCGTCATGCTCTTTCAAGCTAACAATCGAGGTAAATCACTGTAGAACAAAATAAATTAGCACTCACTCAAAGTGGGCGTCCTAAGTTTCCCAAAGTTGCGGTAAGCCATTACAAACGAAAAATCCGTGAGCATTAGTTGGAGCTTTTCAATGAAGGATACGTTAAAAAATACTTAAACAAGAACGGTTAGTTCGCATTGTGGCATTCATTGATTAATGATGAGTTCATTCAGCAATGCCCCCCAAACGAAAAAGAAACCTTGAAAGGCACGAAGCCAATCAAGGTTTTGGAATAGTTAACTATCTTGAAGTATTCTTTTCTCCTCCTCCTTTAAATCTTGATAAGCAATTTGATCATCATTATAATAATCCTCCCAGAAATTACTCCTAGCCCACTTTTCAGGAAGTAGTGAAAATGATCCATCTAGTTCTCTAAATAATATCCAATTCGAAGAAATTCCTGCGTTAGTTATTTCGAACAGTTTAGCCGGAAAAGGGAGAATGAAACTATCGTCACCTCTAATTCTGTATAACATAAAGTCTCCAATTGACTGACTAAAAGGAGATTCAACACTGTTATAAAACTCAATCGCTAATACAGTGTATTCCTGGTTTATTCTTAGGCTTTCATATTCCCCTTCTTTTAGCAACTTCTTCCTACTTTTACAACGAACTTTCAAATGACTCACCTCATCTGTTAAACTTCGCTTTCATACCGAACGTAGATATTTCTCCAGTCTTCAAGTTTTGATAATAATGTACTTGGAAATCACCGCTCGGGCTTTTAAAAGTCTGTGTTGACATTTTAGCCCAATCATTTATCGAGCTACCATTGCTTGTCAAGGCTTTTATTACTTCTGGGTCACTTAACTTACTTCCCGGTACGATTGCTTCAGATTTATTAATTACTTCCTGTTTTAAGGTTCCTGATCTCGTAAATACAGAACTTGCTTCTTCGGCAGTAAGTTGTCCGTTTAATCTTGTCCCATTTACAATATTACTTGCGCTAGATCCCGCACCCTCAGTAACTTTAAAACCTTTCGCTATTGCTTCTTCTTTTGCACCATTTAATATTGTTTGTCCCGCTTTTGATAAGGGCTTTCCATATTTAGCCCATTCTAGTAGCTCATAAAATTCTTTAAAAGCGGACTCAAAACCAGCTCCCGTAGGATTAGCCATTGCCATGGTGTCTATTGTTGACACTATTTGATATAGCCCTTCTTCCACTGCGTTGTACCCTTTAAGATAATCCTGTTCATTTTCAACTTTAGTCGATAAAATGAGCAAAAACTCTTGGGGGTATAAACAAGGAATTATTAAAGGATTAATTAAAATTATTGAAGGATCAATTAAATATTTAGACACATTATTATCCAAATTACCTTGTAACCCTCCGACGGCTACATCGTATATTTTTTGCAATCCACTTTTTATGTTTACAAGCATCTTATTCCACTTACTGTCATTGGTTTCTTGAGTCGTACACTTTTTCTCTTGAGCTGGGTTGCTTTTTTTCGTAGTTTGGTTGGATTTGTTTTGATTTGCAGGAGCAGCTCCACCGCCGCCGTTGTTATCCTCCATTTGCCGATGTCCACTGGGGTCAATAAGATTAACCGGATTATTTTGAACGTAAGAATAGAGATTATGGCTGAGTGGGACGCCCGCTTCCCCGCGGTAAGTGTCTTCTTGGGTAAAGCGCCCAACAGCGGGATCATAGTTTCTTGCACGCAGATAGTATTCGCCCGTAATGGGATCTACCTGTTCTCCGGAATAGGTAAATCGATTCGAACGGTTTTCTACTTGCGTCTGAACGTTTCCGAACTCGTCATAGGAATACTGATTGACCCGTTTTCCACTGGGATCCAGCAATCCCGTTACGCTCCCATGCCCATCCTTCAAATAAGCGTATATCCGATTTTGCGGGTCTTGCTCTGCGAGTAGATCATATCCCCGAATATACCGATTCAGGGTATAGCCGCTTGTTGTCATTTCGGCAAGCACCTGATCACCGCTGAAGACAAAGTCGGTCTGCATCCCATTTTCGGAGATACTGGTACGAAGTCCCCAAGGATCGTAGGCATACCGCATCCAGTCCCCGTTTTTCAAAACCGTTTGGGTTAGTTGATTAAAACCATTGTACTGATAGGTTCTTTCTCCTTGGTCATTCGCGGACTTCACCAAGTTTCCGTTTCCGTCATACGAATAGTCCTGAATAACATTGCTAGAGGTAACCTTTGTTAACCGATTATTCGGGTCATACTGATAGCTGGTCTGAAGACCGCCGGAAGTACGAAGAAGTCGGTTACCGACTGCGTCATATTCATAATGCGATTGCGTGCCATCCGGATTCTGAACATCAACCAGCTGTTGCAAGGAATTATAGGCGTATGCAGTCTGTTTTTCATTGTTCGTAGCAGTTAACTTATTTCCGTTATGATCGTACGTATAACGGTGTTGATCCACAACCGTCCCATTCGGATTCCGACTAACGACTGACTGAATCTGCTGATTCTTGGTATAGCCAAACCCCACAGATACCCCATTCGCATAACGAACCCCGGCAATGGTCGAATCCGGGTTATATTGGTAGGTCGCAATTTCTGTTCCCATTTGACCGACATGTTCAAGCCGCCCGGTATTGTCGTATCCATACGTAATATCGTTGCCGGCAATATCTTGAACACGTGTTAATTGACTATCCGCGTTGTATTGATAGGATAGATAATTCTTGCCGTTCCGTATTTGCTGACTGACTAGCCCGTTCGGAGTCATGTTATAACGGTCGATCACCCGCTCGTTGATTCCCGCTAACGTGGTTCCGTCCAACCGGTAGAGAAATTGCTCTTGTTCCCCTGTCTGTTCTACCTTCCGGCTGGTTAGAGCCGCATCAGAATTGTAAGTGAACACCGTATCCAAGCCATTACGGTCCTTCATATGGACCAATCGAGCTTCCAGATCGTAGAAATAATAAATGGTCTGTTGGAGCGGATCCGTAATGGTAGATAGACGGTTCATCGAATTATACGTATAGCTCGTTGTATGATGATTTGCATCTATTACCGATGTAAGGTTGCCCGCATAATCGTACGTATAGTGGGTCTGATTGCCCTTGGCATCTGTTACAAGCGTAATTCTTCCCCATGGATCAACTTCATACTGTGTTTTGGCTCCCTCTCCATCCGTCTCTGCGATGGTATAACCAAGAGCGTTATACTCATAGGCGATGGACGTCTTGCTTTGCAGGACTTCTTCGGGATACGCAACAGAAATAACCCGTCCGGCGTAATCGTAAGAGTACTCCGTTCCATACCGTGCCGTGTCTGTGCTTCCCGAGTAGTACCCCTTGCCGTCAATAACTTTTATGACTTGACCGTTGCTATTATACGTGTAATGCTGGGTCACTCTATTGTTCTCATCGCGAACTGTAACGAGTCTCTGATTCTCGTCGTAAACATAGCTAATTCCTAAGCCATCGGCTCCCTTCTTTGAGTGAGAGGGACTGGTTTCTTTGATCAAGTTGCCATAATCATCATACTCATACAGGGTCTTTCCCTGTTCTTTATCGGTTATGCTTGTAACTCGATTCTGATTGTCATAGGTATAGATGATGGAGTTGCGGTTTACATCCGTCTCCTTCACAAGATTGCCAGACGCATCATACTCAAACTGAGTTAGTCTCGTTGCTTTCTGGTGAGCAACCTCATACTGAAGGTTCGTGTTAGTTTGATCATACTGTTCGTAAGGTACCTTTTCTTGTTGTGAATCCCTTTCATCAAATATCCAATCTGTAATGTAGTCCAGGTCGGGGGCACTTACCGTTCCGTCCGCGTTAATATCATATTTGGGATCATAAAGCAGGTCGGCTTGCGTTAGCCCCTTTTGCTGGGCCGTCAACGTCAGATCGTTGGCTTGAACCTTACCATCCCGGTTAAAGTCCGGAGCTTGCATCTGAAAGCTGTATCCGACTGCTTCCGTAAATGGTTTTGGCTTCCCCGATTTATCGGTATAGGTCGAATCGGCTTGAATCAAGATCGAAGCGATCCCCTGGATATCGTTTTTGGCTTTCAGCCGAATGGTTGCAAGCTTTGTTTTTCGGTCAATGTTTACCTGATCACCCGTTATTTGAATTTGACCTATACCTTCATGTGTTTCCTTAACTCCTTGCAAAACCGGAGTTACGCTTTCCAGCGTGAATAGTCTTGCATCATACGTAAGATTCAGGCCGAAGGACCGAACCGACACATCCGGGTCGAGTTCGACTGCCACCTCGTAGCTATTGCCGGGGTAGATAACTTGCCTTGAAGCTGAGACTTGGGCTCGTACATGGGTTTCACTCAGTTGGTCTTCTTGAACATCTTTCCTAACCGCGATAAGTCTACCTGCCTCGTCATAATCATACTTCGTAACATAGCCATTGGGTGATGTTTCCCGAATGAGTTGTCCATTTTTGTTATAGTCGAACCGGGTTTCGGCACGAATTAGACCTTCGCTGCCAATGTCAGCTCCATCAATTATTGACCATTGTTTATCCATCTTCCCGGTCGAGTTGTAATGATAACCAATAATTCGGTACTTTCCTTCGGCGATCTTGGTCTTTTCCTCCGTCGTTCTTCCCATAGCATCATACGCATAAGCAATCTCGGCTCCGGTTGAATCCTGAATAGAGATCATATTGCCCTTGCGATCATAACTATACGAGATAACATTCCAGTTACCGGGTTGGCCGGTCAGGTTTACTTCTTCAGGAGACTGACGCTCTTCAACTACCTTTCCAGATTTATCATAAGAAAAGGTAGAAACCTTATACAGGATTGACGAGTTAAGATTACGTAATGGCTCCCGAGTTTCAATCAACCAACCCGCTTTATTATATTGATAGATGGTTCCAATCTGATCGGAATCTGCTATGCCCTCTTGGTACGTTGAAGCGGTGATCTTCTTCACAACGCGGCCCATCGCGTCCCGAACATACCGAACCTCAAGACTCCCGTCCGGTCTTCGAACTTCAATAAGCTCATTTTCGTTATCGTATTTGTAAGTCGTTGCAGCTCCATCGTCCGTTTGTTCATTGTAATGATTTACGTCAATGGATTGAATCAGATTTCCAACGGCATCGTACTTCCTTCTTGCTTGCCGGCCGGATGGATAAATAATGTGGGTCACATTACCTTTATAATCGTATCGGTAACGAAATCCGACTCCATCATTATTTTCGGGCTCAAATTCGTTGGGGTTAATTCGCTTCGTTAAGTTGCCGGCCTCATCATACTGGAAGGCCATAGTTTGATTTAAGGCATTGATGAGCTTAATGTTTCGATTTTTTCCATCATAGACAAAGGTTATTCCGACTCCATCATCGCTGGCCGAATTATAGTCCTCCGGTGATATGAACTTTACAAGGTTGCCCACCGGATCATATTTGTAGCGCGAGGTTCCACCCAGTGGGTCGATTTGCTTGATGACCCTGTTCTGGGCATCATATTCCAATGTTGTGGTTCCATCCGCATTCATAAGTGAATGCAGTCTCCCCAATCCATCATACTGGTAAGTCGTTCGGTTCCCTTCACCGTCAACCGCCGCA
The DNA here is from genome assembly GCF_051594785.1 of Gorillibacterium terrae. Lineage (NCBI taxonomy): Bacteria > Bacillati > Bacillota > Bacilli > Caryophanales > Paenibacillaceae > Gorillibacterium > Gorillibacterium terrae. The sequence continues at coordinate 47,413 of NZ_JBPPGI010000010.1, forward strand.
ATGGGGTTGCTGCCATTCTCGTACTCATAGATAACCTTGCGGTTCTCTGCATCGGTAATGCTTGTTATTCGTCCCAGATCGTCGTAGGTGTATTTTGTCGAGGAATAGATGCCATCTTGGATTTTTATTTTCGTTTCTACGAGGTTTCCCTTATTATCATAGGAATTAATCTTCTCTCCGCCGTCCGGATAAGAAATGGCGGTTAGATTATTATCCTCATCATACGTAAACTTGGTTTCATAGTTATGGGGATTCGGGGAAGTCGATGTCAGCCTATTTCCCCTAGCATCGTACGTATAAGTTGTGATATTCCCCCCCTGATCCCGCTTTGCAATTACATTGCCATGATCATCATAGGTATAAGCCGTATATGTGCCATCTTCATGCTCTTCCTTTGTCACATACAGATTATCATCATAACGGTAGGCAATTTTCTCGCCTGTAGATTTCTTTGTGATCGTGTTAACGCGATCCAAATCGTTATATTCTATGGACGCTTCGTATCCCTCGGCATCCACTTGCTTGATCACGCGTCCCACTTCATCATAATCATTCTTAACTACCCGATGGCCATTGGCATCGGTAATTGAAGTGATGCCAAACGCATTGTAATCGTATTGGGTAGTGCCCCCCAAACCGATAACTTTAATCAATCGATGGTTCGTATCATATTCATATCTTATCGTACGGTTCGCTTGATCCTGAATTTGACGAATAAGCCCCTGATCGACTGTAATCCGGAGTATATTTCCGCCAAAGCCCTGGATTTGAGTTAAGGCTCCCGATGAGGAATACTGCAAAACCGTTTTATTTCCATTCGAGTCAGTAATGGATATCAATTTGCCTTGTGGACTATACAAGTAAATACTCTGATCCTTTAACAACAAGGAGTAAGACCCATCGGCATTTTTTGTGATAGTATCGGAAATTGCATACTGGGATGTGTATCGGTTGGTACCCAGAAGATTCGCAAAATAATTCCGCTTTCCATCTGGATAAGAGACGACCAAAGTACCATCGACGCTCACTATCAAATTAGAATCATATAGAAAGCGCCAACCGGTTCCGAATAAACCGGATTCGCGATCCAGCGAATTGTAGTTCCGTGTGATCGCTAACGGTTCATTGACGCCAGATAAAGTGATATCGGTATCAGAGTACAAGAAATTACCGGTCATCATGTTGACAGGGTCGGCATTGCACGCACAATTGTTCTGGCTTCCAAATGCTTGTTTAATCGTGTCTTGGGTATAAACGTACGCTTGGTAAGCTGCTTCATAACTCCCATACCAAACCCAGTTTTCAATCCACACCGTTTTTTTAACGATTCCTGCATAGGTTGCCGAGTAGTTTTGAACATACGTGTATGTTGAACCTTCCGAGGGATTGCTTGGTGCTTGCCCACTCGTAGAGACAAGCGTTGCCCCGGTTTTATAAAGCGTCCCGGTATACCCCTCAGCATCACTGTATGATATCGATTCATTGCTTGTCGTGTCTTGCGACTCTATTTTCCATGATCCTTTCGTGTACTCATAAACGGTCGTCGATTTCCCTGTGCCAGTGCCCGTAGCTGATTTTTCTATATAATCAGGGTGCCCTTGGTCTACTTTATAGCGATTGTCAGATACTTTAACCAGCTGGCCGATTCCCTCATAATTTCCATCCACCACAACCTTTTTATCCGAAAAGTTATTCGAACTGCTGGAGGATGTTGAGGTCGTTTGTTTTGAATCGGCCAGACTGATCGAAGGGAAGCTAAACAAGAACAAAGTGATAAGCATACAAAACAGGATGGGATTCACCCATTTTTTGAAAATGGCGACACGCTTGCCGCCTGATCTACTATTGGTCATCGAACGTCTCTCTTCTCTCACGATAGTTATTATGCTCATTTAGTTTACGCTCAGTTCTATTACTTGAAGCGGCCCTGCTAGGGGGACTTCTACGATACTTCCATCGGATTTGACCAATACAATTTTTTCGGTTGATAGGGGCCCCGTAGAGTTCTGAACCATGACACCCTTCAGCCTGAGAAATACGATGTCTTGGGTTTTGCCGACTTGCTCCCCAGTCAATGAAAGCATTACTTGAATAATTCCCTTTTCCGATTCGATCCGCACATTGGAATACTCCAGATTCTCTCCAGGGAATAGGGTGATTAGACTATCCTTCGTTACCTTCAGCTTGCTCGGGTCATAGTGTAGCTTCAATTGGACTGTATAGATATCGCTCATCTGGTGACCCATAAGGGTTATGTTTGTTGTATGGTCGGGGGAATTCCCGTCTATCCATCCTTGATTGATGAAGGCTACGGCAGGATTGTCGTCCCAATTGACGATGCTATATACGTCCGACCATTTGCTCACGGCGATATCATTCTTCGCTCTAATTCGATAGTAGTGTTGAGTGTTTGGAGAATCAGAAGAAAATTCCTGGTATAGTTCGCCGGTATTAATTACTTGTCTCCCATCGATCTCTATGTCATAGCTCTTGGCATTTCTAACTGGGTTCCAAGAAAGGCTATTGCTTGAGCCTATAATAGTTAATTTGATGTTTGCGGGAGTTTCCAGCGGGGTAATAACCTTGGTATCTGGAGTATACCAGCTAACCCCCGTCTTAGATATTGCTCTTATCCTGTACTTATAAGTAGTACCTGGGACAACATTTGTATCTGAATATACAGCATCTTGCACATAATAATAGACTTCATTATTTCTCTCAATCATATATTGGACAGCACCACTCACCATCCCCCAGTTCATCGTAACCTTGTATGGCTCGACTAGGGGAGGGTTTAAAAGTATGGGTGTTTCCTCATCGCGGAAATACGGATACGATGTGCCCTCGTGGATGTCCCATATTGATGAGAAGTCCCAGCTAACAAAAGTGCTTTTATTCCGTAAACTCTCTGTGCTCTTACCATTCTCTGACGATACGTTATTTGCTAAAGTTTTGTCGTAATAACTATTTTTTACCGTGACTGAGGTTCGGTAAGGACTCTGATAGCTTACTAATCCGCCAACCCCACTCGTGCCTTCTATCTTTCCCGCCATATAGATGTTCTCAAGTGTCGCGGTACTATACTCGTCCAGATATCCCTGGATTCCTGATACTCCTGTGCGCCCCTTGAGATTGCCGACTATATAGCAGTTCTTTATCCCTACTTGACTGTCTCGTATGACTGTCCCGATCAGCCCTCCTACGTTGTCCACCCCTGTTACATTCCCTGCGACATAGCTCTTCTCTATGCTTACTCCGCCGCTGGAAGATCCTATCAAGCCCCCTATGCTGTTACCGGTTCCCGTCACTCCGATAGACGTGCTGCTTAGGCTAATGCTTCCTCCTTGCAGTCTTCCAACCAGGCCTCCAACAGATGCTGCCCCTTTCACTTCCCCTGTTCCCGTTACCTTCACCCGCTCGATTCGCGTTGATGTTCCTAACCCAATCAAGCCTCCTGCATTGGTATTTCCCGTTACTACAATTCCGTTTAGTTCCAGGTTCTTAATAATTGCTCCGTCCGTCACTCCAAAAAAT
>NZ_JBPPGI010000011.1:0-48598 GCF_051594785.1 Gorillibacterium terrae
CTCCACCGGGTAACTCACTCTTGTTCCCAACGTAAAACACCTCCAAGTTTGTCCTCCACAGCTTACGACATGGATGAGGTTTCTTGAAGGTGTTTTGATTTGTCTCACGCTAGGGGGTCAGTTCCAAGAGCAGCGGATCGACACGTTGCTCTTTTTCTATAATATCAGTTATGCGCATATTTTACACGCATAAAGCTATTGACACGCGTTATTTATGCGTGTATAATAAAAGTATGGAAAGGAGGTCATGGGATGGGGAAACAGCGGACGATACGCGAAGTGATTCAAGCCTTAAAGAAAGCAGGGTTCATCGAATCGCCGAACCACGGCAAGGGAACAAGCCATCGACGATACATAAACCCGAAAGACCCAACCAAGTACGCCGACATAGCAATCCACAGTATGGGCGACACACTTGCGAAGGGAACACTAAGCAGTATCGAACGCCAGTCCGGGGTTAAATTCTAACCCCGGCTGTTTCGCCACCTATGGCCATCCTTGCACAAAGGAGCGTGATATCCTTGAAATCTCACTATGTCTATCCAGTCGTTGTCGAACGTGCGGAAGCCAATTTGAGCATGTACTTCCCTGACTTCCCCGGAACCGCTATTACCGCTGTCGAGCTTACCGAAGGGCTGTCTCGTGCAAAGGAGCTGCTCGCATTCCGTGCCCAGGAGCTGGAGGAATCCGGCCAGCCGTTGCCGTCACCTTCTGAGCCGGATCAGATTGAGCTTTTCGATGTAAGCGACCGAATTGTCTTCGTTGAAGTCTATATGCCCCCTTACCGGGATGCGATGGCCAACAAGGCCGTCACCAAAAACTGCACGATTCCGAAATGGCTGCGGGATGCAGGAGACGCCGCCGGCCTGAATTACTCCCTGCTGCTGCAGAACGCCCTTAAGGAAGCCCTGGGTATCCAGGAACAACGATAACCCCCAAGTAAAAAGGAGCAGCGAGGTCATCCCTCCTGCTCCTTTTTGTATTCGATCAGGTCCGCCACACTTTCCAATTCCAGAGCATTCATAAGCTTTTCCAAGTTCTCGGGCGACCAAGCCTTCGACTTATTATCTGCCATGTCCAAAATCGTGGGGTATCGGATTCCAGTGATTTTGGATATTTGCAGCTTGCTGATCCTTTTTTCGTACAGAAGTTCTTCCAATTTAAGCCGAAGCAAGTCCACCACCTCCATTATTAGTATATACGGATATCGTAAAAATAACAACGATATTCGAATAATATTATACGATTTTCGTTGACATATGTACGATATTCGTATATAATAAAGACATAAGGAGGTGAGACAAAGTGAAGAAAAAGAGAAAGCAAGAGCGGAACGACGAATGGCTCAAGCTCACGACGGCAATCGTGATCTTGATAAACTCCATCGTCACCCTCATCGTCACGCTGACCCGCTAGGTCACACCGGAAGGCGGGGCTCCGAAAGGAGCCCTTGCCGGAAGGTGGATGGTGAAATACAAGGGCGCTCTTGCTTTCTCTGCCTTGATTATATCACATGGAGGGACACTTTATGAAGAAGGCTACCCGCATCATCTCCGTCGCCGCATTGGTGATTTCCGTCGTCGCTCTATTGATCGCTGTTGTCCGATAAATGGCGGACAAGCTTAGAAAGGGTGGATGGGTTTGCTAACGAATGAGGATCTGAGGAAGGCCATGGATGATGCAACGGGAGAATTTAAAATAGTGGTTTCCGCTTGGGGGAGATTACTCCCCCTTGAAAAAGAGGTTGGTCTTGCCTTCGATGAAGACAACGCAAAAACAATGATTCTATATGCAATCACAACCGCCTGAAGAGGCCCGACGCGGATCGGGCCGAAACCTAGCCGCTCCGGCGGCGATGGTCGCGGATATCCGCCACGAGCTGGCCCGGCCGGGTTGGCCTTAACATAGATACTGTTAATGCAGGAAAATCCGATTTTTCGGCGAAATTCATCATAATTCCATTTGGAGGGATACACATGCGACAAACTCATATTGATGCAAAGACGGCGGCTGAAGCCAGGAAAAAGGCTCCTTGGGCCGCGAAAGTGGTCAAGGTAACCGGCGGATACCTGGCGTTTGAATCCATAAACGACTATGAAACCTGGAAGAACCAGAAATGATTATAGATCGGACATGCACAATGTGCGGGCTGCCGTTTCGCGGTGGCCCTAGTGCTTTATATTGTCCCTCGTGCAAGCCGACAGCATCTAGGGAAGCGGAGCGATTGTACAGAGCACGTCGCAAGGTCGGTGGTGTTCGACCGCTCGGAAGCACCGACGCCTGCGAACGGTGCGGAGCTGACTATGTCGTAAATGCGTCCGCTCAACGGTATTGCAACGATTGCCAGCTTGCCCACCGGTTGGAGCATGACGCCGAGACGGCCGCGGCCTTCTATGCAGAACGAAAGGACGAAATTAACCCGATCAGGAATGAGCGGCGCCGGGTCGGTATGCGGTCGTGCGCTTGGTGCGGAAAGGACTTCAATCCGGAAGGCACACGCAGGGCCACGTGCTCCGAAGAGTGCGCCAAACAGCACAAAAACCGAAGATGGCGAGAAGCCTATAAACGCAAAAACACCCCATCCACCGAATAGGTAGATGGGTATAAAACAAGTTATTAGTAACCTTATAATATAAAAGAAAAATTAATCTTGATGCATTTGGTAACATATGGTTTAATACGTAAATAGAAGATAATTCGGAGAGTTGGTCCTTTGGTTTATGAACAAGATTCTTGACGAAATTGGGAAGGCTATCGAGAAGACGATTGAGAAGACTTGGATTTTGAATTCCATCGGAGTTGTTTTGATTATTGGCATCGCCTTCATAATGTATTTTGCAGTTAAGCGAATAAAAAAAGGCGACGATTTCTCTTTTATGAAATTCAAGCTATCACATAACGAAACAATAGAAAAGCAAAGACAAGCCTTTGATAAGCTTAACGAATTGACAAAACAACGGCTTCAGATAATTAAAATTCTTAACCAACTTTCAGTTGAGAACACAAAATACCTCTGTTCTGGTTTGAGTGTTAACAACGCAAAAGCTGTGTATGCCTGTATTCTCCACATGATCGCTATGGTCATGAAAAAGAACTGGGATATGCCCCGCGTAGCCGTCTTTAGGATAGATGCTAATGATGAACTTTATATCCATGAGGGATGTGGGTACTCAACTGAGGGAAAAGAGAAACTTAGGCTATCCCTCAACAATTCATCGGCTGGTTATGTTTTTAGGACCGGTGAGATTTATCACTCAGGAAATGTTGAAACTCCGGGAAATTCATATAAAAAGAATCCAAAATCGTCTAGGAATGTGAAATCCCTCATATGCGTTCCGATAAAATGTGATATGATGAAGTTAGGGGTGCTCAGTGTGGACAGTCAGGAAAACGATACTTTTTCTGACGATGACAAAGACTACCTCGTCTATTTTGCTAATGCTCTAGCTTCCTTCATGTTAATTGAACACTTAGTCACGGGAAAGGCAGGTGAGCCTCATGAACAAATCGCAAGCGGGGAACAATAACTCTCTTCGTGACAGTTATCTTATGGGATTGATCAGCATCGATGACTACGCCAAGAAAATACTCAATAGCAAAGAAGGGGATCGCAATAGACGGAAGCTTGAAAAGAAGCATGAAAACATTGTCAGAAAGTTGCTTTGGTGAGAAAGCTAAATCCAAATGAAACCCCGCCAGCCAATCGGCCAGCGGGGTTTTGTTGTTTATTGTTTACGCTTTTGTTCTCCCGCAGCGGACTTGCCATCCACATGCGCTTCAGCGAGCATGTAAACCACCACAGTCCCAACCGTGCCGATCAGCCCGGTGATCTTGGTCGTCACGTCGCCATCCGCTCCGACCAAAACGCAGATGCTCGTTGCCACGCCGGCAACGAGTGCCCAGAACTTCCGACTTGCGAGCTTACTCTTCCATTTCATGATTAACCCCTCCCCTTAATCGTGACCGTTTTCGTCTTGCCGTCATAATCGACACTGGCGCCGAGCGCTTGTGCCACAGCCCGCACCGGCACGTAGGTGATACCGCTGTCCACGTAACCGGTGCCGATTGACTTGCCGTTGACCATGACTTCCACCGTCTCTTCCTTCTTCACTTTGGCTTCCTCCTTCAAGGCTTCGTAGAGCTGCTTCCACGGAAACTTCGGCCCCGGGCAAAACGGCTTCCGGACCGGGTCCACCTGGTAATGCCCGATGACATGCTGCTCGTCCAGCGGGATCGTCTGGCCGTAGAGCCGCTTTATCTCATCCCGGATAAACCGATGCAACCAAACACTGGCCGCGAATTGCGCCTCCGTCAGTTCGCCGTCTGTGCCTTCGTGTTCGATGCTCACGCTGTATTTGTTCGGGTTGATCGGTGCGTTTTGGCGGACGATCGGCGCGGCGGCCTTTGCCATCGCTTCCACGGTCAGACCGTTCGCCCAGGCCATGCGGTCAAGCGGAACGTATTGATGGATCTCCCCGGTCTTGCTCACGCCGAAGTGGGCGCTGCTCACCTCGTTGCCGGGCGACGTAAACCAAGCGTCCATGCTGGCCATGGTTCCCGCGCTGATGTGGTCCACAATGACACATGGGATACGGCCGTCGCGGCTGCTGCTGATGGTATGAGCGTTGCCTTTCTGGATGATCTGCATCACGACACCACCTTTACGATCAAACTCACAATCCCAGATATGACCCCGGCGGCCGTCAGGGACACGCCGACCACCCAACGGATTGACGCCTGCAGCTCGGTAACCTTGCGGTTCGCCCCCTCTGCTGCTGCGGCGGCGGCTGTGGCCTGTCGCTCTACCGTTTCAATCCGCTTGCTCATTTCGTTAATCCCACGCATTTCTGTGACCACTTCGCGGAGTTGAAGCCGGACGTCGGTCAGCATTTCCGACACCTTTTTAAGATCGTCACAAGGCACAACAAGCGGGCATTCCTCTCGGGTCATTTCCCCCCACCCTTTCACAGTTAAAAAGATAGCCCCCGGATTGCTCCGAGGGCATAAAAAATAGCGCTCATAGGCGCTTATTCGGCGGGTTCTTGAGGCTCCGTCTTTTGCTCGTTTTGCTCATCTTGTACGCGCTGCATTTGCTCTTGCTGGTATCGTTCCTGCTCCTCCTGCGCGGACAAGTTAAGAAACGCAGTTAGAACCTTAGCCTCTTCTCCGAGCTGGAACATTTGTGCTTGGATAGCTTGCAGGCGGTTTTCGGCTTGTTGACGTAACATTAAATTAACCTCCATTTTTTTGTTTTAAAGCCTTTTCCAAATGTGCTCTATACGTTCCGTATGCTCCTCCAAGTGCCCCCGACGTTAACATAGCCGAGGTTTACGGGTCGCCAGGTGCCCCCGATGTTCGCGTATATCCGCGTAACCGTTTTCCACTCCCCGCCGACCTTGACCGAAAAAGATGGGAGCGTCTGGTAGAGCGTGAAGGTGCCTTCAGACTGGGAGGTCAAGCCCATGAGTCTCGCGTCTAGCTGGACGGTGATTGTCGTCGCGTATGGAAGAGTAATGGTCGGCGTCGAGGCGTAGAAAGTGCCGTAGTATGCATTCGTGCTCCCACTCGCGGATGCTAGTTCCGTTGACCCCTGAAGAAGGTAGCCTGTCGTGACTCCCCCATACGTACCTTTTCCTGTCCCGTAGAAGTACAGGTAGTAGGTACCCGGGGCAAGGTTAATGTTGAACACCGCGCCGTTTACTGAATAGTTGCCGCTTGTAATTACGGTCCCCGTTGCCATGTTAGCCCTCCTTCGTTATGCGAACACCAGCCAGATATCTCCGTTCTGGCCGCCCGACGGGTTGGAAGTCGACATCATGATGTTTCGTAAAAAGCGGGAGCCGTACGATGTATTAGCCGCAACCGTGATTCCGCCACCAGTGATAGTTGCGGCGAGGGAGGCATTCGTGTAAGTCTCTATCACCCCGTCACCTGTCCACTTGAAGCCGGTATCATTGTCGCCAATGGCAATATCCAAACCTCCGAAGTCGGCTCCGTAGGCCACTTGTGGGTTGACCCAGAACTTCCCAACCACCTGCATGTTGTAGCCAGCCTTAAGCTGACCAGACGCCTTATTGATGGACAGGATATCTTTCACCCACGCCCCGGTACCTGCCGCCATATCTTGCAGAACGAGGGCACTCGAATCCGTAGTTGTTGCCCACCGGAAGGCGCCACCGTTGAGGGTTTTTTGAAAGATAGCCCCGGTCAGGGCGACATCCCCGAACGTGTCGCCAACGTTCTGAAGGGTGTTCCAATTGGTACCATCGGTGCTATATTGAGTCCTGCCGCTGTTCAAGCGAAGGCCCAGGTTGCCCCGGGTGGAGGACAAGGTCCATTGTCCGTCGACGCCAGCGGTCAGCCTGGAATCGAAATCGGCCGTCGACCCACTCTTGTGGAAGTCGATGTGCTGGCCGATTTCAAGGGTTCCCCCGTTTGAGCTTACTACCGGGATGTAGGCGGCATCCTGGAAAGTTCCCTTGGCCCGATATCCTCCCAAGAACTCGACGTTAAGGTTAGGGCACATTACCTGCGACGCCGTATTGAACGGTATCACGTTGGTACCATTGGCGGTGAAGTTGACCCCACTGATCGGTCCGTTCGTCTGCACGCCTACCTCTGAATAGATATTGCCGTTTACCGATAGGGAATTTGCAATGCTCGCATTGCCGTACTCGTCATCGAGCATGCTTCCGCCGCGCGTTTGAATCTTCCCGGAATCCCCTCGTAAAAACAGCCCCGCACTTCCCGTAGTAATGCTGAGGTTACCGCCGTCCGTCTGTTCGAGGTGGTAGCCATACAAGCGAAGATCTCCTGATCGAAATTCATCGGCCCAAAGGGTGCAGGAGTCATCACGCATGGCAATAGTATTCGCGTCGGAGTTCACCGAAGCTCCATGCGCCGAAGTCGCGTCCATATGCGTCTTGGCTGCCTCCAACGTCGTCGCCGGAGCCGTGCGCCAGCTCGTCTTGCCCGTGATCTGCTTGATCATATTCGCCAGCCAGCCGAACAGCGTCGTCGGCGTCCCAGCGTTGGCCGACGGTGCTGTCGTGTCGGAGATGGTCCGGCTGCCGATTACCGTGTCGGTCGCAGCGCCATCTGCCAACTGCGCAGCGGCGACCGCCTTATCTCCGATCTTCGCCTGCGTGACGCTCTTTGCTCCTAATGCTACCGTACCCACAGCTCCGTCCGCGATCCCGGAGCTGCCGAGCTTTGGGCCGTTTCCGGCGGTGCCGTCATGAGTGTGCCCCGATGCTGCGCCGAATTTACCATCGATCGCATCCGCATTGTCGTTGAAGTTGTCAATGTCGACAACATCCGTTTGTTCCGGCTTTTTCAAATTGAGATTGCTAGTGGTCTTCAACCCTGATTACCTCCCCATGTTTTAAGCTGACGCCAGGTCATGTTTTTAGCCTGGGCTCCGGTGAGCACCTTGACCATGCCCCAGGTTGTATAGGTATAAGCAAACTCGTATGCCAGATGGGCCGGCTTGATCTCTTCGATCATCTGGATGAGACCTGCCATATTCGGCGGGATGCCCATCAATCCCACGAAGCGCACTATGAACCGGTATTCGCCAGGCGCCTGTTCGACCCGCGCCTCGCCACCTGCAAAGGAGGAAGCCACCCGCTCGATCATTTCGGGTGTTGTCGTACCGATCCCGCGCAGCTTGGCACGGATCATTTCCCGACGGCGCTCATAAGACTGCGATGGATCTGTCGGCAGTCCATATTCGGCTTCTTTGAGGTTCAATCCCCAGGTCGCGGATGAAAGAAAGGACTGCTTTAGGGCGTCCGCAATAGCTGCCCGAAGTAATCCTATCTCCTCAGCGTCCGAGTCCTGGAGCGCGCTCATCGTCTGATTGTCCGCGTAGAACGCAGGCAGGTATTGCATCAGGTCCGGCTTTAATATCGGTGAATCATCGTCTGCTGCTCCGTTGGTTGAATAGGCGAATACTCCGTATTGCGATTGTCCGTACACCCATCACACCCCCTTGAGCTGGCCCCATGTCATCGCGCCATTATTGGCGAGTTTCGTCCAAGCTCCCCAAGTGTCCGCGTCAATTGCCGGCCTAAAAGCTAACCCATTGCTCCCGAACGCAAGTTCAATCGGCCAACCTCCAGAACTCTCGTTAGATGACCATCCGATAACACGTAGAACGTAGACAAAACTCCCGGATTGAACCGGTGGATTGCCCATGGCAGCGGGAGACTTGAAGGCAGCGGATAGTCGCTTACCGACAAGATCCTTGGGTTTGTCCGCGACCGTCCGTGTATCCAAAAAATTGATCCCATCAGCAGCACCTCCAGCAGCCGGCAGGGCAGTTGGCTTGCCACTCACACCAGACCAGGGCACAGAATCCGCTGCCGACGCAAAATCCACCTTGCCGTCGTTGTTGGTGTCGTAGATCGATTTGAGCATGTCGCCTGCCGTCTGCGCTGCCACCAGCAGGACATTGCCGGATGCGGTCCCGATGTAAAGTTTGCTCGTATCCGTACAGTACCCGAGTTCCCCGACGGCCAGCGTGCCGATTGCGGTTTCAAGGCCGCGCCGGATTTGGATTAAAACTTTTCTGGCCAAACTGCCACCCCCTAGAACGTGCCACCGTCAATAGCAGCCACAGCCAGCTTGTTGCCGTTGGCGGTGTCGTACACGATGCTCGCCCCATCAACGTCGGCTTCGATCCCCGTCGAATTGACGACGATACCCCGGCCGGACTTGGCGCTGACCGTTGTCGCTCCTACTGTGATTCCGTTGCCCTGCCCAACTGTGAGTGTTACGACATCAGCCTGTCCGCCGCCGGTGAGGCCGTTTCCGGCCGTGACGGTCTGCAAAGCCCCGCCCGTCCGCACCCACGCGGTGCCGTTCCAGCTGTAAATCTTCTGTTCGTCATCCACGTAGGCCGTCCAACCGATCGCCGGAACATAAAAGACCCAAGCCCCCGACTGATACTCGGCGACTTGACTGCTCTTGCCTGCCCAGGCCCCGGTTGCACCTGTCGGGATAATATACCGGTCGCCTTCAACCGGTGACGCCGGTGGGGCGGTTAGGTTTTGGTCCTTGACCGATGCCTGGGGCTCAATGTTGTGCTTGGCCAGCTCGATCTCATTCCTGATCTTCTGCGCTGACCAAAGGTCCGTGATTGCCGCGCCGGAATCGTTGATTACCCGGTGCTTGGCCGCATCGTCGATATGCGTCTTGATCTCGGCGGCCGTCTTGATGTTTGTACCGTCCGACACTTTGTTGATATGCCCGCTGGTTATGTCCGCTTTGACCACCCGCGCGTAGGTCGTGCCGTCCGCTACGTTATCAAGCGAGCCGGTCAGATCGCTCAGTGCGAGCGCGTTAGCCCGCTGCCAGGTCGTTCCATCGTCAAAATACAGGTAGCCGACCGAAGCGCCGCTTGTGACGTAGTACAGACGGCCAACCGAGGCAGCTACCGGCCGAGACGCCAGTGTGCCGGATAGAGCCCTACCAACCATCGAGTTGGATGTCCCGTCACCGATGAACACCTCTTTGGTATCCGTGCAGAACCCCAACTCCCCAGCCTGAAGCGCCCCGTAGGTTAGCAATTCCGCTTTGGTACCGCGTTTGATTCTGATCGTTTGCGCCATCCTTACACCTCTCTCGAAAAATTTCCACCGTCGATCAGGCCGCGAGACTTGAACCGATCGAGCTCCGTCTGCGTCGCCGTAATCGCCGCTTGCACGGCGTTGATATCGTCTGCCTCGACCGTGTCTCCAGGCGTCTCGTAGGAGACAAAAACCTCTGCATAGCCGCTTGCGAAGATCTTGATCGATCGCCGCCAGGGCATGGCGTCTGGCGTGGATAGCACCCAGTTGGTGAGCTTGACTCCAGTTAACCGTGACCCGCTATACACCTGCACCGTGTCGTTGTTGATGTTGTCATGGGCGAGCGGCCCGTCATACTGGCCAGCGGTGATTGGCAGTTTCTCCTCGATCACATAATTGGATGACCGTTTGTCCAGCTTGTCCGTAAACGTGTCAATGCTATTTGGATACAAACCCTACACCCCCAACGCGAACGTGCCGATTACCGGCACCTCATCGACCGCCAGCGCGACGTTGGCCGTTCCGCCATTTAGCTGCAAGCCGGTATGATCCAGTACCCCCTCCGTGCCGAGCAGCAGTGCCCCGATCGCCGCCGCACTGACGTACGACGAGCGGAAGGATACGCCCTTGCGCCAGGCCGCCAGGCGGGCGCGGAACGCATCGGTAATCCCTTGCAGCGAATAGCCGGATGCAAGCAACACCTTAGCCGATACGTTGATCGTCTTGGACTTGGCGGCCGCCACCGTTACCGTCGCCCCGACCGGAGCTTGTCCCTCGCCCTGGCCCGGCGCGGGGTCGATATAGGTCTGCACCTCTGCGACGAGGGCGGGGGAGGCGGGAAGCATATCAGCGTCGACGATTACAACCTTTACCGTGCCTGCGCCTGCCCAAAGCGGAAAGATCTGAACCGCTCCAACACCCGGCATGTCGAGCGCCCATCTACGGTAATCGGCCTTATTGCCACTCGTGCCCGGATTCTGGCGGGCGTCTAGGTAACGCCGCCGGAGAGCATCATCGGACTCCATGTCCTCACCGGGGATCAGCACTGTCGTGAGCTCCGCCCGGGCGAGATCAGGAACGAACGCCAGCGGGAGGAGAGCTCCATAAAGCTCATTGCCGGCCTCGCCTTCTTGCTCGCACTCCAAGATGTAATGACCAGTCTGGAGTTTGGTTATGGCGACATAGGAGAGTAATCCGATGCCGAATCGGCTGCCGATCGGCACATCAATTAGCACGTCATTCGCGCCGTAGAAGATGCCTTCGCGCTGGGCCCTCGTTGCATCCTGCCGATAGGTGCCATGCTCTGCGATCAGCAGGTCGAGATAATCACCGCTGGCCGTGAGGACTGAGGACATGCCAAACGCATCGTCCAGTGCTCGGAAGAGCTGCTCCACCTCTTTGGCGGCCGGGGCGAGGGCATCGAAGATGATGCTGCCCTGGCGCTTATCGACATCGTCTGGTACGCGGGCAAGCATCCGTTCCAGGATCGCGTCATACGTCTGGTCTTCAAACATTCGCATTCCCCCTTGCTGCAGCAGCGCTAAAAATGCCATAGATCGTTACGACAGAAAACTCGGTCAGCAGCGATTCCCCCGTAATCGAGAGCCGGAAGTCAGTCACGTCCTGAATGCGATCATCCTGCATTAGGGCGTCCTTGATTCGCCTCGCTAACTCTGACTGCACCGCCCCGCCCTCTTGGCCGATCAGGTCGGCCAGCTCCACGCCGTAATCGGCGTCGTAGATGCTATGTGCGTAGCGCTCCGTCGAAAGAATTTTGTAAACGGCTTGCTTGACCGCTGTCAGGTTGGCGATCCAGCCGGCAATGCGGCCGGCGATCGGATCGAGCCGGTATGTTCGGGACGGCTGTTGCAGCTCCAGATCATTTAAGATATCAGCCACCGCCGGTCACCACCTTGTCCAGAATGAGATACTGCTGTCCGCCCTGCATGCGAAGCAGCACAACGCGGTCCCCCTGCTTAAGCCCAGGCCGGATGACGATTGTCGTGCTGCCGACGGTTTGCTCGTAGCGTGTCAAGCTCTCCGGGACCAACAAAAAAGCCTCCGGTAAAGCGAGCCGCTGTTCCACGGTCACTTCAAGCGGAGACGTCTTCGTGACGGTCCCATATACGACGGCTACCGGCTGTCCGGCCTCAACGGCGCCGACGCCGATCTGCTTAATCAGATCCACCATGCTCATGTGCCGTACACCTTCAGCGAAAGATCCATCGTGTGTTCGCCTCCTGAAATCGTATGGGTGCACTCGTCCACGAGATACGTGAGCGGCTTACCGACATCGGCTATGCTGATATGCAGACTGCTGCCGGCGCGGACGCGGATATCGCCGATTGCACTAACTCGGAACGTTCGAGATTCGCGGTTTTTGAGCACAATCAAGTTGGTCAGCGACTGGTTGATCTGTGCGGCATTTAGCCGCTCGTCCACAACCTCGTACAGTTGAAGCAAACCCCACTTGGCGATATTGCCGCTGTCCTTGAGCACATACAGATCGCGCTTGCCGGTGGTTTTGTTGTCCTGGGCGAGCACGATCTGGTTATAGGTGTCGTTATCGATGGATCGGGTTTGGCTGTACTCGTAGACGAGGCTACCGTCACCGATTAAGAGCGGCAGCTCCATGTCCGCCAGCGATTTCAGCGTGAGCTCGCCGGCGGCGTCGAACAGAACAAAGGTGGAGCCGGTCGCCCGCGTCGTCTCGTCGAGCGCGTCGCAGATCATATCCATCATGCGCTTGTTGTCCTCGGCGAGCTTGGGGATGCGGTATCCCGTATCCGCCAGGCTGCCGACGGTGAGATCCATTTTGGTAGCCTGGCGGCGGATGACGTCGGTGGCCGTCATGCCCTGGATCACCAACGTATCGTTGGCCACCAAATACCGGAGCTGGTCGTAGGCGGTCAACTTGATCTCTTGATCCGATCCGCTCGTCACGCTGAAGACATAGCCGAAAAAGACCACTTGCCCGTCATAGCTCAGGCGCACGACATTCCCGGGTTCAACCGTAAAACCGGTCGCGGAAGGACGGAGGAAGGACAGTTCCAGCGAGCCGGCTTTACCGATCCGTGCCGTCTTGATCTGCGCCTCGCTCACCAGTTGCCCAATCTTCCACATTACCCCGTTCCGGTTGTCGAGATCCACTTCAATCGCGGCCACGGTCACCACCCCCCTGATGAACCCGAGTGCGTATAACCGCCAGAAGTGGTGCCACCTCCGCCGAAGCTCCCGCCCGACCCGGAGTGTCCTCCGCCACTGCCGATCTCGTCGTCCATTTCTACCGGTCCGCTGAAGCCGCCGGCGCGATTCTTCAGGCCGCCAGCCTCGTGCCAGTTGGCTCCGCCAGAGGATTGCGCCGCCTTGCGCCAGTACTCGCCGCCCTTGGAGCTATTTTTACTCTTGGGCGTGATGATCGGTTTGTCGGGCTTGGCCCCCTGCGGGATCTTGAGGACCAGGCCGACGGGCATCTTCCGCAAATCGGCATCGGACAGGCCGTTAAGGAGTTGAATCTCCCGCCAGCGCGAGCTGTCGCCGAGGACTTTATGGGCCACCTCAATAAGCGTGTCGCCTGGCTGAAGCTTATAGGTTTGCGGTCGGATGCGCTCGTCCGCACGTTTCGGCGCCGCTTTGGTGACCGTCTTTTGGCCCGTCACGGGATGCACAGTCACTTTGACTTTTTGGGCGCTGTAGAATACGTATTCCTTCAGGGTGATGGAGTATTCGATGTCCCCCGGGGTGCCGCCGGACTCCTTCCATGTAAAGGACTCAATGCTCGCGGCGATGTTGATGTCGGTGTAATCCGCTTTTCCAGTCTGGGCAAATTTGAAGACCTTATAATGGCCTGCGAAGATGAACCGAACCGGGAAGCGGGCTGCCATCCATTTCTCAATCATCCCGACATACCACATGGGTTCAAAAAGAACCGACGCCACAACATACGGACTGTTTTGCGCAGGGAACACGCCGCTGAAACTGACGGTTCGAAGCTTAGGTCCCTTGATGACGTTGACTTCCCCGGACTTTCTTTCCTCGCCGGTCACCCTGCCAACGATCTCATAAGTCTTCCCGTTGCTGCCGCCCTCTACCGAGATGGCTTCGGGGTTAACAGGGAATTTAAAGCCCTCAGCATTGTTATTGAACCCAATGCTCAGCTCATACTTATCAAATTGTTCTCTTTGAAACGCCGTCATAGCCCATATGCTCCCCTCGCGGACGTGGCGATTTCGCGCTGCATTGTGTCTTCAATTTTTCGCAGCATCTCGTTCACGTCGACCTCGTGCCGGATGTCGCCGGTCGTGATTTGAACCGTGGGTGTGAGCGAGATGAAGTTCTGAATGCTTTTCATTTCGGCGAGGTCCCGCATCACTTTCAGATCCTCGCTGCTGATGTCCACCGTATCCTTGATCTTGTTGACCGTACCGACCGTGCCGACGCTCGGAATTCCGTTTTTGTACATCGCCGAGGCGTTTTTCAAACCTTCCCCCACTCCGGCTAGAGTATCCTTTGTTCCCTGATATGCTTTGTCGAATGCACTAACATAGTCTTCCGCGGTCTTGTTCGCTTTGCGCGGCGTGTTCCGGATTCCGTCCGCTTGAGATGTCGGCATCTCCAGCTGGGATTGAATCCCTTTGATCCAGTTACTGATACCGTGCTGATCCGTCGTGTCTACGAGCTGGATGCTCACATCCTTCAGGTCACCAAACCCAGGGATCTTACCGAGAGCGTGAACGAGCCCTTGGAAATTACTGAGTACATGATTAACCGCACCGCCGATCCGTTTTGTAAACCCGGAGGCGAATTCCTCCACTCCGCGGCTCATTTGATAAAAGTTTTCCAGTGCGCCGAAAGCAAGGTCGTAGAAAAGTTTCTTCACCGCGAAAACGGGATCGATGAAAAAGTTGTGAAAGAAGTCGCCCCATGCCGCCCATGTGTTTTGCAAGGTTATGACCATATTTTCAAAATACACCTTTAGAAACCCGAAATAACCGACGACTGAAGCAACTACCTCGCCGGTGGAGATCCCGAAGTGATTCAAAATCGTCAGGAGGCCCGCAATGGCCCCGATGATCAGGAAGATAGGCCAAGCCGCCACAAGCCAATCGATGAGGAACATGGCGGCCGCGCCGGCTGCTGTCAGACCAACCGCGAGCAGGACATTCTGCACAACATTCCAGTGATCGGACATCCATTTCGTAACCTGCGAAGATACGTTGGCGATCCCCCGTAGCCCGCCAGCCAGGCCATTGAAGAACGAATCGAACTTGCCGGAATCGAAAATCTTGCCCCACGTGTCAATGAGCGGGGAAAGAGCCGCGATCGCTTTACGCCCGGCTGAAGCCATCGAGAATTTGAACTGGTTAATGATCCGTTGCCATTTGGCAGCCGGGCTGTCCAGCATTTTTTCGAACGCTTGCTGCGTCATGTTCTGCTTGTTTAAGAGCTCATCCATGCCCTTAATGAAGCCGTCCACGTCGCCAGCTTGGCCAGCTTTGCGGGCGGCGCTGTTTTGCAGCATGGTGCGAGACATGTTAAAACGCTCGGCGATGGATGTATAGTCGCCGCTCATAAGCTCTTTAAGGGAAAAGGCAGCGCCCTTGATCCCCTCTTCTGGATTAAGCTTGGACAGCCGCGAAGCCAGTGTATTGAGCTGGGCGAGTTTCTGAGGGTCCATGGTATTGCTCATGAAACTCATGGTCCCGCTAAGGGCATCGCTGACGGATTGGCCATATTTCAGCGCTTGTTTACTAACCTGATCAAAAATGGCATTGCCGAGTCCTTCTGACCCCGATCTAGCGCTGAGAGTGTCGATGATCTGTTGTTGCTTCATCCCTTCTCCGACGGAGGACTCAAATAGCCTTTTAGCCGCGTTTAGTCCGATATAGGCCCCGGCAAGCTGCTTGACCGTGCCAAGCATCCCTTCCAAGCCACTTCTTCCCGCGTTGCCCGCACCGCGCTGAGCCGGACCTATCTGGCGGATCTGCTGAAGGATTTGGTTAAGCTGAGCGATCAGCAGTTGATTGGCATGTTGAGCCCCCTGGAGCAAGCTCCCCATCGAAGCGGTGAGTTGCATCACTGCGGTGGTCAACTGCTGGATGGCCGTGTGCAAATGGGTGAAGAAGGCCATGACCTGCTGAGGAGGACGAATGTTGATCCGGACCGTGATGTCGCGAAGCTCTGCCTTAACCTGATTACGGATGGCAGCCGCTTGCGCAATGACGCTGCCCGGGTTAAGCACAATTCGAATGGCAGTCGTGCCCGCTCGCGCGCGGATCTGTGCGAGCTGACGAGTTATGTCGTTAGCATCAACGACGATCCGTAGCGCCTGTGTCCCCATGGTGCTCATCCGCATACGGATCTGGTCCAGCTGCGCGATCGCGTGGTTAACGTCGATGTTGATGGAAATTTGGCCTTGGAGGGCCTGCTTAACCCGGCCGGCCGTTTGAATCACAGTGTCCATGGCCTGGTTGGCGTGGGTCAGCGTGCTGGAAAACTGATCGAATAATTTCAACGTCGTGCTTACAGTCGCCACGGGGTGCCTCCTTCCGGGCATGAAAAAACGCCCGGTGAGGGGCGTTATTTGATGAGTCCGATTTTTTGCAGATCGGCGATATTCAGGTATAGGGCTTTATCGAAGATTTTGATTCGAACACCATTCGCGACGATATCGCCGTTCGAGATGTCCTGATAGCCCTCAGGCATGTGAAAGCGATAGAATTCGACCGGCTTCGTGACGAAGGGGTTGGTTTTTACCACGATATCATTACCATCGCGAACAGTGTCTCCGTATATCCTATCGAGAAAGCCGAGACCAAGCCATCCGTCCTTGATGGATGGGGGTAGCGGATCCCGGTCAATCTGCGCCATCACATAACTGGCGTTGTCGTTATCCGTAAAGGCTCCAGCGAAGTTCCCAAACTTGTCATAGGCGTACAGCGTGCCTCCGACGAGTCCCACGTTCTTCTCCACGACGGTCGGCGTATTCTCGGTGAACTTCTCGATTGCTTCTTGCTCCGCAAGCGCCGCTTCCAGTTTCGGATTCAGCGTCCCGCCAATCTCCACGCGTTTCGCGGCCACGTTCCAGGTGTATTGGACGCCGGTCAGATCGGCCAGTTTGGCCAGCGGCACATAGGTACTGCCGTTATACTGCAGGATGGGCTTGGACGCATCCTTGAATTCTTTTCCGTTGACAAAGATCGGATAATTGGCCATTGTGAGCACATACTGCTTGACCGGTGCAGCCACCGCCGAGCCTGCCGTCGCGACGACAGCCCCGACGATAACGCCCGCGATAAACTTTTTCATGACGAGCCTCCCAAATGACGATTTTACCACATTGTACCATATGGGACGTCGTTCGAGGAGGCTCATTTTTTTGCCTTATTCGCGGCTTTTCTCTCCGCTTCGATCCGGATGTCAATCATCGCATAGATCGCCGCTTGTTCGCGTCGCCCCATGCGGACGAGGTCGTGCGGCAGGATGTGGAGCTCATGGAGGGCGTAGTAGGCGTAATTCGCCAAACCATCGCCCTCCTCGATCAGTTTTTTACCTCGTCGACGAGCTCGTCCATGGCCTTGTCGAAGCCGTTCATGTCCTGCACCTTTTGGATCAGCGCGGCATATTCGCCCGGCAAAAGCATGGTTCGCAGCAGATCCTCCGCACCCAGTACGCCATAGGAGCGTTGCAGTTCTGCGTTCTTCAGATCGGGGAAGACGACGCTCGCCACGGCCAGGTTGGCCAGGTATTGCTCGGGGCTGGTCTCGACAACCTGCTGACCGCTCCTTCCCTTCGTCCGCCGGGTCGCCGCCTTGCGGCATTCTTCATTCTCGGCCTCCGTCATGCTACGGAGCTTCCACGGTACCGGCACACCGTCTTTCTGGTAACGCTCGGAGACGATGAAATCTTCTTCCGCGATCGGGTTCGCGTTCTGTGCGAAAAATACACTCAGTTCCATTGATTATCCTCCTCAGCCCAGCGTGGGCGTAGTGAATGCTCCGGCCAGTTCGACGCCATCGAAAGTAAAGTCGATATCCTCGTCAAGGATCTCACTGTCCGTATCAATCTTGGTCAGTACAACCTTATCCAGGTTGACGCCTTTCAGAATGACGGTTTGGCTGCCCGTGCCAGAGTTCGGGTCTTGGTTGGTGACCAGGATGTCGAAATACGTATCGACTCCAGTGTTGATGTAATCGACCATGAGCTGGCGGAAGCGGCTGGTCGCGTAATAAATCGTCATGGACCCGGTGCCCTTCCAGCCTGTGGCCTTGTTCTGCGCGCCGCGGCGCCCGAGCACCTTCACCTCGGTTTTCTGCTTCTCTGCAGTCGCCTCGATCTTTTTGACGTAGAACATTTCCTCCACCCGGCCGCCAATCGTCGCATAGGCCCGACCTTCTTGGCCCGACACGGTGTCACCTGCTCGGAAAAAGCCCATCCTACTTCACCTGCACTTTCGTATAGATCTTCTCAATCGCGTCCGTCGGCTGGATGTTTAGTTCCACATAAACGGATGCAGAATCGGCTCCCTGCGAAATCGCGATATCCGTCTGACTGTCGAAATTCTGAATCGCGCCAATGCCCTGGAGCGTCTCGATGTATTTGACGAATTCATTCTTCAGCAACGCACGCCCGTCGTCATCGTTGCCAACCTTGCCCAGGTAGTAGCGTTCGAAAACCAGCTTCAGGTCGACCGCGATCGCATCGAGCACGCGGATCACGCGGTTTTTGGAAAACGCTCGACCCTTGTCCGGCGTGAAGCTGTGAAGG
This sequence comes from Gorillibacterium terrae, assembly GCF_051594785.1. Lineage (NCBI taxonomy): Bacteria > Bacillati > Bacillota > Bacilli > Caryophanales > Paenibacillaceae > Gorillibacterium > Gorillibacterium terrae. Next base: position 18,339 of record NZ_JBPPGI010000011.1, read on the forward strand.
GTGTTGATGTCCTGCTCCACGACAGCCGCACCGCGGGAACCAGTAAACAGGAACTCGCCCGCTTGCAGGGCTGCAATCGTCTGGCTATTGGTGTACTTAGGGGTTACGTCGACGGCGTCGTCGTAGGCTTGATAGGTCAGCGACTGGTTCGGCGCAGCCCCCGCCGTCGCGCCGGCTACCCAAGCAACAGCCTGCGCTGCCGAGAGCGTCGTGCCGTCCGCCAAGACAACCCCGTTCTTGACGCTGATCACGCCCTCAAAATCGGCCGCCGGGTAATTCTCCAGCACCACCTGCAGCTTCTTCCCCTCATCGTCGCGGAGCCGCTTCGCGAAGGAAACAAACACTGCCTTGGTCGCCGAGTCCGAAGAGGGCAGGCCGATCGTGTTGACCTCCAGCACCTCGACGGCTGCCAAATAATCCAGATAGTCCTGAGCAGTCGTCGTGCCGTCAGCGCCGCCAACCAGCGGAGCCCCGGCGTTCGCCGCAAGCGCCCCGGTGCCGCTCCAGACAATCCAGTCATTCGCCTTGAGCGCCGTGATGTTGGCCACGGTCTGGCTGTCCACGACAGCGCCCGAGAGCAGTGTGCGAACGTCAAACAGGGACGGGGTGTCCACGTTAACCGCGATCTGCACGCTGAGTGCATTCCCCCGGGTGCCGCCGTATTTAGCGGTTGCTGTCAAGTTGCCGGCGGTGACAGCCGCCTTCGTGCCGACATTCAGGCGGTACAAGAGCAGCGTCTTCGCCCGCTTCAGCGCCTCGCGCACCAGCAGAAGGGCCGCGTCCGTGATCGGGTAGCCCAGCGTTACGCTGACGTCATTCCCCGCCTCGATCGTGACGATCTGCTTGCTCGGACCCCACGGCAGCGTGAGCGGCAAGCTGACGATACCGCGATCACCGAGCGCGCCGAGCGCCTGGCCCGTCGATTTAAAATTGATATATACCCCCGGGCGCACCTTGTTCTGCGTACTCCAGATACCTCCCGCCATTTACTGCACCTCGCTTTCTGCGTATACCTTCATGGCCACGCGGGCCTCGTCCAGGCTGTAACTCCTATCAGGCTCCAATACACCGCGCAGCACGTCCTTCTCGACGCCACTAAACTGCTTCGACGCGAGTAACTGCTCGACGGAAAACGTCGGCGCTTGAAGCGTTTCCGCGCGGGTCTCGCCCTCTTGTTTAGCCATGCTTGATCCCCCCCGTCTGGTCCAGCGTCTGCATGACCGGAATCACCGGCGCCGCGGCCTGGACCAGGAATGTGTATGTGACAAAAAACAGTAGTACGCCGTCGACCACCTGGAAGCGCATGCCGTGGCCCGATGCCGGCATTCCCGCGACCGTCACGCTTTGAAGCGCTTCGGTCAGCTTATCGGCCATCTCGTACATGTCTTCGTTCGCGTCCTTACCCGCCGGGAAATAATGGACCACGAGCGGATGATCCCGCCGTGCCCGCCGGCCGAGTTCCTGTGTGTGTGATGGCTCCAGGAAGCGCACAAAGAAACGGGGAGGGTTCAAGTCCTGCTTGATCTCCTCCCCGCTCACCGGGATATCCGGAAACGCAGCGTCGAGCGCACGGCTCACCGCGTTCCGCACATCCAAAAAGGTTATGGGTTGCACCTTATCGCCCTCCCAAATGGCGGTCCAGCATCGCCTGCAGCTTGCGGTCGAGGATTGCCGGTAGCTCCCGCTCGAGCTCCTGTTCCGAGATCGTCAGCATAAACCGGCCCTCTGTCCACCCCCAGCCGCTTTTCGTTCGAAGACGGTGGCCGAACTCAACGTACATGGCGTAATCGGTCGGGTTATAGACTTCGACCTCATAGCTGTCGCCCACCCGGTGCACCGGTCCGATTGTCCAGTTCCGCCGGAGCTGCCCCGTGTCAACGGGCGTCCGCTTTACGGCCTTGGTCAGCAGGATAAGCGCCAACTCGCGGACGCAGGCTTCAAGAAATGAGGGCATCGCCTGCTGAAGCCCCTTGAGGTCCCCGGCAAACCGTTCCAGCTCGCCAAAGTCGAAGTCCCCCATCCTCGGCATCAGGCCCACTCCTTCCGGGTCAAGCCAATTTCCTGGTGAGTCGGATACAGAAACGGCTCCCCGGTCTCGTAACGGCGCGTCTGCCCGGCCCGGACGACCTCGATCAGATCGCCCTGCAGAACGGGAATGTCCGGCGAGAGAAACAGCTTCGCGTCGTAGCGGACGTCATTCTGGGCTGCCGTCTGCCCGTTCTTGGGCAAAGTGGTCTGCGAGATCCGGCAAGGGATGCCCGCATGCAGCCCAACCGGCAGCTGCTTGGTCACCTTGCTCACCGGGTCCTTGACGGCTTCATAGCGGTAGACGGTCGCTATGTCCTCGTAGGTCCGTTCAAGAGCGGCCCGATACCGGTCGTAGTCGATCATCCGTCCCACCCCATTCGGCGGTACCGGCGGAGGTCTGCCGCGTAGCCGGTGACGATGGCATCCGCCGTGAAGGATGGGGACGCGCCCAGCTTAACCGACGTATCACCAATATTCACGTCGACCGGGTTTTCGCCGAGCAGCGCCGCCACTTCCGGAAACCGGTACTCCCGGACCTTCAGGAGATCGATCACCATGTTGGCCCAGGTGAACTTGAGTCCCTCGGGAACCGCCGGCTGCCGGGTATAGTTGAGGATGCGCTGCCGGATCTCGTCTCGATAGGATCGGATCAGGCCGTCCATCAGCGTGCCCGTCAGCCGCATCCGCGCTTTGACCAGGTCGAGCACTTCATCCTCCAGCGTCATGGGCGGCCTCCTTACTGGCTGGCAGCCTTAACCGCGGCCAGGATTTCCTCTTTCTTGGTTGCGTCGCCCAAGTCGATGCCCTGGGCTTTGGCATAGGCCTTGAGCTCAGCCACCGTCATGTCGTCCACAGCCTTGTCAGCTGCAGGCGTTTCGTCTGCTTCATCCAGCACGGTGACATGATCCTTCAGCCGGTCATACTGATCGGCGGTCAAAGAAAAGGACGCTCCCTTTTCGTAGAGCGTCCCGTCATGCTCGATCGGAATTTCGTTCACTTGGACCTTCATCGGTATCCCTCCTTACAGGACTTGGGCCTGGAAGACGTTATCGGCTTCCGGGAAGCTGGGCAGTGCGGTGGCGACGGCCTTGGTCCATGTGCTGACCGGATCGGTGCCTTCCTCGTAGACCATGGCCAGCACGTTGCCAATCGTTTGCGTGCGGATTTGCGGATCGCGGGTCAGACGGATTTCTTCCGCCGTCGGACCATAGATCGTTTCGCCCAGCGTGCCATCGCCGAACAGCGAAATCTTGTTTTCCGGGAAGTAGCGTGCCGTGATAAACGAGCCATTCGCCAGCTGCTTTTTGTACTTAGCATCGTAGACGGCGATCTGCGGCAGCTCAAGCTGCTGCAGGTAGGAGTTGAGCTCCGTCCGGCTCGCCATACGACTGCTGCCGTTGACGCCGTACAGGGCGCCGACCACCTTCGGATGCTTAACCAGCATGCCGAGCACTTTGGAAGACGTAAGCGCACGCGTGGGCTTCTCATCGAGACGGCTCACCCAATCCGCAAGAGCTGCGATGGGATCGGCCGTAGGATCGGACCAGAGGCTCGTGCCGGACAGCACAACCTTGTGATCCGACGGTACCAGGTAGTCGATCGTCGCCGACAGATTGTTCTCGGCGAGCGTTACGGTTCCGTTCGCCAGCACCTCCATCCGCATCGCTTCCACACGGGCGCGGACGCCGGCTACCAGCACATCGATGTCGTTATAGACCTGGCCCATCAGGTACTGCTGCTCGGCGTCATTACGCGGAGATTCCAGGGCGATGATCTCCTTCTCGCCCATCCGCATCTTCCGCTTGATGAGCGCCAATTCCAGCGCCATTCGGCTCGCTTCACGGGTGCCGATCTCCGATTCCGTATCAAAGCCATGGACCGACGCGATAACCGGGATTTTACTCGCGCCAACGATCGCATCAAACTCCAGCGACTGGCGTTTGACTTCCGGGAACAGCGTTTCCCCTAGCAGAGCCGGGTACTGCCGATTGCCCAGATAATTCAGGATCTCCTTCTGCGGGAAAAGGTCGAGTACAGTTGCCATATTCGTTTATCCTCCTCTGGTCGATTACACGACCGTCTTGAATTTGATCTTGCCGGCAAGCGCCGTCTTAGCTGCGGCGGCCGGAGCAACCGGCAGACGCGCTTCGAGGATCCACGCTTCGACCAGCACTGCGCCAGGCTGCGGGCCTGCCGTCACGTCGATGTCATTGAGCAGGATGCCGACCGCCGTGCCGTCATTGGCCGGCCACACCGTCCCCGCCGGGACGATCTTGCGGCCCTTGGCATTGGCCGCTACACCAGCGTCGCTGATCTGGTACGTGAAGCTCGTGTAGTCCGAGCTTGCCAAGAAGTTCGGTTGCGATACACTTTCCCTTTTGATGTAAGGCATGTGTTATTCTCCTTTCGTAGCCCACGGATTGAGCGCGGCCGCGGGGGCTTTTCCGCTGTCATTGGCCGCTTTGGCAAAACTTGCACCGACGTTTGCTTCACCGCCGCCTCCGGCTCCCGCGCCACCTTCCGGCGGCTTAGCGCCTTTGAATTGCGGTTTGGCGTCCTCTTTCTGAGCAAACAAAAAGCCCTTGCTCTCGCGCAGGGCCTTCACCTGGTCGTCGAGGCCGTCTTTCACGGCGCCACTGTCGTCCAGTTCGATCTTGGTTTTGTCCAGGAGCCCGGCAACGATATCCGGGTCGTGAACTTGGCCAGCCAGCGCCAGCTTGATCACCGTCGTGAGCTGCAGATCCTTGACTTTGGCTTCGTACTGCTCCTTCGCCGTCGTGTTCTCGGCCTGAAGCGTCTCGATTTGCTTCTTCAGCGCATCGTTGTCTCCAGCAGATTTCTTCAAGTCATCCAGCTGCTTGTCCCGGTCTTTGAGGGTGTCCTCGGCGCTCTTCTTGGCCGTGTTGACCTCGTCGAAGCGTGCCTTCGGGACGTAGCTCTTCAGCTCGTCGGTGGACGCTGCCGCGGCTTTCGTAGCCAGTTCGTCGGTGAGTCCCAGCGCAATAAACTGTTCCTTGTTCATATCGATTCCTCCGTTTCATCTTCGCTTGGTAACCCGGTCGCGTCCGGTGATGGTCCTTGTTTTGCGCCGAGGACAACGGCGAATAGGGCTCCGGCAGTCTCAGCCGCAGCCCAAACAAAAAGCACCCTCGCTGGTTGCGTGAGTGCTCTTATTTCTGGTTCAATTCGTTTATCAGCTGGTCAATTTCGTCTGGCTTGTATCCGCATTGCTTCATGACATCCTTGATGAATGCATCGCCAGTTTTTCTCGGGTCGACATTCAACGGTGCGTCCTCATATTCGCGGATCACGCTTTGTTGCCGAGAAGTCTTCTCCATACAGCCACCCCAATTCCTTCGCAAGTTGTTGTATCGCCATGTAATCCTTGTATTCTTGTTGTGCCGATGCAGACAGTGTAGCATATTTCTTGTCTTTTTGTAAGGTCTCTTCCACCTCACGCCAAACTCTGTCTAAAGTTTGAAAGAACATTAGCTCATCCGAACCCACGGTCGCGCTGACATAGCTGATTGCACCATTGTGGCCGACCGCCACTATATCGCGAAGGGACGGATATCTCGCCAGGTTCAAGGCGTCCTTGATGTTGACGCGGGTTCCGCGTGGGTGATTGTGGGTCAAGGTGATGGACCGTTCTTTCGCGCGCCTCAGCGCGGCGTCCATCTCTGGGGTAAAGACCACCTTGTTGATGGATCCGGAATTGCGGTGGAGTTCTTCCCCTGAAGACCGGTCCACGAGCACGACCGACTCCTTCGCCTCTTTGTATCCAGTCCTTGCAACCTCTCGATTGATCCCCGCCAGTTTATCAAGCGCGTCGTCGCTAACTCCAGGCAAGTCGACGTGGAAGCTGGCCTTCGGGTTAAACCTCTTGTTGGTTCCCCGATTCGGCTCTTCAACAGCACCTCCAAAGTCCTCAGCCGTCGGTTCCTGTGCGGTCGGGGAAAAGGTCTTCACAGCAGCGGGATCAACCGCCTTCGGTGTCTCTGGTTCCGCCGACTTTACCGCCTCCGGAGCATGCTGGTCTGTCCAATCCTTGTAGCTTATATCCGCAGGCACAGTATAGTAGCTGCCGTCGTCGTCGCGGGCGGATCGCTCGCCGGGAGCCATCTCCTCGATAACGGGGACGGTCGTGGAGCGGCAGCGGGCATGCAGCGGTGGGTAATTGGTGCCCGCCTGGGCATCTGCCAGCTTGAACCGCTTGTTGTCCATGCCACGGCAGATGTCGCTGGTCCGGCTATCCAACGTAGCGGTGTACTCGTACTCGCTAAGGCCCATTTCCTTGTAGGCATCTAGCCGGCTGCTGCCCGCGAAATAGGCCGACTCGGTCAAGATCAGCCGCTCGGCATGGCTCTTCGAGACGCCCATCCGCTTGGCGAAATCGGATATGACCTTATCGGAGGCAGAGCCGTTAATCAGATTCTGCGTCAGCGTCGTTTGCAGCTCGTTCACCAGCTTGTCCCGGTCCGACCAGATCCGGGAGCTGAAGTTCCGACCATCCGGCGCCCACGGCTTGACCAATGTGGCTTCGATCTGCCGCGGGTCGAGCTTGGCGAATGTCGTTCCGATGCCTACACCCTTCTGCAACTCATAGACCGATTTGTAATAGCCGTCCTTAAATGTCTCCCCCAAGTGCTTCGTGACGCCTTGTTGCTGGCGGCCGGCGAGCTGTTCGACCTCGTTGCGGATTTGCATCCGGATCTGCTCGAGCCGGGTGATGTGGACGCGGGCGCTTGCGTTCTCCAGCTCCTTCGCCCAGCGCTGGTCGATGGCGTTCTCACGACCGCGCTTGATGTACTCTTCGACGGTCCAGCGGAACTCCTTCAGCTCGCCCCTGGTCAGCAGCTTCTTGGCGTCGGCCAGGCTCACCTCGTTGTTGGCGGCGAGCCGGCCATACCAGCGTTCCACGTTCGCCGAGATTCGAGCTAGCGCCCGGTCGTATTCTCGGAGGGCGTCGGCGGCAAACGCGTCTCCACGGCCCAGCAGCGACTCCTGGAGCTGTTCCATCCGCTTAGCCCAGTAGTCCGCCGACCTCATGCCTCACCACCAGTCCTCTCGCCTTCCTCTGGCAGCCCGCCGTAGACTTCCGCTTCAGACTTTTCCTCGTCCATCTGCTTGAGCTCCTCGTCGGTGTCAGCGACCCAGGGATGGTTGGCGACGATGGTCCGACTGGAGATCACCCCGACGCTGTTTTTCGCGTTCGTGACCGCCTCGGTTTCGCTGATGATGATGTCGCGGTTGAAGATGAATTCGACGTCCTGGTTGCTGTAGTCGGTGCCGGCCGTGTTGGCGATGTGCGTATCGACAAACCACAGCAACTGTTCAAGCGCCGCTTGGAACTCCGACTCCATGCCGGACATGTCCATGTCGAGATCCGCGTAGAGAAATTTTAGCGCAACGCCAGAAGCCGTACCGACCTCCTGCCGCTGCGTATCGACACCGCGGCCGAACTCGTAGATGTTCTTCCGCGTCTCGTCCATGTGGTTCTTGTAGGCGTCCGTGTCGATCTCCAGGGTAATCGTATCGACGCCGCCATCCCCGTCGACGAAAGCCACCCGGTAGCGGGAAATGTTCTTGCGAAACTCGCCCCCGCCAGTGCCGCTGTAATTCTTCACGACATAAATCGAGTTCGGCAGGTCCTCCAGGTTGTTGGCGTTGTCCGATTTCCGCCGGTCGTAGTCGTCGACCTGCTGCTTGATCAGGTCGATCAACGGCTGCTCCTCATCGTTGTACTTGAAGCAGATGAACGGCAGCCGCTCCCAATTCATCGGTTTGACGGCCTCCCCGTCGATATACGAGAAGTGGCTGGTCTCGTCGATCAGCTTCAGCACACCGTCATCCTCGAACAATTTCACTCCGCTCTCGTCCCAGAACTGGACCCGGCGGACCATCCGCTTGGTCTTGGCTATGTAGGTCTCGACGTCGTAGACCCGGATGAACGCGGCCAACTCCGTATGAGCCGAATCGCGCCACAGCGGCAGGCACTCCTCCGGCGGAAGACGCATGAAGGACAGCTTCCCGGTCTCGTTGTAGTAGACTTGCAGCCAGGCTTTGCCGCAGTTGATCGCGTCCTTGCCCAGGTTCTGGAGCATGCGCCGAAAGGCCTTGTCGAAATAACCGTCCAGCAGCTCCTGATAGGCCTTATCCTCAGTCTTGGCCACGAACGGCCGGGAAAGCAGATAGCCGGTCTTCTGGTCCACGAGCTTGCGCACGAAGCCGTGCGGGATGCGATTGTCAGCGAGGTTACTGGCTTCAACCAACCGGCCTTCATCACCGATCGTCTGCCGCCGGCGGTCCAGCACGCCGTTCTTCACCCGGTAGTACCGTTTACCGACCTGCATGAGCTTCCGCTCTTCGGATGCCAGCCATTCCGAGACTTCGGTCCGGATGATCTCCTCTAGCGTCATCGGCGCATTGGCGTCCAGATTGTCCAGGATTTCCTGTAATGCGTTCATGGGCCCCTCCTACTTTTTGAAAGACACGCCACCGCGCGGCATGTCGTCCTCCAGCGCGTACCGGCATTGGTCGATGCTGTGGTTGTCCGTCTCCTCAAGCTTGGCGAGAGGATTGCCGTCCTTATCGACTTTATAATCGATATTTTCGAACTCCCTAGCCGTGTGTGGCGTCCGCTCCGGGTCGATCACGATCTCCTCCAGGTCGTCCAGCCATTTCTCGCCGAACTCGACGCTGCCGGGGCCCTTCTTGGCACCGCGGATCCGCACGCCGTGGGCTTTCATTTCGTCGATGGACTTCGGCTCGGCGGAGTCGGCCGTCGTCATGACGTCGTGGTATTTCCGCTCCTTGATCCACTCGGCCAGCTCCCGGTTGCTGATCTTGACCCCATACCTCTCGTCGATGGCGTAGAGGATCCGCCGAGTCTTGTCATAATGCCAGCGGCCGAAAGAAACCGGGTCCACGCCGTAGCCCCAGTCAATGCCCTGCCGGATGTTGTCGAAGGCCTTGACCTCCTCGTCCGTGATCCGGCGGAAGGTCAGATTGTCGAACGGCACGACGCCGCTGCCGATTGCCTCGCCGAGGTATTCCCATTTGTATCGCAAGGACAGGCCCTCTTTGTCGATCTTGCCTTTCGTCTTGGCCTCCTCGGCCTCAGCGAGGAAGGCCTTAGACAGGTGAGGATTGTTCAGATACGTTGAATGGTGGACGTGCGTGTTTGCTGGCAGGAACTGCGACTCGTATTTTTTGTTCACCCAGCTCTGCTTCCGCTTCGGCGGGTTGTAGCTGTAATAAAACGCATAAAAAAGACCATCCGGAAGTTCCGCACGCAGAACGGAGTTCTCGATGGTCGTGATCTCTTCTTCGGTTTTGAATTCGGCCAGCTCCTCGACCCACATGATCGCGATCGGGAACTTGCTCACCTTGATCGACTTAAGCTTCAGCGGATCATCGGCGCCCCGGAAGATTATCTTGTTGCCTCGGGGCAGATAGATAAGCTGCAGCGGCGACTTCATGACCCGCCAATAGGCGGATACACCGAGGATCTCGATCGCCTCTTTGAGCTGCTCAAACACCGATTCCTCCAGCGTTCGGGCGACTTTACGGATGACCAGCGCGGTTACCGGGAACTTCATCACGTCCTTGACGACCTTCAGCCCGATGTGCGTTGATTTGGCACTCCCGCGGCCGCCTTTGAGGACGTGCCGGAGAAACCGGTGCGAGTTGGACGCTTGCCAGAACGGCAAAAAGGCCGGCGTGACGATCTCGGAAAGCTTGACCTGAACCGGCGGTGCTGCAAGCATCCCGTGCGCCTCCTTATGCACAGTTTATTCACAACATGTTTGCAAAATACAGATTTGATACAGATGTTTTATTTGGCGGAACGCCTGATTTTCTGGGCCCCGTTTGGGTTTTTCTTTCCTGCATGGTCAGGGCGCTTTATTCACAATTTATGCAGAAATACAGATAAGCCGCGCCAACACTGGGTTTTATCGAAAACCGGTTATCTGCAGAGTTACTTCAACTCGCCGGTTTTATGCAGCGTTTATGCACCGCCATCGCCGATATCGTCGATGATCTGGACAGCGACCGCGCCGGCCAGGTTGACGTTATCGGTGAACATGCCGAAGCGTTTACCAAGCAGCTCCAGTGCCTTGAGCTTGTCGGCGAACTTGACCTCCCGTTCTGTCATCTCGACATCGCCGGACATCTCCTTGACCTTGACGCTCGCGATCGCAGCCCGGTCGTCGGCGGTAGCTTCCGGACGCAATGTCGCGCTGTCCATGTCTACCAGTTGCGTCGGATCCAGGAATGCGATTCGAGCAAGCTCACGCATGATGCGCTCCTGGTTGACGCCGGTTCGCCTGGCCAGCACAGCCATCCGCTCGTCAATGTGCGCGCGGACCTTCGGATTTCTCAACAGTGTACTGCCTTGCTGCTCAGCCGATTTTGAACTGTAGCCTGCCCGGATGGCTGCCTGCGTGGCATTGAGGTCAATCAGGTACTCTTCTGCAAATTTTTGCTGCTTCTCGGTCAGCGCCATCGCAAGCAGCCTCCCTCCATGAAAACTAAAAAAGCACCCTTTAGGGCGCTTGAATGGCTATCTCGTATATTTTTTGAATGTAAGAATTAACGACCTCGATCCAAGCTTCGGGTATATCGTTTCGTGCATCAAAAATGAACGGTTCCGCACCATCCACGCTAAGCTCAATTATGGAGCCTTCAAACCGATTTATGCTCGAATAGGTATATTTGACTTCCCTAATCTTGATATTTTTGATGATTTGTATTGCATAATGTTCCTTATCGGCACTAAACTTGCAGATGGTTTTTTCCGTCAGTACATACATGTCTAACGGATACGAACGATTAAAAAATCCGTTCCCTGGATAAAAGGCAACTATTGACTCATCGGGAACATGGTTCTGTAAAACATTGAAGAACGAGTTAAAACCAATAGAGCTTTTGAACTCTTTGAATGCTTCCATTGCATCGCCTCCTTACTAATCACTTCGACAAGAAAAGGTAAAATCCTCCACCTGTCGCCGGTGTTAGGCAAATAAGCGATTCGATTCTCAACTCACCGCCGCCATAATGCCCGCAATGATCCCGACCCACATCGCCGAGCTCACCAGCACAGCCCCGATCCATCCCCATACCTTCCAGCGGATCCGCTCCTCGTGGTCATCGACAGGAATCATCCGCCGTGGCTTGTACTTCCATGCGTTATGACTCAAGCTCGTCGCCTCCTTACGGCAATAGAAAAGCCGCCCCGAAGGACGGCTGAAACTAACCCAATCTATCTTTGACTCCATATCCCACTGACTGCAATCGTAGCGTAGAGGAAAATGATCAAGATTAAGAATATCGCGAGGGTCGCGACCAATTGACGAACCAAATCGTTCTTGATCCTTGACATAAACATCAGAAGAACCAAGCCGACAATCAAAACGATGACCGCCGGAATCATTATTGGGCCAGTCAGATCCCAAAGGTTGTATTTACCAAAGTCAAAATCAATTTCCATGTGTATCCCCCGCTTTTTCGAATTAATCCAACCATTCGACAATAAGGGAGGTGTTTCCTGCAAATACAAAACCGCCCTGTAGACCAGGACGGCCAAGCTGAAGCACTGTTTACTTTTTCAGCGCATTCTGGATGTGGTTAGCCATGTCTTGCATTCCGTATTTTGCGAAAAGCAGTAATCCAACGATGCCAACGACAAATGTCAGCGGCTTGGTAAATGGCCTGATGGGTCGGATGAAAAAGGCGAGTATCCACACCGCGAACACTGGGATAATCAAATATATCCCGAGATACGTCACAACCGACATGCCCATCGTTTGGAAAGATTGACCGATTTGATCAGAATCCATGGGAAGACCTCCGTATTGTTTTCCCTTTTATTTCGACATAATCTAATAATTTCCTTCCCGCTTCTGTGGCAATTAAAGGGCCGCCCCGGAATACCAGGGCGGCCAAAAGGAAGAGAAAATCCATGGTCAGGACTTACTTACACGAATCTCACAATAGCATTTTACCATGTCAAATCGGGGCTTTTTGCGACTCTTTTACGACTCTGAAACGACTCATTTACGACATTCCAGTTAACCGCCCGTATTCTTCAAGTGCTTTGGGCCTCCGGCGTTCAAACGTACGACGAACGACCTTCAATTCTTCGGCAACTTCATCGGGCAGCTTGTCCTCCACGTACCGCAACCGCAGCAGACGGCCATAGCCCGGGTGCATCTCTTCCAGCACATCCAGCGCGGTATCAATGTACGCCCGTTCCGCTTCGAGCTCCTGCAACTCGCACATCCGGGCCAGCAGCGCCTCGATCGCATCCTCGGGGATGGCCCCGATCCTGGCCTCCAACACCTTGCGAATCTTGCCGGTCAGCTCCTGCAGCCGCTGCCCGTCCTCAGCGTCCTCGCTGTGCAGCCCGGCCACCTCGCGGTATTGGCTCCGGATGCCGGCCGGGTACCGGCTCAGGTACGCGTTGGCCGTCGTCTCCAGCTCCTGCTCGCGTGCTGTTAGGTACATATAGCTCGGTAGCCCGCGGAGCTGCCGGTGCAGCTCCTGCAGTTGGTCGTCCTGGGTGATGGCCTTGACCGTATAGCCCATGCCGACGTGATGCCGCTCCAGCACCCTAATCCGGCCGACGATGCGCTTATAGTCCTGCAGCTTTTCAATCACGTCCTGTTCGGTCATCGGTGTCCCTCCGTGTCCTCGACTTTGATCTCCCGCCAGGTGAGCCCATCCCACAGCTCACATATCTCCCGGGCCTTAGCCGCGACGGCCGCGGCCTGTTTGGGCGTCAAAAGGATTGCCATGGCCTCTTGATAGTGCTTGGCGGCGAGCTCATAGGCTCGGGTATGGACCTCGTTCATCTGCTTCCAAAACTCCTGATTGGTCAGCTTCTTTACAGCCTGGAATTCTTTCCGGCGTTGTTCCCGGTTCATCCTCTCACCCTCTCGATTCTTGCTTTTACCGCTTGCATCAGGGCTTCCTGCCCGGCCGCTTTTCGCTCCAGAGCCTCGACCGCCTCTTCGTCCATCGTGCCTTCAGCCACCAGCCGGATCACGACGATGTTGTGACGGACGCCCTGCCTATGCACCCGGGCGTTCGCCTGTTGGTCCTCTTCCAGGCTCCAGATCTGGTCGAACCAGACAACCGTCCGGCAGCTCGACTCCTGCAGATTGAGTCCATGGCCGGCACTCTTCGGGTGCAAAAGCAGAAGCGGGATTTCGTCGTTGTTCCAGGCCGCAATATCCTCGGTGCCCTCTGTGCCCTTGCGCAGCACCCGAGCTTGCGGGAAACGGACTTGAATCCGGCTCAGGCTGTGCTGGAAATTATAAAACACCATGATGGGCTTGCCGTTGGCAGCCTCGATGATATCCTCTAGTGCGTCCAGTTTCGCATCGTGAATCAGCTTGACGCCGCGGTCGTCGTCATAAACGGCGCCGCTCGCCATCTGCAACAGCTTGTTACTCAAAACGGCGGCTGTCTGCGCCACGACATCGGCGTCGGCGTATTCGATCAGCAGCTCCTTCTCCAGCTTCTTGTACAGCTCTGCTGCTTTACCAGTCAGCCTAACGGGAACCGCCCGGTCAATCCGCTCCGGCAGCTCTAGCCAGTCCTCGGCCTTCATGCTGACGGCGATGTCGCCGATCGCTTCGTAAATCCGCGACTCCGCTTCCTGCTTCTGCTTCCAGTTGTACACCACATGCCCCGACCGCTCGCCGGGAAGGAAATAGCGGTCACGGAATCCCGTAATGGTCTTGCCCAGACGCTCGCCCTGGTCCAGTAGATAAACCGGCGCCCAGAGGTCCATCAGGCCGTTCGGTGCGGGGGTACCGGTCAGCCCGACCAGCCGTTTGATAAGCGGCCGGACTCGACGCAGCGCCTTGAAGCGCTTGGACTGGTGGTTCTTGAAGCTCGATAGCTCGTCGATCACGACCGTGTCGAATGGCCATTTGCTGCCGTACTCGCCGACCAGCCATTCCACGTTTTCGCGGTTGACAACCCACAGGTCAGCTTCAGCCTTCAGTGCCCTGCGGCGCTGGTCCGCGCTGCCTAAGACCTTGCTGATCCGCAGGTGCCCCAGGTGGTCCCATTTATCGATTTCTCGGGCCCAGGTGTCCTCGGCCACCCGAAGCGGTGCGATGACTAGTACCCGATCCGCGTCAAAATAATCATTCAGCAGCCGGTCGACGGCGGTCAGTGTGGACACCGTCTTGCCCAAACCCATCTCCAGGAACAGGCCAATGAACAGCGTGTCCAGTATCCGCTGGGTGGCGTAGGCTTGATAGGGATGTGGCTTATATCTCACCCTTGCTCATCTCCCGTATGAATAACTCTATATCTGCCACCGAATCAATCTTGAAATGACGGTGCCCCAAGCCACCCAGAGTCTTGGCCCACTTTCGCTGCAGAGGCTTCAGCGGCTCACCGGGTGCCTTCATCTCCACGTAAACGGTTCTGCCGCCTGGAAGGATCACCAACCGATCCGGTACACCGCGGTTCCCGGGGCTCGTCCACTTGGGCGCTACCCCGCCAATCGCCTTGACTTCACGAACCAGCCGGCGTTCCAATGCTGACTCTCTCTCATTTTGCATTTTGACCTCCTGTGCAGTTGAAGCCTTCACATACGCGTATGTGTGTTTTTCGCGTTTAACCTATATTACATAGGGTTACGTAAAGGTTAATTTAATTTATTTAATAAATAGAGAATTTACTGCTTCAACTGCTTCACAAAGCCCGAAAGCCTTGATACGTCTGCATTTATCGTGAAGCAGTAAGCGGAATTTTACTGCTTCATTTACTGCGTCAACTGCTTCAGTAGGTGAAGCAGTGAAGCAGTGCCTGAAGCAGTAAATTCAGGGTTCACTGCTTCGCTCAAAAACGGTCTGCTGTCCGTACCCGGGAACCCGCAAACGGGCTTTGCTCTCCGTCCACTGCGGCATATTTCGCATGATGTCGCAAATCTCCTTAGCCTCCCATGGCTTCATGTCCCCCTTCTTCTTACCGAGGCACTCCACCCATATCTGGGCCGCACACACCCGCTGCCGCAACTGGCCCGAAGGCCGGTCAAGTTCGTCCGGCTCCTCGCTTTCGAGCCATTCCTGGATAAGCCCCTCCCGCGGGTCGCTTTCCATGTGCGCGGCCTGCCGGCGCTCCGCCTCCAAGCGGGCGTCGTCATCAAGCTGCAGAGATTCCCCCGCCTTGAACCAGCACAACACCTCAGCCCAGATTTGGCTCACCTCTGATTCCGTTAAATCATCCCAATGGCTTCGCTCCGCACGTTCCGGGAATACCTCCACCGGCCAAAATCGCCGGTTCCCGGTCATGTCCCGCAAAAACCCTTTTGTATTGGTTGTCCCGAAGAAGACGCATTTCCGCGGAAACTCCGTCACCTGCCGATCGTATGCCACCCGGTAGCGATCTTCGGTCTTGGACAAGAAAGCTTTGACCTCTTCAACCTCTGTCCGCTTCATGGCCGACAGCTCGCCGATCTCAAAGATCCAACCGCTCTGCAGGTGCTCCCCCGCTTCCTTGTTCTCGAACGTGCGCAAGGAGTCGCTGAACCACTCCCGGCCTAGCTTAGCCAATATGGAACTCTTGCCGGCCCCCTGCGGGCCGACCAGCACCAGCATCTGGTCGAACTTGCAGCCGGGCCTGTAGAGCCGGAATACGGCTGCCAGTAGCATCTTCCGAGTGACCTGGCGAACGTAGTGCGTGTCTGCTGCCCCCAGATAAACGGTGAACAGCCGCTCAGCCCGTGGGACCCCGTCCCACGGCGTTGACTCTAAATATGCCTTGATCGGGTGAAAGGTATTTCGGTGTACGACCTCCGTAAATGCATTCTGAATGGTCTTGGCCCCATTAAGTCCATGAGCCTTGCTGAACCAGTGCTGAAGCCGCTTATCGTCCGCTCCCAGCCAAGGCTCGTAAGAACGCCCAGGCCGTTCCTTGTCGCGCCACGGGAGCGGGCGCCGGATGACCTCCGCATTCCCGAATGCGTCGTAAGCCAGAATGTCTTTCCAGATGCCGTGGGATAGGATCAGCTCCACGTTTCCCGCTGTCGACAGCAGCTTGCCGGTCTTGTGGTGCCGCTCCAGCTCTTCGAGCCAACTGTCGTCCTCCGTGTCTTCGCCGTCATCGTTGAAATCCACGTCCGCGAAATCCGCCTGCAGCTCCGCCCCCGCCGTCCGGGTGACCTCCGGCAGGCGGATTGCCCAGTGCTCCATTGCCAGATGACTCGGCTTCTTGGCATCCGGCGTGAACTCCTTGACCTGCTCGTCCAGGTGCCCGAACTTGTGGACCCGCACAAGATCGAACAGGTTATATGTCCGCCCATCGCTGACCGGATCGCTATCCTGGTGCGAGTAAGCCAGATCCTGTTCGGGGTAAACCTCCAGCCCGTTCGCCGAGCTGCCGCGGGTGTAAGTGTAACGGTGAGGCATCGTGCCTGATGTGTAGACGTCCGAGAGGAACGATTCAATACCCTCCTCCATGCTAAAAGCCCGACAGAACAGCCCAATGGTGCCGACCTTATCCCTCGGGTCCTGCGCCTTCGTAGCGACGTTCCGTAGCGCTCGGGTCTCCTCTGGGTGACGCGGCCACGCCGCCACGTCTTGCCAGTCTTCGTACTGAGCCAGCACTTCGTCAACCGCGATCGCTTCCCCCTCGGCGACCTCTAGCATCGGCTCCCCGTCCTTGGAGCAACTGGGCCAATACATGAGCCGGTGAACGTCGAACGTGGTTTTGTCGAAATAAGTGATCCCGATTTGCTCGGCGAGCTTCCGGCTCACGGCGGCGTATTCATCCGGGCTCATGGCTCTGTCGGCCGGAGCAATGAGCCGGTATTTGGGTTTGTTTGGCCGGTGACTGTGCGTCGAATAGATCGCATACGCTCGGCCGCCCAGGATGAGCTCAACCGCGAACAGGAACCCGTCATCTGCAAAGTCGGCGTCGAGCGTGATCAGGCTGCGGGTGTCGACACTCTCCTTCTTCCGTCGGCCGCCGCGGATCAGCCCGCCGACAAACGCCGGACCGTCCTTTGCCTTGCCGCGCGCAGGCACGTTCATCTTGTCATACTGCCCCATCGTCTCCGCCGTCCGTCGCACCTTTCGCAGCCGCTCCACAACCTCATCCCAGGTCCAGTATTCCGGCTTCCAACTCGTTTCCGCACGGTGCTTGCCGAGTGATATGTCCAATTCGTACATCTGTGTCACCTCGTCATGAAGCTTCATTTCTTGAAAATCGGCGCGTTGATGTCGCCGTATCGCTCCTTCAATACCCGGGCGCTCCGCCGGCCGCGGTCCCGACCGGACATAATCGGTTCCGTTGCAGCTCGCTCCGGATCCCAGCCGTGCTTAATGCGCCAGTGGAGGAGCTGCGGGTAGATGCCATTCTGTCGAGCCTGTTTAATCATCTCTGCAGATAAGACTTGGTTCGCTTTACTGCCACGTCGCGCTGCCACGTCATGCGGAATGACAGGTTCCGTGGCGGCCTTTTCTAGATCCCAGCCATATCGGAGCCGGGAGCGAAACGTTGAATACTTGATTCCATTCGCCCTCGCGGCCGCCGCCCACTGTGCGTATCTGTTTTGTCGCGGTGGCGAAGTGATTGCATCCTCTTTGTCCCATGCGTATTCGCGAATGCGTACCTCCAGCCGTCTGGCCGTGACGCCATAGGAAGCCGCCCGTTCGTACTCCTCCGGTGTGATGTAGTAGTCGATCAAGGCGATTCCCTCCTTCGATTTGCCTGCGCCGCCGCCCGCGCCAGGACCTGCATCTCCTCCGGACGGACGAGCGGCTGCGTGGCCGCCCGCTCCGGCTCCCAACCTTCGCTGAGACGATGGTAGAGGGTGTTTGCCTTGATGCCGTGCTGCGCGGCGAGCTCGACCCACTTCCGCCGGTCATGCTTCGGGCGGACGGGTCTCGTAGCGGCTTCCGCTGGCGACCAGCCGTTATTGTAGACGCGGCCCCGGAGCTGGGCGGCCGTGATCCCGTTCGCCGCGGCCAGCTCGATGTCGGCCTGCGTTATGGTGATGTATCCGCTCACAGCAGCTCCTCCATTTCGATCACCGGCAGATCGCTCAAGCGCTCCCGCTGGTAGGCGGGGAGGTCGAATAGGCGAATCTGCCCCTCCGTCTGCCCGCCGAAGTCGATTGTCAGCCGCCCCGGCTCGATCCGCAGGGTGATCGGCCGACGCTTAAGCGTGCGGATCAGCCGGCTCAGCAGCTCGAAGTCGAGGATGACGTCGTTCCGGCCACGGAGGGTTACAGGCAGGCCCTTCACGTCGCGAACCTTTTCCTGCTGACTCCACAGCATGCCTTTCCGCCATTTTGCCAGCTCGGCGTTGGCCCGCTTCTTGGCGGCCAGACTGAGCGCCTTTTCATCAGCCGTGAGGCTTCGCATGGCTGCTCCCCTCCCTTCCGCCGATCGCCCACCGGATGACGTCCAGATCGACGCGATAGCGTTTATGGTACCAAGCGATGAACTGCTCGTCGGTCATGTTGGCATACACGCGCCGGGTCTCCTGGATGGAGGCGCGGAGCTTGTCCGGCGTAACCATGCGCTCCTTGCTCATGGGGTTAAGTTTCACGGGTTGCGTCCTCCACGGCCGCCATAAACTCGCTGCCTTTGATTTCCTCCCATCCCTCCGGTGAGGTGATGGAGAAGTCTGCGATCAATTGGCAGTAAAGTTTTCCGTTGTGGTCGAAAATCCGTTCCCGGAAACGACCTTGCCAAAGTTTCGCGTACATTGATGGGCGAGGCTTTGAGTGGATAGGCAAGCTGCTTTCTTTCAGCCTCCGCAACCATTCCTTGCCGATCTTTGAGTTTGCCCGGAATTTCCGGAAGTCATGGTAGTGCGGACTTTGGACAAGGACTTTAGCGTGGGTGGTCAGGTCCGGCTCCTCGGCTTTGATGGAAATACTGTCCGTAAGGGCAACATACTGCTGGGACTTGATCCCGAACTCCTCAAAAAAGGACCGGACAAAATCCCTAACCCGCGCGTTGTTTTCCTTCCAGGCGAAGTAGTCTTTATGGATTTCCGCCGCCTCAGTTACGATGAAGAACTTTTCCACCCTATTCAGCCTCCTTGACTTGAATCGGAATATCGACTTCGACCAGCCGGGCGTCGGGATCAGGCTCGCAAAAATCCCTGTCTTCCTCACCACGACAGTGTTTTTCATAGGTATCTTTAAGCGCCCGTTGGATGTATTCGTCGGAAACGGTCATCAGCGGCTGGGAAGGATGGTAATCCCCGCGCTCTATCAATGCGCTTACTTGCTCTTTGGTGTAGATCTCGCCATTGTAGTTCAAGCGTTGGTACTGTCGAAGCTCCGAGAGCTTCAACGACCCGCCGTATCGCCGGTCCAAATACTCCACGAAGGCGACGGCTACCGCGGCCACTTGCACCGCCTCGGCTCGCATGTTTTTGTAGCCACCCTTTGCCCGCTCGCTCGGGCCGTTGTTGAATACGGTCTCGTTTGACCGCCTGGCAGAGCTCGCCGAACTCCTCGCCCAGGATGCCGAGCCAATAGGGCATGTCGTGATTCTGCTCGCCCCATTTGTCGTCCTGGCGGGCGCGCTCGGCGATGACTGCCCGAATGGCTGGTGTCTCCAGCGCTTCAATATTTTCGATACGATTTGCTTCCCCGCCACAATGCTGACAAAAATCGAGCAGCGGGTCCTCTTCCGGAAGATTCGGGCGTTCCGCGACGATTACCTGGCCGCATTCATCGCAATGAGTTATCGCAAAATAGGTCATTCTGCTTCAACCTCCCCGATCAGGCGATCCAGGTACCAGCGGGCTTTCCGCAGATCCTCGACGCCGTTTTTCCACTTCCACCGCCAGGTGTATTTGATGATCTGGCCGGTGCTGTATGCCTCCGCGCCCTGCAGCCCTGTCGTGGCCGCCTCGATCGCGTCGATGCACTCCACCTTGCCGGCCGTGTAGTGACCAGGGTGGTTCACCGGATCGCTCGCCGGCCTGGCGCCTGTCAGCGGCAGCCTCCCCAATTCCACCAGGGCTGCGTAGGTGTTATTCGGATCGCTAGCCGTGTGCTCTTCCTGAGTGGCCGCCTGCTCGATCGTCTGCAGGAGCATGGCCCGCTCGGCCTCGAGCGCGGCGAGCTTGTCACCTGCAACATTCAGCCGGAGCTTGGTTTCGTTGAGCATGTCGAGCACCTTTGCGGAGGCGGCTTTCTCTTCTTCCAGCTCCTCGCGGAGATCGACAAGAGCGCCTTCCGTCCCTGTATATTTGCGTTCGAGCTCAGCAAGGGCTTCGCCATAGCGCCGCATTGCATTTTCATATAACGCAGTCACCTCGGAAACCCTTCCCCGAAGCAGAGCAATTTCCGCGTTCTGGCGCGCTATTACCTCATCAGCAGGCGTCTGCGGCGCCTCTTCTTCCGAATCAACAGGCTCGGCCTCTACAGTTTCCTCTTGCTCGTCATTCATCTGATCCAGCATCCACCGCGCCTTTCCCGGATTGACGCCCTGCAGATCCCAGCGTTTGATCCAGTAATAGAGAGAGTTGTATTTAAGGCCATAAGCCTTTTCGGTGCTGGAGATCGTTTCACCGCTTGCAATGGCCTCGAGCATTGCTTTCTTCGTCAATCCCTTCCCGGGGCCATCCTTTTCCTTTCCCATGTCCGTTCCTCCGTATCTCATATTGGCGCGCCGCCGCTGGGTCGCTGGGTCTGTGGCCGGCTGTTGCGACGTCCTACGCTTTTGCTTTCGTTGTGCTTCCGGCGGAAGCGGGAGCGCCCGATATTTGGCGAGCTCCTCATCACTGAGCCGGTATGGGATGACTTCGCCGCTCCCGCGGCATGTCTGTTCAATGTCGCTTCGTGGGATGGGGTACTTGTGCCCCTCGCTTGTTCTGGCAGCCATTTGCCACCTCAGTCCTTTTGATAGAAATCGCACTCGAAGCCCGCAGCCTTGAGCGGCAAGCCCGGCGCCCAGGGAATCGGCTGCCCCATGATCCCGGTAACTTCCTCCACCGAGCTGACACCCATGGGAACGTCCAGGATGGCCTCGTCATGAACGTGCAGCACGATCTGATAGCCAGCCTCGTCCAGTCTGAGCAGGCTCTCAGCGAGGCAGTCCCGTGCGATGGCCTGGACCAGATTCTCCACGAGCGTCCCGCCCCAAGTCCGCTGGGCGACCATCCGCCCGGAATTGTCGGGGGCCTTGAACGTTAGGCCGTCTTTCCCGAACTTGGGATCCGGTTTGATCTCCGGCGAAGGGTAGGCCAGGCTGTGCCCACTCGGAAGGTCGGCAAACAGCACGCCTCCCGCGTATCGGTAATGGACCCCGTGGGCCAGCTTCACAGTCCCCTTCGTCTGGACGGCCTCGATGGCAGCCTCTTCTGCTCGATACCACAACCGCTTGATCTTCGGGTTCGCTTCCCGCCACTGGCGGACCAGCGGGTCGTACTGGTCGGCCGCGATCTCCTTTTTCTTGTCCATCTTCTCCATGGCAGCCGCTCCGCCACCGAACCCGCAGGCGAGCGTCGCCACCTTGCCGGATGCCCGATATTTATAGTTGTCGTGCCCCTTGACGATCGTCTCCATCGGAATGCCGAACATGCGTGAAGCGGTCGCCTCGTAGATCTTGCCGTGACCCGCGAAGACATCCAGCACCCAGCCTTCGTCTGCCAGCCAGGCGATGACGCGGGCCTCGATGGCATTGAAGTCGGCTACAATGAAGCGATTCCCGTGGGATGGAACCAGCGCGGTGCGGATCAGCTCGCTCAGCACGAACGGCGGAGCGCCGTACAGCATTTCGAGCAGCTCATAATCACCGGATGCCAGGACGCTGCGCGCCGCGGCCAGATCCTCCAGATGGTTCTGCGGGAGATTGTGCATCTGCACCCGGCGACCGGCCCAGCGCCAGGTCCGGCTCGCACCACAATACTGCAGGATCCCACGCACCCGGCCATCCTCGCAGGTGCCGAGCTGCATGGCGTCATATTTGCCGATCGACGTCTTACCCAACTCCTGCCGGATCTCCAACATCCGCTTCGTCTCCTCATTCGGCGCCGTATCCAGCAGCGCCGGCATAGCGTCTTTGTTAAGCGATTCCACCGGCAGCCCCTGGTCCGCGAACCATTCCTTCAACTGCGGCAGGCTGTTCGGGTTATCGACTCCGGTCAACTCCCGGGCTTCGATCAGCAGCCGTTCCGTGTACTGCTGTGAACAGGTAATGGCATGTCCGACAAGCGTCCGGTCCACCCCGATGCCGGTGTCGTTGATCCGTTGGTCAAGCGCCCAGACTTGCCACTCCCGTTCGGGGACCGGATGACGGTCCAGCTTCTGGCGCACCGCGCGCTCCACCACCACGTCCTGCCGGTTATAGTCGATGTACTGCTGCCAGCGTTCCGGGTCATGGTGCGGGTAATTGCGCAGCCGGCCGCCATTGACCTGCGTCGGCTTGCACGGGACGCTGAAATATTTGATCAATGCCTTGCCCTTGGCGTCCTTCTGGGCCTCCTCTCCGAGCCCCAGGGCCTTCGCTGCCTTGTCCAGTGATCCCGGGAGACCCAGCGTGTAGGCGTGCGCCATGGAACAGCGCCAGTGCCGCGGCGCGCAGTCGATCCCAAACTGCCGGGCGATGGCCGTCCGCTCGAAGCTGGCGTTCCAGGCCGTCTTGATGACGTCGCCCCGCAGCGCTGCCAGAACGTCCCTCGGGATGTCCTGGAAGTCGGTCAGGTCGATGACCTCCACCGGGTCGTCGTCGAAGGCGAAGGCGAACAGCAGGATCTCGAAGTCCGGCGCCTCGACGTAGCGGTGAACGCCGCAGTCAGTGAGGTCAAAAAAACTGGAAAAAGTCTCGATGTCGATCTGCAAAACAGCCAAAAGTTATCACCTCCGGGGACAAAAAAGGGGACCCTCTCGAATCCCCTTTCCTCCCATGCCCTGATCAGTTCATGAAATCGTCGTCGCTGATGTCTTCAATGTCGTCAAAATCCTCGCTGCCGAAGTCATCTTCAACACGGCTGCGGCCGCCCAGGAAGTCGCCGTCCTGCACCTTGACGATGTTGTTCAGACCGGCAGCAATCCCCTTATTTCCTTTCGTGTCAAAAAGATAGAAGTTCACGGACACGCGGGCATAGCAGCCGGAGTAGACTTCGGTGGTGTCGGTGATTTCCTGAAACCTCGTTTTGCCGCTGCCGTCTTTGCCGACCGGCTTCGAGATCCCCGGACGGTTTTTGCTCTTCGCATTGAAGAAGAAGTGACCCACGTACGCTTCTCCCTTTTCGTCCGCCTCTTCATCCCCATCCCGGAGCGGCGTGTGGAAGTCTTTCGGGAGCTTGCCGCCGTATTTGGCCTTTGCCTGCTCTTTGAGCGCCTCGACGATCTGCTTGTACTTGGAGAGCGTGGCCTTGTCGTCCTTGGGGATCAGAATGGCCGTGCTGTACCACAGGTTCCCGAAGTCGTCAGCTTCCGGTTCCCAGACTTTCGCATAGCTCAGGCGTACCTTTCCCGTGATCAGCTTGGTGGATTGATTGTCATTTGCCATGATTGCATATCTCCTTTTTGATTAGAATTCTTCGTTGGCGAAATCGTTCTCGACGCTATTCAGCGCCGGTCGTTGGTCCGTCTCGACAGCGAGCACCGGCTTGCCCTGCGGCTTGATGATCAGATCGCCGATCAGTTCGGCCAGTTTCTTCTTGCCGATTCGCTTTTCCAATTCCTTGATCCCCAGCAGCTCCCGGGGCTTCAGGAACTTGTCCGGCTCCAGCTTGTTCTCTTCCAGCACCTTCCACGCAACTTCCGTGTTCGTAATTGCCCGGTTGCTCCGCCCCTCGACCAGCTTCCACCCGGGAATGCTTCGCCCAGATGTCGCTTGGTCGTAAGCGAAATCCTGAACATCCTTAGCCCAGGCTTGAAGCTGCTCGGCGATGATTAGGATTGATCCGATCTCCTCAAGCGTGAGCAGCGCCGGATCCTTGAACTCATAGGCCAGGGCCGCCAGATTGGCATCTGCACGAGCCCGGCAGCTTGCCTTGACCTTGCAGAAGCGGCAATGACCCCCCGCCTGGAATTCCCCTTCTCCGGCATCGGCCAGCGCCGCCGCCGGCCGGACAACCTCCTCCGCCCAAGCCAGCAGTTCCTCCACGGTCATGCTGTCCGTGGAGATGCTGTCAAGCCGCGGCTGCACGATGGTCATGCGGACTTCCCGGATGTCGTACAGGAAGCTGAATCCAGTCCAGGCGCCCAGCGCATACAAGCGAAGCTGCGGGTTTCCGACTGCGTTGACCGGTACGCCTTTGCCGTATTTCAGGTCAATTACTTCCATAATGCCGTCGGAGATCAGAACAACGTCCCCGGTCCCGTAACCGTCTGGAACCCATTCGGAAAAATCCAGACGCTCCTCGAACAGGATGACGGCGTCGGAGCTGCGCGCCTTGGCCTCCATGAATCGTTCCTCCACGGCCTCGACATAGTAACCGACCGAGTCCTCCATCTCGGGACCGTAATAGGAGTTTCCCGCTTGGAAGTCAGCGACGGCCATGTCGAGCTGGCTGCGCGTCGCTCGGTTGCAAGGCGTCAGCCTTCGCCGAAGAAAGAGCTCGGACAACTCATGCGCCGCAGTGCCCTCGTCCGCATACTCACTCCGTTTGTCCGGAACGCCCTCCTGCAGACGAGCGCTCGGCGGGCAGTTTATCCACTGGCTTGCCTTGGACGCCCCGAGCAGGGCATGAGCTCTTTCGGCATGGGCCGGAGCGGTCATTTCAGCCCCTCCAGATCCCGGAGGAACTGCGAGCGCTTGCCATCAGGCAGCGCGGTGACGTTGGGGACACCGTACTTGCCCAGCAGCTCCTTCACTAAAGCCCTGCCTGCCCGATCTGCAGCTGCAGAAGCAGCAGCGCGGAGCTTCACATCGTCCGGGATGTCTTCGCCCTCTTCCAGAGCGGCCTCTGTGTCATCGTCCGTCGTTTCCGGCTCCGGCTCGACAGTAGGCTCTGCCGGCTTGGTTTCGGCCGGCTTCTCAACAGCCTTGCGCCCCCGGGTTGCCTTCGGGGCTTCCGGCTGCTCTGCAGCGGCCGCCGCCGGAACTTTAATCAGCGCGGCGGAAAGGGTTGCGAGGTCTTGCAGGGCTTGTCCGGCGTCCTCGCCGGCGATGGTAATCTGTACAGACATGTATGAGTCCTCCTTTAGGGTTGATACCGTTGGTTAATTGTGTCCTGCAGCATGCGCAGCTCGTCCTGTAGGCGGTCCAGCTTGGCCTCCAGGCGGTCGACTTCATCCTCAGCTGCCTGCGCCCGCCGGATTGCTTCCGGCCAGCCTTCGCGGGCAGCAAGCACAAAAGCAAGATTGCTTTCGTAGTTCAAGAAATGACGAGCGGTTCCATTAAGGTCGTCGCCTTCGTAAAACTGGCACACCCAACCTTCGGACACTCTGATTGCGTCCGTAGCCCCTTCAAGCCACGGCCCCGGCGTCGCTGCCTCGCAGATCGCCAGATCGGTGTCGAGGTCACGCATAGGCGGCCTCTTTGGCGATGGCCTGGGCGCAGGACAGGCAGACCAGCTTGTCTTTAACCGAGCGGAGCTGTTCGCTGCTGCCGCAGAAGATGCAGCCGGGGGCATACTTCCGCAGGACGATCCGCTCGCCATCCACAAAGATTTCAAGCGGGTCCTTCTCACCGATCCCGAGCGTGCGGCGCAGCTCCATCGGGATCACTACGCGGCCGAGCTCGTCCACTCGGCGGACAATTCCAGTTGCTTTCATAGGGCTAGTCCTCCCTCGTATATTTGCTTTCGATATTCTCCCAGTCTCGGGCAACGGCGCGCAGCGCATCTTTTCCAGCTTGTTCCCGCCGGCCCGCCTCTTCAAATAGATCAAAGTCCAGGTGATCGGTGACCGCTTCGCGGATCAAGGAATCGATGACTTCCGGGCGGAGGGCGTCCAATTCCCAGCACTCGTGGCCGAACTCCTCGATATAACCACTTGCCCGGCTATCGGTAAGCTTTGTCGGGTTGGGGGGCGGACTGAACTCCTCAATCTGGTCGTAATTGAGGGCGATCCGCTGAAACTCGACGTCGACGCCGAAGAGGGACAGCCGGTCTACGATATCCCGGCTCATGTCCTTGCCGGATGGGTCATGGTCGCCTAAATGGATAATGTGAATGTGTTTGGACCCTGAGAAGCCTTCAAGCCGCTGAGCTGCTGCCCACATTTCGGATTGGCTGACGTAGCCACGACAGCTAAAGAACGGAACGTCCAGATCCCCGCAGACTTGGCCGACGATACCAACAAGGGCATCCTTTTCTACCCAAACCTCGACGTAATTTTCCTGATCCGCCCATTTGTCATATGCAAAAGAGTAGGCTGCAGAGAAAAGGATGTCGCCAGGCGAGTTCCAGTGACTGTTTTTTCGAAGATTCCGGGTGCGATCCTCGATGGCTGTCCAGTCAATCAGCCCGGCCATGCGGCCATCGGATATGAGATTTCCAAGGTTTTTGTAAGATCGCTCATTGTTCGGGATAATGTCCCGGGCGACGAGCTGATAATAGACCTGCCGCAGCGTTAGGGAATAACCTTTCGCCTGATATTCGTCGATAATGGCGTTCACTCGTTCGATCAGCGCAAGACTGTCGGGGCGAAAATTGATTTCTCGATAGCAGATATTCAAACCGTTTCCTTCTTTCCGGCTCCGTGCTATAATGGGGCCACAGAGATTTTCAAAGCGCGGCTCTATCGGATGGCGGTCCGATGGGGCCGTTTTGCATTTTGCCAGGCTGCGTAAGCCAGGACGGCCATACGTTCTCCAGGCGTCAGGGCGAACCAAGTCAATCCGTTCGTTTTCAATCTCTCTCACCTCCTGTCGTAGTATTCCGGGGTGCATTCCGGATCCCGGAGAATCAGAAGGGATTCCTCCAGGCGAACAAGGTCCATGGCGACCGGCAAATGCTGAGAATTATGAGCATCCATAAGGAGCCTTTTAGCTCGCCGAAGGCAACTGATGGCTGATTCCATTTCCCTTGCGGCCTCAAGGAGCAGTGTCGATTTCGACAATACGCTCACCTCCTCTCCTAAAATTCCGCCGGTGCCAGCGCGCCGAGAGCGGCGAGCGCCTGGTCGATGTGGTCGGCCGCCGTGTGGATCGCCTCGATCTCGTCCGGCTGGTGCATCGTCGGGTCCAGATACAGCTCCGCCGTGGTCGCGGCCTCCTTGGCGTCGGCTAGTGCTTTGACGATGTGGTCTTTGCGGGCCTGGTCGTGATGGTTCATGGTGTCAGCTCCTTTGGTTATTTCAGTGGTCGATTGGTTATTTTCCGAATATGGTCATCCAGTTCAAGCTGAGAAAAGAAATACTGTTTTCTCTGGATGAAAAACGGCACTTCAAGAGCCTTGACCATCTTCCGAAGAGTCCCCTCAGCCACTTTGAGATACCGAGCTGCCTCGGCTAATGTCATGACATTCCCGTTTAAACGCTTATTAATCTCGGGTTGGAGCTCCGCAAGAATTTCCTCTCGAAGCTCCGCTTTTATATCGGACCGGAGGGCTTCGATGAAATCTTGAGAAGTCATCTTGCTCCCACCTTCTGCTTCGGAACCAATTTGATTTCCAGACCGAGTACGTCGCATGTCTTTGCAAGAATGCTCTCATTCCATCTGCGACGCCCATCCAGAAGACTGTGCAGGTATTGCGGGCTGTACCCCGTTTTCCGTGCAACGTCAGAAGGATTTAATTTCTGCTCTATCATTGCCTTTGTCACCGACTCGGAAATATTCATCGTATCACCTTCTTTAACTATTTGTTCAAGTCGATAGCTCAATATTAAACAAATAGTTGCTTTTTCTCAACTCGCATTTTTGAGCAAATAAGCTCAAATATCAGCAATTTCGCGATTTGTCAAAACAATTACCACTATTTGTTTAAATTAACTCGGATTTTCTCCAATTTTAAACTATTTGTTCGTTGCGATTTAAACTATTAGTTGATAGTATGAATGTAAACAAATAGTTGAAGGGATCGCGATATGAATAGAATCCGTGAAATACGCACAGCAAAGGGGATTAGCGGCCCGGAATTAGCCGCCCGACTCAACATTTCGCCTCAGTACCTCTATGGTTTTGAAAAAGAAACCCGGACACTGAGCGCTGAAATGGCAACGCGAATTGCCACGATTTTCGGAGTAAGCGTAGATTTCTTACTAGGCTCCAATACCAGCGAGGTTCCTTCATGGGCTACACCGAAAGATAAACGCGACTTTAAGCGTATGCTTGAAGAGGACGAGCCGATTATGTTTGATGGCATTCCTATTGAGGAGGAGGACAAAGAGAAGATCAAGCGCGTCATGGAAGCCATGTTTTGGGACGCTAAAGCAAAAAATAAGGAAACCTACGGCCGGAAGAAAAAGGATGATTAACATCTATGGACATGGACCAAACAATCCGCAGGTTAATTCGAAAGCATAAATCAAACTGCCCATTTGAAATCGCATCTGGGCAGAATATAGAAGTTTGGTTTGAGGACCTCGGAGCGTGCACGCGCGGAATGTACCGGAAGACTTTGCGTCGCAAGTATATCGTTATTCATAGGGACTTAAGCGAGGAATGGCAAAGGGTCATCTGCGCACACGAGTTAGGACATGCCATTCTTCATCCGGGCGTTAGTAGGTTCTGGATCGACGAGCACACCTATTTCTTTGTTGGGAAATATGAACGGCAAGCAAACCAGTTTGCAGTTCGCCTCCTAACCTCACAGGATTCACTTCTTCCAGGAGAAGGCTTGCCAGAAATGCTTAGAAGAAACTGTATTCCCGAGGAACTTCATTCTTTTTATTGACTTTCGGCGCTTTCCCGCCGCAAGGCGGTTTACTATACACTTTTAAGGGAACATACGTTCCAGAAAGGGAGTGGTATTCAGTGGCATGGAATGAGTACCTTGGAGGGAATAGGTATAAGATTGTGGAACGGGACCCGTCGAAAGCCTCCAGACCGAAACGGTCCATCGTGGTTGAGATGCCGGAAGATATCGTAAGGTCTCGTGTTGCAAAGAAGAAAGAACTTTGGCTTGCGAAAGAGGAGGAGAAATGGAGCGAGGCCGTTATCAACGGTGAGTATGAAGACAAGGGAAAGAATCGGAGTAGATCAAAGAAAGTTACCTTTGCTGATTTCATTTCGACATGGCAAAAAGGTTATGCCAACGAAGAAAATATGAGCGGCGAAACGCTTCTGAACACTATGTACATCGTTGATTCAAGGTTGCTTCCGACATTCGGAGATTCCTGGATCAGCGATATATCCACTCTCGAGCTTGTTGAATGGTTTGCCGATCTCCGGAATTTAAAGAATGGCCAACCTCTTGCGACAAATACCAAGCTGAATATTTATAAGGTTATCGTTTCTATTTTTAAATCAGCTTTCGAATGGGGAGTAATCAAGTCAAATCCTGCGGAGGGCCTAAAGCGGCCAAGTCTGCATAAGAGTGAGAAGAAGAAAATGAGGAGCGTTAAGCAAAGCTACACAGAAACGGAGGTTGCTGAGCTTCTACTCGCCATGTACGACCTTCCCGAGCACTGGCGACTATACTTTACTGGGGTTATGCTTGGAGGCTTCCGTAGAGGCGAATTTCTAGCCGTGGAGTGGACTTCCCTGGACTATGAACGGTCTGCTGTCCTCATAGAGAAACAGATTACAGTCGACTCAAAGGGAAATAAGATCGAGAGTGATGTAAAGACGGTCGAATCCGAAGGTTGGGTACCAATGCCAAAATGGTACACAGAACAACTTAGACAATACGAGCGGCAGTGGAAGAAAGAGAAGCTACTTTGCCGTGATTGGCGCGGAGGAGGGAAACAGTACGTTTTTCACGGGGGGAACGGGGTCATGTACTACCCAAGTACAGCAACTAACACATGGTCAAAGTTTCTTAAGAAGCACCAGTTTCCCCACGTCAAATTGCACGGACTCCGTCATACAGCCGGCACCCTCTTGCGTGAATACGGGGCGGATCAGCGCAGCATTCAGATGTTCCTAAGGCACTCCAAACTTGAAACCACGAACCGTTATACTCATGAATCAGAGGCAGTTAACCGAACGGTTATTGCCCAGTTCGAGAACTTAAATCCACAAACCAAAAAATTTGCCCCATGATCTGCCCCATGGACGCAAAGTCGCTTCCCGTATGTCGAACTAGAACAAAATAAAAAACCCTTGAGTATCAAGGGTTTCAGGGGATTTTTAGTTTGGAGCGGGTGATGGGAATCGAACCCACGCTACCAGCTTGGAAGGCTG
>NZ_JBPPGI010000012.1:0-39631 GCF_051594785.1 Gorillibacterium terrae
TTTCCCGTTACTACAATTCCGTTTAGTTCCAGGTTCTTAATAATTGCTCCGTCCGTCACTCCAAAAAATCCATTCCCAGTTATCTTCATGTTTCGGATCACATGGTCATTACCATCTAGCATTCCTTTAAAGGGTGTGCTTACACTCCCAATGGGTAACCATGCCTGCCCAAGAAGATCAATATCCGCTTCCAATCGGTATTGCGCCGATAAGTTATTTTTTATGTCTAAGAGTTGTTGAGTTGTAGTAATAAGATAAGGCGAATCAGTGGTCCCTAGTCCATAAATTGCATAGGTAACATAAGTAACTTCATTAACAGAGTTTGATGTTTGACTGGAGTTATCTGATTGTTCCATTTTGCTAGCTAGTAAGTCTAATGGTTTAAAAAGTAAAGCGCTTAATATAAATGCCGCCAACACAAATGAGATAACCTTTTTAATGCATCCCTTATTAACGAACAACTAAATTTCCCCCCAAAACACTAATTTAAGTGTAATCAATAATAACATTCAACAGGTTTTTACATTTTCCTTCTTTATTTTCCCTTTTATAATACCAATATCACCCAAATGGCAGCAAATACTTGGTCTATTCAGTAATAATAAGCGCCCACCCTTGACACTTGATTTTCCTGCATTATAATTAAACGTGTTTAATACACTTTTAATAACGGAGGGTTTCCGCATGTCCGCCGACTCCACCAAAGATCAGCTCCTGAAAGCCACCATCCGGCTCCTGGCCGACGGCGGCGATTACCACCGCATTACGGCGAGGCAAATTGCCGAGGAGGCGGGCGCGAACCTGGCGATGATCAACTACTATTATTCGTCCAAGGACGCGCTGATGAGCTTGGCGGTCGACCGGATCATTGCGGCGAAGGCCAAGGAGCTCGGCCATTCGATTCCGCAAGAGGCACCGCCGCAGGAAAAGCTCCGGAGCTTCCTTATTCAGCTGTCCGATATGGCCGTGGCCTACGCCGAGCTGACCCGCCCCACCATTCCGTATCTTTTGCTGCACAAGGAAATCGAGACTCCGTACCACATCCTGCCCTACATCCGGGCCTGCTGCGGCTCTACCCGCAACGAAACCGAATGCCGGATTATCGCCTATCAGCTTGCCTCCTTTTTTAAATTGGTGTTCTATCGCTCCGAGGATTTCTTCAAGTATGCAAACGTGGATGTCGAAGACAAGAAGCAGCGGGATGAACTGGTGGACACGGCCATCCGTCTGTATCTAGAGCCTGTGGGAAAGGAGGAAAGCGGGCGATGAGAGCCTTGGCGATTCTATCGATCGTGGCCATCGGGCTGACGATCCTTTGCGGACTGTGGATGAAGTGGGGACCGGGTCCGAAGGATGCGAATTTTCATGCGCTTCTGTCGTTTGGCACGCTGCTGCTTTGCTTGGTCACCATCATTCTTTTTATGGCGAGAAAGTGAGGAATTCACATGGGGAAGATCCTGTTCGTCAACGGAAACGTGCAAGGGCATATCAATCCGACGCTTGCTCTGGTTCGGGAGCTGGTTGCCCGGGGAGAAGAGGTGGTCTATTGGGCCACCGAGGAATTTCGCAGCCCGATCGAGGCGGCGGGAGCGAGCTTTGAACCGTATGGGGAGCCGCTGAACCGGTTTCTGGCTTCGTATCGGCCGACCGGCGATCATCCGTTCTATACCCTCCTGGAGTTTCTGCTGAAGATGGATGAGCAGATCGTTCCCCTGGTGACCGAAAAAATAGCCGGAGCTTCCTTCGACTGCCTCGTCCACGACGCCATGTTCGGAGGAGGACGGGTGCTGGCGAAACGGCTCGGCCTTCCCGCCGTCTGTTCGTGCACGTCCTTCGCGATGAACCGCCTTCCCGTCCCTCCCGCCATGACCGAACCGGGGTTCCATCCCCAATTGGACCGGCTGTACGAAGAGATGGAACGGGCCGCCGCCGCTTGGGAGCTGGATTCCTTCACCTTGATGGACCTCCTCTTCAAGCAAGAGGATTTGACGGTGGTCTATACCTCGCGGCTGTTTCAACCCGATTCGGATGCTTATGACGACCGCTTTGCCTTTGTCGGCCCTTCGCTGGACCGCAACCTCGATCCGGGGGATTTCCCTCTGCACGAGCTGGAGGGCAAGCGGGTGCTCTACATTTCCATGGGAACGATCCACAACGGCGATGCCGCCTTCTACCGGACCTGCATAGAAGCCTTCGGCGATTGGGAGGGGAAGGTCGTCCTGTCGGTAGGCAACAAGGTCGATCTCGCTCTGCTCGGTGAAATTCCGGGCAACTTCATCGTCCGGCGAACTGTCCCGCAGCTCGCGGTGCTGCAAAAGGCGGACGCCTTCGTCAGCCACGGAGGGCTGAACAGCGTGAGCGAAGCGCTCTTCTGCGGCGTTCCCATCGTTGCCATTCCGCAGATGAACGATCAGCCGGCGGTGACGAAGCAGCTGGTCGGCCTGGGGGCGGGAATCGGGCTGAAGCCCGGAGATGCGACGGCGCAGGCGCTCCGCGATTCCGTGCAGGACGTGCTGCGCGAGGACCGCTATCGAAAAGCCGCCGCGGCCATCCGCGCGAGCTTCCGGGAAGCGGGCGGATACCAAGCGGCGGCGGATCGGATTCTCGCCTATGTCGAATCGGCTAAGCGAAGCCGGGGATAGAGCGGGCGAAGGCTCTGCCTTACAGGCCTTGCTGCCGTTCGTTCCGGAGCACGCCCATCCACTTGCGGCGCACATACGAGGGGAAGGAGAAGGTCTTCTCCTCGACAAAATAAGGCGCATCGTCGTCCGGCGCGATGACGATGCCGAGCTGGTGATGCTCGTCCTCGTAGAGCGGACGGCTGACGAATTTGCTCTCGCCCTCCAGGTTCAGCACCTCCAGCTTGCAGAAGGCCGAGTTCAGCCGGAGCGCCTCGTGCAGCTCCTCCTTGGTCTGCACGCGCATGCCGTTGACCTTGTGCAGCACCTCGCCGACGCCGAGACCGGCCGATTCAGCCGGACTTCCCGGCAGCACCGCGAGGATGGTAAGCCCGCGCGGTCCGTTCACATAGAACGGGCCGCTTTTGTGTTCCAGCCGGTCGCCGTAGGCCAAAACGGCTTCGTGCAGCAGAATCGACAGGATCGCCACGGCCCAGCCGAACGGCGTCCAGAAGACCGACAGCATGGCACCGGCGAGCAGTACCGCGCCGTACAGGGTGAGAAGCCCCGCCGTTTGCCGCAGCTTCGGCCGGGGCAGGCGGCTTAGGGTCATGCCGGTGAAGCCAATCACCGCGGGAAACGCGAGGAAGTCCCACTGCACGGCGCCCCAGTTGCCGGCGAGCAGCGGCTCCCACGGCAGGCCGACTCCTCCGCTCGCCACCGGCGCGAGCAGGAACAGCGGCACCGGCCAGAAGCCTTGCAGCTGATAGCTGCCGACGATCTTGCCGCGCTTGCTCTCAATGAACAGCGGCGTGGCCAGCCGGTCGCCCTGCAGGAGGATGAGCCCGGCCTCCAGGAGATGCAGCACGGCGACGAGCACGAACAGGGACGGGACATCGACGCCGTCGATCGCCCGATAGAACCAGTCGTAGCCGGAGTGACTGCCCCAGCCGGGGAGCTGGGGCAGGATCAGGTGGAGCAGGCCGAGCAGCCCGGCGGAGTAGGCGAGGCAGAGGAAGCGCACGCGCAGGAACAGGAGACCGAGGGTCAGTCCCCAGAGGAGGACGACGGTTCCCGGCTCGAGCCGGATGCCCGTTCCCGCAAGCACCAGGGAAGCGATGACGCCGGCGGCGAGTCCCCAGACGACGGTCCGCCAGGTTTCCTGCCCCAGGGAATGCAGCCGGCTGGCGAAGAACTTCCGCTCCAGGATGATGTGACGGCGATACTGGATCACCACGAAGAGAATGCTTATGTAATAAAAGGGGTTCAGCGCCAGCCTGCCGAGGGCGGCAAGAAGCCGGTGGAAAAGCTCTTCGGTTCCATTCATGATACGCTGTCTCCTTTTTTTGAGATGGATTCGTCTCCCTTCCTTTTCGACGCGGAAGAACGGAATCCTTCACGATTCGTCCCCTTTCCATTTTTTAACCATTCCGATTCTGGGACATTGTTGATCATCCACTAAATTAATCTTGATATTATTGTGTGTCACACAGTATAATGACGGAGAGGTGATGGAATGCCGGAAAACGATCAGCTCCAAAGCTTGATTACCGAGCTTCGCCGGGGCAGCTTGACCTTGGCGGTTCTGGGCTGCCTGAAGCAAGCGCACTATGGATACGCCCTGCTTCAGACCATGCAGGAGAAGCATATCGAGATTGAGGCCAATACCCTCTACCCCCTTTTACGCCGGCTGGAGAGTCAAGGCCTGCTTGTGAGCGATTGGGATACCAGCGAGAGCCGCCCGCGAAAATACTATACCTTAAACGAATACGGCAAAGACGTCTACCAAGCGCTGCTGAAAGAATGGAAGAAGATGCAGGTGAACCTTAATTCGATATGCGGAGAGGACGACGGGCATGGATAATCTGATTGAGCGTTATGTGTATGAGGTGATCCGCCAATTGCCGGAGAAGGAGCGGGAGGACGTCAGCCGGGAATTGAAATCGAATATTTACGACATGCTGTCCGATGAGGCGGACGAACAGGAGGTGGCGGCCGTTCTGAGCAAGCTGGGATCGCCTGCGGCGCTGGCGGAGAAATACCGGCAAACCCCCCGCTATCTGATGTCTCCGCCTGTCTATGAAACCTATGTACGCGCGCTTAAAAGCATCCTGCCGCTGGTCGGCGGCTTGGGACTGGTCATCGGCACCGCCCTGGGAGCCATGGATGCCATTCAGGATACGGCGGTGGATTGGGCGTCTTTGGCCAGCCATGCGGTTTCCAAGGGCATTACCGCGGCCTTTGCTGCCGCTTTTCAAGCGCTGGTGTGGACGACGATCGGCTTTGTCATTGCCGAAAGGGCCGGCGGCAGGTCCAAAGGCAATAAGAAATCGGAATGGAGCATCGAGGAGTTGCCGAAGGCGCTGCCGGATGAAAAGGGCCGAATCGCCTGGTCGGACAGCGTCACCCAACTGGCATTGATCGCTGTGTTCTCCGCTCTGGCTATCCTGGTCTGTACGGGAAGCATCCCGCTTGTATTCCTTCTTCGCAGCGGAGACACACAGATTACCACCCTGTTCAGCTCCTCGTTCCTCCATAGCTGTATCCCCGCCATCCTGATTATGGCTGCCTTCGGAATCTTGGCCTCCCTGAGCAAAATGATCCAACGCAAATGGACTCCACTCGTTTGCGGCGCCGTCATCGTCAGCAAGCTGATCAACATGGGCATTCTGATCTACCTGGTCCACCGTTCGGATCTGTTCAGTTCCGAATTTACCGCCTACCTGCAAAACGTGGATTGGGGCGATGGGAGTTCAGCGAGCTTTATGGGGATGGAAGGAACGACTGCCGTGATCGCTCTCTTTACCGCGGCAATCGTCGTGAGCGCGTTTCTGGGATGCGCCAAGGCCATCAAGCGGACTTGGAGCGGCAGCCATCAGCTCCATGTCTAGCACCAACAAAAAAGGCCTTTCCCGCGCGATTGTCTCGCGATGGGAAAGGCCTCTTCAATTGTGTGATGGCGTCGCTGGGCTTTACTTGCCAATCCGGCTCTTCGTTGCGGCGATGGCGGCGTTCAGCTGTGCGTCATTCTTCGGGTCGCGGAGCATCGTCGTGACCGACTCCTCCAAGCTGGTCAGGGTCTTGGCGTCCGCCTCTCCCGTAACCGGGAGCTTCTTGGCGGTCTGGTACGCCTTGACCTTCTCCGCCGTGGCTTTGCTGAAATACCCGTCCTGGCGGTCGGCGGCGTAACCGAGAGCGGCCAGCATGACCTGGAGCTTCTTCACCTCGTCGCCCACCGTATCGGCCTTCAGCGTCTTCTCCTTGGAGAAGGCCGTCAGGTTGTACACGGCCGGCTGCTCGACCTTGACGTCCGGCTCGATGCCCTTCTTGTGAATCCAGTTGCCGTTCGGGGTGAGCCATTTCATGATCGTCATCTTGATGTTGCTGCCGTCGCCCATTTCCTTCTCGTAGGTAACCTGAACGGTGCCTTTGCCGAACGATTTCTCGCCGACAAGCTGACCGCCGACGGCTTCCTTGACGATCCCGGCCAGGATTTCCGACGCGCTGGCACTGCCGCCGTTGATGAGAACGGTGACGGGGTACGTCTTAACCGGGTACTTGCCCTTGGCCGCCTCGCTGCTGCGCTTGCCGTCGCGGTCCTCGACCTGCAGCACCGTCTTGCCCTTCGGAACGAAGTGCTCGGCGATGTCGAGCACGCAATCGAGCAGGCCGCCGGGGTCGTCCCGCACGTCGATGATCAGGCCCTTCATGCCCTTCTTTTCCAGGCCGTTGAGCTCTTCCGTAAACCGCTCGGCCGTATCGGTCGAGAACTGGCTGATCTCGATCTTGCCGATCGTATCCGTCACCATCTCCGCGTAGACAGTTTCCAGCGGAATATCGTCGCGCACCAGCACGAGCTCCTGGGGAGCCGTGGAGCCGACTTTACGGATCGACAGCTTCACCTGGGTGCCCTTTGGCCCACGGATCTTCATGACCGCCTGATTGAGCGTCAAGCCGTCCAGCTTCTCGCCGTTGACGGAGAGAATGGCGTCGCCGCTGCGGATGCCGGCCTTTTCGGCGGGTGAACCTTTAATCGGGGCGGTGACGACCACCACTCCGTCCACCAGCGAGCATTCCGCGCCGATCCCTTGGAAGGACGAGTTGATCGTCTCGGCAAATTGCTGGGCTTCCTCTTGATCCATATAGGTCGTGTACGGATCGTCGAGCGCCTCCAGCATGCCGTGAATTGCCCCGTCCACGACCTTATCCTTATCGACCTTGCTGAGATAGTTGGACTCGATCAGCTCGTAGGTCTTCTCCACCTTGTCCAATTCCCTGCCGCTCAGCTTGCCGTCGTCGGCAGGACTGGCCTGGGGGCCGGAAGCGGACGGGGTTGCGCCGGGCTTGCCGGCACCCGACTGGGAAGCCGAAGACGGGCTTTTCTCCCATAGAGGAGAGCCCGTCGCCGCCATTGTGAAAAGGCTGCCGGCAAGTAGCGCCAGCAGCACGAGAGCAAGTACCGAACGACCTTTGAATGTCATGGAAACCTCCACCACCTTAAACGGGCCTGACTGCTTGTTCAGTATATGTCAAGCCCATCCGGTTTAGTATCTCTATTGAATGTAGGGCAGTGAATCGACCGGAACCTCGTTGATGCGCACCTCGAAGTGCAGATGGTTCCCGGTCGAGTCTCCCGTGTTGCCAACGCCGGCAATCACTTGGCCGCGTTTGACGTTCTCCCCTTCGCTGACGTAAATCCCGCCTTCCATGATATGCCCGTACCAGGTCCAATACCCGCCGCCGTGGTCGATGACGATGCAGTTGCCGTATCCGTTCACCCAGGACGCGATCAGCACCGTGCCGTCATCGGCCGCGAGAATTTTCGATCCCCGCGGCGCGGCGATGTCGGTTCCCTTGTGCAGCTTGCGGACTCCGGCGATCGGGTCGATCCGGTAACCGAAGGTCGAGCTGATCGTATTGCTCGCCGGCACCGGCCAGAGGAACTTGCCGTGGTGCTCGCTGGCTGCCGTGGACGTGCCTCCGCCCTTGTTGCCGACAGCGGCCTTGGCGGCTTCCGCCTCTCGGCGCCGCTTCTCCTCCGCTTCCTTGCGCCGCTTCTCAGCCGCTTCCTTGGCGAGAATCTCCTTTTGCTGGGTATAGAGGGTCTGCTTCTGCTTGGCCAGCGCGATCAGGCTGGCTTCGGCATCTTCGCTGATGTCCTCTTGCTCCGCCTGCTCCTGCGAGAGGCTGGCGATGACCGCCTTCACCCGCTTTTCCTTATCCTGCAAGGAAGCCTTAAGGTCCTCGGCGTCGGCGTACAGGCCCTTCACTTCGGTCAGCTTCGCCTCAACGTCCTTTTTCATGGCCGCGATCTCGTTGCGGTCCCGCTTGTTCTCCGCCAGAATCTTCTTGTCCTGGGCGACGAGCGCCTTGATCGAATCAAAGCGGTCGATGAAATCGGAGAAGCTCGTGGCGCTGAGCAGCACGTCCAGGTACGAAACCGACCCCTTCTTATACATCATGCGGAGGCGGGATTTGAACAGCGTGTCACGGTTGGCCACCCGCTTCTCGGCTTCCTCCAGCTTATCCCCCGTCTCCTGGAGCTTCAGGCTGGTCTCGGTAATCTGCGTTTCCAGCTTGGTCAGCTTGTTTCCCTGCGTCTTGATATCGGCCTCAAGCTCGTTCAGCGAGACGACCTTCTGCTGCTTCTGCTGGTTAAGGGTAGAGGCTTTCTTCTCGGCCGCCTTCTGCTGCGCGGCGGTCTGCTGCTCCTGCTTGCGAAGCTGCTGCAGCTGCTTCGCAATGTCTTCCTTGGCTCCGGCGGTGGCGGTCATCGGCTGAATCAGGAGCGACGCCGTCAGGCTGATCGCGATCCAAGTGGTCAGGTTCCGTTTCAACATCCCGTCCTCCTACACTTTCAAGAATTTGCGAACCGACAGCGTGCTACCCCAGATGCCGATTACAAGGCCGATGACCATCAGGAGGATGGCAATCGGGTATACCGTTTCGTTAAAAGGCGACATTTTCAGCATGAGCGTGCTCATCCCCGGCTCGAAGAATTCGAGCGCGAGGTGATAACCGTACGTGAGGATGGCCGCAGGAATCAGCGCTCCCTGGAAGCCAATCAGCGCTCCCTCGATAAAGAACGGCCAGCGGATAAAGCCGTTCGTCGCCCCGACCAGCTTCATGATCCGGATCTCCCGGTTGCGGGCGAGAATCGTCAGCTTGATCGTGTTTGAGATGAGGAACATGGAGGTAAAAACAAGGGCAACCACAAACACGATGCCGATGTTGCGGACGACCCGGGTCACCTTGAACAGCGAGTCGACCGTATCCTTGCCGTACTTGACCTCTTCGATCGGCGGCGTGTCCCGGCCGTCATTGAGCTTCTGGATCCGTTCCGTGACGCTCTGCACGGTGCGGGGTTCCTTGACTTCGACGGAGAAGCTGTCGGGCAGCGGGTTGTCCTCGCCGTCATACCCCTTTAGCGGGTCATTCAGCGTCTCGCGCATGGCGGCGAGACCTTCCTCCTTGGACACGAACCGAACCTTTTTCACTTCCGGCATTGCCTGAATTTTGGACTGAATGTCCGCCCGCACGTCCGCAGGCGTCTTCAACTGCAAATAGACCTTGATTTCAACCTGGCTTTCCAACTGCTTCGACATATCGTTGACGTTGATCCCGAGCATGAGAAACAGGCCCAGGATGAACAGGGAAATCGTAATTGAGCTGATCGAGGCGAAGGTCATCCAGCCGTTGCGGTACATGCTGCGGGTGCCTTCCCGGAAATGCCGGCGGAGGGTGCTAATCTTCATAGCCGTATTCCCCCCTCTGCTGGTCGCGGGCGATCTGGCCCTTCTCGATGGCAATGACGCGGCGGCGGCGGGTATTGACGATTTCCTTGTTGTGCGTCGCCATAATGATGGTGGAGCCGCGGTAATTGATCTCGTCCAGCAACTTCATGATGTCCCAGGACGTATCCGGGTCCAGGTTGCCGGTGGGCTCGTCCGCGATGATGACGGCCGGGTTATTGACGATGGCGCGGGCGATCGCCACGCGCTGCTGCTCGCCGCCGGATAGCTGATTCGGGAAGGAATCGACCTTGTCCCGCAGATGAACCAGGTCCAGCACCTCCAGCGTCCGCTTCTTGATGAGCCGCTTCGGCGCTTCGATGACTTCGAGCGCGAAGGCGACATTTTCGGCGACGGTGAGCTTGGGCAGCAGGCGGAAATCCTGGAAAATGACTCCGATGTTGCGGCGTACATAGGGAATTTTGCGCGGCTTGAGCTTGCCGAGGTTGAAGCCGTTGACGAAGATCGTGCCCTTGGACGGCTTCTCCTCGCGATATATCATCTTCATGAACGTC
This sequence comes from Gorillibacterium terrae, assembly GCF_051594785.1. NCBI lineage: Bacteria > Bacillati > Bacillota > Bacilli > Caryophanales > Paenibacillaceae > Gorillibacterium > Gorillibacterium terrae. The sequence goes on from NZ_JBPPGI010000012.1 coordinate 9,925, forward strand.
GATTTGCCGGCTCCCGAGGGCCCGACGACATAGACAAATTCGTTGGCGTCGACTTTGAGGTTGATCCCCCGGATGGCTTCGGTGCCGTCCGGATAGGTCTTCCAAACGTCGTGCATTTCGATCACATCATCACTTCCTGTCACTAGTAAGCCCTAACAACTTCGACAATTGCGGTCAAATTCCTCCGGGCGTCAGGAGAAACTCCCCTATTTTTTCACGGAATTCGCAAATCGGCTTACGCCCTAGGGGCTTGCGCGGATGGCGGCGGACGAAGGGGCGAGTCTCGCAGAATGCGCGAATGGAAGGCGGAATCGGGAGCGGATGAACGGAGATGAAGGCTGCGCACGGGAAAGAAACGCGTCTGACGGCATGCCCGATTCGCGAGACACGAGTCTTATTGTACAGGAGGAAAAAGCCCGCGACAAGGCAAAACGGCGATTTCGGCGTCGAATTCTCTGAAAAGTCCAAACATTGTTGCCGAATCGACGGGCTTAAACTCTATCGTTCTTGCGAAGGAAAAGTCGAGATTTTCGCCCTGCGGACTAGCCGATCGGAGCTACGCGATCGCAAGCTTCGCCGGCAGACATTATGGACCAAAAAGCGAACCGCCCTCGTCGGGCGATTCGCTTTTTGGGTTCGTCGTTATCGGCAGAATGCGGCGGATCGGCCGGGCGTTCTCGCCGGGCCGCCGACCGAAACCGGCGACGGATCGTTCAGGCGGCTTACCGGTCAAAGCCGGCCATCCACTCGGCCGTGGCGGCCGCGTTCTGCCTGGCGCGGCCAAGCGCCGCCTCCACCTGAGTGCGGGCCGTGCCGCCGTAGACGTTGCGCGCGTTCACGACATGCTCCGGCTGCAGCACCTCGAAGATGTTCTCGTCGAACAGCTCGGAGAATTCGCGGAATTCGGCGAGTGTGAGGTCGAGCAGGAATTTGTCGTGCTCGATGCCGTACAGCACGAGCCGGCCGATCACCTCATGCGCCTGGCGGAACGGTAGCCCCTTGGTGACCAGGTAATCGGCGATGTCGGTGGCGTTGGAGAAATCCCGATTCACCGCCTGGCGCATCCGTTCCGTGCGCACCTTCATCGTCGCGATCATCGGCGCGAAGAGCTGCAGCGCCCCCTCCAGGGTGCGGACGGTGTCAAACATTCCTTCCTTATCCTCCTGCATGTCCTTGTTGTAGGCGAGCGGCAGGGCCTTCAATACGGTGAGCAGGCCGATCAGATGGCCGTACACCCGTCCCGTCTTGCCGCGGACGAGCTCGGGCACGTCCGGGTTCTTCTTCTGCGGCATGATGCTGCTGCCGGTGCAGAAGGCATCGTCCAGCTCGATGAAGCCGAACTCGGTGCTCGACCAGAGCACCAGCTCTTCGCAGAGGCGGGAGAGGTGGGCCATGACGAGCGATGAGTTGGCGAGGAACTCGACGATGAAATCGCGGTCGCTGACGGCGTCGAGGCTGTTCTCGTAGACGCCGTCGAAGCCGAGCTGCTCGGCGACGAAGTGGCGGTCGATGGGAAAGGTGGTCCCGGCCAGGGCGCCCGCTCCCAGCGGCAGCACGTTCACGCGCTTGTAGCTGTCCCGGAAGCGGCCGATGTCACGCTCCAGCATGGACACGTACGCGAGCAGATGGTGCGCGAGCAGGATCGGCTGGGCGCGCTGAAGGTGGGTGTACCCCGGCAGGATCGTGTCGAGGTTCGCTTCCGCCTGGGCGAGCAGCGCCTCCTGCAGCTTGTGCAGGAGACCGGCAATCTCCACCGTCCGCTTGCGCAGGTACAGGTGCATGTCGGTCGCCACCTGGTCGTTGCGGCTGCGGCCGGTGTGCAGCTTGCCGCCGACCGGACCGATCTCGGCGATCAACGCCTTCTCGATGTTCATGTGGATGTCCTCGTCGCCCACCGAGAAGGCCAGCTCGCCGGCCTTGATCTTGGCCAGCACCTTGGTCAAGCCCTCGGCGATAACGGCGGCATCCGCCTCCGGAATGATGCCGGAGCGGCCCAGCATCTTCACATGCGCCAGGCTTCCCTGGATGTCCTCCTCGGCCAGCTCCTTGTCGAACAGAATCGACGCGGTGTATTCCTCCACCAACTGGTTGGTCGGTTTGGTAAAACGTCCTCCCCACAGCTTGGACACGTGCATTCCCTCATTTCCTCAAGCAGGCTCCCGGCGCTTGCTGCGCGGGAGCCCGGTTGGTTTTGATTGATTCCGTCGCCGGCGTCGGTTCATTTCTCCGAAACGGCGTTCAGCCGGCCGAATCGGTTAATCGGCGGTTATACGTTCGCAATGGCCGTCTTCCCGCCGGCTCTCCCGACTTTATTGGTTCTCCTTGGCGTTCTGCTCGACGCCGGAAGCCACCTTCAGGCGCAGGGCATTCAGCCGGATGAAGCCGGCGGCATCTCCTTGGTCGTACGCCTGAGTCGGATCGGCTTCCATCGTGGCGATGTTCGGGTTGTACAGGCTGACGGGGCTCTTCACGCCCGCGCCGATGACGTTGCCCTTGTAGAGCTTCAGCCGGACGGTGCCGCTGACGTTCTTCTGGCTCTCGGCGACGAGCGCCTGCAAGGCGATCCGTTCCGGAGCAAACCAGAAGCCGTTGTAGACCAGCTCCGCATACTTCGGAATCAGCGAATCGCGCAGGTGCATGACCTCGCGGTCCATGGTCAGCGACTCCATCTTGCGGTGGGCCGTGAAGAGGATCGTCCCGCCCGGCGTCTCGTAGACGCCGCGGCTCTTCATGCCGACGAACCGGTTCTCGACCATGTCGACCCGGCCGATGCCATGCTTGCCGCCCAGCTTGTTCAGCGTCTGCATCACTTCGAGCGGAGAGAGCTTCTCTCCGTTCACGGCGACGACATCGCCCTGAACGAAATCGAGCTCGATGTATTCGGGCTCATCCGGCGCGTCCTCCGGCGACACGCTCAGCACGAACATGTCCTTGTTCGCTTCCGCGCTCGCGTCGAACCACGGGTCCTCGAGAATGCCGCTCTCGAAGCTGATGTGCAGCAGATTGCGGTCGGTCGAATACGGCTTGGCCGCCGTCGCCGACACCTGGATGCCCTGCTTCTCGGCGTAGGCGATCATCTCCGCCCGCCCCGGGAACTGGGCGCGGAACTCCTCCAGCCGCCAGGGAGCGATCACCTTCAGCTCGGGCGCAAGCGCCGCCGCCGTCAGCTCGAAGCGCACCTGATCGTTGCCCTTGCCGGTCGCCCCGTGGGCGATGGCGGTCGCGCCCTCGGCGCGGGCGATCTCGACCATCCGCTTCGTGATCAGCGGCCGGGCGATGCTGGTCCCGAGCAGGTACTGCCCTTCGTACAGGGCGCCCGACTGGAACATCGGGTAGATGAAGTCGGAAGCGAACTCCTTGGTCAGATCGTCGATATACGCTTTGGACGCTCCGGTCTTGATCGCTTTTTCCTCCAGGCCGTCCAGCTCATCCTCCTGGCCGATGTCGGCCGTGAAGGTGATGATCTCCGCATCGTACGTTTCCTTTAGCCACGCCAGGATTACGGAGGTGTCCAGCCCTCCGGAATACGCCAGCACGATTTTTTCCTTCGCCATGCCGTTCATTCGCTCCTTTTCCTGAATCGAGTCGGTCTCTTCTATTTTACATTAATTCTACATCAAGGCTGCCAGAATCGCCTTCTGGGCGTGCAGCCGGTTCTCCGCTTCGTCAAAAATAATCGAGTGCTTGCTGTCGATCACGCCCGAGGTTACCTCTTCGCCGCGGTGGGCCGGCAGGCAGTGCAGGAACACGTAATCCGGCTTCGCCAGCTCCGTCAGCTCCTCGTTCACCTGGAAGTCGGCGAAGGCCCGCTCGCGGATCTTCTGTTCTTCCTCGAAGCCCATGCTCGCCCAGACGTCGGTGTACACGACATCCGCGTCCGCGATCGCTTCGCGGGCATCGCCGGTCACGAGCAGCGAACCGCCCGTCTCCGCGGCGATCCGCCGGGTCTGTTCCTGAACGCCTGCGTCGGGCTGATAGCCTTCCGGCGAAGCGACGGCGACGTGCAGGCCGAGCTTGGCTCCGCCGATCATGAGCGAATGCGCCATGTTGTTGCCGTCGCCGATATAGGCGATTTTAAGCCCATCGAGCCGTCCCTTGTGCTCCAGCACGGTCATGTAATCGGCCAGCGCCTGGCATGGATGCGAATAATCGGTCAGGGCGTTGATGACCGGAATCGAAGCATGCTGCGCCAGGTCGACCAGGATCTGATGGCCGAATGTGCGAATCATAATGCCGTCCAGGTAGCGCGACAGCACTCCGGCCGTGTCGGAGATGATCTCCCCGCGACCGATCTGCAGGTCGTTCCGCGACAGAAACAGCGCGTGGCCGCCGAGCTGGTACATCCCCACCTCGAACGAAACCCGGGTCCGCGTCGAGGATTTTTCAAAGATCATGCCGAGCGTCTTGCCGGCGAGCGGCCGGAAGGCTTCTCCGGCCTGGTTGAATTTCTTCAGCTCGATCCCCAGATCGATCAGCTGCCGGATCTCCTTCGGCGTATAGTCCGCCAGGCCGAGGAAATCTCGTCCCTTCATGCCGAGGGCGTGCAGGTCATGGGCTATCATCCGCGTTCGTCCGCTCCTTTATCCCTAAACTGTTAAACGCCGCTGCCCACCGGCTTGCGGCCGGCCAGCACGCCCGCGATGATCGCGACCGCCCGGTCGATGTCGTCCTCGGTAATGATGAGCGAGGGCAGAAGCCGGATCACGTTCGGGCCGGCCGAGACCACGAGGAGTCCCTGCTGATGGATGGCCGCGATATCCCCCGCCACCGGTCCGGCGCATTCGATGCCGATGATCAATCCCTTGCCGCGAATTGCCAACACGTAGCCGTTGCCGTCCAGGCTCTCATGCAGCTTGCCGAGCAGGTAGTCGCCCAGCTCGGCCGCGCGCTCCGGCAGCTTCTCCGCCAGCATCGTCTCGACCGTGGCGATGGCTGCGGCCGCTGCGATCGGCGTGCCGCCGAAGGTGCTGGCGTGGCTGCCCGGCGTGAAGGCGGCCTTCAGCTTCTCCTTGCCGAGCATCGCGCCGATCGGGAAGCCGCTGCCGAGCGCCTTCGCCAGCGTGAAGATATCCGGCTCGATGCCGTAATGCTGATGGGCGAACAGCTTGCCCGTGCGCCCCATTCCGGTTTGCACCTCGTCGACGATGAGCAGCAGCCCATGCTTCTCGCAGAGGCGGACGATCTCCTGCACGAAGGCCGGGTCGGCCTCCAGCACGCCGCCCTCCGCCTGAATCATCTCCAGCATGATCGCGCAGGTCTCCGCCGTGATGTAGCCTTCGAGCGCCGCCGCGTCATTGAACGGCGCATGCACGAAGCCTTCCGGCAGCGGAGCGTAGCCGTCCTTGACCTTGTCCTGCCCCGTCGCCGTCAGGGTCGCGAGCGTACGGCCGTGGAAGGATTGCTGGAAGGTGATGATCTGGTACTTCCCGGTGCCGAGCACCTTGGAGTGGTAGCGCCGGGCCAGCTTGATCGCCGCCTCGTTGGCTTCGGCGCCGCTGTTGCAGAAGAAGACGGCGTCCGCCGAGCTGTGCTCGGTGAGCAGCCCGGCCAGCTTCTCCTGGTTCGGCTGGCTGAACAGGTTGCTGCAGTGCCACAGCTCATCCAACTGGGCGGTAAGCCGCTCCTTGACCGCCTGCGGAGCATGCCCGAGGCTGGTCACCGCGAGTCCCGACATGAAGTCGAGGTACTCCTTTCCGGTGTCGTCGTACAGCTTCGTGCCTTCGCCTTTCACCAGGGTAATGGGAAACCGGGCATAAGTGGAAAACAGGGCGCTTGCGGATTCAGCCATCCTTCTCACTCCTTCATGATAATGATTTATAATGATTTGACGATTCGCGTCCCGGTGTCGCCGACCAGCAGCGTGTGGCGCAGGATGCCGGGAACGGAGCCGTCGACGATGACGACCTCGCGGACTTGCCCGTGCAGGCAGGCGAGCGCCGCCTCCACCTTGGGAATCATGCCGCCGTAGATCGCGCCGGACGCGATCATGGCGCGGATCTCTTCTTCGGTGATCACGGGAACCGTCTCCCGTCCCCGCTCTGTCTCGCGGAGGATGCCGGGAACGTCGGTCACCACGATCAACCGGCCGGCGCCGATGGCGGAAGCGACCGCTCCCGCCGCGGTGTCCGCATTGATGTTATAGCGTCCCGCGCCCTGGAAATCCAGCCCGACCGGCGAGACGACGGGAATATAGCCTAGCGTTAGGATTCCATTCAACAATGTGCCGTTCACGTGGGCGACCTCGCCTACGAGTCCGATGCGGTCGGCGTTCTCCACGGGCACCGCCTCGATCAGCCCGCCGTCCACGCCGGAGAGGCCGACCGCGGGAGCCCCGGCCGCCTGGAGCCGGCGGACCACCTGCTTGTTGATGGCGCCGGACAGCACCATCTCCACAACATCCAGCACTTCTTCGCTGGTCACGCGCAGCCCGCCTTCGAAGCGGCTTTCGATGCCCAGCTTGGTTAGCGTGTCGTTGATCGCCGGACCGCCGCCGTGGACGATAACCGGCGACCAGCCCTCCTCCCGGAGAAGCCGCAGCTCGGCATAGAAGGAATCCGGCAGCGCCGCCAGGGTGCTGCCGCCGCATTTGATGACAAAGCTCCGTTCGCCCGTCTCGCTCATCCGTTCGCCGCCTCCTCTATCGGTCAGGTGCGATACGCCGCATTGATGCGGACGTATTCGTAGGTCAGGTCGCAGCCCCAGGCCGTGGCCCGGGCGCCGCCCATATGCAGCTCAACGTCGATGCGGACCTCGTCCGCCGTCTTGAGGTATTCGGTCGCGGCCGGGTCGTCGAAGGGAATCGGCCGCGAGCCCTTCAGCACGAGAAAGTCGCCCAGCCGGACGTCGACGGTATCCGGGTTGACCGGCTGGCCGGCGCGGCCGACCGCGGCCACGATCCGTCCCCAGTTGGCATCCGCGCCGAAGCAGGCCGACTTCACGAGGCTGGAGCCGACCACGGTCTTGGCGATCGCCCGCGCGGCCGTTTCGCTCACGGCCCCGGTTACGTTGACCTCGACCAGCTTCGTCGCTCCTTCTCCGTCGCGGGCGATCGCCCGGGCCAAGTGCCGGGCCACATGGCGAAAGCCCTCGGCGAAGGCCTTCCAATCGGGGTGGCCGGGATGAAGCCCGCCGCCTCCGGCGAGGCCGCTCGCCAGGGCCACCACCATATCGTTGGTGGACGTGTCTCCGTCCACGGTAATCATGTTGAAGGAAGCGTCCGTCGCTTCCGCCAGCAGGCTCTGAAGATCGGCGCTCGTCACCGGAGCGTCCGTGGTGATGAAGCCGAGCATGGTCGCCATGTTCGGGTGAATCATCCCGGAGCCCTTGGCGGCTCCGGCGATATGCACGGGACCGGCGGCCGTCTCGACGCGGACGCAGACCGACTTCTGCACGAGATCGGTCGTCATGATCGCCTCGCAGAAATCATCGCCGCCGTTCTCCGCCTTCGCCAGCGCGGTCGGCAGGCCGGCGATGCCGCGCTCCACCTTCTCCATCGGCAGGTTCTCGCCGATGACGCCGGTGGAAGCCACCCCCACCAGCGTCTCGGCGATGCCGAAGGCATCGGCGGCGAGCTTGCGCATCGCCCGGGCGTCGGCCGCTCCCTGTTCGCCGGTGCATGCGTTGGCGTTGCCGCTGTTGACCACCAGCGCTTGGAGCTTGCCGGCGTTCGCCGCGATGCTGTCGCGCGTCACCTGCAGCGGAGCGGCCTGGAAGACGTTCAAGGTATACACGGCGGCAGCGGCCGCCGGAACTTCGCAATAGAGGAGACCCAGGTCCCGGCGCTCGGTCTTCTTGAGACCGCAGTGCAGGCCGCCGGCCTGAAAGCCCTTCGGCGTGGTCAGATTGCCTTCGTCCAAGAGGACAAACGAATGATTCATAGCGGTCAGCCCCATTCCCATCACAATAAATTCCTGTAGATTACGGATAAAGCGGCGAGAATTCCAGGCCCGCCGTCTCCTCCCAGCCCATCATCAGGTTCAGGTTCTGCACGGCTTGACCGGCAGCCCCCTTAACCAGATTGTCGATGGCCGAGACGATCGTCACCCGCCGGGTGCGCTCATCCACCGCGAAGCCGATGTCGCAATAATTGGAGCCGGCCACCTCCTTGGTGGCGGGCCACTGTCCCAACGGACGAATGCGGACGAACGGTCTGCCTTCATAGTAGCTTCGATACGCGGCGATAAAATCCTCCGCCGACCGCTTGTCGGTGAGCGTACCGTAGATCGTGCTGAGAATCCCCCGCGTCATAGGGGCCAGATGCGGCGTGAAGGTCACCCGCACCTCGCGTCCGGCCGCCCGCCCAAGCGCCTGCTCGATCTCCGGTGTGTGCTGATGCTTGCCGATTTTATAAGGCTTCAGGTTATCGTTTATTTCCGAGAAGTGAGAGGACAGCGCTAAGCCCCGTCCGGCACCGGACACGCCGGACTTGGCGTCGATGATCAGGCTGTCGGGATCGATCCACCCCGCCTGCACGGCCGGGATCAGGCCGAGAAGCGTCGCCGTCGGGTAACAGCCGGGGTTTGCGATCAGCCGTTTCCCCGCCGCCTCCGCGCCGAATACCTCGGCGAGTCCATAGACCGCCTCCTGCAGATAAGCGTCGGCCGCGGGCTCCTTGCCGTACCAGGCTTGATAGACGCTCCCGTCCTTCAGCCGAAGATCCCCGGAAAGGTCAATGACCTTAAGGCCCGCCGCCAACAGCTCCGGCACCAGCGCGCTGCTGACCCCATGCGGAGTTGCGGTAAAAACCACATCCGCCCGCTCGGCGATGCGAACCGGGTCGATCGCTTCGAGCGCCCAATCCGCAATCCCGGCAAGATGCGGGAAGCTATCCGCGAGAGAAGCTCCCACGGAGGAAGACGAGACGACCGACGTCAGCTCGGCATAAGGATGCCGCAGCAGAATTCGGATCAGCTCCACCCCTCCGTATCCGGTTGCGCCTACCACGGCCGCTCTGATTTGTTTCTCCATCCGCCTCTCTCCCTTCCCGTTTCCGTCCCAAAAACATATGTATTATTATACGTTTTGATGTATGATAATTCAATGCTATTTTTCAAGACTGTGCCTTCTGCGCCGAAAAAAGCATACAGCCCCTTCATCCCGACGGAATGAAAGGGCTGTTGCTATGCATGCATCGGTTCTCACCGTTGTCCCGCCCCGCGTGTCTGAAGCATCTCCGACATCTTCAGGAAGCGCACGCCAGGCATCAGTCCGGGAGCTTGCTTGACCGCTTCCGCCGTCTTCTTCCCGCCCGCTCCCACATGGCCGATGGCGATGGCCGTTCCGTGCTTGTCCACCAGCTCGCCGAGCTTCCGCAGCTGCTTGCCAATCGCCGCCGATTCCTTGATGTCGTCCAGGAACAGCTCGTTGTCGGTGCTGGCCACCCCCATGTCCCGAGCCGTCCGGCCGGCGATGCTGCGGTAATTGGTGTGACTGTCGAGAAAATACAGGTTTCGCTCCTTGCAGACGGCCAGTACATTTCGCATCACCCGTTCGTCCGATGTCGCTTTCGACCCCATGTGATTGCTTATTCCGACGGCGTGGGGAACGTGGTCGATGGCCGAGCGGACCCGGTCCTGAATTTCTTGGTCGCTCAAATCGCAGGTGATGGCCCCCGGACCCAACCAGCTTTTCCGTCCGGTGAACGGCTCCATCGGCATATGCACGATCACCTCATGGCCCTTATAATACGCCTCTTCCGCATCCTGCTCCGAAGTCGCCAAAAACGGCATGACCGCCACCGTTATGGGGAATGGTAAATTCATCATCTGCTCCGTGCCGCCCATCCGGTTGCCAAAATCGTCGATGACGATCGCCACGGCTTTTCCCGTCGAAGCTTCCGCCCCCGGTCCGCTTCCCTGGATTGCGGCCGGCGTGGCGCCTGCCGTAAGGGTTGAGCCCAGGCCGATCAGAACGGCCGCCGCGAGGGTTCTACAAAATCGGTTCATTGCTGTCTTCTCCTTCCGCTTGGCTTCCTGCCGTATGGGTTTAGCTTTGCCAAAAGCGGAATTCGAATGGCTGGGAAATTTCGCATAGCATAGATCCGATCCAAACGCGGTATGCTAGTGCTTCGTTTGATTAGAATGCCACAAGGGGGTCTCTTCCGATGAAATCTGACGCTTTCACCCGTTCCCGCCGAGTGCTGCGGGTGGTTTCCGCGCTGATCGCCTTGCAGCTCTTCCCTTCCGCAGCGGACCTGGTCTCCCCTCCGTTCCGGTCCGGGCTGCCTTCGTCGGTCCAGGCCGCTTCCGCACCGGCCCGAGGCCGCGATTATTATGAAGCGAGAGGGGATATCGTCTGGGAGGTCCCGATGGCTGAGAAGCTGATCGCCCTCACCTTCGACGACGGGCCCGACCCGGAAGAGACTCCGCCGATCCTCGATCTGCTGAACCAATATCAGGCAAAAGCGACGTTTTTCGTCCTCGGCCGCAAAGTCGATCAATACCCGGAGCTCGCCGCCCGCGAGGTCCTGGAGGGACATGAGATCGCCAACCACACTTACACTCACCGCTATTTCAACCGGCCGATAACCCAGGAGCTGCTCTCCTCCGAGATCAAGCGCACGGATGAAGCCGTCCTGCGGGCCACCGGGCGCAAGCCGGTGCTGTTTCGGCCTCCCGGCGGCTATTACGGCCAGGCGGTGGTCGACGGAGCCAAGCGGGCCGGCTGCAAAACGGTGCTCTGGTCGTGGCACCAGGACACCGAGGATTGGAATCGCCCCGGTACGGAGAAGATCATCCGCAAGGTGCTGACCAATGCGCGCAATGGCGACATCATCCTGTTCCACGACCACGTCGAGGGCAAAAGCCAGACCCTCGCGGCGCTGCAGCGGATTCTCCCGGAGCTGTCGAAGCGGGGTTACCGGTTCGTCACGGTCTCCGAGCTGTTGACCCATAAAGAGTCCAAAACGGTGGGCCATTGATTAGAGCCTGCCGGATTGGTTGTACGGAATTTTTCTCCAATTCGTTCCGGAATTTTCTGGTATGATACCATTTGGAAGGATGATTCGTTCCGGAGGTTTTTGGAATGCCCTTATCCGCTTACCGCAAAAGCGCACTCGATTCTTTGCAGGGGAATTGGCGTCGCGCTGTAGGAATGACCGTATTTTTTCTGGCTGGAATCGGTCTGTTGACGATTGGAATGAAACACCAAAAATGGTTTTTTCTTGTCTATTGCGCCTTTCTCTATTTAACCGTTCTGGAAGGACTCTGGAAGTCTCTGTCGTTGATTCGTCAGAAGGAAAGCATTTCGGTCTCCGATGCACATCCTCTTACTTCTCCGGGCGATTCGCGTCCGTACTCCAAGGCACGCCGGGTCTGGGCGATCCTCGTGGTAGGGATTCTTCTCGCTATCGCCAAGCTTATTGCCGAGCTGCCGGGAACGGTCTTGCTTTCCCTCTACACAGGAAAGATCGTCGCTTTCGTTAATTGGGGCCTCCCCGAGAACCGCTACACCCTGCTGTATTACCTCCACTACCTGTTATGCTCGATTCCGGGTCAGTTGGTTGTCCTGCGACTGAGCATGGCCTTGTTATTGTTGAAGGATCGCCCCCATGCTTCGGGATGGACCACTCTCGTCACTAGCTGGCGGATGATGAAGGGGCGGACCTTGCGCCTGTTCCTGCTGCTTCTGACCTTTTACGGCTGGCTGCTGGCCTGTGTTCCTACTCTCCTCGTTGGGCTCCTCTGGCTCATTCCTTACGTCGGAACAGCGATGGCCGCCTTTTATCAAGACACGATCCGGGTCTCGGCCTATCCGCGTCCGCTGGGGACAGACCCGACGCAACCGGAGCTCACTCCATCCGTATAAGTACATAAAGTCAGCAGCTCCCTGAGAGCCGCTCCTCGAGGTGAAACCGATTCATGCAATGGCGTTCCCGAGATTATCGGCAAAAAGCATTTGACTCCCTGCACGGGCATTGGGGGCTCGCGGTAGGCATCACCTTGTTTGCCGGCGTCGTCTCCTATTTGCTCCGCAACACCAGCGGCCACCTGCTCGCTCTCACGGAGATCTTGAGCTGGATCATCAGCTTTCTGCTGACGGTCGGCGCGAGCTGGACTTTTCTCACCTTGGTCCGCGGTGAAAAGGCTACCTTCTCCACCCTGTTTGACGGCTTCCGCTCCTTTGTCCCGGTCATCCTGACGGGGATCGTTCAAGTGCTCGTGGTCGTTCTGGCCATGCTGCCGGGGACGGTGCTGCTCTTCGCCCTGTACGGCGTTCTCCCTTATCAGGAGATCCAATACACCGAGCTGGAGGGCATCGTCGGCGGCTTTCTGTTGATCACCTTTTTCCTCATCCTGCTTCCTTCCTTGTTCATCGGACTCAAAACCAGTATGACCGTCTTCCTGTTACGGGATCATCCCGAGCTGCGCGGCTGGAAAGCGGTAAAAGCTAGCTGGCGGATGATGAAAGGCAAGGCGTGGAAGCTGCTCGTTCTGGAGCTGTCGTTCTTTGGCTGGATCTTGCTCGCCATTCTTACCTTCGGGATCGGGATGCTCTGGCTGATTCCCTACATGACCGCGGCCACGGCTGCCTTCTATGAGGCGAACAAGCCCCCCGCCGATAACTTAACGTAAGCGAAGCGAACTTCTGCAAGGGGACCAGACGTCGCATGGCGGCGATCTGGTCTTTTCTTTTTCCCGCCCCCCACCCAAAGGGAGCTTTATTCATTCGCTTCCCGGTGGCGCCGCCTTATTCCTTCTGTTCGTTTGGGCTGGAGAAAAATAATAAAAGCCATATCGGAGGACAGTTTGCATCCTCCGGTATGGCGATTCGTTGAGCTTGAGGACTTGCGCATTACTCCCGGTCGCTGTCCGGGTTCTTGTTCATTTCGCCGCGCAGGGCCGCATCGATCAGGAAGTCGATCTCGCCGTCCATGACGGCTCCCACATTCCCCGTCTCAGCTCCGGTGCGGTGGTCCTTGACCATGCTGTACGGATGGAAGACGTACGAGCGAATCTGGCTGCCCCAAGCAATGTCCGATTGCACGCCGCGGATCTCGGCAAGCTCCTTCTTCTGCTCCTCGATCCGGCGCTCGTAGAGCTTGGAGCGCAGCATCGTCATCGCCCGCTCGCGGTTCTTGATCTGCGAGCGCTCGGTCTGGCACGACACCACGATGCCGGTCGGCATGTGCGTAATCCGCACTGCGGAGTCGGTGGTGTTGATGTGCTGACCGCCCGCGCCGCTGGAGCGGTAGGTGTCGACCTTGAGATCCTCGGAACGGATCTCGATGTCAATCGTGTCGTCGATTTCCGGCACCACGTCGCAGGAGACGAAGGACGTATGACGGCGGCCGGCGGCGTCGAACGGAGAGACGCGGACGAGCCGGTGCACGCCTTTCTCCACCTTCAGGTAGCCGTAGGCATTGTACCCCTTGATCAGCAGGGTGACACTCTTCACACCCGCTTCATCGCCGGGCAGGTAATCGAGCACTTCCACCTTAAAGCCGCGCTTCTCCGCCCAGCGGCGGTACATGCGCAGCAGCAGATCGGCCCAATCCTGCGATTCCGTGCCGCCCGCGCCGGGGTGAAGCTCGAGAATCGCATTCAGCTTGTCGTACGGCTGGTTCAGCAGCTGCTGAAGCTCGTAGGCCTCCAGCTTGGAGACGAGCGCCTTGGTGCCTTGGCGAAGGTCGTCCGCCATGCTCTCGTCTTGCTCTTCCTCGATTAGCTCAACCATCGTCGCGAGGTCGTCATACTCGGCCTGAAGCTCCTCAAACTCGGAAGCAGCCGACTTGACGGCGTTCATCTCGGCGATGACCTTCTGCGCCTTCTCATTGTCGTCCCAGAAATCGGGTGCGGCCATTTTGACTTCAAAATCGGCGATCTGCTCTTTCTTCAGATCTAAGTCAAAGAGACCCCCTAAGGGCATGAAGTCGGCCTGCAACCTCGCGCAGGTCTTGCTTAACGTCTACAATATCGAACATCGGTATCTCTCCTTTTGCCGCCGCGGTCCGGGCGGCTCTCTTCGTTTCGATAAAGAAACAGGATCGGATAAGCCTCGGAAGGCTATCCTTTCCTGTCCCGGAATCCGTTTCCCTCTTCGGTCGGTTCAGTGCTTCAAGCCTGCCCGTGGCAATGCTTGTATTTCTTGCCGCTGCCGCAGGGGCACGGATCGTTGCGGCCGACCTTGTTGTCGTCGCGCTTCATCGGGCGCTTCTCGGCGGGTTCCCCGCTCGGATCGACGGCTTGGCCTTCGGCCACCGCCTGGCGCTCCAGGTTGTTCACTTCGACCTGGGCTTTCATGATATAGAGCGCCACTTCCTCCTGCACGCTCTCGACCATCTCGTTGAACATTTCGAAGCCTTCGAACTGATATTCGCGCAGCGGGTCGGTACCGCCGTAAGCGCGCAGGTGAATCCCCTGACGGAGCTGGTCCATGGCATCGATGTGGTCCATCCACTTGCTGTCGACGGCCCGCAGGACAACCACCTTTTCAAACTCGCGCATATGCTCGACGCCGATCATTTCCTCGCGCTCGTTGTAAAGGGCGGTGATCTTCTCCTTGAGCTGTTCGATCATCTCTTCCGGTTCTTTGCCCCACAGATCGTCGCGGCTGATCGTGCCTTCCGGCAGGAACGTGGCGTGAACGTACTTGATCAAGCCCTCGTAATCCCATTCTTCCGGAATCTGGTCCGCCGGGCAGTGCGACTGAACCGCGCGCTCCAGCACCGGGAACAGCATGCCTTCGACGATGCCGCGGATATTGTCCGATTCGATGACGTCGCGGCGCTGCTTGTAGATGACGTTGCGCTGCTGGTTCATGACGTCGTCGTATTGAAGCACGACCTTCCGGACGTCGAAGTTGTTGCCTTCGACGCGCTTCTGGGCCGATTCGATGGCGCGCGACACGAGTTTGCTCTCGATCGGCTGATCTTCCTCGAAGCCGAAGCGCTCCATCATCCCCATGATGTTTTCTGCGCCGAACCGGCGCATCAATTCATCCTCGAGGGAGATATAGAATTGCGACGAACCGGGGTCGCCCTGGCGTCCCGCGCGTCCGCGCAGTTGGTTGTCGATCCGGCGGCTCTCATGCCGTTCCGTCCCTATGATATGCAGACCGCCGAGCTCGGGCACACCCTGGCCGAGCAGAATGTCAGTCCCGCGGCCCGCCATGTTGGTCGCAATCGTTACCGCGCCCGGCTGGCCGGCCAGAGACACGATCTCCGCTTCCTCGCGGTGGAACTTGGCGTTCAGCACCTGGTGCTTGACGCCCTTCTTCTTCAGCATGTCCGACAACAGCTCGGAGTTCTCGATGGAAATCGTACCGACGAGAACCGGCTGGTTGTTCTTATGCCGCTCGACGATCTCGTTCACGACTGCACGGAACTTGCTGGCGACCGACTTGTAGACGATGTCCGGCATATCCTTGCGGATCATCGGCTTGTTCGTCGGCACGACGACGACGTCCAGGCCGTAGATCTTCTTGAATTCCTCTTCTTCCGTCTTGGCCGTACCGGTCATACCGGCCAGCTTGCGGTACATGCGGAAGTAGTTCTGGAAGGTGATGGTGGCGAGCGTCATGCTCTCGTTCTGCACCTTCAGGCCTTCCTTGGCTTCGATCGCTTGATGCAGGCCTTCGCTGTAGCGACGTCCGGTCATCAGACGGCCGGTGAATTCGTCGACGATGATAACTTCCTCATCCTGGACGACGTAATCCTGGTCGCGGTGCATGATGACATGTGCCTTCAGGGCCTGGGTGATGTGGTGGTTCAGCGTCACGTGGGCATGGTCGTACAGGTTGTCCACGCCGAACATCTTCTCCGCCTTCGCTACGCCTTCCTCGGTCAGCATGACGCTCTTCAGCTTCACGTCGACCGTGTAGTCGGTTTCCGCCTTCAAGCGGCTGACGAATCGGTCGGCGGCCGTATAGAGCTCCGTCGACTTGGCGGCTTGGCCGGAAATGATCAGCGGCGTCCGGGCTTCGTCGATGAGAATCGAGTCGACTTCGTCGACGATGGCATAGTACAGCGGGCGCTGCACCATCTGCTCGGTGTACAGCACCATGTTGTCGCGCAGGTAGTCGAAGCCGAATTCGTTGTTCGTTCCGTAGGTGATGTCGCAGGCATAAGCGGCCTGCTTCTCGCTGTGGTCCATGTTATGAAGGTTCAAGCCGACGGTAAGGCCGAGGAAATTGTAGATCTTGCCCATCTGCTCGGCGCCCACGGTGGCGAGGTAATCGTTGACGGTAATCAGGTGAACGCCCTTGCCGGTGATGGCGTTCAGATATAAAGGAAGGGTAGCGACCAGCGTCTTCCCTTCACCGGTCTTCATCTCGGAGATCTTGCCTTCGTGGAGGACCATGCCCCCGATCATCTGCACGTCAAAATGCCTCATGCCCAAGGTGCGTTTGGAAGCTTCGCGCACGGTGGCAAACGCCTCCGGCAGAAGCGCGTCGAGCGTCTCCCCGTCCGCGTGCCGCTTCTTGTATTCTTCGGTTTTGGCCCGAAGCTCGTCATCGGTGAGCTTCTCGAACTGGGGCTCAAGCGCGTTGATCCGCTCCACCGTCTTCATCATCTTCTTGATGTCGCGCTCGTTCTGATCGCCGAACATCTTCTTAACCATTCCCAACATGGGACGTACCCCTTTCACTAATGCAAAAATGGCTGTGCACCGCATCCCACACGGGCGAGCAGCCTTCTATGCGCCGATCCGGCCGACTGGTCCCCTAAGCGAACATCGGAAAGCCCGTCGGGCTCCCTGAAAAAACGCGTGTACACAGAAATTGTAACAGGTTGTCAACCCGGTAGCAACAATTTAGGTCGTCTGCGCTGGGCAAGACGAGCGGTTCTTCTACTATACGTAAAAAACCCGCCCGCGTTTCAGGGAATTTTCCCTTTCGCGCGAGAGCGGGTTGGTTTCGTTCGAATTAACGGGCCGGTTCGATCAAGCCGTACGTTCCGTCATTCCGGCGGTAAACGACGTTGATGTCCTCCGACGAGTCGGCATTGGCGAAGACAAAGAAGCTGTGGCCGACCAAGTTCATTTGCAGGATCGCTTCATCTACGTTCATGGGCTTGAGCGCAAACCGTTTCGTACGGACGAGCTCGAACTCCTCGTCCTCGTCATGCGGCTGAGGCGTGTTCGGCTCCTCGCGGAAGGTTCGCATGCCGCTGACCTGGCGGATCTTCCGGTTCGCCTTGGTCTTGTGCTTACGGATCTGCCGCTCCAGCTTCTCGGTGACGAGGTCGATGGACGCGTACATGTCGTTGCCCTTGACCTCCGCCCGAAGCAGGACGCCCGGGAGCGGGATCGTCACTTCCACATTCTGCAGGTCGCGGACGACGCTGAGGGTGACGCTGACATCGGATGTGGGGGGAGCTTCAAAGTAGCGTTCCAAGCGGTTCAGCTTCTTCTGCACGTAGTCTTTCAAGGCTTCGGTCAATTCGAGATTGGCACCGCGGATCGTGTATTTCATCGATTACTCCTCCTCTCGGTTACATTATAATCTATTCGCCGCCCGGCTTCAAAATCCTTTTACAATCGCGGCGGGAGGGACACAAAAAGAGCCCCGGAGATATCCGGAGCGCTTCCTGGAGCCCATATTCCATTCTATGTAGGAACGGCTCGAACTCTCAGCCGTTTGCTTACAGCTTCACTACGTTGGCAGCCTGCGGTCCGCGTGCGCCTTCTACGATATCGAATTCAACTTGTTGGCCTTCGTCCAGGGACTTGAAGCCTTCAGACTGAATCGCGGAGAAGTGTACGAATACGTCGCCGCCTTCTTGCGTTTCGATGAAACCGTAACCTTTTTCTGCGTTAAACCATTTTACACGACCTTGCATGCACGAACATTCCCTTCATCTTCAAGTAAAGCGCTGCCGCTTCCCTCTGAATATAACACTGCGGCCACAGAATTGTCAAACGTGCCCAATGGGGCATGTCCCCGCGCCCAGCACCGTTTTAAACCGCTTACAAAATGCTCCCGGTTTCCCCATTTCCCGCACCGAGTTATCGGAAAATTCGACAATTAACAAGTTCTTCACACTGACCTTGAGGATGTAACCTTATTTTCATTGGCCTGCAAGGACTTGCACACAATATCCACATCCTGTGGATAAGTCTGTGGAGAAGTGGCAGAACTCGCCAAGCTTGGATCATCGAAGGGGCCCGTTTCACAAGCAAAGACCCAAGCGCGGCGATCCTCCTGCCATCACTTGGGTCTTGACAAATTGGCTATAGCTATTTTTTCTTGTCGATATAGAAGCTGTCCGGCGCGACGACGGCGTCGTACGCGCTCTTCTGAAGCCGAGCCTGGCCGCGCTTGTTCAGATGGCCCGCCGCCTCCGCCCGCAGCTCCTCCATCCGGGCGACAATGGCCGGCGACTGGCCGAGCAGCCGATCCACCTTGCGTCGCCGCTCTTCTCCGCGAAACTCCTTCGACGGCTGCCGGCGGATCTGCTCGATGAGGGCTTCCCGGGCCTTCACCCACTCCGCCAGCTCGTCGCTGGTCAGCTCCTCGAGGCGGCCAAGCACATCCTCCGTCAGGAACAACAGCCGGTCCAGCAGCTCATCCATGGCTCACCTTGTCGGCCGTTGCCTTCTTGGCCGCCTGCATCCACGTCTCCTTCAGCTCCTGGAGATAGCCGATGACTTCCTGCGCCGGTTCGGGGTCCTTGGCCATATTCGCTTCGATCAGCCGACGGTTGAAGTAATCGTAGAGCCGGAGCAGATTCTCGCTGATCGGCGCGCTCCGGTCGAGCGTGATGATAAACTCGCTGACGATGGCCTGCGCCCGCTGAAACTGGCGGTTGGCCTCCTGCGGCTGATTGTTCTTCATGGCCTCCATGGCAAGGCGGATAAACCGGATCGCCCCATCACAGAGCATAATGAGCAGTTGGGCGGGGGTAGCGGTCGCAACGGTTGTCTCCAGGTAACGGTTTTGCTGCTGTTGATACTGGATCATGATGGTCCCACCTTGGTTGAATTGGTTAGCTTACTTGAAGGCGTTGGAGAGATACGCGCTTTGGCTGTTATAGCTGTTGATCGCTGTTTCCATGGCCGAGAATTGCTTATAGTACCGATCTTCGAGGTCTTTTATTCGATCTTCACCCGACTGAATTTGCTTTGTCAAATTATAGATTTGTTTTCCTATGATGCTCTCATCTCGCGAAGTTGAGTCATCCAAACTGGTATAGCCTATCTTATTCATAATGGACTTTTGGATGTCATTGAAGCTCCGATACATTTGCTCGGCGACGCCAACGTTTTTTGTTGAATCTGTGAGGTCGCCTTTAGAAGTGAAGATATTCTTTACGGCGTTGGGATCCGCCTCAATCGCCGCTCTTAGTTTGGTTTCGTCCAAGTACAGTTTCCCGTTTTCAAGATAACTTCCGGTGGTAATGCCGATAGAAGCTAAGTTCTTGTACTTGCTGCCCGTTCCCGCATCCACATTAGACATGATGGAGTAACGCATATTTTGTACAGCCTTACTGAGGATATCGTCATTGCGAAGCAAACCGCTCTTGGCCTTTTTCTCCCATTGCTCGATTTGCGTGTCCGTCATGCTTTTCTTTTGTTCTTCGGTAAGCGGAGCATAATCCCGGTACCGGGTTTCATCTATCGTATCCGTTAGGCTTTTCAACATTGCATTGTAATCTGTCACAAACGATTTAATCTTGTCTACCATAGCATCGCTATCTGTACTGATTGAAAGATTCGAGCCAGCACCTTGACTTTCACGCAGCAAAGTAATTTCTACTCCGTTTGCGGTAAATACGTTAGAATTCGGTTCGTACTTGATTCCATTCACATATACGGAAGCTTGTTTTCCGGCAGTTCCTGCACCCATTTTCAAGGTGTTGGTCAAAAAGTCACCAGAAAGTTGGATGGTGTCCATTTTATCGGGCAAATCTTCCTGGGAGTTCATATCCTTAATCGTCATTTTTCCCGTGTTCTTTGCAATAAATGAAACTTTCTTCACATTTTCATCATAATAGGCAGAAACATTGGTTTGATTCGTGATTTTGGCCAATATCGAATTCAGCGTTTCGTTCTCATCCGTGACGATTTTCTTTCCATTTACGTAGAAAGTCTGGGGACCGGTAATTACACTTGTGCCCGTTAGATCCAAGCTATCCGTGCTTGCGTTTGTTGCCGCCGTACCGAGCGACTCAACTTTAACGGTCATATTGGAACCTGTGACTGCCCCGTTGACCTTGGCAGAGATCGCGCCAGTGTCTCCTCCAATACTCACCTTTTTTGAATTAAATGTACCTTCAAGCCGGTATGTGGAGAGCTTGTTATTACGAAAGTCGAGAATTTTGGTATTAAAGTCACGATAACTTTCTCTCTGCCACAAAAGAGTCTGCTTTTTTTGGACCAGCTTGTCCAAAGGAACTCTTTGAGCTTGGACCATCTTGGTTACGATGCTGTCGACGTCCATGCCGCTGGCCAAGCCGCTTACTCTTTGAACCATTAGTTTCTGCCCCCTATTCCCCGCTTTTTGAAATCCCCAATATTTTATTATCTTCGTTCATCCACTAAAATCCCCGCCATCTCCCACATCTTCGCCACGAAGTCCAGGGTCTTCTCGGGAGGAATCTCGCGAATCACCTTGCCGGTATCCTTATCCAGCACTTTCACCATAATCTGCTTGGTCTTCTGATGGATGGAGAAATCGAGCTGCGTGTTGGCTCCCTCCATCGCCTTGATCGCCCGTTCGATCGAACGGATGAGCTGCTGGTCGCTGATCGACACGTTATCGCCGCGCTGCTCCGCTTCCTTCAGCTGCCTGGCATTCTCGATCGGCAAAGACGACTCCCTTTGCACAACCGAGGTTTCCGCTTTGACCGGCTTCACCATTGCGGCCTTCTCAACCGGCCCGGCCGCTCCCAACCCGCTAAGAGACAGATCATTCGCACTCATGCCCCATGTCCTCCATCCAAGCTTCCTTTATCCTTCTTATCGGCGGGAAGAGGCGATTTCTGTAGCTTTCCCGGGAAAATGCCAACAAAAAAGAGACTCTCCGCAAGGAAAAAGAGTCCCGGGTATCGTTAAGCGTAAATGTTCAGCAGCATGCCTTTGATCTCGCCCACGAGATCGAGCACCTTCAGTCCTTTTTCCTGCTTTTTCAGGACGGTGTCGGTGAGGTCCAGCAGCTTCTTGTCCACTTCGGTGACAATCTTGTAGATCTTGGTCCGTCCCCGGCGGTTGAAGCCGCGCCGCTCCTCCAGCTTGAGTCCGTGCTTGACGGCGTCCTGCATGAAGTCCTTGACCATCTGTTTATAGGTGCGGAGATCCTCGATGTTGAGCGACTGGGCGAGTACCTTGCCCTGGTCCTCGATGTCCTGGACTTTCCGGTTCAGCTTATCCGTGTCGAGCTCCATCCGCCGGTCCGCCATCAGGTTGGTGAAGGTCATGCTCTCCCCGATTCCCTCCTGCTTCGGCTTCACGGCATCCAGCGAGCTTCTTGTTACCTTGGGCACCTGCACGTTCATCGCCTGCCTTTCGCTTCCATTATACCACAGCCGACAAAAGAGGAAGAGGAGCTTCCTCCTCTTCCCCGGCGATGAAATCCGCTTATTTCAGCAATTGAAGGATGCCTTGCGGCAGCTGGTTGGCTTGGGCCAGCATGGCCGTCGCCGCCTGGTTGATGATATTCGACTTGGTGTATTCGGCCATTTCGCTGGCCATATCGGCATCGCGGATGCGGGATTCGGCGGAGGTCATGTTCTCGCTGGCAATGCCGAGGTTGTCCACCGTATGCTCCATCCGGTTCTGGTAAGCGCCGAGTTTGGAGCGCTCTTCCGACACCAGCTTGATGGCGTTGTCGATGACGCCGATGGCGGCGCTGGAGCTGGCTTCGGTGGTGAAATCAAGCCCGGCGACGGCATCGACTCCCGCATTGGTGATCGGCGTCTTGTGGTCGGCTTGCCGGGCGAGGCCCAGGCTGGCCGCGTCCATCACATTGATGCTGACGCTCATGTTCTCGCCGGCGTTGGCGCCGATCTGCATGTTGATCGTCAGCTCTTTGCCTGCAGTCTGGGCGAAGTCGTTGTCGCGGATGCAAAGGTCCAGGCCGCTGCTGGTGCCATCCGGCTTAGTCCCGCCGTCGGTCTTGGCCGTGCTCAGCAGGAGGGTATTGCCGATGACATCGCAGCTCGCCATGTCTTCCAGCTTGCCGCCCAGCTTCTCGTCCGCCAAGTATCCCTTAATCTCATCCAGAATATCATAGATGGATTTCCCGTCTGTCACGATGGTGGGAGCCGGGGTCGTGCTGGACGTCCCGAAGGTGATCTCCACGTCGTCGATCGTCAGGGAATCTCCCGGCTTGGGCACCTCTACCAGAGAGACGCCCACGGTCTTGGCGAGCACGGACGCTTCCGGAGCAAGCATCGAGGAAGCCGGAGTCGTCTTCCCTTTCTCGAAGAAGGCGGCTCCCGTAACGCCGCTGCCCACTCCGATGGTCTTGGCATCCGCCGGAGTCATCTTGTCGAGGGTCTCTACGGTCAGAATCCCGTTACTGCCCAGCACGCCGGGAGCTGCCGCCGCATCGTCGACCGCCGGGGTCACGGTGGCCTTCAGCATGGGGTCATTGGCTTCGACGGCCGTCTTGAGTGCTCCCATGAACTTGTTGATGTTGGCGATGCCGTCGGCATCGGTGGTCGCCGGACTTGTCCAGGTACTCACATCCACAGCAATGTGACCGTTCGCTACGGGCTGGGTTACATCCGTCTGCAGCTCATAGGTCTTCCCGTTGATCGTCAGCGTCTGGCCGTTGATCGCTGTTTTGCCGGCTTTGCCAAAGGACAGATCGGCGTTCAGGTCGACCGCCGCGGGATCGCTCGGCTCTGCCATCACGGCTCCGCCCCAGACGCCCGATCCCTGATACACGAGATCGGTGGAAGCGGTCGAAGCGAAGGATCGGCCTTCGGCGGCCCCCCGGAGCAGCGGCTTCGAGTTGAATTGGGTCGTCCGGGCAATCCGGTCGATCTCCTGCGTCAGCTGGTCGATCTCGGATTGAATCGCAGTGCGGTCCTGATCTTCCAGCGTACCGTTGGAAGATTGAACGGCCAGCTCCCGCATGCGCTGCAGGATTTCGTGAGTGGTGCCGAGCGCGCCTTCCGCAGTCTGGATCAGGGAGATTCCGTCCATCGTATTGCGCTCGGCCATATCAAGGCCGCGAATCTGGGAGCGCATTTTCTCGGAGATGGCCAAGCCGGCTGCATCGTCCGCCGCCCGGTTAATTCGGAGACCCGACGAAAGCCGCTCCAAATGCTTGGACATGTCCGTCGAGTTGCGGGACAGGTTGCGGTAAGCGTTCAGGGCTTGAATGTTGTGATTGATGCGCATCGGTCGATTCCTCCATCTACTCTCTTAAATTGACGTTGCCGGCGGCAAAGTCGTATTCCGTGTCATACGCCTTGGCCCTCATCCGGGCCGAGACCGGCTGGGCGTCTTTGCGCTTCCGGCAGGCGGCGGTCCAGGCATCCTGAATCGTAGCCAGCAGCTTGTGCACTTCCAGCACGGCTGACCGATCTTTGTGGACGTTGGCGTACACGAGCCGTTCGGCCATGTATTGGTATAAGGCCTCCAACTGGTCGGCAATCAGGCCCGCTTCATAGTTAAGGCCGCCGCCCAGCCGATGGAGGATATCATGGCAGGTCTGCAGCTGCCGGTTGACTTCCAGGTACTCCCCGTGCTCAAGCGCTATTGCAGCCTGCCCCAGACGGGCCAGACAAGAATCATAAAGCAAGCTCGTCAACTGCTCCGGGGTATAGTGGTATAACTCGTTCTCGGTGATCGGTTCGATGGCCAAAGGACAGCCTCCCTAAGAGGTTTGCTAGTGTATATATCGGCGCTGCGCCTGGTTTTGTTAAGCGTTTTTTTCCATATCCTCTACCATCAGCAGCACCTCGGCGATGACCGAATACAGCTGCGGCGGCACATTCTCCCCGAGGTCCATGTCGATCAGGTTCTCGACCAAGAGCGGATCTTCCTGAATGGGAATATCGTTCTTCTTTGCCATCTCGATGATCTGGCGGGCGATCTGTCCGCGGCCCTGGGCCACGATTACCGGTGCCTTGTCCGATCCGCTGTCATAGCGGAGAACGGTGGCGCTTTTGCCGCCTGCGGCTTTCTTCGCCTTGAGATTGAAATAGTTGTACATCATACCTTGAAATCAAATCCTTTCGAGAAGGCTGCGGCGGGCGAAGAGGCTTCGGCTCCGGTCGATTTTGCTTCCGTCCGCGGAAGGGCGGCCTCTTCCGGCGGCGTCAAGGGAGTATACTGAATTTGCGACACCCGGTAGCCGAGCGCCTGCAGCTTGTCCTTGCAGGAAGCGACAAGCGGCTCCATCCGCTGCTTGAAATCGGAACGGTCGTTCTTCATCGTGATGGACAGAGTCCGGTCGACGGAGGTCAACTGGATGCCGATGCCGCCCAGCTTCTCGGTCTCCAAGGCGAAGTACAGGCTGCAATTTTCCCAGTCCATCTTATCCCCTTCCTTGCGGGACTGGACGAAAACGTTGACGGGAGCGACCCGATCGTTCAGGGGAAGCGGCAGTTGGAACATCAAGCTCTGCGTCGGGCTTCCGGTCTCCGTCTTGCTGAGCAGCTGCTGTCCGGTTAAGCTCTGGAGAGCCTGTTCGGCCGGCCTGGCAGCAGGCGAGGCGTCGTCTTGGGCCAACCGGAGCAGGATGGATTTGAGATTGGCGTCGAGCGGCTCGCGCCCGGCCTGGCCTTGGCCCGGGTTCGAGCCGCTTCCCGTTCCCGCATCATTCGGACTGGAGGCGGCCAGGCGTTGGGCCGTTTCGCTGTCCCGGTTGAGACCGAGCGCACGGAGGCTTTCGAACACTTGCCGGGCGGAGCCCTCGTTGTTCTTCGCGGTGGAGGTGACGGCCTCCCATCGGGAAACGAGTTCGCGGGACGCAGAAGCGGAAGCGGATGTGGCAGTGGTAGCGGCAGTAGCGGACGAAGATGCCGAGGACCGGGCTGATTCACCGGTCAGCAGATGGCGAACCTTCACATCGGCAGGCTTCCAGTTCATTGCATCCAGGTCTGCCTTTACCCGCTCAAAGACCTGCCGGGCTTCCCCGGCATTGCCGTTCAGCAAATGCTTGCGGGCGGAGGCGAGCTGACTGCTCGCCAGCAGCAGCTTCTTCTCCGTTCCCATGTCGGTGAGCGACGTGATGTCGCTCTTCAGGATCGCCTTGTCGAGCAGATCGATGGAGGCATCGAGCAGCCCCTTGGCTTGCGACGCCGCTTGCGGCGAAGCTTCCGCCAGGCGGGCGAGATGATCCAGGCTGCGCGAGATTTCCCGCTTCAGCGAGCGGAACTCGTTCGCGGCCCGGGCCAACCGGGCGGTCACCTGGGTGACGACCACGGTCTGCGAGGACAGGCCGAGCGAGGCGAGCTCACCGCTGCGCTCATAGCTGCCGGAGCCGGCGGCTTCGGCCAGCTTGGAGGCGAGCGCCGACAAGCGATCTTCCGCTTCCGGGGAGGATACGGCCTCAGTCGCCGATAGCCGGTCTGTCGTGTCGGGCGTCTGTGCCAGGCTGTGAGCCGCGGCCTCGCGGAGCGCATCGGCAAGCAGAGCTCGGGCCGCATCATCCCGCCCGGCGAGCTGCTCCCGGCGCACCGCAGACAACGTCTGCTCCCACTGCTCCCGGTCCGGAGCATCCGCAGCAAGCAGCCGATCCTTGGCCTCGTAGACCACGCGGCTCAGATTCGGCTCCTCGGCGCACTTCCCCAACAGTTCGACCATGCCTGCGGTACGAGCGTCGGCTGATGATGCCGCGGCTTGTCCGAAAGCCTGCCAAAGGGCTGCACTGCCGGATGGCGCAGGCCGTCCGACTTCCTCTTCGCTTGCTTGCCGCAGCAACCGCTCCAGAACCGCAGCGGCCCGGCTGCTGTCGCCTGTCTGCAGCAGCCGCAGCGCTTCCTTCAGCGCGGCGACCGTATCTGCCGCACCGGCGGAGGAAGCGCCGCTTGCAGAGCCGCTGCCGGCCGCCGAGCCGAGCAGCCGCCCGAGCTTCGCCGCGAGCTGCGTCCCGCCCGGCAGGTTAGCCGCCTGCCGAATGATCTCGGCGGCGAGCTGGCGGGCTTCCAACAGCGCGGCAGCCTGCCTGGATGAGCTGCCCGCTGTTGCTGCAGCCAGCCGCTCCAACTGAGCCGACAGCGGCTCGCCGTGCAGCGCCGCGTGCACCGCTAGGAGCTGCTCGCCGGTGACCTCGAGCCCTTTGCCCAGCAGGGCGCGCAAGCTGTCCAGCTTCTCCTCGACGGTGCCCGCCGCCGTCTCCATAAAGCGTTGAATCGCCGCCGAGGTTTCCCGGGTGAGCGGAATGCCTTTATCGGCGAGCAGCTTCGCCACCTGCCCGGCATTCGCGGTGTAGGAATCGCCGCTTGCGGACGAAACGCCTGCGGGTCCCGAGGCTCCTCCCGATTTACCGGACTCCGCCAGCTTGACTTTGATGCTGCCCGCTTCCTGCCCTTGTATGGTCAACGTCACCGTCTCTCCGGACGCGGGAAAGAGGCCGTCTGCTTTCACAGCGACCTCTTTCCCGCGAATTTGGACGACGGCCTCGTTCGCGCTCTTCTTTTCTTTGACGATCGCCTGGTACGTCTCTCCCTTGCGCAGCTCCAGCGGCTGATCGGTGTTCGCGGCTGTACTGGCTGCGCCGGACTGGCTGCCGGTGATTTTCATGACGGGTCCCCTCCGATGTCTTCTATTAGGTATATCGGTAAGACCTGGTGCCCGTTGAAGTAGAACAAACGAAGAAACCACAACCTTTTACCGGGGAAAAGAGCCTCTACGATTGAATCAAACGACCGTCAAGGCATTCCAATACTCTTTCCAATCCGAATCTTGAGGGTACAATTTCTGATGGTCCAAAACAATCGTTCTGGCTTGTTCGAAATCACCGATTTCCAGACAGACGCGAACTTTTAACTTCGCGACATCCTCATAGTCCTCAGGCAAGTGATTAAGGCAATCCACTGCTTCGCGCCAATCCTGATTCTCCATGCATACGACCAGAAGGTTGTACCAAGAGTCCAAGTTCTCCGGATCCAATTCAAGGGCAATCCGTAAAACGATCTTGCAGTGTTCCAATCTTCCAGCCTCATATAGCGCGGACGCTTCTTCTAAATAAGTTGGAACCGAGTGCGAACTCACCGGAGGAAAATAAGCATTTTCGCGGCTTGCCAGCAAGTCAATGCCGGTAACATAAAACGGTTCAAGAACGTGGTTTTCAAAGGGCAATGACCATTTATCTCGGAAGAAGTAGGCGTTCTGGATCATCATCCCGGCATACTCACGTTGGTATTCCTCTTTGAACGTTACGCTCCCAAAATGATGGATAAAAACTTCATGACAGATCACCGATTTGTAACCATGAATCCAAGCCCGAATACAGAGATCATCATCTTCAAAGTTTCCAATTCCGTAGCGAAGGTCGAATCCGCCTATTTTATCGAGTACGTCTTTCTTGATGAGCAAACAAAATCCAATAACCCGATGGGTAACGGACATTTTGCCCCGATTGGCTTTCTGATGGACTGCCGAATAAGCATCCAGATGGGCAAGCTCATATTGAGGATCGTTTATCTTCTGGATTCCGACGATGTTGTTTGTAACCGGACCAGCAATGGCCCATTCCGGATTAGACTCAAGGGTAGAAACCAAGCCGGTTAGCCACCCTTCGGTGACAATCGTATCGTTATTTAGGAATAAGACGTAATCCCCAGAGCACAGCGGAATCCCCTGGTTATTGGCCGCTCCAAATCCTTTGTTCTCTGAATTCAGGATGACTTTTATGTTGGGATTAGCTTTTATCAGCTCACTTAAATATTCCACAGTACCGTCCGTAGAGGCGTTGTCTACCACAATCAATTCGAAGTTGTCGGTATGGGCGAAGAGACTGCTAATACACTTTTCGGTATAGTCCAATTGATTGCGGGTCAGCATGATAATGCTTACCTGCCTTTGTTTTGAAAGGCTGGATGGGTAATATATCTGATATATCGGATGGGATGTAATGTAATTCCGCATTATATCGATTGACACAAGTGGAATATCAAGCATTTCTAGAATACTGCGGATACTATCATGGACTCCCATATCAACGCAAAAATCGCTCGTGCACAATATCTCCGGCAGTTCATTCATATCTCTCACTGGCACAAGCTCGACCGAATCTGATAAGCTCTGTTTCTGCAGTTCAATTAGCCAGCCTGGATCCAAGACCTTAAGCCGGATATCGGATAACGATTCGGTTTGCTTTAGAAAACTTTCGATTCCTTGCCATGCCTCACTCACCGATTGAGGAAGGAAGGCGACTTCCACCCTTCCTTTTTTTGATGCCATCGGTCTGATCAATCCCATGCGGGGTATAGGTAGGTAGTCATTTTGCCGACTATTCCTGATTTTCACCATGCTCGGATCAAAGCGGTTAGCCTCCAACTGGGTTGCATTGCTTCCGTCCATTCGTTGGGAATATTCGGCGGTTACTTGTTTGATGTGATAGAAAGGGGTAGCGAGCGCAAACCGGCTCCAGAGCTCCCAATCCTCCAGTACCTCTAAGTCTTCGCGAACATACCCATATTCCTTTAGCAATTTATGATCAAAGAGAACGTTCAAGACTGGAATATAATTGGTTTGCATGAGCAGTGCCGAATCAAAAGGTTGGCTATATTCCTGCCGTTTCTCCCGACATATCCATTTGTCTCCCTGTTTTTCTTCAATTCTCAACAAAGAATCTGTATAGACAACCCTATTCCCTGTATTTTCTATAGCGGTAATGAGTATCGACAAGTGATCCGGGTAGACCACATCATCGTCATCCAATATAGTTAGGTAAGTTCCCCGTGCATGTCGAAAACCGGTATTTAGTGCGGTAGCCTTTCCCTTCCGGGTTTCATGCGTAAGATAGCGAGTGGGGAATGTGCGACTGTTTACAACCTGACTCACGTCTTCTCCGGCATCATTTATGACGATCACTTCAAATTGATCATAGATTTGCTCTTCGAGCGACTTCAAGCAGCGAAGGAGAAGCTCTCTTCTGTTGAATGTTCGGACAATAACTGAAACAAGCGGATGGGTTACTCCTTCCTGTAAGGAAGAGTCGTCAGGAGAGCCAGAAAACCCGTTAGAGTGAGCTTTCTGGGACTGTTCTTCTGAAGGCATCATCATGTTCCCCTCCTTGGGTTGAAAACGATCAAATAAAAGAATAGCGTGTCATCTGTGGATGGCACGCTATTCTTTTAAACCAACCCTGTAGGGTTGGTTTAATTGAATTAACGAAGCAGTTGCAGAACGCCCTGCGGTTGTTGGTTAGCTTGAGCCAGCATCGCTTGGGAAGCTTGCGCCAGAATACTGTTCTTCGTCTGTTCCATCATTTCCTTCGCCATGTCGACATCGCGAATCCGGGATTCGGCTGCCGTCAGGTTCTCCGAAGAGGTGCTCAGGTTGTTGATGGTGTGCTCCAGACGGTTCTGCAGAGCACCCAGCTTCGAGCGTTCACCCGATACCGCCTTGATCGCCACGTCAATCGCACTGATGGCCGTGCTGGCCAGGGCGTTGGACGCAATCGTGATATTCGTTGCGTTTAGGGTCAGAGCGCCTGAGGACATAGCGGCAATGGTGAAATTGATAACCTGGTTGCTGTTGGCTCCCACTTGAAGCGTCGCATTGAAGGAACCACCCAGCAAGTTCTGGGTGTTGAACTGCGTGTCCGTGGAAATCCGATCGATTTCCGACATCAGCTGGTTCAG
>NZ_JBPPGI010000013.1:0-2369 GCF_051594785.1 Gorillibacterium terrae
GTTATGGTTGATTCTCATCGTTATTACCTCCATGTGTTTGGGTGTAGGTCCACATCCGTGTGGGCCCTGTTCGGCGGTTCCGCAGGGTCGGCCGCCCCTGAGAATCGCTTATACTACCTATATCGGGAAAGAGAGAAAAGAAATGAAGAGGTCATTAAAAATTCTAAGCCAATCTATATTGACCCTTTAACCAATTGCTATCCGGATAGAAGGACAAGGCCTCTTTAATGAGCCTGTTCTTTCTATCCAACTCGTTCTGCTCTGCTATCTCTTGAAGTGCCAAACGGATAACCGAATAATGATGCTTTCCGTTGTATAAGCAATGATTGGCAAATTCTAGCAAATCTTCTCGAAGGCCCTTTTCAATAAAGCTTTCCATGATATGTGTACATCCGATACGGTCAAGCTGGTCAATTCCGTTTGCCAAGTAGAAATCAACCGCGATTCCCTTGAAGCCTTTCTCATATAAAAGGTGTCCAATTTTTAAATCCAGCCCTTCAGACAGTTCCCCTCTTCTTTCAAGCAACTGTTCAAAGGTTTCGAATTGCTCGTAATAAATACAGGTTGCGAGCAGCGAGAGATAGAAGTCCTCAATGTGTTCCCCCGACTCTTCTTTTAAGAGGAATAAAATGAAACGGCCATGATCGCCTTGAGCCAGTTTGGAAATGAGCTGCAAAAAGGCTATGCTGTTTTGGTTCAAGCCGACTAAAACCAAGTCATAATAAGTTAGGCAAGCAGATTGGAGTATTAGGTTGATGTTCTCTACCGTCTCGCTCTGAAGCGCGATCAGAGCATCTCTCCACTTTCCTTGAAGGAGTTTCCTCTTTATGGACAGCCCTTTTTTCAGAACAGGATCTTGCAGGTGACCCGCTAGTTGAAGACAAGTTTCCAGTTTGTGATTAGCAAGCAAGGTTTGAATAATAACCTGCATAATTTTGCGTTCATGCATCCAATTGTAACGAGAAATCAGTTCCTCACAGTCATGGGGCGCTCCATATTGTGCTAATAATGTCATCAAATCAGAGATCACATTGATGTCCAAACGATTGAATTGAAGAGCATTGATAAAACTTTTCGCCGAATTGGCGTAGTCCTTCTTCTTTGCGTAAAGGATTCCTAGAAGCTTGTGCGGATAGGACATGGTGAATTCCACATTCAAGATTGGTTGATTATATAAATCTTTGTAAAACAGCAGTTGCTTTAAGACCTCCTCGGCGTCTTCGTATCGGTCCTGCAAAAGGTAGACGTTTGCTTTTAGGCAGGGAAAGTCCGCGGTTCTCGTCCAGATTTTCTCGCCGTCACGAATGATGTCGAGCGCATCCTGATAGCGTTCCAGCCGGATCAAGCAGTTAATCATTTGGATCACGCAGATGCCAATCCAGCTATACTCGAATGCTTTCTTATGGGTGTAGGCTTGCTTAAACGCATCCAGTGCTTCTTCAATTTTGTTGGCCGAAAAATACTCATTGCCCAGATTAAAGTAATCGAATCCCTTGTGACGGGAGACTTCCAATTCCTTCTTCACTAATGGTGCATTTCGTTCACCCTTCTTCTTCTCGTCTACGGTTTTGTTCAGGTAACCGGAATGGTACAGGATGAGGCCGCAATCCTGGTAGCCGAGCTCGTGATCTTCCGCCACCAATTGTTCATGAATACTTCTCTCAAAACGGATTCCACGGTGATTTCGGTAAATGCGAATATTGCTATGTTGAAAAACTTGTTCTCCGTAGGTACCTACAAAATTAAAAATCTTGACGCTGTAAGAGTCATCTTCTTCGGGAGCTTGCCGAATAGCCTGGATCACGTCCTGTAAATTCTCGCGATCTACAAATTCATCCGCATCCATGATCAAGATCCATTCTCCATGGGCTTGTGCGGAAGCATAATTCCGGGCAGCCGCGAAGTCATTGATCCACTCGAACGAATAGATTGAATCTGTATAGTTTCGGGCAATCTCTATCGTCCGATCCTCCGACCCGGTATCAACAATGACTATTTCATCCACAATTCCTGCCACCGAATCCAGGCATCGTGCAATAACTGATTCTTCATTCTTCAAAATCATGCATAAAGACAGAAACGGATTCAAGTATATCTCCTCATTTCCAAGGAAGTATGAAAAAAGAATAGCGTGTCATCGGCGGATGGCACGCTATTCTTTTAAACCAACCCTGTAGGGTTGGTTTAATTGAATTAACGAAGCAGTTGCAGAACGCCCTGCGGTTGTTGGTTAGCTTGAGCCAACATCGCTTGGGAAGCTTGCGCCAGAATACTGTTCTTCGTCTGTTCCATCATTTCCTTCGCCATGTCGACATCGCGAATCCGGGATTCGGCTGCCGTCAGGTTCTCCGAAGAGGTGCTCAGGTTGT
>NZ_JBPPGI010000014.1:0-2132 GCF_051594785.1 Gorillibacterium terrae
ATCACGGAGACCATCCAGGGCGAAATCGACGAGACGGTGAAGGTGCTGCTGGAGGCGTATCCGCTGTTCCAGGACCAGATTCGGTCGGTGAAGGAAGCGGACGGCATCTTCAAGAGCGTCAACCGGCACATGACGAGCTTCGTGACTCAGTTGGGCGAGGTGACGGAATCGATCGGGATTCTGGAAGCGAACCAGCGGGAGCTGACGGAGGCGATGGCCAACGTCAGCGCGGTGTCGGAGGAATCGTCGGCGACCTCGGAGGAAGTGGCGTCGCTGAGCAACGAGCAGCTCAGCGTCAGCCAGGGACTCGCCAAGCTGGCCGAGGACTTGAATGCCCTCTCCGAGCAGCTTCAACACAGCCTGTCCAAGTTTAAGATCTAACGTTCCACGAACGAAATTTCTTTTCGAGAAACCGACTGATGGGAGCTTGGCTTCCCGATCAGTCGGTTTTTCATATCATAACATGAATAACAAAATACTGACAAATACAATATTTTAGAATGATAACAAATTTGGAAACACAAAATAAAAGGCGAAAAACCTCAAAACAGGAGCAGGAATTTGCGGAATATTGCCGAAAACATGAATCATAGAGATAACGGGCTCCCTGATTCTTTGTAGACGTAAGGAATGGGAACCTAACAAAACCTAACCTTGGGAGGGGCATCGTTAATGAATAACAAGAAAACCAAAAAGGAGAGCCGAACGGCGAAATCAAGCACGATAAAAAAGAAAGCGCTTACGGTCAAACCGGAGAAAAGCGCTCAAACCGGGTTGTTCCGTTCCGTCGGGATGAAGCTGTTTTTGATCTTCTTCTGTGCGAACGTGCTGCTGGTCGTTTCCGTGGGCTGGTATTCCTACAGCCGTTCCAAGGCGATTATCCAGCGCAACGCCGAGAATACCATGAAGGAAACGGTCGGGCAAGCCGCCGAGAAGCTGCAGCTCGGCCTGAAGATCTTCGACAGCGAATCGATGAAGATCGTCACGGACCCGGACCTGCTCTCGCTCTTCGCGGACTGGAAGCTGAGCGCTTCCGGCAAAGCCGGCGGTCCCGCCATCGATCAGGCCGCTGTCCTGGAGGCGATCAACAACCGGTTGTTCGCGGCCCAGCGAAACAGCGTCAGCGAGATTGCCGCCATTCATGTGCTGCCCAAAGGCTCGCTCAAGCCGATCAGCACCAGTTCCTTTGAGGCTCTGCCCAATAAGAAGAATTACCGCAGCGAGGACTGGTTTGCGAAGACGCTGGAATCCAGCGGCAGCGGCGTATGGCTTGACCCCAAGGAAAAGGGTTACACCAAATCGGTTACGAAAGTGAGCTTCGGTTTGGCCCGGCAGATGACGCTCGCTTCCATCGGCGACAGCGATCAGATTCTGCTGTTTGAGATTCCCCTGACGTCGTTCGCCGCTTACATGTCCCACGTCCAGATCGGCAAGACCGGCCAAATGGTGGTGATCAACGACGAGGGAACCGTGGTGTATTCCGAGGCCACCGATTCGGTGGGCAAGGCGGGGCCGCTCAAGCTCACCCCGGAAGAATTGACTGCGGCGGTCGATGCGCCGGTGAGCAAGGTGATCGACATCGGGGGCCAGAAGAATCTGGTCGTGTTCAAGAAAATGACCTCCGGCGGCGGCTGGACGATCGTGACCACCGTTCCGATCGCCGAGCTCGTCAAGGACACGCAGGCGATCCGCAACGCCATGTGGCTGTCCATCCTGATCGCCGCCCTCGTGGCGCTCGGCGTCGGGCTGCTCGTCATCGGCATGATCGGCCGGCCCTTGCGCAGCCTAAGCCAACTGATGCACCAAGCGGAGCAGGGCGACCTGACGGTAGCGGTGAAGGGACGCCCCCGGACGGACGAGATCGGCCGGCTCGGCAAGAGCTTCAACCAGATGATGGGCCAGATCACGAGCCTGGTGGACCAGACGAACAAGTCGGCCTCGCAGGTGCTGTCGACGGCGGGCGAGCTCTTGAACGCGGCGAAGCAGACGACGACGTCGGCGAAGGAGATCGCGGTGGCGACCGAAGAGATCGCGAATGGAGCGTCGAGCCTGGCGGTCGAGGCGGAGCGCGGGAATAACCTGACGCACGACATCGGTGACAAGATGAAGCAGGCGGTGACGACGAACCGGCG
>NZ_JBPPGI010000016.1:0-1318 GCF_051594785.1 Gorillibacterium terrae
AAAGTCGCTTCCCGTATGTCGAACTAGAACAAAATAAAAAACCCTTGAGTATCAAGGGTTTCAGGGGATTTTTAGTTTGGAGCGGGTGATGGGAATCGAACCCACGCTACCAGCTTGGAAGGCTGGAGTTCTACCATTGAACTACACCCGCATAAACGATTAAATTGGTCGGGACGACACGATTTGAACATGCGACCCCCTGCTCCCAAAGCAGGTGCTCTACCAAGCTGAGCTACGTCCCGATGTATGCAACAGCCTTTTTTCCATTCAAATCAGTTCACTTAACTTGAAGATGGCGTGCCCAGAGAGATTCGAACTCCCGACCTTTTGATTCGTAGTCAAACGCTCTATCCAGCTGAGCTATGGGCACATAATTATGGAGCGGACGAAGGGATTCGAACCCTCGACCCTCGCCTTGGCAAGGCGATGCTCTACCACTGAGCCACGTCCGCATGGTAAGGTACTTCAGTGCGCGTGGAGGGACTTGAACCCCCACGGTTGCCCGCTAGATCCTAAGTCTAGTGCGTCTGCCAATTCCGCCACACGCGCGCATAGGTCTGAGTATGGTGAGCCATGCAGGACTCGAACCTGCGACACCCTGATTAAAAGTCAGGTGCTCTACCAACTGAGCTAATGGCTCATAAAATGGCTGGGGATCTAGGAATCGAACCTAGGAATGACGGAGTCAAAGTCCGTTGCCTTACCGCTTGGCTAATCCCCAACATCCAGTTCAACTAGCATGCCCGGATGTCATCAGCTTAATCCAGACAGAGAAGAAAAAATGGTGACCCGTAGGGGATTCGAACCCCTGTTACCTCCGTGAAAGGGAGGTGTCTTAACCCCTTGACCAACGGGCCTTGAATGGAGCTTCCAACCGGGATCGAACCGGTGACCTCATCCTTACCATGGATGCACTCTACCTACTGAGCTATGGAAGCAAGTGGCTCCCCGAACAGGACTCGAACCTGTGACAACTCGATTAACAGTCGAGTGCTCTACCAACTGAGCTATCAGGGAACATCCGCTTGGCGACGTCCTACTCTCCCGGGACCCTGCGGTCCAAGTACCATCGGCGCTGGAGGGCTTAACGGTCGTGTTCGAGATGGGAACGCGTGGTTCCCCTCCGCCATTATCACCAAACGAATACTTATTCTATCAGGTTTCTTCCGAAAAGGCAATACCTTTTCTGGATTATTCCCTGAAAACCGGATGCGAAGTCAAACGCGGTGGAACATGTTATTACCGGTGTGTCATTTGGATAAGCCCTCGACCGATTAGTATCCGTCAGCTGCATGCGTTGCCGCACTTCCACCTCGGA
>NZ_JBPPGI010000017.1:0-1287 GCF_051594785.1 Gorillibacterium terrae
GGAACTGACCCCCTAGCGTGAGACAAATCAAAACACCTTCAAGAAACCTCATCCATGTCGTAAGCTGTGGAGGACAAACTTGGAGGTGTTTTACGTTGGGAACAAGAGTGAGTTACCCGGTGGAGATCAAAATGAAGGCGATTGAGATGAGATTGGCGGGCGTCCCTGTCCGAGCCGTAATGGACGAGCTTGGCATCCGGAATAAGACGCAATTGAATAAGTGGTTACACTGGTATCGAAACGGAGAAATACACCGTCTCCATCAGCCTGTTGGCAAGCAGTATAGCTATGGCAAAGGCCCGGAGTTCAAATCGGAGATGGAGGAACTGCGTGCGGAGAACCATTTTCTTAAGCAGCAAATCGACGTGCTAAAAAAATTCAAGGAGTTGGAGAGGAGTTGTCGCCTGAAACCGTAATTCCATGGATGGAGCGTATTCAGAGCCAAACTACGGTACAGCAAGCCTGCGCATGGATCGGCTTGCCGCGTTCGACCTACTATCGCTGGAAGAAGCAGGGGCTTCGTACAACGCCGGATATGCTTGTCTCACGCATTGAGGAGTTATGTCAGAAGCATCGCTTTCGTTATGGATATCGAAAGATCACCGCGCAGTTGCGGCGCCAGGAGACCGTCAATCACAAGCGCGTCCAACGGATCATGCAACAGCAGGGTTGGCAATGCCGGGTGAAGGTAAAGAAACGGAAGCATTCGGGACAACCTGCGCAGGTAGCGGAACACTTGCTGAAGCGGCAGTTTCATGCGGACCGGCCTCTGCAAAAGCTGGTCACCGATATTACGTATCTTCCTTATGGTGGTACCATGATGTATTTGTCGAGCATTTTGGATCTGTACAACGGCGAAGTGATCGCCTACAGTATTGGAAATAAGCAGGATGTACGATTTGTGTTGGAGACGCTGCAGCAACTGCCTGCCGTGAGCGGAGCCATGCTGCATAGTGACCAAGGATCCGTGTACACCTCACACGATTACCAAAAGGCAGTCAAGGAAAAGGGCATTACCATGAGCATGTCCCGCAAGGGGACGCCCGCTGATAATGCCCTCATCGAATCGTTTCATTCCACGCTAAAGTCTGAAACGTTCTACCTCGACAATCTCACTTGTACGACGACTGCAATCGTTGTACAACTGGTACAGGAGTACATCCATTATTATAACGCAATACGAATTCAAGCGAAACTAAACAACCAGTCACCGATTGAATACCGGCAACTGGCTGCTTCATGACGCAAGGTGTTTTGATCCCTGTCTCGCAAACGGGGGTCAGTTCC
>NZ_JBPPGI010000018.1:0-1225 GCF_051594785.1 Gorillibacterium terrae
CAAGGGAGCCAGCCGCCGAAGGTGGGGTAGATGATTGGGGTGAAGTCGTAACAAGGTAGCCGTATCGGAAGGTGCGGCTGGATCACCTCCTTTCTAGGGAGTTACCGGATTCGCTGTAATGGCGAGGCCTATGTAACAATCTAATGCTCCGATCGAGGGAGCACAGCCTCATCCACTCGTTGTCAGTTTTGAAAGGGCAACCCCCTTTCCTTCGTTTGGTGGTAATGGCGGAGGGGAACCACACGTTCCCATCTCGAACACGACCGTTAAGCCCTCCAGCGCCGATGGTACTTGGACCGCAGGGTCCCGGGAGAGTAGGACGCCGCCAAGCGGACCCACAGGGTTAACTTGTGGGTTTTTTATTGCCTGAAAGCATGGCTTGGGATGACTAAGCCATTGCTGACGAAGCAGTTTTTGCTTCGCAAAAACTTAGTTATGCTTACGAAGCAGTTTTTGCTTCGTAAAAACTTTGAGGGCCTTTAGCTCAGCTGGTTAGAGCGCACCCCTGATAAGGGTGAGGTCGGTGGTTCGAGTCCACTAAGGCCCACCATCAACTTCATACTGTCGTGGGGCCATAGCTCAGCTGGGAGAGCGCCTGCCTTGCAAGCAGGAGGTCAGGAGTTCGATCCTCCTTGGCTCCACCATCCACGCCAAAGGGAAATACGAAATCGACTTCCGAAATTGGAAGAAGATTGAGGGTTGACCGGAAGGCGGGAAGCATGGTAAGATACGATTCGCTGCTCTTGAGCGGCGAAGAGGTTTGTTCCTTGAAAACTGGATAGCGAAGCAACAAACGCGTAGGAAACATCCAACTACCGAGTTATGTGTCTCGTTGTTATTTTGTCTTCGGACAAAAGAATCAACTAGGTTAAGCTAGTAAGAGCACACGGAGGATGCCTAGGCGCCAGGAGCCGAAGAAGGACGTGGCGAACAACGAAACTGCCCCGGGGAGCTGTAAGCAAGCATCGATCCGGGGATGTCCGAATGGGGGAACCCGGCTGCGGTAATGCGCAGTCACTCCTCACTGAATCCATAGGTGAGGAAGAGGCAGACCGAGGGAACTGAAACATCTAAGTACCTCGAGGAAGAGAAAATAATAATGATTCCGTCAGTAGCGGCGAGCGAACGCGGAGGAGCCTAAACTTACGCACTTGTGCGTAGGGGTTGTGGGACGTCTTACACGGAGTTACAAAGGAGTTCGTTAGGCGAATTGGTCTGGAAAGGC
>NZ_JBPPGI010000019.1:0-820 GCF_051594785.1 Gorillibacterium terrae
GCGGCTGGATCACCTCCTTTCTAGGGAGTTACCGGATTCGCTGTAATGGCGAGGCCTATGTAACAATCTAATGCTCCGATCGAGGGAGCACAGCCTCATCCACTCGTTGTCAGTTTTGAAAGGGCGATGTCCTTTCTGGAAATGGTTTCGGCTTTTGCCTGCTTCGGCGGGAAAAAGCCGCAGCACTTGAAGCTGTGTTGATGAAGCTTTGCTTCATGGATAGGCTTTGAGGGCCTTTAGCTCAGCTGGTTAGAGCGCACCCCTGATAAGGGTGAGGTCGGTGGTTCGAGTCCACTAAGGCCCACCACTTGTTTTCCTCATGGAAGTTGGAAGAAGAGTTGTGGATTTGGTTTCGCTTCTCTGTTATTGGCTTGTATAGGTAAACATGGGGCTATAGCTCAGCTGGGAGAGCGCCTGCTTCGCATGTAGGAGGCCAGCGGTTCGAACCCGCTTAGCTCCACCATTTCTTCTTCAAATGCTGCCTAACCCGCAGCAAGCTTCTGCCCATAAAGCAGAAGGTCACTGCTTAAACCGCAGGAACGGCTTGTTCCTTGAAAACTGGATAGCGAAGCAACAAACGCGTAGGAAACATCCAACTACCGAGTTATGTGTCTCGTTGCTTTTTGACCCTTGCGGGTGAAAAAGACAACTAGTTGATTTTTTTGACGAGAACAACGCTCGGCAAAAAAACAACCGGTTAAGCTAGTAAGAGCACACGGAGGATGCCTAGGCGCCAGGAGCCGAAGAAGGACGTGGCGAACAACGAAACTGCCCCGGGGAGCTGTAAGCAAGCATCGATCCGGGGATGTCCGAATGGGGG
>NZ_JBPPGI010000020.1:0-688 GCF_051594785.1 Gorillibacterium terrae
GGTGACAGGTTAGAACCTAGATACGATCAGGGTGGTATCCCAACGTCGCCTCCACACATGCTGGCGCACATGCTTCTTAGGCTCCCACCTATCCTGTACAGACCGTACCCAAGTCCAATATCAAGCTGCAGTAAAGCTCCATGGGGTCTTTCCGTCTTGTCGCGGGTAACCTGCATCTTCACAGGTATTAAAATTTCACCGGATCTCTCGTTGAGACAGCGCCCAAGTCGTTACGCCATTCGTGCGGGTCAGAATTTACCTGACAAGGAATTTCGCTACCTTAGGACCGTTATAGTTACGGCCGCCGTTTACTGGGGCTTCGGTTCACAGCTTCGGATTGCTCCTAACCGCTCCCCTTAACCTTCCAGCACCGGGCAGGCGTCAGCCCGTATACTTCGCCTTGCGGCTTCGCACAGACCTGTGTTTTTGCTAAACAGTCGCTTGGGCCTTTTCACTGCGGCCCCCTCGGGCTATTCACCCTACCGAGGCACCCCTTCTCCCGAAGTTACGGGGTCATTTTGCCGAGTTCCTTAACGAGAGTTCTTCCGCGCGCCTTAGAATTCTCTTCCTACCTACCTGTGTCGGTTTACGGTACGGGCACCTTCGCCTGGCTAGAGGCTTTTCTCGGCAGCTTGAGATCATGACCTTCGGTACTGTAAGTTTCCCTCCCCATCACAGCCCAGCCTTA
>NZ_JBPPGI010000021.1:0-655 GCF_051594785.1 Gorillibacterium terrae
TCGATGCTTGCTTACAGCTCCCCGGGGCAGTTTCGTTGTTCGCCACGTCCTTCTTCGGCTCCTGGCGCCTAGGCATCCTCCGTGTGCTCTTACTAGCTTAACCGGTTGTTTTTTTGCCGAGCGTTACACTCGACAGAAAAATCAACTAGTTGTCTTCTTCACCTGCAAGGGCGAAAAAGAAACCAGACACAATTCGGTAGTTGGATGTTTCCTACGCGTTTGTTGCTTCGCTATCCAGTTTTCAAGGAACAAGCTTTTTTCTTCGCCACTCAAGAGCAGCGAAAGATATCTTATCATGTTGTATGCCCTCCGGTCAACCCTCAATCTCTTCCAGTTAAGGAAGCGATCTTCGTGTTTGCCTTCGGCGTGATGGTGGAGCCAAGGAGGATCGAACTCCTGACCTCCTGCTTGCAAGGCAGGCGCTCTCCCAGCTGAGCTATGGCCCCGTATTTCCCGGAGGAAATTCCATCAAAACTGAACAAAGGTGAGTGTGCCGCTTTGCTCCCTCGATCGGAGCGTAGATTGTTACATAGGCTTCGCCATTACAGCGAATCCGGTAACTCCCTAGAAAGGAGGTGATCCAGCCGCACCTTCCGATACGGCTACCTTGTTACGACTTCACCCCAATCATCTACCCCACCTTCGGCGGCTGGCT
>NZ_JBPPGI010000023.1:0-575 GCF_051594785.1 Gorillibacterium terrae
GGTGAAGGGACCGTGTCAGGCGGGCAGTTTGACTGGGGCGGTCGCCTCCTAAAGCGTAACGGAGGCGCCCAAAGGTTCCCTCAGAATGGTTGGAAATCATTCGAAGAGTGCAAAGGCAGAAGGGAGCTTGACTGCGAGACAAACACGTCGAGCAGGGACGAAAGTCGGGCTTAGTGATCCGGTGGTTCCGTATGGAAGGGCCATCGCTCAACGGATAAAAGCTACCCTGGGGATAACAGGCTTATCTCCCCCAAGAGTCCACATCGACGGGGAGGTTTGGCACCTCGATGTCGGCTCATCGCATCCTGGGGCTGAAGTAGGTCCCAAGGGTTGGGCTGTTCGCCCATTAAAGCGGTACGCGAGCTGGGTTCAGAACGTCGTGAGACAGTTCGGTCCCTATCTGTCGCGGGCGCAGGAAATTTGAGAGGAGCTGTCCTTAGTACGAGAGGACCGGGATGGACGTACCGCTGGTGTACCAGTTGTTCCGCCAGGAGCATCGCTGGGTAGCCAAGTACGGACGGGATAAGCGCTGAAAGCATCTAAGCGTGAAGCCCCCCTCAAGATGAGATTTCCCA
>NZ_JBPPGI010000024.1:0-571 GCF_051594785.1 Gorillibacterium terrae
TTGATAACCTGGTTGCTGTTGGCTCCCACTTGAAGCGTCGCATTGAAGGAACCACCCAGCAAGTTCTGGGTGTTGAACTGCGTGTCCGTGGAAATCCGATCGATTTCCGACATCAGCTGGTTCAGTTCCTTCTGCAGTTCGGCCCGGTCGTCCGTCGTATTCGTGTCATTCGCGCCTTGGACGGCCAGTTCCCGCATACGCTGCAGGATGCTGTGCGTTTCGTTCAGTGCCCCTTCCGCCGTTTGAATCAGCGAGATACCGTCCTGCGAGTTCCGCGTTGCCTGGTCAAGACCGCGGATCTGTCCGCGCATTTTTTCCGAGATCGCAAGACCTGCAGCGTCGTCGCCCGCACGGTTGATGCGCAGACCGGAAGACAGCTTTTCAATCGACTTGCTCTGTGCGGCCGTATTCGCCGTCAACTGGCGGTGCGTGTTCAAGGCACCAATGTTATGGTTGATTCTCATCGTTATTACCTCCATGTGTTTGGGTGTAGGTCCACATCCGTGTGGGCCCTGTTCGGCGGTTCCGCAGGGTCGGCCGCCCCTGAGAATCGCTTATACTACCTATATCG
>NZ_JBPPGI010000026.1:0-518 GCF_051594785.1 Gorillibacterium terrae
AAGTCCCATCCGTTATAATTGCTTTGTCGTTTCATTGCAGTCGTCATTCTTCCAATATCCCTGCCACTTTGGGGAGCGAATCTGGAGGCGATTGCGTCATAGTAACTGTTTTTTACCGTGACTGAAGTTTGATAAGGACTCTGATAGCTTACTAATCCGCCAACCCCACTCGTGCCTTCTATCTTTCCCGCCATATAGATGTTCTCAAGTGTCGCGGTACTATACTCGTCCAGATATCCCTGGATTCCTGATACTCCTGTGCGCCCCTTGAGATTGCCGACTATATAGCAGTTCTTTATCCCTACTTGACTGGCCCGTATGACTGTCCCGATCAGCCCTCCTACGTTGTCTATCCCTGTTACATTCCCTGCGACATAGCTCTTCTCGATGCTCACTCCGCCGCTGGAAGATCCTATCAAGCCCCCTATGCTGTTACCGGTTCCCGTCACTCCGATAGACGTGCTGCTTAGGCTAATGCTTCCTCCTTGCAGTCTTCCAACCAGGCCTCCAACAGATGT